>NZ_JAWKMW010000018.1:0-3848 GCF_041392085.1 Flavobacterium sp. | reverse complement strand
GTTTGTAACATTGGGCATTTTGATAACGAAATCGCAGTTGCTTGGTTAAAGAAAAACCACGGAAACACGCACGTTGAAATCAAGCCGCAGGTTGATAAATACACCATTGACGGAAAAGACATCATCCTTTTGGCTGAAGGCCGTTTGGTAAACCTAGGTTGTGCAACAGGCCACCCAAGTTTTGTGATGAGCAACAGTTTTACAAACCAAACTTTAGCTCAAATCGAACTGTGGAAAAATGGTGAAAACTACGAGAACAAAGTATATATGCTTCCAAAGCATTTGGATGAAAAAGTAGCGAAACTTCACCTTGAGAAAATTGGGGTTGAATTGACCGAACTTCGCCCAGACCAAGCCGAATATATCGGCGTGGAAGTGGAAGGACCATTTAAGCCTGAGTATTACAGATATTAAAATACGAAATGTCACCCTGAGCGGAGTCGAAGGGTTTTCTTAAATATTAAAACCCTTGCAGCAATGTAGGGGTTTTTCATTTGCGAACATATTTTCTAAATGATCTAATAGTTTCAAAAATTCCAATTGAAATAAATATCCTGCCCAAAAAATCAAAAAGAACGAATTTAGTACTACTTGAAATATTATATATGTAAGAATCTAAGAATTCAATATTGTGAAAAGGGTTTAAATATTGAATAAAAAAGGCTGAAAGATCTTTAAAGTTTTTCCAGCTAGAACTCCGGATTTTAAAGTCAAAATCATAATTTGTTGAAAGCATCATTAAGGAAAAAAACAATAATCCGAACAAAAATGTAACCATACAAGATTGAGTCCATCTTGTGCCAAAATTGCTATAAAATTTTGAGGTAAAAGAACTTATAATGGAGGGAATTCTAAAATACCATTTTCTATTTAAAGAAGATTTAAGTAAAAAATGTTGTGAAGCTTTATAGTACTCTACCCTATCTCTAATGTTATTTTTTTTTGTGGCTATATTATACATTTCATTGAAAGTTTCATAAAGAGCGATTGGATTTCCTTTTATATTTTTTAAAGGAAGATAAGAATTAAATAAATTTATTAAATTCAGCTCAGAATCATCAATAACTACAGATTTGAAATTTTCAAAATTAAAATTTTTAAAATATATATTTCCTAAATCACTTTTTATTATTTTGAGACTTGATATAATTTCGGGGGCGTTTTTATGATAAAATTTCCTTTGAAATTCCCATCCTCCAATATTCTTTAAATCTTTATAAGATAATTCTTGTACTTTTTTATTTAACAAATTTTCAACTGAAGTTTTATCTATAATTATTTTTTCAATTTCTTTTAAAGTATTTTTATCTATAACATTTTTTAACAAAATTTCAGAATTATCTCTTGCGAAATCTCCAATTTCAACATTAATGAATTCTATATGTGCCTTATTCACAAAGTTGCCGAATTCTAACTGATTTATTCGGTTGTTATTTAATAGTAATTTACTATTATCTCTAAAAGTGCTTGTAAATAAAATTTTATTTATTACTGAATTCTCAATATCCATATCTTCAGCATACACATACCCAATTTCTAATTCATCAATTATAGAATTATATCCAAAAATTTTGAAATGTTTTAAAGTTGCACGTCTAATTATAAATTTTTCAGCATAGAAATTATTTAAAAACCCGCTATTTAAGAGATTAAAGCCTTGAAAATGGATAAGCTTAAAATTGGATTTCTGATTAATTGCAAATCCTCCATTCAAGTTTAGGTCTCCTAAAAAAAACTCATCAATTTTAGAATTAGAAATCTCCAAATTGTTGGAAATATTACAAAATGAAAACATAAATATCTTCGAAGAATTAAATTTTGACAAGATAAAATTCCCGTTAAAATCACAATTCACGAGTCGAATTTCATAATCAATATTCAAATTGTTTAATGATACTGACCCGTTTATAGATAACGATGCAAGTTGCAAACTTTCTATTTTTCCATTTACATCTCTCTTAAAAAAATTCTTTCCTTTTGGTAGCAAATTTAAATCTCCATTCCCTTTAAATATCGACATAAATTGACCGTTATTTATTGGCATTTTAGGACCAAATTCTTTTTCTAATATAAAGGGTGTTCCCAGCATTTTTTAAATTTTACTTATCTTATTAAAAGATGTTCTTAATTTGAAGAAGTTATGAATTACGAAGATAACAAAATAAAGGTCCCACGTTTCAACGAAGAGTCCGGCTTCTACACCACAAAAAAACGCTCAAAAATAATGGGCAAAATCCGTGGGAAGAACACCAAGCCCGAACTGCTTTTCAGAAAAACACTTTGGAAAAAAGGCATCCGTTATCGCGTGGACAGCAAAAAACTGCCCGGAAAACCGGATATTTCCATCATAAAATACAAACTTGCCATTTTTATTGACGGCGAATTCTGGCACGGCTACAATTGGCCGGAACGAAAGGAAACTTTAAAAAGCAACCGTGGCTTTTGGATTCCAAAAATTGAAAGGAATATGCAGCGTGACCGCGAAGTAAATCATCAACTCGAAGAAATGGGATTTACCGTTTTTCGTTTTTGGACCAATGAAATAAAACATAATTTAAACACATGCATCAACGATGTTTTGGTGTACATAAATACAGGACAGAATGATTAATTCCAAACTCCCAAATATAGAAACTTCCATCTTCGCCAAAATGAGCAAAATGGCAGCAGAGCACAACGCATTAAACCTTTCGCAAGGATTCCCTAATTTTCCCAGCGATCCCGCCTTAAACGCTTTGGTAGATGAAGCCATGCGCGACGGTTTTAACCAATATGCTCCCATGCCCGGCGATTTTGAACTGCGAATGGAAATTTCAAAAAAGATCGAAACCCTCCACGACCGGTTCTACAATCCCGAAACCGAAATCACGATTACGGCTGGTGCTACGCAAGCCATTTTCACAATAATAGCAGCTACTATTGGTAAAGGTAATGAAGTAATTATTTTTACCCCGGCTTATGATTGTTATGCGCCAACGGTGGAATTGTTCGGCGGAAAAATTATTCCCATCCAACTTAAACCGCCGTTTTATGAAGTAGATTGGCAGGAAGTTGCTGATAAAATTTCTTCAAAAACAAAAATGATAATCATCAACTCTCCGCACAATCCCAGCGGGATGCTTTTCACTAAAGAAGATATGCTCCATTTGCAGGATTTGGCTGAGAAAAATGATCTTTTGGTTTTGAGCGACGAAGTGTATGAGCACATAATTTTTGACGGCAACGTGCATCAAAGCGCATCGAAATTTGAAGCCTTGGCGGAGCGAAGTTTCGTGACGGCTTCCTTTGGAAAAACGTTTCACAATACGGGTTGGAAAATGGGTTATTGCGCCGCGCCGGAAAAACTGATGAAAGAATTTCAAAAGGTACACCAGTTTGTAGTTTTCTGCGTAAACCACCCCATTCAAAAAGCGATGGCAACCTATTTAAAAGATGAAAGCCACTATCTAAAACTTTCCAGTTTCTATCAGCAGAAGCGTGATTTCTTTTTGCGCCTTATGGAAGGCTCCAGCTTTAAGATCATTCCTTCAAAAGGCACGTATTTCCAAATGCTTGATTTTTCAGAAATTTCAAATGAAAACGATATCGCTTTTGCGGAAAGGCTAACGAAAGAACACAAAATTGCGACCATTCCAACTTCCGTATTCAACGAAAGCAGAAAAAATTTTAAGCAAATCCGCGTGTGTTTTGCTAAAACAGATGAAACCTTAGCTCAAGCTGCTAAAATTCTTCAACAGTTATAATTTATAAAAATTATTGAATTCCTTTCAAGCAATAAATTTTAACAATACAAAGATTAAAACAACCGATTGATTTTTAATGTTTCAGCATATTTAATTGTTATTTTC
>NZ_JAWKMW010000017.1:0-12703 GCF_041392085.1 Flavobacterium sp. | reverse complement strand
GAGCAAGACATTTGTACGTCCCTAAAATTGGACTTTCGGATGGAATTGTGAAGGCGATGTACTATGGGAGGATCTAAACATCCAAATCAAACGTCTTCCGCAATAAATCCAAATTCGGATTAAGTTCATTCAACCGATTAAATTTATCCTGCGGTGTAAAAGCC
This sequence comes from Flavobacterium sp., assembly GCF_041392085.1. Classification (GTDB taxonomy): domain Bacteria; phylum Bacteroidota; class Bacteroidia; order Flavobacteriales; family Flavobacteriaceae; genus Flavobacterium. The sequence goes on along the minus strand of NZ_JAWKMW010000017.1, from coordinate 12,539 downwards.
CGTTTGTTCTCCATTTTTTCATTCACAACCAACTCAATTTCAATATCGTGGTTATGAAGCATGCCTCGTAAATACCCCAATAATTCATTTTTTGTTCGTTCAAATTCCAGTCGCGTTCCTTCGTTAGGCAGCTCATGGGTAATTTTAGTTCCAACTAATACAGGGTCATTGATTAACATAAGGGAATGCATTATCATTTGTCCTTTTTCCTCTAATTTCAAAGCAAATTTGTTCCATTGCAACAACATATCTGTTTCAGTAAAAGGCTCGATTGGATATTGAATTGCTTCTTTGGAAACTAACTTTTGAGCTTCCGCCAGTTCTTTTTTCTGTTTGATACTCGATAAAGAAAATGCAGAAACTTTTGCTTCAGGAGAAAGTGTTTGAACTACCGGTTTTGGTTTTTCTACTGTGTTTTCAATAGTGGTAGGTATTTGTTTTTCTATTTTTACAGTCGGTACGACTTCCACGGAAGTATTGGCTACTTCAATAGCACCTAATTTTCCCAAAAAATGAAAGGGTGGAATTATATAGCCGTTAACTTTTTTTTTTCTCCATCAAAGGTGATGGAGCCTAATTGCAACAAACAAAGTTCGATGAGTAAACGTTGATTTTGGCTGACTTTAAATTTTAAATCGGTATCGTTGGCTAATTCAATTGCTTTCAATAAAAATTCCTGACTGCATTTTTGAGCTTGTTCGCCATACATTTTTTGAGCTTGTTCACCAGCTTCCAATAACGCTAAAGTAGCCGGATTTTTGCAAACCAATAAATCCCTGAAATGCGAAGCTAATCCTTGTATAAAATGATGAGCATCAAACCCACGAGCCAAAATATCATTAAAAGCAATCAATATTTCCGGTAATTTATTTTCTAAAATTAAATTTGTAATATTAATATACGATTCATAATCCAACACATTCAAATTTTCTGTAACAGCTTGGCGTGTCAAATTATTTCCGCAATAGGAAACAACGCGGTCAAAAATCGATAATGCATCACGCATCGCACCATCTGCTTTTTGAGCAATAATGTGTAACGCATCGTCTTCAAATTGAATACCTTGACTTTCGGCAACATACGCCAAATGTTCTTTGGCATCTTTCACTGTAATTCGTTTAAAATCAAAAATCTGACAACGCGATAAAATGGTCGGTATAATTTTGTGTTTTTCAGTAGTAGCCAAAATAAAAATGGCGTGTTTTGGTGGTTCTTCCAACGTTTTCAAAAACGCATTGAAAGCAGCAGAGGAGAGCATGTGCACCTCGTCTATAATATACACCTTATATTGTCCGGTTTGTGGTGGTATGCGAACTTGGTCAATTAAATTCCGAATATCATCCACCGAATTGTTCGATGCCGCATCCAATTCAAACACATTAAACGCAAAATCCTCATTCGGATCGTCATACCCGGGTTGGTTAATTTTACGAGCCAAAATTCTCGCACAGGTTGTTTTTCCCACCCCACGAGGTCCGGTAAAAAGCAAAGCCTGAGCTAAGTGATTGTTTTCGATGGCATTAAGCAACGTGTTCGTAATAGCCTGCTGACCCACCACGTCCATAAACGTCTGGGGTCTGTATTTTCGGGCAGATACTACAAATTGTTCCATCAAAAAAGTTTGGATGACAAATATAAAATTTAATTATCGATTGGCAAGGGAAGGAGGGAAAATTGTCAATTAGTCAATTGATTAACGATTGAAGAATGATGATTGTTGATTTTTGAACTAAGTTAGCTATCATCACTGAGTACAGACAACCGACAACAGAAAACAGACAACCCTTCATTACCCCAACGTTAAATCTTTCAATGTTTTACCCAAAAGTTTTTTATGTAGAAATAAAGTGTACCTTTGCACCCTGAAAAAAAACACTGATGGAATCAATTAGAAACATTGCGATTATTGCCCACGTTGACCACGGAAAAACAACTTTGGTTGACAAAATTATGTATCACTGTCAGCTTTTTCGTGAAAACGAAAATACGGGTGATTTGATTTTAGATAACAACGACTTAGAACGTGAACGTGGAATTACCATCGTTTCTAAAAATGTTTCTGTAGTATATAAAGGCACAAAGATCAACATTATTGACACTCCCGGTCACGCGGATTTTGGGGGAGAAGTAGAACGTGTATTGAATATGGCCGATGGTGTATGTTTGTTGGTCGATGCGTTTGAAGGACCCATGCCGCAAACACGATTTGTATTGCAAAAAGCCATCGATTTAGGTTTAAAACCTTGTGTGGTAATTAATAAAGTAGATAAAGAAAATTGTACTCCAGAAGAAGTACACGAAAAAGTATTCGACTTAATGTTCGAATTAGGTGCTGAAGAATGGCAGTTGGATTTTCCAACGGTTTATGGTTCAGCAAAAAATAATTGGATGTCAGAAGATTGGAAGAATGTAACTGATAACATCGAGCCTCTTTTGGATATGGTCGTAAATAATGTACCGGCTCCAAAAGTTTCTGAAGGAACACCTCAAATGTTGATTACGTCTTTAGATTTCTCTTCTTTCACGGGTCGAATTGCGATTGGACGCCTGGAAAGAGGAACATTAAAGGAAAACATGCCTATTTCTTTGGTAAAAAGAGATGGGAAAGTTATCAAATCCAGAATTAAGGAGCTACATACCTTTGAAGGTTTAGGACGTAAAAAAGTGACTGAAGTTTCAGCCGGCGATATTTGTGCTGTTGTGGGTATTGAAGGTTTTGAAATTGGTGATACAATTGCAGATTTTGAAAATCCGGAAGCTTTGCAAACCATTGCCATCGATGAACCAACGATGAGTATGTTATTTACCATTAACGATTCGCCTTTCTTTGGGAAAGAAGGAAAATTTGTTACTTCTCGTCATATCAAAGATCGTTTGGCTAAGGAATTGGAGAAAAACTTGGCTCTTCGTGTAGCTGATACAGATTCTGCGGATAAATTTATGGTTTTTGGGCGTGGTGTATTACATTTATCTGTATTGATTGAAACAATGCGTAGAGAAGGTTACGAATTACAAATTGGTCAGCCACAAGTAATTATTAAGGAGATAGATGGTGTAAAATGTGAACCAATTGAAGAATTAACAATTGATTTACCGGAACATGTATCCGGAAAAGCAGTAGAGTTTGTTTCGGTAAGAAAAGGGGAGATGTTGAGTATGGAAGGAAAAGGTGAACGAATGATTATCAAATTTAATATTCCTTCTCGTGGTATCATTGGTCTGAGAAATCAACTATTAACAGCTACTGCCGGTGAGGCAATTATGGCTCATCGTTTTATTGGATATGAACCACTTAAAGGTGAAATTGCCGGTCGAATTAACGGTTCATTAATTTCCATGGAAAATGGTAAGGCAATCCCGTATTCAATCAATAAATTACAAGATAGAGGAAAATTCTTTGTTGATCCGAATGAAGATATTTATGAAGGACAGGTAGTAGGTGAAAATTCAAGAGGTGACGATATGACCATTAATATCACAAAAACGAAACAATTAACGAATTTCCGTTCTGCTGGAGCAGATGATAAAACCAAAATCATTCCGGCAATTAAATTTTCTTTGGAAGAAGCATTAGAATACATTCAAAAAGATGAATATGTAGAGGTGACACCAAAATCGTTACGTTTACGTAAAATCTATTTGAATGAAAACGATAGAAAACGTTTTAAAATATAAGTTTCACAATCCCGCTCTGCGGGATTTTTTTATACAATAAATGACTTGCTGACCTTTTAGCATATCTATTTATTGCAAATATATTTTGTAGACAAACACAAAATAGAAGTTTATAGAGATACATGTTTTTTAATAACTTTCCAAAGAAATAGTAAGGCAATACAATTGAAAAATGTATTTTTGTGACAATGGAATTTTCTTCAAAATTATTGGAAAGAGCAGTCAACGAGATGGCACAACTACCCGGAATAGGTAGGCGTACTGCTCTTCGTTTGGTTTTGCACTTACTCAAACAACCCAAAGAGCAAACACAATTTTTATCTGAGTCTTTACAAACAATGCGTGAAGAGGTAAAATATTGCAAAAGTTGCCACAATATTTCTGATGTTCTGCTTTGTGAAATTTGTTCTAACGAAAAAAGAAATCATCAAATTATTTGTGTAGTTGAGGATATTCGTGACGTTATGGCTATTGAAAATACAGGGCAATTTAGAGGGATATACCACGTTCTCGGTGGAAAAATTTCACCAATTGATGGAATTGGACCAAGTCAATTAACGATTGCCTCTTTGGTTGAAAAAGTAAAAGAAGGTAACGTTACCGAAGTTATTTTTGCATTAAGTTCAACGATGGAAGGCGATACAACTAATTTTTATATTTTTAGACAAATTCAACACCTTAATGTTAAAACATCAACCATTGCGAGGGGAATTTCAGTAGGAGACGAATTAGAGTATGCTGACGAAATTACATTGGGAAGAAGTATTCTAAACCGAATTCCGTTTGAAAACACCATGAAGAGCAATTAATTATAAGCAAACTTGTTTTTATTTTCTGATGGAAAAACTATATTTGTCAGCTAAAAATTTTAAAATGAATAAATCCCATCTCATCTATATAATATTACTGGTTCTTTTTACGGTTTCCTGTGTGCCCACTAAAGATTTAAAGTACCTGCAAAGTGGCAATAATCAGAATGATACCTTGATTATGAGTCAACTTGTAAAAAAACCGTACAGAATTCAGAGTAATGATATTTTGGTGATTACTATAAAAACGATTGATGAAACTTTAACAGAAATGTTCAGAGTTTCGAGTGGAAGTCGAAATATTATTAGTGAACAGGTATTATTTTTTGAAGGGTTTAATGTGGATGACCACGGTAATATTCGTATACCCATTTTAGGTGAAGTGGCTGTTTTGGGAAAAACAACAGAGGAAATTAGATTGAATATTGAAAAACGTTTACTGGAAGAATATTTTAATGAAGCCGCTGATTTATTTGTTACTGTTAAATTAGCAGGAATTCGATATACAATTAATGGAGAAATCAAAATTCCGGGGACTAATGTTATATACAATGAACGTGCAACAATAATGGATGCTATTTCAAATTCAGGTGATATTGTAATTACCGGTGACAGAAAGAATGTGATTATTGTTCGTCAATATCCACATGGCGTTGAAATGCATACGATAAACCTTCTTGACAAAAAGGCATTAGAATCACCATTTTACTATTTGCAACCCAATGATTTTATATTAATTAATCCGTTAAAGCAAAAATCTTGGGGAACAGGAACTACCGGTATTCAAACATTGACAACAATTATTTCAGCCTTGTCATTAGTAACCTCTATTATTGTATTATCACGCTTATAAATTAAAAACATGCTTGATACTAAAGATTTTACATTATTTGAAAATCAAATTAAGTTTGACTTAAAAGGTTTTATTATAAAACTGGCCGGATATTGGAAATGGTTCACAGTAAGCTGGATAGTAGCTTTCCTAATTGCTTATAATGTTAACATCCGTAAAGAAAAAATCTATGAACTAGACACAACTATAGCTGTTAAAGAAGAAAGTAACCCTTTTTTTACTTCTAATACCAGTTTGGTTTTTAATTGGGGAGGAACTTCTGATCAGGTGCAAAGTTTAGCATCTACAATAAAATCAAGGTCTCATAATGAAGTTGTTGTTGATAAGTTAGACTTTTATCTGGATTATTTAAAAAAAGGAAAGTATTACATGCGAGATGTTTACGGTGAAGTACCTTTTAAAGTTGAAATCGACAAAAGCAAGCCTCAGTTATTAAGGACATTAATTAGTATTAAGTTTATTTCTGAAAACACTTTTGAACTGAGTGCTTTTTTTGAAGATGAACAAGCTGAAATATTTATTTACAATACAAATTCTTCCTCAAAGAAAGGAGTTAATAGTGGTACATTTACGAAACAATTCAATTTTAATCAAGAAATTAATTTGCCGTTTTTGAATATACGCCTCTTAAAAGATGCGTTTTTAGGTAATTATGTTGGTCAAGAATATTACATTAAATTCAATAAGTTTGACGATGTTGTGACGCGTTACAGAGGAATCAAATCATCCATTGATAAAAATGCACAATCGATTATAAAATTAACACTGGAAGGTACTAATAAAAACCGATTGGTAGTTTATTTGAATGAGACGGTTAAGACAATTATTAAAGCCCAATTGGATCGAAAAAATCAATTTGCTACTAATACAATTGCTTTTATAGATAGTACTTTATTGGCAATGGAAGATAAATTAAAAGATAATGAAAACGAATTAAAAAACTTTACCAAGAATAAGAACTATTATCAAATTAACACAGGGGGAAGTCAAATATCGGCTAAAATTTTAGCATATGAAGTTGAAAAAGACGGTATAAATAGAAAAATTACCTATTACAATTCGTTAAAAAATTACTTAGTAAACAGTGTTGATTTTTCTAAACTTCCTGCTCCTTCTGTTGCCGGAGTTGACGATCCAAATATTGCCCAGAACATTTCTAAAATAATTGATTTGTCTACCGAGAGGGCTCAAAAGCCTTATTTGGTTAAAAACAAAAAAATGTTTAAAGATTTTGATGTTCAGATGGAGGCCTTAAAAAGTGTTTTGTTAGAAAATATTAAGTCTGCCAAAGCATCTTTAGAGTATGATTTATCTGTGGTTAATTCAAAATTAGGTCAAGCAGAAGCTGAAATGAGTCAATTGCCGGCAGATGAACAGGAGATTTTAAAGATTTCCAGAAAATATGATTTGAATAATACAATTTTTACCAGCTTTTTGAGCAAGCGTAACGAAGCAAACATTGTCAAAGCAGCTAATTTAGCGGATGTTCATTTTATTGATCCTGCAAAAGACATTGGTGGAGGTCAAATAGGACCAAACACAAAGGTCAATTATGTGTTGGCTTTCTTTCTCGGTTTGTTTATTCCGTTGATTGCTGTTTTTATCATCTTCTTTTTAGAAAATACAATTTTAAATGCAGAAGACATCAGTAAATTAACCACTATTCCGATCATAGGAATTATTGGTATGAAACAGACCAAATCAAATTTGGCCGTTTTTGAAAAGCAGAAGTCTTCCTTGTCAGAATCGTTTAGAGCAATTCGTTCTTCGCTTCAATTTATGTATAAAAAACAAAAAGTTGAAGGCTCTAAAACATTAATGCTCACCTCTTCGATCAGTGGAGAAGGAAAAACATTTTGTTCGATTAATATTGCCACTGTTTTTGCTTTAAGTGAGAAAAAAACGATTATCGTTGGTTTAGATTTACGTAAACCTAAAATATTTGATGATTTTAAAATCAAGAATGATGTAGGAGTAGTGAATCATTTAATTGGTCAGAAAACATTAGACGAGGTTATTCAAAATACGCACATTCCTTGTTTAGATGTTATTACTTCCGGTCCCGTTCCACCTAATCCTTCCGAATTATTGATAGGCGAAACAATGGATCAATTCATGTCCGAATTGAGAAACAGGTATGATTATATCATTTTAGATACACCTCCTGTTGGATTGGTTGCTGATGCCATTGAATTAGCTCCTTATGCCGATGTAACTTTATATGTTATTCGTCAAAACTATACTAAGAAAGAAATGGTTAATTTGTTGAATAACCGAATTCAACGTGAGGAATTAAAAAATGTAAGTATCGTTTTCAATGGATTTGAAAATAGAGCTAAGTATGGCACAGGTTATGGATATGGATATGGATATGGGTATGGGTACAGTTATATTTATGGTAACTACTCCAATGCTTATGGAGAGGATGAGCGACCTAAGACTTTCTTACAAAAGATTAAGCGAGCAATTAGAAAAGGATAATGAAAAGTTCTAATCAAATGCATACAATTTTAATTACGGGAGGTGCAGGATTTATTGGATCAAACCTTTGTCAGTATTTTTTAGAAAAGGGGTATCAAGTACGTTGTTTAGATAACTTTGCTACCGGACATCGTCGTAATGTTGAGCCCTTTTTGAAGAACCCTAGTTTTAAACTGATAGAGGGTGATATTAGGGATTTGACTACGTGTCATAAGGCGGTAGAAGGAGTAGATTATGTTTTACATCAAGCGGCTTTGGGTTCGGTGCCGAGGTCTATTCATGATCCGATTACGTCTAATGAGGTGAATGTTTCGGGGTTTTTGAATATGCTAGTAGCTAGTAGAGATGCACAAGTGAAACGATTTATTTATGCAGCTAGTTCTTCAACCTATGGTGATTCTGAATCTTTGCCGAAGGTAGAGGAGGTTATCGGTAAACCGCTTTCGCCTTATGCGATTACGAAATATGTGAATGAGTTGTATGCTGAAATTTTCAGTAGAACCTATGGTTTGGAAACCATTGGGTTGCGTTATTTTAATGTGTTTGGCAGACGACAAGACCCCGATGGGGCTTATGCTGCGGTGATTCCTAAGTTTGTGAAATTATTGATGCGGCATGAGCGTCCGGTGATTAATGGGGATGGCCTTTTTTCCAGGGATTTTACCTATATTGACAATGTTGTTCAAATGAATGAATTAGCCATGCTTACACAAAATGCGGAGGCTGTTAATACTGTTTACAATACTGCATATGGTGATAGAACTACGTTGAATCAGATGGTGACTTTGTTAAAGGATTATTTAGCGGATTATGATTCAAAAATTGCATCTGTGGACATTGTTTACGGACCAAACCGTGCGGGCGATATACCGCATTCGTTAGCGAGTGTAGAGAAAGCAAAACGATTACTCCACTACCAACCCCGCTATTCGTTTAGTGAAGGATTAAAAGAGGCGGTTGATTGGTATTGGCATAACTTACAATAAATTTAAATAGCATGAAAATTACAAAAATTTGTTGCATTGGAGCCGGTTACGTAGGGGGACCTACCATGGCAGTGATTGCACAAAAATGTCCGCATATTCAAGTTACTGTTGTTGATTTGAATGAGCAGCGAATCAAGTTATGGAATGATCCGGATGTTAAGAATATACCTATCTATGAGCCCGGTTTAAGTGAAGTAGTTGCAGAGGCAAGGGGTAGAAATTTATTTTTTTCAACCGATGTGGATAAAGCCATTGACGAAGCAGAGATGATTTTTATCTCTGTGAATACTCCCACTAAGACATATGGTTCCGGTAAGGGATTGGCGGCTGATTTAAAATATATTGAGTTGTGTGCCCGTCAAATTGCCCGTGTTTCTAAAACGGACAAAATAGTAGTAGAAAAGTCAACTTTGCCTGTTCGAACAGCAGAAGCAATAAAGAGTATCCTTCACAATACCGGTAACGGAGTAAAATATCAGATTTTATCTAATCCGGAATTTTTGGCAGAGGGTACAGCCGTAGAGGATTTGTTTCAACCGGACAGGGTTTTGATAGGTGGTGAAACTACATCAGAAGGTGAAAAAGCCATTCAAGCATTGGTAGATGTGTATGCCAATTGGGTGCCTAAAGAACGGATTTTGACCACCAATGTATGGTCTTCGGAGTTATCCAAATTAGTGGCGAATGCTTATTTGGCTCAACGCGTATCTTCTATTAATTCTATTTCGGAGTTATGTGAAAAAACAGGTGCTGATGTGAATGAAGTAGCTAAAGCTATTGGAATGGACAGCCGAATTGGTCCTAAGTTTTTGAAAGCTTCTGTAGGTTTTGGTGGTTCTTGTTTTCAAAAGGATATCCTGAACTTAGTTTATATTGCTAAGTCATACGGTTTACATGAAGTAGCCGACTATTGGGAACAAGTGATTATTATGAATGATCACCAAAAGAACCGATTTGCTAAGAATATTGTTACCACCTTATATAATACGGTAGCTGATAAAAAAATTGCTTTTTTGGGCTGGGCCTTTAAAAAAGATACTAATGATACCCGGGAGTCGGCAGCGATTTATGTGGCGGATAATTTATTGTTTGAACAAGCCAACATTATTGTTTTTGATCCTAAGGTGAGTTACCCTCAAATTTTGTCTGATTTGAATTATTTGGGAACCCGAACAGAAGCAGAAAATAAAGAGCGTATTACAGTGGCTGCTGATCCGTATGAAGCTTGTAAAGGAGCTCATGCCATTGCGGTACTGACGGAGTGGGATGAATTTAAAACATATGATTGGGAAAAAATTTATGCTCAGATGAACAAACCCGCTTTTGTGTTTGACGGCAGAAATTTATTAGATAAAGAAGCATTAACCCGCATAGGGTTTAAATACCAAGCAATTGGTTCATAAATTGGTAAGAAATTGAATATTAGAATAGCAGTAATTGGTTTGGGATATGTAGGCTTGCCTTTGGCAAGGCTGTTTGCCACTAAATATCCTGTTGTTGGTTTTGATATTAATCAACAACGTGTAAGAGAACTCAATGAAGGATTGGACACAACCTTGGAGGTGTCTGAAGACTTGTTGCAATCGGTTTTAAAACCTTCTGCTTCCGGACAAAACGGGTTGTATTGTTCTACAAATTTGGCTGATATTCAAGACTGTAACTACTATATTGTAACGGTACCAACTCCCGTTGATAAGAACAACCGACCCGATTTGACACCGTTGTATAAATCGAGTGAAACGGTTGGGAAAGTTTTGAAAAAAGGGGATATAGTGATTTATGAATCAACTGTTTATCCTGGGGTAACGGAAGAAGAATGTGTACCGGTATTGGAAAAAATAAGTGGATTGCGATTCAATGTTGATTTTTTTGCAGGTTATTCTCCGGAACGAATTAATCCGGGTGATAAAGAACATACCGTTGAAAAGATATTGAAAGTTACCGCCGGTTCTACACCTGAGATAGGTAAAAAAGTGGATGATTTATATCAATCCGTTATTACGGCCGGAACTCATTTGGCTCCCACCATTAAAGTGGCTGAAGCGGCCAAAGTAATTGAAAATTCGCAACGCGATATCAATATTGCTTTTGTGAATGAATTGGCAAAGATTTTCAACATGTTGGCTATTGATACGCAAGCTGTTTTGGCTGCTGCCGGAACAAAATGGAATTTTTTACCTTTTAAACCGGGATTGGTAGGAGGTCATTGTATTGGTGTTGACCCGTATTATTTGGCCCAAAAAGCTCAGGAGGCGGGCTATCATCCGGAAATTATTTTGGCAGGGAGAAGGTTGAATGATAGTATGGGTGAGTATGTTGCTTCGCAAGTTGTGAAGTTGATGATTAAAAAAGGAATAACCATTAACTCGGCTAAGGTATTGGTATTGGGAATTACTTTTAAAGAAAATTGTCCGGATGTTCGCAATACCAAAATTGTAGATGTGATTCATGCTTTGACCGATTATGGCATCGACGTAACGATTTATGACCCATGGGCCAGTGCCGCAGAGGTGCAACATGAATACAATTTAGCGTTACAACATGAATTGATGGATGAGCAATTTGACGGCATTGTTTTAGGGGTAGCTCACAATGAATTTTTATCGCTCGATTTTAAGCAACTTAAGAAAAAAACAGCCGTTGTTTATGATGTGAAAGGTATTTTGACGGATGGTGTTGATGGGAAGCTGTAGTCTGTTGTCTGTAGTCTGTTGTCTGTTGTATGTTGTCTGTTGTCTGTTGTCGGTTTTTGGTTGGGAGGATAGAATAAAGAATAAAGAATTTAGTGTTGTTTTAAAGTAGTAATTTTATTGTTTGATGAGAAAAATTTTAATTACCGGAGGAGCTGGGTTTATTGGGTCGCATGTGGTGAGGCGTTTTGTTACGCGGTATCCGCAGTATCAAATTTTTAATTTGGATGCGTTGACCTATGCCGGTAATTTAGAAAACATTAAGGATATTGAACAAGCACCTAACTACACTTTTATTAAAGGTGATATTACTGATGCCACTTTTATAGCTGCTCTTTTTCAACAACATCAGTTTGACGGTGTTATTCATTTGGCTGCTGAGTCGCATGTGGATCGTTCTATCACCGATCCGATGGCCTTTGTAAAAACCAACGTTATGGGCACCGTGCATTTGTTGAATGCTGCCCGAGCGATATGGAAAGACCAAATGGAAGGGAAACGATTTTATCATATTTCAACCGATGAGGTGTATGGCACTTTGGGTGCAACCGGTTTGTTTACCGAAACTACTCCGTATGCCCCTAATTCGCCTTATTCGGCCTCTAAAGCGGCTTCTGATCACTTTGTACGGGCGTATGGTGAAACGTATGGTTTGCCTTTTGTACTGAGTAATTGTTCGAACAATTATGGCCCTAATCATTTTCCTGAAAAGTTAATTCCGTTGTTCATCAACAATATTATTCACCACAAACCTTTACCTGTTTACGGTGACGGAAATTATACGCGTGATTGGTTGTATGTTATTGACCATGCGATTGCGATTGACTTGGTTTTTCATGCGGGTAAGCATCACGAAACCTATAATATTGGCGGTTTTAACGAATGGAAAAACATCGACTTGGTTCGGTTGTTGTGTGAAAAGATGGATGTAAAATTACATCGTGAACCGGGCACTTCTGCCCAATTGATTACTTTTGTAAAGGATCGTCCGGGGCATGATTTGCGGTATGCCATTGATGCCTCTAAAATAAATAGTGAATTGGGA
>NZ_JAWKMW010000016.1:0-15399 GCF_041392085.1 Flavobacterium sp. | reverse complement strand
CGCAAATAACGACGTTTCATTTTCTTCAAAATGTCATTACTTCCCGATTGCAACGGAATGTGAAAATGCGGCACAAATGTTCGGCTTTTCGATACAAATTCAATCGTTTCATTTTTCAATAAATTCGGCTCGATAGAAGAAATTCGTAAACGCTCAATACCTTCTACTTCATCCAATGCCTGAACCAATTCTAAAAATGTATGTTCGTGTTTTTTGTTGCCAAATTCGCCTTTTCCGTAATCACCAATATTCACTCCGGTTAACACAATTTCTTTGATGCCTTGTTGCGAAATTTCTTTGGCGTTTTTCAATACATTTTGCAATTCATCACTGCGTGAAATCCCACGAGCAAGCGGAATCGTACAATACGTACATTTATAATCACAACCGTCTTGTACTTTCAAAAAGGCACGCGTTCGGTCGCCAATGGAATAACTTCCCACATAAAAATTGGCTTCTTCAATTTCACAAGAATGCACTTCGCCCAAATCATTTTTAGTCAAATCATTCAAATAATCGGTGATTTTGAATTTTTCAGTAGCTCCCAAAACCAAATCCACCCCATCCACAGCAGCCAATTCTTCAGGTTTCAATTGAGCATAACATCCCACCGCAGCCACAAACGCTTTCTCGTTATTTTTCAATGCTTTTTTGACAATTTGCTTGAATTGTTTATCGGCATTTTCTGTAACGGAACACGTATTAATCACATAAATATCAGCAACTTCTTCAAAATCAACGCGTTCAAAACCTTCTTGTTGAAAATTTCGGGCAATCGTAGAGGTTTCTGAAAAATTCAGTTTGCAACCTAAGGTGTAAAAAGCGACTTTTTTGGGGTTTGCTATCATATTCTGCATTTCCTTAAATTGGAAAAAGGGTTTCTTTACTTATATTTACCCTATTAAAAAGAGTGCAAATTTACACACAATATTCCGGAAAATGAAATCATTACTTCGCTATCTATCACTATTTTACTTTTTTACAGCCTTGATTTCCTGTGGAAATAAGAAAGCGGAAACAAATGATTCATTAGTTTTCAGATACAACGAAAGTGCGAACATTGCCACGTTAGATCCGGCTTTTTCAAAATCACAAAACATCATTTGGGCATGCAATCAATTGTTCAATGGTTTGGTTCAGTTGGATGACAGTTTACACATTGAACCGGATATTGCCAAAAGTTGGACGATTGCGGAAGATGGAAAAACGTATCAATTTGTGTTGCGAAACGATGTCTATTTTCACAAGCATCATTTGTTTGGGAATGATTCCACCCGAATTGTGAAAGCAAGTGATTTTGAATACAGTTTGAATCGTTTGAAAGATGAAAAAATTGCCTCGCCAGGCGGATGGATTTTGCAAAATGTAGAAAATTTTCAAGCAATCAACGATTCTATTTTTGAAATAAAATTGACGAAACCATTCCCAGCATTTTTGGGATTGTTATCGATGAAATATGCGTCGGTGGTGCCAAAAGAAATCATTGAAAGTCCGAATTACGATTTCAGAACAAAACCAATTGGCACAGGACCGTTTCAATTTAAATTTTGGGAAGAAAATGTCAAATTGGTGTTGCGACGAAATCCGATCTATTTTGAAAAAGATGAAAGAGGCAAGCAATTGCCTTATTTAGAAGCGGTTGCCATCACTTTTTTGCCCGATAAACAAAGTGGCTTTTTGGAATTTATTCAAGGGAAAATTGATTTTGTTTCCGGTTTGGATCCTTCGTATAAAGATGAAATTCTGACACAAAAAGGTGAATTGCAACCGAAATATTTAACTGATGTGAATTTGATTAGCGGTTCGTACCTTAACACGGAATATTTAGGTTTTAGAATGGATGGTTCGGATAAAACGATTTTGGACAAACGCATTCGTCAAGCATTAAATTATGGTTTTGATCGAGCTAAGATGATTACCTATTTGCGAAACAACATGGGAATTCCGGCCACAAGTGGTATTATTCCTAGCGGTATGCCAAGTTTTAATAATCAAAAGGGCTATGATTTTGAACCTGAAAAAGCCAAAGCATTAGTGGCTGACTTTGTCAAAGAAACCGGTATTAAAAAACCAAAAATCGTTTTGAGTACCAATGCAACCTATATTGATATTGCCGAATTCTTACAACGCGAATGGCAAAAAATTGGTTTGGATGTTGAAATTGATGTGAATCCACCCTCTACATTACGCCAAGCGATAGCAACCGGAAAAGTCACTTTTTTCAGAGCGAGTTGGATTGCCGATTATCCAGATGCGGAGAATTATTTATCGCTTTTTTACAGTAAAAATTTCGCTCCGAATGGACCGAATTACACGCATTTTTCTAATGCTAAATTTGATGCGTTGTATGAAAAAGCATTCTTAGAAACCGATGATGCCAAACGATTTGAGTTGTATCAACAAATGGATCAAATCATCATTGAAGAAGCTCCGGTGATTCCGTTGTTTTATGATAAAGTGGCGAGGTTTACGAGAAAAAACGTGGAAGGTTTGGGGATAAATCCGTTGAATTTATTATCTTTAAAAAAGGTTAGGAAGATTTAACCGCAAAGGACGCTAAGGTTTACGCTAAGGACGCTAAATAAATTTCTCGCAAAGACGCAAAGATAGACTTGGCGACTTTGAGAGAAATAAAAAATAAAATAAACTCTACAATGTCAATAGGTTTTGCATCATTCGGAACATGGCTCACTAAATTTAATAAAAGAAGCCATATTGACAAACTAAAACGTTTGGAAAACACGTCCAATGAAACATCTGAGTTTGTGGATCACGTTCAAGCGACACCTGAATTATTGGAATCCATTCGTGAAAAAATGCTTGTTGAACGGAAATTAGAACGAAAAAAGCTTATTGTAAAAGTTATTTTGTTTTTGATTGTGCTCTCTATAGTTCTTTATATTTTCAATCACAATTGGAAATGGATTGAGGGATTTTTTTATAAGGTGAAGTGATTGATACTTAGTAGAAGAATTTTTATAATTACAAACAACTTTTATTAAATCTGAATTGGAATTGAGTATGTTATATCTATTTTTTCTCCATTCAACTCAGCTGGTTTTATTATTACTAAAGTTTCAAACATTTCAATAAAATAATCTTTATAATTTTCCAAACTACAATCAAAATGTTTTTTTAAAAATTTTCCGTTTTTATCAAATTTTATTTTTACAATAAATTTCTTCCCTTTGATATTTTCAACAACTTGCTTTTCTAAATTATTTAAAATAAATTCATTAATCTTAAGATAGAAGCAATCATTATTTAAAGATTCTTCAGAGCAACCTTTCAATATTACATTTCTAATTTTATCTGGATTTGGTGAAGGTACTTTTGACAAATCCACTTTAGATTTTCTATTGACTAAATCAAATCTGTTTGAATTTTCATTTTTTTCTAAAACAACATAAAAAGAAATTGAGGACGCTTTAGATTCACCATCTCTAAAATCAACAATAGGCTGTATTAATGGTAAATTTTCAAAGCTATTAATTACAATATCTTCAATTTTTTTATCAACATTCTTTATACTAATGATAGATATTTTCCCATCCATCTCATTTCGCAAAGCTAAATTAATCTCTAAAATCCCAAGAAAATCATTTAAGCTTTCCTGCTTATTAATTTCGTTTTGGATTAATTTCCCTATTTTCAATCTATAGCATTCTGATTTATCAATTGAGTTCTCACATCCAGGATATATAGCTGTTGTTTCATTAATATAATCTAGATAACTTTTTTCTTGACTAAATACAAAACTAAGTGATGTAATACATGACAAAAAAACACAGCAAATTCTATTCATAATAATTAAAATTTATGAATTTAAGATAATCAATAAAGACTTTGCAACCTCTGCGGTTAAGTTTAAAGTTACTCCTTCCTCCACTTCTTAGTCTCCTCAAACACATGTTCTAAAATTCTAGCATCTTCTTCTGTAAATTCTACATGACGGCGAGACATCACAATTCGAGCGGTTTCAAACGCTTTTTTAGTGATGTAGGTCGTAAAGCCGGAAGCACCTCCCCAACTAAAACTCGGCACAAAATTGCGTGGAAATCCGCTACCGAAAATATTGGTGGACACGCCCACGACAGTACCGGTGTTAAACATGGTGTTGATACCACATTTACTGTGGTCGCCCATCATGAGTCCGCAAAACTGTAAACCGGTTTTTTCAAAACCTTCGGTTTCGTAGCTCCATAATTTTACTTCTTCGTAGTTGTTTTTTAGGTTGGAATTATTGGAATCGGCTCCAATGTTACACCATTCGCCTAATACGGCATTTCCTAAAAAGCCATCATGACCTTTGTTGGAATAGCCAAACAGAACAGAATTATTCACTTCTCCACCAATTCTGCAATGAGGACCAACAGTGGTAGCACCGTAGACTTTGGTCGCTAATTTTACTTGTGCTTCTTCACACAAGGCAAAAGGTCCTCGAATGACAGAACCTTCCATGATTTCGGCATTTTTACCAATATATATGGGGCCTGTGGATGCGTTTAATGTTACATATTCAAGTTTTGCCCCTTTTTCAATAAATATATTTTCAGGTGCAATGACATTCACACTTTTTGGGATGGGTTGAGACGTTCTTCCTTCGGTTAACAATTCAAAATCTTCGCGAATAGCAGCATCGTTTTTAGCGAAAATATCCCACGTGTGTTCAATGCGTAAACCGTCTTCGTTGTAATCAATGATTTCGTAAGTATCAAAATCTACTTCTTCTTGGGTATCATTCGTATAGAAAGCCACTACTTCATCATCTTTAAAAATGGCTTGATTCTTTTCGAGACTATTAATCATTTCAACCAACACTTCGTTGGGGAGATATGAGGCATTGATTAGAATATTTTCATCCATTTCAACCATTGGGTATTTTTCAGACAAATAATCTTCCGTAATAGATGTGGTAGTATAGCCTAAATATTTTTCCCATTTTTCTCGAATAGTCAAAATTCCGACACGAATATCAGCTACTGGACGCGTAAATGTAAAAGGTAAAAGAGCATTACGTACGGGGCCGTCAAAAAGTATGTAGTTCATTTTGCTGTTTTTAATAGAATTCAAAGTTATAAAAAAGCCCTCACAAATTGGAGGGCTTTTAAAAATTTAGTTTGGTTAGGTGTTTTATTGTTTAATCAACTTGTGTGTTGAAAGTGTTCCTTCGCTGTCTTTTGCTAAAAGAATATACGTTCCGGCAGCAAGTGATTGAATTGAAATGGTTTCGTTTACCACGGCAGATTCGTAAACTTTTCTTCCGTTAAGATCAAAAATTTCAGCAGAAACAACTTGGAAATTGTTTGAAGTTTGCAAAGTAACAATATCCGTTGCAGGATTTGGATACACTTTAAAGTTTGTAAAACTGTTATTGTTCACGCTTAATGTTTCTCCTTCCACAATTTGAAGCATTTCATTTATTTCTGGATTATCAATAGTGTCAACAAGTCCTGAAGGCCATCTTACAATAATTTGATCGATTTCGGTGGCTAAACCAATTCCAAAATGAGCATTAAGAGAACTCATGTATTTAAATCCTTCTCCACTTCTCACATCTCTGATTTGTTTACCCCAAGCTCCATAAATCTCCACTCTAGCTCCAATTCCGTTGCTATTACTTTGAATACCTGTTAAAGCAACTTTTACCCAATTATTTTCGTTTGGAATAGCATATTTAATAGTTGAACCAGATTGAAAATCTAAAAACCCGTCGTTATTTAAATCTCCAACGGCAGAAACAGATAGGCCAGGAATAGAAACCGGAGCAAAAACGTTGTCACCTTGATTGAACATGATTTTATTTCCACCGCCTAACACGTCTACTTTCCCGTCATTATCAAAATCATAAGCAATGTTATCAATGTTAGTTGAAGAATTGGTATCCCAACCTGAACCTGCTGTTATGTTTGTAAATGCTTCATCAATTTCAGTAGAGCCATCTAAATTATTTCTAAAGAATCGATGTGTTCCTGAACTGGCTGTGATAATAATATCCATATCGCCATCATTGTCAAAATCAGAAATTGCAGAAGACCAAGTTTGAATTGGCGTAACGTTAATACCTGCTAATGCAGATATATTTGTATAGACTCCATCTCCATCATAACGATATAATTCGCAAGGCGGACCTGAACATTTTGAAACGAATACATCTGTATCACCATCATTATCAAAGTCAGTAAATAAAGTAGCATAATTACCGGTTGTTGTTGCTAAGTGCATAGAACCTGATGTTACGGTAGCTTGATAAAAGGTTAAATTTCCATTTCCATCATTCAAGTAATAACAACTTGGTGCAATATCATGACAAACAAAAACATCTAAATTTCCATCGTTATTTAAATCTGCGAAGTTTGTTCTTTGTGAGAAAATATAATCACTAGGTGTATAAACCGAGTAACCGGCTCCATCGTTAACAGAGGTTAAGATTGTTGCTCCACTACCATTTCCTAATACAATATCGTTTAAGCCATCTCTATTATAATCACCAGCAGCTAAACTCCAATTAGGCATTCGAACACTTCCAGTCAAAGGAAAATCAGCTACTGTAAAAACGCCTTGTGTTTCTGTTTGATAGTGTACTCTCATATTTGAGGAACTAATTCCAACAATATCGTCTAAAAAATCGCCGTTCATATCAACTACGCAAATATTGTATTGGCTATTTATGGTAGGAATGGGTTGGTTAGAATAAGATATGGGTGTTTCAGGAACAACTACAGTACTCTCTGTAAATTGAAATGAAAACCCGTTATTGTTTTGCACATTTAACCATCGATTATCCCAAGCTATATAGTATGTTGTACCAGCAGTAACATTGAATGAAGCCACAGAAGAATAACCTGCTCCAGAATCGTCATCGCCAGAATAACAAACCAATGCTTCACAAGTTCCAATGTAAACATGAAAGCGAGTGTCTACTATTGGTGTATTTTCAGGAATATCTGAAGAAATTGTCACAGTATAGTTCTGTGCAGGAGTATATACATACCAATGACCTGCAGGAATATTGGCTTGAGGAATTGCTCCGTTAGGAGTACAAATGGGTGAAGGAACTTGCGAACCGTTTATAACACCAACTGTATACAAGCCGGGTGAAGTAATTTCTAAAGCTGCAGAACAATTATCCTGTGCTTTCATTGTTATAACAAACAATGTTAGAAAAGTAGTAATTAAAGTAATTTTTTTCATTTTTAAAAAATTTTTATTAGTTGCTTCAATTTATAAATATTTAATTAGTTATTGACAAGTATTGGTTAAAGAATTGATCCAATCTTCAACAAGTTCAATTCCTTCTTGATGAATTATTGCTCTTCCGTGTAGCGGCATTCTATATGTTTCATCAATTGTGTTTAATCTAAAGTACAGCATTGATCTTTCAATATTGCCGGGTGTTACCAATTTAGAAAGTGCTGATTCAAAATTTTGC
Organism: Flavobacterium sp.; assembly: GCF_041392085.1. Classification (GTDB taxonomy): domain Bacteria; phylum Bacteroidota; class Bacteroidia; order Flavobacteriales; family Flavobacteriaceae; genus Flavobacterium. Next base: position 7,967 of record NZ_JAWKMW010000016.1, on the reverse strand, counting down.
ATATCTTGCGTATCAACGCAAACACCCATATTGATTAAGTTATTATTTGTTTCAGAAAAAGGGAATCGCATAGGTCTGTAATCGCAATGACCGGTTGTACTATGGCAGTGAGCACAATTAATATCAAAGTAAGAACGAACGCGTTGATCTAATGTCTTACTTTGGTCAGCATAATTCACAACCGTATTTTCTACACTGGGCAAAGAGAAATTTTCTAATATACCCAACTCCATCCACTTTGTTAATTGATTTTTAGTTTCAGATCCGTAATTGTATGGTTTGTTAAGGTTTTGAGGTTTCAAACCGATTGGAATATTTACTTGCACATAAACATCGTTAACATAACCTTTAGATTTATGACAAACAATACACTGTGCATGATTCGGAATTCTATATTCTACATTTTTTACTATATTATTTTCATCTGTCCAAGAAATGTTTTTCACACTTCCTTCTAAATCAAAATAGGCTTCAGTTTGCTCTTCATTCCAAACATAATTAGCAAAAATCCAACCATCGGCTTTACGAATCATCAATCGGGTTTCAATTAATTTTGTCTCGTTTGCAGGAATAATATTTTCGTAAAAAAATGATTTAATGATTACTGAACCTGTTGGCAATACTACTATTTTATTATCACCATCATACGTTGCCTTTAATCCTTTTGGCACCCAAACAAATCTCTTTTTATGAGCATAGTCAGAAAACAAAGAGGATATTGGCTCGTACGGAATCACATCCAACGCTGGAATCTGATTCTTCATATCGCCTTCAAAAAATTTGTAATCAGATAATTTTGGATAAGGAACACTCGTTAAATCTACCACAACCGGAGAAACAGGCTCATAGTCCGCAGGGTCGTTCTCTGAACAAGAAGATATAGTCACTAATGCAACAAGGTGTAGAACTACTAAAAATATTTTCTTTTTCATGTAATAAAATTCAAATCATTAATCGCATCCTTCCAACGAATTAATCCATTGCTCGATTAATGCAAGCCCCTCTTGATGAATAACAGTTCTTCCTAATAAAGGCATTGTTAAAGTCCCTCCGTCATTATTATTTAGCATTAAATACATAGCCGATCGCTCATGATTTCCGGGCTGCACAATACTTGTGGCTCCCTCAACAGGTTGAACTGACGGGATACAAAACCCCATATTTGCAGGATTTGTTGTATCTACAAAACTCAAACGAAGATCTCTGTAATTACATTGTCCCAAATCGCTATGACAATGGGCACAGTTAATATCAAGATAAGAACGAACACGTAAATCTAACGATTGAGAGGTGTCGTTATAATCAACAACTGATGCAATGGTATTTGGCAAACCTGTAGAAGATAAATATCCCATTTCTACCCATTTAGCCAATTGATTTTGCATTCCGGTTTGATAATTATAAATCGTATTCAAACTTTGCGGTTTAATTCCAATTGGAATTGAAGTTGGATTTGGAGTAGTTTCTTGTTTGTGACAAGTTAAACACTCTACTTCGGATGGAATCCTGTACTGTGAAACTGTTTGAGAAATACCATTTTCATTTAACCACGTTATACTTGTTGTACTTCCGTCCATTTGCAAAAAAGCTTCAGTTTGCTCATTATTCCAAACATATTCGGCAAATATCCAACCATCACTTTTTCTAATCATTAAACGCGTTTCAATAATTCGGGTTGTATTAGACGGCTGTACGTTGTTGTAATAAAAATTCTTAATCAAAACTGCTCCAACGGGTAATTCTAAATTATTTTCATCACCGTTATAAGTAGCAGTTGTTCCATCCGGCATCCAAACAAATCGTGCCTTTTGTGCATAATCTGTAAAAAGTGAACTTGCCGGTTTGTATGGCAAAACTCCAAATGATGGGTTTTGATTTTTTATATTACCCACAAAAAACTTATAATCAGATAATTTAGGATAAGGAACTTGAGTTAAATCCACAACCGCTATTGAAACAGCAGTTATAGTTACATTGGCTTGGTTGGAAACATTTCCTTCTGCATCTTCAACAGTATATTGAATAACGGTAGGGTTTCCAATAAAAGATTCTACAGGAGTAAATGTAATATTTCCATTCACAGCGTTCACCATCCAAATTCCCTCATTTGCAACATCTAATCTGTCTAATGTTCCATTAGAATCAGTATCAACTCCACCAACTATACTTACAGTAGTTGGAATAACTTCATCTCCGGTAGTATCATTCTGTAGTACCGCTATTTCAACCGATTCAGCTAAAGGATAGGTAGCTGCATCATCTGAGGCAATAGGCAATGTATCATCAATCGGAGTATAATCATCGTCATCAGAACAAGAAGTGATTGAAAATATCAAGCTGGAGGCAAATAGAAATAGTAATAGGTATGCGTAATTCTTTTTCATTTGGGTTTTTGGAATTTGAAACCAAAAATAATAAAAAAATCAATACGATTGACAAGTAATCAGAAATACTTTTATAAATTTATGTATAAAAATAGGAAAATCTTTAAATTTAATACAAAAAATTCAAGGAAAGACGTTTTAAAAGCTATAATTCAAACCAACTGAAAATCTGAATTATTAGTATCCTTCTTCTTCAGCTCTTTTTAAAATTGATTCTGGAAGTGCTTTTTTGGCCTTTGCTCCCATTTTTTTCAAACGCTCTACGCTACCAATAAGATTTCCTTTTCCTTCAACTAATTTCCCCATGGCATTGCCATATTCGGTTTTGGCTTCTTCCATTTTTTTACCAATTTTAATCAAATCGGAAACCAATCCTTCAAATTTATCATACAAAGCTCCGGCTTGACGGGCAATTTCTAAGGCATTTTCCTGTTGTTTTTGGTTTGTCCACATACTGTCGATGGTGCGTAACGTGGCTAACAAAGTAGTTGGTGTTACAATAATGATATTTCGCTCAAATGCCTTGTTGTACAATGAATTGTCTTCATTTAACGCAATAGCAAAAGCCGATTCAATCGGAATAAATAACAAAACAAAATCAGGACTTTCCATTTGGTACAAATCGTGATAATTTTTATCACTCAATTGCTCTACATGGCGTTTGATAGAATTGGTATGTTCTTTCAGAAACCCACCTTTTAAAGCATCATCTTCTTCGTTGGCAAAACGCTCATAAGCTGTAAGTGAAACTTTAGAATCGACTATCATTTTTTTGCCATCAGGTAAATTGATTACCACATCGGGTTGCACACGATTGCCTTCATCTGTCATAAAACTTTGCTGCACTTCGTATTCTCTACCTTTTTCTAAACCTGATTTTTCGAGAACGCGTTCTAAAATTAATTCACCCCAATTTCCTTGCATTTTACTATCACCCTTCAACGCTTTTGTCAAATTGAGTGTTTCTTTGCTCATTTGCTCGTTCATTTCTTTTAAACCTACAATTTGCTGACGAAGTGCAGCATGATAGTCAATGCTTTCCTTGTGGGTATCTTCGACTTTCTTTTCAAAATGCTGAATTTTTTCCTGTAAAGGAGACAATATGTTTTTTAAATTTTCTTTGTTTTGTTCGGTAAATTTTACGGTTTTTTCTTCGAGAATTTTATTGGCTAAATTTTCAAATTCTTTGGTGAATTTTTCCTGTAATTCTTCAACTTCCTTTTTTTGTTCTTTGTTGCGTTGCCAAAGATTTTCAAAATCGGCCTCTTTTTTGGTCAATTGCATCAATAGGAAATCTTTTTCACGACGAATTTCTTCTTTCTCTTTTCGCTCTGATTCTACATTTTTAGTAAATTGATTTTGTTCTTCTTGGAAGCGAATTTTTGTTTGCTCAATTTGAGCTAAAAGTCCATTGATTCGTTCTTCTAAACTAGATTTTTCTGATTTTGCTTGAGCTGTAAAAAGTTGTTTCCCAATAAAAATTCCTATCGCTAATGCAATAATAAAAACAATGGTAAAAAGAAATACGTCTGACATTTGGCGGTGCTATTTTTGAAAAGTAAAAATACACAAAAGAAAAATGCATATCAATGAAACACTGTCAATTTGAAAAAATATTTTTTTATCTTTAACCAAAATCAATGGGTTATGCAAGACAAATCTCAACTTAGAAGTCAACTTTTTCAACATCTAGACGGATTGGTTACTGCACCGGTAGCCTATGCCTTATGGGAAAAAGGTGTGATGGATTTTGTTTTAGCAAAAAAATCGATTTCTTTGAAAGAGTTGTCAATTCAATTTTCTTCTAATGAAGGTTATTTGAACGTAGCAATGCGTGTTTTGGCTTCGCAAGGCTTTATTGATTTCAATGTTAATAATCAGTCTAACGAAGTAATCTATTCGGTAAATGATAACTCCGCAATTGCTTTCGGCTTATTCCCGCTGTACAAAGATGTGGTTGAATTATCAAAATTTGCAGGAAATTTTCATCATCGGGTTTTTCAGGAAGAACCTTTTTTACGTTTAAAACCATTATTTGAAAAGTATAAAAATGATTTTGGAATTACTTTTTCGGATGATGAAACAACACTTTCTATTCAAAAACAAATCCTACGACATATTGAAGGAAATTTAGTTGGTTCTACACTCGTTCGATTGGGAATGAACGGCATGTTTCACAAGTATTTTATGGAAACAAGTTTTAAGCCCGAAGAATTTCACAAACACCCGGAACATTTTACACAAATTTTAAACTTTTTTGTTCATTTAGGTTGGTTTACCGAAAAAAAAGGCTTTTATCAATTCACAGAAAACGGATTATTCTTTGCTAAAAAAGTAGCAGCTTATGGCGTAACAGTTTCTTATTTACCGATGTTTAGAAAAGTAGATGAATTGATTTTCGGTAATCCGAATATACTTCGAAATGTAGGATTAGGCGAAGACGAATTGCACGTGGACCGCGAAATGAACGTTTGGGGAAGCGGCGGTGCTCATGCTACTTATTTTAAAGTAGTAGATGACATTATCATTGACCTTTTTAACCGTCCGATTGAAGAACAACCAAAAGGAATTTTGGATATGGGTTGTGGCAACGGAGCATTTATTCAGCATATTTTTGAAGTTATTGATCGTCAAACGTTACGAGGAAGAATGTTGGATGATTATCCGCTGTTTTTAGTTGGTGCCGATTACAATCAAGCCGCGTTGAAAGTGACCAGAGCCAATTTAATTAATGCTGATATTTGGGCAAAAGTCATTTGGGGAGATATTGGTCAACCCGATCTATTAGCCAACGATTTAAATGAAAATTATGGCATTCAATTAAATGATTTATTGAATGTTCGAACATTTTTAGACCACAACCGAATTTGGGAAAATCCGAAAACAAAAACACCAAATCGATTGAGCAAATCAACCGGAGCTTTTGCCTTTCGAGGTGAACGAATTACCAATAATGAAGTAGAAGATAATTTATTAGAACATTTGAAAAAATGGTCGCCTTATGTAGCCAAATACGGTTTGCTTTTAATTGAATTACATACGATTTCACCAGAATTAACAGCAAAAAATCTAGGTAAAACAGCCGCAACAGCTTATGATGCAACGCATGGTTTTTCGGATCAATACATTGTGGAAATTGATGTTTTACATAAAATCGCTGCCGAAGCCGGATTGCATCCGGATGAAAAATTATTTCATAAATTTCCAAATACGGATTATGCCACTGTTAGTATCAATTTATTAAAAGGAAAAAATTAAATGATAGTAAATTTTCCTTTGTCTTTATCAAATTGAATATGCTCATTATTAAATAATGATGAAAAAACACCTTTCGAAATCAAATTACATGGTTGATCTTGTATGACTATTTTTCCATCCATCACGATCATTTCGTCACTCAATTGAATCGCTAAATCAATATCATGTGTTGAAAATAAAATGCATTTTTGGGTTTCGTTTGTTAATTTTTTTAAGAGTTTGAATAAGGATACTTTGTGCAATAAATCCAAATGAGTCGTAGGTTCATCTAAAACAATTAATGGTGTATCCTGTGCTAATGCCCTGGCAATTAAAACCTTTTGTAATTGACCGTCACTGATTTCGAAGTGCTTCTGATGAATTAAATGCCTTAATTCGGTTAGTTCAATAGCTTTATCGATTTCGATTTTATCCGCTTCTGTTAATTTTCCAAGCCAATTGGTGTAGGGTTGTCTTCCCAACGCAATTAATTCATAAACGGTTAAATTACTGGGTGGTAATTTTTCGGTCAACACAACGCTGATTTGTTGAGCTAAAGACAATGGTTCAAATGATTCAATTACTTTTTCGTTTAGTAAAACTGTTCCTGAAAGTGGTTTTTGAATTCCGGTTATCGTTCGCAACAAGGTTGATTTCCCAACTCCGTTGGCTCCTACTAAACCGATTAATTTTCCTTGTTCCAATTGAATGGAAACTTCAGAAGCAACTGTTTTGGTTACTGCTTTGGAAGTGTAGCCGATGGAGAGATTTTTGGATTGGAGAATCATTTTTTCTGAGGTGCTAAGGTTCTAAGATACTAAGGTACTAAGGCTTTTTTAAATCATAATTTTCCGCTTTCTAACCAATAACCACACCACGACCGGTGCTCCAACCATAGAAGTAATCGCATTGATAGGTAACATATAATCACTTCCGGGAAGTTGGGCGATAATGTCGCAGATTAACATTAAAATGGCTCCGATTAATAACGTACTCCAAAACAATATAAAATGATTACTGGTTTGAAAAAGCAATTTTGCCAAATGTGGAACGGCCAATCCAACAAAAGCGATTGGTCCCGCAAAAGCGGTGATGCTACCGGCTAAAATACTTGTGGTGAAGATGATAATGAATCGCGTTCTCTTAAAATTTAAACCAAGACTTTTGGCGTAATTTTCTCCCAACAATAAAGTGTTCAAAGGTTTGATGCTGAATATACTCAATCCTAATCCCAAACCGCAGCAAATGGTTAAAATTAGTATGGAATTCCACGGTAAATTAGCCAAGCTTCCCATGGACCAAAAGGTGAATTTTTGCAATTCTTGTGCGGTGCTAAAATAACTCAACACACTTACAATAGCACTTGAAAAACTACCAAACATGAGTCCGACAATCAATATCGCCATCGTGTCTCGTAATTTTTGTGAAACGACCAAAACAGCTAATAAAACTAAAAAACTTCCCAACGAGGAAGCCAAAACAATTCCATAATCAGAAACCAAAAAAGAAGGAAAAAAACCGGCCCCCATAATCACAAAAGCTACGCCCAAACTAGAGCCAGAACTTAAACCCAGCACATACGGTCCCGCAAGCGGATTTCTAAACAAGGTTTGCATTAACAATCCGGAAATCGATAATCCCATTCCCACTAAAATGGCGGTAATGGCTTTTGGGAGTCGAAAATTCCATAGAATAATTTTCCAAGACGATTTAATTTCATTACCAAGGATGGAATTAAAAATTTCACTTGTTGGAATAGAAACTGAACCTAAACTAAGATTGAGGAGAAATGTTCCGATTAAAACGAAACTTAAAAATAAGAATAGTATTTTATTTTTTTGAGTTGGCAATTTTTTAAACCATTAAGTAATTAAGGAACATTAAGTGTGGTGTAAATATACTAAGACAATAATTAAAATGTGATTGATAAACTACTTCAATTTTTCAAAAAAGTATAATTCATAATTCGGTAGTAATTCCGGATGAAGAATTTTGATTAAATCTTTTAATACTAAATCAGGACGATTGGAAGCTAATTCATAATAAATGATTCCACCTGTTTTTCCTTTTTTGGAACTGAACGAATAGACATTTTTATTTTGAACAGCTTTGAAATGTTTGTAATTTGGATTCGCCTTTTCAAGTTGTTCGAAGGAAGTAAATTGTCCGGGACCAATCCAAAAATCGGCATCTTGTGCTTTTTCTAAAACGGTTTCAAAGGAAAGAGATAAACTTCCGGTTCCTTCGGTAGCTGACCAAAGATAATTCCCACCAGCTTTGTCTAGAAATTGAGCTGCCCAACTTTTTCCTTGTGGCAAATACCATTGGTCTTGGTAAATGGCTCCG
>NZ_JAWKMW010000015.1:0-28263 GCF_041392085.1 Flavobacterium sp. | reverse complement strand
ACCCAAAAAAAGACACTTTTTTTGGGTTTCGTTCGGGATTTGTTCGGAAGAGCTTCCGTATTTGTTCGGAAAACACCCTCTTTTTCCGAACACGGTTCGAACAAAACCCGAACGAATCTCGAAGCAAACCTTTTTTTTGGGGAAATTTTGTAGGAAAAGAAAGGTACTGAGGTACTGAGGTTTGTTTTTTGCTGATGAAGAGAGCCATTTTTAATAGAGAAATAGGATAGCATTCACGAATCTGTTTCCATCCGCTTTCGCTAAGCGAATCAAAAAATCATTTGCATCCTCTCCATCCGCGTCATCCGTGTTCCTAGTAAAAGAAACGATAGTTAACCGCCAATTCGCAAATTAAGTATAACCGACAACCAACAACCGACAACAGACAACCAAAACATATACCAAATTGACAATTTATTCCAAAAAAATAATCGCTTTTCAGAATTTGTTTCCTATTTTTGTGACACTTTTTTTTAAACAGATTAACGTTTTACTACTATGAACATACACGAATACCAAGGAAAAGAAATATTAGCCGGTTACGGCGTGCGAATCCAACGTGGCATTGTGGCAAACAGTCCGGTTGAAGCCGTGGCAGCCGCTAAACAATTAACCGCAGAAACCGGTACCGGATGGCACGTTATCAAAGCTCAAATTCATGCCGGAGGAAGGGGAAAAGGTGGCGGAGTGAAGTTGGCTAAAAACCTGCAACAAGTCGAAGAGCTTGCAGAGCAAATTATTGGTATGCAATTGATTACACCGCAAACACCACCGGAAGGAAAAAAAGTACATAAAGTATTGGTTGCCGAAGATGTTTACTATCCGGGAGAAAGCGAAACATCAGAATTTTACATGTCGGTTTTATTAAATCGTGCCAAAGGAAGAAACATGATTATGTATTCTACCGAGGGCGGAATGGATATTGAAGAAGTGGCCGAACACACACCTCATTTGATTTTTACAGAAGAGATAGATCCCGCTGTGGGATTACAAGCTTTTCAAGCTAGAAGAATTGCCTTTAATTTAGGTCTTTCGGGTACTGCATTCAAAGAAATGGTGAAGTTTGTAGATAGCTTATACAATGCGTACATTGGTTGCGATGCGTCGATGTTTGAAATCAATCCGGTTTTAAAAACGTCAGACAACAAAATCATGGCTGTAGATGCCAAAGTAAATATTGATGATAATGCGTTGTACAGACAAGCCAAAATTGCTGATATGCGTGATATTCGTGAAGAAAATCCGATTGAAGTAGAAGCAAAAGAGGTTGGTTTGAACTATGTTGATCTTGACGGAACCGTAGGTTGTATGGTGAATGGAGCCGGTTTGGCCATGGCTACAATGGATTTGATTAAGTATGCCGGTTTTGAGCCTGCTAACTTTTTAGATGTGGGTGGAACAGCGGATGCAAAACGTGTGGAAACAGCTTTCCGTATCATCTTAAAAGACCCGAACGTAAAAGCGATTTTGATTAACATCTTTGGAGGAATCGTGCGTTGTGACCGTGTGGCTCAAGGTGTTGTGGATGCCTACAAAAATATGGGAGATGCCATTAAAGTGCCCATCATCGTACGTTTACAAGGTACAAACGCTGAGATTGCAAAAGAATTGATTGATAATTCCGGGATGCCCATTTTATCGGCAGTACAATTCCAAGAAGCAGCAGACCAAGTGAAAGCAGCTTTGACAAAATAATTTAATTATGTGATAAAAAAACCTGAGCTAAGCTCAGGTTTTTTTATTTTAGGTTTGTTTGATTTATGTTTATTCTTCTGTTTTTCCAATTTCTTCAATTTCGCTGGCTACTTCAATAGGTAAAATAGAATTGTACGCAGTGTACAAAAAAGAATACCAAAACGGAAACGTAAATAAGATACCGATGCATAATCCTATTAAACCGACAAGCATAAAAATGACACTCACAATAGCCAGCCCTAATAAAATAAGCCATTGTTTGCTAACCAGTTTGATGCTGATAACTATGGCATCCAACGCTTTTTGCTCTCCATAAATAATCAATGGAACAGCCAACATAGTGAAAAAAGCAACCACATAGGTTAAAAGTGAACCAATAATAGGAAAGGCTAAAAGTTCAAAGCCTGTAGCAAAAGCAAAATTTATAATAGCCAATACCGAAGCTGCAACAAACAACTCTTTGAAATAGGAAGTTTTATAATAATCAAAAATGGTCCCAACCGAAAAGTGCTTGTTGGTTTGAGCCAAATGAGCCAGTTTAAAAAATCCGGCTCCTATTGGGGCAGTTAAACCGGCAAATGCAATCATGATTAAAAAGTAAATCAAGATACCTACTACCGAAAAGTTCATCGGGTTAAATTCGGTTAAAGTTCCCATCATATCGGCTGCTCCAAAGGCTATGGCTGCAATAGAACCAAAAAAGGCAAACGCAGCAATCATAATGAGTAAAAAGGCTAAACCACCTACTAAAGCAATTTTTTTATAATTCTCAAATGCTTTTTCGATTACGGTACTAAAGTCAAGATAGTAACCATCTTGTACAACTTGATTGATTCGTTTAGTCATATTATTTTCCATATATTGTTTTTAGTTTATAGCCAAGATAGTAATTTTTTAATGTATTTCAATTTATTTTTATAAGGAGCGTAACGTAGAGGTACATCACCCCATGTTGGTTTTTTAACAATGCCTTTTTTGTGTGAAAAGGAATCAAAACCGAATTTTCCATGGTAAGCACCCATTCCGCTATGACCAACACCTCCAAAGGGAAGGCGTTTATTGGCAAATTGAATCATGCAATCATTTATGCACCCACCTCCAAAAGAATAAACGGTAATCATCTTTTCGGCAAACTCTTTATTTTTCGAAAAAACATAAAGAGACAACGGTTTTTCGTAGTGAGATATAATTTTATGAATGTCTTTTTCATCGTGATAGGAAAGGATGGGTAAAATAGGGCCAAAGATTTCGTCTTTCATCACTTCACTGTTCAAATCGGGTTCATCCAATAGGGTAGGACTAATGTATCGACTTTCTTCGTTTGAATTTCCGCCAAGTATTACTTTTTTGGGGTCAATCATGGCTTGTAATCGCTGCCAGTTTTTGGTGTTAATGATACGGGCAAAGTCAGTTGACTCTTCCGGATTTTCACCATAAGCTCTTGTAATTTCTTTTTTAAGTAAGGCAACAAAGTTGTACTTCTCTTTTGCTTGTATTAAAATATAATCCGGTGCAATACAGGTCTGACCGGCATTTAGGAATTTTCCCCACACAATCCGTTTGGCAGCAATTTCCAAATCTGCTCCTTCATCAATAATGCACGGATTTTTTCCGCCTAATTCTAGGGTTACGGGTGTTAAATGTTTTGCTGCCGCTTGGGCTACAATTTTACCTACGGAAACACTACCGGTAAAAAAGATATAATCCCAGCGTTTTTCGAGTAATGATTGGGTAAATTCAGCTCCACCATGTACCACAACGGCTTCTTTGACATCAAATACTTTTTCTACAATTGTTGTAACAATTTGTGCTGTGTTAAACGCTAGTTCCGAAGGTTTTAATACGACTGTATTTCCCCCTGCTATGGCTGCAATAAGCGGACACATCGTCAGTTGAAAAGGATAATTCCACGGCGAAATAATCAGTACCCGTCCATACGGTTCAGTATAAATAAACTCGGAGGAGGGTAAATTTAGAATTGATGGCCAAACACGTTGGGGTTTAGTCCATCGATTGATATTGGCAATCGTATGTTTTAAATCGGAAATCACATAATGGGTTTCCGTGATATAGGATTCAAAAGGAGGTTTCTTAAAATCTTTATGCAGTGCTTCACTAATTGCTGACTCGTTTTTTTGAATAGTTACGAGTAGTTTTTTGAGCAATGCTTTTCGTTTTGCTACAGAAATAAATGAACTCATTTCAAATGGGTTTGAACAGGCATTCAAATATAGGGGAAAAAATTAACTTTTGCCCAATCCCAATCGATATCCTACATAAAAATCAGCTTGTTTACTGTCGTTAATCAAAGCCGTAAAAGCAGAACCGGAACCTATAAAGAAGCCATAAATTCTAAACCCAATTCCGGCATTGAATCCGGCAATTTCGGTTTGGGATAATGGGGCAAACACCTCGAAATTTTTTAACGAGAAACGCGGTGTTAAGGTAATTACATTTTGTGCGGTTATTTGATCATTTTTGGAATCATCGGTTAATTTTTGTTGTAAAAACGCCGAAACATATAAGGTTGGAATGATTTGTAAATCTGCATAAGCATTCAAAACACTCGGCAATTTAACTTTAAAATCTTTTGAAGAAGAAGTAGTGGTTAGGAATCCGCTATCAACCAAAATTTGTTCCACTTCTTGCAAACTGTCAACATCTTCAAATTGAGATAAATTTAAACTTTCAGTACCTTGAATAACTAAGTTATAGTTTGTAGAGGAATTATTTTCATCTTTAAAAGTCATTCCACCAATATTTCTAACAGAAATTCCTGAATTAAATTTGTAACCGTTATTTTCATCTTTAATGGTAAACGTTCCTCCAAAATCAACAGCAAAGCCATTTAAACTTCCAAAAACGGAATCAGAATAGCTTTCAAAATCAGAAAAACTGCTACCCAAATTGCCCGAATAAGCAATATTAAGGGAAGCATTAGCATTAGTTAAGAAAGCATTTCCGCCAATGTAGTTTACTGTTCCGTTAAACTGATCGGCTCCAAAATTAGCATACGACCCCGGGAATAACAGTTTAAAAGTTGCTCCTCCATTTAATTTGTATTTGTCGGTTTCCCATAAACTTCTGGCAGTAGAAAGTCCGATTTCGCCATAGGTTGTTCCCACTAAACGTTGGTTATAATTTCCGTTTAAGGTTGTAAAATTTACTAACGAATTTAATCCGTTGTTGGCGATGGCATCACCAATATTAGCATCTACATCTACTAAATTTAGTTTTCCGTACACTTTTGATGTAATGGCAAATCCCCATTTTTGATGTTTAAAAGCGAATCCGGGACCAGCAACTTCCACATCAAATCGCAAATTCACCGGTTCATTACCTCGAAAAATTAAATCTTCAATATCTTCATCACTATTCAAATCGCTAAAACCAATTTTGTTGTTAGAAACATTGATGCTGGTAGCAAAAAGATTTACTTCCATTCTTGAAGTAAGATTAGCTAATTCAGCAGGATTGAAATTTGCGTTAAGAATGCCAATTCGCTTGGAAGTTCCTATCCCGGAAAAATGTTCTTGTGCAAATGAGCAAATACTAAATAGGATAAAAGCTGGAACAATTAATTTTTTCATAGTGATTATAGTTAATTAGTTTCAAAGATGCTATTTCTTTTGTAAAAAATCAATGCCTATAAATAGGTATTTTAATTTGGATTAGAAACAATCGAAAAAGGAATTTCCCTACTTTATAAACGGAAAAAGTTAGTGTTTAGTTTCAATAGATTGCCAAAGAACATCATTTGGAACCGGTGCAATAATTGTTATTTGTTCTTTGGAAACCGGATGAATAAATGAAAGTTTACGGGCATGAAGATGAATACCTCCATCTGAATTACTGCGGTCTGAACCATATTTTAAATCGCCTTTTATCGAACAACCTATAGCTTGTAATTGAGCTCTGATTTGGTGGTGTCTTCCGGTATGAAGTTTAATTTCTAAGGCAACATAATTTTCCAGTTCCGCTATCACCTTATAATCTAAACTTGCTTTTTTACTCTCCGGTACTTCCTTAATATGAGCTTTAGCGGTATTGTTTTTCGGATTTCTTTTGATATAATGAATTAATGTATCCTCTTGGTTAGGTGGTTTGTTTTTCACCACTGCCCAATATGTTTTTTGCGTTTCACGAGAACTGAACAAATCATTCATTCGGGTCAACGCTTTACTGGTTTTAGCAAAAACAACGATTCCTGATGTAGGTCGGTCAAGCCGATGAACTACGCCCAAAAAAACGTCGCCTGGTTTGTTGTATTTTTCTTTAAGGAATTCTTTCACAATGTCGGGTAGCGGTTTATCTCCCGAATTATCGCCTTGTGCAATGTCGCCAACTCTTTTATTTATTACAATGAGATGATTGTCTTCATGAAGAATTTGTAAATTATCTTTTGTAGTAATTATTTTCATCTTCAAATTATCTCATTGATTTAATCGACACATTGCCACATCGACAAATTACCATATTAATATTGTTCATTAGCATTTGGAAAGTCTAACGATTTTACATCCGTAACATATTGTCCGATGGCTTTGGTCATCTCTTCATACAAATTCATGTATCTTCTTAGGAATCGTGGACTAAATTCATGCGTCATACCAATCATGTCATGTAATACTAACACTTGCCCGTCCACACCACTGCCTGCACCGATTCCTATAACCGGTATAGAAATGCTTTCGGACACTTTTTGAGCTAATTTGGCCGGTATTTTTTCTAATACTAAAGCAAAACAGCCGATACGTTCTAATAACTTGGCATCTTCTACTAATTTTTCCGCTTCCGCTTCTTCTTTCGCACGAACGGTATAAGTACCGAATTTATAAATGGATTGAGGGGTTAGACCCAAATGACCCATCACCGGGATGCCGGCATTCAATATTTTTTTGATAGAATCTTTGATTTCACTACCACCTTCTAATTTTACGGCATGGCCGCCACTTTCTTTCATAATACGAATAGCAGAACGCAACGCCTCTTTCGGGTCAGATTGGTAAGTCCCGAAAGGTAAATCAACTACCACCAAAGCCCGTTCACATGCACGTACTACACTGCTGGCATGATAAATCATTTGATCTAATGTGATGGGTAATGTAGTTTCATGTCCTGCCATTACATTACTGGCAGAGTCACCCACTAAAATTACATCAACACCGGCAGCATCAACAATTTTCGCCATCGTAAAATCATACGCTGTGAGCATAGATATTTTCTCACCATTCGCTTTCATATCAAAAAGAGATTTGGTAGTAATGCGTTTGTAGTCTTTTTTTGCTGTTGACATTTTATGTAAATTTAAGTAACGAATTACAAATGTAAGGAATGTTTATTTGTGTCTTAAAATATTTTAACAAAGATGTTCTTTGGTGGCAAAAACTTACTACTTTAGCTAAGGATTTTTTACACTTTAAAAAATGACTTCAATCCTTTTGGCAATTGCCATTTTAGGTTATCTATCGATTATTTTTGAATCGCCAATTCGCATTAATAAAACCATCACATCTATTCTAACGGGGTCTTTATGTTGGATTGTCTATGCCTTCTTGTATCAAGGAAATCAACACGATGTTTCTGAAAAATTGGTACAGTACTTTGGTGAAATTGCCGGGTTGCTTATTTTTCTCTTGGGAGCTATGACAATTGTTGAATTGATTGATTTGCACAAAGGATTTTCGGTCATTACAAACCGGATACGAACCAAGTCGGTTTTAAAATTATTATGGATTGTTGGCGGCATTACTTTCTTTATGTCTGCTTTACTCGATAATTTAGCAACCGCCATTATTATGATTACGTTGTTACGAAAGTTAATGCCCAAAAGTGAGACCAGGATGACGTTGGCCGGGGTTGTGGTGATTGCGGCTAATGCAGGAGGAGCCTTTAGTCCGATTGGTGATATTACAACAACATTACTTTGGATTGGAGGGCAGGTGAGTGCCTTTGGGATCGTAAAAATACTTTTTCTTCCTTCATTAATGTGTATTTTGGTTCCCTTACTTATTGCCAGTTATCGCATGAAAGGATTTACCATGCTTCGCGTTCAATTGTCTATGGCTGAGGTGATTAAGGAAGAAAAAATGCGAGGCAGTGTCAGTGTTTTTTTGGCCGGTGTTTTTGGCTTGGTGATGGTGCCTGTAATTAAATCAATCACGGGTTTGCCTCCTTTTATTGGGGTGTTAATGGCGTTGGCTTTTGTTGCTTTGGTTTCAATTGTTTATCATCGGCATAAATCGTTGGAGGAAAAAGAAAAATATTCGGTCGCCTCTGCCTTATCTAAAGTGGATGTGAGTTCGATACTTTATTTTATGGGTATTTTGTTGTTGGTTTATGTTTTAGAAGAAGTTCAAATTTTAAGTCAGTTATCTGCCTTTTTACAAGAAAGCTTACCCAATAATAAAGTAATGATTGTAGCCATTGGCGTTTTATCTTCCATTGTAGATAATGGTAGTTTAGTGGCTGCTACACAAGGAATGTTTTCTATTTCAGAATACCCAATAGATGATTCATTGTGGGAATTCATTGCTCTTTGTGCCGGAACAGGTGGTAGCATGTTGATTATAGGCTCTGCAGCCGGAGTGGCTATTATGGAGAAAGAAAAAATGACTTTTATGTGGTATTTGAAAAAAATTACACCGTTAGCTTTAGCAGGATATATAGCCGGAATTGTAACGTATTTGATCATTCATCTACTGATACATTAAACGCTTAATCTATGAAAAAAGTTTTCATTCTAGTATTGGTATTCTTTTGTCAATTTTCTTTTGCTCAAGAAAGTGAGGTGCAACAAACGATTGGTATTTTTTTTCAAGCTTTTCACCAAAGAGATTCCACCGCTTTAAAGAAAGTTTGTTCCGAAAATTTGGTTTTACATTCCATTTCCGAATCGGAAAAAGGGGCAAAATTTTCTGTTGAAAAAGCTTCTAATTTTTATAAATCTATTGCCTCAATTCCATTATCTATAAAATTTGAAGAAAAAATTTTAGGTTTCAAAGTTCAAGTTGATGGCACAATGGCTCACGTTTGGACACCGTATGAATTTTATGTGAATGACAAATTGAGCCATTCCGGAGTGAATTCTTTTCAACTTTATAAAGAAAATGATGTTTGGAAAGTGGTGTATATTTTGGACACGAGGAGGAAGTAACTAACAATCCGCTAAATTCACCCCAACAGCCAATCCACCTTCACTCGTTTCTTTGTATTTAGAGTTCATGTCTTTGGCGGTTTCCCACATGGTGTTGATTACTTTATCTAACGGAACTTTTGCATTTAAGGCATCGGTTTCTAAAGCTAACTCGGCTGCATTAATGGCTTTAATCGCTCCCATTGTATTGCGTTCGATACAAGGAATTTGAACCAAGCCACCAATCGGATCACAGGTCATTCCTAAATGATGTTCCATGGCAATTTCGGCAGCCATGGTCACTTGAGCGGGTGTTCCGCCCATTAATTCACAAAGTGCTGCTGCTGCCATGGCACTGGATACGCCAATTTCCGCTTGACAACCACCCATCGCAGCTGAAATCGTAGCTCCTTTTTTGAAGATACTGCCAATTTCTCCGGCAACCAGTAAAAATTGTTTGATTTCTTTTTCTCCTGCTTGATGATTTTCAATAACCATATAATACATCAAAACAGCAGGAATTACACCGGCACTTCCATTAGTTGGAGCGGTAACTACTCTACCAAGAGCAGCATTTACTTCGTTTACTGCCAGTGCAAAACAGCTTACCCATTTTAGAATTTGTCGGAACTTCACTTCTGTTTTTCGAATGGTTTCCAACCATTCTTGTGGGTTGGAATACGGAAGTTCGCCTTTTAATCCCAAATGCATGTCATATGCTCTTCGTCGTACATTTAATCCGCCGGGTAAAATGCCTTCCGAATGACAACCGATGTACATACATTCTAACATCGTATGCCAAATTCGCATCAATTCGTTATGAATTTGTTCTTCTGAACGCATTGATTTTTCATTTTCATACACAATTTCAGAAATCGATTTATTTTCTTTTTTACAAAAAGCGAGTAAATCATCTGCATTGTTTGTATGATAAGGGAAAGCACATTTTATTTGGTGTTTTATTTTGGCATTACTTCGCTCTTCTTTTACCACAAATCCGCCTCCAATGGAGTAATACGTTTCACTAAATTCTTTACCTGAAGTAAATAAAGTAAAAGTTAATCCATTGGCATGAAAGGGAAGAAAGTTTTTGTTGAAAACAATATCTTTTTCTATATCAAAATCCAACAGCAATTCATTGCCGAGTTTAATTTTTTTATTTGATTTAATCGATTGAACAATATCGTCAATAGCTGCAACCGGTATGGTTTCCGGGTCTTGTCCGCTCAATCCGAGCATAACGGCATAATCGGTTGCGTGCCCTTTTCCTGTTAAGGAGAGGGAACCAAATAAATCTACCTTTACTCTCGTGGCTTGATTTAGAATATTTTCTGTTTTACATTCGGCTAAAAAACGTTCGGCTGCTCTCCAAGGTCCGAGTGTATGTGAACTTGAGGGTCCTACACCAATTTTTAACATATCAAAAACAGAAATACATTCTTCCATAACTAAATCGTTTTAGTAAGGCAAATATAGTGTTTTGTTGGAAGGTTATTCAAACGAGTTTCTTAAAATATAAAATTGAATAATTAACTTTTCTTTATTAGTTTGTGTAGTAACTTTTCAGTTCAACCGTTCAAAAAATAACCTATATTTGACTTTTAATTTTTTTAAAATGAATTCATTTTACAACCTACTCTTGTTTTTTTGTTGTTTTATTGCCTTTTCACAGCCTAAATCTCCTTCGGAATTTTTACCCAATTACGGCAAGCAAGTCACTTATTATCATCAAGTAGAGGCTTATTTTGAACAATTAGTTCAAAATTCAGATTGGATAAAACATCAGAAATATGGCGAAACCACACAAGAAAGAAGCCTCAATGCTTATTATATCTCCACACCCGAAAATTTAAAAAATATAGAAGAAATCCGCAAAAATCATTTGTATGAAATTGGACTTTTTCCGACTAAAACAGATGCAAAAGCAAAAACAATTGTGTGGTTAAGTTTTAATGTTCACGGTAATGAAATGGGTGCATTAGAAAGTGCTTTGTCAGTCGCGTATGAATTGGTCAATCCAGCAAATAAAGAAACAAAAAAATGGTTGGAAGATTGTGTTGTTATTTTAGATCCTTGTTTAAATCCGGATGGTTTTTCGCGTTATGCCAATTGGTTACGTGATGTTTCAGGAAAAAAAACGCATCCCGGAGTTACGGATAGAGAACACATGGAGCCATGGCCCGGTGGAAGACAAAATCATTATGTATACGATTTAAATCGCGATTGGGCTTGGCAAACACAATTGGAAACACAGTTGCGAATGGATTTGTATCATCAATGGATGCCCATGGTACATGCTGATGTGCACGAAATGGGATATAATGAACCGTATTTTTTTCCACCGGCGGCCGAACCTTATCATGAACAAATTGCTCCTTTTCAACGTGATTTTCACAAAAAGATAGGGGAGATTACATCTAAGAAATTTGATAGAGAGGGTTGGATGTATTACTCTAGCGAACGATTTGATTTGTTTTATCCGAGTTATGGCGATACTTATCCGTGCTATAACGGTGCAGTTGGGATGACGTATGAACAAGGTGGAATAGGAGCCGGACGAGCTGTTTTGTTAAAAAATGGGGAGGTATTAACACTTCAGAACAGGATTGAGCATCATTCTAAAGCCATACTTACTGTGGTAGAACTTTCGTATGTACAAAAACAAGAGTTAATTAAAGAATTCAGAAGTTACTTTAAGAATAATCGAACAAAACCGAAAGGAAAATACCAAACCTATATTGTTAAAAACAGTCCCAAAAATCAAGAACTTTCCGTTTTATTAAATCGAAATCGTATCGAGACAACTTTTGCAAATGAGACCAAAAAACTAAACGGTTATCATTATCAATCGAATAAAGACAAAGCTTTTACAATAGAACCGAATGATTTGATTATTAAAGTTGATCAACCCAGAGCAGTTTTAACACAAGTTTTATTTGAACCACACCATAAATTAACGGATAGCTTATCGTATGATATTACGGCTTGGTCATTACCGCTGGCTTACGGAGTAGAAAGCTACGCTTTGAAAGGAAATTTACCTATTAAAACAAAAGCAAAGGTAGATTTTATAGTTCCTTCTAAGACCTCAAATGCTTATGCTTATTATATACCTTGGAATAACAGAAGTTCTGCTCGTGTACTGAGTAAGTTACACCAGCATAATATTAAAGTTAGAACTGCTTTAAAAGAAGTTTATTTTGGAGATTTAAAAGTAGAACGAGGTGGTTTGGTTGTTACAAAAGGAGATAATGTAAAAGTGGATAATTTTGAGGAAACGCTCCAAAATTTACTGGTAGAAAAGCATGATTTTGTTGCTTTAGAGAGTGGTTTTGCAACTAACGGTGGCGATTTAGGCGGGGAAAATTATCCGCTTTTAAAAGCTCCAAAAGTTATCGTTTTGGGTGGAAGTGGGGTGAGCAACATTGATTTTGGTCAAGTTTGGTTTTTTATGGATCAAGTGATTGAGTATCCGGTAAGCATTGTCGAAGTACAACATTTCAACCGAATCAGATGGAGTGATTTTAATACGTTGATTTTACCAGAGGGTTGGTATGGCTTTTCTGATAGTCAGAAAAAAGAAATTGATAACTTTATTGATAACGGCGGAAAAGTAATTGCGATTGGTGGTGGCGTTGCCCAATTTGAAGACAGAGAAGGGTATCATTTAACCAAATTTGCTACCGAAGAAGAAAAGAGTGAAGCTCAGAAAATGCAAGAGGAAGCCGAATTAGCCGATCGTTTTTTAGATTATGAAAACAATGAAAGGCGTTCAATTTCAGGGTATATTCCTGGGGCAATTATTGAAAATGTGCTTGATAATTCGCACCCGTTAACATTTGGATTAGGGGATAAATACTTTAGTTTAAAAACCACTCAATCAAATTTTAAACTTTTAAAAGGAGCACAAAATGTCATTTATGTACCCAAAAACTACCAAAGTTTTGGCTTTATTGGTAATAAATTAAAAAAGACACTACAAGAGACTGTTTCGTTTGCAGTGGATAGTTACGGTAACGGAAAAGTAATTTATATGATTGATAATCCATTGTTTAGAGGGTTTTGGGAAAATGGCAATCTATTGTTCAGTAATGCATTGTTTTTGGTAGATTAGACTCGTAATAAAATGTCATAATGTCATATTTTTTCTGATGCGTCAGTCAAAATATGACATTTTTTTTAAGTTTTTATGCTTGGCATAATCCTTGTCTTTCAGATAGCAAGTTTACAAAACGAATTAAAAACAAGTCTTACAAATAAAAAAATTATGAGTAAAATAATTGGAATCGATTTAGGTACTACCAACTCTTGTGTATCCGTAATGGAAGGTGGAGAACCGGTAGTAATTGCAAATGCTGAAGGAAAAAGAACAACCCCCTCTGTGATTGCATTTGTAGAAGGAGGTGAAATTAAAGTGGGAGATCCTGCAAAAAGACAAGCGGTAACTAATCCAACCAAAACCATTGCGTCTATCAAACGCTTTATGGGTAATAAATATTCGGAAAGTGCAAAAGAAGCTGGAAATGTAGCGTATAAAGTGGTGAAAGGAGACAATGATACGCCACGTGTAGATATTGATGGTCGTTTATATACACCACAAGAATTATCTGCCATGACATTGCAAAAAATGAAAAAAACAGCTGAGGATTATTTAGGTCAATCAGTTACCGAAGCAGTTATTACTGTACCCGCTTATTTTAATGATGCTCAGCGTCAAGCAACAAAAGAAGCCGGAGAAATTGCCGGACTTAAAGTAATGCGTATTATCAACGAACCAACTGCTGCTGCCTTAGCTTATGGTTTAGATAAATCAGGAAAAGATCAAAAAATTGCGGTGTACGATTTAGGTGGAGGTACATTCGATATTTCTGTGTTGGAATTAGGTGATGGTGTTTTTGAAGTGTTATCTACGAATGGCGATACACACTTGGGTGGGGACGATTTTGACCAAGTAATCATTGATTGGTTGGCAAACGAATTTAACAGCGAAGAAGGTGTAGATTTACGTAAAGACCCAATGGCTCTTCAACGTTTAAAAGAAGCGGCAGAAAAAGCGAAAATTGAATTGTCTTCTTCTACACAGACTGAAATTAACTTGCCTTATGTTACGGCTACTGCTAGTGGACCAAAGCACTTGGTAAAAACATTAACGAGAGCAAAATTTGAACAATTAGCTGAGAATTTAGTTAGACGTTCAATGGAACCGGTAGCCAAAGCATTAAAAGATGCCGGTTTATCTACTTCAGACATAGATGAAGTAATCTTAGTAGGAGGTTCAACTCGTATGCCTGTAATTCAAGAGCAAGTTGAAAAATTCTTTGGGAAAAAACCTTCTAAGGGTGTAAATCCGGATGAGGTGGTAGCAATTGGTGCTGCTATTCAAGGTGGGGTGTTAACCGGAGATGTAAAAGATGTATTGTTACTTGATGTAACACCCTTATCGTTAGGTATTGAAACCATGGGAAGTGTAATGACAAAATTAATTGAAGCTAACACAACCATCCCAACTAAAAAATCGCAAGTTTTTTCAACAGCGGCAGATAACCAACCATCGGTTGAAATTCACGTGTTGCAAGGAGAAAGACCAATGGCAAATGACAACAAAACAATTGGTCGTTTCCATTTAGACGGAATTCCGCCTGCCCCAAGAGGAGTGCCACAAATTGAAGTAATGTTTGATATTGATGCTAATGGTATCATTAAAGTTTCGGCAACAGATAAAGGAACCGGAAAATCACATGATATTCGTATTGAAGCTTCGTCCGGATTAACACCCGAAGAAATCGAAAGAATGAAAAAAGAAGCTGAAATTAATGCTGAAGCGGACAAATTGGCAAAAGAAAAAGTAGATAAGTTGAACGAAGCTGATGCAATGATTTTCCAAACTGAAAAACAACTAAAAGAGTTTGGTGATAAATTATCAGATGCTAACAAGCAACCCATTGAGGCAGCATTAACAGAATTGAAAGCAGCTTATGAAACCAAAGATGTTGCTACAATTCAACCTGCATTAGACAAAATCAATGAAGCGTGGAAAAATGCTTCAGAGGAAATGTATAAAGCTCAAGCAGAAAGCCAAGGTGGTGCTCAACAAGCTCAGCCGGAAGCCGATGCAAGTGGTGATCAAACACAAGACGTTGATTTTGAAGAAGTGAAGTAATTTTAAAATAATAGATGTTCAATAAAAAAATAGGGTTTTAAAAGCCCTATTTTTTTTGCTCTCCTGTTATAACCCTTTAACACTTGAGGAATTTCTAATAATTTGAGAAAAGTTAAAAGTCAATTAAAAACTAAATAATTAAACGCCCCTCTTTTTAATTAAACCAACTGCTCATATCAATAGCATTACTCAAAGTTTTTTCAACGTATTACATTTTTTTTGTATTTTAACATGAAATTGTAAAATTTTATGTTGAAGCAATTTAAATATCTATTTCTTTTTTTTTCTTTTTCTGTTTTTAGTCAAACAGAAATTTCATTTCGACAATTGTCCGTACTTGACGGACTATCACAAAATAGTGCTATCTCAATCGCTCAAGACCATGAGGGATTTTTATGGATTGCAACTCAAGATGGATTAAATAAATATGATGGGAATGGTTTTAAAGTTTTTCCTTTTCAATATGAAGATATAACCAAGCCGAACTATAGTTATCTGGGTAAAGTATATTGTTTTTCAGATCAAAGTATATGGTCAATTCCATCGGACAGAAAGTTATATCATTATGACCGTAATAGTAATTCTTTTAAAAAGAAAGATTTACCTTTTACTGTTGCAAGTTTTTTGATTGACCAACAAAATACGGCATGGTTTGGTTCATATAATTCTGGTTTGTATTATCAAGATTCTACTCATGCCAATCCAATCCAATTAAAAATTTCAACTACCGATAAATATACACTTTATGATTTGATGCAAGTTGTGTCAAACAAAATTGTAATTGCCGGCACCGGTATACTTGGTGAAGTGAATCCAGACTCTAAAACGTATACTTCTTTTCTTAGTCAAGCAACGCAAATAAATTTTAGCTCAATAAGTGAGGACAAATCAGGATATTTATGGGTTGGTTCCTATGGTAATGGTATTTGGGTTAAATCGATAAATCAACCTTTTATACAGCCAATTTCTGAAATTTTCCCTCTATTGTCATTGCCGAATTCACTAAATGTGCAAGATCTACATGTAGATAGGGAAAATCGAATTTGGATTGCCACTTATGGCGACGGATTGTATTTAATTTCTTCAGATAGAAAAACCTCAACCCACTTTAAGCACCAAAAGCAAAATTCAAGAACAATTCACTACGATGATGTTTTAAGCATTTTTGAAGATTATTCAGGAACCATTTGGTTTGGAACCGACGGGGGTGGATTAAGTTATTATGACTCGTTTCTAGAAAAGTTCATTCCCTATTTAAATAGTCAAACTCCTGAATCTATTTCAATTGATGTGGTTCGTGCTATTGTAAAAGATCAAAACAATATGCTTTGGATTGGAACAAGTGGAAAAGGATTAACTCGACTTAATCTATCAACATCAGAATGGAAAACATTCACCACGGTAAATTTACCGGGTTTAAAATCGGATAGGATTATGAGTTTACATTCAATGCCTACCGGAGATTTATGGATTGGAACACAAGATGGTGGGTTACATATTTTATATCCGGATGGTTTAGTGACTTCACTGTTAAAGAAAAAGCCATTTGGCCCACACACCATTTGGCAAATTTTTAAGGATAATAAATCAAAAATTTGGTTGGCCACTCGTGATAAAGGCTTGGTCTTGGTAGATACTAATGGTAACTTTCTACGCTCTTATGATTTCAAAAGCTTAATGACAAACGGTGTTAAACCCTCAATTAGGACGATAAGGGAAGGAGGTGGGTATTTATGGTTGGGTACTGACTTTGACGGTCTTATTCAGTTTGATCCGGAATCGGGTAAAGTTTGCTATTACACTCATGCTGCTAACAAAAATTCCATTTCGTCCAATCAAATAAAATCCTTATTTTATCAAAAGGATCGTAATTTACTTTGGATTGGTACAAATGGTAAGGGATTGGATGTGTTTGATTTAAATACACAAAAATTTTATAATTTCAATAAAAAGGATGGTTTGGCGAATGATGTAATTTATGGTATTTTAAGTGATTTAGAATTAAATTTATGGTTAAGTTCCAATAAAGGAATTACTAGGTTCACAATCCCGAATGATTTAAATTTAAAACCACTAGTGGTGAATTTTTCTAACTATGATGGTTTGGCTACCGAGTTTAATACAGGTGCCTATTATAAGGCTGAATCTGGAGAGTTATATTTTGGTAGTTTAGAGGGTTTTTATGCTTTTACACCACGGTCTATTCGAAGTAATACCATTCCACCCAAAACCAAAATTACGAAGTTAGATGTTTTTAGCACATCTATTCCCCTTTCTAATCCGGTTGAATTAGCAAGTAAAGAAAACACCTTGACTTTTTATTTTGCTGCATTACAATTTTCTTCACCCAAGCAAAATCAATTCAAATATAGATTGTTGCCACACGATATCGATTGGGTATCAGGAGGGTCAATTCCCTTTGCACGTTATACTAATTTGCAACCGGGTTCCTATTCGTTTGAAGTTATTTCAGCAAATTATGATGGCGTTTGGAGTACAAATGGCGACTCCTTTTCTTTTATTATTTTAAAACCTTGGTATTCAACCACTATCGCATATGTTTTATATCTACTCTTATTTCTATTGACTTTGTATGGACTTTACCTATTTTTCAAAGCTAGAATTAATTTTAAGTTAAAAAAAAATGAAGCAGATCAATTAAAAAAAATTAACAACTACAAGAGTAAACTTTTTTCAGACTTATCACATGAAATACGAACACCACTTACTTTAATGAGTGTAACTTTAGAACAGCAATTGGCGAACACTCAACATACAGATAAAGTTAAAAGTGATTTAGAAGTCGTTTCTAAAAATAAAGATCGAATTCTAAAATTAGTAGAACAACTTCAAGAATTGACTCAAGTGGAACTGAACAGTCATCCCCTAGTTGTAAAAGAAGGTGATTTGTCTTTATTAATTACCTCTTTAGTGCATTCCTTTAGTTATTTAGCACAAGAGAAACAAATTCATTTTATCGCTGATATAACCATTAAAGAAAAAGCTTGGTTTAATGACGATATCATTTATAAAATTGTAACCAATTTACTTTCTAATGCCGTAAAATATTGTCCATCCCAAGGAACCATTGATTTTAAAGCACATTTAGATGTATCTCAAAATTTACATATTGAAGTTTCTAATGATTTAGAAAATCCTTTAGAAAATCCATCACAAGTATTTGATCGTTTTTACAGGGAGAATTATGCAACAGAAGGATTAGGAATCGGACTTGCTTTGGCAAAAGAGTTGGCTGAATTACACAAAGGCAGTTTGAAAGTGGATGAATCACAAGTGCACAAAGCCCTATTTATTTTAGATATTCCCCTAGTATTAAACAAGTATAATGATGATGAAATAGATATAACTAATATAAATTCAGACGATAAATCAAAAAACACAACAGCTAATTTAGCAACCATGTTGATTGTTGAAGACCATCGTGAACTTAGAACTGTTTTAAAAGAATTATTTCAACCCAACTTCATTGTATTTACAAGTACTAATGGTCAAGAAGCATTAAAAATTGCTAATAAAGAACTTCCCGATATCATTTTATCTGATGTCATGATGCCTGAAATGAACGGTTTTCAACTCTGTCATGAATTAAAAACAAAGGAACTTACTTCACATATTCCTATCATTTTATTAACAGCAAAAACAGATAATGAAGCCGAGTGGTATGGAATATCAGAAGGTGCAGATGCCTATATAAAAAAGCCATTTCGAGTTGATTTGTTACAATTGAAGGTAAATAAACTTTTAGAAAATCGTAAATTACTAAGAGAAAAATATCAAAGTTCTGATCATTTTAAACCGACTGAATTTGCAGTAACTTCTACAGAAATGAAATTTTTGGAAAAACTCCAAAAAGTTATAGATGACAAGTTAAATGATAACGCTTTTGATGTTACCCATTTTTGTGAATTTATGGGAATGAGCCGAATGCAATTGCATCGAAAATTAAAAGCAGTTACAGGGCAATCCACTACCGATTTTATGAAGTCCAATAGATTAAAAATAGCAGATGCATTACTTCAAAATTCAGATTTACAAATTGCAGAAATAGCATACATGAGCGGATTTAACTCGTCCTCTTATTTTATCAAATCCTACAAAGATATGTATCAAATTACTCCTTCAGAACGGAGAAATACCGCATAAAGCACATTTTGTTACAAGAGTTACATCAATTGTTACCAATCTTATATTAAGTTTCTTTGATATAGTTTTACTTTACATTTGAATTAAAACAATGTAGTTATGCGTAAAATTCTATCATTCCTTTGTATTCTTTTCGTGATTTCAGCTTTTTCACAACCTCCAACGAATCCGACAACTTCAGTTAACATTTACAACATTGAAGGTAATCGAGCGAGTATAAGTATTACAAGAGGTAATGGAACTTCCCGAATAGTAGTAATCAAAAAAGATAGTCCGGTTACATTTTTACCTATAAATGGAAACTCTTATTTAGCCAATACCGTTTTTGGGAATGGTCAACAAGTAGCTCCAGGTGAATATATCATCATGTCAAGTGGTTCTAATAATGTAACGGTAACAAATTTAATCCCATCGTCAACCTATCATATAGCAATTTTTGAATTCAATGGCTCTGGCCTTTCAAGTGCTTATTTGGTCTCACCAAATTTTGTTAGTAGCTTTATTACTTTGTCTTCTCCCACTACACAGGCCACAAATGCAGCCATATCAAATTTAAATTCCAATACACTCACTTTATCATGGACGCCTGGAGATGGACAATATTCTATGGTTTTAGCTAAAGAAGGTGCTCCTGTTAATGCTAATCCTGTTGACTTAATTTCATATTATGCACAAAATACTTATTATCAAATCAGTAATGGACCTGCCCAAATAGGAGTTGGTAATTTCGTTTTATACAAAGGCACAGGAAGTTCTGTGAATATTGATAATTTAAATCCAAATACAACGTATCATTTTGCTGTTTTTACCTTCAACGGTTCGGCCGCACCAGTATATTTAACTACCAATCCAGCCACTACATCTGCCACTACATTATCGTATCCAACAGTACAAGTAAGTGGTTTACTTTTTGACACATTCGAAGGAGATGGTTTTAGAGCAAGATGGACAGCAGGTAATGGTGCAGGAAGAATTGCTATTATTCGAGAAGGACAACCTGTGTCAGTATTTCCACAAGATGGAACGGTTTATAGTGGAAACGCCAATTTTATAAATGCTATCGATATTGGCGAAGGTCATAAAGTTGTTTATAATGGTGTTGGAACCAATGTGACCATTACTAATTTAGTTTCTGGTAGTACCTATTATGTGGCCGTTTTTGAATATGCCGGATCTGGTAGTGCTCGTACTTATAATATAATAAATTATCCCACAGCAATGCAAAGCCCTGCTATTGCACCCACACAAAATGTGGTAAGTATTTCTGCAAATAATTTAACACAAAATCAAGCTACGCTTACAATGCAACCAGGAAATGGTTCTGGTCGATTTGTAGTTGTTAGAGCCAATGCACCAACCAGTTATGAACCAGAAGATTTGAATAGCTATTATGCTAATAACACACCAAATCTGAATGATAATTCGGGAGATGTGGGTAATGGAAATGAAGTAGTTTATAAAGGTACTGGAAACCAATTTACAATAACAAATGCACTGCCAAACACCACGTATTATGTTTCTGCGTATGAATTTAACGGTAATAACAAACCAATTTATAATAAGATAACTCCAGCAGTTACAACTTTTACCACTTTATTGCCTCCTGCTCCAACCATTGCCTCCTCTAATTTGTCTTTCAATTCAATTGAAGGGAATTCATTTCGATTACAATGGACAAATGGAAACAGTGAACGTCGATTAATCCTGATGAGTAAAATCGCTCCTCTTACTTTTGAACCAATAAATGGAAATCAATATCCTGCCAATACTGACTTTGCTTTAGCTAATGAAATTATATCTGGAGAAAAAATAGTTTACGATGGTACTGGTAGTAATACTACAATTACTAATTTAGAAATTGGAACTTTATATTATGTTCGAATTTATGATTACAACGGTACTGGATCGCTTTCCAACTATCTAATTCCTTCAAGTTTAAATGGTTCTGGCTCTTCAGCATCTGCTCCTACTATCAGCTCAAACAATATGTATGTTGAGCAAATCAGTCAAGATCAACTAAGAGTATATTGGACAAATGGAAATGGACAAAGAAAATTATTAATTGGTCGTTTAAATGAGGCAGTAGATGCTGTGCCAGAAGATTTAATTGCATATAATGCAAGTACTTATTTTAATAGTGGTAGCGAAATAGCACCTGGTCAAAGGGCGAAATATTTTTTTACAGGAGCCGCATTAGGCCAAGAATCTTTTGCCACAATTTATTCAGTTAGCCCAGGAAATACGTATCATTTTAAACTATTTGAAGCGAATGGAGTTAATGCCCCTGTTTATAATACTGTAAATGCTGCATCAATTAGTTATACTATTGGTTATGAACCTTTAACGCCTTCTGCAAATATGTTTACCCAATCGCATGATGGAGGTTCTATGACAGCTTATATTGGCGATACAGGTGGTGGGCAACGAAGAATTATTGTAGCTAGAGAAGGTAGTCCTGTCACATTTATTCCACAAGATGGAGTAGACTATGATGCAAATCCTGATTTTTCTTTGGGAACAGATTTAGGTGATGGGCAAAAAGTAGTTTATGATAATGCTAGTTATTTTGTAAACGTAACGGGTTTAGAACATTCTACAACCTATTATTTTGCCGTTTTTGAATATGGTGGAACGGGTTCTAACATTGATTATTTAACTTCCTCCTTTGCTACGGCTAGCGGAAGTACACTTCCAATTCCATCACAGCAAGCAACATCAATAAGTTTTAACGGAACCACTTCTTTAAGCAGTAATATCTCTTGGACGAATGGAGATGGTAGTAGTCGTTTAGTTATCGCTAAAAAAAATAATCCAGTAGATATAGACCCACAAGATTATACGAATTATAGTTCTTATTCTTCTAATTTTGGAAGTTCCGGTGGACTCGGAAACGGGAATTATGTGGTTTACAAAAATAATAGTAACAATTTTAATTTAACTGGTTTACAAAGTGGTACAACATATCACTTAGCGGTTCATGAGTTTAATGGTTCAGGAACACCAGTTTATTTAAAACCCGGTTTAACGGGTTCGTTTACCACTTTAGGGCCGCCACAAGAACAGGCCCAATTGCAAGCTTTTACAAATATAACGACTAATTCAGGTCAAATTAATTGCATTGCAGGAAGTGGACAAAAACGTTTAATTGTGATGAAAGCGGGAAGTCCAATTACAGCAATTCCAAACGAAAACACGACCTATGTGCCTAATAGTTATTTGGGTTCTGGCAACTCAATAGGCGATGATACCTTCGTTGTATATAATGGATTTGATAGTCAAGTAACCGTTACCGGTTTAGCACAAGGAGTTACTTATTATGTAGCTGTTTTTGAATTTAATTCTTTTTCTGGTGGCATCGTAAATTATTTAACACCATCTACTGCGTTAGGTAATTTTACCACAATCGTAGATCCGTGTTTTGGTGTTAGTTGTCCTCCCGGCCAAACCTGTTATGATGGCGGATGTTTTCCCATAAGTTATGAAATTTCCGGAATTGTTCGCGATGGTGTAAGTTTATTACCATTGGCAAATGTGACGGTAAATTCCGGATGGGACATTGTGACTACTGATGAACAAGGCTATTACTTAATTGATGGTTTCTATGGCGATGTATTAACCTTATCATTATCGGGATATGAAAATCTTCAAAGTGAACCAATTACCGGAGTACAACCTTTGACTTGTATATGTTTGATTTGTGCTATGGGGCTTCCTGTCCTCCGGCCAAACCTGTTATGATGGCGGATGTTTTCCTATAAGTTATGAAATTTCCGGAATTGTTCGCGATGGTAAGTTTATTACCATTGGCAAATGTGACGGTAAATTCCGGATGGGACATTGTGACTACTGATGAACAGGCTATTACTTAATTGATGGTTTCTATGGCGTGTATTAACCTTATCATTATCGGGATATGAAAATCTTCAAAGTGAACCATTACCGGAAGTACAACCTCTTTTGACTTGTATATGTTTGATTTGTGCTATGGGGCTTCCTGTCCTCCCGGCCAAACCTGTTATGATGGCGGATGTTTTCCTATAAGTTATGATTACGGATATTTTCCTATAATTATAAATTTCCGAATTGTTCGCGATGGTGTAAGTTTATTACCATTGGCAAATGTGACGGTAAATTCCGGATGGGACATTGTGACTACTGATGAACAAGGCTATTACTTAATTATGGTTTCTATGATGTATTAACCTTATCATTATCGGGATATGAAAATCTTCAAAGTGAACCAATTACCGGAAGTACAACCTCTTTGACTTGTATATGTTTGATTTGTGCTATGGGGCTTCCTGTCCTCCCGGCAAACCTGTTATGATGGCGGATGTTTTCCCATAAGTTATGAAATTTCCGGAATTGTTCGCGATGGTGTAAGTTTATTACCATTGGCAAATGTGACGGTAAATTCCGGATGGGACATTGTGACTACTGATGAACAAGGCTATTACTTAATTGATGGTTTCTATGGCGATGTATTAACCTTATCATTATCGGGATATGAAAATCTTCAAAGTGAACCAATTACCGGAAGTACAACCTCTTTTGACTTGTATATGTTTGATTTGTGCTATGGGGCTTCCTGTCCTCCCGGCCAAATCTGTTATGATGGCGGATGTTTTCCCATAAGTTATGAAATTTCCGGAATTGTTCGCGATGGTGTAAGTTTATTACCATTGGCAAATGTGACGGTAAATTCCGGATGGGACATTGTGACTACTGATGAACAAGGCTATTACAATTATGGTTTCTATGATGTATTAACCTTATCATTATCGGGATATGAAAATCTTCAAAGTGAACAATTACCGGAAGTACAACCTCTTTGACTTGTATATGTTTGATTTGTGCTATGGGGCTTCCTGTCCTCCCGGCCAAACCTGTTATGATGGCGGATGTTTTCCCATAAGTTATGAAATTTCCGGAATTGTTCGCGATGGTGTAAGTTTATTACCATTGGCAAATGTGACGGTAAATTCCGGATGGGACATTGTGACTACTGATGAACAAGGCTATTACTTAATTGATGGTTTCTATGGCGATGTATTAACCTTATCATTATCGGGATATGAAAATCTTCAAAGTGAACCAATTACCGGAAGTACAACCTCTTTTGACTTGTATATGTTTGATTTGTGCTATGGGGCTTCCTGTCCTCCCGGCCAAATCTGTTATGATGGCGGATGTTTTCCTATAGAAAACCCATGCGATGCAATTCCGCCTATTTTATTCACTTGGTATGCAGATAGTGATGGCGATGGTTTTGGAGAGGATACAGATGCATTAATGAATTGTGAACAACCAGAAGGTTATGTTGCTATAGGCGGCGACTGCGACGACACCAACAACACGGTTTACCCCGGAGCGACAGAAATCTGCTACGATGGTTTAGACAATGATTGTGATGGCATTATTGACAATGGTTGTACACCAATAGTATCGGTAGTTCAACCGGCACAGTGTGGAATAACCTTACCAACGATTGACAGTTATGTTTATGCTAACTTGGTAGCGGGAGCACAAGGATACCGTTTTAGAGTAACCAATTTATCAACCAATGAAGTACAAACCATAGATAGAGCGTTACGGGTTTTCCGCATGACGCAACTCACCAACTATGCTTTCAATACAACTTATTCAATAGAAGTATCGGTAAGAATCAACAACGTATGGCAACCGTTCTACGGGACACCATGTACTGTTTCTACACCGGATACCACTACACAAATCCAAGCTTTTCAATGTAACACGGTTATCAGTAACGTGAACAACGCTATCTTTGCTGATATTGTACCGTTTGCAACGGGTTACCGCTTTAGAGTAACTAATACGTTGAATCCAATCGATGTGCAAACTATTGATCGTCCGATTAGAGATTTTAGAATGAATTTGTTGTCAAACATTCAATACAATACAACGTACAACGTAGAGGTTTCGGTTAGAAATACAGATGGGACGTATTTGTCATACGGACCGACTTGTAACATCACTACACCAATCTTCCCAACTGTAGGATTAGTTGATGTACAATGTGATGAGTACCTAGTGACATCAAATACTGAAGCACTCTTAGCAGAGTCGTATACAGTAGCAGAAGGGTACCGATTCTTATTAGAAAATTCAAGTTTGCCATACAGCCAAACGGTTGATAGAGCAACGAGAACAGTAACCTTGAATAACTTCACAGGATTATTGCCTGTCGAAATGTATACAGTACGAGTTGCAATCCAATTAAATGGTATTTGGGGTCCCTATGGAAAATCATGTACTATCATTACCCCAGGAGCCGGAAGACCGGATGAAGTGACTAGAATGGATGCAATCACAATCGATTTCGATGGATTCAAAGCGATTGCTTTACCAAACCCATTTGCCACAAGTTTTGCCATTGATGTGAAAACTTCTAAAAATGAACAAGTAAGCTTGACGATTTATGACATGATGGGCAGACTGTTAGAGGCAACTCAATTAAAAGCACAAGATGTAATTAACTACCAATTTGGAGATCGTTATCCTTCTGGTGTATATAACGTAGTTGTAACCCAAGGTGAAGAAACGAGAACAGTGAGAGTAGTAAAACAATAAACCGAAGTGACTGAGGAACTGAGGTTCTAAAGTGATGGGTTAAATAATAAAAACCTCCGAGCAATCGGAGGTTTTTATTTGATAAAATTACAAACGATGACTTTTACTTCCCAATACAAAAAGTAACTTAACTTGATAATCAATGAGTTACGGAGATTGGGCAACAAATAGGCAACAAAATCTGTAAAATTGGTGGCAAATAAGAGAAAATGCCTTTGTTTTATTAGAACCTATCTACGAGTAAATATAAGCCTTTTTTCTTTGTTTTAGCCTTCAAATTGAGTTCTTGATACTTTGGTAGTTCGGAACAATAAAGTTTATCATAAGGCTTTGCAAAGCCGTTCTTGACCATTATTTCGTTTAAGGTGTTGCCGTTAGGCAATACCACATAAGCCAAAGTTCTGCCGTATGGGTCTTGCTCGTTGCCTACTTCTTGAATTAATGTAATTCGTTTTCCAATTTTTGCTCTTTTTCTCAAAAACTCAAAAGACTGGTGTGCAAGCTCCATCAAGAAACGTCCTGATAAATGGGTTTCTCTTTCGTCCTGCTTTAGTTTTTTGCAAGGTGTCAACTCTGGTGCATCAATGCCATAAAAACGTATTTCTTCCTCTTTATTTGAGATTAAATTCTTTGCGATTATTCCATCACCATCTACAACTTTTACTATTTCGTAGTTGGTTTTGATTGTAGTCTGACACTTTACATCTAATTGCTTCATATTGCACTATTTAAGTAATTGATAAACAGCTATTTATGGCGTAAATTTACAATAAATTTTCAACATATAAATAGCGTATCATTATGGCAAGACAAACAGGTCTCGTTCGATACTCTGGCACAATGGGCGGAGTACGACATTTCAAAATTAAAGGACTGCAAGGCGACTTTGCAGGATTATCAGGTGGTCCATCTGCTGAACAAATTGCAACTGATCCAGCTTTCCAAAGAACTCGTGAAAATATGAACGAATTTGGCGGAAGTGCAATTGCAGGTAAATCCCTAAGAACAAGTATTGCAGGTTTAATCCGTAATAATGGCGATAGCCAAGTTACTGGAAGGATTACCGCAATAATGAAAAAAATCAATCTGGAAGATGGTTCAGAAGCCAGAGGTCGAAGAGCAATTTTAGTAACTGTTGCTCCTCAATACTTAGATGGTTTTGAGTTTAACAAGTACACTGCTTTTAATGGTGCTTTTAACGCTCCTTATACCATTACTCCAACTGCTGCAAGGGATAGTTCAACTTTGGATATTCCTTCGTTTAATCCTTTGGATAGAATGTATATTCCTGCCGGTGCTACTCACTTCAAAATCATCAATGCTATTGCTGTTTTGTCTGACTTTGAATATAACAGTACAACTGGAGTTTATGAGCCAAAAGACGGTACTACAAACGGCTTAACAGATGTGCAAGATTCAGGGTATCTCCCTGTAAATGCTGTAACTGGTGCGATTAGTGTTGTAAGTACTTTACCGGGTTCTCCTACTATTTCTGCGGATGTGTCGGTTGTTAATGTGCTGGCTGTGGAATTTTATCAGGAAGTAAACTCAAACTACTACTTATTTGCTCAAGGTAATGCAATGAAAGTAGCCAAGATATTCTAATTCTTCATCAGTGGATTAGATGATTTCGGAAAATCGGGAAAGCCTGCTCATATCGAGTGGGCTTTTTTCGTTTGCACCTTTTTTCCTATAATGGTTAAATAAGGTTTAAATAAGTGTATCTAAACCATAAGACAACCATAGGAAAGGTTTTTTACCTCCTTTTGATGTAACGGTAAAAAATAGCCCTTTTGGCATCATTGATAAGTAGCAAAGTTTCTTTGTATTTTTTCTCTTGCTGCTCTAAAATTTCTAATGCCTTTACTGACTTATTGAAGCCTTTTAAATCGTTTTTAGCTTGCTCTAATCCGTTATTTATGGCTTGTTTGCAATCGCCAATGGTAATGAATGGGATAACAGAACCTTTTAAGAAATATTCAAAGGATTTTGCCTTCCATAAGCCGAAACAAAGCGAGTAAAAAAACTGCTTATCTTCTTCGGTTTTGGCGGTTAAAACAAAGCAATTTGGGCAAGGCTCGGAAAGTGGTTTTCCACTGTTGTTTCCTTTGCATAGGATGTAGAAATGTGGCTCGTTTATTTGAGCTTTTGGGCTGTACGTTTTAAGTGAGAATTTTGCCATTTTGAGATGATTTTGTTTGCTTCCGAAATCCCCTCTGACAAAAAATTTTTTGACAAAGAAAAAAACGAAAAAAAAAGAAAGCCATCTCATCAGGTGGTGGAGATTGGACAAGCAAGTTTTTTTGAAAAAATACTACCCGATAGGGTGGAGATTTTTTTAAAAACCCGTAGGGCTTGAACTTGAAGGGCCAATTGTAGCCACCTACTTTTGCTTCCTTTTTTATTCTTTTTGTTAAAACATCTCTTATAATTCTAATCTTAATTGATACTTCTTCTTTTCAATTCCAATGGGGTAAACACTTCCAGAAAAAAAATAAACTATACCGCTTCTGTGCGT
>NZ_JAWKMW010000014.1:0-61371 GCF_041392085.1 Flavobacterium sp. | reverse complement strand
GATTTCTCGTAGTGATGAATTGCAAAATGTATTGAAAAACGCCAAAGAAATTTCGCAGCAAGGCATCAAAGAAATTGTGTTAACCGGAGTGAATATTGGCGATTATGGAAAAGGTGAATTTGGCAACAAGAAACACGAACATACATTTTTAGAATTGGTTCAGGCGTTGGATGAAGTAGAAGGTATTGAGCGTTTACGAATTTCTTCTATCGAGCCTAATTTATTGAAAAATGAAACGATTGAATTTGTATCGAAAAGCCGAACGTTTGTCCCACATTTTCACATTCCGTTGCAATCGGGAAGTAATGACATTTTGAAGAAAATGAAACGTCGTTATTTGCGAGAATTGTATGTAGATCGTGTGAATAAAATTCGAGAAGTCATGCCCGATGCGTGTATTGGTGTGGATGTAATTGTAGGTTTTCCCGGTGAAACGGATGAACATTTTTTGGAAACTTATCACTTTTTGAATGACTTAGACATTTCGTATTTGCATGTTTTTACGTATTCTGAACGTGACAACACAGAAGCCGCTGAAATGAATGGAGTGGTGCCGGGTAATGTTCGTTCCAAAAGAAGTAAAATGCTTCGCGGATTATCAGTTAAGAAACGAAGAGCGTTCTATGAAAGTCAACTCGGAACTACCCGCACTGTTTTGTTTGAAGCAGAAAATAAAGAAGGGTACATTCATGGATTTACTGAAAATTACGTAAAAGTAAAAACGCCTTGGAATCCTGAATTGGTAAATACACTACACGAAATCAAACTGACAAAAATTGATGAAGATGGTTCGGTGAGGATGGAATTTGTGAGGGATGTTGTGGTTTTGTAGTTTTTTACATTGTGTCATTTCGACCAGCGGGAGACTCGATAGATGCGAAATGGCGATGCAATGACACAACTGACGGGAGACTGCGACTCAACACTGCGACTGACCACTACTTCACAA
Source organism: Flavobacterium sp. (assembly GCF_041392085.1). GTDB lineage: Bacteria > Bacteroidota > Bacteroidia > Flavobacteriales > Flavobacteriaceae > Flavobacterium. The sequence continues at coordinate 60,422 of NZ_JAWKMW010000014.1, read as the reverse complement.
AAACCGTCACTCTTCCTTCAATCGTATAACTCGAAAACCCGATATTTTTAGTAATCCATTCCATTGTTTTGGGATGATAAAAGAAAACGTGCGAATGGTCATTTTTGTAATACCACGTATCAAAATTTTGAGTTTCAGAGAAAAAATCGGTCATACAGATGAGTTTTCCACCGGGTTTTAGGAGATTGAAGAGTTTTTTGAATTCCTCAAACGGATGATGAAAATGTTCAATCACTTCGCAACAGGTGATGTAATCGTATTGTTTTTCCAAAACTTCCGGATGGTTGGAAAAGAATGGGTCGTATTCTACTATGTTGTACTTTTTGTCTTTCAATAATTTCACAATCACGGAGTTGGTTCCGGCACCAAAATCTAAACCGGAATGTTTGGGTGTAAAATCGTTCAGTACAATTTTTACGATTGGTGAAGCAAATTGTTGGTACCCTTTATCGTTGACATCATTATTGTGAAATTCGTAATGTTTTTTTTCTTCCGGTTCCGACAAATAGTTCTTGTCATCTAAAAAAACAGAAAAGCAAGTGGTACAAAAGTAAAACTCACGTTGTTTGTGTGTGTAAAAATGATTGGAAGACGAAGAACAAAGCGGACATTTCATATTTACAATTTTATACCGGGAGGAAGTAATTCTTTGTAAATTGGATTTTTTCTAAAGAAATGGGCTACTTTCGGATGTGTTGGAACCACTTTCCATTTTTTTTCTTGAGCAATAGAAAGCACTTCGATGATGAAATCATTAATTAAATCGAAATCTAAGTCTTCCGGATGGATTAATTTCGTTAAAAATAGCTTTCGTTCTTGGAGAGCATATTCCATTACCAATAAACCGAGTTCTGTTTGGGTTTCAAATTGCCTTAGTAATTGATTGTCTTTGATTTCCATACTTTTGTTGGGTTAGGAAAAATGATATTTTTATTATACAAAGGTAGGGATTTTTAATTTTTTTTGGGTTTAAAAGAATGTTAATCTGAATGAAATGAAGAATTTGTACTAATTTAATACTTCATTTATCGTTGTTTTTTCATAAAATTAATACATTTAGAACGTAAATCGTTTTTTATGGAAAGAATTCCAGTTTATTTTATGCCGGGACTTGCAGCCAGTACATCCATTTTTGAACGAATAGAACTGCCGAAAGAGAAATTTGACGTATTTTTATTAGAATGGATTATACCTCTACCAAAAGAATCAATTACCCAATATGTTTTACGTCTGTCTAAAGAAATTAAGCATGACAATCCGGTTTTGATTGGTGTTTCATTTGGCGGTGTCATTGTGCAGGAAATGGCAAAACTCATTCCGGTTCAAAAAACTATCATTATTTCAAGTGTAAAATCCAATAAAGAATTTCCAAGACGATTGAAAATTGCCAAGACAACCCAAGTATATAAACTATTACCTACCGGATTGGTTAAGAATGTGGAAACATTATCAAAATTTGCGTATGGAGATGCAGTAAAACAACGATTAAAATTGTATGATCGTTATTTGTGTGTGCGAGACAAGTGTTATTTAGATTGGGCTATTGAAACAATCATATTATGGGACAGAACTGAGCCAGATGAAAATGTGGTGCATATCCACGGTGATGCAGACGATGTTTTTCCTATAAAATATATCCAAAATTGTACGATTGTTAAGGGAGGGACACACATTATGATTTTGAATAAATTCAAATGGTTAAATGAAAATTTACCAAAAATTATACTAAATGCTAGTTGAGTTGGACTGATTTTTGTAGTTTTACAAGGAACAAATAAAATATGTTAGATATGAAAAGGATAAAAAATGGTGCAATTACTGCTATTGTTCTTGTTTTAAGTGGATTTTTTGTGTATTCAACTTCCAAAAAAAATATTGTTACTGAAAAAAGAGAGTTGGTAGGTCTGCCTTTGGAAATTGATTTTGCCGGAGAAAAAACACCTTTGCATATAGCCGATGTGCGTGAACGTTTAGATAGAGAGATGGTAATCAATACCAACTTACATTCTTCGACTACACTAATTTTAAAACGAGCTAACCGAGCATTTCCTATCATAGAACCCATTTTAGAAAAATATGGAGTGCCTGATGATTTTAAATATTTAGCGGTAATCGAAAGTGGTTTAGCTAACGTAGTTTCCCCTGCAGGAGCACGCGGTGTTTGGCAATTTATGCCTCAAACAGCTAAAGAGCAAGGAATGGAAGTAAACGATTATGTAGATGAACGATATCATATTGAAAAATCGACCGAAGCGGCTTGTCGATATCTTTTGGATGCAAAAAATAAATTTGGAAATTGGACTTTAGCTGCGGCTTCTTATAATGCCGGAATGGGTGGAATAAATAAACAATTAACGAATCAAATGGTTTCAGACTATTATGATGTTTTGCTCACGGAGGAAACCTCTCGCTATGTATTCCGTATTTTAGCTTTAAAAGAAATAATGTTAAACCCCGCTAAATACGGTTTTGAAATACCAAATGAGCAATTGTATTACCCGATTGAAGTAAAAAAAATTGAGGTAGACTCTACTATCAGTGATTTGGCCACCTTTGCGAAGAATCAGGGAATTAATTATAAGATATTAAAATTACACAATCCTTGGTTACGGGATAAAAAACTAGAAAACAAAAGCAAGAAAACATATATTCTTGAAATTCCAACAGAGGGTTATTAATAATAACACATGAAAATGACTCTATCAACCTTATTATTTTTATTACTCATCGGACTTTTAGCCGGAATTTTAAGTGGGTTAATAGGCATAGGAGGTGGGATTATCATGGTGCCTTTGCTGTTGCTTTTGGGATTGTCTCAACATGAGTCTCAAGGTACCAGTTTAGCCGTTCTTTCGGTACCTGTTACGGCTTTGGCTGCATTTAATTATTATAAAGAAGGATTTGTAGATTGGAAATATGCCGCAGTCGTGGCTGTATTTTTTGTAATTGGGGGCTATATCGGAAGCAAGTTTGCAATTAATATTGATGAGAAAATGCTAAAAAAAATCTTTGGATTTATTTTGCTACTTGTTGCCGGAAAACTTTTATTGGGTAAGTAGAAGTTAGGATTTAATTGGTAACCAACATGCCCTTTCTTTCTTCTTTCATTTTTATAAGTTCAGAAAGACGATCACTAAAAACGACATAGTGCATTTCCATTGCTTTTTTAGAAGGAGTTTTATATGGTGTAAGAGCTGCTCCTCTTTTAATATTGACTACTTGTAAGTTTTCATCTATCATGTAAGAAGTTGGAAAACCTAAAGTTTCCCGCATGTTTTCTACAATTTCATTATCATTTTTATAGTTTTTATGAGCATAACAAATCTCAATATGACTATTAAATTTTTTTGCAAATTTTTTTACTTCGTGTTTTTTACCCCAAACAATTACAATAAACTCGACATCTTTATTTTCTTTTGCTAATTTATTCAGAGCCGGAATTTCGCCTTTTCCGGGTACACACCAAGAAGAATAGGTGATTAGGAAAATAGGTTTTTTAACTTTACTCATTTTAAGTTTTCGGTTGGAAACTCTTTTGAGCGTATAGTCATTAAATTTAGAACCAATAAGTTGATTTTGTACTAGACTGTCAAATAAAAACTGACCTCTCTCAAAGTCTCCCAAACGATAGGCTTCATTACTTTGGGATTTAAATTTATGGAAGTTTGCACGAACAGCTTCTGTGAATAATTTTGGAGAATCCTCAACGGTTTGACTTAGAAGGGCTAAGTTTGAGGCAACAAATACTAATATGAGAATAATTTTTTTCATATTTGAAGTAATTTGATTCAAACAAAGCTATTTAATTTTATTAACAAATCCAAAAAATAACGGTTAATAACCTGTTGATAACTCGAATAGTAAATAAATAGCTACAAAAGAAGAGGTTTATTTCACAATCATCTTTTTAACACTCTTTTTATTTCCTTGATAGACTGAAACAACATACATACCTTTTGGTAAATTTTTGATATTTATGGGTTCGTTTAAAGTTGAAGAAACTAAAACCAACTTACCGAGTAAATTGTGAATTTCTATTTTGTCAATTGGAACAGTTGAATTTATATGTATGTATTCTTTTGTCGGATTTAAAAAAGTAAATAAATCAGTTTCAGTTGTAGGATTAATGGTTAACGTGCAATCATCTCCAACTAAATAAGAAAAATACTTTGTAACAGATAATCCACCGGCATAAGCAAATTTAACCGCATAACTGATTGTTGTACCAATGCTTTGTTCAGTTATCGTGTAAGTAAAATTATTACCCGACAAATTTGTCATTTGGTATTCGGTAAAAGGATTTTGCCTCCATAAAAAGGCAACTACGCCCACTTTATCGGTATCTAACAATTCAAAAGTAATTTGTACATCATTGCCAATTGTCTCAAATGAATAGCTATAACCGATTGAAAAAGAGCCTTGCTGAGCTTCAGTATCTGTTCCGGAACAACCTGTAAATCCTGTTGTTGTGGCACTAAGAAGAATAGGGTTATTAGCGTATTCGTTTCCGGTAACATCGCTAGCAGCAACTGAAAAATCATAGGTAGTGTTCGATGTTAAATTCGGAATGATAATTGATTTTTCTTCCCCCGAAGGGTTTGCCGTGGTAATGTTTTCGTCACCATAACTAATCGTGTAGGTTACATTGCCTGAATTGTCTTCAGCATTAAGTAACAACTCAATGGTACTGCTTGTCACCTCACCAACAGATGCAGTAAAATTAATGGGAGCTTCGTTATCATCCAATATATTTTGATAGACTCTCACGTAATCAATTTCCATTGTTGCTTGAGAAAAATTGGAAGGAATATTGCCTGCAATTCCACCCATAGCAATGTTTAATAAGATATATTGCTCAGAATCAAAAGGCCAAGTTTGTGGGTTTTTAACTGCTGGATTATAAGTGTAAAAAGCTACACCATCCAATAAAAATGTAATTTCAAAAGGCGACCAATTCATAGAATACACATGAAAATCATTTCCTAGGTTAGCAGCAATAGTTCCACCATGATTTACAGTACTTCCAAATGAAGAAGGTGTATGAATGGCACTTTGAATGTAACCTTCAGGTTGCGATTGCGTGATACCGTGCTCCATGATATCAATTTCACCGCAAGCAGGCCAACCGGTATTTCCAAATTCTGCATCAAAAAAACCACCGTCTTCGTTTACGTTTTTTCCTAACATCCATAAAGCAGGCCATGTTCCCTGATTGGTTGGTATTTTTGCTCGAATATCAACACGACCATATAGAAATGCAAATTTTGAATTTAAACGTGCCGATGTAAATTGTTTGGTAACACCTTGATTAGTATAGTTTTCTCTCTTTGCCACAATGTTTAAAAAACCATTGTTTACAAAGGAGTTGGTGATGAGGTTAGTATAGTGTTGTACTTCACCATTGAACCAACTTCCTCCGTTAGGAAGTTGTGTTTGATGATGCCATTTAGTAGAATTGATTGCACCATTTGTCTCAAATTCATCAGACCAAACCAAATCGTTGTATACTACATCAACTTGTGCATTGACTGCAAAAGGAGTTAGTATTATTAATAGAAAAAGTACTAAAAATAGGTTGTTTTTTATACTAAATAAATATTTTTTCATAGCATTTTTTTAAAAGGAAAAACCTTTAGTTAATAAATTTATAGTATAAAAAAAATTGGTGTTTTTTTATTTTTTTTCTTGGTATTTTAATTCCTCATTTTTATCCCACAATCCCCAGTAAGCACCGACTTCGCCTTCCGGTCCAACTTTCCATGATTCATCAAAAGATGAAAAATAAAAAATTTCAATATCGTTTTGGTCTGACCAATTCTGTGTATCGATAAAATATTTCATGGCATTTTCATGTGAAGCAAACGCACCTTTGAGTGACCCTCCTTGGCTAGGCCATCCGGTTTCGGTAATAATTACGCGTTTTCCGTTTCCGGCCTGTTTAGCGGATTCATACATGCTTTTCATGTGATTGAAAGCATACTCAATAGGACATCCTTCCCAGTAAGGATAACAGTTGGTTAAAATAACATCACAAGCTTCCGTAATTCTTGGACGATGGGAAAACTCGTAATACGCATCCACGTAGCCAACAGGAATGTTTGGAAGAGCTTTTTTTACTCGATATATGTATTCCAATAATTGATCTTCGGTTAAATCGTTTCGGTACATTACTTCATTGCCAACGGCAGCGATTGTAACACAACCTTCGTTAGCCAGTGAAATTAAAGCTTCGATTTCAATTTCATTTTTTTCTAAATCATTTCCCAACCAAGCACCAACTAATGTTTTCATTCCATTTTGATGAGCAATTCTTGGAATATGTTCGTTGCCTTCTATACATGAAAAAGACCGTACCCATTTGGCATAGGGTTTTAAGATTTGAATACGTCGGTTTACTTGTTCGCCATAAATAACATCACCCGGTTTTTGATGGTTTTCATACATACTGAAACAAATACCATGCATTCCTTTTTTTAAGGTTTTTAACCATAATTTGGATAATTCTTCTGTTGTATACTCTGCGATTTGTATTTCCTGATGATTATTTTCACCATCAACATAATTTCTATTTTCATCAAATGAAAAATAATGACCTTCTCTAAATGACATACGTACCTGTTTTAAGTGCAAATTTTAGCTTTTCGTTTTTATCCCAAATTCCCCATGCGGTTCCAACTGTTCCCTCTTGTTTTACTTTCCATGATTCGTCGAACGATGAGAAATAGAATAATTCAATGGTGTTATGGTTGGCCCATTCCTGTGCTGCTATAAAATAGTTCATAGCATTTACTTCAGACGGAACAGCTTCTTCAACATTTTCTCCTTTGCTAGGCCAGCCCGTTTCAGCGATAATGATTTTCTTTCCATTGGCCACTGATTGTGTGATTTCTAACATGTTTTCTAAATAGGATAGAGCATAATCGGCATTCGCACCTTCCCAAAAAGGATAGAAATTTACTAAAAGTACATCACATGCAGATACTAATTCGGGTTTGTATAGGTAATGTATAGGTAAGTAATTTAAAATAGTTTTACAATTAAATTCTTGCTTACCAATTAGTTTATTCAAAATGAATTTCTGCTTAGAAAAAAATATGCTGTAAATTAATTATCAAGAAATTTAAGATTTGAATAAAAAAAATCGATTCATACTAGCAATGAATCGATTTAATAATTAATTGTATTTTTTTGTCTAATTAAATTTTCTTCAACTGTTGTTTCATCATTGTTATTTGTTCTTTCAGCATATTTTGTTTGTCAAGCTTATTCGCTTCATTTAATAAATTGGTTGCCTCTATTTTTCTTCTTCTAGACATAGCAATTCCGGCTAAATTTAATTTAGCTACTGCCAAATCCATATCCATCGAAAGTCCTAATTCAATTGCTTTTTTGAAAAATTTCTCAGCTTGATTTAAATTGGTTTGAGAAACCATCAATCCATGAAGATAGTTGTAATATCCTTGTTGTTTTCTTACCAAGGCAGTTTCAGGATTTTTGATTTTATCTAACCAATTTTTAGCACCTTCAAAATCTTGCTTTCTTAATTTTAAAAAAGCAAGTAAAATAAATTCATTTTTAAAATATAAAAAAACTGGAATAGCAATTAATAAAATTATGAATATACCATTTCCAATGTTATTTTCGGTAAATTGCCAAATGGCGGTTGCTAATAGAAATGCAGCAAAAACTAATTTGATATTTTTATGAAACATAATCAGGGATATTAATTTGTGGTTGCAAAGGTAATAAAAGAAATGAAAATATTTTTAGAAAACCACTTGCGAGAAAAAAAAGTCTTTGTATATTTGCACTCGGTTTTTTAGGAACCTGTTAAATGATAATTATATTACGATTTTAAAGATACAAAACAATGAGTAAGAGAACGTTTCAACCATCGAAAAGAAAAAGAAGAAATAAACACGGGTTTATGGATAGAATGGCTACTGCAAATGGTAGAAAAGTCCTTGCTCGTAGAAGAGCCAAAGGAAGACACAAATTGACTGTTTCCTGCGAACCAAGACACAAAAAATAATGATTAGAAATTAATCAAATATAAAGGCGTTACTCTTTTAGGTAACGCCTTTTTTTTATACCTTGTCAACTTAAAAACTACTAAACTTCTATAACACAACAACATGCCTAAAGACAATTCTATTCAATCGGTTTTAATTATTGGTTCAGGTCCAATTGTTATTGGACAAGCCTGTGAATTTGATTACGCAGGATCTCAAGCTGCTCGTTCCATCAGAGAAGAAGGTATTGAGGTAATTTTAATTAACTCCAATCCGGCAACAATTATGACTGATCCAACGATGGCAGATCATGTCTATTTGTTACCCTTAACCACAAAATCAATTATTGAAATTCTCAAAAAACACCCCAATATTGATGCTGTTTTGCCAACGATGGGAGGTCAAACTGCGTTAAATTTATGTTTAGAAGCAGATGAAAAAGGAATCTGGGCTGATTTTAATGTAAGGTTAATCGGGGTAGATATTAACGCTATAAATATTACCGAAGATAGAGAACAATTCAAACAACTATTACAAAAAATAGGAGTTGGGGCCGCTCCGGCAAAAACAGCTACTTCCTTTTTGAAAGGGAAAGAAATTGCTCAAGAATATGGTTTTCCTCTAGTAATCAGGCCATCGTTCACGTTAGGTGGAACCGGTGCAGCTTTTGTTCATAGAAAAGAAGATTTTGATGAACTACTGACGAGGGGTTTAGAGGCTTCTCCAATACATGAAGTGCTCATAGACAAAGCATTATTGGGTTGGAAAGAATACGAATTGGAACTCCTTCGGGATAAGAATGACAATGTGGTGATAATTTGTTCCATCGAAAATATGGATCCAATGGGTATTCATACCGGAGATAGTATAACAGTTGCTCCGGCAATGACATTATCCGATACTACTTTTCAAAAGATGAGGGATATGGCCATATTAATGATGCGAAGCATTGGGAATTTTGCGGGAGGTTGTAACGTACAGTTTGCAGTATCTCCTGATGAAAAAGAGGATATTGTAGCCATTGAAATTAATCCGCGTGTTTCTCGTTCTTCAGCTTTAGCCTCAAAAGCAACAGGTTATCCGATTGCAAAAATTGCCTCAAAGCTAGCCTTAGGATACCATTTAGATGAACTTCAAAATCAAATCACTAAATCGACATCTGCTCTTTTTGAACCTACACTTGATTATGTTATTGTAAAAATTCCCAGATGGAACTTTGATAAATTTGAAGGTTCAGACAGAACATTGGGACTTCAAATGAAATCGGTTGGTGAAGTGATGGGAATTGGGCGTTCTTTTCAAGAAGCGTTACACAAAGCAACACAATCATTAGAAATTAAAAGAAATGGTTTAGGAGCTGACGGAAAAGGATATAAAAATTATGAACAAATAATCGATAAATTGACGCATGCTAGTTGGGATCGCGTTTTTGTGATTTATGATGCTATTCAAATGGGCATTCCGTTAAGTAGAATTCATGAGATTACTAAAATAGACATGTGGTTCTTAAAACAATATGAGGAATTACATTTATTGGAAAAAGAAATTTCTAATTATTCCATCGATTCTATACCAAAAGAGTTATTGTTGGAAGCTAAACAAAAAGGATTTGCAGACAGACAAATTGCGCATATGATTCGTTGTTTAGAAAGCCAAGTACATAAGAAAAGAAAAGAACTTGCTATTAACAGAGTGTATAAGTTAGTAGATACTTGTGCCGCAGAGTTCAAAGCTTTAACACCTTATTATTACTCAACTTTTGAGGCTGATATTCAAACATCCAATGGAGAAAAGTATGTGCACAATGAAAGTGTTGTAACAAAAAGAAAAAAAGTGATTGTTCTGGGATCGGGACCTAATCGAATTGGACAAGGCATCGAATTTGATTATTCCTGTGTCCATGGTGTTTTAGCTGCGAAAGAGTGTGGGTATGAAACCATTATGATTAATTGTAATCCGGAAACAGTTTCAACTGATTTTGATACTGCTGATAAGTTGTATTTTGAGCCGGTTTTTTGGGAACATATTTATGATATTATTCAACATGAAAATCCCGAAGGTGTAATTGTTCAATTAGGAGGTCAAACAGCTCTTAAACTAGCTGAAAAATTAGATCGTTATGGCATTAAAATATTGGGGACTAGTTTCGATGCGTTAGACTTAGCTGAGGATAGAGGTCGCTTTTCTGAATTATTGGCAGCATTAAAAATTCCGTATCCAAAGTTCGGAGTTGCAGAAAACGCAGATCAAGCTGCTGCATTAGCAGATGTGTTGGATTTTCCTTTGTTGGTTAGACCTTCTTATGTATTGGGTGGACAAGGCATGAAAATCGTTATAAACAAACAAGAACTTGAAGAGCATGTGATTGATTTATTAAAAAATATACCCGGTAATAAACTGCTTTTAGATCACTATTTAGATGGAGCCATCGAAGCAGAAGCGGATGCCATTTGTGACGGTGAAAATGTATATATCATTGGGATTATGGAGCATATTGAGCCTTGTGGTGTGCATTCGGGTGATAGTAACGCAACTTTACCTCCGTTTAACTTGGGTGAGTTCGTTATGCAACAAATAAAAGAACATACTAAAAAAATTGCACTAGCATTGAAAACAGTTGGCTTAATCAATATTCAATTTGCAATTAAAGATGATATTGTTTACATCATTGAAGCTAATCCAAGAGCTTCCAGAACGGTTCCGTTTATTGCGAAAGCGTATGGCGAACCGTATGTAAATTATGCTACTAAGATCATGTTAGGTGAGAATAAAGTAACCGATTTTACTTTTAATCCACAACTTAAAGGTTATGCCATTAAGCAACCTGTTTTTTCTTTCAGTAAATTCCATGGGGTAAACAAAAAATTAGGACCTGAAATGAAATCAACCGGCGAAAGTATTTTGTTTATCGACGATTTAAAAGACGATCAATTCTATGAATTGTATTCCAGACGAAAAATGTATTTAAGTAAATAAATGAAAAATCCCAAGCATTAAACACTTGGGATTTTTTATTTTAAAACAAATTTTTTTGGTATACTTTATTTGTTTTTAAAATATTTCCAAGGTACAACTAACATTCCAAAGCATTCGCCATCTTCTTTACCAAGATGCTTGTGATGCATTTTGTGTGCTCTTCGTACAGCTTTGGCGTATATATTATTGGCGTTTCTAAATAGCTTAAAGCGTTGATGAATAAAAATATCATGTACAAAAAAATATGCAACACCGTAAGCAAATATTCCAATACCAATAGCTAATCCGATTTCTAGGATGTTATATTTCCATAGTAAAAAGAAACTAATACTCACGATAGCATAGAAAATAAAAAAAGCATCATTTCGCTCAAACCATGAGTCATGATCTTTTTTATGATGATCGGCATGTAAATGCCATAAAAAACCATGCATAACGTATTTATGGGTAAACCACGCCATAAATTCCATCATAAAAAAAGTAAGAAAAAAAACTAATAAATGAATCCAAATGCTCATGATTAAATGATTTTAAAATGATAGTTTAAATAGCATTTTGCTAATAGACCAACTTTTTCATAGTCAGGAACTCTAATTCTGGTATTTTTGATTGACAATGAAGGTGTATTTTTAAGTTTAGAAAGTAACTTTTTATAATAGACATATGCAGTATATACACCAAATTTCGCTTCAATCGGCAGATTTCGAATACCTATATAGCCAATTTCAAAATCATTTTCAATTTCAGTTATAATATTTTGTTTTGCTATTTCGTCTAATTGATTTAAATCGGTATTAGGGAAATAAGTACGGTTTAATTCTTCAAAATCAGCTTTTAAATCCCTAAGAAAATTTACTTTTTGGAAAGCTGAGCCTAATCGCATGGCACTTTCCTTCAATTCGTTATATTTTGTAATATTTCCATTTACAAAAACTTTCAAGCACATTAATCCAACTACATCGGCCGAACCATAAATATAATTGTGATATTCCTCAGTGGTTTTGTATTCCGTTTTATATAAATCTAATTTCATACTTTCCATAAAAGCATCTATTAATTCGGCAGGAATAGCATACCGATTTACTGTATGTTGAAATGCATTCAATATAGGATTTAAACTAATTTTATAACGAAGAGCATTTTTTAAATCTGTTTCAAATAAAGCAAACAGTTCTTTTTTGTCATAATCACGGAAAGAATCTACAATCTCGTCTGCTAACCGAACAAATCCATAAATATTGTAAATATCCTGACGGATAGATGGGGCTAACATTTTTACTGCCGAAGAAAAGGAAGTGCTGTACGTTTTTGTCACTTTTCTGCTGCATTCATAGGAAAGAGTATCAAATAAAGATTTCATAGCAGTATTTTTTTAGATTTGTTTACTTTTTTTAAAATCATTTCAGAAACTAATTTTCCTGAAATTAATGAAGGAGGCACTCCGGGACCGGGCACAGTAAGTTGACCTGTAAAATATAAGTTGTCTACTTTTTTACTTTTTAACTTAGGTCTTAAAAATGCAGTTTGAAACAAGGTATTGGCCATTCCATACGCATTTCCTTTGTATGAATTATAGTCTTTGATAAAATCATTTACACAATACGAAGCTTTAAAAAGAATATTTTCTTTAACAACTTGACCGGTAAGTTTTTCAAATCTATCCATAATAATAGTGAAGTATTTTTCTCTTATCTCCTCATTATCTTTTATTCCAGGAGCAAGAGGAATTAAAAATATACCGGCCTCCTTTCCTTGTGGAGCTGCAGAATCATCTGTTTTGGAAGGAAAACTGGCATAAAAAAGAGGTTCTTCAGGCCAATCAGGGTTGTCATAAATTGCTTTTGCGTGATTTTCAAAAGGAACATCAAAAAATAGAGTATGATGTTCAACGTGGTCAATTTTTTTGTCAAATCCTACATAGAAAAGTAGGGAAGAGGGTGCAAATATTTTTTTCCCCCAATATTCTTCAGTGTAACTTCTATAATTAGCATCTAAGAGTGATTCAGAATGATGATAATCTGCCCCACTCAATACGATATCGCAATCCTTTTTTTTACCGTTTACGATGATTCCGGTGGTTTTCTTATTTTCAACTACAATTTTTTGAACGGGAGAATTTGTTAAAATGGTAACCCCAAGTTCTTTAGCTAATTTTTCTATTGCTAGAATAACACTGTACATTCCATTTTTCGGATGCCAAGTACCCATACCAAAGTCAGCATAATTCATGAAACTATAAAAGGCGGGAGTATCTTGAGGTTTTGCTCCTAAAAACAATACGGGAAATTCTAGCACTTGAATTAATTTTTTATTTTTAAATCGCTTTCTGACTTCTTTGCTGATATTAGAAATAAATTGTCCAATTTTAAAAGCCGTTTCTGGGGTTAATAATTCTAAAGGAGAAACACCGGGTCTGTAGACTAAATCTTTTATGGCGATTTCATAGTTTGTCTTTGCTTGCTCCATAAATTTTTTTAACTCACTACCACTACCTTTTTCAATGTTTTCAAAAGTGTTGATGATGTCCGGTAGATTATCTGCAATGGTTATAAAATCTCTTATGCCATAGTAAACTTGATAAGCAGGTGATAGTTTTATGAGTTGGTAATAGTCAGATGGTTTTTTTTGAAAGTCGTTAAAGAAACGTTCAAAAACATCGGGCATCCAATACCAAGTTGGTCCGATATCAAATGTAAACCCTTCTTTCTTGTACTGACGGGCTCTTCCACCTATAGTAGCGTTTTTTTCAAAAACAGTCACCTTGCAACCTGCTTTGGCTAAATAGCAAGCGGCAGCTAAAGATGAAAATCCTGAACCTATAATAAAAATGTCTTTTTTCATATTGTTTAACAAATATATACAAAATGTTAAACAAAAAAAAGATTTAAGTAAAATTTATAAATTTTTTGCTAGTTCTAAAATTGAATCAAAAACTTTTACGTTTGGATGGTCTTCTTGCTTAATAAATTCAGTTAATCGTCCAATTGTCCATAATTCAGCATGAGAACTCTCTAAAATTTCGTTATGAATATCCTTCAAGTATTTATTTATTTCATCTTTTGTGGGTTCAACAGTCATATACGAAACATAGGTAATATTGTCAAAATATTTTTTGATATCCTTCAAGCTATCTATAGGAACACTTTCTCCTAAATATATTGTTTTATAACCATTTAATATAATCTCATAATTGAGATACATTAAACCCAATTCATGAACTTCATTCAAAGGAAGAAAAAGTACAAAAACCCTATTTTCTTTTGTTGGATCTAACAATTGTATTTTTTCGGTATTAACTAATATTTTTTGTTTGACCAAGTAACTGATAAAATGTTCATGAGCTGGCGAAATAGTTTCTGATTGCCATAATAAACCGATTTCATTCATCAATGGAATAAAAATATCATAAAAAATTTCACGAAATGATTTTTCAGATAATAAATTATTGTAAGTTTTAAAAAATAGTGTTTGATCAAAATTCATCATAGCCATTTTAAAAGCATTGATAGCATGATGTTTTACACTTTTTTCATTAACAATCTCTCTAACTAAAACGGTTATCTTGTCTGGAGTAAGTTTCGATATTTTAGATATTTTGTAACCGTGATTATGAAGAAGTGTAATATTTAAAAGTTTTTGAAGAGCAGGTAAATCGTAATAGCGAATATTAGTGTCAGTCCGCATTGGCTCTAAAACATTATATCGTTTTTCCCAAATCCGTATCGTGTGTGCTTTTATTCCTGATAAATTTTCAAGGTCCTTGATGCTGAAAACATTTTTAACACTGTTCATTTTTTATGTAAATTTGTTAAACAAAATTAGAAAAAATATTCATATAAACTATTTTTTCCTGTGTTTTTTACAAAATTCATTTTGATTTATCTGAAGAAACAACTGTGTGTAGTTAAAAAGCAAACGGTTTGCTCGTTTTTTATTTGATAAAGGAGGTAAAATAAAAAAACGCTAAGAGAAACTTAACGTTTATTAATTTGAATGTGACCACGATGGGATTCGAACCCATACGCCTTGCAGCACCACCCCCTCAAGATGGCGAGTCTACCAGTTTCTCCACGTGGCCAAAAAAAGGAAAGACGTTGCATGCAACGTCTTTATAGTGACCCGACTGGGGCTCGAACCCAGGACCCCAACATTAAAAGTGTTGTGCTCTACCAACTGAGCTATCGAGTCATTGCATTTAGAAATTTCAATAATAATTGTGACCCGACTGGGGCTCGAACCCAGGACCCCAACATTAAAAGTGTTGTGCTCTACCAACTGAGCTATCGAGTCAAATGCAATTTCTTGAATGCGGGTGCAAATATACGGTCTTATTATTTATTTTTCAAAGTAAAATTGTCTTAAATTTGGATTTTTACATTAAACTTTTTTAATGTACTATTATACAAGGATTTATTATGAAAAAAAAAATAATTTTGCTTGGATACATGGGTTCAGGTAAAACAATAATAGGATCAAAACTAGCAAATGAATTACAAATTCAGTATTTTGATTTAGACGATTTTGTTGAAAAACAAGAAAACAAATCAATTACTTCTATTTTTGAAACTAATGGAGAGTTGTATTTTAGAAAAGTAGAACACCTTGTTTTGAAGCAAATTGTGACCACAAAGAATGATTTTGTTTTGAGTTTGGGTGGAGGAACCCCTTGCTATGCGAATAACCACCTTTTTTTACAAAATCATGATATTATTTCAATTTATTTAAAGACTTCTGTTGGAGAGCTAAAAAAACGTTTAAAAGAGGAAAAGTTAGCCAGACCGTTAATTTCAAATGTAAAAGAGGAAGAACTCGAAGAGTTTATAGCAAAACACCTTTTTGACAGAAGTTTTTATTACCATCAAGCCAAACACATTGTTGTAACGGATGGCAAATCAATACAAGAGGTTGTAAATGAAATCAAGAATTTAATTACTTAAATAAGCATAACTTGTGTTCTGCTCAAAAATAACATGTACGTGTTCGTGCAGGGAAGTCGAAAGTGAAATACCTTTAAAGTCAGCTTTTACAGGGTATTTTTTATGGTTTCTGTCAACCAAAACAGCGGTTTTAAATTTCTTTAACGGTACATCCAAAAAGTGTCTTACTCCATACACTAAAGTTGTTCCGGAGTGTAACACATCATCTATTAAAACCAATCCTTTATTTCGGTATTCATCTTTTGAAAGTGAAGTGGTAATGGGTTCAAACGGATTATTTTTATTAATTTTTACTTCACATAATTCAATTTCTAATGAAGAAATTTTATTGAGTTCTTTTGCCAATTTTTCAGCTAAAATATAACCGTTTTTGGTAATTCCGGCTAATACAATTACTTTTTCGTCAACAAAAGTTTCATATATTTGATAGGCAATTCGCTTGATCTTTTGCTCAATTTCCTGATGAGTAAGAATTGTAATTTGAGGCATCGTTTTTTATTTCAAATATATGAAGATAATCCCACAAGAAAAATGTAATATGAAAGTATTTTTAATAATGAAAATACAAACTATATGAATTAATATCAGATTCGGTTTTGAACAAGACTATAGAAGTTGAATGTAAAAGAATTTTAATCAGAAAGAATAAAATAAAAAGAGTTACCATTTAAGGTAACTCTTTATGTTAAGTAAGTTGAATCGGGTTATAAAAACGTTTATTTAACTTTTTTCACAATAGCTTTAAAAGCTTCCGGATGATTCATTGCTAAATCAGCAAGTACCTTACGGTTTAATTCAATACCGTTAGATTTTACTTTTCCAATAAATTGTGAATAACTCATTCCTTCCATTCGGGCACCAGCATTAATACGCATAATCCACAATGATCGGAAGTTTCTCTTGTTTTGTTTTCTGTCACGGTAAGCATAAATCATGGCTTTTTCAACCGCGTTTTTAGCTACCGTCCAAACGTTTTTACGTCTACCAAAGAAACCTTTGGCTTGCTTTAATACTTTTTTTCTTCTTGCTCTTTTAGCAACTGAATTTACTGATCTTGGCATAATTTTCTTGTTTTTTGTAGCAGGCGTCCCGAATTAAATCAAGGGAACTTGTTAGCCATACTCCAAGGTTATTAAATTGTTTTAACCTAAAGGGTAAAAGTTCTCAGTTTTCAGTCTCAGTTAACAGTTTTAAACTGTTTACCGTGACTGTGACTGGATACTTAGATTATCCTTAATTGTTCTTTTACACTTTTCATGTCAGATGAATGTACTAACGCTGAATGTGTTAAAGCTAATTTTCGCTTTTTAGATTTTTTAGTCAAAATATGACTTTTGAAAGCGTGCTTTCTCTTGATTTTTCCAGAACCGGTTACTTTAAAACGCTTCTTAGCACTGGATTTTGTTTTCATTTTAGGCATAATTTCCCAAATTTATTTGTGATTTAACTTACTTACTATTTTTAGTTTCTGAGTGACTAAGTAACGGAAAGTAAACTCAGTAACTCAGAATCTCAGTTGCTCAGCAACTTATTTCTTCTTCTTAGGAGCGATATACATAATCATTCGCTTACCTTCTAAAACCGGTAAAGCTTCCACTTTTCCAAGTTCTTCTAAATCTTGAGCTAATCTTAACAATAGAATTTGACCTTGTTCTTTATATATAATAGAACGTCCCTTGAAGAATACAAAAGCTTTTAACTTTGCACCTTCTCTCAAGAACTTTTCTGCATTTTTCTTTTTAAATTCGTAGTCATGTTCATCTGTTTGAGGTCCAAATCGAATTTCTTTTACAACAATTTGTGTTGATTTGGCTTTGAGCATTTTTTCTCTTTTCTTTTGCTCATAAATGAATTTGCCGTAATCCATTAATTTACAAACGGGAGGTTCTGCATTTGGCGAAATCTCGACCAAATCTACCTCTAACTCCTCTGCTAATCGCAAAGCTTCGGTTATTTTGTAAACACCCGGTTCTATGTTTTCACCAACCAACCGTACTTCAGGAACTCTAATTGAATTATTTATCCTATGAGTTTCCTTTTTTTCTACTCTGGGTTGATACCCTCTGTTGTTTCTAATTGCTATGACTTTAAAATTTTAAGTTAAACAATAAATGGTTTTAATGTTTTGCTAATTTCATTCGCTACAATTTCAGCAAATTCTTCTACTGTTACCGAAATGTTGCCTTTCCCTTCTTGACCATGTCTTCTAACAGAAATGGTGTTATTTTTCTCTTCCTCTTCACCTACAATAATCATAAACGGAATTTTTTTAACTTCCGCATCCCTTATTTTCTTTCCAATAGTTTCATTTCTATTGTCAATTAGGCCGCGAATTTCGTTATTTTCTAGCAAAGTTAAAACTTTTTGAGCATAATTTTCATATTTCTCGCTCAAAGACAAGATTATAGCTTGCTCAGGCATTAGCCATAGTGGGAAATTTCCTGCAGTATGTTCTAATAAAATCGCAATAAAACGCTCCATAGATCCAAAAGGTGCTCGATGAATCATCACCGGACGATGCATTTCGTTGTCTGCTCCTTTGTAACTTAATTCAAATCGCTCCGGTAAATTATAATCAACTTGAATTGTTCCTAGTTGCCACTGCCTTCCCAAGGCATCTTTCACCATAAAGTCTAATTTAGGACCGTAAAAGGCTGCTTCTCCATATTCCACAACTGTATTCAAACCTTTGTCTCGAGCCGCATTAATTATTGCATTTTCGGCTTTTTCCCAATTTTCATCACTACCTATATATTTATCTCTGTTTTCTTGATCTCTCAAAGAAATTTGAGCAGTAAAATTTTCAAATCCTAGAGAACCGAACACATAAAGCACTAGATCGATGACATTTTTAAACTCAGCATCTAATTGCTCCGGAGTGCAAAATATATGGGCATCATCCTGAGTAAAACCGCGAACCCGTGTCAAACCATGTAATTCACCACTTTGCTCATATCGATAAACTGTTCCAAATTCCGCATATCGCTTCGGTAAATCTTTATAACTCCAAGGCCTGGTGTTGTAGATTTCACAGTGGTGCGGACAATTCATTGGCTTTAACAAAAATTCTTCGCCTTCTGCCGGCGTGTGAATTGGCTGAAAACTATCAGCACCATATTTTGCATAATGTCCCGAAGTAACATAAAGCTCTTTCTGACCAATATGAGGTGTTACCACTTGCTCATAGCCAGCTTTCTTTTGTGCTTTTTTTAAAAATTGTTCCAAGCGGTCACGTAATGCAGCTCCTTTGGGTAACCATAACGGCAAACCTTGACCCACTTTTTGTGAAAAAGCGAATAAGTCTAGCTCTTTTCCTAATTTTCTGTGATCTCTGCGTTTCGCTTCTTCCAGTAATTCTAAATATTCCGTCAGTTCTTTTTGTTTAGGAAACGAGATGCCATAAACGCGAGTCAATTGCTTATTTTTTTCATCACCTCGCCAATAAGCTCCGGCAACACTCATGATTTTCATAGCCTTAATTAATCCCGTATTAGGAATATGGCCACCACGACATAAGTCAAAGAAATTAGAATGATCACAAAATGTAATCGTACCGTCTTCTAAATTAGAAATCAATTCCGTCTTATATTCATTATTTTTATATACTTCCAAAGCCTCCGCTTTCGAAACCGAACGCATTTTAAACTCATGTTTTTCTCTCGAAATCTCTAAAACACGATCCTCAATGGCTTTAAAATCGGCTTCTGTAATTTTTTTATCACCAAAATCTACATCATAATAAAACCCATTATCAATTGCTGGTCCAAGTGTTAGCTTAATTCCTGGATATTGCTCCTCTAAAACCTGAGCCATCACGTGCGAAGTCGAATGCCAAAAAGCCTTTTTACCTTCCTTATCATTCCACGTATATAATATAAGTGAACCGTCGGTGGTCAGTTCCGTCGTTGTTTCTACAATAGTGCCGTTATAGGACGCAGAAATCACATTTCTTGCCAAACCTTCACTTATACTTCTCGCAACATCCATCGGAGTCGAATTCCTCTCAAACTCCTTAACTGAACCGTCAGGTAAACTAATTCTTAACATGCCTAAAATTTTATGGACTGCAAATATATAAGATTACAAAATCCCATACAATATATATAAGTAATATTAAAATAAGATTTTTATTTTCCAGAAGCTATTTCCCGCTTTGCATTCCAAGCTTGTTTGTCTTGTTGTTTTTTTTCTAAGACCAAAAGAGCTTCCGTTGGTCGCTTTTTTTCGCCAAGAAAACATACATCAATCCTTCACTAGGCTTTCCATTTCAATCGGGGCTAGGGGTAGCAGAGATAAAAAGAAGTTTCAAGTTTCAAAGCTTCGTGTTTTGATTTCTTAGTGGTAAAAACAATCAACCATTGTGAAGCAATCCTTTTCTGTGTATTTTGTGTTTTCCGTGCGAAATAAAGTTTTCCACCAACCCACCCCTGCAACTTTAAGCCCACCAGCTAAAACCTCAAAGAAAAAAAACTTTCGTTTATTTTCGTCTCAGATTCAGCGAGTTAAAAAAAAGATTAAAAGAGTTTAAAAAAGATTTTGAAAGGCGAAAAAGAGTGCTACTTTTGCACCCGCAATAAGGGGCGATGTTCAGCATAGTATATTGTGAGAAAAAATCTATAAAAGATTTGGTAGGAGAGTAGAAAGAGTAATATCTTTGCCCTCCGCAAATGCCAAAATCAGGGTTTAGAAAAAGGGAAAAAGAAAAATAAATTTTTTTTCGAAAAGTTTGCCTAATCAAAAGAAGTTGTACTTTTGCACCCGAGAGACAAGCAGAATAAAATAAGTAGATACGTTCATAGACATATTGATTGACAGCACAATTAGACAGTGATGTTTAATTGAAAAAAGAGAGAGAAGGTTAATCGAGAGATTAAGAAAAGACTAGTAATCTTTGTCTAAAAACAGTTTGGTTAATATAACCAAACGAACAATATACGATGAAGAGTTTGATCCTGGCTCAGGATGAACGCTAGCGGCGGCCTAACACATGCAAGTCGAGGGGTATAGTAAGCTTGCTTACTAGAGACCGGCGCACGGGTGCGTAACGCGTATGCAATCTACCTTGTACAGGGAATAGCCCAGAGAAATTGGATTAATGCCCCATGGTATAGTTGACGCATCATTTGACTATTAAAGTTTCGGCGGTACAAGATGAGCATGCGTCCCATTAGTTAGTTGGTAAGGTAACGGCTTACCAAGACGATGATGGGTAGGGGTCCTGAGAGGAGATCCCACACTGGTACTGGAGACACGGACCAGACTCCTACGGAGGCAGCAGGAGGAATATTGGGCAATGGGCGGAAGCCTGACCCAGCCATGCCGCGTGCAGGAAGACGGTCCTATGGATTGTAAACTGCTTTATACGGGAAGAAACACTCCGACGTGTCGGAACTTGACGGTACCGTAAGAATAAGATCGGCTAACTCCGTGCCAGCAGCCGCGGTAATACGGAGGATCCAAGCGTTATCCGGAATCATTGGGTTTAAAGGGTCCGTAGGCGGCCTTATAAGTCAGTGGTGAAATCTCCTAGCTCAACTAGGAAACTGCCATTGATACTGTAGGGCTTGAATTTTTGTGAAGTAACTAGAATATGTAGTGTAGCGGTGAAATGCTTAGATATTACATGGAATACCAATTGCGAAGGCAGGTTACTAACAAACGATTGACGCTGATGGACGAAAGCGTGGGGAGCGAACAGGATTAGATACCCTGGTAGTCCACGCCGTAAACGATGGATACTAGCTGTTCGGATTTATCTGAGTGGCTAAGCGAAAGTGATAAGTATCCCACCTGGGGAGTACGAACGCAAGTTTGAAACTCAAAGGAATTGACGGGGGCCCGCACAAGCGGTGGAGCATGTGGTTTAATTCGATGATACGCGAGGAACCTTACCAAGGCTTAAATGTAGAGTGACAGTTCTGGAAACAGGATTTTCTTCGGACACTTTACAAGGTGCTGCATGGTTGTCGTCAGCTCGTGCCGTGAGGTGTCAGGTTAAGTCCTATAACGAGCGCAACCCCTGTTGTTAGTTGCCAGCGAGTAAGGTCGGGAACTCTAGCAAGACTGCCGGTGCAAACCGTGAGGAAGGTGGGGATGACGTCAAATCATCACGGCCCTTACGCCTTGGGCTACACACGTGCTACAATGGTAGGTACAGAGAGCAGCCACAACGCAAGTTGGAGCGAATCTATAAAACCTATCTCAGTTCGGATCGGAGTCTGCAACTCGACTCCGTGAAGCTGGAATCGCTAGTAATCGGATATCAGCCATGATCCGGTGAATACGTTCCCGGGCCTTGTACACACCGCCCGTCAAGCCATGGAAGCTGGGGGTACCTGAAGTCGGTGACCGTAAGGAGCTGCCTAGGGTAAAACTAGTAACTGGGGCTAAGTCGTAACAAGGTAGCCGTACCGGAAGGTGCGGCTGGAACACCTCCTTTCTAGAGACAAAAGAAGGATAGGAATTTTTAAGATTAATTTACTCTCGCTGTTAGTTCAAAATAAAACAAAAGCAAAATACAGAGTCTCGTAGCTCAGCTGGTTAGAGTACTACACTGATAATGTAGGGGTCCCCAGTTCGAGTCTGGGCGGGACTACTATTTTTAAGAAGCTTAAAGGAAATTCTGGAGGTTGGCTAACCGTTTTAGTTACTGTTAACTGATAACTGTTAACTAATCACTGAAAGCGGGGATTAGCTCAGCTGGCTAGAGCGCCTGCCTTGCACGCAGGAGGTCACCGGTTCGACTCCGATATTCTCCATATTCTAGTGAATAGTAATGAGTAAATAGTCCTTAGTCTTTTGACTAAGTGCTAATTACTGCGGACTAATGACTAGAAAAAGTTCATTGACATATTGAGATAAAAAACATTTAAAAAGTAGAAAACACATATAATTGTAATTATTTACGATTATATAATAATAGAGTAGAGTCGTGACAATGTTACGATTTTACAGAAAGGTCTTGTTATGAAAATAGCAAGGCGGCACATAAGCAAAATAAGGGCGTATGGGGATGCCTAGGCTCTCAGAGGCGAAGAAGGACGTGATAAGCTCGCGAAAAGCTACGGGGATTGGCACACACGAGATGATCCGTAGATATCCGAATGGGGCAACCCAATGCATTGAAGATGCATTACACCGATAGTGAGCAAACCCGCTGAACTGAAACATCTAAGTAGGCGGAGGAGAAGAAAACAAAAAGTGATTCCGTAAGTAGTGGCGAGCGAACGCGGATTAGCCCAAACCAGAGTTGTTACGGCAATTTTGGGGTTGTAGGACCACGACATTTCTTGCTAATTGAATTAGAACTACTTGGAAAGGTAGACCAAAGAGGGTGATAGTCCCGTATAAGTAAGAGGATAAGGATAGTGGTATCCTGAGTAGGGCGGGGCACGTGAAACCCTGTCTGAATTTGGCGGGACCATCCGCTAAGGCTAAATACTCTGAGAGACCGATAGTGAACCAGTACTGTGAAGGAAAGGTGAAAAGAACCGTGAATAACGGAGTGAAATAGATCCTGAAACCATACGCTTACAAGCGGTCGGAGCAGAATTATCTGTGACGGCGTGCCTTTTGCATAATGAGCCTACGAGTTAACGTTGCCGGCAAGGTTAAGTGATTCAGTCACGGATCCGTAGCGAAAGCGAGTCTGAATAGGGCGAATTAGTCGGTAGTGTTAGACGCGAAACCGTGTGATCTACCCATGGGCAGGATGAAGCTGTGGTAACACATAGTGGAGGTCCGAACCGGTTGACGTTGAAAAGCCTCGGATGACCTGTGGGTAGGGGTGAAAGGCCAATCAAACTCGGAAATAGCTCGTACTCCCCGAAATGCATTTAGGTGCAGCGCTGATCGTAAAGTTATATAGAGGTAGAGC
Organism: Flavobacterium sp.; assembly: GCF_041392085.1. Taxonomy (GTDB): domain Bacteria; phylum Bacteroidota; class Bacteroidia; order Flavobacteriales; family Flavobacteriaceae; genus Flavobacterium. Next base: position 36,621 of record NZ_JAWKMW010000014.1, on the reverse strand, counting down.
CACTGATTGGATGCGCTTCACCGCCTACCAATTCCTGACAAACTCGAATGCTATATAATGTTTATCAGCAGGAGGGCTTCGGTGCTAAGGTCCAAGTCCGAGAGGGAAAGAACCCAGACCATCAGCTAAGGTCCCCAAATGTATGCTAAGTTGAAAAAACGAGGTTTGTCTGCCCAGACAGCTAGGATGTTGGCTTGGAAGCAGCCATTCATTTAAAGAGTGCGTAACAGCTCACTAGTCGAGCGGACGAGCATGGATAATAATCGGGCATAAGCATACTACCGAAGCTATGGATTTGTAGTAATACAAGTGGTAGGGGAGCATTCTATGTGGGTTGAAGGTGTAGCGTGAGCTATGCTGGACCGTATAGAAAAGAAAATGTAGGCATAAGTAACGATAAGCGGTGCGAGAAACACCGCCACCGAAAGATTAAGGTTTCCGCAGCTATGCTAATCAGCTGCGTTAGTCGGGACCTAAGGCACACCCGAAAGGGGAAGTCGATGGCCAACGGGTTAATATTCCCGTACTACTTATTATTGTGATGGAGTGACGCAGTGGTGAAAGTACCGCGGACTGACGGAAGTGTCCGTTGAAGGTTGTAGCTAAACGATTTATAGGCAAATCCGTAGATTGTGGCAAAGACTGATAGTACTCGGAGTCTTCGGACAAAGAGATAGTGTACCTAAAGGCTGCCAAGAAAAGCTTCTAAACTTAGATAATAAGTACCCGTACCGTAAACCGACACAGGTAGTCGAGGAGAGAATCCTAAGGTGCTCGAGAGATTCATGGCTAAGGAATTAGGCAAAATAGACCTGTAACTTCGGGAGAAAGGTCGCCTCTAGCAATAGAGGCCGCAGTGAAAAGGTCCAGGCGACTGTTTATCAAAAACACAGGGCTCTGCAAAATCGTAAGATGAGGTATAGGGCCTGACACCTGCCCGGTGCTGGAAGGTTAAGAGGAGATGTTATCTTCGGAGAAGCATTGAATTGAAGCCCCAGTAAACGGCGGCCGTAACTATAACGGTCCTAAGGTAGCGAAATTCCTTGTCGGGTAAGTTCCGACCTGCACGAATGGTGTAACGATCTGGACACTGTCTCAGCCATGAGCTCGGTGAAATTGTAGTATCGGTGAAGATGCCGATTACCCGCAGTGGGACGAAAAGACCCTGTGCACCTTTACTATAGCTTAGTATTGGTCTTGGATAAGTGATGTAGGATAGGTGGGAGACTGTAAGCGGCGTCGCCAGGCGTTGTGGAGTCATTGTTGAAATACCACCTTGTTTATCTGAGGTCTAACCCGTCTAAGGCGGGGACATTGCTTGCGGGTAGTTTGACTGGGGTGGTCGCCTCCAAAGAGTAACGGAGGCTTTAAAGGTCCCTCAGCACGCTTGGTAACCGTGCGTAGAGTGCAATAGCATAAGGGTGCTTGACTGTGAGACATACAGGTCGATCAGGTACGAAAGTAGAGCATAGTGATCCGGTGGTTCCGCATGGAAGGGCCATCGCTCAAAGGATAAAAGGTACGCCGGGGATAACAGGCTGATCTCCCCCAGAGCTCATATCGACAGGGGTTTGGCACCTCGATGTCGGCTCGTCACATCCTGGGCTGGAGAAGGTCCCAGGGTTGGGCTGCTCCGCCCATTAAAGTGGCACGCGAGCTGGGTTCAGAACGTCGTGGACAGTTCGGTCTCTATCTACTGCGGGCGTTAGAAATTTGAGTGGATCTGATTCTAGTACGAGAGGACCGAATTGGACAAACCGCTGGTGTATCTGTTGTTCCGCCAGGAGCACCGCAGAGTAGCTACGTTTGGAAGGGATAAGCGCTGAAAGCATATAGCGCGAAACCCACCACAAGATGAGATTTCTTTAAAGGGTCGTGGAAGATGACCACGTTGATAGGCTATAGATGTAAAGGCAGTAATGTCATAGTCGAGTAGTACTAATAACCCGTAAGCTTATGTGAATAAAGTTCCCCTGATGCAAGTCGGGGGATGAAAACCTTTTCTACAACATTAATTTTTATCCAGTATGTTAAGATATTAGCCTCGTTTTATAACGAGATAGTTAGGAGTTGAGAGTTAGGAGTAAGTAGTGAAAACTGATTACTGTAAGCTGAGAACTGAAAACTAAAAATTTAAGGTGGTTATTGCGGCGGGGCTCACCTCTTCCCATTCCGAACAGAGAAGTTAAGCCCGCCTGCGCAGATGGTACTGCATTTTGTGGGAGAGTATGTCGCCGCCTTCTTTTGAGTAGGGTTGTCCAAATAGGATAACCCTATTTTTTTATAGGGCGTCGCAGTCGCAAGGCTCGTGTCGCCGCCTTCTTTTGAGAATCCTCATTCACTAGAGCGAATGGGGATTTTTTGTTTTAGTTTTGCCTGAATCAAAGAAAGGCACTCGTCTTAGGTTGATTTAGAGCTTAGCAGTGTGCTTTTTTAAAAGCTTTATATACTGAATGTTTGCATCAGGGATAGCAGCACAAAGCCCACAGAGAGGAACACTAACGACGAATAATAGCCCGACCCGAAATTTGTACTTGTTGAAGGGGAATGCTTAAATTGAATTAGATGTTTATATCAAGGCTTTTTATATAATCTTCGTGTTCGTAGAAAAAGTATTCAAAAGACTCCATTTTCACAGCAAAAAAACTGAAAATTGTCTTCCAAGTGGATTTGTTGTTGATGCTGATGTTATTGATTTCGACCCAAATGCGGCTGATTATTTTTCCGTTATCTAAGTTGTAATTTTTCTCGAAGTAGGCATCTTGCAAATAGTTTTCTAACAATATAGTTTTGAGCGATTCTATTTTCTCATAGTAGATTTTGCGGTGTTCTTCGTCTTTGGATTCAATATCTAAAGAAACCATCGCTTTTTTGTTATCGACATGAAATTTAAAGGTTACATCTTTAATCTTGGTATTGTAAAGCAACCACTTTTTAGGGTATTCTTGAGCAAAAGTTATCCAAAATTCACGTTTTATTTTTTGTGCTTCTTCTTTACTGAACATTAGTTGACAATGCTTATTTTGATTTTGATATTTAATAATGGAAATTCCTTCTTATCTGTTTCTTGGGAGGCAATTATATTCATGACTTCAAATCCTTTTGTTATTTTTCCGAAAACAGTGTGTTCATTATCAAGGTGGTGGGCTCCATTTTTATTTTGAACGAGATAGAATTCAAAGGGATTGCTAAGTTTATGAGGGTTGTCTTCCCATAATCTTGCTGCTGCCAATGCTCCGTAATGGTGTTTAAGTGTCTTATTGAATTCAGAAGGAATGAGGTACTTGCCAATACTTTTTCTATCTTTTTTAGTAATGGATTCATCAGAACTTCCGCCCTGAATAATAAAATTTTTAACCACTCGGTGAAAATAGGTTGTATTAAAATATTTTTTTTTCACTAAATAAATAAAATTGGCTCTGTGTAAAGGTGTTTTGTCAGATAGTTCTACTTCGATATTTCCATATTCTGTCGAAATAAGTACTTTGTTTTCTGGGTTTTGCAATCCATACCATGTTAAAAAATCAACTACATTTTCATCTGTAAGTACAATAGTTTCTAAATCATATTTTGGTTTTGACGTATTATTTATAGACTGAACTGTATTATTTTTTTGCTCTCTATTTTTTTCTGTAGTATCTTTAATCTTATTTTTACATGAAACGAATGCGAAAAAGCTAAAAAAAATGAAGGCTTTATGGAATTTCATAGTTTTTTAAAATATGTTCCAAAAATAGCAAAAGAATCACTTCCTGCTACAAGTGCTCATTTAAAAATGACACCATTATTCAGGCATGAGTTGATGAGAGCAATAAACTATGATTCCTTACAACCCAAAAAAGCAGCAGTGTTGATGCTGGTTTATCCCAAAAATAATGAAACACATATAGTGTTGATAGTGAGGAATACCTATCCCGGTGTTCATTCTTCACAAATAGCCTTTCCAGGTGGAAAAGTTGAATTAGAAGATGATTCATTAGCTCACACTGCTCTACGTGAAGCAGAAGAAGAAATCGGTGTAAATCGAATGTATGTTGAAATTATAAAATCATTTACAGAAGTATATATACCTCCGAGTAATTTTTTGGTTTCACCTTTTTTGGGAATAAGTACGCAAGAGTTAAATTTCGTCAGACAAGAGAATGAAGTAGCAGATATCATTGAACTTTCTATGAACGATTTTTTAGATGATAGTAATGTAGTTATGCGTAAATTGACGACGTCCTATGCAAATGAAATAGATGTGCCGGCTTTTTTAGTAAAGGAGCACATCGTTTGGGGAGCGACCGCTATGATGATGAGTGAGTTAAAAGAAACTATTAAAAAGGTACTATAATTGATTTGATTTTTATACATTCGCATTCAATTTTACCAATTCAAAACGATTATGGGATTGTTTAAAAGAAATCCTTTCGGTCATATATTGTTTTTAAAAAAATGGCTCATCCGTATTTTTGGAGTCATGACGCATCAACGTTACAGAGGTTTTAATGAAATGCAAATTGAGGGTTCGGAAATTTTGAAGAACCTTCCACAAGAAGGAGTTTTGTTTATCTCTAATCATCAAACTTATTTTGCCGATGTTGTAGCAATGTTTCACGTTTTTAATGCAAGTTTGAGCGGACGTGTAGATACGATTAAAAATGTAGGTTATTTGTGGAGTCCCAAGTTAAATATCTATTATGTTGCTGCAAGTGAAACAATGAAAGAAGGTTTGCTACCCCGCATTCTAGCTTATGCCGGAGCAATTACAGTTGAGCGAACTTGGCGTGCGAAAGGAAAGGATATTAAAAGAGAAGTTAATCCTAATGATACAGAGAACATCAAAATGGCGTTAGACGACGGTTGGGTAATTACATTTCCTCAAGGAACAACTCGGTCTTTCAAACCCGTTCGCAAAGGAACAGCACACATCATTAAACAACATAAACCCATTGTTGTTCCGATTGTTATTGACGGTTTTAGACGTTCATTTGATCGAAAAGGACTTCGCATCAAGAAAAAAGGAATTCTTCAGTCAATGGTGATTAAAGAACCACTTCAGATTGATTATGATAATGAATCAATTGAATCGATTGTAGAAAAAATTGAATATGCCATAGAGCAACACCCTTCTATGTTAAAGGTAATTCCTATTGAGGTCTTAGAGGAACAGAAAGAATTAGACAAAAAGAGAATGTGGGAATATTAAAAAACAGGATCTACTTTATAACCTGCTTTACGGAGTAAATTTATTACGCCATTTTCACCACCAAGGTGGCCGGCACCAACCCCAAAAAAAGTAGGTTTTTCTTTTGCAATACTAATTATTCTGGGAACCCATTTTTTATTTCTTTCAGTTAACATTATCGTTTCGAATTTTGAGCTAATTTCATTTTCAGAAGTTCTCATTAAGGTTATCATCGCTTCAATATCTTCCGATTGATAGGTTTCGAAAAGCAAATCGATTTCTGACTTATCCCCTTCTAAGTTGTTTTTTGCCGACTTAATTAATTCGTTCATTTGTACTTCGTAAGGAATTGCATCGAAAACAGCCAGTTGCTCATCAATTGTTTCTAAACCATAAATTTCTTCATTTTGTTCTTTGGATAAGGAAACCAAACCTTCTTCAACTGATTTCATTTCACAATCAATCATTTTAGGATAAAGCATAGCACTTACCATAAAAGGTTTGATGGAGTTTAGCATTTGGGCAGATAGACCGAGTTGTTTTTTTAAAAAATCATCAACAATTCTAAAATCTTCTTTTGTGGCTAAAGAACTCATAGTGGTGCCTTCTTTCATCATCATACCATTCATCATTGCCATTTGCAGCGAAGGGTCATCCATATCTAATTCTAAATAAAGCTGTTTGGTTTCCTTTAATGCATGAATAACTTTGACAGGTAATTCCTCTTTACAAGTAATGTGAATGGTGCCGAATAGGAAGGAAGTCTCTTTGATTTCATTTCCGGTTATTTTCCACAAAAGTGTTTTTTCTAAAGATTGTCCAAAAGTCTGATGTGATATGACAAATAAAATTAATAGTCCTATTTTTTTCATGATTAAAAGTCTATTTTTTTTAATTCTTCATAATTTTTGAGGAGTCTTCTCATTAAAAAACCGTAGATTAAACGATAGAACAACCAGAATAATCCTAGTGTAACGGTAAATAACACAAAATAGGTTAGTCCAATCACTATCCAAAAGGCCTGGGGATTGCTATCTTTTGTGTTTTCTAAAACTGAATTAATATTTGGGTCATAAATAATTTGCGAAATAACTACAATGATAAAAATAACGGCAAACATTGCTAAATTGTACCAAATATAATATTGAACAGTTTTTCTGGTTCTAATAATGGAACGCATTAATTTTTTTATTGTATCGGTTGAGGATATCGTTTTAAAGTTTTTATAAAACTTGTAAATAAAAATAAAAACAATAATATAATTTACAACGGTTAATACTTTAAATAAGCTGTCAATGTGATACATTTCTAAAGTTTTCAGGTAATCTTCATCCACAGTAAACAAACTTATGCATGCCCATAAAATTAACTCAGCAATACTAATCATCAAAATCCATTTCACTATGGAAGATGATCGTTTGTGAATCATTTTATAAATTTGGTTTTCCGTCACCTGCTCGTAAGCATGTGGGTCGTTTCGCCAAGCTTTTTTTAATAAATCCAATTCCTCAGTCATAATTACTTATGGATTAACGATTTTTTTTAATTTTCCTTTAATTCTATTCATTTTCACTCGTGCATTCACCTCGCTGATACCTAACGTTTCGGCAATTTCTTCATAATCCTTATCCTCTAAATACATAAACACCAACGCTTTTTCAATATCATTCAATTGTTGCACGGCTTTGTATAACAATTTAATTTGTTCTTCTTCTTCGAAATTATAATCATCCGGTGCAATGAACTGTTTTTTGCCTTCCATGTCTGTTGTAGCAATTGATCGGGTACTTTTTCGATATAATGTAATCGCAGTATTTAACCCGACACGATACGCCCAAGTCGAAAATTTCGAGTCGCCTCTAAATTTTGGATAAGCCTTCCACAACTGGATGGTAATTTCTTGGAATAAATCATTATGAGCATCTTCACCCGATGTGTACAAACGACAAATCTTGTGAACGATGTTCTGATTTTCCTTTAATTGGGTAACAAAAGATTGCTCTAGTGAATTACTCATGCTGTGTTAGTAGTCGGATGGTGAAATTTGTTACAAGATAGTATTTTTTCAGAAGCTATTCCCGCTATCCGTTCCAAGCTTTTTTGTCTTGTTGCTTTTTTCTAAGGTAAAAAAAGAGCTTCCTTTGGTCGCTTTTTTTTGCCAAGAAAAAATAAAACAATCCTGCAAAAGGCTTTCCACTCCTATCGGGGCTAAAAGTTGTGGTTGAAAAGTTTCAAGTTTCAAGTTTCAGGTTTTCCGATACTTCGTGCCTTGTCTTCTTCATGGTAAAATCACAAACCCAAAAATGATAAAATTCAGTTAAATTTTGATCTATCAAAAAAACGAGTAATTCATCAAATGTTAAAATCAACTATCTTTGTCATACAAAAATCTCAGTGGCTGATTAATTCAGCAACTCAGTAACTCAAAACTATGAATATCCCAAATACCAATCTTCCCAGAATCGTCATCATCGGTGGCGGATTTGCCGGAATTGCACTCGCCAAAAGCCTCAAAAATAAACGGGTGCAAGTCGTCTTAATTGACAAACATAATTATCATACTTTTCAACCGCTTTTGTATCAAGTCGCCACGGGCGGACTCGAAGCCGGTTCCATCGCTTATCCCATTCGGAAAGTAGTTCAGGAATACCAAAACTTTTATTTTCGTTTAGGTTTTGTCAACGAAATCGATACCCAAAATCAAAAAGTAAAAGCCGACATTGGCGAATTGCGATACGATTATTTGGTGTTAGCTACCGGTTCCAAAACCAATTTTTTTGGCAACAAAGAAATTGAAAGAAACAGTGTGGCAATGAAAACCATTCCGCAATCACTCAACATTCGCAGTTTGATTCTCGAAAATTTTGAACAAGCATTGTTGACCAACGATATTCACGACCGACACAGTTTGATTAATTTCGTGCTTGTGGGTGGCGGACCCACCGGAGTTGAATTGGCCGGAGCTTTGGCCGAAATGAAAAAAGCTATTCTCCCAAAAGATTATCCTGATTTGGATGTGCGAAAAATGCAAATCAACCTCATTCAATCCGGAGAGCGAATTTTGGATACGATGAGCGAAAAATCATCGCAAGAAGCAGAAGATTTTCTTATCAATTTGGGCGTAAATGTGTGGAAAAATGTTCGTGTGACCGGTTACGACGGTAGTACAGTGACTACCAATACCGATTTAACGTTTAATTCGGCCACGGTGATTTGGACAGCCGGAGTGCAAGGTGCTTTACCGGCCGGAATTGATTCCAATGCGGTAATTCCACGTGCTGAACGCTTGAAAGTAAATGAATTTAACCAAGTTGAAGGCTACGAAAACATTTTTGCTATCGGAGATATTGCGGCGATGATGACTGAGCAATATCCAAAAGGTCATCCGATGATGGCACAACCGGCCATGCAACAAGGTAAATGGTTGGGAGAAAATATTGTCAAAAAAATTAATAAGCAACCTCTCAAGCCTTTTGTTTACAGCGACAAAGGTTCGATGGCAACCATCGGCAGAAACAAAGCTGTTGTGGATTTACCGAAGTTTCATTTTAGTGGCGTATTTGCTTGGTTTGTTTGGATTTTTGTGCATTTATTTTCGCTTATTGGATTTAAAAACAAAGCAGTTGTGTTAACCAATTGGATTTATAATTATATCCGTTTAGACCGCGAAGGACGATTAATTATCAGACCTTTTAAAAAGAAAAATGTGACGTCTTTTGTGGCGGATGAAATTTAAGTTGATAGTTATTAGTTTGGAGTAGGTGGTATGGAGTAATTCTCCCAACTAATAACTCCTTACTCCATACTTCTCTCCATCCCAATCATCAATCCCACAAATTTGCTATAGCCTTCCAACCCGTCTTTTTGTTGGTTGAATTTTAAGAAGTTGTCGTAAAAGGTTTTGAAAATCGGTTCTAAAAACGTTTTATATTCTTCATGGAATTGTTTGCTTTCTTCAAAGTTTTTGATAACTCCGAGATTGAGTAATGGTAGAAATTTTTCACTTCGCCCTTCTTCGATGCGTTCTAAATTTCGTAGGCAATGTTTCACCGCAAAACTATAACCGGAATATTGAAAGTAAAGATCATCACTTTTGATAGAAGCTAAAAACCCGATAAAATTGGCTTCGCTTTCGCTGGCATATCCAATTTGATGAGCCATTTCGTGCAACGTAGTAGTTGGAAAATTATACTTCGGCAAACAATCATTCACTTGAGCTTCATTGGTAAATGGATTCAAATAACCGCCAAATCCCATATAACTCAGCGGTACACTGATTAATGAGGGTTTGATACTTGGCTTTTCATACAATAGAAAAGGAAATTCTTTTTCAACAGAAGTATAGCTTTTTAAACTCAAGTTAAAAATTTCTTCAGTAGAGTAGGGAACGACCACTTTCACAGAATCATTTTTTGTAATTTGTTTATGAATTGCATTGGTTTTTTTAAGCAATTTTATGGTAAAAGCTTCTAATTCTTCGGTTGAATATTCTTTATCGATTTCTAATTTTACATACATCGGAATCCGATGATAATTGGTTGCCCACAACAAATGAAACAGAAAATAAAAAACAGAAGCAAAACTTGCGACTTTCAACAAATTGTCTTTCCAATTGGTTTTCCACGTTTTTCGCACCTTCCAAAACCATCGGAAAACTAAAAACAAAACGATTCCGTAAAGTAAATCACCAATGGAAATCGACGTAAATCCAAACGTGGTTCTCGAAATTTTTGAAATAATTGGGTACATTCCATTACTGTAATATTCTTCTATAAATTTTGGAAATAATGAAGCGATTTTTAATACAATGATTTGTATTAAAAGGAATAGTGGAAGAATGTATTTTTTTTGAATCATCATGGATGTAAAGATAGAGATTTTGGATTGTTCGATCTTTGGATTTTTAGATTGTTTGAATGTTTGATTAGTAGATTATTAGATTTCCGCCAAGTCTTTCATTCTAATAATCCGATAATCTAAAAATCCTTTTCCATCCAGTCTTTCATTCTAACAATCCAACAATCTAAAAATCTAACAAAAAAATTAACTTATTTATTTAGAATAAATAAGAATAATATTTTTACTTTTGTGACATCATTTTTCAATCATGGGAAAAGCAAAAAAATCGGAAAAAGTAATTTATTTCTGCGACGGCAAAAAATGCTGTAAATACAACAAAGAAATCAAAGATTGTCTGAAAGACTTGGTAAAAGACAATGGCTTAAAAGAAAAAGTTGCGATTGAAAAAATGAAATGCCAAGGCATGTGTAAACAAGCTCCTGTTTTGTGTATCCACAAAAAAGAATGTGTGGGCAAAGTTTCTAAAAAGGATGCTAAAAAACTCTTCGAAAAGCATATCGCATAATCACTCGTTTTTTTGTAACTTTGTAATTCAAAAAATAAGTTCCAATGGAATATATTTCAGACAGAATTACAATTGATGACAAACTTTGTAATGGTAAACCAACCATTCGAGGATTGCGAATTTCTGTGCAAACAATTTTAGAATTTTTAGGAGCGGGAGAAACAAAAGATGAAGTTTTAAGGCAATATCCATCTTTGGAAATGGAAGATATAGATGCTTGCTTGAAATTTGCCTCCGCTTTGATGAATAGAAATTACACCATCAAAAAAGTAGCTTAAATGGTTAAATATTTGATTGATGTAAATCTTCCTTATTATTTTTCACTTTGGAATTCAGAAGAGTTTATTCATCAAAAAGATATTAATGATCAATCATCCGATGAAGAAATTTGGCAGTATGCTAAAAATAATAATTTGACGATTATTACAAAGGATGTTGATTTTTCCAATAAAATTCTATTGCACGAACCACCTCCAAAAGTGATTCATATTCGTTTTGGAAATATGAAAATGAATGAATTTTTTGCTACAATGAATAAACTTTGGAAACATACTTTAGAAATAAATGATACTCATAAATTAGTAAACGTTTTTGTAGATAGAGTTGAAGGAATTAACTAAAAACTTAGCAACTCAGAATCTCAGCAATTCAGAAAAAATGAACCAAGAAATCAGAAACTTAGAACCCAAAGCACTTTGGAATAAATTTGCCGACTTAAACGCTGTTCCTCGTCCGTCTAAAAAAGAAGAACGCGTAATTGCTTTTATGATGGATTTCGGAAAGCAATTAGGCTTAGAAACCATGAAAGATGCCGTCGGAAACGTCATCATCAAAAAACCGGCTACTCCGGGTATGGAAAATAGAAAAACCATTGTGATGCAATCGCATTTAGACATGGTGCATCAAAAAAATAACGATACGACTTTCGACTTTGACAAGCAAGGCATCGAAATGTATGTGGATGGCGATTGGGTGCGTGCTAAAGGAACGACTCTTGGAGCAGACAACGGTTTAGGCGTGGCGACTATCATGGCGATTTTAGAAAGCAAAGACATTCCGCATCCGGCCATTGAAGCCCTTTTTACCATTGACGAAGAGACTGGAATGACAGGAGCAATGGGTTTAAAAGGAGGTTTGCTGAATGGAGAAATTCTGTTGAATTTAGATACCGAAGAAGATGATGAAATTGACATCGGTTGTGCCGGTGGAGTAGATGTAACCGCAACCCGAAATTATCAAGAAGAAGGAACTCCTGAAAATTCGTTAGCTTTCATCATAACCGTAAAAGGTTTAAAAGGCGGTCATTCGGGGATGGATATTCACAAAGGTTTGGGTAATGCCAACAAAATCATGAACCGTTTGTTGTTTGATGGTTTTGAAAATTTCGGTTTGCAAATTGCGGAAATTAATGGAGGAAGTTTGCGTAACGCCATTCCAAGAGAGAGTGTAGCAAAAGTGATTATTTCGGCGATTTATGAAGGAGCATTTCAATTGGATATGCAAGAAGTGATTGACGATATTAAAAGAGAATTTAAAACCACGGAACCTAATTTAACCATTGAAATCACCGCATCCGAGTTGCCTGAAAAAGTGATGGAATTAGGCGTTCAAGAAGGATTAATTCGTGCGATTTATGCGGCTCATAATGGTGTGTATCGCATGAGTGCTGATATGGCTGATTTGGTGGAAACCTCCAATAATATTGCGAAAGTAACTGTGAAAGACGGACAAATCTCTGTGCAATGTTTGACTCGTTCCTCGGTGGAAACCTCTAAATTTGATTTAGCAAATGCCTTGCGTTCTGCGTTTGAATTAATGGGTTGTGAAGTGACTTTTGGCGGAAGTTATCCGGGTTGGACACCGAATGTAAATTCACCCATTTTGGATGTTTTAGTCAATATTTACGAAAAACAAAACGGAACAAAACCCAATGTTGTAGCGTGTCACGCCGGTTTAGAATGTGGTATTTTGGGAACCAATTATCCAGATATGGATATGATTTCGTTTGGCCCAACGATTCACGGAGCTCACTCTCCGGATGAAAGAGCTTCGATTTCATCGGCACAAAAATATTGGAAATTTGTGATGGAGATTTTGGAGAATATTCCGTTGAAAGGGTGAGAATATGGAATATAGAAAATAGAGAATCCCGATGTGAGTCGGGATTTTTTTGTTTTGTACTTTAGTAATGGAGTAGCTATTAACAATTTTTTTGAACGTGTCTACGCTTAATAATCTTGTCGATCTAAGCTAACTAAGTTCTAATTACCATGATAATATTTCTTCGTGTAATAAAGATCATACTTTATCTAAAATCTCGACAATATCTTGAAACGGATGTTACCAGCTGCCTTTGTTTTGAACGAAACTTTCCCATCTTAATTTGTTTTCATTTAAATCCTCTTCTCTAGAGTAAAATGATTCTTCATTTTTTAAAAAAAGATTTAGTTGATTGTAAACAATATAAAGTTTTTTACCTTCAATAACTTCACTAGATATAACCTCGCCAATTTTTTTTCTCCAAATCTCAGTTAAAATAAAATGTGCAATTATTCCTTTTTCATTATCAGTTAATAAAGAAATCAATTGAGGTGTTACTTTCTTTCCAAGTTTAACAATTTCATCACCAGTTTTACTTCTCATTTCAGCACCCCAAATACGCCCAGTCGTAACTACTATTTGACTATTATTAATACTATCAGAAAGTTCATTGAAACTTTTATTTTGCCCGATTGAAATTTGAAAAAAAAGGATTAAGAAAGTTGAAATAAATATCTTCATAATTCAAGGGATTTTTATACGGTTGCTGCGGAATGGTTTATATGTCTGATAAAATCAATTTTTTGTTTACCAAAAATAATAGAATAGTGACAGTTTTTATAAACTTCAACAACAAAAAAACCACCAATTCACCAATCAAAAATCAGAAAATCTTGAACAATTAAACACTTTCCAAATCTTGATACTTTGTTTGCAAAGAATAAATTTCCTTTCCATCATAATCAAACAACTTACTACAATCCATCACGTTTGGAATGTTGTCAAATTTGCAGAGTAAAGCGATTACGGCTTCTAAACCGTTAAATAAAACCTTTTTGCCTACCTTTTTTGAGGAAAAAGTGGTGTGGTGAAGGGGAAGCTGATATCCACACGCTTGCAAGAACGTTTTTTCAATTTCCAATAATTCCAATGGGGAATAACCATTGAATTTTCTTTCCAGTCGCTGGTGAACTAATCCAACATAGTTTAATTGTAAGCTGCCATTAGCATCTGAAAACTCTTTCCAATACGTTTTGTGGTCTAAAATCGTTCCCACAGCACAATGCTGAAAAGACAAAGGTTTTAAGTTATTTTCGTGAAATGCTTTGTACAATTTATTGACAGCCTCATTAAATCTTTTTGAAGTTTCCATGACGTAATAGTTTGAATACAATCAAATTTAAGCATAATTTCATAAACCATCAATGGAACAATCGTTAACTCTTCAGGACAAAAAATTAATGTACTTTCTTAAACGGAAAACCTTGTTTTTTTCCATTACCACTAATTTCTGCATACAAACTGTCTTTGTTGACTAGTTTATAGGTAATTTTTTTGGGAAAATCGTGTTCGGGATTTTCAAAAACTAAATAATCTGAAGTGGAAGAGGTTAATTTAAACGCTACCGGTTTTTCTTCATTTTGATTAGGAACGGATACGATATAAAATAAATCATTCTCTTGTTGTTTCAATCGAACAGTTTCGGCAAATAACGTGTCTTTTCCGTTAATGAAATAACTTTCACCTACCAAAACAGAGTCATTTTCTATTTTCCATTCTTCGGAGAAAATTCCCTCAGGCGTTTTGTTTTCCCATCGACCTAAAAACCAGTTGACTTTTTCTAATTCTGCGTAAGTTGCTGATTTTTGTTCACAAGAAAAACAGCAAATTGCAAGTAGAAACAGGACGTAAATTTTATTTTTCATAACCAAAGATTTTGCTAAACAATACTACAACAAAACATTGAAATGTTAAACTTGAAACTTGAAACAAAAAATCGTACTTTTGCACTCCAAAATAGAGTACTACAACTATGTTAGACAGATTACAATATGTAAAACAACGTTTCGACGAGATTTCCGACTTGATTATTCAACCGGATGTGATTGCCGATCAGAAGCGTTATGTGCAATTGAACCAAGAATACAAAACCTTAAAAGGGTTGGTAGACAAACGTGAAGAATACATCCGTTTAACCCAAAATATAGCAGAAGCCAACGAAATTATTGCTGATGGTTCAGATGCCGAAATGGTGGAAATGGCTAAAATGGAATTGGATGATGCCAAACAACGCCTTCCTGAATTAGAAGAAGAAATAAAGTTCATGCTCATCCCGAAAGACCCGGAAGATGCTAAAAATGTGATGGTGGAAGTTCGTGCCGGAACCGGTGGCGACGAAGCCTCCATTTTTGCAGGAGATTTATACAGAATGTACACCAAATATTGTGAAAGCAAAGGTTGGAGAACTTCTGTAGTAGATATGAACGAAGGAACAGCCGGAGGTTTCAAAGAAATTATTTTTGAAGTTACCGGAGAAGATGTGTACGGAACTTTGAAATTTGAAGCAGGCGTTCATCGTGTACAGCGAGTTCCACAAACGGAAACACAAGGACGAGTGCATACATCAGCAGCAACCGTTATGGTTTTACCTGAAGCGGAAGAGTTTGATGTTCAAATCGATATGAATGATGTGCGAATTGATTATTTCTGTTCGTCAGGTCCAGGTGGTCAGTCGGTAAACACGACAAAGTCTGCTGTTCGGATGACGCACATTCCAACCGGATTAGTAGCTCAATGTCAGGACGAAAAATCGCAGCATAAAAATAAAGACAAAGCGTTAACGGTTTTGCGTTCGCGTTTGTATGAATTGGAATTGGCCAAAAAACAAGCGGAAGATGCGACTAAGCGTACGTCACAAGTGAGTAGTGGTGACCGTTCGGCGAAAATCCGTACGTATAATTATGCTCAAGGTCGGATTACCGATCACCGCATTGGATTGAGTATTTTTGACTTAGACGGATTCATGAACGGAAATATCCAAAAAATGATTGACGAATTACAGTTGGTAGCGAATACTGAAAAACTAAAAGAATCGGAAGTATTTTAAACCAAATAAATCACAAGAAGCCCACTCTAAATGTTGGGCTTTTTTTACACCCAATAATTCATATTTTTTTGAGAACTTTGTAACAAACCAGAACGATGACCACCCCACAACTTATTGAACAAATTCAGCAAAAAAAATCATTTTTATGCATTGGTTTGGATGTTGATTTGACTAAAATTCCGAAACATCTTTTAGCTACTGACAATCCTATTTTTGAATTCAACAAAGCCATTATTGATGCTACACATGATTTGTGTGTTTCCTATAAACCCAATACCGCCTTTTATGAAGCATATGGGTTAAAAGGGTGGCAATCCCTACAAAAAACAATTCAATATATCAACGAAAATTATCCTGAAATGTTTACCATAGCCGATGCGAAGCGAGGCGATATCGGCAACACTTCGACCATGTATGCCAAAGCTTTTTTAGAAGATTTGAATTTTGATTCGGTTACGGTTGCTCCTTACATGGGAAAAGATTCAGTAGAACCGTTTTTGGCTTTTGAAAATAAACATACGATTTTATTAGCTTTAACTTCCAACGAAGGTGCATTCGATTTTCAAACGAAACTTTCCGGTGAAAAGGAAATGTATAAACACGTTTTAGAAACTTCCAAAACCTGGAAAAACAGTCAAAATTTGATGTATGTGGTGGGGGCAACAAAAGCAGACTATTTCACTGAAATCCGAAAAATTGTTCCCGATAGTTTTCTTTTAGTTCCCGGCGTAGGAGCACAAGGCGGAAGTTTGGAAGAAGTTTGTAAATACGGAATGAGTGACAATATTGGCTTGTTAATCAATTCTTCCCGTGGTATTATTTATGCTTCAAATGGAACTGATTTTGCTGAAAAAGCAAGAGCAGAAGCGTTGAAGTTGCAAAAGGAGATGGAAGAAATTTTGAAGAGATAATGCTGAATTTTGTTGACCAAATAGGAGTCGAACATACTTTCAAAGCCACTCCCAAACGAATCGTTTCCCTCGTTCCTTCTCAAACGGAATTGTTATACGATTTAGGATTGGAAGAGGAAATCGAGGGCATCACCAAATTTTGTGTCCATCCCAAACATTTGAAAGCAACCAAACAAATAGTTGGCGGAACTAAGCAAGTGAAAATTGATAAAATAAAAGCCCTTCAGCCCGAAATCATCATTGCCAATAAAGAAGAAAATACAAAAGAAATTGTCGACGAATTGAGTAAAATTTGTCCGGTTTGGGTGACCAATATTGTTACTATTGAAGACAATTTTCAGATGATTTCAGATTTTGGAAAGCTCTTTAACAAACGCACGGAAGCTCAAAAATGGAACGATAAAATTACTTTTGCGTACAATGATTTTCAACAATTTATCAAGGATAAACCTTTTCGAAAAGTGGCTTATTTTATATGGGCAAATCCGTATATGGTAGCCGGTAAAGAAACCTTTATCAATGAATTGCTCAGGTTGAATCGTTTTCAAAATATTTATGAAGAAAAAGGACGTTATCCCGAAATTGAATTGAAAAAAATTCGAAAAGAAGGTGACCCGGAAATTGTTTTTTTATCCTCAGAACCGTTTCCGTTTAAAGATGAACATGCTTTTGAAATAGGTAGACATACACACCACGCTAAAACAATTTTTGTAGATGGGGAAATGTTCTCTTGGTATGGAAGTCGGTTATTGAAAGCGTTTAACTATTTCAAACAACTTCATCAAAAACTATAGTTCAACTTCATCAAAAACGAGTTCCTCTTTTTGCGGAGTAGAAGCTTTTTTTATTTTATCACTTGGATTTTGTTTTTTCTTTTTTATGAAGGTTGAGAACTCTTCTTTTAAAAAAACCAAGTCTTTATTTTCTTTAAATACGCCTTTCATTGGGGTTGAAATTTCTTTTGACAAAGATACATTATTAAATGATTAATTTTTCTTTAAGATTTGTTAAGATTGATTTTGTGGATAAAAAGACTAATTTTGCCCAAAACTTACAGTATTGATTGCGCATACAGTTTATAAAAATAAGAACAGTTCAGAATGGGTTACTTTTGTCCATGGTGCCGGCGGAAGTTCTTCTATTTGGTATAAACAAATCAGGGCATTTCAGAAGCATTTCAATGTTTTGTTGCTTGATTTGCGTGGACACGGCGAGTCTAAACCCACTTTCAAAAACGAATTCAAACAAAGGTATACGTTTCAATCGATTGCTCAAGATGTTCACGAAGTAATCAATCATTTAAAAATAGAATCATCTCATTTTGTTGGTATTTCACTCGGAACCATTGTGATCAGGCAATTGGCAGAAATGCATCCTAATCGGGTAAAATCGATGATTATGGGAGGAGCAATTTTAAAAATGAATTTCAGGTCCCAAATTCTGATGCGTTTAGGAAATATTTTTAAATACCTTTTGCCATATTTACTATTGTATCGCTTTTTTGCATTTGTGATTATGCCGAAAAAAAAACACAAACAATCTCGTTTACTTTTTATCAATGAAGCTAAAAAGTTGTATCAAAAAGAATTTATCAAATGGTTTAAATTAACAGCCGAAATTAATCCGGTTCTTCGATGGTTTCGTCAAGTTGAAATTAATATTCCTACCCTTTATGTGATGGGTGATGAAGATTATATGTTTTTACCTTCTGTAAAACAAGTGGTTGAAAAACACAATAAAACAGCAGAATTATTTGTAATAGAAAACTGTGGACACGTAGTGAACGTGGAACAACCAAATCAATTTAACGTAGAAGTAATTTCTTTTTTAAAATCAAAAGCATAAAAAAAAGTCAGCGGTCTCAATCACTGACTTTCTTTCTTACTAACTAACTCTAACCAAACAAACTTTTATGATACAAATATCGGAAGAAATTTGAAGAGTTGGTGTTAAGTATTTGTTATATATATGTTATTGATTATTAAAAATTTAGGTATCTCATATTTCAACCTGAAACTTCTATTTGTTATCCTGCATTGCAAAAACCTTTCTCAATAAATCAGAACTTCTTGCACTCAAATTTGTGCGAATTTCTTTTTCTTCTACGGCAATCATTTTAAAAACACCTTCCATCGCTTTGTTTGTGGTGTAATCGGTTAAATCAGGATTTACTTTTTTTACCAATGGAATAGAATTGTATCGCGTAATAATATTCTCCCAAACTTTATCAGCTCCCACCTTACCAAACGAATTTTTAATAACCGGGTTAAATTTACCATACAACGCCGTAGAAGTCGAATTCTGTAAATACGTGGTGGCCGCCGTTTGATTGCCCATCAAAATATTTTTCGCATCATTAAATGTCATTTGCTTCACCGCATCTACAAAAATCGGAGTGGCTTCTTTAACAGCGTCTTCTGCAGCACGATTCAAAACTTTCAAACCTTCATCTGCCAAACTCGATAAACCAATAGCTCGCAATCGGGAATCAACCATTTTTAATTCATCAGGAAGTAAAATTTTTACTGCTTCATTCTTAAAAAAACCATCTGTTTTGGTCAATTTCGAAACTTGTTTGTTGATTCCGTTGTTCAACGCTTCTCTCAGTCCGCTAGCAATATCGGCATTGCCGAGTATACCACTGGTTTGAGGAAGTTGAGCAGCAATTTGTTGCATTTCCGCACAACTAAAAAAAGTAAAGGCACATAAAAATAAAATTGTTTTTTTCATAGTAGATAAAATTTAATGTGTCAAAAATAAGCAATTACTATGCCTTTTTTAGCGTTGGGGCAGATAAGTTTCAGGTTTCAGGTTTCAAGTTGATGCGTTCATTTTCCATAAAAGACTTATTGCGAAGCATTCTTTTCTGTGCTTTCCGTGTTTTCTGTGAGATAAAAAACCACACAAAAATTTCTTCTCCGCACCAAAATCAAACTTAAAACCTGAAACTTGAAACCTGAAGCAAAAATCATTAACTTGAAACTTGAAACCTGAAACAAAAAAAACATAATATTTTTTATTAATTCCGTAAATTGCACCCTCAAAAACATCATTTTATTATCAATGGAACAAGCAACTCCTTATATTCCTAAAAATAAAGTAAGAATTGTAACTGCCGCATCCCTTTTCGACGGACACGATGCTGCCATCAACATTATGCGTCGTATCATTCAAGCCACTGGTGTAGAAGTGATTCATCTTGGTCACGACAGAAGTGTGGAAGAAGTTGTAAACACGGCTATTCAAGAAGATGCCAATGCCATTGCCATGACATCCTACCAAGGTGGTCACAACGAATATTTCAAATACATGCATGATTTGCTCAAAGAAAAAGGAGCCGGTCACATCAAAATATTTGGTGGTGGAGGAGGCGTAATCCTTCCTGAAGAAATCAAAGAATTACACGAATACGGCATCACCCGAATTTATTCTCCCGATGACGGACGTGCCATGGGTTTACAAGGAATGATTAATGATTTGGTCCAACAAGCTGATTATCCTATTGGCGACAATTTGAATGGTGAAGCGAATCACTTGGAAGAAAAAAATCCAAGAGCCATTGCCAGGGTGATTTCTGCCGCAGAGAATTTTCCGGATATTGCTAAAGAAACCCTCGATGCCATTCACAAGAAAAACGAAACTTCCAAAATCCCCGTTCTCGGAATCACCGGAACAGGTGGAGCCGGAAAATCATCATTAGTGGATGAATTAGTGCGTCGTTTTCTAATCGATTTCCCGGAAAAAACAATCGGATTAATTTCCGTCGATCCATCCAAACGAAAAACGGGTGGAGCATTGTTAGGCGACAGAATACGAATGAACGCCATCAATAACCCTCGCGTTTACATGCGTTCGTTGGCCACTCGTCAGTCGAATTTAGCGTTATCCAAATATGTTGCCGAAGCCATTCAAGTGCTCAAAGCAGCCCAATACGACATCATTATTTTGGAAACCTCCGGAATTGGTCAAAGCGATACTGAAATTTTAGAACATTCTGATGTTTCATTATACGTGATGACACCTGAATTCGGTGCCGCAACCCAATTGGAAAAAATCGATATGTTGGATTTTGCTGACTTGGTTGCCATTAACAAATTCGACAAAAGAGGTTCACTCGATGCTCTACGTGATGTGAAAAAACAATACCAACGAAATCACAATCTTTGGGATGCCGATTTAGATTCGCTACCCGTTTTCGGAACCATTGCTTCGCAGTTTAATGATCCTGGAATGAATACGTTGTATAAAAAAGTGATAGACAAAATCGTCGAAAAAACAGAAGCGGATTTGCAATCTACCTTCGAAATCACACGTGAGATGAGCGAGAAAATTTTCGTCATTCCGCCACACAGAACGCGTTACCTTTCTGAAATTTCAGAGAATAACCGCAAGTATGACGAAACCGTTTTATCACAAGTAGGAGTCGCTCAAAAATTATACGGCATTTATAAAACCATCGAATCGGTTGGTCATATCAATACATTAGGTTTAACCAAATACGGCTTGAATGAAGAGCAACTGCAAGCGGCTCAATCTTCAACCAATCAAGAATTTTTGAGTTTACTAACCAAAGAATTCGACCGAGTAAAAATGAACCTCGACCCTTTCAATTGGGAAATCATTTTGAATTGGGACGAAAAAGTAAACAAATACAAAAACCCGATTTATTCGTTTAAAGTTCGCGACAAAGAAATCAAAATTCAAACGCATACCGAATCCCTTTCGCATTCGCAAATACCAAAAGTTGCCTTACCCAAATACCAAGCGTGGGGCGATATTTTAAAATGGAATTTACAGGAAAACGTTCCCGGAGAATTCCCCTTTGCTTCCGGATTGTATCCGTTTAAGCGAGAAGGCGAGGACCCCACCCGAATGTTTGCCGGAGAAGGCGGACCGGAGCGAACCAACCGTCGTTTTCATTACGTGAGTTTGGGAATGCCCGCCAAGCGTTTATCCACTGCATTTGACTCGGTAACCTTGTATGGAAATGACCCGGATCATCGTCCGGATATTTATGGGAAAATTGGAAATGCCGGAGTTTCCATTTGTTGTTTGGATGATGCCAAAAAGTTGTATTCCGGTTTTGATTTAAGTCATCTGATGACTTCGGTGAGTATGACGATTAACGGGCCGGCTCCAATGTTATTGGGCTTTTTTATGAATGCTGCCATCGACCAAAATTGTGAAAAATACATTTTGGAAAACAATTTGCAAGATGAGGTGGAAGAAAAAATCAACGAAATTTACAAGAAAAAAGGTTTCGAAAGACCTCGCTATAACGGAGAACTTCCCAAAGGAAACAACGGTTTAGGCTTGATGCTTTTAGGCGTAACCGGAGACCAAGTGTTGCCGATGGAAGTGTACAACGATATTAAAATGAAAACCTTAGCACAAGTTCGCGGAACGGTGCAAGCCGATATTTTAAAAGAAGATCAGGCACAAAACACCTGTATTTTCTCCACTGAATTTGCACTTCGATTGATGGGCGACGTGCAGGAATATTTCATTCAAAAGAATGTGCGTAACTTCTATTCGGTTTCTATTTCGGGTTATCACATTGCAGAAGCAGGAGCAAACCCGATTACGCAATTGGCGTTCACGTTGGCGAATGGTTTCACTTACGTGGAATATTATTTGAGTCGTGGCATGAATATCAACGATTTCGGACCTAATTTATCCTTCTTTTTCTCCAACGGAATCGACCCGGAATATGCCGTGATTGGCCGTGTGGCAAGAAAAATTTGGGCAAAGAAACAACCAAAAAAATAAATACGGAGCCAACGAAAGAGCTCAGATGTTGAAATACCATATCCAAACCTCGGGACACGTTCGTTGCACGCTCAGGAAATTGATTTTAATGACATCAGAACGACGTTACAAGCGTTGTATACGATTTACGACAACTGTAACTCGTTGCACACGAATGCGTATGACGAAGCCATCACCACACCAACTGAAGAATCGGTGCGTCGTGCAATGGCGATTCAGTTGATTATCAACAAAGAATTAGGTTTAGCTAAAAACGAAACCCAGTCAAGGTTCGTTCATCATTGAAGAGAATTAACCGATTTAGTGGAAGAAGCCGTTTCTGAGAATTCGACCGCATCACAGAACGTGGTGGTGTGTTAGGTGCGATGGAAACCATGTACCAACGTTCTAAAATTCAAGAAGAATCAACTGTATTATGAAACCTTGAAACACTGCAATTGAATTCCCAATTATTGGGGTGAATACGTTTTGAGTTCCAAGGTTCGCCCACGGTGATTCCGGCAAGAGTAATTCGTGCCACTGAAGAAGAAAAACAATTTCAAATTAAAACCTTGGAAACCTTACATCAGCTACGCCGAAAAGGTAAAAGAGCAGTTGAACAATCTGCAGGAAGCCGCCGTCAAAACAAAAACATATTTATGAAAAACTGATGAAGCCACCAAATATTGTTCGCTGGGACAAATTACGAGTGCGTTGTTTGAAGTGGGTGGGCAGTATGGGAGGAATATGTAATATAACTTTATATGATTTTAAAAGGACGACGGGAGTTGTCCTTTTTTTTGTTCTTGTTAATAAGAGGCTGTGTCATTTCTTAATAAGGAATTATTATTTGTTTCGAAGTCAGAGACATTTGGAAGAGCAGCGGTCAGAGACATTCGATGGGCAAGTTTAGTTTTTGAAAAGATTTTGATGGTTACTTATACTAGGATTAAGTACTTTGCATCTTAAAAATTTTCTTTTATCTTTATAAAAAAATTAACTTATGAATGTTTCTCAATTTAGCATTATTATAAAAAATGTTTGGAATCAATTAAATCTTAGGAATTATTCTAAAGATAAGGTTTTAAAATTTGATTTGTGTCAATTAAAAGATTGTGTTATTAACGAAACACAAGTTTTTATTGAAGTGAACTCTCCTGAAGATATTTTAGATATTTTAAAGCATTTTAATTTGGCGTGGAATTTAAAAGAGTCAGATGTTGATAATATGGTAAAAAAAAACAGTTAAAAACTATTGAAGGAGTTTGTCTGATTCTTGAAATACAATAGATTCACCACAGTTGAGAAAGTTGACTTTCACAGCCATTTTTATCAACTAAAGTTTGGATGCATAAGATAGTAAAAGTTGATTGTTTTTTGGATACCAGCGTGACGCTGCAGGGAAAATAGGTCAGCATATTTAAAAAAATCTTTAGCTCTAATTAATTATCTGGAATAATAGTTTATCTTCTATTAATTCGGTGTAGATTATAATTTTTTGATAAACATTATTGATTTCAGTTGAATACCAAGTTTATAGTTTTATAGTCTTTGTCGAATGTTATAGTTTGTCCATAATTATCTAAATAAAAAATGTCTTTGTGATGTTTCATCATAATTTTGATAAGTCCAAAGGTATAGCCACTTATTTTCACCTCTTTTAAAAAAATAATCATCAATGTTAAAATATAACTTTGATTGAATATTTAATTCGCTTATTAATTCATATTCTTTTTAAAGTATTGTATTTATATTCTAAAATTTTGTTAGTTTTATATCCGCCAGTTATATAATTGGATTTTTTATTTTATCTTTTTGTATATTATTGTTTCTCAATTTTTCTATTAATTACATCCTTGATTTAATCCTAAATCACAACTTTTTACAAAATCACTTTTTGCATTTCTAAATCCTTTTTGTAATAATAATTTAAACCTCTAGTAATGTATGAATTTGGCAATTTGGGTTCTCTCTCTATTAAAATGTTTATATATTTTGTGGACAATTCATAATTTTCATTTTCTTGATGGATTTTTAGATAAAGACAAATAAACCTCATTAGCTTTACCATAATTAATATCATACATAAAGTAATTTTGTTCATTTTTGTTAATATCGATAAATGTTAAATATTCTTCTACTGATTTTATAGTTCATTTTCTTTTCAAATATTTTACCTAAATAAAAATATGGTAAAGCTAATCTAGGATATACTCTTTGAATAAATTTTTGCTTTTTCAAAAGTACTTAAAATTGCATATTCTAAATCATTAGTTTCATAGTATGATAAAGCTTTGTAAAAAATATCGCCTTTAGTAAATGTTTGTAGTTCGAATTATTAATGTCATCATCTGTTAATTAAAATTCAAACGCTAACACTGCGGATTTATAATTTCCACTTAAAGTCTGGTTTATAAAATTTCATCAAGGCAATTTTGTCGTTTTCGTTTGAATTCATGTACCTTATAAAAGTCTTTTGATGCTTTTGAAAAATCTTCCATTTTTTCAAAAGTAACTCCTCAGTTAAAATATAAAAAATCTCCTATTGCTAAATTATCATTAATCGTTATATTCTCTAACTTTTTGTAATCATTTATTGCCTGAGAATATAATTTAGCTTTTGAATAGCTATTGCTCTTAATGCAATTGGAAAGAAATTATTTTCTTTATTCAATGTAATTGATGTGATAAAATTATCTATTGCATTTTCTATATTATTATTTCGTAAATCTTCTTGTCCTTTCATAAAATATTCTATCAAAAAGAGTATTCAGTAATTCTGATTTTATTTTGCCAATAAAATAATTTTTGTTTTTCAGCAGTAATCTCGTAACCTTCTTTAATTGCGGATAATCTTTTTTAGTTTGATGGGCGACGTGCAGGAATATTTCATTCAAAAGAATGTGCGTAACTTCTATTCGGTTTCTATTTCGGGGTATCACATTGCAGAAGCAGGGGCAAACCCGATTACGCAATTAGCGTTCACGTTGGCAAATGGTTTCACGTACGTGGAATATTATTTGAGTCGTGGCATGAACATTAACGATTTCGGCCCTAATTTATCCTTCTTTTTCTCTAACGGAATTGATCCGGAATATGCCGTGATTGGTCGTGTGGCAAGAAAAATTTGGGCAAAAGCTTTAAAACATAAATACGGAGCCAACGAAAGAGCTCAAATGTTGAAATACCATATTCAAACCTCGGGACGTTCATTGCATGCTCAGGAAATTGATTTTAATGACATCAGAACGACGTTACAAGCGTTGTATGCGATTTACGACAACTGTAACTCGTTGCACACGAATGCGTATGACGAAGCCATCACCACACCAACCGAAGAATCGGTGCGTCGTGCGATGGCGATTCAGTTGATTATCAACAAAGAATTAGGTTTAGCCAAAAACGAAAACCCTATACAAGGTTCGTTTATCATTGAAGAATTAACCGATTTGGTGGAAGAAGCCGTTTTACAGGAATTCGACCGCATCACGGAACGTGGTGGTGTGTTGGGTGCGATGGAAACCATGTACCAACGTTCAAAAATTCAAGAAGAATCACTGTATTATGAAACCTTAAAACACACGGGTGAATTCCCGATTATTGGGGTGAATACGTTTTTGAGTTCAAAAGGTTCGCCAACGGTGATTCCGGCGGAAGTAATTCGTGCCACCGAAGAAGAAAAACAATTCCAGATTAAAACCTTGGAAACCTTACACCAACTGCACGCCGAAAAGGTAAAAGAACAATTGAACAACCTGCAAGAAGCCGCAATCCAAAACAAAAACATTTTTGAAAAACTGATGGAAGCCACTAAATATTGCTCATTAGGTCAAATTACGAGTGCGTTGTTTGAAGTGGGTGGGCAGTATAGAAGGAATATGTAAACTAATTATTGAAAATATGTGAGTTTATTTATGTATTTTCTTTTAAACTTATGGATTCACTCAGTCAAATCGTTCTCGGTGCCGCAGTGGGCAATCAAGTGCTTGGTAAGAAGATCGGCAACAAAGCCATTCTTTATGGTGCCATCATCGGAACGATGCCGGATTTGGATGTGTTGTATGGAAAGTTGTTAGACCCGTTAACGGCTACTGAAATTCACCGTGGTTTTAGTCATTCTACTTTACTTTTTCTATTTCTTTCCCCCATTTTAGGATGGATTTTACAGAAGATGGAACATAAAAAAGGAGTACATTTCAAAGAAGCAACGCTGTTTTCGTTCCTTATTTTGCAAACACATTCCTTACTCGATTTGTTTACCACGTGGGGAACGCAGTTGTTTTGGCCGTTGGAAACCCGGTTTTCATTGCAATCCATTTTTGTGATTGATCCCATGTATACGTTGCCGTTTTTGTTTTTTCTAATTCTTTCCATGAAGAAAAATAAACAAGACCCCAAAAGAATGTTTTGGAATAGAACGGGATTAATTGTGAGTACATCGTATTTGTTTTTCACGCTTTTAGTACAATCGATTGTAACCAATAAATTTGAAAAGCAATTAAAAGTAGACAACATTACCTTTCAGGAAATTGTCGTCAAACCAACGCCGTTCAACATTATTTTATGGACAACCAATATTAAAGTTGATAACGGATATTACATCGGCGATTATTCTTTTTTTGATACAAAACCGATTCAATTTCAATTCATTCCCACCCAAAAAGAATTGATAAATAACATTGAAGATGCCGCCGTCATTCAACAATTAAAACGAATTTCAGAAGGCTGGTACTGCATCACGCAAAAAGAAAATCAATTGCTTTTTAACGATTTGCGTTTTGGGGTGATGAATGCGGATAAAAACGACATGCAGTTTTCGTTCAGTTATCACATTACGGAAGAAAATGGGGAAATCAAAGCCAAAGAATTACCCAATAAAAATAGGGCACAGGCGAAGAAATTGTTGGGGAAATTATGGGTGCGATTACAAGGAAATTGATATAAGTTGGTTACAAGCTTTCATCACTATTAAACTTCTTCACAATCGCCTTCAACTTTTCCTTTCTCGCCATTTCCTTCTCTTTTTTCTTGGCTTGTTCTTTGTGCAACTTGTCGTTATGAATTTTGATGTTTTTCGGATTATTTCTGCCCATCTTTCAATAATTTATCAATTTTTACGTAACCAATTTCCAGAACATCTTTTTGATTGGATTCCGATTTAGAAATTTTCAATTGGAATTTTTCTTTAAATTGTGGTGATAAAATATCTTCAATTTCATAAATATCATCAACATCCACACCATATTTGTCATCAATGTGAGAAGTAGCTCCTTTAAAACCGCAATGTTTGTAGAACGAAGTGGCTTTGGCTTTTTTGATGGCTTCGGTTTTGTTCTGAGCAACGGTTATTACTTTATAATGGTATTCCTCAAACTCATTTTCTTTGTAACCACCCAGATTGATGAAAAATAATTTTTCGGTGTTGTGAATGTTTTTGTCGCGAGATATAACTTCAATTGTATAATCCTCAACACAAGTCACTTTTCGCCACGCATCAATATGAATTTTGCCTTTTGCTTCCGGCCAAAAGGCTTTCATGTCGGGAATTAATACTTTTAAACTTTCACCTATTCCAAAAAAAATATCGTGTTGTTCGGTCAATCTTCCGGGTGGAGTAGCACCCAGCATAACCATAAAAAGGGTTTGGTTTTCTTTCATTTTCAAAAGTAAGAAAAAATAAATTAGGGTAAATGGCTCAAAAAAAATAACTTTGGCATGAGTATTGGAAAGAACTTACTATCATTAATCAGTAAAAATTAAAAGTATGAAAAAAATTACATTCGTTTTAATGTTAATCGGGATGATAACATTACAAAGTTGCGAAGGCCCTGAGGGTCCGGCAGGTAGAGATGGCTATACCGTTGAAGCAGAAGTGATCGAAGTAGGAAACGTTAATTTTACCCCACAAAATAATTTTGAGTTTCAAATATTTTTAAATCCACCAACACTACCAGCTGATAAAATTTTGATTTACCGACTGATTGCGGTTGATGGCGGTCAAGACGTTTGGAAGTTATGTCCGGAGTATCATTTTTTTGAAGACGGAACATTAAGTCATGCTTATAATTATGATTTCACACGTTCAGATGTGCTTTTTTATATGGAAGGTTTTGATTTAGCAGGACTATCCACTTCTGTTCGAACAAATCAAATATTTAGAGTGGTAATTATTCCAGGCTATGGGTCTAATTTTAGAGCAGATTTTAACGATTACAATCAAGTGATGACAATGCTTGGTCTTTCAGAAGCTGATGTAAAGCAGATAGCTGAACGATAATAAAGTCAAAATAAATTTGAAAAGGTCTTTTCGAAGACCTTTTTTTATGCGTATAATTTTCCTAATTTCGCAACACTTTTAACGGTAGTTATGGATTATCTTTTTATCATTGTAGGGTTGGTTCTTTTGGTTTTAGGTGGCGATTGGTTGCTCAAAGCTGCAGTTGGAATGTCACTTCGACTCAATATATCCAAAATTGTTATCGGAATGACAGTGGTCTCTTTTGCTACATCAGCACCTGAATTGATAGTGAGTGTTAAATCGGCTATCGATGGTTTTCCCGATATTGCGTTGGGTAATGTTGTTGGTTCTAATATTGCGAACATTGGTTTGATTCTCGGTATTGTGATGATTATCAGTAAAATGCAAGTTGATAATTCCTTTTTCAAAATCGATTGGCCGGCTATGATGATGAGCTCTTTATTGCTGTATGGAATGTTACTTTTTGATGGACAAATTAGCCGAATTGACGGATTTATTCTGTTTGGTTTAATTATAACTTTTGTAATTTATCTTATCAAATCCAATAATAATATGGATGAGGTGGAGATACCACTCGAAGAAACTATGAAAATGTACCAAGTGATTGGATTTCTTGTCATTGGTGGAGCTGCTTTGTACGGAGGTTCAGAGTTTTTAATCAAAGGAGCTGTCAATGTTGCACACGCGTTTGGTGTCTCAGACAGAGTTATTGCTGTAACGGTAGTAGCTATCGGCACTAGTATACCGGAGTTAGCAGCCTCTCTTATTGCTGCCATCAAAAAAGAAAGTTCAATCTCTATCGGAAATGTGTTGGGGTCTAACATATTTAATATACTCTCCGTACTTGGACTTTCAGCTATTATTCACCCAATTAAATTAGTCGATAACCGTTTGCTTTCTTTTGATATTTTCTGGATGTTAGGGTTTGCTTTCATTTTATTGCCTTTAGTCTATCTGCCCCAAAAAGGATTTCTTGACAGAAAAGCCGGAGTAATATTGTTGGCAGGTTATATTTTGTTTGTCTATCTCACATTTGCTTAATTTTTTTCAGAAGCTAATCCGGCTATCCGTTACAACTCCTCAGCCTAAAAGCTATTTTTCTACGGCTTTTTCATGGCTTCTTTGGACGCCCCAAAAAGCCAAGAAAAATTACCTTTTCGTCTTGTGGGGTTTACACTACTATCCGGGCTAAGGGAGCAGTGGTTTTAAGTAGTTTCAAGTTTCAGGTTAAAAAATATCATACATTTTTAACCTTTTCTTTATTGTTTTAAATTATGAAATGAGAAGAATAATAGGCATTAACCTGAAACCTGAAACTTGAAACTTGAAACTTGAAACCTGAAACAAAATCATCTTCAAACTACTAATCTCTCAAAATTCACTCACAATTAATCGATTATTTTTACATTTTATAGATTTTACCCCTAAAAAAATAGGGGTATGATTGATTTAAAATAAATTTTGAATATATTTGCACCGTAAAATAACATGGTTAAACCTTTAAAAACAATTTTATGTCAACTTTACGTTTCCAAGCATTAAACGATGCATCAAACAGAAAACCTGTAAAATTTGATGAATCAGGAAGAAAATCAGAACTTTTTGGTTCTAATGTGTTCAACGACAAAGCGATGCGTCAGTACCTAACTGCCGATGCTTATAAAGGAGTGAAAGATGCCGTACAGCACGGAACTAAAATTGACAGAAAATTAGCAGATTACATTGCCTTAGGAATGAAAGAATGGGCATTGTCAAAAGGTGTAACGCATTATACGCACTGGTTTCAACCACTTACTGGCTCAACAGCTGAAAAGCACGATGCCTTTTTTGAGACTTCATACGATGGTTCAGACCCGGTTGAAAAATTTGGTGGTGGACAATTAGTGCAACAAGAACCAGATGCTTCTTCTTTCCCAAATGGTGGAATTAGAAATACTTTCGAGGCTCGCGGGTATACGGCTTGGGATCCAACTTCGCCGGCATTTATTTTCGGAACAACATTGTGTATTCCTACGGTATTTATTTCATATACAGGTGAGGCATTAGATTATAAAACACCTTTGTTAAGAGCATTGAACTCAGTTGACGAAGCAGCAACGGACGTATGTAAATATTTTGATAAGAATGTTAAAAAAGTAACAGCTACATTAGGTTGGGAGCAAGAGTACTTTTTGGTGGATTCTGCTTTAGCAAACTCTCGTCCGGACTTAACATTAACAGGAAGAACACTTTTAGGGCATACTTCAGCTAAAGGACAACAATTAGATGATCATTATTTTGGTTCTATTCCTTCGAGAGCATTGGCTTTCATGAGAGAGTTGGAAGAAGAATGTATGTTATTAGGTATACCGGTTAAAACAAGACACAACGAAGTGGCTCCTAACCAATTTGAGTTGGCTCCGATTTTTGAAGAAACCAATTTGGCTGTTGACCACAATTCATTATTAATGGATGTAATGTCTAAAGTGGGAGAACGCCATGATTTTAAAGTGTTGTTTCACGAAAAACCATTCAAAGGAGTTAACGGTTCCGGTAAACACAATAACTGGTCAATGGCAACCGATACGGGTGTAAATTTATTGTCGCCCGGTAAAACCCCAATGAGTAATTTACAATTCTTATCGTTCTTTATCAACACTATTAAAGCGGTTCAAGAATATGAAGAATTATTGAGAGCTTCAATTGCAACTGCAAGTAACGACCACCGTTTGGGAGCAAACGAAGCACCTCCGGCCATTATTTCCGTATTCATTGGTGACCAATTAACCAAAGTTTTAGAGAATT
Organism: Flavobacterium sp.; assembly: GCF_041392085.1. Lineage (GTDB taxonomy): Bacteria > Bacteroidota > Bacteroidia > Flavobacteriales > Flavobacteriaceae > Flavobacterium. The sequence goes on along the minus strand of NZ_JAWKMW010000014.1, from coordinate 5,238 downwards.
TAGAAGGTGTTTCTAAAGGAAAACTCTCACCGGAAGAAAAAACAGATTTGAAATTGAATGTAGTGGGTAAAATTCCGGATGTAATGTTAGACAACACGGACAGAAACAGAACGTCTCCATTTGCTTTTACCGGAAATAAATTTGAATTCAGAGCAGTTGGTTCTTCAGCGAACTGTGCAAACGCTATGACTACCCTAAACTCAATTGTTGCCAAGCAATTAAGAGATTTCAAAAAAGAAGTAGATACTTTAATCGAGAAAAAAGATTTAAAGAAAGACGAAGCAATTTTTAATGTGTTGAGAGAGTACATTAAATCGACCAAAAATATTCTTTTTGAAGGAGACGGATACAGTGAGGCTTGGGAAAAAGAAGCGAAAAAACGTGGGTTAAGTAATCATAAAACTACTCCATCTGCTCTAAAAACAAAAATTTCTAAAAAAGCATTGGAATTATTCAGTGAATTAAACGTAATGAACCACGTTGAGGTAGAAGCTCGTTACGAAATTGAATTGGAAGAATACACCAAAAAAATCCAAATTGAAGGAAGAGTTTTAGGTGATATTGCTAGAAATCACGTAATTCCAACCGCTATACGTTATCAAAATACGTTAATTGAAAACGTTCGTGGTTTAAAAGAAATCTTTGGAAAAGATTTTGAAAAAATTGCCAAAGAGCAAATTTCTTTAATCAAAGAAATTTCAGCACATATCGAAGGAATTAATTCCAATGTAGAGGCAATGACCGAAGCTCGTAAAAAAGCAAATGCGTTAACCGATGCTCAGAAAATGGCAGAAATGTATTGTGATAAAGTAAAACCATACTTTGAAATCATAAGAGAACATTGTGATAAATTAGAACTTTTGGTTGACGACGAAATCTGGACATTAACAAAATATAGAGAGTTACTGTTTACAAGATAGTATTTTAAAAGCCACGTTTTAAATGTGGCTTTTTTGTTTTAATAGCTTTTATTTAAATAAAATTATTGATTATTAAAATAATTTTATATTTTCGTATTGCTTTTGTAAACAAACGCTTGTTTTGAAAATAGCAAATTATGCCCCAAGCATAAAAAATCTAAATAAATAATCGTGGGAAGTATAGTGGTATTTTAACAGTGAGTTTTCTGTGTTCAAAAATACTACATCAAAATCTTTTTTGATTTTGATCACAACAAAACTAAATTTCCAACAAATTAACACTAAAGCGGGTGGGGTAACGAAAGTTATCCCACTTTGTTTTTTTAAGGAGGTTTTAAAATTATTTCGTTGTATTTTCGTTATCCTAAAAATGCTTAACATGAAATCTGTTCTTTTTTTGCTTCTTTTTTTATTTATAACAAAAAGTATTTCTGCTCAGGAACAGACTTCCTATTATTTTGATTCCAATAAATTTGAATTAAAAAATACCGAAATTCAGAAGTTGAACGATTGGATATCAAAAAACCAGGATGTCAAAATCGTTGCCATCAACGGTTATACTGACGAAGATGGAACAATAGGTTTTAATGATACGTTGGCTCAAAAACGAGTAGATTTTATTTATAAATTAGTAAAAGATAAAGTCAAAATTCGTGAAGATTTTAAGACCAGAAGTTTCGGGAAACTACACCAACATTCAGATAATAAAGCAGAAAACAGAAGAGTAACTATTTACTACATTGAAGCAAAAGATTTACTCAGAGAAGACGAAATTTTAGGAATCAAGAAAGAAGAAATCACTCCAAAACCCAAACCAAAAAAACAATTTCCGGAAGCCATTGTTATTCAAAATCCGAACGGAACGGAATCAACTTTTGATCTTGATGTAGCTTTTATGCAACAAGTTGATGCGGCAAAACCAGGAGATAAATTAAAATTAGATAATCTCAATTTTCAATTAAATACGTTTGCAATTGTTAATGAAAGTCGCGGAAAATTATATGAATTACTCATCGTTTTGCAACAAAACCCTGAGCTTTCCATCGATATTCAAGGGCACTTATGTTGTATGGCAACAGACCGAACAAATTTATCTTATCAAAGAGCCAAAGCAATTAGCCAGTTTTTACGAATGAATGGAATTGAAAACTCACGTGTAACATATCAAGGATTTGGCAGTAGTCAACCTATTTATCCGTTACCAGAAAAGAACGAAGAAGAAAGAGCGGCAAATCGACGAGTAGAAATTGAAATTATCAAAAATTGAAAATTTTAATTTATTTATATAGTCTACTTTTTATTCTTCCACTTCTAGCCCAAGAGAAAGTTGATGTTTTTTTTGATTTTAACAAAGCCAATCCCAATTCAAATTCTATTCAAATTTTAAATCACTGGATAAAACAAAATCCTACCGCAGAAGTATATAAAATCGAAGGATTTTGTGATACAGTAGATTCAAAAACCTACAATTATAAATTAGCCGAACGACGAATCCATACTATCGAAACTATTCTAAAACTCAATAAAATAATAGTTGTTGATAAATTAGAAAGAACTCCTTTTGGGGAAGATTTCGATTTTTCTTTAAACCAAGATGAAAATCGAAAAGTTTCGTTTTTTTTTCAAACACCATCGACAAATTCTTTTTCCGAAAAGGTAAAAAATGCTAAAGTTGGTGAGTTATTAAAGTTGAAAGGATTGAATTTTTATAATATGAGTGATGAGGTGCTTCCTGATTCGAAACCAATTTTGAATGAATTACTTGAAATCATGAACAATAATCCAACGTTAAAAATTGAAATTCAAGGTCATATTTGTTGTAAAGAAGTGGAAGTAGAGGATATTTCCATAAAAAGAGCCAAAACAGTTTATAATTTTCTTTTGTCTAACGGAATTTCAGAAAATAGAATTTCATTCAAAGGATTTGCTTCTACAAGACCAATTTATCCGTTACCGGAAAAAAATGAAGAAGAACGTGTTGCCAACCGAAGAGTTGAAATGCTGATTCTTGAAAAATAGCACTTCAGTATGCATTTTAAAATTGCTACTTTTTCACATTAATCCTATCTTTGCCAAACACAACAACACAACTATGAGTTCTGATACTAGCAAACGTTATGCTCTTCGCGGAGTTTCTGCCGCCAAAGAAGATGTGCATAATGCCATCAAAAACATTGATAAAGGTCTTTTTCCAAAAGCATTTTGCAAAATTGTTCCCGATTATTTAACCGGAGATGAGGAGTATTGTCTCTTAATGCACGCTGATGGTGCCGGGACAAAATCTTCGTTAGCGTATTTATATTGGAAAGAAACAGGCGATGTTTCGGTTTGGAAAGGAATCGCTCAAGATGCGTTAATCATGAATATTGATGATTTATTGTGTGTGGGTGCAACTGATAATATTATGATTTCCTCCACAATCGGAAGAAACAAAAATTTAATTCCGGCTGAAGTTATTTCTGCCATCATCAATGGAACGGAAGAATTGATTCAAGAGTTAAAATCGTTTGGCGTTACCATTCATTCCACTGGAGGGGAAACGGCCGATGTAGGTGATTTAGTTAGAACAATCATTGTAGATTCTACCGTGACAGCTCGCATGAAACGAAGTGATGTGATTGATAATGCCAACATTAAACCCGGCGATGTAATTGTTGGATTGGCTTCGTTCGGACTAGCCTCTTACGAAAAAGAATACAACGGCGGAATGGGAAGTAATGGTTTAACTTCGGCTCGTCACGATGTTTTTGCTAAGTATTTAGCCGAAAAATATCCGGAAAGTTTTGATGCGGCTGTTCCTTCTGATTTGGTTTATTCCGGTCAAGTAAAATTGACTGATGAAGTGGAAAAAAGTCCAATTGATGCTGGAAAATTAGTGCTTTCACCAACGCGAACTTATGCTCCAATTATCAAAGCGATTTTAGAGAAATATTCGCCAAAAGAAATTCACGGAATGGTGCATTGCAGTGGTGGAGCCCAAACGAAGATTTTACATTTTATTGACAATTTACATATTATCAAAGATAATTTATTTCCGATTCCACCCTTATTTAAATTGATTCAAGAACAATCTAAAACCGATTGGAAAGAAATGTATCAAGTGTTTAACTGCGGTCATCGAATGGAATTGTATGTTTCGGCTGAAATTGCAAACGATATCATTGATATTTCAAAATCATTCAATGTTGATGCCCAAATTGTTGGCAGAGTAGAAGCTTCTGAAACAAAAAAACTGACCATTTCTAGTGAATTTGGCTCTTTCAATTACAAATAATAACCCATAACTCATAACTCATATTTTTTTCTATATGGACTTACCAAAATTCGTTTTAGCAGACAATACTGATTTTCCTGAAGATATTTTTATCATTCACTTAGATTATCCACGTTTTTTAATTAATTTAAAAGACGACGAAGTCGAATTTCTTGAAGAAATTGACGAAGAAGATGAAAAAGAATTAGAAACCGAAATGGAAAAGCTAATTGAATTGGCAGGAGCATTTTATGATAGGGAAATGGAACGATATGAGGAGTAAATTGTAACTAACTCTTTTTAAAATATTTATCTAATAATTCCAGAGCCGCTGCAAAAGGTGAAAGTGAATTGTTTAGGACGTCTTTTTTCTTTTCGCCCAAGAGTTTTGTAATTTGAGGATGCGTATAAAAATGATTTTTCAATTGTTCATTAATGGTTTCCATCATCCAATAGCGATTTTGGTCTTTTCTTTTTTCTTGAAAATAGGCATTCGATTGTGTAAGTTCTAAATAATCTGAAATGGTTTTCCAAACGTCATCAATTCCTTCTTTGGTTATCGAACTGCAAGTGGAAACCGTTGGCATCCAACCCGATTTTTTTGCCGGAAAAAGATGTAAAGCTCGGTTAAATTCAGTTTTGGCTAATTTAGCTTTTTTGATGTTATCGCCATCGGCTTTGTTGATGACAATGGCATCGGCCATTTCCATTATGCCGCGTTTGATGCCTTGTAATTCGTCACCAGCACCAGAAATTTTTAAAAGTAAAAAAAAGTCGACCATACTATGAACTGCAGTTTCACTTTGTCCAACACCAACGGTTTCGATAATAATAGTGTCAAAACCAGCAGCTTCACATAAAATTATTGTTTCTCTTGTTTTTCGAGCTACTCCTCCTAATGTGTCACCCGAAGCACTTGGTCGAATATAGGCATTTTCATCTTTTACTAATTCTTCCATTCGGGTTTTATCGCCCAAAATACTTCCTTGTGAAATACTACTACTAGGATCAACCGCTAAAACGGCCACTTTTTTCCCTAACGAAGTTAAATGTTTTCCAAAAGCT
>NZ_JAWKMW010000013.1:0-103132 GCF_041392085.1 Flavobacterium sp. | reverse complement strand
CTCTGGAAATTTGCAATCGTTGTTCTTGTAATTTATTTTGGGTTTCAATTTTTACGAGAGCTTCTTTGAGTTCGACTTCTTTTTTAAGTTGTCTATTTTTTGTTTTTTGTTGGTTATACAAAAGAAAACCCACAATAATAGCTGTAAAAACAGAACCAATTGACAGATAAAGCTGTGTGTTTTTTTGCTTGATTTGTAATTCTCTTTGAGTTACTTTAACTTTCTCCTGAGCTAAGTCTTTTTCTTTTTTTTCTGTTTCGTAAAGCGTTTCTAATTCAAAAATTGCTTTTGTTTTTTCATTTTCAAAAAGTATATCTTTTAGTTGATTGTACTTTTCATAAAACAAAAATGCCTTGGCAAATTCTCCCAATCCTGCGTTTGCTTTTGCTAAATTTTTAAGTTGATTCAATTTCAGTTTTTCAGCATCTATTTTATTGATATAAGATGATGATTCGTTTGATACAGAAATACTTTCTTTGAACTTATTTTGCTTGTTTAAACAAGTTGCTAAAGCATTTAGAACATTAGCTGTTTCATAATTATTGCCATATTTTTTGTGAAGAAAAATTGCTTTAGAATAATTCCTTTCTGCCTCTACATATCTTTTTAAACTATCTTGTGCAATTGCCACATTAGTAATAGAATAAGGAACATATCGATCATATTTCAACTTTTCATATCCTTTGGCTGATTTTTCAGAATAAACAATTGATTCTGAATAACGGTGAAGATCGTTTAACACAGAACCAATATTTCCGTTGGTCACTACAATTCCAAATTCATCTTGAAGTTGAAGATAAATTTCATTTGCTTTTTTATAATAGTAAAGTGCTTTTTCAAATGATTTTTGTTGTTTATAAACGATTCCTATATTGCCAAAAACCATTGCTTTTTTGGAAGAATGATTTTCATTTTCATACAGACGTAAAGCCATGAAATAATATTGTAATGATTCTTTAAATTTTCCAGATTGATCGTAGGCAACGCCAAGATTATTATAGGAATCAGCAATTAAAATTTGATTTTTTAGCTTTTGTCTTTTTTTTAATGCCAAGTAATGAAAAGTGATGGAAGAATCAACTTGCCCTTTATACTCATAAGCGTTTGCCGTTGTGTTATATACTTCGGATAGCAAAGAATCGTTTTTAATTAATTTGCTTTCTTTTAAAGCTTTTTTGGCATAAAACAAAGCGGAATCTAAGTTTGTAGTACTAAAAAAGTCAGAACGACTAAGAAGTTGTTTGATGTTTTTTTCATTTACATTTAAGGATGTGGTACTTTTGATATTATCTTTCTTTTTTATTGACTGAGCAATAAAAAAATGATGTGTAAGAAGAGTAAAGAATACAAGAAAAAATTTCATATAAAGTTATTTTCACATCATAAAATTTTAAAAATTGTAATTAAAAAAAGCACGAAATTCGTGCTTTTTAAATTTTGATTAAGGTGTAGTAACTCCTTGTTTGTCCCTAAAACTTATTTTTCCAACTGGTCCGCTACTATCAGTAGTTACTTCGTAACTATTTAATTCACTAGCATAATCTCTATTCTCATCAAAATTTCCATCTGGTGAGAGAAATAACATAAACAAATAAAGTATAATATCCATAATATAATATTTTTAATTATCACAAATATATTAATATTCTATTAAATTCAAAATTATTTACCATAAAACAACAATTAAATTGAGCAATAAAACTAGAAATATCATAAAATAAAGTAGTAGCACGATTCGTAATGTTTTGATTGTTTTCATCTTTTTGAATGTTGGGATAGGACAAAATTCGGGTAATGAGTCTTGCCAAACAATACGACAAATGCCGTATAAAAAAACTTCCCAACCAAAAATTCATTTTGATTGGGAAGTACAACATAACTTAACATCTCATTATTTTAAATCAAAAGCTTTGATAGATTTTCCATCTGATTGATAATATAAAAACCCTCCTATTTCATCTACTTCATATTCTGGTTTTTTATCTTCAATAATAATTTCTTTTTCCACTTTCCCACTGTCTTTACTCACTTTTACTAAAGCAATTCCACCGTCAACTTTGGTTAAGATAAACTGGTAGTTTTGTGTTGCGGAGGTTGCTTTAAATCGTTTCCCCATTTCGGCAAAAGAGGCGGAAGCTGCTTCAGCAAAACCTCTTGAATTTTCCATCAACGATTCACCACGACTTGTGTAACTCCCTAAGCTATTTCTATGCTGCTGTGCTTCTGCGGCAGTAGCGGCAGACATTGCCACTGAGGCTACTCCCATTACTCCGGCAAAAATTGCTCCGGCAGCACTTTTTCCGGGAGCTTTATAAAATTCATGGAACTTCTGAGTTCCGTCAAAACCAAGCATCATCATGTTTTGTTCTGAAGAAAGTAAAATCCCTTCTTTTCTTGTCATCACTTTAAATGGCGATTCTTTTCCTTCAAATTTATAAGAAGCCAACGTAGAAATATCGCCTGAATTTTCATCAATGGCTAGTAATTCTTCTCCTGTACTAATCAAATAACGTTGATGCTCTTTGTCATACGTACTGGCAACAGATCTTGCTTTTTTATATTTAATCGGCTTGCTCCAAATAGACTCTCCGGATTTCAAATTAATAATATCTGCATCTGTATCTGTAATGTAAATCATCCCTTTTGGAGTTAATGCCATTGTATGAATATTTTCACCTGTTTTTAATGGTTTTTTAAACAATGGATTACCATCAAACGATACCTTGTTAATCCCTCCTTCAAAGAGTCCAAACAAAATTCCGTCTTCAACTATGTAAAAATGTTGAATATAGCCTTTTGTTTTAGGTGCTTTTTCCCATAAATCTGAACCATCTGCCGAATTTAGGAATGCTATTTTGGATTCTGATGCCGCTGATGCCAGTTTTACTAAACCACTTTTACCAGAATTATCTACATCACTCACAACAGCCAACCCTTGTGGTAAAATTTCAAATCGTGATACTTTTCCTTTAATTTTTCTTTCTTTCTCCCAAAGATTAGTACCTGAACTACTCACTTTATGAATACGGGTATCGCCGTTTTGTCTTTCTTCAAAAGTATAAATCTCTTTTCCTGTTGCATCGGCAGTAATCCATGTAATATCGTCAACATCTTTGTTTGTCCATAAAACCTTTCCATTTGACACATCAACACGCATCAAACTTTTTGTTGTTGGAATTAACAAACCATCGCCTACAATTACAGGTCTTCCTGAAAATTGAGGAATAGAAGATGCAACTGCCACTTTTTTAGGATCATTTAGCTCAACTAACCCTTCTTCTTTTCCGGTAGCCAGGTCGTATATTCCTGCTGCCATTGCTCCACCTTTTCGCATTCCCAAGACTACTAATTTATTTTGAGGCAACATTACATCACATCGATTGGTTACTTTCCAACCATTTTCTTCTGTTCCAAACATTTTTTTTCCAGAAATAAAATCAATAACTGATTTCTTTGAAGTCATAAAACCTCCCTGACTCACAACTAAGTAAGGTGACATCGGGACAAATTCCAGCTCTTCCGGCTTCACTTTTCCGTAATCGGTAAAATTGAAATGCGGTGCACTTGCGTTTGGTTTGATTCCTACCAATCCGTCTCCATTGGCAACCACCAACACACCGGCATCCGTGAGCTTCATTAAATTAATTTTTCCTCCTAAATTATAGGTATGATTTGCTTCTGTTTTCTGAGCAGATAAAACATTGACATTTAGAGCAAGTATTGCAATGCTTAGTACCTTAAGAGCAATTATTGCAAAATTTTTCATAATAAATACGATTAAAAGTTATATAGCTCAAAGTTCAATTAAACTTTGAACTGACGCAATAAGGCATTTGCCGTAAAAAAACTTCCCAACCGAAGCAGATTTCGATTGGGAAGTATAAAAAAACCACTAAAATTTTAGTCTAGTTCTACATTAAAAGAACCCTCTGTAATTTCTTTTGTACTACCATCAGCCGGATTTTTAGCTGTAAAACTAAAAGTTCCCTTAATGTGTGTGTCTGTCACTTCTGAAACTCTAATTTCACCTACTTTATCTCCACCATCAAAAGGAGCACTCCATGTTTTAACATCAGGAGCCGTCGGGTTTGACAAGTCAACTTCAGTTTCAACATAACTCACATTTGCATGTCCTAAGCCAAATTCACCACCACCAATATCGTAAGTTCCAACTCCATCAAATGTGGTAATATTAAATGAAAAAGCTTGACTTGAAGTTCCGCCAGTATTTCCTTGGATATGCATCATGGTACCTACTTGATATGCAAAAGTTACCATATCCAAAGTAGTTACAGAAGCACCATTCACTTTTGCAGTAATTGTTCCAGCTGCAGCACTTCCTCCACCTCCACCATCATCATCACTACTACATGATGTTACGAATAGAGAAGATGTTACTAAAAAGCACGCACAGATAAATTTAATTGTTTTCATAATTGTTAAAAATTTAAATTGGTTATTGTATGATGCAAAGTTGTGCCAAAAACCAAAGGTCATCAATAAGGCAAATGCCGTATTTTAAAAATTAAATAACAAAAATGAATGAATTGTTAACTATGTCAACTGTAAAAAAGGGTATTTTTCCTGAAGCTGCTCAATACGTTCGTGCAATTTTTGAACAAATAACTGGTGTTGCTCCGTATTCGGATTAAACGGACGATGTAATAATCCCTTTTGAATGCTTTCTATTTCTGACATGATGGAAAAAACATGGTAGGAAATATGCGATTCCACAAAATGCTTCCAAATATAATCTATTGCCGTTTGATTAGGATGAAGCATGTCTTCAGCATAAAAACGATAGTCACGAAGGTCGTCCATCATAATTTCATAGCTTGGGAAATAGTTGGAAGTTGGAAGATGGGAGATGGAAGAATGTAATGCAGAAAATAGATGCGACTTGCTCTGTTGATTTTCTACAAAACCATCTTTTATATGACGTACCGGTGAAACGGTAAAAATAAATTTTACATTTGGATTGAATTCGATTAATCTGGCTTGAAGGTTTGTTAAGGATGATTCTATTTCTTCAACCGATAATAATTCTTTGGTAAAATTACTTTGCGGTATCTTATGACAATTAGCCACTCTTTTTTGCGTATGCAAAAAACGATAGGTCCAAGCTGTTCCTAATGTAATAATGAGGTGTGTACAGGTTTGAAGTTGTCCGTTCAAATAGGTCAAAATACCATTTAAATTGACGAGCATATCGTCTTTGTCGGTATTATTCAATTCCGAATGCACTTCAAAACAATGCCATAACTCATTATCAAAAAACAAATCGGCTTCGGTAAACAACCTTAATTCGATGGCTCTAAGCAAGATGTTTTCAATAGCATCCGGTTGAAAAAGTATCCCAAACGGGTTGTTGTAATGCTGGAATTTGTACTGCTCGAATTTCGCACTGATATTTTCTGAAAAACAGGAACCAATCGTCACCACCTTCGAATAATAATCGATGGGATGATTGCTTTTTGGAATGGTGATTGGGGTGCGGAAGTTCATATCTCAAGAATCTAAAATCGAAACAATATCAAATTTGGTTTAACAATTTAGTTTCTTATAAAAGTTGATCGATACACTACAATACCTTCAGGTTCATTAACCGTCTGTTTCAATATCAACTCATCATTAGTTAAACTTTCAACAACATAAATGTATTCATAAATCATTGGATCAAAGGGTGGACTTGATACAGTTAATATATCTCCATTCAAATCCCAGATTGATGTTTGCGTATCGCTTAATGCACATTCAGCATTGTATCCGTTGAAGGTAAGTTCTGCATTTTCAAAAAACTCTTGAAAATCTTTACTCGTTTCACAATCGTGGTTATAATTTTGAAATTCTCCACCATTTGAAGATCCACCTTTAATGTACCATTTTCCCAAAATAGTTGGTTCAGAAATTGTTGATCCTTCGTCGTCATTCGTATCACAAGAAAGTGTTAATCCTATAAAAACTAAAAAAAATATAATTTTTTTCATCTCTTAAATTCGTAATTTTTTATTTAATAAATTCAACCGCTTTCTCCAACGCCTCTTTAATCCCCTCCACATTTTTACCACCGGCAGTAGCAAAAAACGATTGTCCGCCGCCGCCGCCTTGGATATATTTTCCTAATTCACGAACCACTTGTCCGGCATTTAAATTATGTGAAGCAACCAGTTCTTTTGAAATATAACACGTTAACATTGGTTTATTTTCATCGGCTGTAGCTAACACTAAAAACAAATTATCCCCTAAGTTACCTAATTCATACGCCAAATCTTTTGCTCCTTCGGGATTCAAATCGACTTGTTTGGCTAAGAATTTTATGCCATTAATTTCTTGTAATTCTGATGCTAATTCGCCTTTTAAATTCTTAGCTTTCTCACGTAATAATTGCTCAATTTGTTTTTTCAATTTGGCATTATCATCTTGCAACGAAACCACTGATTTTAAAATATCTTGTGGATTTTTTAAGGTTTCTTTTAGGTCCGCTAGGGTATTTTCTTGATTTTTATAAAAGTCTTTCACTGCATCTCCGGTAATTGCTTCAATTCTTCGAATTCCGGCCGCTACGGCACCTTCTGAAATAATTTTGAAATGCCAAATGTCTGCTGTGTTTTTCACATGAATGCCACCACATAATTCTTTGCTGTCGCCAAATTCAATCATTCGAACCGTATCACCATATTTTTCGCCAAACAAAGCCATGGCTCCTTGTGCCATCGCCAGCTGAATCGGAATATTTCTATGTTCAACCAGTTGTAATTGCTCTTCAATTCTGGCATTTACAAATGCTTCTACTTGCTTAATTTCGTCATCCGAAACTTTCGAAAAATGCGAAAAGTCAAAACGCAAATAATTCGGATTGACCAATGAACCTTTTTGCTCCACATGTGTTCCTAAAATAGTTCTTAAAGCCAAATGCATCAAATGTGTCGCCGTATGATTTTTAGAAGTTGACGTTCTTAAATCGGTATTCACTTTCGCTACAAAATTAGCTTCTACAGCTTCGGGAAGTTGTTTCGCAAAGTGCAAAATCAAGTTGTTTTCTTTTTTGGTGTCGAAGATTTCAATGGATTCATTGGCTGAAAACAATGTTCCCTTATCACCAACTTGTCCACCGCCTTCCGGATAAAAAGGCGTATTATCTAAAACAATTTGATATAAAATACCGTCTTTCTTAGAATCTACTTTACGAATGCGAGTGATTTTCACTTCGTTTTCCGTTTGGTCATAACCGACGAATGTTTCTACATTTCCATCGATTAAGATTTTCCAATCATCGGTGGTTACTTCCGAAGCGGCACGCGAACGGGCTTTTTGTTTTTGTAATTCCGTTTCAAAATCGGCTTCGTTAAATGTAAATCCTTTTTCTTTTAAAATCAATGCCGTCAAATCTTTTGGAAAACCAAACGTATCATACAATTCGAATACTTTTGCTCCTGAAACTTCATTCCCTTTGGTTTCCGAAACCACATTTTCCAACAACTGTAAGCCTTGTTCCAACGTTCTCAAGAACGATGCTTCTTCTTCGCGAATCACATTCGTAACCAACTGTTGTTGCGACTTAATTTCAGGAAAAAACTCGCCCATTTGATTTGCTAAAACAGCCACCAATTCATAAATAAAAGGTTCTTTGGTATTCAAAAATGTAAATCCGTAACGAATCGCTCTTCTTAAAATTCTGCGAATTACATAACCCGCTCCGGTATTGGAAGGCAATTGACCATCGGCAATCGCAAAGGCTACTGCACGAACGTGGTCAACAATTACACGAATAGCAATATTGATTTTATTTTGAGATTCTTCGTTATCACTCAGAATGACATCATTAGTTGTATATTTTAACCCTGTAATTTGTTCCACTTTTTCAATCAATGGCGTAAAAACATCGGTATCATAATTGGATGTTTTTCCTTGCAACGCCATACACAAACGTTCAAAACCCATTCCGGTATCTACGTGTTGAGCAGGTAATTTTTCAAGCGAACCATCGGCTTTACGGTTGAATTCCATGAATACGTTGTTCCAAATTTCAACGACTTGTGGATGGTCTGCATTCACTAAGCTATATCCTGAAACTTTTGCACGTTCTTCGTCGGAACGCAAATCGATATGAATTTCAGAACAAGGTCCGCAGGGTCCTTGGTCACCCATTTCCCAGAAGTTATCTTTTTTATTTCCTTTTATAATCCTGTCTTCGCTAACAAATTGCTTCCATAAATCCCAAGCCTCTTGGTCAAACGGCACATTCTCCGTAGGATTTCCTTCAAACACAGAAACATACAAACGGTCTTTCTCCAGTTTTAAAACTTCCGTTAAAAATTCCCACGCCCAAGCAATGGCCTCTTTTTTAAAATAATCGCCAAACGACCAGTTTCCGAGCATTTCAAACATCGTGTGATGATAGGTATCAAAACCTACATCTTCCAAATCATTATGTTTTCCGGAAACGCGTAAACACTTTTGTGTATCAGCAATTCGCTTACTTTTGGGTTCGGCATTTCCTAAAAAATATTCTTTAAACTGAGCCATACCTGAGTTGTTGAACATCAGGGTTGGATCATCTTTCAAAACAATAGGTGCAGAAGGAACAATTAAATGTCCTTTACTTTCAAAGAATTGGAGAAACTGTTTGCGGATATCTTGTGATTTCATTTGTTCAATTTGTTCAATTTACTTCTCAAAACGTTAGAAATTTGAAATGATTGAAATGCCTTTCGATGAAAAATTAAATTAGCATTAGAATGAAACATTTCTTAAATTTGTTCGACTAATCGGTTTTGAAAGCACAAAAATAGTATAATTTAAGAAATGTCGAAGAAAGTAAAGTATTATTACGATACCGAAAGTTTAGCCTACAAAAAAATCAAACCTAAAAAGGGGAGAAAGTTTGGCTATGTTGCTTTGTTTTTACTTTCATCTGCACTTTTTGGTTTTTTGTGTTTTGTCATTTTATTAAATACGCCTTACTTCGAAACACCGAAAGACCGATTACAAGCCCGTGAAATTGAAAACATGAAACTGCGTTATGAAATTTTGAACAAAAAAATGGATCAATTGAATGACGTTTTGGCAAGCATAGAAGAACGTGACAACAATTTGTATCGTATTTATTTCAATTCCTCTCCTATTCCATCTGAACAAAGAAAAGCAGGATTTGGCGGTGTCAACCGATACAAAGAATTGGAAGGATATGATAATTCGGAGTTAGTAATTAACACAACGAAACGGGTGGATATGATTTCGAAACAATTGGCTATTCAATCCAAATCATTAGATGAAATATTAGTACTAGCAAAAGGTAAAGAAAAGCTTTTGGCGGCTATCCCAGCAATTCAACCGGTTAAAAATGAAGATTTAAAACGAATGGCTTCCGGTTTTGGTTATCGAAATGACCCGTTTACCAAAATTAGAAAGTTTCATTACGGAATGGATTTTACCGCAAAAACAGGAACACCGGTATATGCATCGGGAGATGGAGTTGTGCATCGGGCAGACAATTCGATGTCGGGTTTTGGAAACTTAATTATCCTCAAACACGGTTTTGGTTATGAAACCTACTATGCTCACCTAAGTAAATACAAAGTTAGAGCCGGACAAAAAGTTAAAAGAGGTGATATTATTGGCTATGTTGGAAGTACCGGAAGAAGTGAAGCTCCTCATTTACATTATGAAGTACACAAAGACGGTGAGCCCATTAACCCCATTAATTTTTATTATGGCAGTATTTCTGCCGAAGAATATATTGCCATTTCAAAAGTGGCTAACCAAGAAAACCAAGCACTTGACTAATGCAATTAAATTTACCTGATAAACGATATTACAGCATTGGCGAATTGGCCAAAGCATTTGATGTTAATGCTTCTTTAATCCGATTTTGGGACAAAGAGTTTGATGTTCTGAAACCCAAAAAGAATGCCAAAGGCAACCGAATGTTTACACCCGAAGACGTAAAGAACCTTCAATTGATTTATCATTTGGTAAAAGAACGTGGCTTTACCTTGGAAGGTGCGAAAACGCACTTAAAAGAAGGTCAGAAAAAAACCCTAGACAAATTTGAAATCATCAACAAATTAGAAGGAATCAAAGCCCAATTGACGCAAATTAAAGAAGGCTTGTAGAGAAAATCAGAATTTAGAATTTAAAAGAATAAATAATCAGTTACTCAGTAACTCAGAACCTCAGCAACTTAGAACCTTAAAAAACAAATAAAATGAAAAAATGGTTATTACCTATCGGAATTATTGTATTACTTATTGTAATTGCGGCTTCTTCTTACAATGGATTAGTTAGTGTGCAAGCAGATGCAAAAACAGCATGGTCTAACGTAGAAAGCAGCTACCAAAGAAGAAATGATTTAATCGGAAATTTAGTAAAAACTGTTCAAGGTGCAGCAGATTTCGAAAAAGGAACATTAACTGCCGTTATTGAAGCAAGAGCAAAAGCAACTTCTATTACTATTGACCCAACCAATATTACACCTGAACAAATGGCTCAATTTCAACAAACACAAGATGGCTTGGCCGGAGCTTTAAAAAGTTTATTGGTTACTGTTGAGCGTTATCCTGATTTAAAAGCCAATCAAAATTTCTTAGAATTGCAAGCACAATTGGAAGGCACAGAAAACCGAATTAATGTTGTAAGAGATCGTTATAACGAAACGGTTAATATTTACGATAAAAAAATTAAATCGTTCCCTAATGTATTGTTTGCCGGAATCATGGGATTTACAGAAATGGAGCGATTCAAAGCTGCTGCTGGTGCTGAAAATGCCCCTGATGTAAACTTTGATTTTAAATAAAAATGTCTAAAGTTGAAGATTTTTTAACATACGAAGAAGAACAGGAAATTGTTAAAGCAATTGCTTTGGCAGAGTTAAATACTTCCGGCGAAATTCGTGTACACATTGAAAATCATACCGATTTAAAACCGCTTGAAAGAGCAAAAGAGGTTTTTAATCAATTAAAGATGAACGAAACAGAGCAACGGAATGGTGTTTTATTCTACGTTGGCGTGTCCGATCATACGTTTGCTATTATTGGCGACAAAGGCATCAATGATAAAGTTGAAAATGATTTTTGGGATTGTACCAAAGATGTTGTCATTGCATCGTTTAAAAACAAACAATACAAAGAAGGTTTAATTAAAGGTGTTTTAAGAGCCGGTGAACGATTAAAGAAATATTTCCCATTGCTTAGTAATGATGAGAACGAACTCCCCAACGAAATTTCTAAAGGATAATGACTAAATTAAACAACCTGATTAAAATATTTCTTTTCACCATGAGCTTGTTGTACTTAATTTCAACAAATGCTCAAAGTTATAAAATTCCAGATAGACCCTCTTTTATTCCACCAATTGTTGATAGTACCAAAACATTAACTGATGCGGAATATAAATTTTTGTATAATAAGTTAAAAACCTATTACGACTCTACCTCTACCGAGCTGTTTGTTATGATAATCGGAAGCACAAAAGGCGAACAAATTGCACGTTATGCCACCGATTTAGGTCACAAATGGGAAATTGGACAAAAAGGAAAAGACAATGGAATTGTATTTTTAATTGCTAAAGATGACCGTAAAATGACCATTCAAGCGGGTTACGGTACTGAACATTTATTAACAGATGCATTATCCAAAAGAGTAATCGAGAAAATCGTTAAGCCCGAATTTAAAAGCGGAAATTATTACGGTGGCATCGACAAAGGTACTACTGCCATCATTCAAATCATGAATGGCGAATTTAAAAATGATAATACATCTAAAAATCCGGGTGGTTTTCCTTTCATTTTCATCATCATTTTCCTCATCATTTTGTTCATCATTTTATCGAACAAAAAAAATAAAGGTGGTGGCAACTCCGGTCGTTTCTCCGGTCCTGATTTAATGGATGTTATTATCCTTAGCCGAATGGGTCGAGGCGGTGGCAACTTCGGTGGCGGATTTGGTGGTGGTTCTTCCGGCGGTTTTGGCGGTTTTGGCGGTGGCGGTGGTTTTGGCGGCGGCGGTGCCAGCGGAAGTTGGTAAGTAAAATCAATAACAAACAAAAAGCGACTTCAACAGAAGTCGCTTTTTGTTTAGTCTAAGAAAAACATTCCGCCCTCTTTTTCCTTCTTACCGCCAAATTTATCCAATTTATAGGTCAGCGAAAACATGACATATTGCTGTAAAACAATGTTTTCCGTATCTGTAATGGCTGTAGGCGTTATTGTTCTTCTTACCCCTACATTTTGATTTAACACATCATACACTTTGACTTTGGCGAGTAGTCTGTCTTTATAAAAATTATAGCCTAAACTCGTATTCCATAAATAAAAATCTTTCTGAAAACCATCGGCAATATTGGAATTGTAAGTATAACCAAAATCATTTCCAAATACTACTTTTTTAGGCCAATAACTGGTAAACTCCATTTTAAAACGGTGTACAAAATTGTTTGCGTTTTCAATAACATAGTTCTTAAATTCAGTAGAATTAAACGTATAGTTATAGGATGGAGCAATCGTAATCAAATCTTCAATAGACCAATTCACACTTACTCTAGGTTCAATTCTCCAACCTCTTGCCTCATACAATTCCGCATTTGTAAGACCTTGATTAAGGTTATAACCTCCATCAATACCTAAACTCAAACGCAAACTTCTTTTCTCTTTTTTAAACGTTTTACTCCAAGACGCTCCTAAATAACTATTAAACCCTTTATCCACATTCTCATACGTAGTTTGGGCACGAAAACTTTCATCATAAACAGTGGAAGAAACAATTTGGTCTTTATACAGACTCAAACTACTGTAAAAGAAAAATCCACTTCTTGACTGCCAATCATAATTATTGAAATTCATATACATATTGTGTTGTTGAATCGGATTCAGAGTACCGTTTCCAACGATAGTGTTCAATGGATTCGACAAATTAACAACTGGGAGAATTTGATTGGCCAAAGGCAATTCCATTCTAAAGCTATAATTCATATAAATGGATTTACCATTACTGATAGTATAATTTAAGTTAGCCGAAGCTTTTGGAAAAATATACTGCTTATTGAGTCGCGTGTTGGTGGCTAAATAATCTGATTCGTTTTTAAACGTTACAAACTCCGGTCCGGCATTAAAACGAGCTCGAATTTTCTTTTTAGTAATATTTAAACCGGCAGAAGGATAAATTTTTAATACACTCGAATTGATTTCGTTAGACAAAGGTGCGTTAAAATCATTATAACTGCCCGAAACTTCATCAAAATCAAAGGTTGAGTCTTTGTCTTCAGAAGCATAATACGTCACTTCAGAAGCTATGCTCAACTTCAAGGAATCGGTAATAGGCTCACCGTATCTAACTTCTGCTTCAACCTTGTTAAAGTCTTTATTTGTAAATACATTCTGATTCCGAATATCATCCGGTTCACCGGTTAAATAGTAAAAAGTAGACGAATTTAAATTTGAAAAATTTGTTGACTTTTTGTGCTCATTCGTTAAAGAAGCAGAAAACCCGCGTTCTTTCTTTTTAAATGATTTGTAGTAATAAATACTGTTTTCAAAAGCGGAATCGTCAACATCAGAAAACGAAGTAGAATTACTCTCGTTAGAAAGTTCATTCCCTTGATTTTGCGTTTGCTGATTTCTGACCATTCGATCTTTATTAAATGCTTTTACAAATTTTGGTTCTATGTAAATAGTTGCTGTAGAATCTACTTTTATCTCAAAATCAAAGCTTAGATTATGTGAATTTCCAATCTTATTAGAAGTTGCATTAGACTCGGTAAAGGTGGTTTCAGTAGGCAATAAATTTGTTCTGGAAGTACGGTTTACATTTTCTGTTTCCGCATTGGTAAAAAAATAATTACTGCTTACATCTACTTTTTTAAACCATTTATCTGCAAAATTAACACCTATCAGATTAGATGTTGTTAAACCACTACTCCCACCAAAATTCATTCCGTTGATTCCAAATGAGCCATCGTCTCCCACATAGATAGAGGTGTTTCTTCCTCCACCCATATTATCAAAAATCTCATTCATCGAAAATCCTACCGAATTAATATTATTGGCCGAAGCCAACACACTTAATTTTTGTTCGCCTTTAAACCAATTGAGTAAAAGACTCGATTCGTACCGTTCATCTGTGCCGTAACCACCCATGATTTTCCCAAAGAAACCTTTGTTTTTATCTTCTTGAATGGTTAAATTAATTGTTTTTTCTTCCGAAGAAGCTGCTTCACCCGAAAGTTCTTCTGCTTTTGTTTTAGTGTCGACCACTTGAATTTTTTCGATGATTTCTGCCGGTAGATTCTGCGTAGCAATTTTACCGTCTTTACCAAAAAATGGTTTACCGTTTACCAAAATTTGATTAACCTCTTTCCCGTTCACCGTAATTTTTCCTTCCGGTGAAATTTCCACACCCGGTAATTGGCTCAGAAGTTTTTCTACATTCGCGTCTTGCCCTACTTTAAACGAAGCAGCATCAAACTCTAACGTATCATTTTTGATGCGAATGGGCGGTGCTTCACCTTTCAAGACAACTTCGTCCAAAGCGGCACCACTTTCAATTAATGCAAGGTTGCCCAATTCTATATTAGACTGTAAATTATTAATTGTTTTCTTAAAATTCTGATAGCCTAAAAACGATACTTTTAAATCAACTGCTTCCTCTTTTTTTCTCGTTCTGATTTCAAAATTTCCGTTTTTTTCTGAAATGGTATAATCAATAACCGATGAATCTTTTTGGGAAGTTAAAAAAACAGTAGCTGATTCAAGTGGAGTTTTTGTGTTTTCATCAATAATTTTGCCTTTCACTGTGACAAATTGCTGGCTGTTAGCACAAAAAACAACTAATAATAAAACTGCAGATAGAAACTGTTTGAGCATAGAAAAAATTTAAATTAACTGTGAAAAAATAATAACAGCGAATTAACACTTTTAGTATGGAAAGTTAAAATTTCTTACAAAATATTTAACATTTAAAAGACCTTTTTAAACCACAAACAAATGAAAAACCCTCTGATTATAGAGGGTTAAAAAAATATTCATTTTATTTTTATTTCTCCCGAATGTAAATATCCATCGGCACACCCGAAAAATCCCAATTTTCACGTATTTTATTTTCCAAGAAACGTTTGTAAGGCTCTTTAACATACTGTGGCAAATTGGCAAAAAACACAAATTGAGGTGTGGGTGTGGGCAACTGCATACAATATTTAATTTTCACATATTTTCCTTTCAAAGCCGGCGGTGGATAGGCTTCAATCAATTTCAACATGTGTTCGTTGAATTTGGATGTGGCAATACGTTGCTTTCTGTTTTCGTAAACTTTTACCGTTTCTTCCAATGCTTTTAGTAAACGTTGTTTAGTTAATGCTGAAACAAACAAAATTTTTACATCTGTAAAGGGCTCTATTTCCTTTCTGATTTTAGCTTCATAATCACGTGTGGACATGGTGTCCTTTTCAACCAAATCCCATTTATTGACCAAAATAATAATTCCTTTTCGGTTTTTGGCCGCTAACCAGAAAATGCTTTGGTCTTGTCCTTCAAATCCTCGAGTAGCATCAATCATCAAAATACAAACATCAGCATGCTCAATGGCCCGAACGGAACGCATTACAGAATAGAATTCCAAATCTTCTTTTACTTTGGCTTTTCGTCTAATTCCGGCCGTATCAACCAGATTAAATTCAAACCCGAAACGATTGTATTTCGTATCAATTGAATCACGTGTTGTTCCGGCTATATCCGTTACAATGTAACGATCCTCGCCAATCAAAGCATTAATAAAACTTGACTTTCCGGCATTAGGACGACCCACAACGGCAAAACGAGGCAGTTCTAACTCTTCCTGCGTAGGTTCCGGTTTATCCGGAAAAACCTCAATTAATTCGTCCAATAACTCTCCTGTTCCACTCCCGGATGTACTGGAAATAGTAATATAATCGCCTAAGCCAAGGTTGTAGAATTCGTAAGCATCTTTTTCACGCATCGCATTATCTACTTTATTTACCACCACAAGAACCGGTTTCGTAATTTTACGCAATAATTTGGCTACTTCATCATCCATAGGTGTGATGCCTTCTTCTACATCAACCACAAACATGATTACGTCGGCTTCATCAATAGCTAACTCTACTTGTTTACGAATTTCCGCTTCAAAAATATCATCGGATCCTTTAATGTATCCTCCCGTGTCTATCACCGAAAATTCTTTTCCATTCCATTCACTCTTGCCATAATTACGGTCACGAGTTACGCCACTTACCGAATCAACAATGGCTTCTCTTCGCTTAATTAAGCGATTAAAAAGTGTTGATTTCCCAACATTTGGTCTTCCCACAATGGCTACAATAGTACTCATACAATAATTTTCAAAATATTTTGCAAAGGTAATCTTTTTTGTTTGAAGTTTTAAGGGTAGAATTTAGAAGGTAGAATTTAGAGGCCACGCTTCGGAATTTCTAAATTCTGATTTCTAAATTCTAAATTAAATAAGGCTTGTAAAAATAAACCGCTCTGTTTTACGTTTACCAATTTAATTTTGTAAATTAGTAGTTGAATTTATTCTCATTTTTTATGAATTTAGATGACCAATTACCGTTACGGTATCGATTTGACAAGGTAGTGACCAAGTCGTATGAATCGATTTTGGCCAGTTGCGAAAAATTAAAAGAAACCGTTGAACCGGATTATAAGATTAAGATTTCCGGTCATCATATTTGGTTGCATATCGGGTTATTGCAGCGGGAAAAACATTCCCCTCATTTGCATTTAGAAATTGAGAAAATGGAAGATGGTAATACATCTGTACGCGGATTATTTGGTCCTGACCCGGTTTTATGGACGCTTTTTATGTTTCTACACTTTGTGGTGGGCGGTATTTTTGTGATTTTTACGGTGATTGCCTTTTCCAAATGGTCGCTGAACCAGCCGTTTAAATTTGATTTAGTGGTCATGTTTGCCATGGTAAACGCATGGTTTTTACTTTATTTTATTGCTCGTTTAAATCGGAAAAAAGGGTTGAAACAAGCAAGGGAATTGGAAATCTTGATGGAGAAAATTTTGGAGTGATTTTTTTTAACCACGAAGAACACTAGGAACACAAGGTCGCTTCATTCTATTTTAATTGCTCACGGATTTAACGGATTGAATCGATTTTCGCGGATTTATTATAAGATTCCTCCTTCATCGGAAGGACAAGATTACGAAGAAAAATCTACAAACTCCAATCTACAAACTCCAAACTATCAACTCCCAACTAAAAACTACTTCTGATTATACCCCAATCTTCTCAGCTGAAACGCATTACTACGCCAGTCTTTACTGACTTTCACAAAAAGTTCAATATGGATTTGTTTGCCAAAAAACTTCTCTAACTCTTCGCGGGCTTGCATCCCTACTTTTTTTAAGGCTGCTCCTTTATGACCGATGATGATTCCTTTTTGGGTATCGCGTTCCACCATAATTAAAGAACGAATGCGAATAATGTTATCGTCTTCGATGAATTCTTCGGTTTCCACTTCCACCGCGTAGGGAATTTCTTTTTCGTAATTCAATAAAATTTTTTCACGAACGATTTCATTGACAAAAAAACGTTCCGGTTTGTCTGTTAAAGCATCTTTTGGATAATAAGGGGGACATTCCGGCAGCAAGGCAATGATGCGGTCAAAAACTTCCTTTACGTTAAAATTCTCTAAGGCAGAAATAGCAAAAATCTCTGCATTAGGGACTTTTTCCTTCCATAATGCTACTTGCTCTTCTAACTGCTCCTGATTAGATTTATCAATTTTGTTCAATAAAAGTAAAACCGGAATATCACTATGAATTATACGTTTAAAAAAAGCTTCGTCTTTTAACTCTTTTTCGCCTATTTCAACCATATACAGCAACACATCTGCATCCTCAAAAGCTGATTTAACAAACTGCATCATCGATTCCTGCATCTCATACGCCGGCTTGATGATTCCGGGAGTGTCCGAAAAAACCACTTGAAAGTCTTCACTGTTCACAATACCCAAGATGCGGTGACGCGTTGTTTGGGCTTTCGACGTAATAATCGACAACCGTTCTCCCACCATTGCATTCATCAATGTAGATTTTCCTACATTGGGGTTACCGATGATGTTCACGAAACCTGCTTTGTGTGCCATGTGTTTATTTTTGGCAAAGGTAGCTATTTTTATGGGACAACTTACTTTTAGATGAAAGTCAAAAAAAAATGATTAAACCGTTAGAAAGTTTAATCATTTTTTTCAAGTCATCTTATTTTCCATTATACAGAAATGGAGCCCAAAACTGAGGATGTTTATATCTTTCCCCAAAATCTCCATTGATGAATGATCGTTTTATTTGATTTAAGGTAGTTGAAGCTTGTGCATTTTCTTGCACAATTTTCTTAAATAGGTTTTGCATCGTTAAAGCTGTACCGGCATCATCCACCGGCCATAGGGAAAGTAAGGTGGCGTTGGAACCCGCTACCAAAAAGGAGGAATTTAATCCGTTTATTCCTTCACCACCATAAAGTTTACCTACACCGGTATCGCAAGCACTAAGCACTACTAAATCTGCGTTCAAGTTTAATTTTGCAATTTCAGGTGCTAATAAAAAAGTGTCTTCATTGCCATCGCCGGCATTGGGTTGCGAAAACATGACTCCGCTAAATTCCGGAATAACATCACCGGTAAAACCGTGGGTTGAAATCAATAGATTTTTGTATTGTTTGAGTTCGCCCGTTGCGTTCAGTTTTTTAAAATTACTTTCGCTCATGTTTAAACCTGTCAATACTTTGATATCGTTTGATAGTGTCCCAACAAACTGTACTTCCCGTAAAGTTCCGGCTAAATAATTGGCTCCACCAAAACCAATTGCCTCAAGTTCTGGTTTAAAATTGTAAATCCCTTTGTTGATTTTTTGACTAACTGCATCAGCAACTTTGTAAAAATCTTCAATACCACGAACAGTAGGTTTCACATTTCCTGAAGGTTGGTACAAGGCACCACCAAAAGCAATGACCGATTTTCTATTTTCAGCATATTTTCTGTTAGCAATGATTTTCCAAATAGTTGTATTTGGAATGTATTTTACATCGTGTGTACTAACAAAATATTGATTTTTAGGTGATAAAAAAGCTTCGAAAGGCAAATAGTTTAATTCATCTGCAGCACTAATAATTACTTTTGGATGACTTATTAAAATATCTTGAATAGGCTGTAGGGTTAAATTATACCAAAAATGCAGAAAGTCGTTTTGCACATTTTGAAGTTGCGGATTAGCTTCTTTTAAAAGTTGTCTGGTCCATTCAATTAACATTACGAAATCTTCTTTTTTATAAGCGGCTTGTTTGGTAGCATAGCGAACTAATTCACCATCTTTGTAATCTACTTGTAAATCAATCAAATAAGGATTGATATTAGATGGAATTTTTTTAGCTTTATTGGTATATGTTTTTTTCAAGCGAAGCAATTCATCTATAGGATAACTGTATCTGATTTCGGCTTTATCTTTTGTAATCACACTCATAATGATTTCTCCAGGTTGACCAATCGAATAAGTAATCAATACTTCATCATTTTGCAAGAGTTGTTGTGCATCACTTATAGTAGCTAAAGGAATATTTTTATTCAATTGCTCTTTTAAATAGCCACTTCGACTTTGTTCTTGAGTGGAAAATAGTTTGGCAACATCTTTAGTGTATTGACAACTCATGATCATACCTGCATATACACCTTCAATAGTATTCATATATTCTAACTTTTGTTTGGATGTAAGATTTTCTTTTACTTTATCAGCTAAGACAATACTTTTTTCAAATTGAGTAATCGCATTTTTATAATCTTTTTGGTTGTAATAGAGAAATCCTAAATTATTATATAAGTTTTGAGCTCCTGCAAAATCGTTTTCTTTTAAACTGTATGCAACCGTTTCTTCTGTTAATTTTTTAGCTTCATCATGTAAGCCTTGTTTTGCTTTTATCACCACTAAATTTCCACTAACCTCATTGATTAAACTTTTATCATTGATTGCTTTAGCCAAATTATAAGCTTTTGTTAAATAGGTTCCTGCTTTAGCTCTTTCAGCTTGTGGACCATCAAAAACATGATATACACCTATAGAATTGAACGCTTCTGCCTTAAAATAATCATTATTAATTTTGGTTGCTGTTTGTTCTAATTGGTAGGCCGTTTGTAATTTTTCCTCTTGTTTGTTTTCCATTTTAGCTAGCACTTGAATTTTATGCAATTGCATATTCGCTAAAGCTAATGTCGGATAAGGCAATTTGAGTTTTTCACTTAATCCATCATTAATAGTAACCAATGCTCCTGGTTTATTAAAGGAATTATTTTTGATTACTGATAAAAAGTATAAAGCGTATGCTCTTTTACTAATCAGTGAAGAATTGTTTTTACTAATTTCTAAAAAATACTCAAATTGATTAATACCTTCGCTGGTATTGCCACCATAATAAAACATTACTGCTTTGAGCAAAGGCAACATTTTTTGGAACAAAGGATTGGCATTTCTTTGGCTGGAATAATAAGCAAACAGAGTATCTAAATTGGCACATTTTTTACCTTGCAAAAGAATACCATTCACACAATTGTCTAATTCTACCGCTTTGTTGATGTTTAGAGTTTTATTTTGATAATAAGAAAGCCATTTGTTTTTTAAGGGAGACAAATCTTTTTTAGTAAACGACTCGATTTTTACCATATCATCAATGGTTTCTTGAGCATTTTGAGACGTTGTCAATTGCATGGCCCATTCTAAATTTTGAAGTGCTTTTTCGGTATTTCCTCCCAAAAAACTGATGTATGATTCTGTAAAATAAGGAAATGGCATCAAGGGCTGAATATTTAAAGCTTGTGAAGAAGCCAACTGTGCAGCATTTAAGTCACCCTTCAGAATTTGATAATATGAATGAAGATAATATCCTGCAAATTCATCTGAAAAGTTAATCATTAAGCCTTCGCTTCCTTCTTTCATTTTAGAAAGATCATTTGTTTTATAACCTTCAATATAGTGATTGTAATAATCATTAAAACTTTTGGGTTGTGCAAAAGAGAAAACGCTAACCAATACAAAAAGTAATGCCAAAAGATTTTTCATACTCTTACAATGCTGTTTTTAATACATTATCTTCGTAGTACCCTTTTTCGGTAATGGTTCCGTTTTTATCAATTTTAAATCCTAAACCTTCTCTGTAGTTTTTATGCCAACTGCCTACGTATTTTGAGCCATCATCATAAAAATAGACTCCAAACTCTTTTCTCAAACCTTGAATACATTGCCCCATGTACTGTGATCCTGTTTTCCAAACATGAATAATAGGGAAAGATTTTTTTGAAAATAAAAAGTAACCTATCGCATACGAATCATTGTCATACTTTTCCATATTGAATCCATTAAATCCATTCGGGTTTTGTCCGTATCCAAAATCAACCACATCGGCTTTGTATCCTTTTAAATCCTCTTTATCATTGTCAAACTGCTTTTGCCACTCCACTTTTCCATTAGCCATTTTAAAGGCCGGTCCGTCTTTTTTATCTTTTCTGTAGGTATATAATTCGATTGTACCTTTTTCTTTATCCATTTCAATTAATGTGCCGTCTTTTTCATGGTCTTTGTTGTAGTTCACAAAGGTTGTTTTGCCGTCTGCATGCAGTACCATATTTGGCCCAACAATCAATCCATCCATTCTGAATCCGTGTGAAACAGCACCATCGCTATTGGTAAAGGTTTCAAACGTAATCAAGCCTTTTTTAACTTCTTTTTTTCCGGCTTGATTACCAAAATTTTGTTGAGAAAAACTCATTGTAACGGTTAATAACAATAGAATTTGAGCTGCTTTTTTCATTTTTTAAAATTTTAAGATTTTTGTAAAATTAAAATGTAAGGGAGCACAAAAAAATACGGCACTTGCCGTATTTTTGATAGTTAAGCAGTTTAACACTATATTTTGTGTTAGCTGTTAAAAGCGTTATTTCTTAATTATTTTACTTCGTTGTACTACCTCTCCGTAGTTATCAATTAGTGTGATGAAATAAATACCTGTTGGATGGTTAGAAAGGTCTAATGCCTTTACATTGCTCTTCTTAGCTACCATTTGTCCTATTCCGTTAGTTACTTGCAAATTGGTTTGCTGAGAAAAATTGATTATGTCATTAGTTGGGTTTGGATAAATTATTATTTTATCATTTACGGAGTTACTGTTTGGAATACCTAGTGCACCCTCATTAAATTTCATTACAGTAGGTTTATACAACTGCGTTAAATCAACAAAGGCAACAAAAGGTATGTCGTTACTATTTAACGCTAAAGAGGTTTTGTCTGCATATCCGGCAGAAAACCCACTCATGCCAACATTAACCCAATTTGTTCCATCAAACTTCATAACCGTAGCTTTTTGTGAATTTGCCAAATCTCTGTAAGCCACATAAGGTTCGTTACTACTATTGAATGCTAGTGAAGTATGAAATACTTGTCCGGCAGAAAATCCGGTTGTTCCAACAGCAACCCAATTTGTTCCATCAAACTTCATAACCGTAGCTTTTTGTGAATTACCGGCATCTCGGTAGGCTACATAAGGTTCGTCATTGCCATTGAACGCTAATGAGAGATAATCTGCACCTGCAGCTGAAAAACCAGCTGTTCCAACAGTTACCCAATTTGTACCGTCATACTTCATAACGGAAGCTTTGTTGGCGTAGCTTCCCGCTCTAAATGCAATGTAGGGTTCGTTATTACTATTAAACGCAAGAGAAATGCTTCTTGCAAATTCAATACCTGCCGGACCTACAGTTGTCCAGTTGATGCCGTCAAACTTCATAACAGTAGCTTTATTCACAATATTTACCGCATTATATTCCGTAAAGGCGATATGTGGCTCATTATTACTATTGAATGCAATAGCGGTTGTTTCTTGCTGTACAACACCTCCTCCTCCCGAAATCCCTGGCGTGCCCACAACCACCCAATTGGTCCCGTCATACTTCATAACGGTAGCTTGATCTCCATTTGCAGCATCCCGATAAACAACATAAGGTTCATCACTGCTGTTTAAAGCAAGAGAAATGTGTCCGGCAAATCCTTCCGAAAACCCTGCTGCACCAACCGTTGTCCAATTAATACCATCAAATTTCATTACGGTCGCTTTGTTTATATTTGCCCCATCCTTAAAAGCTATATAAGGATCGTCATTGGAACTGAATACTAATGAAGGATGATCTACTCCTGCTGTTGTGAATCCTGCCGTCCCCACAATTTGCCATTGTGCATTTACGGTAAAAACTGTTAGTAAATTTATTGCTAAAAAAAGTAAAGTATTCTTCATTTTTAAAATTTTAAGATTTTTGTAAAAGTAAGTTGGTGAGGTTTTCAAAAAAATAAGGCAAGTGTCGTATTTTTATGTTTCAACAATTCATTTAGTTCAAACAATAAATTTTATACTCTTTACTTTTTTCTTCGCCCATGTAGTTTTCTTTTACTTTAATGACGGAATTGTTGTTTGAATTAGTTGAAATTGAAAATTCATCCATTTGAAGGTAACCCACATGATTACGAATAGCTCGTGCGATGATTTGGTATTGGAGACGATTACCATAATGATCTGTTTTTAAAATCGCATACACCGATTCTGTCCCTTCTGCTTGCGGACCGCGAAGCATGACCAGAAATACTTTTGATTCTTGGCATTCAAAAACTTTTCCAACCGAAAAAACAGTGGTGTTGGGTGTCAGAAATAATTTTCTCGACAATTTTAAGTTGGTTATATCTCGCCCTCTTGCGTTTTTATAATCATAGGTAAAGGTTTTGGGTAAGGGTTCAAAATTGGCTTCAAATTCAACAAAATCTGGTTTTTGAGAAGCATACTTTTTGTCTAAATCTCCTTTGATTTTATTTTGTCTTATTTCTTTTAAAGTAGCGATTCTTGCTTTAATTAAATCTGCTTTTTCTTTATCTGTTGTTGTAATGGTTACTTTTTTAGTTGCTTTGGAAAGTTTATCGGTAATTACTAAATCAATATCGGTATTGTTTTGTTCAAACTTCACGTGATAATTCACCATTTCACCCCAGTAATAATCTAGGTTATTGTGTGTTGGTGCTTTTTTAAACGAACCTAAAGTTAATTTGTTGATATCAAACAATGCCACCTTATCAATTCCTTTATCATATTTAGCGGCATAAGTAATTCCATCTGCATAATTAGAAACAACTACATCAAAAGTAGTGGTTGTTTGTGCTAAAAATTGAGTGGTTTTTAAATCAAAATATTTCATTTTATTGCCGTCTTCAAACAATAATAAACTTCGGGAAGTTAAGTTTTCTTTAAACTCATAAGGCTGTTTAAATTCTCGCCATTTTTTAGTTTTCCAATTATAAAATTGAACAAAACTGTGTGATGGTTTTTTTAAGTTCAAACGTCCTTTGCCGTCTTTTTGATAAATGGTAAACGCATAAACAAGCTCATCGCCTATGATATCTTGAATTTTTCCGTGTTGGGAAGGCAACTCTTTCCCTGTATAAAATTTATTGGATGCTTCGTCCCAAATAAAATAATGCTCCGGTTTAAGGTCTTCGTTGTCCCAACCAACTAAAATCACATTGTCCTCTTTATAATCAAAAACATGGGGTTCAAAACTACTATTTGTTGTATAACCGGCTAAAATAATTTCCTTGACTTGTTCACCGGTTTGCAAATCATATACTAATCCATAATAACTTGACTGATAATACCAGACTAAACCATGTGTTTCTGATTTATTTAAATAAATTTTATAATTTCTTGGGTAACTGGAATTAGTAAAATAGCCATTTTGTGCAAAAACAGCACTTGAAAAAAGCAAAAGGAGAAGTGAAATGATTCGCATGGTTTAATTTTTTTGATTTTCCAAAACAAGAAATTTTAATCACTTTAAAAAATAAGGCAAGTGCCGTATTTTACAACAGACTGCTTCGTTGAAAAAAATAGCGAAGAAGAATGAATGGCAAAATAATTACTATGGAACTCCAATTGTTATCCGGTGTAAAAAAGTTCGAAAAACTTGGCACAACCATCATCATCATAATGGCTCCCAAAATGATGGAAATGTGTAAAATAACAGCTCTTGCACTAAAAGGATGGATGGTGGATTTTTCAATTAAATCCGGATTGTTGTAGTAAAGCCAAATCAGTTCTCCGCCAAAAAAAAGTAAATTAAGATTGAAAAACAGATTCTTAAAAAAGATAACTTCAAAGTTTAGAGCTACTAAATTGTAGTTTTGATGAGGAGCAATAAAACCAAAAAACAATACGATAAAAAACCAATATATACCCAGCAGAAATAGTTTTGAACCCAAACCTATGACAAAACCACTTCGTTTTTTATAGTAAAACGTCACTGCTGTGTAGATGACTTCATTCCACCAAAAAAGATATAAAATATAAAAGATAGTGACTTGATTATTATAAATCGCTAACAATGTGAGTAGCGAAGTTGCAGTAATATCCAGGTTATTAAAATGCTTAAATAGGTGGAGCTTCATGTATTAATTTTTATTTTTTAGAACTTGAATACAAATATTTCTTTAAAATTGGCTACAAAAAATAAGGCAAGTGTCGTATTTTGGCAAAATGCCAAAATAATAAACAAACGATCGCTCTATTAATTTTTTAATTTTGTGTTTATGAAAATGGAAAAATTATTATCTGCAGAGCAGAAAAAGGAGTTACTACATACTCTGCAGCTGCGTTTTGAAAAAAACACGAGTCGCCATCACAACATAAATTGGAATGCTGTTCTAACAAAACTAGAAGCAAATCCTGAAAAATTATGGTCTCTTAATGCAATGGAAAATACCGGTGGGGAACCCGATGTTGTAGGTGTAGATAATAAAACCGGTGAATTTATTTTTGTGGATTGTTCAGTGGAAAGTCCGAATGGCAGAAGAAGTGTTTGTTATGATCGCGAAGGACTTGATTCGAGAAAAGAACATAAACCCGAGAACAATGCTATTGACATGGCTACCGGAATGGGAATTGAACTTCTGTCGGAAGAACACTACCGCGAACTACAGCAATATGGAAAATTTGACACCAAAACATCGAGTTGGATTAAAACACCAAATGAAATTAGAAAATTGGGTGGTGCTTTATTTGCCGATTTTAGGTACAATCATGTTTTTGTGTACCACAACGGAGCTCAAT
Source organism: Flavobacterium sp. (assembly GCF_041392085.1). Taxonomy (GTDB): domain Bacteria; phylum Bacteroidota; class Bacteroidia; order Flavobacteriales; family Flavobacteriaceae; genus Flavobacterium. The sequence goes on along the minus strand of NZ_JAWKMW010000013.1, from coordinate 76,973 downwards.
CGTATTATGCCGTAAGAGGTTTCAGAGGAATGTTGAAAGTGTAGGTAAAAAAACCAACCGGAGTTCGGCCCCGAATGGTGAACTCCGGATGGAGGCAAGGTTGGAGTGCCTTGCACTTTTATTTTTTTGGTAAGTTCCAAATATCCGGTTCTTCCAAATCGTTCGCTTTAAGTATTTCTTTATGACTCATCGTAATTGATTTTTTCTTAGTTTGTTTTTTTTCATCATTTACGTTAGTATTTTTATTTTCCCTGTTTTTAAATTTATCTCGCATAACTCAGTAATTTAAAGTGAAACGTCTGTTGATGTAGTACAAAGGTGCAACCATTACTTGTTTTCGGTGTTACATCATTTTTCAAAAAAATTACATTTTAACCACTACCTGTAACTACCAAAAAGAGATAAACAAAAAAAGTGCCGAAAATTCGGCACTCTACATTTTTATATCCTTCAAAGTATTATTCTGCAGCAACTAATTTGCTGGCACTGCGGTATAAAAACTCATGATAAACATGTCTACGGGCAAAACGAGCAGGAGATTCGGCATTTACCATTTTAATGTAAGTAACCTTCGGCACGCCAAAATATTCAAATTTATTTCCGTCTAAAAAATGAATATTTAACACCCCATCTTCATAATAAAATTCTAAAATTCCGGAAGTAGTGGTCGTTTTTAAATACTCTTCTTTTACTTTTTCTTGCGTTTCCGGTGCAATGCTTACCAAAAAATGATAGGCTTCAATAATGGCTTTGCTTCGCTCTTCTGCAACTAAACGTTCCGCCGCATCGGCAATCGTATCAGGGTGATCTTCTTTCATGCTGTTGCGGTAAACCGTTTTTAATTCTTTTAGCGTTGCCATTTTGGTCACATTCAATAGTTTTCGGTATTCCGCAATTTTTTTTGAGTTCATAAGTGCTTTTTATAAACGTGTGCACACGTTCTAATTTTCGGCAAAAGTAGTCTATTTTTTTATCAATACAACTTCCGTCTTGTTTTAATAAAAAATTAACTTATCCTATCGCTTTATGAATTAATAACTTATAGGTTTAAAATCCCTTTATTAGTCGGCTTTTTAATTTTACTATTGAGCCAATTGATTAGTTTACCGGCGGTTAAAAAAGTACTACTCGTTTTGTTTTTCAAAGTTTTGCTAAACCAAAAAATAAAAACAATTGCCGTTTACAATCAAAATAAAAATGTATTTTTATAAATCTGTTTGGCTTTATAAAGAAGTAATTATTAGTTTATTTTTTACTTTCTTTCATTGAATCGATTCGGGTATGAAAATTTAAAAAACAAGCGTATAAAACCATGAAACATTTTTTTCTTTTTCTATTTCTTTTTGGAGTGAGTGTAAGCCACGCACAACAAAAAATACGGCAAGGGAATTTTAAAAACTTAAAAGGGATTACTGCGTATACGGTAACTTTTGATTACTCCGGTTTACAGGTGCACGGTTTTGATTCAGAAGAAGATTACCTCGAAGAAAAAATGGAAAAAAGAGCCCATAAAGAGGGAGAAGCAGAAAAATTCAAATTGGATTGGTATGCCGATCGTTCCACTAAATACGAACCCCAATTTATCGAATACCTTAACAAGCGATTTGAGAATGGAGAAATCACCTTTGGGAAAGACATTCAGGCAAAACATACCCTGCATGTAAAAACCACTTGGATTTATCCGGGATACAATGTAGTAGCCGGCACTGAACCCGCAAAAATCAGTGCGATCCTCACCATCATGGAAACGGATAATCCATCACAAATTTTGCTACAGGTTGAATTTAATAAATCAATTGGCTTAGAGGTGGGTACTTTTGATTTTGATCAAGGCGACCGGATAGCCAAAGCCTATGAAAAACTAGCCAAAAATATGGCCATGCAATTAAAACGTGTACTGTAAAGGAATAAAAAAGCATCAAAAATAACTTCCTATGAAAAAAATAACGCTCCTTTTTATTTTAACTCTTCCGCTTTTTGCTATCGCTCAAAAAAGTAAAAGCGAACGTTTCGACAGTTTATTTACCGCTCTTCACCAAAAAAAAGCGTTTAACGGAAATGTTTTAATCGCAGAACAAGGGAATGTGCTCTTCGAAAAAAGCTATGGTCTGGCCAACGAAATCACTCAACAAAAGCTGAATACTCAAACTGTTTTTGAATTAGCCTCGGTTTCCAAACAATTTACAGCCATGGGCATTGTGTTATTGGCCAAACAAGGAAAATTGAACTACGACGATAAAATGTCAAAATTTATTCCGGAATTGAGTTTTTATGGCGATATTACCATACGCCAATTACTACACCATACATCAGGATTACCTGATTACATGGAATTATTTGAAAAAAATTGGGACAAGACTAAATTTGCCGTAAATCAAGATATTGTTAATCTGATGGCAATGCACAAACCGGCAGTACTTTTTCAACCCAATGAAAAATACGAATACAGCAATACAGGCTATGCACTATTGGGACTAATTATTGAAAAAGCATCCAAAAAATCCTTTCCCAACTATTTAAAAGACAACATTTTTACTCCTTTAAAAATGAAAAACACCTTGGTGTACAGAAGTCGTTTTGCTCCTCAAAAAATAGATAATTATGCCTTGGGATATGTGACAGACAGTTTGGGAAGAAAAGTGTTGACGGATAGTTTCGGCAAAACCTTTTATACGTATTACCTTGATGGAATTGTGGGTGATGGAATGGTGAATTCTACTTTGGGTGACTTACTCTTATGGGACAGAGCCTTGTATACAGACCAATTAGTTACGGCTGCAGATAAAGAACTTCTTTTCAACTCCATTAAAACTACCAACGAAGCAGAAACCAATTATGGTTTTGGTTGGGCTGTTACCCAACATGAAAAGTATGGCAAAATTGTAAATCATTCCGGAGGATGGGCGGGTTATATTACATTTATCGAAAGACATTTGGATCAGGATAAAACGATAATTCTTTTGCAAAATAATAAAACCGTCTTAACAGTTATACCTGTGCGTGATGTGCGAAAAATTCTTTACAATGAAAAAATCGAAAACAATACCTTGAAAGTAATAACGTTGCAATCCGAAGACTTAGACGCTTATTTGGGTGTGTATGCCAGTGAAGGTTTTCCTTTAAAACTGTCTATCTTTAAAAACGAAAACACCTTAATGACACAAGCCACCGGCCAATCAGCAATTCCTATGACGGCTCATGAAAACGATACATTTACGTTTGAACCCGCCAACATCAAACTTAAATTCAATAAAAAAGAGAAGTCCGTTCTTTTACAACAAGGAAAAATGGAAGTAGTTTTTCAACGCGAGGAGTAAGTAAAGTTGTAATCGCCTCTTTATGATTCACTTTATAAGATTGAAGACGTCCTTTTCATCGGTAACTTGTTGCATTTTTTAAAAGAGTTGTATTCAAATAGCCTATAATAAGGCGTCAAACATAGTGTAAATAGATTATTTCAAACCGCACGATAAAATTACATCCGGATTTTTTGACTACTTTGGAAATTGATACAAAATTCCTAAACCTTTTGCCGTCTATTTTAATACCTAAACCTATGGCATATTGCAATAGAATCCTTATTTTTCGGCATATTTCGCTATACATTCCAAAATAGTTTAATTCACTTGCCATTCTACTTTAGACGGAATTGGGATTTTGAATTTTGTTACATTTGTCGTAACTTCCTACTGTTTAATTAACTACATTGAGCACAAATTTTTCTACTATGAAAAAACACCTACTTGTTTTTTTTATTCCTTTTTTCCTATTTGCTCAAAAAAATAGCAAACAAGTTGATTTACTGGTAATGCAATCTGATTCTTGTTTCAAGGAAATGAATTATAAATGTGCTTTAGAAAAAGTTGAAAAAGCGGAAAAAATAGTTCCTAACAATATAAATCAACGCCACTTGCTTGCCACTAAAAAAGCAGCTTGTTACACCAAACTAAGACAATTTGATTTGGCAATACAAACGCTTGAACAAATCAAACTAACGAATCCGCAAGACAAAGCTGCACTGGAAAACTATTTACGAGCCTTGAATATCAGAGCAAACATTCATTATTCTAATTACGAAGACGAGTTTGCCATTAAAAAATACTTACAAATTGATTCTATTTGTTCTACATACAACCATATCAGTGAAACACAAATCAAAGCATTGCAAAATATTGGTCTAATGTTTTTGAGAGGCTATGAAGACGGGAAAAAACCCAAACACCTGAGAGCAAGAGACTTTTTTACTGCCGCTTATGAGAAAGCCGACAAGGCTAACTTTATGGTAGAAAAGCACATGGCCGGTTTGAACTTAGGGTCAACGTTTTTAAGCGATTCAATCCCATCCGTTTCAAAAGCTCTGACATTCTATAAAGAGGCTGAAGTATATTTTGAAAAAAACCAACTCATAGATGATCTTAACCAAGTGTATTGGGCTTATGCCTCCTTGTATACCCAAACCAAAGCCTATGATAAAGCAGCATTTTATCATCAAAAAAAAATAAACAATATGCTTAAGAGTGGTAATCAGCACGCCATTGGCACATCGTATTGGAGTTTTGCCGGTTTTTTTATGGACCGCCAACTTTATCGTGATGCCATTGAAAATTACCAAAAAGCAATTGAAAGCCTAAACAAAGTAAAAGACAAAGATTATGGTATTTTGGCTTCCTGTTATTATTATTGTGCGGAAGCTCATGCCAAACTCAACGAAGACAAAAAAGCCTATCACTACCTAATAGACTATTTGGTTTATAAAGACAGTGTAGACATTAAGCAAAACCAAATTGCATTTAATGACTTGGAAACCAAATACCAAACCCAAAAAAAGGAACAAGAAATTGCACTGCTCACGGCTCAAAACCAAATAGCCGAAAAACAAAAATACATTTATATCGCCCTTGCCGGTCTTTTGCTTTTAGCGGGTTTATCCCTGTTTTTCGGGTACCGTAACAAAATTAAAACAGCACAAAAACTCAATGAATTAAACGAACTGAAATCGCGTTTTTTTGCCAATATCTCCCACGAATTCAGAACACCGTTAACCCTGATTAAAAGTCCGGTTCAACAGTTACAAAATACGCTTTCAGACGAAAATCAAAAGAAACAACTCCGTTTGATTGACAATAATGCCAATCGAATGTTGGAATTGGTAGACCAATTATTGGAATTATCTAAAATTGACAGCGGTCAACTGAAAATCATTTTGAAAAAAGGCAATCTGCACCATTTCTTTCAAGCGATATTGGAACCTTTTTCATTTAAAGCAAAAGAAGACCATCAACGCTTAACTTTTTCAACCGAAAACTTAGATTTTGAAACGTATTTTGACCGGGATATTGTCACCAAAATCACCTCTAATCTAGTAGATAATGCCTTGAAATACAACGAGGCAGGAAAACCAATTGAATTTATTGCTACACAGCAAAATCAACATTTACTACTAAAGGTGAGTAATTATAACAACCAACTCAGCGAAACCGATTATCAAAAACTATTTGACCGTTTTTACCAAAAAAACAATGCTGTTTCAGGTTTCGGCATTGGTTTGGCGTTAGTGAAAGACTTGGTCGAATTGTATGAAGGAACGATTACAACCGATTTTAACCAAGGGAAAATTAGTTTTACCGTTGAGCTTCCACTCCAAAAAGAACTCACTCATGCCTTGGTTATTACTGAGGATGCTGAGATTAAAAAGGAAACTTTAACTGAGATTAGTAGTGCTGTCGAATTACCCTTGCTTTTGGTAGTTGATGATAACGCTTCGATTCGCGAAGTGTATCAAGATCTATTTAAAGACCATTTTCAAATTCTGGAAGCTTCTACCGGAAAAGAAGCTTTACTGTTGGCACAAAAAGAAATTCCGGATTGTATTATTTCGGATGTGATGATGCCGGAAATGGATGGTTTTACGTTTACTAACCAAATCAAAACAAATGAACTTACCTCCTTTATTCCGGTTATTTTGGTCACGGCAAAATCATCGGATGATGCTCATTTAAACGCCTTACAAAACACAGCCGATGCCTTTTTGACCAAACCCTTCAATCATGACGTGTTAAAAGCAACGGTGTGGCAACAAATTCAGGAACGCAAAAAATTGCAAGAACGCTACAGTCAGGAATTAGTTTTAAAACCAACGGAAATTATTATCAATACGGTCGATGAAAAATTTATTGCCAAACTGGAGAAAGTTTTAGATGGTGCTATTTCTAATTCAGAATTTAATGCCGAAACATTTGCAAACCAAATGCACATGAGCCGTATGCAATTGCACCGAAAATTAAAATCCCTCTTTGGGGTTTCGGCAACCGAATTTATTCGGAATGAACGTTTGAAAATGGCTGCCGATTTGCTGCAAAACAACCAACTCAGCATCTCTGAAATTGCCTATCATGTGGGGTTTAATGACCTGGGGTATTTTTCTAAATGCTTCAAAGAAATGTATCATGTTTCGCCTTCTGACTATCAAAAAAAGTAACCTGTCGTTTTTTTAAACCCTTGTAAAGCCTCTATTTTAGGGGCTTTTTTTGTGATGTTACATAATTCCAAGTAATGGTTACAATACTCCTATGCCCTTTTTTTACTTGGTTCTAATTTTGTTTATCCAAAACAATCAACTATGCCTGCAAAAAAGAAATTTCACTATGAAACCTATTTGGAGCATCCTCCATCACAAAAAATTTTACTCAACATCAATCACTTAGAAAAGGGCGACTATGAATTAAATATTATACACAAAAACAAAATCATTAAAAAAACAACCTTTAATAAAAAATAAACATGAAACAATTCATTCAACACAGCATCTGCCTCTTGATTCTACTTTGTGTTACTTCCTCTTTTGCCTTGCAAGGGGATGGGATGATGATAACCAAAATCATTGTGGTTAAATTCCCCACCGAAAAAAACGGAAAAAAAATAGACAAAGACGGTTTTCCTGATTTGTATTTTAAGTTCTACCAAGACAACAAGGTTATCGGAAAAAGCGAAGTGAAAGACAATTGCAAGAAAAACAATCCGTATACCTTTTCCGGAAAAGACATGCCGTTTCGGATAGAACAAAATGAATCCTACTATTTGGAACTCTTAGACCATGATAAAGACGGAGCCGTTCGAAATAACAAAGACGAAGTAATTTCTGTACGCATACCCATCAGTTGGCAAATCGTACTCCAAAACGGGAAAAAATCGGGTTATTTACTTAAAGATGAAAACAACGGAGTGGAATTTACCATCCTGGTGGAACACCTTGACGGAGTGGCGGCTGCCGGAGAAAAAGCCTATATTAAATTCATTAAACCTATCGACCAAGAATTGGTTCCTCCTAAAAAGAAAGTGTTAGAAGGATGCGGTCCCGTTGCTGCGGCAATGCTCATGGGGTATTGGCATACCGAACAGGGTTATAAAATCATGCATCCAAGCGATAACTTTAACGGGACTAAGCACCCTTGGAAGACCATTGAGGATTTTAGAGATAAAGCCGATACTAAGGCTTGGGGTGACCAAGAACAAAGTGCCACCCGCAAAATGAAAATGGAAGACGCTTTAGCACACTTTGTTAAAAAAGCAAACGAAGCTTCTCCGGGTAAACCGAAACTGAAAGTGGATATGCTGTGGAGCATCAGAAGATGGGAAGAACGAAAAGACAAAATCAAATCGGAACTCAGACAAGGTAGTCCTTTGATTTTATTGATCAAAAAAATGCCGCCCTGTTTAAAAGGAAAATGGGTGAATGCCACCAAAGTTTTTGGTGACCATTATATCATTGTGAATGGATTTGACGACCGTAAAAAGGTGTATTATGTGATGCCGGGATGGGAAGAAGCAAATAAATCAACAACATCCGGCCCTGAAGCTCATTCCATGGAAAACCTATCGCATTGTGTGTGCAGTTACAGTGAAATCAAAGAAAGTGACCCTAGTTTAATTTGGATAAAACGATAAAATAAACGCATATGAAAAATTTTAAAATACTACTTGTTTTGACATTGGTGCTAAACGCTATACCAAATCATGCACAGTTTATAGAAAAACTGGGTAAAAAAGCGAAAGCTTCTGCCGAACGAACGCTCGAACGAAAAGTGGAAGAAAAAACCGAACAACAAACCGAAAAAGCGGTTGACAGTATTTTTGACGCTCCAAAAAAAGTGAAGAACCAACGGAAAAAGAATAAAAAGGAGAAAGAATCTGAAGCAGAAACTGTTTCTTCCTCTCAGGAATCAACAGAAGGCATGCCTATTCAAACGGCCAGTGCGTTCTTTCCTAATGGGCAAACTCTTTTTACGGAGGATTTTTCTGCCGATGCTCTCGGTGACTTTCCTGCCAATTGGGAAACCAATTCCGGTGGTGAAATCATCCGTATCAACGGTACGAAAGCTTTACAACTGAATCCGAATGGCAACTATGTAGCCAAACACGGAAAACTTCCGGAAAATTATGCCTTAGAATTTGATTTAATCACTGAAAACTTAGACTATAAAGGGCTTGCGGGTTCAAACTTTGGCTTGGTTTTTTCCGGAGAATCAACGCTAAATAAGCCTAAAAATGGGGGTAAATTTGGTTTTTCGTTATGGAAAGGCTCCAACGTTTGTAACCAAATCAACGTACAAAACTGGGGAAAAAACAATGGGAAAATAGACAATACGATTCCTTTTAATCTTCAAGAAAAGTTAAACGGAAAAATACATTTTACCATCGTGGTCAACAAAAACAGATTACGTGTATTTATCGACGATGAAAAAGCGATAGACTTACCCTCCTTTTTGAGCAACTCCTTTGGCAATTACATCCAATTCTATCTCAAAGGAACAGACCCCAAACAAAACCACCTTGTGGCACTTTCCAATATTGTCATTACTGAGGAAGGCGAAGACATTCGTTCAAAAATCGTAAAAGGCGGATTCAGTACCAACCAAATTCTATTTGATTCCGGTTCCGATCAATTGAAAACAGCATCCTTTGAAATGCTGCAGAAAATTGGAAAAGTATTGCAAGACGATGCGTCGCTTCGCATCATGATTATTGGTCATACCGATAGTGATGGAGATGAAGTGAAAAACATGACTTTATCTAAAGCACGTGCCTTTGCGGTGATGAACTATTTTATTGATGAAATGGGCATCGATAAAAAACGATTACAATCGCAAGGAAGAGGTGAAAACGAACCGATTGCTTCCAATGCCACTGCAGATGGAAAAGCACAAAACCGACGTGTCGAATTCAAACCCTTGTAAACATGAAAACCTCTGTTAAAATCATCATCGGATTGGCCACCGCCACCGCAGCCGGAATGGCGTTTGGGGTAATTCCAAATCCTTTTCCGGACCAACACGAAGCAGCAGCTATCCATCGGGTTCATGAAATGAAAGTACGTTGGAATCACGATGGAAAAGTAGAAACACTGCCTATTATTGAGCAAGGCATTCCTTTTGATGATGCGAAATACTTTTCATTGCAACCCACGATTACTCCCAATCCGATTGAAACAGACGGGGTTTTTCAATTTGACTATGAAATCGAACAGTATTTTTCCATCGATGGAAAATCCGGCAACCTGCGGTATAAAGTGAACAGCAACGATAATTCCATGTATATCCACGGTACGGATATTACCGAAAATCCACTCTTTCGCCCCTTACAATCGAATCCTCATTTACGGAAATACCAATTTGAATTTCTCATTCGAAATGCCCGAAACGATTGGATGTGTTTCATGACCCATGCCGAAGAAGGAAAATTATGCATCAAAATGCCTTCCGGATTTAGTTTTTCCGGTGTAGTGGCAGACCATCACTTGAAAAACTTAGAAGTATTAAACTCCGCCAAAGCCAATGCCCCCGAAGGAATTAACAATGCTCCATTGGAAGCCTACAAAGGTCAGTTTACGGACGACAACGGTCAAAAAAAAGACATTACTTTTTGGATGGCAAAAGAAGAAGCCCAAATTGCAACGGGTGTGCCGCTCATGGGGTTTGGCGTAGGCATCTTTAAAAATGTACCGGAACAAAGACAACAATTTTTGGCCGTTACGGAAACCCAAGCAGGCGTGATGAAATTATTGCATCTCGAAAAAATAGATACCTGGGGAATCAACACCAAAAATTACCGTTCCCTTGTGTTTGATTATCATTTACCGAGTGGGAAAGCCAAAGTGGATGAAATCATGACGTGGTATCAAGACAAACAAAATGAAATTTTGGCACTGCGAGCCCAACGTAAAAACTGTCCAAAATACCAAGCCGGTAGAGCCTGTCGGGCAGAAATCGACCAACGCATTAAACAACTCAAAGAGGAAATCGCTAGCCAAGCAACCGAGTTGGGCAAACGCTATATGGCTCCGGTTTATACTAACTAATCAACCTCCTTCATTATGAAAAAAATACTTTTATTCCTGCTTTTATCCCCTTTTGCCACCCTTTCGCAAGTTGGTGTAAACACCACGAACCCCAATGCCATGCTGGAGATCACTTCTACCGACAACGGTATATTGATTCCGCGTGTTGAGTTACTTTCTGCCACCGACATCACTACCGTAGTAAACCCGCAAGGGGGAGCCTTGGTTACCTCTACTTTGGTCTATAACACCACCCCGGCAGGGGTTAGTCCGGATGATGTAGTGGCCGGTTATTATTATTGGAATGGTACACGTTGGGTAGCGGTAGGTTCTGACGGTCGTGATTGGAGTATTACGGGAAACAACGGAACCAATCCTGCCAACCATTTTATTGGTACGTTGAGTAATGTTGATTTTCGTGTACGTACCAACAATGCCGAACGGTTTAACTTTTCCAGTAACGGTAGGCTCCGTGCTTACGACAACGGTTTAGTTACACAGCCCACTTTTTCTTGGATGGGCGACGAAGACACGGGCATTTGGCGTCCGGCAGCAAACGTATTGGATTTAACTACCGCCGGTGCATCACGGGTACGTATTTTTGACACCGGTAACGTAGGGCTAAGTACCACGGCTGCACCGGCCAGGCTCACGGTTCAAGGTATTCGGAATGCTCCTGCTTTTCCCGGCACAGCGAGTAACGGTATATTGCGTTTAGGAGTAAGTGGCACCGAAGGTTTAGACATTGGTAAAGCCTTTGCGGCGGATAGTTATGCGGCTTGGATTCAATCCGGCTTTAGTGGTTCGGCTGATCCGTTGAGCTTGCAACCGCTAGGCGGTAATGTGGGTATACGCACCACCAACCCTACGCAACCCTTGCATGTCAATGGTACGGTACGCATTGTAGACGGTACGCAAGCCAATGGACGAGTACTTACCTCAGATGCCACGGGAATTGCCAGTTGGCAACCCATTTCCATCAACAATGTAGTGGGGGTATTGCCAACCAGTGGCATCAATATTCCCTCATCAACGGCAAATTTTTTACAAACAGGCTCCTACATTGTCTTACCACCAGGCAGGTGGGCGGTGAACGTTACGATGTTGATGCGAAGAACGGGTGGAACGGGTGTCTTTACCCCCAATAACTCGTCGTATTGGCTCAGAACTTCTTTTTCTACTTCTGCCTTTGCTAACCCGCTTATCACGGGTGATATTGTGGGGAGTTACTACGTGAGTGGCAATTACCCGGGTTCTTCGCTGTATTCGTTAGTGCAAGGAACGGTAGTCATCAACAACACCACCGCCGGAAACCGAACCTATTACTATATTGCCGGTGCGGTAGAGGTGATTAATTCGACCAACACACTTGAGAATTTTGGCGGGAATTGGTGGCAAGAAAATACTATAATTGCTTATCGGATTAATTAACTTAATCCCTCGAAGGGTTTGTAACCTTTTTCGAGGTATTGCATCCTTTTTTGCCTCCTCTTAGAAAAGAGCAACTTTTTTTCAACCCTCAAAAGGTTTAAGTCCTTTTGAGGGTTGCATATTTGTGTTCAATGATGGTCAAGAACAACAAAAAATCGCCTTGTTAAGCGTATAGTAAAAATAACACTTTTCCATTCTGACGTCAATAAATTTACATTTAAAACACTGATTTTCTGTTGTTTAATTCTATTTTTTTTAAGTAGGAAAAACACTATTCGATGTTAAAAACTAGCCTCGATTGTGAATAAGTTTGACTTTGATTTACCAATTTGATTTGTAAAATTTGTATTATTAATACGTTAAGTAAAATAATTTAATTTAAAACTAAACCCTTATGGAAATGCTCACTAATCCATTACGTAAAAAGAATTATTATGATCAAAGAAGATGTAAACACCGGACCGTCGGAGACTAGTGCTTCCTCCAATGTCCGACAGAAAAAAAAAGCGACTAAAATGAAAAAGAAAGTGAAATACAAAAGCCGCAAAATCAATAAGGACATGTGGTTAGACAATGTTGATGTCATGGAATTATTAAATATTAGTGCAAGTACTTTGGCTCGGCGACGAAAATCAGGACAAATCCCCTATGTTGAATTAGGTGGAAAAAATTATTATCCTCGCGAGTTTTTTGAAAAAAGTATGGTCGCTAAAATGAAAAATAAGCATTTGATTGAAAAAAAATAGGGCCCCACACCTACTGAATCTGCTCTTTTTCAACTTGAGTAAACCTCTTTTGTTAGGAATGTCTTCCTGACCCTACTCGTTATCTTCTAATTTTACTATAGCAATTGTTTTTCGATGCTCCTCGCGTTCGAAGTATATTTTATTTCGTTCCTAATTGGCTTTAAAATCGCCTTCTTTTAGGGTTTTCTTCCATATTAATGGCACATTTGTTCGGAAAACACCCCCCTTTTCCGAAGTCGGTTCGAACAAATACCGAACAAATATCGAACAAAACCCCTGTAAAAATGAAGAAATCCGTCATTTCGCTTCAACGGTAGACAAATGCTGTCAAAAGTCGTCATTGAACATCATTTGACGTCAAATCCAGTCAAATGTCGTCAAATCCCATCAAAACTCTTCAACCATTGTCAAAGGATAGCAACAATATTCACACCTTGTCAAAGGGATATATTTCTTTTCAATTTGGTCAATTTACCCTCATTCAAATGCAAGTAGGTACAAAGTCCGTCAACGGTTTTCAAAAGCTATTAATTTCAGTCAAACCATTATAAATCAAGTCACTACGTCAGCTTTTTGTCGAACGAATGTTTTCCTTTTCTATCTTTGAACCGTTGAATGAGCAGTGCACGGCAAAGCAACAAAGTCAATTATTAATTAACCCTAAAAAAATTTAATTATGGGTACTTACAACAAGGGCATATTGGGTGCCTTTTACGGAAAGGTTGGAACTGTAGTCGGTTCAACCTGGCGTGGAAAAGACGTGATGCGTAGTTTACCTCGTCGATCAAATCGAGCAGCGTCGTTGCTCCAACAACAACAGCGTGACAAGTTCACGTTAGTCACTAATTTCCTTTTACCGATTTCGACCATACCGGGGCGGTACTTTGGAACAAAAGGCGGGTTAAAGACCCAGCGGAACCAGGCGATGTCTTACTTGATGAAGCAAGCCGCCTTACACAACGGCACAGAAGCCTATTGGGATTTTCCGAAGATTCTGTTGACCCGTGGCGATTTATTGGGTTTAGCTACCCTTACGGCTACACCGGACACCAACCAAGCGGTAACGGTGAACTGGGTGAACAATAGCGGACAAGGCAATGCCGATGCTACGGATACCGTTTTGGCGGTTGCGTATGAGGAAACCTCCGGATTGATTTGGTCAGCTGAGCTAATTGCCACCCGTGACACGGAAACGGTGACCTTACCACTTCCCACCTACTGGAGTGGTTTGGCGGTACATGTTTGGATTGCAGTGGTTGCCGCAGACGGCAAGAAATATGCCACCAGCCAGTACCTCAACACCGTAACGTTGGATTAATGGGTTGGGGTACGAACCCTTTCTCCTCAAATCACTGTGTATGGTACCTACATAGATAAAAACAATATTCTAGATTGGTTGTTTTTTTTCCCTTGCTATGGCAGGGGATTTTTTTTTGGTTGTCTGTTTTCGATTGGGATTTTTACTTTTTTCCCTTGATGAAAAAAAGTAACAAAAAAGATCAAGCCTCAACAGCCCTGTCTTGAAAACTACCTCGTCAGTCGTTCCGCAACCCAAGTCGCTCGTTGTGCCTCCTCGTCTATGAGGGTTGCTGCCTCTCCTTCCTTCGTTGTTTTCTACGTCAGTTCTCTTAGGGCGGATGAAATTAGCGGTTATTTTGTTTTCAGTTGTCTATTGGGGGTTGTTGGTTGAGAGGTGATGGATTTGTTTATTTTTATTATGTTTGGGGACTTATTGGTAAATTAACGAAATACTTGTTGTATGACAGAGGCACAAATTTTGGTTTGTAAAACGTGTTTGAATCGGAAAAAGGGGGATTTTGCACCCAATGACATTTGTAATATTAGAGGGCATATGTTGGAGCCTGATACTTCTTGCAAGTATTATGACAAAGACACTACGGTAGTGTTGGATGTTAGTGAGCAAAAGTTGTTATTGAGACCCAATGCTCAACGGGCAAAGCTGGCGATGATTATGCTAGGGGTTATCTTGTTATTGGACGTAGTCTCGGGGTTTTCGTCGTATTTGCAATTGGAATTATTGAATGATTTTAAAGATGGTTTTTACGTTCCGGAAGACGATATTGCTGCCAACGATACCCGTGAGCAGTTGATTGGTGTGGTGTATTTGATTGCTATTGTTGTGAGTGCGGTGTTTTTTATTCAGTGGTTTCGCCGGGCATATTATAATTTACAGGTACGTACAGGGTCTTGTGTGCATACTAACGGATGGGCTGCAGGGGGTTGGTTTGTGCCGATTATTTCTTTGTTTCGTCCTTTTCAAATTATGAAGGAAATGGATAACAAAACAAGTCAGATGATTGCCAAACTTTCCGGGAAGGAAGTTACTACCAACGGTGTTTTGATTGGTTTTTGGTGGACGTTGTGGATTATTAGCAATTACATTGGCAATTATGTTCTTAAAATGGCCTTTAAAGAGGAAACACTAGACAACTACATCACCTCTACCAGCATAGAAATGCTTAATTCTTTTTTAGGCGTGCCGTTGGCTGTATTGGCTTATTTGGTGGTACACAATTATGCTGAAAAAGAGGCTGAATTGGTTGAGCTTGAAGCTAGATAAATTGGTTGTTGGTTGTCTGTTTTCGGTTGTCTGTTTTCGGTTGGCGGTTGGCGGAAGTTTGGAAGGCAGTTGGAGACAATTAGGACTTAGGGCTGATCTTTGGGGTTCTTTTTAAAGAAGGAAAACTAAGGACTGTGGACTATGGACTATGGACTATTCACTAAGGACTATCCACTAAGGACTATCCACTAAGGACTAATTTCCCCTCCTCTATTTTCTTTTCTCGACTTTTTTTCTATCTTAGCGATTCCAAAAACAAAAACCTGCCGGGTGGTGGGTGAACTCCTTTGAATTTTTTTTTAGAGAATACGGGAATCCGTAAAAAAGTTAAAATGCTTTGTCGTTATTTTGATTTTTAGCCCTATAAAAATGAATTAACTGTTCATTTTTGTCAGATATTATAACTATTTTTGGAAAACTAACTGTTTTTACATAATGGATAAAAAGTCACTATCCGAACGAGATATATGTTCCAAGTTTATATCGCCTGCTCTCAAAAATGCAGGATGGGATTTGATTACACAAGTGTTGGAAGAAGTTTCCTTTACGGATGGAAAGATTTATGTTCGAGGAAAAATGACCGCTCGTGGTGAACGCAAACGAGCTGACTATCTTTTGTACTACCAAGATAATCCGATTGCGATTATCGAAGCGAAAGACAATAAACACAGTGTACGAGCAGGTATTCAACAGGCATTGAATTATGCCCGAATATTAGATATTCCCAATGTGTTTAGTAGCAATGGCGATGGTTTTGTGTATCATGACCGAACTGCCACAGATGAAGATATTGAACAAGAATTATCTTTAGAAGATTTTCCAAGTCCTACCCAATTATGGGAAAAATACAAACAATACAAAGGCATTGTTACGCCACAAGGAGAAAAAATTTCTACTCAAAAATACTTTTCTGATGGTTCCGGTCGGAAACCGAGATATTACCAACAAATTGCCATTAACCGAACGGTAGAAGCTATTGCGAACGGTCAAAATCGGATATTATTGGTGATGGCTACCGGAACCGGTAAAACCTATACTGCTTTTCAAATTATTTACCGACTTTGGAAAAGCGGCACAAAAAAAAGAATCTTATTTCTTGCTGACCGAAATGCGTTGATTGACCAAACAAAAAGAGGCGACTTTAAGCATTTTAAGGATAAAATGACGGTCGTAAAAAACCGTATGATTGATAAAAGCTATGAAATTTATTTGGCTTTGTATCAAGGATTGTCCGGTGCTGATGAAGAAGCTAATGCCTATAAACAATTTTCTCCTGACTTTTTTGATTTAATTATCATTGATGAGTGTCATCGTGGAAGTGCGAAAGAGGACAGTGCATGGCGTGAAATATTAACCTATTTTGGCAATGCGACACACATTGGTTTGACCGCTACACCAAAAGAAACCAAAGAAACCAGCAATACCGAATATTTTGGAGAACCTATTTACACCTATTCGCTCAAACAAGGAATTGATGATGGATTCTTAGCTCCCTATAAAGTGATTCGGGTTGCTTTGAATGTGGATGCAGAAGGTTATCGACCTGAACACGGAAAAACCGATAAAGAAGGAAATGAAATTGAAGACCGCATCTACAATCGTAAAGATTTTGATAGAAACTTGGTGATTGACGAACGTACCGATGTAGTGGCAAAAAAATTAACTGAATATTTAACAGGATTTGACCGTTTTGCAAAAACCATCATTTTTTGTGTCGATATTGATCATGCCGAACGCATGCGAAATGCTATTGCCCGACACAATGCTGATTTGGTCAGCGAAAATTATAAATACGTCATGCAAATTACGGGCGATAATGACGAAGGTAAGCGGGAGTTAGATAATTTCATTAACCCTGAAGAGAAATATCCTGTTATTGCTACTACTTCTGAATTGATGACTACCGGTGTGGATGCACAAACATGTAAGGTGATAGTGTTAGATGCAAACATTAACTCCATGACCAAATTCAAGCAAATTGTTGGTAGAGGAACTCGAATTAATGAGGAATTTGGTAAACTTTATTTTACCATTCTTGATTTTAGAAATGCCACCGATAATTTTGCCGACCCTGATTTTGATGGTGAACCACTTCGCGTAAAACCGTTAACCGAAGACATTAATCTCAGTGCTGTTTTAGCGGAAGAGGAAATGGATGAAACACCACTTTTGGATGACCTCAGTGGAGAAGAAATTGTTATTGCTCCACCAAAAGTAAGAACGGTACATGAACCGATTGAGCCTTACGTTAAACGACCCAAACAATACATTAATGGAGTTGATGTTTCTGTCTTAGTCAGCCGAGAATTGTATTTTGATAACCAAGGCAAACCCATCACCATCAGTTTAAAAGATTATACCAAAAACATTATTCAGCAAACGTTTGCTTCTTTGGATGATTTCTTATTGAAGTGGAATGAAGCCGATAAAAAAGAAGCCCTCATCAAAGAATTGCAAGAGCAAGGCGTGATGGTGGAAGCTTTGTATGAGGCGGTGGATAAACAAGTAGATTTGTTTGACTTGATTTGCCATGTGGCGTATGACCAACCTCCTCTTTCAAGAAAGGAACGAGCCAACAACGTAAAAAAACGTAACTACTTTACCAAATATGGTGACCAAGCTCGAAAAGTATTGGAAACCTTGTTAGATAAGTATGCCGACGAGGGCGTTGAAAACATTGAAAGTATTGAAGTATTACGGGTAAAACCTTTTGACGAATATGGCTCTCCTATTGAGATTATAAGTCATTTTGGAAACAAACAAAGCTATTTAGAAGCAGTTAAAGAATTAGAAAACGAATTATATAGAAAAGTTTAAAATGAATGATTATTTAGAAGATTTATATCAAGCCTTCCAAAATGTTAACCAAAGATATTATTTTGCTGAAGTATTCAGAGATTTAAATAATTATCATCATAACCAAGAAGCAGTTATTCAATCAACAGAAAACTCATTTTCTGCTGAAATGTTCAGACATTGGAGAAATATTATGGATTTAGAATCAAAAACAGAACAGTATACAGAATTATCACTTGATTTTGACATTAGAAAAGATTGGTTTGATGAAAATATAATTACTAATCAAAATCAATCATTTAGACCTGATTTAACATTGCATAATTCTCAAGTTAATTGGGATCCAAGATTTCAAAAAGTTTATGTTGAAGTAAAAACAAATTCTAATCCATATGTTAAAGATGATATTCAAAAATTAGCTAACGCCATTTACAGATTAAGTTTTGAAAAAGGAGTTTTTGTTAGCGTAAACTCAAATTATGAGAAATTAATTAATTTATTAAAACCTATTTTAATTTCAGAAAATAGAAGACTTTATAGATTAAATGTTCATATAGAATGGGATAGAATTTATCTTTTCCATTCAATACTGAATGAAAATAATAAAATAATTTCAACCCCCATTTCATTTCAACAAATAATAAATTTATAATGTCCAACATCTCCTCCATCCTAAAATCCATACAAACCATCATGTGGCAAGACACCGGCTTGAACGGTGATGCCCAACGCATTGAACAACTCGGTTGGATGCTGTTTTTAAAAATATTTTCTGATAAAGACAAAGAACTTGAATTGTTAGACGACAACTATGTTTCTCCGATTCCCGATCAATTTCATTGGGTGAAAACCAAAGGCAATTGGGCTGGCGATGACGAAGGCATGACCGGTGATGAATTATTAGAGTTTGTAGACCGCCAATTGTTTCCTGCGTTGCGAAACATTGATGTGAGTACCGGAAACCGCCGTGCTTTGATTGTACGTGAGGTTTTTGAAGGGAACAACAACTACATGAAAAGCGGTATCAACATTCGTAAGGTGTTGAACAAATTGAATGAAATTGACTTTAACATTGCCAAAGACCGTCATGCTTTTGGGGAATTGTACGAAACCATTTTAAAAGGTTTGCAAAGTGCAGGTAAAAGTGGGGAGTTTTACACGCCTCGTGCCATTACCAGTTTTATTACTGAAATGATTAATCCACAATTGGGCGAAAAAATACTAGACCCAGCTTGTGGAACAGGTGGTTATTTAACTTGTGCTATTGAGCATTTAAAAGAACAGGCCAACAGCGTTGAAGACCGCAAAAGCATTGCTGAAAACGTAATGGGTTGGGAATACAAACCGCTACCGTATTTGTTAGCTACGACCAACTTGATTTTGCATGATATGGAAGTGCCTAACATTCGTTTTGGCGATGCCTTAGACCAACCCTTGAGTAACTTTACCGAAAAACATCGTGTAAACGCCATTTTAGCCAACCCACCGTTTGGAGGAATTGTAGCCAACAACAACGAAAACAATTTTCCGCAAAATTTTAGAACGAAAGAAAGTGCGGACTTGTTTTTGATTTTAATGATTCATTTATTAAAACAAGACGGAAGAGCCGGTATTGTATTGCCTGATGGCTCCTTAACCGGTGATGGTGTAAAACAACGGGTACGCCAAAAGTTATTGGAAGAATGTAATTTACACACGATTATCCGTTTGCCTAACTCGGTGTTTCAACCGTATGCTACCGTGGCGACGAATTTGTTGTTTTTTACCAAAGGCACGCCTACCAAAGAAGTATGGTATTACGAACACCGTTTGCCTGAAGGACAAAAAGCCTACAACAAAACCAAACCGATACAAGCTAAAGAGTTTAACCCAATAAAAAAGTGGTGGAACGACCGTAAGGAAAGTGATATTGCTTGGAAAGTAGACATACAAACTATTGTAGACCGTAATTACGATTTAGACATTAAAAACCCAACCAAACAAGAAGAAGTACACGAATACAACAGCGTGGAATTAATGGAACTATTGCACACTTCTTTTACTAAAAGCAATTCCTTGTTAAACCAATTAAAAGAAGCGGTGAAATGAGTTTAATGAGAATTGATGATTTATTTCATTTTGAAAAGGGAAGTTTACAAAGTTCAAAATGCACTGAAGGCGAATTTGATTTTATAACTGCTTCATCTGAATGGAAAACGCATAACGAATACACACATGATTGTGAGGCATTGGTCTTTGCAGCAGCAGCTTCTGGTTCATTAGGTAGAACGCATTATGTGAATGGTAAATTCATAGCAAGTGATTTGTGTTTTATAATTACTCCCAAAAATCAAAATGAATTGCCAATTGATTTAAAGTTTTATCATATGATTTTTAACGAGTTTAAAGATGATATTGTAAAGAATACTAAAGCAGGAACTTCTAAAGAAGCAATTGGTTTAAAAGCTTTTGGAAATTATAAATTGCCATACTTTGATATTGATAAACAAGTTGAAGCTAAAATTCAATTTGTTAATATGCAAGAATCTAAAGTCGAATTGAATATAGAACTCACCCACCAACTCGACCTAATCAAACAACTGCGTCAGGCTTTTTTGCGTGAAGCGATGCAAGGAAAACTCCTCACGCCTGTCACTTCGAGCGGAGTCGAGAAGCAAGAAACCGGTCATGATTTATTAGCTAAAATAAAAGCCGAGAAAGCACAATTAATAGCCGCCAAAAAACTCAAAAAAGAAAAAGAATTACCACCCATTACAGAAGATGAAATTCCTTTTGAAATTCCTGAACATTGGGCTTGGTGTAGGTTGGGGGAGATTTGTAGTATAAAAGGAGGTAAAAGAGTTCCAAATGGTTATAAGTTATTAAAAGAACCAACTCCATATATTTATATTCGAGTAAGTGATATGAAAAATGGAACAATTAGTGATAATGATTTGCATTATATTGATAAATATGTTTACCATGGTATAAAACAATATACTATTGGTAAAGATGATATTTATATGACAATTGTTGGAGGAACAATCGGAAAATGTGGTTTAGTTCCTGAAAAATTTGATAATATGAATTTAACTGAGAACGCAGCAAAAATTACTCCGATTTTAGTTGATAAAAAATTCTTATGGAAATGTTTAGATAGTCCATTTTGTCAAAGCCAATTTATTGATAAAACTAAACAAGTTGGTGTACAAAAAATGGCTTTAAATAGGTTCTCAAGTTCATTTATCCCACTCCCACCACTTCACGAGCAAGAGCAAATTGTGGCTAAGTTGGAGGAGTTACTAGCGTTTTGTGATGGTTTAGAGGAGAGTATTAAGGAAAGTCAAGGGTATAATGAGAAGTTGTTGCAACAGGTTTTGAGGGAGGCGTTGAAGGGGGAGAAAACAGAAATTCATGCTTAGTTTTTTAGAAAAATATACCAATAAAGGAGAATTTATATTTAAGATAGGTGATAGACTTGTAGATCATTGTAGAAATATTCCCAATGAATCAGGAGTTTATTTAATTTATACTATTAAAAACAATTTGGAAGAATTGGTTTATATAGGTGCATCTGGAAAAATGAAACAAAATGGAACATTTGGAGTTCAAAAATTACATAAACGTATACAAAATATGCAAAATTCCAAATTAACAAGGCAACAACATTTTGAGCAAGAAATAGTTGCAAATAAAATTGATGCAATAAAAGTGGTTTGGTTTGCTACCTTTGATGATTCTTTTAAAGATTTACCAATGTATGTTGAAGCTTTGTTATTACAAAGTTTCTTTGAAAAGCATAATAAACTTCCAAGATGGAATAAACAAGCATAATAAAAATAAATAAATTTAAGTGGGCAGTTGAAGAGCTGAAGTATGTGTTTTAAGGTATAAGTTGAAAAGCTTTGTTAAGCTCAATTTGATAGTTAACACCGCTCCCGCACGAATCCCTTCGTGTGGTTATAGCTTAGAGAGCTTTTACTATTTTTGAATTTAAGAAGTAACATAGATAGGAATTATACTTTTATAATTTAGACCGACTTTATTTTTTTGTTAAGCCACACGAAAGGATTCGTGCGGGAGCGGTGGGGAAAGGGAGAAGAAAAAGAGGAAAGGGTGAGGTGATGTGGGGCTGAGGTGCTAAGGTTTAAAAATTGGTTTATAAAGTTTTCTCTATTAGTAAGAACAAAATGTTATCGAATGGTTTTACAGCATTATAAAATTTGATAGCTTTATACTTTATAAATTCTCAAACTTACCAATACATGGGTTTATCAATAATCATAGCAATCCTTTTGTGCATTTCATTGCTATTGTATTATAATAAAGTTGAGAAAAGCAAATATGAAAACCCTGTTTATAAAGAGCATCTCAAACAAATAGACGCGTTTTTTGAAGTTGTAGCACAATTGGATGATTATATTACCTGGGTGCATCGCGATGCCATTAAAGAACAGTTTGCAGCGGTTGGAAAGTACTTTAAACACAAAACCGCTTTTTATAAAAAAGAAGAAAAAGTAAAAAAGTTCAATGACCTTTATTCTCATTTTGACGACTACATCAGTAATTACAACAAAAACTATGTACATACTCAGAAAGAAAAACTCAGCAGCTATTTTGACGACATTGAAGGGAAACCTTTAGACGACCAACAACGAACGGCTGTTCTCACGGATGAATATTCTAACTTAATCATTGCCGGAGCCGGTTCGGGTAAGACGTTGACTATACTGGGGAAAGTAAAGTACTTACTGGAGCAGAAAAAGGTGAAACCTGAAAACATTCTTTTGCTTTCGTTTACCAAAAAGACGGTTGATGAACTCAATGAACGACTGCAAAAATTGGGTCTCAATGCACGAGCCACGACTTTTCATAAACTCGGTTACGACAGTATCAAAAAACACCAAACCACTGTGCCGGTTGTGACCAATGAAAACACCATCGGTAAAATCATAAAAACCTATTTAGAAGAGGAACTAATAGAGCAACCGGAGGCTTTAAAGGCATTTGTAGAGTATGTGGCTTGCTTTATGAATATTCCGGAAGAACACGATAGTTATGATTCGTTGGGTGAAAAATTAGATACGGAAAAAGGAATTGATTTTGAAACCTTACAATCAAAATGTGCCCCTGAATCGTTGAATAAAGTTGCCAAAGCTTCTTTGGATTCGATGCAAGGTGAAAGGGTTAAAAGCATAGAAGAACTAACCATTGCCAACTTTTTATACTTAAATGGTATTGCATACGAATATGAAAAAAAATACCCTCATGGCGATGTGGTCTATCAACCGGATTTCTATCTGAAAGATTACGACATTTATTTGGAACATTTTGGTGTGGATGAAGATAACAAAGCCAAATGGCTTAAACCTTTTAAGGAAATGGAATATGTCGAAACAATGGAGTTGAAAAGAGAAAAGCACAAAAGATACGGCACTAAACTAATTGAAACCTATTCCTATTACAATCGTGATAAAGTGCTACTGGACAAGCTCAAAGAATTGTTGGAAAATGAACAGGTTGTTTTTAAGCCCCGTGATATAAAAAGTATTTACACAAAAGTCACCGAAAAAGAAAACAACTTTGGGCAAGAAATTACCAAACTGATTGAAACGTTTATTAATCTGAGTAAATCAAGACAACTAAGCTATGCCGCAATAACCAACCTCTTTTTGGATCAAAAAAAACAGTCCAATCCGTTCATGCGTGAACGACAAAAACTCTTTTTGGCGTTTGCTCTTCCCATTTTAAAGAAATATGACCAAACCTTGAAAGCGTCAAATGAAATTGATTTTAATGACATGATTAATTGGGCAACAGACCTTATTCAACAGAACCAACCTAACCTCTCCTATCAATATATTATCATTGATGAATACCAAGACATTTCCTATTCGCGGTTTAATCTTATCAAAACCATTCGTGAACTATCGGGTGCTCGTTTGATTTGTGTGGGAGACGATTGGCAATCCATCTACCGCTTTGCGGGAAGTGATATTTCATTATTCAGTCATTTTGAAAAGTATGTTGGTAAACACGAACAATTGTTTATCGAGCAAACCTATCGCAATGCCCAATCGCTAATTGATATCACTGCTAACTACATTCAAAAAAACAAGAAACAAATTCCTAAAAATCCGAAGTCTAAAAAAGAACCTCTAGAAAACCCCATTCAATTTGTGTATTATACACCCGATAATGCGGATGCTGTTTTTATTCGTGAAGTAGAAGCTCTGATAGAAAAAAACGGAACCAAGCCAATTTTGGTTTTAGGGCGTCATGCTTTTGACATCAATGAATTTATCAAGCTTACCCCCAACAGCAGGATATTGTATAACGAACGAAATGATAAAGTAATCATTAAAGGATTAGAGCATATCGATATGAAGTACATTACTGTCCATAAATCAAAAGGCTTAGAAGCGGATAATGTGATTGTGCTCAACTTAAAAAATCATTTATTAGGCTTTCCCAATAAAATGACAGATGACCCGATGTTGTCCTTATTACTCAGTGATGATGAAGAATTTCGTTTTGCGGAAGAACGAAGATTGTTTTATGTAGCCTTAACAAGAACCAAAAATAAAGTGGTTTTGCTCATCCCAACAGACGTTTCTTTGTTTGCCGAAGAGTTACTTTCCGACAATGGCTTTCTGTTAAGTGCCAATCATGATAAAATCAGCAAAACGAATTGCCCGTATTGTCAAACCGGTTATTTGGTGGTGAGACAAAACCCGTTGAAGCATAATCAGTTTTTAGGTTGTTCACATTATCCGAGTTGTAACCAAACTTTCAATGACATTGCTATTTTAGAAAACACGCTACTTTGTTCGAGTTGTAATAGCGGTTTTATGACCAAAAGAACAGGTCAATATGGTGATTTTTTGGGTTGTACTAATTATCCGAAGTGTAAGAATACGAT
Organism: Flavobacterium sp.; assembly: GCF_041392085.1. Classification (GTDB taxonomy): domain Bacteria; phylum Bacteroidota; class Bacteroidia; order Flavobacteriales; family Flavobacteriaceae; genus Flavobacterium. Next base: position 52,185 of record NZ_JAWKMW010000013.1, on the reverse strand, counting down.
TAGATTGTAGGTGGGTGAACGCTTAAACCCCCGAAGAGTTTGGAACCCTTCGAGGGTTTTTAATACCATTGTGTAAAAAATTTACAGTAAATTTAAAACCTAAAATTAATGCATTTGAGAGCCTCTAAACGCTATTCCATCCATTCTAACACTTTAGAATTGTATGTAAAAAAATCACCGCTACCGGTTCGTGGCACTTTTTTAGTATTGGCGATACTGTGTATTGCGTTACCGTTGTTGGGTATTGGGATGAATATGATAGCGAGAAATGATTTTCATATTCGTTATGTGATTCTTTTAGGTGTTTTCTCGTTGATTGGTTTCTTTTTTATTCGTTTATATCTTTGGAATACACATGGGAAAGAAGTGATTGTGATGGAAGATACTAAGGTTTCTTATTATGCGGATTATCGATATTTTAAAGGTAATCAACAACAAATTGTCTTTGAAACGCTAACGTTTGATTTTACTGCCATCGGTTTTCAAGATGAAGCGTTAGGTAATTTACTAATTATTGCATCTGATACTGAATTTATTCAATCGGGGGTTAATATACCTATTGCGGATTTGACAGAGCTTATTCAATCTTTGGAAAGAATGAGGGATGCTGAAATAAGTATAGCCTGACGAAGGGTTGGCTAAAGAGATGCTTCCTGCGTCAGTAGGACAAAGGGGAGTAAAATTATAAAAAGGATAGATTATGATTATTAGAGAAGCAAAAGTTGACGATATAAAACAAATACAAATTGTACGAAATTCGGTTACCGAAAACACCTTGTCTAACCCTGACTTAGTAACGGATAACGATTGTGAAGTGTTTATAACCCTAAGAGGAAAAGGTTGGGTATGTGAACTAGACAATGAAATTATAGGATTTGCCATTGTTGACTTGCAAGAAAATAACATTTGGGCATTATTTTTAAAACCTAAATTTGAAAAAAAAGGCATCGGTCAGCTGCTACACAACACCATGCTTAACTGGTATTTTGCTCAAACAAAAGAAAAAGTATGGTTGGGAACAGCTTTTAATACTAGAGCAGAAAAATTTTACAGAAAAGCAGGTTGGACTGCAGTTGGAACACACGGCTCTAAAGAAATTAAATTTGAAATGACTTATAGTGATTGGCTAGCAACCCCAAACCATTAACAGTTGATTTCATAACGCTTAGAGAATAAAATATAAACAACAAATTCTTCCATATTTCTATAAAAAAAGCTCCACATTTCTGTGAAGCTTGATTTTAGTAGTCCGCCAAGTCGGAGACTCGAACCTGTGTCAGCCGCGGCGGATATGAGCCCATGAACTTATAAATCAGAGATGATTTCTTTAATACAATCCCTTCCTATTCCAGTTTTAAAAAATTGTTCTCTTTGTAAAGCCTCCGCTTTTGTTGCGAAAAATTCAACATGAATTACTTCCCAAGGTCTGAATTTTAAGGTATATCCTTTTTTGCTTAAATGATTGTGCGATTTGAATCGTTCTATTAAATGGGATGTAAAACCAACATAGGTCTTATTGAATTTCTTAGAGAATAAAATATAAACAACAAATTCTTCCATATTTCTATAAAAAAAGCTCCACATTTCTGTGAAGCTTGATTTTAGTAGTCCGCCAAGTCGGAGACTCGAACCTGTGTCCGCCGCGGCGGATATGAGCCCATGAACTTATAAATCAGAGATGATTTCTTTAATACAATCCCTTTCTATTCCAGTTTTAAAAAATTGTTCTCTTTGTAAAGCCTCCGCTTTTGTTGTGAAAAATTCAACATGAATTACTTCCCAAGGTCTGAATTTTAAGGTGTATCCTTTTTTGCTTAAATGATTGTGCGATTTGAATCGTTCTATTAAATGGGATGTAAAACCAACATAGGTCTTATTGAAATTCTTAGAGAATAAAATATAAACAACAAATTCTTCCATATTTCTATAAAAAAAGCCCACATTTCTGTGAAGCTTGATTTTAGTAGCGGGAACAGGACTCGAACCTGTGACCTTCGGGTTAACGGCTGCCTATCTATCCCGCGATGTACGTTTTGTAAAAGTACTAAAATAGGAGACATAAAAAAAACGGATTATGTACATAATCCGTTTGATTTAAAGGAGTTAACCTAGTAGCGGGAACAGGACTCGAACCTGTGACCTTCGGGTTATGAGCCCGACGAGCTGCCTACTGCTCTATCCCGCGATGTTTCGAGTGCAAATATACAACGATTATTATAAATTGCAAGTAGAATGCTGATATTTTTTATTCTATTTAAAACACAAGTCCCTGAAAAGAGGCTAATCCACTGGTCGTTAATCCCTTCATCGGTAACCTATAAAATGAAAAACACCCCAACGTGGGGGTGTATTCCAAATTCAACTAAATACTTGTAATATGATGAATACGCATTACAATTCAACTTAAAAAATTTACCACTAAAGGAGCAAAAAGGGCTTAGCAGTATGACCAATTCTACTTTGACAAATATAAATGAGATTTATTGAACGAGGTGTAGTACAAAGTACTGTTTGATGTAGAAATTGTGCTACAAGATTTATTCGTGATAATGTGTAAACAGCTCAATTAAAGCGGCCAAATGTTCAATTTGCAATTTTTCGTAAATCCTTTTTTTATAGGTACTGATGGTGGTTTTTTGTAGTTGTAACGCATTGGAAATCTCTAAATTACCAAACCCCTTTACCATTAATCGAGCCACTTCCAATTCCCGCTCAGATAAATGACGAATTGGATTCATTACTTTTTTTTCAGCGTATGACTGAAACAATAACTCTTTGGATAACTGACTTAAGTAACGCCCATCCGACACAACCGCTACTAATGCCTTTCGGATTTGTTCCTCATCACTCAATTTATTGATGTAAGCTTGTACACCAGCGTTATAAAAATGTAAAGCGTGCACTTCTTCTTCCAAGGCTGAAAAAATCATGATTTTACAATCCGGTTGATTTTGTCTTACCTCAGCTAGTAAAGACAAACTGTTTCCCTCCGGAAAACTAACATCTAAAATTAACACGTCTATGTTTTCTCGTTTAAGTAACTCCCTCACCCTCGTGAAATTTTCGGCTTGCCAAATGATTGCGTTTGGGAAAATTTCCTTTACCAACATTGCCATCCCTTGCCGAACAACCATATGATCGTCTGCAATAATAAATCGCCAAGCCTGCATCACTATATCATTATTCATTTCCCTCTTTCTTTTTATCTAACACTAATGAAAAAGCCACTGTGGTACCTTTTTTTTCTCTACTGTTTATGGAAAAACTTCCTTTGAACAAGGTAATGATTTCTCTACACAAGAGCAACCCCAATCCGGTACTTATTTCATTCAAACGCACTGTTTCTTTTCCTTGTACTATTGCTTCTGTAATTATTTCTAAATCTTTGAGAGGTATTCCTTTTCCATTATCTTTGATTTCCACCATTAATCGAAAATGTTTTTTACCCTGAGGCACTAATGCAATAGTTATTTGAATTGTTCCTGATTTTGTAAATCGATTGGCATTTCCGACTAAGTTAAAAAACAATTGTTGTATTTTAACTAAATCGGCCGTCACCATGGTATTTTCCTGTAAGTTAACCGTATAAGACAATTGGTTTCCATTTTCAACCGTCAAACTTTGTAACGTTGTCAATAAGGCTTCTAATGCTTCATTTAAGCAGAAAGAAGAATTGTTGAGTTGAAGTTGATGTTGTTCCGCTTTAGAAAAATCCAATACCTGGTTAACCATGCTTAGCAACGAGTTGGTTGTATAATTCAGTGAATGAAAAACTTCCTTAGTTGTAGTATCTGTAAACCTTTGGTTTAATCTTTTGGTATATATCGCTATTAAACTGAGTGGCGAACGAACTTCATGACTCAACATACCAATAATTTTTGATTTGAATACCAAATGTTGCTGAATTGATTGTTGAGCCATAACCAGTTGCTTTTCTTTTTGAAAAGCCAATCGTGTTACAGCAATCAAAAAGAGTGTAAGTAAAACTAAACCGATTATTAAACTCATCAAAGAGACAATTCGGATGGTTTGGTTTGTCTTTTGTTGTGCAGCTTCTTCCTTGTGGCTTTGGTTATAAATTGTAGTTGAAATCGCGTTGCTTTTTTCCAACAACGCATTGCTTTCTTTAACCAACGCTTCATTTAATTCCAGCAAAGCGGCATCCTCTGTTTTTAGTCCGTAAAAGCTGTTTTGTAAATGGCTAAATTGCTTTAGGTAGTATGCTTCTGCCTGTTGTAGCAATTGTTTCATTTGTTCTTGTACAGTTCCGGAAGTGGCTTTTTTACCGTACTTCATTTTTACCGTATTTTCTACAATCTCCTTTTGAATTTCTACTTTCCCCGCAAAAGCGGCCATTAATCTTGAAAATAAATTCTTTCGGGTAGTAGAATCTGAAAAAATGCGGGTTTCCACCTCAATGTCTTGCAATACTTCCTGGTCAGGGTAAGCCGTAAACGTTAAATGCTTATCTGAAAAAAATGTAGTATCGGCATTGTAATGTGCCATCAATGAGTCTAACTCCTCTTTTAGTCCCCTCACATCTTTCTCTTTGGTTTGTTTTATTTGCATCAACTTTTGCCATCGGTTGTGCTCAAAAGTTATGCCTTGTAGTGTATCCATTCGGGTAATCACCTTACCCATTAAGTTAAAATAGTTGTTTAAAGCCGATGCCTCCCGCTTTAAGAAAAAAGTCTGCAACTGCCATTGTGCATCCAAATAATCATTTCTTGTTTGGTCGGTAATCGTTCGCATTGCCAATGCTTTTTCCTTATCCGACTGCCATGCTTTTAACTTGTTTTGATTAATCCATTCGTTATATATGGCTATCCCCAAAAAAAACTGAAATAATAACAAAGCACCTAACAAGGAGTAATGTATCTTTTTTCTGTTTTTTGTCTTAATAAAGTCTTTTTGCGAAGTCTGAATAACTTCCCTCAGTTTATGTTGAAATCCTGACATTGTATCACCCCAATTTTACAAGCCTTATGAATAGTTGATTTGAAATATGTAAATACCCCCTTACTAACTGTTTACTATTCAAAAGTAGGAAGAATGCAACAATATAAGGCAGTAAGCGGGATATTATTTTTGTCGAATTTGTACTACACAAAACCTTCGCTAAAGTGAATTTCGCCAAATCAGCCTACTAGGGTTTTCTATTTGTGCCTTTTGATTATTTAGTACCAACTTCCCCAATCGTTTGCCCATTCCCTTAAAATCGGTAGAAATGGTGGTAATCCCATTTTCTACCAGTTTTTTTAACGGTGTGTCATTATACGAAATGATGCCATAATCTAATCCGAGTTCTAAAGATTGTTTTTTTGCTTGTTCAATAACTTGTACCAAATGACGATCATTAGGAATAATAAACACACTTCCTTTCTGTATATTATTTATTTCAAAATCTGGAATCACTTGATGCGAAAAGTTATACTTTTTACAGAACCGGAGAAAACCCTCCACCATGCCGACCGGTTCTTTAAACCCGGGGAAAATTAAAAATAACCGAGTGTAATTGGCCAAGCGTTCTACAGCTTCATCCAACGCTTGAAACATATCGCTTACAAAGTTTTGGTACACGGCAGGGTATTCTTTTAAAGCTTCATTAGTTTGATCTAATATATATACATCTTGCGGCGGTAATGTTTTGATGAGTTCTGCCGCACCTTTTAAATTAGTGGGCATTATGATGTATTTAGAATAATTTCCGTTGCTTTCGTTGATTAATTTTCGGAACATATCCATATTAAAATGGTGAAAAAAAATATCCATCTGAGCCTTGTTATCTATAGCCTCCAAAAAAGAAGTATATAAATCTTCTTTAAACGCATTTAGTTCATCAAACAAAACAAAAAAACGTTGTTCAAAACAAAATTCAACACTTTTTACATAATACCCTTTGCCTAAAATAGAAAAAACAATACCACGTTTTTTTAATTCATCATAGGCCAATAAAACCGTATCTCGGGAAAGTGAAAACGCTAAACAAATCTTGTTAACGGAAGGAAGTCTATCCCCTTTTACTAAACGTTGTTCGGCAATAGCAAGTTCTACCGACTGTACTAATTGTTTGTATTTTGGAATCCCAAGATTACTATCTATGTTAAATATTTTCATCGCTCTATTAAAAACTGGTGGCAAGATACACATAAACCGGTAGGTACCGGTATGTTTGCGGTAACTATTTTTCTACTTTTGTTATTATATCAATAAAAAAATGATAGAAAAAAAACATTTTTCGCAAACAGACTCCCTTGAAAAAACAAAATCATTCGGATTATTGGCTAATGGCAATGAAGTATTTTGCTACACTTTAACCAATAAAAACGGAATGGAATTGGATGTGATGGATTATGGAGCTACTATTACTTCGTTGCGTGTTCCTATCTCAATTAACAAGAAAGTTGATGTTGTTTTAGGATTCGAAACCATTCAAGATTATATTGATTCATATAGCTTACCCAGTGCTCCTTATTTTGGATGTGTAATTGGTCGTGTTGCCGGAAGAATTAACAAAGCAAGGTTTAAGTTGAATGAAAAGGAAATTATATTAAGTAAAAATCACGGTCTGCATCAATTACACGGTGGCAAAGAAGGTTTTGGACAAAAAATATGGAAAATGAAAAAATACACTCATGGCGATTTCCCTTCCATCACTTTTGAATATGCCAGTCAGAACGGAGAGGAAAATTTTCCGGGTGTATTGGTGGTAGAAGTTACCTATATGCTGACAGAATCAAACCAAGTAATTGTGGAATACAACGCTTTCAGCACAGATAAAACCATCGTAAATCTTACACAACACAGCTATTTTAATTTAGACGGTCACCAACACAACATCAGTAATCAACAATTATTTGTAAACGCCACCAATCTATTGGAAACCGATGAAGAGAACATTCCGACGGGAACCTTTTTACCTGTTGCAGATAGTCCTTTTGATTTTTCAGAAGAAAAAAAGTGCCCTTTACAAATAGACAACACCTTTGTTTTAGACAAAAATAACAGTATTGCAGCTTCCTTATACAGTCAAAAAAATAAATTGAGAATGAATGTCTACACCAACCAACCTGCCGTACACATTTATGTGGGAGGTAATTGTTTTGGACAAATAAAAGGTAAAGAAGCTGTAAATTACCATCCCTTGAGTGGAATTTGTTTTGAAACGCAACACTTTCCCGATTCACCCAATCATCCTCATTTCCCTTCCATTATGTTGGAAAAAGGAGAACAATATTACCACCAAACCATTTTTGCTTTTGAAACAATTTAATATTACTATGAAAAAAATAATTCTACTTATTCCGCTTCTTTTCATCTTACTCAATTGTTCTGACAATGAGAATACCGGGGAAAATGAACCAATTATTCCGGAAGACAATTTTATAAGAGCCGCTGATTTATCGTTTTTACCTTTGATTGAAAGTGAAGGAACCATTTATTTTAACGCTACTAATCAGCCTGAAAATGCATTAACCACATTAAAAAATGCCGGCTGTAATACGGTTCGTATTCGTTTATGGAAAGACCCAATCGATAACCAATCCGGATTTGAACAAGTAAAGACATTTGCGGCACGTATTAAACAAGCAGGAATGAAAGTTTGGCTCACTGTACATTATTCTGATACTTGGGCAGATCCGGGGCAACAAACCACTCCCGAAGTATGGAATGGTCTTTCGTTTACTAATCTGAAAAATGAAATGGTAGCCTACACAGAGACTATTATGACCGAAATACAACCGGACATCATTCAAATAGGAAATGAAATTAACAGTGGTTTATTATGGCCACAAGGTCATTTAATCAACAATGAAAGTCAATGCCTTGCCCTACTCAACGCTGCGAGTGCTGCTATCCGCTCACACTCCGCTTCAACCAAAATTATGCTACACTATGCAGGAATAGGATCGGGTGCAACGTGGTTTTTCTCTAAAATGAATACGATTGATTATGATTACATTGGCTTATCCTACTACCCTATCTGGCATGGAAAAAACCTATCTGAATTGGAATCTATTATCAATTCCCTTAGCCAAACCCACAACAAAAAGGTAGTAATTGCCGAAACCTCTTATCCGTTTACATTGGGCTGGAATGATTGGACTAACAATATTGTGGGATTAGAAGAGCAAATCATTACCTCCTACCCGGCCACACCGGAAGGACAAAAAAATTATCTTCTTGCGATTAAGAGTATGCTTCAACAAACCGAAAGCGGTATTGGATTTGCTTATTGGGGAGGTGAATGGGTTGCCTTTAGAGGAGAACAATCAACCAATGGTTCCTCTTGGGAAAACCAAGCTCTGTGGGATTTTGAAAATAAAGCTTTACCAATAATAACTGTATTTAATCAATAAATAATTATGAGAAAAATAATCCTCTCAACCTTGATTGTAACACTTCTGTCTATCTGTAAAAACACCGCTCAGGAGTTTGCTAAAGGTGCCGATGTATCTTGGTTACCACAAATGGAAGCCACCGGCTATCAATTTTACGATACGGATGGAACCAAAAAAGATGCCTTACTTTTATTAAAAGAACGAGGAATGAATACGGTTCGGCTGAGGGTTTTTGTTAACCCATCAGATGACCCACAAAGTGGACATTGCAGTAAAGAGGAAACTGTTGCTTTTGCGGTAAGAGCTCAAAAAATGGGATTTCGTATTATGATTGATTTTCATTATAGCGATTCTTGGGCAGACCCTAGTAAACAAAACAAACCTGCCGCATGGAAAGACCTTCCTTTTCCTAAATTAGCCGATGCAGTTTACAACCATACATTTGAGGTGATGACCGCCCTTCAAAAAGCCAACGTAAAGACCGAATGGGTACAGGTAGGTAATGAAATTCCGGGCGGTATGCTTTGGCCGGATGGCAGCACCACTAACTGGAAACAATTAGGCATTTTATTAAACAATGGATATGCTGCTGTTAAAGCCGTAGATCAATCCATCAAAGTTATCGTTCATTTAGATGAAGGCGATAACATTGAAAAGTTCAGGACTTTTTTTGATAACGCAACAGCCCAAAAAGTGCAGTATGACGTGATTGGATTATCTTACTATCCGTTTTGGGTGAAAAAAGATTATACCGAAACCATTGCCAACTTAACATTCAACCTTAATGATTTAGTTAAACGTTACAACAAAGAGGTGATGATTGTAGAAGTAGGTGGTGAATATGATAAAATAGAAAATACCAAAGGCCTATTAGAAGCAACTATTCGAGCTGTAAAAAATGTGCCTAACAATAAAGGCTTGGGTGTTCTTTATTGGGAACCACAAGGCGAAAAAAGTTGGAGTGGTTATAGCCTAAGTGCATGGCTTTCTGATGGAAATCCTTCACCGGCATTGGATGCATTTAAAAACTAATATCAACATGAACAAACTATATTATTTTGTAGTGCTGCTTTGCAGTGTAAACCTTTTATCCGCTCAACAAAAAATAAATTTAGATGAGGGTTGGAAATTTCATTTTGGTCATTCCGCCAATCCTGATAAAGATTTTGATTATGGTAATAAACTATTGTTTCACAAATCAAATGTCTTTGAAACAACAGTTATTAGTCCAAAATTTATCGATACCACTTGGACTACACTCAATGTACCACATGATTGGGCGGTAGAGCTTCCCTTTGTAAAATCGTCTACCCATGAAATGGATACGCATGGCTATAAACCTATTGGCAGTATTTATCCTGAAACAAGTATAGGTTGGTATCGTAAACATTTTTTAGTGGATAAAAAAAATGAAGGTAAACACTTTGAAATTCAATTTGATGGAATATACAGAAATGCTGCTATCTGGTTGAATGGCTTTTATGTAGGCACTAATTTTAGTGGCTACGTTGGAAATACCTACAACATTACCGATTATATCAACTTTGATGGTGATAATGTACTGGTAGTACGTGTAGATGCCACCCAAAGTGAAGGATGGTTTTATGAAGGGGCGGGTATTTATCGGCATGTCTGGTTAAACGTTCGTAATAAGGTGCACATTCCAACAGATGGCCTATTTGTTCATTCCGAAATCAGCGATAGAAAAGCATCTATCACCATTGAAACCGAAATTGAAAACAAAAGTCTAAGTCCTTCCTCAGCCGTTGTTTTTTCCTATATTACGGACAGAAACGGCAAACCAATAGCTCAAACAACCGAGCAAAAAGTGTCTCTCGCAGTCAATGGAAAAACTACTGTAAAGCAACAAGTTAACCTAAACAACATTATGCGATGGTCATTGGAAAACCCTTATTTGTATAAAGTTATTTCCGTAATCAAACAAAATAACAAAGTAGTTGACCAAAGGAAAGTTAACTTTGGTTTACGAACAATTGATTTTGATGCTAAAAAAGGCTTTTTTCTTAATGGTAAACATGTAAAAATAAAGGGTACCAATAACCATCAAGACCATGCCGGAATTGGTAGTGCCTTACCCGATTTTATGCAATATTACCGTATTAAACTTTTAAAAGAAATGGGGTCAAATGCCTACAGGGCGAGTCATAATGCTCCAACCAAAGAGCTTTTGGAGGCCTGTGACAGTTTGGGGATGTTAGTTGTTGATGAACAACGTTTACTGAACAGTAGTGCGGAATATGTTGATCAATTTAAGCGATTGATTAAACGTGACCGTAACCATCCCTCCATCATCTTATGGTCTATTGGAAATGAAGAACAAAACATTCAAGGCAATGAATATGGCAAACGTATAGCTTTATCCCTATTAGCTATCCAAAAAGAATTAGACCCCACACGAACCAGCACCTATGCTGCAGATATGGCCAACGAGTACAAAGGCGTGAATGAAGTGATTCCCATTAGAGGATTCAATTACCGGGAATATGCAGTAGCTGACTATCATAAAGACCATCCTACTCAACCTTTGCTAGGAACTGAAATGGGTAGCACCGTAACCACCAGAGGTATTTATACAAAAGACGAAATAAGAGCTTATGTACCTGACCAAGACATTACACATCCTTGGTGGGCGAGTAAAGCAGAGACTTGGTGGAAACTAGCCGCTGAAAATGAATATTGGTTAGGGGGTTTTGTCTGGACCGGATTTGATTACAGAGGGGAGCCTACTCCTTATAAATGGCCCAATATCAGTTCACATTTTGGTATATTGGATGTTTGTGGTTTTCCAAAAAATATCTATTATTACTACAAAAGCTGGTGGACCAATGAGGCTATTTTACACATTTCCCCTCATTGGAATTGGCCTGATAAAATTGGTCAGTCCATTGATGTTTGGGTGAATACAAATGCTGATGAAGTAGAATTGATTTTAAATGGTAAAAGTTTAGGCAAAAAAGTAATGCCAAGAAACAGTCATTTAAAATGGAACGTCATTTACGAACCCGGAACATTAGAAGCTGTTGCTTATAAAAACGGTGAAAAACTTACTTCAAAAGTTGAAACAACCGGTGTGGCTACCGCAGTGATAGCTACAGCAAGCAAAACTAAACTTTTAGCAGATGGCCAAGATGGTGTAGTAGTAAACATTTCAATTGTTGATGAAAAAGGTCTTGAAGTACCCGATGCCAACAATATGGTTTATTTTACACTCTTGGGGGATGGACAAATTATTGGGGTTGGGAATGGTGATCCCAGTTCGCATGAACCCGATAAATGCAGAGCAGGTGCATGGCAACGAAGTGCCTTCAACGGAAAATGCCAAGTGATTCTGCAAGCGGGAAAAACAATAGGTGATTTAACGTTACAAATACGTTCGAATGGGTTGCGTTCGACTACCGTAATGCTTTCACAAATAAAATAGTTGTTCTATTACCCTATCCTTATGACTAAAAAAAAATTAATCGCTTCTACAACGGAACACTTTAAAACCATTTTCCAAAATGAACCGGAGGCTATCTTTCTCTCTCCGGGGAGAATCAATTTGATTGGTGAACACATAGACTATAACGATGGTTTTGTTTTACCGGCTGCCATCAATAAATATATTTGTTTTGCCGTTTCAATTACTTTTGATAACGAATTTACACTTGTTGCTCAAGATTTGAATGAAACGTATCGATTCGATTGGAGAGAAGCATTAAAACCCACAGACAAAATGTGGGTCAACTATCTGTTGGGTGTATTGCATCAACTGAAGGAGCGTAACTTTTCATTAAAAGGAATGCATATTGTGTTTAGCAGTACAATTCCAATGGGAGCCGGACTTTCCTCATCGGCTGCTTTAGAATGCGGATTTGGATATGTTTTAAACAAACAGTTTAATTTAGGCTTATCTCGACAAGAAATTGCTTTGATTGGTCAACAATCTGAACATACTTTTGTTGGCGTAAAATGTGGCATTATGGATCAATTTGCGAGTGTATTCGGCAAAAAAAATAAAGTCATCAAATTAGATTGCACGACCTTAGCACATGAGTACCACACTGCCGATTTAAAAAAATATTCCATACTTTTACTAGACAGTAATGTAAAACACACTCACCTAACTTCAGGCTATAATACGAGAAGAGAAGAAGTAGAAAAAGGCCTAAGTATTATCAAAAATCGATTTCCTTCAGTTACAACATTCCGAGCGTGTACTGAAGAGCAATTAAATGAACTAAAAAACTCATTGGGTGAAACCTTGTATAAACGCTGTCATTTTGTAGTGAATGAAATCAGACGCGTTAATGAGGCCGTATATGCTTTAGACCGAAAAAATATTGCAAAATTAGGGCAATTGATGTATGAAACCCACGATGGTTTGTCTAAAGAATACGAAGTCAGTTGTGAAGAAGTTGATTTTTTAGTTGATTTTTTTAGAACTGAAAAACAAGTTATTGGTTCTCGTATGATGGGAGGAGGTTTTGGAGGATGTTCTATCAACCTCGTTGAAAAAGGATGTGAAGAAACTCTTTTTAAAAAAATTTCACAAGCTTATTTTGAGAAATTCGGGATTCAACTGAATCGATACAAAGTAAAAGTTTCGAAAGGAACCTCAAAAATGAAAAAGAAAATAAATTAGGTATTCAAACCTATCCGGTTTACCAATAAAAGATAATAATTCGTCAATATTAATACGTTTCTTGAAAGAAAAACATGCAAGCATTCAACACCAACGAACACCCTCACCGCCGCTACAACCCACTTTTGGACGAGTGGATTTTGGTTTCACCGCACCGAACCAAACGTCCGTGGCAAGGGCAACAAGAAAACACCATTGTAAAAGCTCTTCCGGAGTACGATCCCGGTTGTTATTTATGTCCCGGAAATGAACGTTCCAATGGCACCAAAAATCCTGACTATGCTGATTGTTTTGTGTTTGAAAATGATTTTTCGGCTTTGTTAAATCAAGAAGTTGAACATAGTACGATGGGTACATCGTCTCTTTTTAAATTTAAACCCGAAAGAGGTATTAACAAAGTCGTTTGCTTTTCGCCAAAACATCATTTGACAATACCTGAAATGGAGACTACTGCTATTGAAAAAATTATTCATACTTGGATAGCACAATATATTGAATTGGGAAGCCATGATTTCATCAACCACGTTCAAATCTTTGAAAACAAAGGAGCAGTTATGGGTTGTAGTAATCCACATCCTCACGGACAAATCTGGGCTCAATCCTCCTTACCAACTCAAGTGGAAAAAACACAAAAAAACCTAAAAAAATACTATGACCAACATAACAAAAGCCTTTTAAAAGCTTATTTAGATGAAGAATTAAAAGTAAAAGAACGTGTGGTTTGTGAAAATGATCACTTTGCTGTGGTTGTACCATTTTGGGCCATTTGGCCTTATGAAACAATGATTATCAGTAAAAGACATTTCAGTACTATCATCGCTATGACCAAGGAAGAAATTGTATCGTTTGCCCAAATTTTAAAAACAATTACCGTCAAATATGATAATCTTTTTGAAACCTCTTTTCCTTACTCATCCGGAATTCACCAAGCACCAACGGATCGATTGGCTCATCCGGAGTGGCATTTCCATATGCATTTTTATCCTCCGTTATTACGAAGTGCAAGCGTGAAAAAGTTTATGGTGGGTTATGAAATGATGGGTGAAGCACAACGTGATTTAACGCCCGAAAGCAGTGCTAGAGTTTTGAGTGAAATGCCTACCTTGCATTATAAATTAAAATAATTACTTAATACATTACCTATGCATACAGGATTTGAAATTTTAGATTATATCGTTTTTTTTGGTTATGCTCTCTTAATTCTTGGGGTTGGACTATGGATGTCTCGCGATAAAAAAGGGCATCAAAAAAATGCCGAAGATTATTTTTTAGCCAGCAAATCACTTCCTTGGTGGGCAATTGGTACTTCGTTGATAGCGGCTAATATTTCTGCCGAACAATTTATTGGCATGTCGGGTTCGGGTTTTGCAGTAGGTTTGGCCATTTCTTCTTATGAATGGATGGCAGCCATCACACTAATTATTGTTGGAAAATATTTTCTACCCATTTTTATTGAGAAAGGAATTTATACCATACCTGAATTTGTAGAAAAACGATTTTCTACAAATTTAAAAACTATTTTAGCTGTTTTTTGGGTGGCCTTATATGTATTTGTCAATATTACCTCTGTGTTATATTTAGGAGCTTTAGCGATGAATACGGTTATGGGTGTCGATATGTTTTGGGCCATTGTAGGATTATCATTGTTTGCGGCTGCTTATTCTCTTTATGGCGGATTAGCCTCCATTGCGTGGACCGACTCCATACAAGTTGTTTTTCTTGTTTTTGGAGGATTAGCAACCACCTATTTGGCTTTGAATACTGTTTCCGGTGGAGAAGGAATGGTTGAAGGTTTAGGTATTATTTACGACAAAGCTCCTTCTAAATTTGCTATGATTTTAGATGAAGCGAACCCAGAATATTTGAATTTACCGGGTATTGGGGTATTAATTGGTGGACTTTGGGTGGCCAACTTATACTATTGGGGTTTTAACCAATATATTATTCAACGAGCTTTGGCCGCAAAATCCCTTAAAGAAGCTCAAAAAGGGATTTTATTAGCCGCTTTTTTAAAACTGTTAATCCCTTTTATCGTTGTTATTCCGGGAATTGCTGCTTATGTTATAGTAAATGATCCTGAAATATTGGCTCGTTTAGGTGCAGAAGGTTTAATCAACATTCCCAGTGAGGGAGCAGCCGACAAAGCTTATCCGTGGCTTATTCAGTTTTTACCTGCCGGCTTAAAAGGATTAGCGTTTGTGGCATTAACTGCTGCCATAGTCTCGTCATTAGCTTCGATGCTTAACTCGACCTCCACTATTTTTACTATGGATATCTATAAACAGTACATTAACAAAAATTCAGACGATAAAAACACCGTAAAAGTAGGTCGTTTGACCTCAGCCGTTGCATTACTTATTGGTGCTATTGTCGCTCCTCTATTGGGAGGAATTAACCAAGCTTTTCAATTCATTCAAGAATATACCGGTGTAGTAAGCCCGGGAATTTTAGCCATATTTGTATTGGGTCTATTCTGGAAAAAAACAACGAATAAAGCGGCTATTTGGGGAGCATTAGTTTCTATTCCTATCGCAATGTTTTTTAAAGTTGGACCAAAAGGATGGGCTACCGGCAGTTCAATTGAGAGCTTTTTCCCTACTATCCCTTTTTTAGATCAAATGGGCTACACTACATTAATTACTATGGCATTTATAGCCGTTATTAGTTTGTTTCAAGGTAAGGGTGCCGATGATAATAAAGGGTTTACATTGCAAAAAGAAACATTTAAAACCAGCTCAATATTCAACGTAAGTGCATTTGCGGTTTTGATTATCTTAGTATTTCTTTACGCTTTCTTCTGGAAATAAATAAAAAAACTTGCTATTTGGGGACAGCAAGTTTTTTTGTGGGGATGGTATTTGTTTTTTGGAAAATTAATCCGGAGTACCTACTACTCCAGTATTGTCAGTAAGTAACGGTAAACGAACCGCTACCCCTTTATCGTTTAACATAGTCATTTGGAATGTGTCTTTTTTAGCCAAAGCATACGAAATCAATCCATTGAACTTGTTATATGAAATATTCATTTCTTTTAAATTATCGAGTTTCTCTATTTCAAAAGGAACTTGACCTACAAAGTTATTTTCAAATAAACTTAAATTTTCAAGAGCTTTTAAATTCTCAATTTCATAACTCAACTTTCCCGAAAAGTTATTACTGTTTAACATTAACACTTTCAAGTTTTTTAAACTGTATAAAGAACTTGGTAATTCACCTTGTAAAGAGTTATTGAAAAGTGACAAATTTTCTAGTTGTGTTAATTGACCTATTTCTTGTGGTAATGAACCGGTTAAAGAGTTCATATATAACTCAACTACTTTTAATGAAGTGGCATTACCAATTGTAGCCGGTATTGCTCCTGTTAATTTGTTGAAAGAAATATTTAATGTTTGTAGATATTTTAACTCACCAATAGAAGCCGGAATGCTCCCTGAAAGCTTGTTCTTAAACAAATTCAAGGTTTCCAAATAATGCAACTGAGCAATTTCGGTTGGAATCTGACCTTCTAAATTATTGTTTAAAAGGGCTAAACCAACTACTTTATTATCTTTTACTTTTACACCATGCCACGAAGCAACATCTGCAGATAAATCCCATTTGATTTTCCATTGGTTGCCATTAGTTGCCTGATTTAGTTTAACAAGTGCATCTCGCTCAGATTTTGAAACTTCAGCATATCCGAAAAATGAAAAGCAAAGTGCAAAAAGTGTTAACGTAATATTTTTCATCTCTAATTAAATTTGGGGTTTGACTCCGTAAATATAGTTGTGTTTTTCGTTAAAATACAAATATTATCGATGAAATGCATTTTTTATAATTATTATAAAACTTTTTCTTACAATAATACTACTAAATTGTTTCAGTTTTAAGAAAAAGTCAATCTGTAAATTGTAGCATTAATAAGAACACAAATGTTAAATTTGTATATACGAATGTTAAATATATTTTAACCTCAAATCTATTATACTTCTGAAAAGGTACATTTGTATACCGTAAAAATAGTGTCTTCATCTTTTCTTAAAAATATGAAATTAAAAACGATTCTTATTTATTTCTTGTTAAGTGGCATAATTGCCTTAATCATCTATCGAATCTTACAAAATAATAGCCTGGAAGAAAAATCTAAACGAAAAGGTAGTGCTAGTAAAGAAGCAACTGTTGTCAATGGTATTGTTTTGAAACCGAAACAATTTGCCAACGAACTTACTCTTTCAGGAAGCATTGATGCCAGTGAGCAAATTGATATAAGAAGCGAAGTATCCGGTGTAGTGCAAGGAATTTATTTTGATGAAGGAAGTTTTATAACGAAAGGGAAACAACTCTTAAAGGTAAATGATATTGAATTACGTGCTCAACATTCACAGGCAAAAACAAGGCAATCATTAGCATCTGAAAATGAACGAAGAGCTAAACTGTTACTACAAAAAGAAGCCATCAGCCAAGAAGAGTATGATATTGCCTTAGCCGAATTTGAATCAGCTAAATCGCAAACCCAATTAATTCAAGCCCAAATTACAAAAACATCAATTGTAGCTCCTTTTTCAGGCAAAATCGGATTGCGTTCCATTTCGCCGGGGACCTATGTTACTCCAACCACTTTAATTGCTAAATTGGTGAATACAGCACAAGTAAAAATAACTTTTTCTATCCCTGAAAAATATGCTTCTTTAGTAAAAAACAATACAGTCATCACCTTTACAACAGCCGGAAGCAAAACAACTTTTACGGCAAGAGTTTATGCATTAGAACCAGCCATAGATCAATCAACCAGAACTTTACAAATCAGAGCTATTTCAGAGAACAAGGATGGAAAATTAATACCGGGTACTTTTGCTAATATTGTTTTGCCTTTGGAAGAATTAAACGATGCAATACTAATTCCAACTGAATCTATAATTCCCATTCAAAATGGAAAAAAAGTGTTTATCACCAAAAATGGTATGGCTAAAGAAGTGATTATTGAAACCGCTCAAAGAACAGAGAAAGAAATTTTAGTTACTTCTGGCTTAAAAGTTGGAGACACTTTGATTACTTCCGGAATCATGGCGATTAAAGATGGAGCACCGCTCTCGTTAAAACTAATAGAAAACTAAACGTATGAGTCTATCCACTTTAAGCATTAAACGACCGGTATTGACAATCGTGATGAATCTCATGATTGTTTTATTTGGTATAATTGGCTTTACGTATTTGGGTGTTCGCGAATTTCCTTCTATAGATCCGGCTCAAGTAACCGTACAGACAAGTTACTCGGGAGCAAATGCTGATATTATTGAGTCGCAAATTACAGAGCCTTTGGAAAAAGCCATTAACTCAATTGATGGTATTCGGAATATTTCTTCCACCAGTGCTCAAGGAAGCAGTGTAATATCAGTAGAATTTAATTTAGGGAAAAATCTGGAAGAAGCTGCAAATGACGTACGTGATAAAGTCTCTCAAGCGGTGCGAAATCTACCTAAAGATTTAACTTCACCACCGGTTGTTTCCAAAGCTGATGCCGACTCTGACCCTATATTAACGATGACCATGAAGAGTGACAACAAAAATGTGTTGGAACTTACTGATTATGCCGAAAATGTAATCTTGCAGAGGCTTCAAACCATTCCCGGTGTAAGTAGTGTTCGTATTTGGGGTGAACGAAAATATGCCATGCGGTTATGGATAGACCCTAGCAAATTAGCTGCTTATGGCTGTACAGCTTCTGATGTTTTGAATGCATTGAATCAGCAAAATGTTGAGCTCCCTTCGGGAAAATTAACCGGAGAAAACACTGAGTTAAGTGTTAAAACGGTTGGTAATCTTACAACTGAGGAAGATTTTAACAATATTATTATTAAATCAGATGGAGACAAACTAGTGCGTTTAGCAGACGTGGCAAAAGCCAGTTTGGAGGCCGAAAACCTGGAAACCAGACTAAGCGATTCCGGGCAAACTATGATAGGATTGGCCGTAACTCCTCAACCCGGCACAAACTATTTGGATATTTCTGAGGAGTTTTACAAACAATATGAACAGCTACAAAAAGATTTGCCTAAAGAGTTTGAATTGAATGTAGCGATTGATACCACTGTTTTTATCAAAAAAGCAATTCTTGAAGTGGCAGAGACATTACTCATTGCTTTACTTCTTGTAACCTTGGTTATCTATCTGTTTTTTAGAGATTGGGCTATTGCATTCCGACCATTAATAGATATACCTGTTTCTTTGATTGCTACTTTTTTTATCATGTACTTATGTGGGTTTTCCATCAATGTATTGACATTGTTAGCTATTGTATTGGCCACCGGTTTGGTAGTTGATGACGGAATAGTAGTCACTGAGAACATATTTAAAAAAGTGGAAGAAGGCATGACTCCCATCGAAGCCGCCATCAAAGGTTCAAACGAAATTTTCTTTGCTGTTATTTCAATTTCCATCACATTGGCTGCTGTTTTTCTTCCGATTATTTTTTTAGAAGGATTTGTCGGGCGTCTTTTCCGTGAGTTCGGTATTGTAATTGGAGCTGCTGTACTCATCTCTGCTTTTGTTTCCTTGAGTTTAACTCCCATGTTAAATGCTTACTTAATGAAAGGAGGAAAACAAAAACGTTCCAAATTTTACGAAATAACAGAGCCTTTTTATGAAAACTTAAACAAAGGTTATGCCCGTTCTTTAGAAAAATTTATGCAAAAAAAATGGTTAAGTTTTCCCATTTTACTAGCCTGTTTAGGATTGTCTGTTCTTTTTTATAATCTGCTTCAAAAAGAAACTGCCCCTTATGATGACAGAAGTATGATTTTAATGAATGTAACAGGTCCGGAAGGAGCAACCTATGATTACATGGATCGTTTTATGCAGGATTTATCAGAATTAATTACGGATACAATACCTGAAAAAAAAGTGAGCTTAGTGGTAACCTCGCCAGGATTTAGTGCAGGTTCTGTCAACAGAGGATTTGTTCGATTATCATTAGTGGACCCGACAGAAAGGGAACGTTCGCAAAAAGAGATAGCCCAAGAACTCAGCCGTCTATCAAAGCAGTACAATGATGCTAAGACTTCTGTTTCAGAACAACCCACAATTTCTGTTAATCGTAGAGGCGGTTTGCCAATTCAATTCATCATACAAGCAAAAAACTTTCAATTGTTGGAAAAAAAGATTCCCGAATTTATGGATGAAGCCTCAAAAGATCCTACTTTTTCAATAACTGATGTCAATTTGAAATTTAATAAACCTGAAATTTATATCACCATTAATCGAGAAAAAGCAGAATCCTTGGGGGTTTCTGTTCTTGATGTTGCTCAAACCATTCAACTTTCTTTAAGTGGTCAACGTTTTGGTTACTTTTTAATGAATGGAAAACAATACCAAGTACTTGGCCAATTTGATAAAAAAGACCGTGATCAACCCATGGATTTGGCTACTATTTTTGTTAGAAGCAACAACGGGCAACTTATTCAATTGGACAATTTGGTCACGCTTGAAGAAAGAAGTAGCCCACCACAATTATTTCACAATAACCGCTATATGTCGGCCACTGTTTCTGCAGGGTTAGCTCCGGGAAAAAGTATTGGAGATGGAATTGATGCGATGGAGCGAATAAAAGAAAAAGTTCTTGACGATACATTTACGACCGATTTGGGTGGTGAGTCGAGAGATTTTGCCGAAAGCAATTCAAATACCATGTTTGCATTCGGGTTAGCTTTATTATTAATTTTTCTCATCTTAGCCGGTCAATTCGAAAGTTTCGTCGATCCATTCATCATTATTTTGACCGTTCCGATGGCTGTTGCAGGAGCTTTATTTTCACTATGGCTATTTGGACAAACTTGGAATATTTTCAGTCAAATCGGAACCGTGATGTTAATTGGATTAGTAACTAAGAATGGGATTTTGATTGTGGAGTTTGCCAACCAGCTTCGGGAACAAGGAAAATCTAAATACGATGCTGTAATGGAGGCTTCCGAATCGCGATTGCGTCCCATTTTAATGACAAGTTTAACATTAGCCTTGGGAGCAATGCCAATTGCTGTATCGATTGGAGCTGCATCTCAAAGCAGAATGGGAATGGGAATTGTTATTGTTGGCGGAACCATATTCTCCTTAATTCTGACTTTGTTTGTTATTCCTGCTGTTTATTTAATGTGGGCTAGAGAAAAAAAACACCGACCTGAATTTGATAATGTAGACCAATACAACGAAGAAACTGTTTAATTAATTATGAAAAAACTATTTCTAATCTTTATACTATCCTGCATTGGAATTCCACTTTGGAGTCAACCACAACCAATCCTAACATTAGAAGAAACGGTTGCTTTAACATTGGAAAACAATTTTGACATTCGCATAGCGAAAAACGATTTAAAAATTGATGAGGAAAATGTTACGATTGGCAATGCGGGAATGCTGCCTCGCATCAATGGAACCGTAACAAATAATAACACTATATTAAATCAAACACAAACTCAAGCCAATGGTAATGAAATTGAAATTGATGGAGCTCGAAACATCAATATTAACTACGGTGTTGGGATAGAGTGGACTATTTTTGATGGTTTTAGAATGTTTGCCCGTCACAATCAACTAAAAGAGTTGCAAAATCATGGAGAGACGGAGCTAAAACTCTCGGTATTAAGTCTTGTGAGTGCTGCTTATCAAACGTATTATACATTGGCCTCTCAACAACAACAGCTCAAAATGATTGACAGTATCATTTCGGTATCTGAATTTAGATTAAAAACAGCAAAAAATCGCTTTACGATTGGTAAGGCTTCAAAATTAGAAGTACTCAATGCCGAAGTTGATTTAAATGCTGATCAATCAACAAAAATTCAAATGTTAGAGCAATACAGCGTTTCAAAAGTTTTACTCAACGAGCTTTTGGTTCGTCCGTTGGATACCGATTTTAAAGTTGATGAAGTGATTTTAATTGATAATTCCTTACTATTGCCGAATCTTATTTTGTCTGCTGAAAAGCAAAATCCGCAACTACAACTACAATACATTAACAAAAAAATACAAGAATATGAACTGAAACAGTTGAAAGCAAACCGATTCCCAAGTGTTAGCCTTTCCGGAGGATACAACTTAATTCGGTCGCAATCTCCTTTTGGTTTCGTAACAGAATCAACCGGTCGAAATTTTAATTATGGTTTTACAGCTTCTTTAAATTTATTTGATGGTTTAAATCAGAACAGAAACGAAAAAATAGCTAAAATCCAATTGGAAAACACACAATTACAAATAGAAAGACAGACACAACAAATTCAGTCGCAGATTACTTCTTTGTATCAATCCTATCTTTCTAATCTTTCTTTGCTAGAATTAGAAAAGAAAAATGAAGCCCTAGCGAAACAAAACATGGAAATTACTTTAGAAAAATTTAAAATTGGTTCTGTTGCACCAATTGAATTTAGAACTGCTCAAGAAAATTATGGCAATGCAGTCATTCGATTAACTACCGCTGAGTTACTCACTAAACAAAGTGAAATCAATTTAAAAGAATTAGCAGGAAGTTTAACTTTTTGACATTTTTCAAGATAATATTTTACCATTTTCTTAACAAGTTAACAAATAAAATTCTACTTTTGAAATACTAATCAATAACTTATCAAAAAATGGAAATGAATTTTTACGCAATTTTAGTTGCAGCACTGTCTACCCTATTGGTTGGATTTGTTTGGTATGGCCCTCTTTTTGGGAAAGCATGGATGGCTGAAAATGGTTTCTCTGAAGAGGAACTAAAACAAGGAAGCATGGTTAAAATTTTCGGATTAACATTTGTCTTTTCTATTTTTCTGGCCATGTTAATGCAAATTCTATGCATCCATCAATTTGGACCTTTGGGTATGATTGGTGGTCCTGATTTTATAGAAACGGCCAAACCATCTTATGCTGCTTTTATGGCAGATTATGGCGATTCGTTTAGAACCTTTAAACATGGTGCTCTACATGGATTTATGTCCGGACTGTTTTTAGCGTTACCTTTGGTTGGTATTAATGGTTTATTTGAGCGTAAATCGTGGAAATATATTTTTATTCATACCGGTTATTGGATAGTGGTAATGACCATCATGGGAGCTATCGTTTGCGGTTGGGTTTAATCTTTTATCAATTTATCTATTTCTAAAGCTAATTCAAAGTCTTTATCCGTTACGCCACCTGAGTCATATGTGGTCAATCGAATAAAGACTTTGTTGTATGAATTTGTCCAATCCGGATGATGATTTAATTTTTCTGCAATAAGGCCTACTTGGATAATGAAAGCTAAAGCTTCGGAAAAATTAGTAAACACATATGTTTTAGTAATTCCATCGTTGATAAAAGTCCAGTTTTTTAGTGTAGCTAATTTTGTTTGAGCCGTAATTGCAGTATAATTTTTCATTTTTTTTATTTATATAAAGTTAAAAAACTTTATTATTCTTTATCAAACTTTACCTTTACATTAATAAATTAACGAACACCTCCATTTGGAATATTCCTATTCGTTTAAAATAGTTCACTCAACTAATCATTTACCAAGCGATTGGGATGCATTAGCTACTTCAAATATCTTTTTATCGAAAGCATATTTAACGGTTTTGGAACTGTCTAAACCAACTAACATGAACTGCTTTTTTATCGCTATGTATAAAAAAGACAAACTCATTGGGATTGCTTTAGCCCAATTCTTGGATTTGAATAAATTGGAGTCTTTTGGTGAACGTGATAAGTGTATCAAAACTGTTGTACGGAATTTTATTTTCAAAAATTTTTGTTCTCACGTTTTGTTTGTTGGCAACAATATGTTAACGGGTCAAAATGCTTTTTCATTTTCCACTGAAATTGAAATTTCAACAGGTATTGCCTTATTACATCAAGCTGAATTAGAAATTAAATTAAGCTTAAAAAAACAAGGTAAAAAAGTTCATTTGACTTCTTATAAAGATTTTGATAAAAAAGAACTAGAAGTTTTTCCTGAAAAAGAATTTGACTCATTCTATCAATTTTCAACCCAGCCAAATATGGTGTTTACTGTTTCAAAAGATTGGCATTCTTTTGATGATTATATAGCCGCACTTTCAAAAAAATACCGTGATCAGTACAAACGATGCCGTAAAAAAGCGACTGGAATTGAAAAGCGAAAATTGAATTTTGAAGAAATTGTTGCTCTAGAACAAACTATTTATAACCTATACCATCATGTGGCTCAAAATGCTCCGTTTAATACTTTCTTTTTGACTAAAAATCATTTTGCTGTAATGAAATCAGAATTAAAGGAGAACTTTTTGTTTTATGGTTATTTTGAAAACAACAAACTCATCGGATTCAACACACTGATTAAAAACGGGAATCAAATGGATACTTATTTTTTAGGCTATGACGAAAAAGTTCAACGTGAAAAAATGTTGTATTTAAACATGTTGTATGACATGATTGCTTACTCCATTAACAAAGGGTTTAAGGAAGTTATATTTGCTCGTACCGCTTTAGAAATCAAAAGTTCTGTTGGTGCCAAACCGGAAGAAATGGTAGGTTATATAAAGCATTCTAATTCTTTAATCAATTCTAAAATGGATACTTTGTTTTGTTACTTAGAACCCGTAACAGAATGGCAAGAACGAAATCCGTTTAAGGACTAATTTTTCATTTTTTTCTCCAATTATTTAAAAGTCTGAAGTTATCTTGCTACTTTACAACAAAATAATATACAACCTGTATTATAGAGCTTCAATCTCTAATTGAACAGTTTCCCAATCTTCTAATAATTTATCTAATTCTTGCTTCTTCTTATTGTAGGCTACAAAAAAATTAGCATCTTCAATGTGTTTGTCATAATTGGAAGCCAGTGCTTTGTCGTCATTTTGAATATCAATTTCGAGTTGTTTAATCTGACTTTCAATTTTGCTCAAACGGTTTTGAAGCGATTTACTTTTCTTTTGATCTTCGTAAGAAACTGCTTTTGTTTCTTTAGTTACATTGGTAGGAACATTCACCTCTTTTTTCTCAATTTCACGCATGTTCATGGCATTGCGTTGCTCTAAGAAAAAATTAATATCTCCTAAATATTCACGAATTTTTTGGTCTTTAAATTCATAGACTACATTGGCCATTCCCTGTAAAAAATCACGGTCGTGCGACACCAATAACAATGTTCCTTCATATTTTTGAAGGGCCGCTTTTAAAACATTTTTGGACTTAATATCTAAGTGATTCGTAGGCTCATCCATCAGTAAAACGTTGATGGGCTGAAGTAATAATTTACACAAGGCCAGACGGTTTCTTTCGCCACCTGATAGTACTTTTACCTTCTTTTCTACATCATCGCCACGAAATAAAAACGAACCCAACATATCGCGTACTTTAGAGCGATTGGTATCGGTAGCGGCATTAATCATTGTGTCAAGAAGTGTTATTTCTCCATCAAGATATTCCGCTTGATTTTGGGCAAAATAACCAAGCTGTACATTATGTCCAAGTTTGATAGTACCATCGTATTTGAATTCGTTTACGATGGCTTTGATAAACGTAGATTTTCCTTGTCCATTTTGCCCTACGAAAGCGATTTTGCTTCCACGTTCCACTAATAATGAAATGTCTTTTAGAATGGTTTTGTCGCCGTAAGCTTTGGTTACATTTTCAGCTTCAATCACTACTCTTCCGGGTGTTTGCGAAACGGGAAATGAAATGTTCATGACGGAATTATCGTCTTCATCTACTTCAATTCGCTCTACTTTGTCAAGTTTTTTAATTAGCGATTGAGCCATAGAAGCTTTGGAAGCTTTGGCTCTAAATTTTTCGATTAATTTTTCTGTCTCTTCAATTTTCTTAGCTTGATTTTTTTGGGTAGCCAATTGTTTTTCGCGAATTTCTTCTCTCAATACTAAATATTGAGAATAGGGTTTGTTAAAATCGTACGCTTTTCCAAGAGAAATTTCAATAGTTCGATTGGTCACATTATCTAAAAACATTTTATCGTGCGAAACAATTACTACTACGCCCGGTAAATTGCGTAAAAAGCTTTCTAACCATATGATACTTTCAATATCGAGATGGTTGGTAGGCTCATCGAGTAGCAAAATATCATTAGACTGCAACAATAACTTAGCCAGTTCAATTCGCATTCGCCATCCACCGGAAAAAGTTTCGGTTGGGTTATTGAAATCTTCTCGTTTAAAACCTAAGCCTAATAGAATCTTTTCGGTGTCACCCACATAATTATATCCTCCTAAAACTTCATAATGGTGATTCACATCACTTAATTCGTCGATTAATTCGGAATACGATTGACTTTCGTAATCGGTTCTCGTTGCTAACTGATGGTTAATTTCATCAATGCGTTTTTCGGTACGTTTTATATCTTCAAAAGCTTGGTAAGCCTCTTCAAGAACGGTTCTACCTTGTTCAAAATCGATATCTTGACGAAGAAAACCCATTTTTATTTCCTTCTCTGTGGCAATACTTCCGGAATCCGGTTTGATATCGCCTGCCAGAATTTTGAGCATTGTTGATTTACCGGCACCATTTTTCCCCACCAGTCCAACTCTGTCACCCGAACCTAAACGGAAAGTGACTTCTTCAAATAAAAATGTTCCTCCAAAGGAAACCGATAAATTGTGAATATTTAGCATAATATTGTTACAAATGTTACATGGGTTAATCTGTGAAAAAGATACCTTTGTATAAATTTTTTGCAAATGTTAAAAAAAGGATCCAAATTGAATAGCATTTTAACAGGAAGTTGTCCAAAATGCCAAGAAGAAAGTATGTATGTAGAAAAAAATCCATACAAATTGGGTAAAATATTTGAAATGCATGATACCTGCAGTCATTGTGGTACTCGTTATAAAATGGAGCCTTCGTTTTTTTACGGAGCCATGTATGTTAGCTATGGACTAAGCATTGCTTTTGCTGTAGCAGCCTTTATCATTTCAAATGTTTTTATTGGATTAGGTTTGCTCCATTCTTTTATTGTTATTGTTTTTACATTGATCCTTACGTTTCCCATCATTCTTCGTTTATCGAGAAATATTTGGATTAATATGTTTGTACATTTTGATAAAAATTGGAAAGAAAACAAACATTAGTCCCAACTAATTTTTTTAAATCGTTTGATATCGATTTCTTTTTCAAGCGGTTGTTGGAATTCAATGTGCTCAAACAACATTTTAGCCATGTCCGGAGCAAGCATTACACCTCGTGTTCCCAAGCCATTTAGAACGTGTAAGTTTGGATAATTTGGATGCGTACCTAACATTGGTCGTCTGTCTTTTACAGTTGGTCTAACCCCGGCTAAATGATCGATTACTTCAAATTCTGTTGTTAGCAGTGATTTTAAGTCGGATAATAGTTCGTTTTTCCCTTCTTCGGTTGGTGTTGCGGTTTTATCTTCCCAATTGTAGGTTGCTCCTACTTTAAATAAATCATTTCCTATAGGAATTATAAAGACGGATGATTTTAGAATCACATCTAGTTTTAATTCTTTTGTTTTGATAATCAGCAATTCGCCTTTTGTTCCATCAAGCGGTAAATTTGAAAAATAAGGATTGGAATGAATACCGAATCCTTCAGCAAAGATGATGTTTTTGTATTGGTGGTTTTTATATTCGACAAAATCATCTTCAATTATCAAATTTTCATAATCAAATGAATCAAACTGTAAAAGATTTGCTTCGACTAAATAGTTGTGATAATTTTTAAGTAAAGCGGCTGTATCAACATAGCCGGATTGCAGAACTTCACCAAAACCAAATGGAGAATTGATTCCTTTGTATTGATTATAACTTATTTTTGGAGAAATAAATGGAGCTAAATTGGGCTTATCGGAAGCGATGAACCAATTATTTTGTTCCTCTACGGAATACAATTTGCGATAAATAGGAATTTTATTATCTAACTTTACATGTAACTTTTCTTCAAGTTGAGCATAAAATTGATTGCCTAAATCCACTTGCTCTTGTGAACGCCAAACTTCACTAAAACGCTTCAATATAACAGGATTATATAATCCACCTGCAATTGTAGATGAATTTTGTGATTTGTCATCAAAAACGTGAATGGATTTATTATTTTGCAAAGCAATTTCAGCAAATGCAATTCCGGCTAATCCGGCACCAACAAGTAAATAATCTGTCATACTGCAAAAATAAAAAACTCTTACCGTGAAGTAAGAGTTTTTTGTTATTTAAAATTTTGGAATTAATAATTCCACATATCTTGTTCAAAGTTTCTGATTTTCTCTTTCACTCTTTCAGATTCTAAAAGTTGGTTCAGAGCGTTATCTTTCATGTACTCTTGAATTTGTCTATCTCCGTACACGTTTTCTTCTTTGTAAATCACACCACTAAAACGACGCGAGTTTAACAGGTGATCAAATGTGATAGGCATTGCTGAATTCTTATCGTTGAATGCTTTCCATTCATGCAATACGTCTCTTGTTGAAGGAAAGTAAACCCAAAACAATTCAATTACATCAGGATTTTCGGCACCTATTTCACGAGCTTCAGGAGAAACAGGACAGATACCTAAAAGTCGGTACTTCATTTCACCTTGACGTTTATCAAAATACCAATATCCTTTAATTTTATATCCAGAAACGTCATATGATGTTAATTCACGTTTATCGATAAACTGTGCATCTAAAACTTTTCTACCCGACATATAATCGTCATAATAGTTATTAATTTCATCTCTTCCCGCATTGGTTGTATCGATATAAGTGAAAGATGAACTCATTTCACTAAGTGTTTTCTTTGTGTTGAAATAATCATCATAATACACTTCCGTAATTCTACCAGCTTTGATTTCTTTCAATAATACATCAAATAAAGATCTTCTGTCTTTGCCAATATTAGCTGTATCAACAGGGAAATAAAGGGGAAAATTAATTCTCTCATCTAAATCGATGATTTCCCAAACCATTTTGCCCATCAAAACGTCTCTGTCGTGAACGTAACCGTATTGAAGTGGTTTATCATTATCTGCCTCCATTTGAGCGGCTGTTTTTTTACCAATTTCATCCGGCGTTTTTGCATTCAACAAATTTGACTGTGCATGACCAATTTGTGCTATAAACAAGATTGACAAACATGCTATTACTGTATTTAACTTCATCTTTATTCTTTTGTAGGTTATGTCAAGATAACGTTGGGTTACTTGTATTATTGTATTTCGTAAATTACCGGTGAGGTTCTACCAGTCACAATATTTGTTCCGGGAATAACTGTTTTGATATCCGAAATTGTTACTTGATCTCCTCGACTTGCTCTTGCTAAAGCCGCTTTACATTGTGCATTAACTCTATCTCCATTTACAATTACAGCAGCCTGACCAGGTACTTTAAAAGTAAACTGAGTAACTTTAAATTGAAGATCGTACAAGAAATCAGGTAATTCCGCAGTAATTTGTGAAGATTCTAAACGAGATTTACTACCTTTAATGGTACCCATCTCTCTACCGATAGCACCGAAAGGAGGCGGAACGTTTTTGATTCTAAATGTCTTTTTAGAGGATGCAGTTTTACCACCAGGTAACTTCGCTGTAACACTTATTGTTGCTTCTGTACCTTGTCCTGGACTCATGTTGTATTTACCTGGACCACTTCCTCTAGTTAATCCCGGAGCTGAAGCTGTTACATCATTATCAGAAACTCCAGCGAACGAAATTGTCATTGGGTTAACAACACCTCTATAAACAACATTCATTTTGTCTGCAGAAATTGTAGCTTCTTTTGGTTGAGGAACTACAACATAGTTACCTTCAATTGGAATTGGAACAGGTTTACCATCTTCCATAAAGGTAAATTCACCATTGATTTTTTGCTCACCAATGCTACCAGCACCAAACTTGATAATCGCTTGACCATTTTCAATTGGCACATTATTTCCATTTACTACAACTTTAGTAGGAACAGTTGAATCATCATAACGACCCAAAACTACTCTACCTGTAACTGTTTCACCTTGGAAAAATGCATTTTTATCTAAAACCACAATCGCTTTGTATTTACTCATTGAAGCTTGTGCAATAGCGGTATTACCTATTAATGCATTTAATACATTTGACTCCGCAGTTTTAGCATCACTTTGCATTGCTGATAACTTGGTTAATGAAGCAATCCCAGGGAAACCTCTAAAATGATAATCTAAATAAGGAATAACAATTCCATCTTTATTTTTAACATCTTCTGTATTAAATTTAGATTCTAAATCTGCAACAATCGGAGCATATTTTTTATCCTTCCCGATGGCAGCTTTCATGTCCTCTCTATATTTGTTGATTGTAGCCAAAACTTCTTGACCTTTCTCTGTCAATCCATCACCTTTGAACCAAGTGTAATCAATAGCATCAGCTTTATCCATTGCCTCATAAGGTAATTTACCAGTCTCTTCATCTACTTCAATTCCTTCTGTGATTCCGGCTTTTAAACTACCAACATAATCATAAAATGATTTTGTCAAAGCTACTACTTTATCAGCTACTTTCTTTGGCTCAGCAAAGTTTGCAGCATCATCAGTTGCTTTTTGCTTCAAGGCGTCTAAAATTTGTTGATTGGTTTGTACTGCAGCAACGTTAGATTTTTCAAACTTCTCATTAAATAATCCAAACGCCGATAATACTTCTTTTGACATGTTAAGTGCCAACATCGCGATGAAAACCAAGTACATCAGGTTAATCATCTTCTGTCTAGGGGTTAATTTTCCTCCTGCCATTTCTAATTAGTTTTTTTTAAATTGTTTGTTAAATTGATAAAACTAATTACCCTCTATTTCCCATTGCAGACAACATTCCTCCGTAAACATTGTTCAAGGAAGCAATATTAGCTGTCATAGCCTGCATTTGGTCTTTTAATTTCGCTGCATTTTCAGCTATTTCTTTGTTAGCTTCTGCATTTCTAGACGCACTTTCTAATTGAACTTTATATAAACTGTTTAAAGATTCCATTTGAGCAGCAGCCATCGATAATTCTTCGCTATATTTTTTCTGACCTGCAATTGAATCAACTGTTGGAGCAATTCCTTTTGCAGCAGATTCGAAATTTTTAATGCTGTTTCCTAAGCTAGTCATTAACTCACCGTCAACTTTAGCTTCTTTTAACATTGCATCTAATTTTTGAGATAATAATCCCTGAGCATCTTTAGCTTCTTCTTTTTTTCCTTTTTCTTTTGCTTCTCCACCCGCTAATTCAGGATAAACTAAAGACCAATCTAATTCATTGTCAACAGGTTCAAAGGCAGATAATGCGAAAATGATAGCTTCAGTAACAAGACCGATTGTTAACATCACGTTTCCTGTTAAAGGTCCGATTTCAAAGTGAATAATTTTGAATAACGCTCCTACGATTACAACCGCAGCTCCCATTCCGTAAGCAAAGTTCATTGCTTTTTTACTTAAAATTGCCATAATAATAAATTTTAGTTAGTTAAGTTAATTAATATAAAGTTGGTTTAAATTTTTACTTAGTGTTTTATTTTGCTCTTCCGGTTCTTCTGTTTCCGGTTGATTGAGTTCCCATATAATCCTGAACAGTTCTGAATCCAATATAACTTCTTGCTGAATCAGCATATTCATAATCTCTTGTACTTACTTGAAGGAAGTAAGCCACATCTTTCCAAGAACCTCCACGAATTACTTTTCGTTTGTTTTTCAAATCACCCACAGTTGGGTTCATTGTTGAAACATACTCATAAGCTGCAGCATCATAAGAGGAATCTGTCCATTCAGAAACGTTTCCAGCCATATTGTATAAGTTGTAATTATTTGGCTCGTATGATTTAGCTTCTACTGTATAAAGAGCTTCATCTGCGGCATAATCTCCACGATTTGGTTTGAAGTTTGCCAAATAACAACCTCTATCATTTTTAGCATATAAGCTTCCCCATGGATATGTCGCTGATTCTAGACCACCTCTTGCGGCATACTCCCATTCAGCTTCTGTCGGTAATCGGAATGTATTAATAAATTCTTGCTTCTTTTTCTTTCTGTATGCATTTTTGTTTAATGTTCTCCAAGCACAAAAAGCTTTAGCTTGTTTCCAAGAAACACCTACTACAGGATAGTCACTGTAGGCTTGGTGCCAAAAGTAATCATTGTGCATCGGCTCGTTATATGAATAAGCAAAATCCTTAATCCAAGACGTTGTATCCGGATATACTTTTACTTTTTCTTTTCTTATAAAATCTGATCTTTTACCGGATTTGGCCTTTGCAGCAGCCTGAATATCCATCCAAGTATAACTAAACTCTAATTTGTTAACATCAATCGTTCTCAAACCATTGTATGATTCAGCAGCAGGTAAATACATCGAATCCATTACTTCTACATAATATTCATCAGGATATTTAGCAGTATCTTCGATTAACTTTACTTTTCTGTTCAACTTTCTTCCGGCAAACATATCATCATCCGTTCCAACACTATAATAGTTTTCATACATGTACTTGTCGTAGGGAGTCATTTTTTCAGGATCAGCATCAGCAAAAGCATAATCACCTATACTAGCTCCTCCTTTTTTACCTCCATCTCCAGTAGAAGTTTGCCCCATTTCATCAGCTAGGATAGCTAATTTCATGTAGATAGTTGAGTCCTTAACCCATTCCACAAACTGACGGTACTCACTGTTTGTAATTTCAGTTTCGTCCATATAAAACGAACGAACCGTTACCGTTTTTGTAGGTGCGTCATGTACATTAGCTAAATCATCATCTGATTTACCCATAATAAATGCCCCGCCAGGAATCAATGTCATACCATAAGGCTTCTCAGGATGCCATTTCTTACCTTTAACTCCTACAAGCTCTCCTTTGTCACTAGAGCCACAGCTTACTAGTGTTACTAAAATTGTTGAAAATGCGATGAACTTCTTCATATAAATTTGGGTTATCATGTACTCGAATTTTTAAGGCCGTAAACCTATTTATAATTTTTTAAAAATGCAATTATTTATTGTAAAATTTATTTCTTGAGCCAAAACTAAAAATAATCTACAAATCAAAAAAGAAAAATATCGATAAAATGCTTATTTTGTCGATGAAATACATCTTTTTCTTGTTTTTGTAGGATTTTATTTGTAATTAAATCAAATTCTTTCGTTGTGCTTTCCACCACCTTTCGGGTATTTCTTGGTCACATGCTCGTAAATAATCTTCATACGTACAGGGCAATAACGTATTTTTCTTTAATTTATTATTAACATTTGAAATAAATGGTATTTCAATCCACCATCTTTCCGTTTTAGGACTTTTAAAAAATATCAGTTCGATATCATCAATCGGAACAATATATTTTAAAAAAAGGTTTTGGTTCAAATTTGGGTATTCTAACGATCTGAAATTAAATCCTTCTATAAAATACCACATAATTTGAGCTATTAAAACGCTTTCATTAACCAAATTATTATGATTAAATATCCCGAAACTAGTTACTTTATCACTTAATCCGGCATAACGAACTAAAGCACAAATTTCTTTGCCATTAAATCCATTTGGTGTAAATGTAACAAAATTTCCTGAATCTGCTGATTTTATGGATGTTAAATCTACGGAAACGATATCGGCATCTCTAAAAACAGGCTCAGCTAAAGAAAGATTTGCACTTACTTCTCCTAAACGATAGGCATCAAAATATAATTTTTCGATTAAATCAATTTCTTCCTGAGAATTATAATAGGTTTGAAAACCCAAGTTACTGTAATTAAATAAGTTTGTTGGCTCATTGACAATCATTTTAGACAAATATGAATCTGCCGTATGATTGGATTCATCTTTACCAAAATCAAATTTACAATCTATGGTTGCCAAATTAACCATTTGATCTAGTTTGTCATAACTTCGATACAATGCGTAAGTTAAATCTTGAGTACCACCTAAAATGACGGGAACGATTTTCTTCTTAATTAACTCCAACACTATTTTAGAAACAGCATAGTAAGTATCTTCTTGAGTATTTCCTTGAGGAATATCACCCAAATCGGTAATTGTAGCGTCCCAATTGCCCGGGTATAGGGCATAAAACTCATTCCGAATGGCAGAAAGATCCACTTGAAAATCTTTTTTTGCACCTCTGTTATCTAAAACCCCTATAATTGCGATATTAAATTGGTTTAAATCCGGAAAATCTTCTTTCGTGTGAAAAACTACTTTTTTTCCAAGCGTTTGAGAGTTTAGATTTTTAATATAATCTAAAACAGCATTTTCTACGGGTTCTAAAAAATCGAATGCCATAAATTATTTTCTTTTTACCGAAGTTTTCTTCGGTGCAGCCTTTTTTGAAGTTGTTTTTTTAGCAGTAGCTTTTTTGGAAGGGGTTTTCTTTTCTATTAACTCTTGCACTTGGGCCAATGTTAACTTCTCTGCATCAACATCTTTGCTCAATTCAATTTTAATTTTTCCTTTACTAACAATAGATCGACCCCATCTTGCTTTTTCAACTTTGATACCTTCTTCTTTCCAGTGGTGAATGACTTTTTCGATTTCTTTTTGTTGTTTATCTTCAATCAATTCTTTTAAATCAGATGGTGATAAATTATCAAAATTGTATTGTTTATTTACATTGATAAACATACCATTCCACTTGATGAACGGTCCAAATCGTCCGACTCCTTTTTGGATCGGCAAACCATTATATTCTCCAATTGGAGCATCCGCCTGGTTTTTTTTATCAATAAGTTCTTGGGCTCTTTCTAAAGTGACATCTAATGGGTCCTCTCCTTTTGCAAGTGATATAAATGTTTTTCCAAAACGGACATAAGGTCCGAATCGTCCATTGTTCACTTCTATTTCTTCACCTTTGTATGTGCCCAAATTTTTAGGTAATAAGAAAAGATTCAATGCTTCTTCTAAAGTTATAGTTCCAATATTTTGATCGACACCTAAACTGGCAAATTGTTTGTTATCATCATCTATATCTCCAATTTGAGCCATCGGCCCAAATTTACCCAAACGTACAGACACCTGCTTTCCTGTTTTCGGGTCTTTCCCTAAAACACGCTCACCGCTTTCTCTATCTGCATTTTCCTCAACATTTTTTACAACCGGATGAAAGTGGTTATAAAAATCACGCATCATTTTGGTCCAATCTTCATTTCCTTCTGCAATTTCATCAAAATCTTGTTCCACTTTTGCCGTAAAATTATAATCCAAAATAGTAGCAAAATTCTTCACCAAAAAGTCATTTACTATTATACCTATATCGGTTGGCACTAACTTTCCTTTATCCGAACCTGTATTTTCAGATAAAATTACTGAATCAACCACATTCCCTTTAAAAGTTAGTTGATTGTATTTTCGTTCTTGACCTTCAAAACTTCCTTTTTCAACATAATTTCTGTTAATAATCGTTGAAATCGTTGGAGCATAAGTTGAAGGCCTACCAATTCCTAATTCTTCTAATTTTTTAACTAAAGAAGCTTCAGTGTATCTGCTTGCCGGTCTCGTAAAGCGTTCTGTGGCTATAATGTAATTATTCAGCAATCGCTCGTTTAATTTCATGGCCGGTAACATCCCTTCCTGTTCCTCATCATCGTCATCATTTCCTTCTAAATATACTTTAAGGAAACCCTCAAACTTGATTACTTCACCGGTCGCGGTAAAATGTTCATTATGATTATTCGCTTCAATTTTTACATTGGTTCGTTCTAATTCGGCATCACTCATTTGAGAAGCTAATGTTCTTTTCCAAATCAAATCATACAATCGGGCTTGGTCTCGCTCACCACTTAATGAATGTTTAGCCATATCTGTTGGTCGAATAGCTTCATGAGCTTCTTGAGCTCCTTTAGCTTTACTGGTAAAAGTTCTGGGTTTACAAAATTCTTTACCATATGAGCGAGTAATTTCAGCCTGAGCTGCCGTCATAGCTTCTTGTGACAAATTTACGCTATCTGTTCTCATGTAGGTAATATGTCCGGCTTCGTACAAACGTTGAGCAATCTGCATTGTGATACCAACAGGAAGGTATAATTTTCGAGCAGCCTCTTGCTGTAATGTTGATGTTGTAAAGGGTGCTGCAGGCGATTTTTTAGTGGGTTTTGTTTCTAAATCAGCTACCTTGTAAATTGATCCACTATTTTGCTTTAGAAAATCTTCTGCTTCTTTTTTGGTTGAAAAATTATGAGGTAATTTAGCTTTGAATGTTTTTCCAGCTTCGTTGGCAAATTCTGCCGTAACAGAATAAGAAGCTTGAGGTTTAAAATCTTGGATTTCTCTTTCTCTTTCTACAATCAAACGTACAGAAACCGATTGAACACGCCCCGCAGATAACCCCGCTTTTACTTTTTTCCACAAAACGGGTGACAATTCATACCCAACTAATCGGTCTAAGACTCTTCGTGCCTGTTGTGCATTTACCAAATTATAATCTATCCCTCTTGGATTTTCGATAGCTTTTTGAATTGCTGACTTGGTAATTTCATGAAAAACTATACGTTTGGTTTTTTTGGGGTCTAATTTTAATTCTTCCGCTAAATGCCAAGAAATAGCCTCTCCTTCACGATCTTCATCACTTGCCAACCATACCATCTCGGCATTTTTAGCTAGCGTTTTAAGCTTGCTTACTAAGGCTTTTTTATCAGATGAAACTTCATATTTTGGCTTAAAATCTTTTTCTACATCTACCCCTATTTCTTTAGATGGTAAATCAGCAATATGCCCATAGCTGGACTCAACTTGATATTCACTTCCTAAAAATTTTTCAATAGTTTTTGCTTTTGCCGGAGACTCAACGATAACTAAATTCTTTGCCATGTAGATGTTTGTTTGGCAACAAAAGTATGGTTTTTTTTTAATTATTGATTTTCAGAAAATAAAAACCGCCTACTAATGTATTTTTAAAATACTATTTTGTTAAACAACATCTGCCAACTTGTCATATTTTCATTTTTAGTATTATCTTTGCAGACTGATTTCAGATAAAATCAATTATGGAAAAGATAATAGAAGAAAACAAGCAAGGTACAAGTTTGGTTCTAGAACAAAAAGAAGGTAATACAAAAAAGCTATTTATTGAAAGCTATGGTTGTCAAATGAATTTTTCCGATAGTGAAATTGTAGCCTCTATTTTACACGAACAAGGCTACAACACTACTCAAAACCTAGAAGAAGCTGACCTCGTTCTTGTTAACACTTGTTCTATTCGCGATAAAGCAGAGCAAACAGTTCGCAAGCGTTTGGAAAAATACAATGCCGTAAAAAAAATAAATCCAACCATGAAAGTAGGTGTTTTAGGTTGTATGGCTGAGCGTTTGAAAAGTCAGTTTTTGGAAGAAGAAAAAATTGTAGATATGGTGGTTGGTCCTGATGCTTACAAAGACATTCCAAACTTATTAAAAGAGGTAGAAGAAGGTCGTGATGCCATCAATGTAATCTTATCTAAAGAAGAAACATACGGAGATATTTCTCCAGTTCGATTGAATACTAACGGTATTAATGCATTTGTTTCGATCACTCGTGGTTGTGATAATATGTGTACATTTTGTGTAGTTCCGTTTACTCGCGGACGTGAAAGAAGTCGAGAGCCCCAAAGTATTTTAGCAGAAATCAAAGATTTATACGATAGAGGTTTTAAAGAAGTAACACTTTTAGGACAAAATGTAGATAGTTATTTATGGTATGGTGGTGGTTTGAAAAAAGATTTTGACAAAGCAACCGAAATGCAAAAAGCCACTGCAGTTGATTTTGCTCAATTATTAGAAATGTGTGCCATACAATTCCCGAAAATGAGGTTCCGTTTTTCTACATCTAATCCTCAAGATATGCACGTAGAAGTAATTGAAATCATGGCTAAACACCATAACATTTGTAAATACATTCACCTTCCGGTTCAAAGTGGTAGCACAAGAATTTTAGCAGCAATGAACCGACAACATACTCGGGAAGAATACATGGCTTTAGTAGACAAAATCTATGAAATCATTCCTGATATTTCACTTTCGCAAGATATGATTTCGGGTTTCCCAACAGAAACAGAAGAAGATCATCAAGATACGTTGAGTTTAATGGAATACGTGAAATATGATTTTGGATTCATGTTTGCTTATTCTGAAAGACCGGGAACATTAGCGGCTCGTAAAATGGAAGATGACATACCGGAAGAAATAAAAAAGCGACGATTAAACGAAATCATCGATTTACAACAAAAATTAGGTTTAGAAAGAACCAAACGATTTGTAGGTCAAGAGGTAGAAGTTCTAATTGAAAAGGAATCTAAACGCTCCAACGAGCATTGGAGTGGAAGAAACTCACAAAACACTGTTGTAGTTTTCCCAAAGGAAAATTACAAAGTTGGTGATTTTGTGATGGTTAAAATCAATGATTGTACAGCAGCAACCTTAATTGGAGAAGCGGTTGGTTATTCGGAAATGATGCAATAATTTTTTTATCAGATTTCAAGTTAAACAGTTAACTTAAAACCTGAACCTGAAACAAAAATATGGAATCCATACAAGCAATAAAACAACGTTTTGAAATAATAGGGAACGACCCTAAACTGAACCGAGCTATAGAAAAAGCAATTCAAGTTGCTCCTACTGACATTTCTGTTTTAGTAACCGGTGAGAGTGGTGTAGGAAAAGAAAGCATCCCAAAAATTATTCATTCACTGTCCCACAGAAAACATGGAAAATATATCGCTGTGAACTGTGGAGCTATTCCAGAAGGAACCATTGATAGTGAGTTGTTTGGTCATGAAAAAGGTTCATTTACAGGAGCTACCGGAGCTCGTGATGGTTATTTTGAAGTAGCCAATGGAGGAACAATTTTTTTAGATGAAGTAGGCGAATTACCTTTAACTACGCAAGTACGATTACTACGTGTTTTGGAAAACGGAGAATTTATTAAAGTTGGTTCTTCTCAAGTACAAAAAACAAATGTTCGTATTGTAGCAGCTACAAACGTTAACATGTTTGAAGCCATTCAAAAAGGTAAATTCAGAGAGGATTTGTACTATCGTTTGAGTACAATAGAAATTACATTACCTCCATTACGTGACCGCAAAGAGGATATTCATTTGTTATTTAGGAAGTTTGCTGCCGATTTCAGTCAGAAATACAAAATGCCCCCCATTAAATTAGATGATAATGCAGTTGATTTATTGTTAAAATATCGTTGGGGTGGAAATATTCGTCAGTTGCGAAATATTGCAGAACAAATCTCAGTTTTAGAAACCAATCGTATTATTTCGTATCAAACCCTATACTCCTACTTACCTCAAGAAAGTTCAAATCTTCCGGCGGTTATTAAAGAAAAAAAATCTGAAAGTGATTTTAGTAACGAACGTGAAATATTATATAAGGTGCTTTTTGATATGAAAAGTGATTTAAATGACTTAAAAAAACTCACGTTAGAATTAATGCAAAACGGCAGTGCTAAAGTACAAGAAGCCAACAAAAATTTGATTCAAAAAATATACGGTCAGCATGACAAAGCTGAAATTACAGTTGAAGATTCCGGAATGAGCGTTATTCCAAATCAAAATATGTCGCATCAAGAAGAATTTGAAGACGATGACGATGATCGAAACTATCTTTTTGCCGAAACTGTGGAAGAAGAAGAAACACTTCGATTAGACGCAAAAGAAATTGAACTCATCAAAAAAGCATTGGAAAGAAATAGCGGAAAAAGAAAAGCTGCTGCAGATGAATTAGGAATTTCTGAACGAACATTGTACCGAAAAATTAAACAATTTGATTTGTAGAATCATGAAAAAAATCAAATACATTCTATTTTTTTTAATAGTTTTTTCCGTAAATAGCTGTAAATACTATAACTTCACAGGAACGGGAAAGATTGATGCAGAAACTTTTCAGGTGAATTATTTTCAAAACAATGCCGAATTAATTGAACCTGGTCTTGAACGAGATTTTACAATAGCCCTACAAGAATTAATTCAAAATCAAACTAATTTAAATTTAACAACTTCCGGAGGGGATTTAATTTATGAAGGTGAAATAACCGGATTTAGAATTTCTCCTATGACTGCGACCGCCGATCAACGATCCGCTCAAAACAGAGTAACAATGACCGTTAATGTTCGTTTTACTAACACCAAAAAAGAAGAAGACGATTTTGAGAAATCATTTTCCTTTTTTTATGACTATCCGGCAGAACAACAGTTGATTGGTGCTACATTAGCCACTGCAAAATTGGAACTCTTCGAACGAATTACGCAAGATATTTTTAATGCATCATTAGCAAAATGGTAAATTATTACAATAAGCAAGTTTACTTTTTTAATTTTTGATAAATTTGAATAAATTTGACAATCAACCTAATACCAACTACAAACAACAGATTTGAACTTATCCGAATACACATACTTACTGAACAACCCTAATAGTGTAAATGAGAAGCAATCTAAAGCTTTGGAAGCTGTTGTGGATAGTTTCCCCTATTTTCAGAGTGCACGAGCGTTATATCTCAAAGGACTATACAATCAAGATAGTTACAAATATAATTTTGCTTTAAAACAAACTGCAGCACATACCTCCGACAGAAGTGTTTTGTTTGATTTTATTACTTCAGATGAGTTTACAATTATTGAAAAGGATATTTATGAGAAGAAATTAGCTTTGCTCATGGATATGGAAGTAATTGAAAGTGAAATTCAACAACCTTATATAGCTTCTAAAGAAACTGACCAAAAGACAATTACCTCAGAAGTTTCTTCAATTTTTGTTAAACCAACCGTTGAATTTGAATCGTCTGACATTGATTTTATTAAATTGGAAAACAACCCAATCGGTGAAGATATTTCAGAAATAATTCAAACAAATGAAATTGTTCCCACTTCAATTGAGAACGTTGAAACCAAACTCTCTGGAGAAGAAAATAAAACAAATCAAGCCTTTGTTGAGCAAAATACTAGCACAGAAGAAATCATTTTAAACGATGGTGTTACGAATAAAATCGAAGAATTTAATTCAAATGACTCTACGCCAATTGAACAAACTAGTTTAGAATCATCATCAGAAGAACAAATACCTCAGGTTGAAGAAAAACTAAAAATAGGCAAACCAATTCCTTTCTCACAAAATGAAAAACACTCATTTGAAGAATGGTTGCAACTAGCAAGTTTTAAACCTATTGAACGAGTTGAAGAGAAAAAAGAATCGATTACCAGTGAAAAACCACTAGACGTTATTGCGAAAAAACAAGAAGAAACAACAGACAAACAAAAAAAACTGGAAATAATTGATAAGTTTATAGAAGCAAATCCAAGAATAACACCTGCAAAAGAAATAGTTGACTTACCATCAAAACCAATAGAAATAAGTGATACAACACACTTTATGACAGAAACATTAGCTCGTGTTTACTTGGAACAAAAAAAATATTCTAAAGCGATTCAAGCTTATGAAATATTAATTTTGAAATATCCGGAAAAAAGTATTTTCTTTGCAGACCGAATTAAAGACATTAAAATTTTACAACAAAATAATCAATAACATGGGATTTTCAGTTTTTTTAGTATTAATAACAATTGTTTGTTTTTTACTTATCGTCGTAATAATGGTTCAAAACCCTAAAGGAGGAGGTTTGTCTTCTACTTTTGGCAACTCGCAACAAATTGGTGGAGTTCAAAAGACTACTGACTTTTTAGACAAAAGTACTTGGACTTTAGGAATCATATTAATTGCTTTAATTATGTTTTCAAGTTTAGCTTTCAATGACAGTAATGATAGTATAAAAATAGACAAAAGCAACACTCCAGTTAATACTGAAACTGCTGCTCCTGTTGAAATTTCAACACCAAATGCAACGACTGCTCCTGCAGAATCTGCCCCAGTTACAGAATAACAACACCTTGAAATAGTATTATATAAAGTCCCGAATTTTTTCGGGATTTTTTTTGACTTCTTTATACTGAAAATATGTCAGTTTTTTTCAATTGGCACAATTTCTGACTAATCGAAATCGTCAAACTTAATTTAATAAAACAAAATAATTATGTCAGTAAACATTAAACCCCTTTCAGACCGCGTTTTAGTAGAACCGGCTCAAGCGGAAACAACTACCGCTTCAGGTATTATTATTCCTGATACTGCCAAAGAAAAACCACAAAGAGGAACTGTAGTTGCTGTTGGAAACGGAAAAAAAGACCACACCATGACCGTAAAAATCGGAGATACTGTATTGTACGGAAAATATGCAGGTACAGAACTTAAACTCGATGGTAAAGATTACCTCATCATGAGAGAAGACGATATTTTGGCTATCGTATAATGATTAACTGAATATTTAAATTA
Source organism: Flavobacterium sp. (assembly GCF_041392085.1). Taxonomy (GTDB): domain Bacteria; phylum Bacteroidota; class Bacteroidia; order Flavobacteriales; family Flavobacteriaceae; genus Flavobacterium. The sequence goes on along the minus strand of NZ_JAWKMW010000013.1, from coordinate 10,001 downwards.
TTTTAAACTTTAAAAAAATGGCAAAAGATATTAAATTCGACATTGAAGCACGTGATGGTTTAAAACGTGGTGTAGATGCATTAGCAAATGCAGTAAAAGTTACTTTAGGACCAAAAGGTCGTAATGTTACTATCAGCAAATCATTTGGTGGACCTACCGTAACTAAAGACGGTGTAACCGTAGCTAAAGAAGTTGAATTGAAAGATGCTCTTGAAAATATGGGAGCTCAAATGGTTAAAGAAGTAGCTTCTAAAACAAATGATTTAGCCGGAGACGGAACCACAACGGCAACGGTTCTAGCTCAAGCAATTGTAAAAGAGGGCTTAAAAAATGTGGCAGCCGGAGCGAATCCAATGGATTTAAAAAGAGGAATCGATAAATCGGTGGAAGCCATAGTGGCTGAATTAAGTAAACAAGCTAAAGAAGTTGGTAGTTCTACGGAAAAAATTAAACAAGTAGCTTCTATTTCAGCCAATAATGACGAAGTGATTGGTGAATTAATTTCAACCGCATTTGGTAAAGTAGGCAAAGAAGGTGTTATTACAGTAGAAGAAGCAAAAGGTACAGATACATATGTGGACGTTGTAGAAGGAATGCAATTTGACAGAGGCTATTTATCGCCATACTTTGTGACAAATCCAGAAAAAATGAATGTGGAATTAGAAAATCCATACATTTTATTATACGACAAAAAAGTTTCTTCCTTAAAAGAATTATTACCTGTTTTAGAACCGGTAGCTCAATCCGGAAAACCACTATTGATTATTGCCGAAGATGTAGATGGTGAAGCTCTTTCTACCTTAGTGGTAAATAAATTACGCGGAGCCTTAAAAATTGCAGCGGTGAAAGCTCCAGGTTTTGGCGATAGAAGAAAAGCAATGTTGGAAGACATTGCCATCTTAACAGGAGGAACTGTAATTGCTGAAGAAAGTGGTTATACACTTGAAAATGCTACTTTAGACATGTTGGGAACAGCTGAAAAAGTGTCTATTGACAAAGACAATACAACTATCGTAAATGGAGCTGGAAATGGCAACATGATTAAAAATCGCGTCAACCAAATCAAAGCTCAAATGGAAACTACAACCTCCGATTATGATCGTGAAAAATTACAAGAACGCTTGGCTAAATTAGCCGGAGGTGTTGCAGTTTTATACGTTGGTGCTGCTTCTGAAGTAGAAATGAAAGAGAAAAAAGACCGTGTTGATGACGCTTTACACGCAACTAGAGCCGCTGTTGAAGAAGGAATTGTTGCCGGAGGTGGTGTCGCTTTATTAAGAGCAAAAGCCGTTTTAGCAAAATTAAAAGCAGACAATGCTGATGAAGCAACAGGAATTCAAATTGTTTCTCGTGCAGTAGAAGCTCCGTTAAGAACCATTGTTGAAAATGCAGGTTTAGAAGGTTCTGTGGTTGTTGCAAAAGTTGCCGAAGGAAAAGGTGATTTTGGCTATAATGCCAAATCGGATGAATATGTGGATATGTTAAAAGCAGGAATCATTGATCCTAAAAAAGTAACACGTGTGGCGTTAGAAAACGCTGCTTCAGTTGCCGGAATGATTCTTACCACGGAATGTGCATTAGTTGAAATTAAAGAAGAAAACCCTGCCGGAGGGGGAATGCCAATGGGTGGCGGAATGCCGGGAATGATGTAAAATTATTATTCCTAATGTATCAATATCTTTAAAACGTCTCAAAAAATGAGACGTTTTTTTGTAATTTTATTGAAAAAATAACTTTCATGTTTTTTGACCTTCTAAATACCCTTATGCTTTTAGGTGCAATTCAAGGCATCTTTTTTTCATTAATTATCTTTTTTTTTAAGCGATATAAGTCAATTAGTAATGCAATCTTAGGAAGTTTAATATTTATATTTTCTTATAATATTATTCAGAATTACTTGTATATGGCAGGTGTTTTTTCGGAAGATGCTTATTTTAAATATTTCTACATCCCTTTTTCGTCTCTTTTTATGGCGTTATTTTATCTGTATGTAAAATATTTTTTAAACTTAACTCAAAAATTTAACAAGAAAGATTTAATCTTTTTTATTCCTTTTATAATAGCATTAACAGAATCAGTACTCGAAAAAATTGGTTTTGCTATCAATATATTTCATTTAGAAGATATCAGGTATTTCAACTATTTCAGGATAGCACAAGAATACTTTAATATTCTTTATTCATTTTTTCTTATAATTTTTAGCCTGAAATTAATTAATAAGTACAACGTAGAAGTAGCTTTTAAATTGCCAAATCGAAGCATTCAATGGTTAAAGATTCTCTCTTATGTATTTCTTTTCTTAAACGTTTATTGGATTCTTCCATTAACTCTAGAGGTTACTTCTGATCCCACAAACGCACTCAAATATTATTACCCGCTTTGGGTTTCGCTTTCAGTTACAATTTATATTTTAGGCCATGTAGGAATTTACCATTTTGGAGTATTCTTGGAACAAAAAAATATCCGTAAATTTTCAATAAACAGCGTTGCATTGATAAAAAAGGAAAGTAAACCTTCGGCAGCTAAAAATGAAAATTTAGTATTGTTTGAAAAATTTGTAAATGATGAAAAAAACTTTTTAAATTCTAACTTATCTTTAGAAATGGTCGCTGAGGAACTTAATATAAATAAAACCTATCTGTCCCGACTTTTAAATACAGAATACGGAAAGAATTTTTCAAATTACATTAACGAACTGCGGGTAGCCGAAGCAAAAAAATACCTACAGCAAGAGGAGTTTCAAAACTACACCTTAATTTCAATTGGTCTTGAAGCGGGTTTTAACTCTAAAACAGCTTTTAATGCTGCTTTTAAAAAATTTACTGGTAATACTCCATCAGAATACCGAAAAAGCATAAAAACAACACCTGAATTGATATGAAGAAATTCAGGTGTTGTTTGTTATATTTTAGAAAAAACGGATTAATCTTTAACTAAAATACTTACTAAAACAAATAAACTCTACTTTCTAATCTTTTATCAATCTAACCGAAAAACCGTCGGTAAGATAACTACTACCGTAAGAAGCTTGAACTAAATCATCATTATTATTATACAAATAACGTGAGTATGAAAAATTTAAAACATCATAAGTACTGCTCCACCACATACCTCGCTCTTCAAAAGAAACAAATGTCCCTGTACTACTACTTCGAGCACCGCCAGGCAATGCTGTAAAACCAGTTTCATTAGTTGCTCCTTCATTATAAGTTTTCCAATGTTGTACACCACCTTCTTTTAATTTTCCTCCGGCAATATCATTTCCTCCTAGATAATTTGCAAGTGTTGTCCACTCAGCAGCACTCGGCATGTGCCAACCTGCTGGTGCAAGTTTATTTAAATCTACCGCATGCCAATTATATAATCTCCCATAGGTTGCTATTTGTACAGCATCAGTAGTATTATTGTAGTTGCAATAAGCTCCTGTTGTTAAATCGGTCCATTCTTCATTATCGGTAACATGATCAATAGCCGACCCATCGTTATATTTGGTAGTTCTAAGGTTTTCTGCCATCCAAGTTTGTGTACCAATAGTAACTGTCTTGTAAATATTCCCATCCTGATCTGTCATCGTACCATAAGTAATGGATGAATTAAAATTAGCTGTGGTTTTTCCGTTTAAAGAGTCGCTATCTATATCACTAGATTCATCGTCACTACTACAGGAGTTTAAATATGCTAAAATCAAAAAAGCAATAAAAAATTTGGAAACTAATCTCATAATATAATTTTTTAAAAATACTGCCACGAAACTAATCTTATCAAAAAAAGAGATGGTTTAAATATTTACACTTTCAAATATTCCGAACAAATTTTGTAAAAAACGTCTCAAAAAATTGAGACGTTTTTTACAATTCTGCTACTATCTCTTTTTTTAATAATTTTACAGTATTAACCTTAACTCAAAGCTAAAATCGTTTTGAAACATAACGCAAAGCTCTAAATTGCCCTTCACGACAAAAGGAGATAATTTCAGAAAACAATGCTAAATTGACTAAAAAGTTAATTATCAAATAAACTTTTAATTTAAATACCAACAAAAAAAGGTTCGTTTAAAAAATCGAACCTTTTTTTATTAACTAACTCTATATCTTAAATTAAGTATGTCCTAATCTAGGATCATCAAATAAATCATTAACTTGGTTTTGATTAATACTGTTTAAACTACCTAAATCAACACGTTCTATTACTTTGTTTCCAAGTTCATTTTCTGTATAAGTATTAAAAAAATATAGCATTTCCCCAACAACTTCATATGTACTTGTTTCGCCGTCAGCTTCGTTTGCATCTAGGTTATCAGCAATGTATTGATTAACTCCGCTGTATTCAACTTGATTAGTCAATAAATTAATATGATGCACTATTGCTCCATCGTATATAGTTATTGAAGTAAAATAATCTGCCCATGTAAAAACATCATTACCTGAAGAAACACAGGTAATCTTTAATCCGTTGGGATGAAGTATAGTTCGGTTTAATCCTAGTCTATCTTTAATATGTTTACCATTAAGGTTTTCATGACTGCCATATAAATAACTGTTATCCGTTTCATCACTTCCCCAAAATTGAATTGTAAAATCATTTGAAAATGTTGAAGCATCAGTATAAGTCACAGCGCCATGTGAATAAATCTTAATTGTAACACCAGACTCGGAAACATATTCGTACAATCCACATTCTTCTGCTGCTGACAATCCATTTCCAAGAGAAATTAATTGACAATCTCCTACTTCGGTGGTATCATCATCATTACTACAACTAAATAACATTAAGCAAAAGCAAATACTTATATATTTAAAAAAATAATTTGTTTTCATATTTATTGGTTTAAGTTAATTTTTTACAATTTTTATTGTCTTCGATTGGTTATTCTCTGATTCTAAAACTAGAAAGTACATTCCTTTTGAAATGTTTAGAAGATTTATAGTTTCAATTCCTTCGGAAAAATTTTGTTGATTATAAATTATTTTTCCTAGCATATCTACAATTGTTGCTTTTTTGATAATTTGTTCAGATGAAATAGTCAATTTGTCATTAAACGGATTTGGATATACTGAAACTGAATTTAAATCATTATCATCAACACTTAAGTTTCCAATAGTAAACGGATGAACAACGGTTTGTCCTTGATACGTAACTTCCCACTTCCATTCTCCTTGAATTGTAAAGGTATTATTATTCCAATACCAATAAGCACTATTATAATTTTGAGTTAAATTATAATTCCAACTTTCAAATATTGTATTATCAGGTCGTCTAATTTTAAGGTTGATAATAGTGTTAGCTGCTTGATCTCTTAAGAACACTGTAAAATAGACCATTTGTCCAGGATTAAATTGATTGCTTTCGTTAGTAATTTCTGCTTGAGGACAAGCAGGAAAAACTGGAGGTGCAGTATGCGTTAAAGCTGCATTTACATTTGGATTATTATAAGGTTTTTGATTTTGCCATTTTGTTGAAGTGTTTAAACTATTACAATTTCCTGCATAAGGATCGATTAATTGTGTTAAAGTAGCATTACTATACACTTCAAAGTGCAAATGTGGTCCGGTTGAATTGCCTGAACTACCAACTATTCCTAAATATTCACCTTCTTCCACAAAATCGCCAATCTGTTTTGTAGTTACAGAACCGTTCTTCATGTGACCATACCAAGCTATACTACCATCGGCATGTTGTATATAAACTGCATTCCAAACATTATTATTAAATTGACAACTTCTGTCAAATTCATCATCTCCTTTATTGATAATTTGACCTGCTGCTGCTGCCACAATTTCAGCTTTATTGTTGTCCATTTGATGCCAAGAAAAAGGCCATAAAAAAATATCAACTCCTGCATGATTATATCCTGCCGCAGTATCGTAGGTTCGCGTTCCACAATTGTAGTCTAACAACTGATTTGGATAAGCCGAATTATGATCTACATAGCCAGAGATTCCCCAAACATCATTATAGGTTACACCTGTTGCTTTTTGAACTGGCCAATTGAATAAAACACTTGATCCACGATTTTCAGAATTATCAGAATATAATAATTTGTCTTCACTTTTTAATTTTTCAATATTAAAGCGAAGTTCTTGCTTAATCAATTCTCTTTGAGTATCTGTCAGACAAGTTGTTTTATTTTCTAATTTGAATTCTCCTCCATTTACTGTTTCCGAAGTTTTTTGAGAAAACAAATTCAAATTAAATAATAAGATTGTACCGATTATGAATGTAATTTTATTATCCATACTCTTTATTTTTTTTAGTTAATTATAATTTTTTTAGATACAATAGTACCTTCTGTTGTTTTCCCTTTTAGTAGATAATTCCCTTTTTGTAAATCATTAACTTCTATAAAATCAATCATTTCAAGTGTCGATTTAACTCTTCTTCCTAAATAATCATAAATCTCAACATTCTTCAACAATTCTGAAAAATGGATTTTATGATTAGATGGATTAGGGTACAAACCAATAGTTGAATTAAATTCAGGAATACCTAAAGCATCACTTTCTAGCTTAACAACATAATAATCATAAAGACCATTTGTGGTTACATTATCTGTTGCAAAAGTACTACCGGCAATAATATAACCGCCATCTGTTGTTTGTTGAATTGCACTAGAGCTATCTGCGTTAATTCCACCAACACATTTTTGCCATAATAGATTGCCTAAATCATCAATTTTAACAATCCAAACATCAGCAAAACCATTAGCATTAGCTCCAGAGACATCTCCATTGTTACCATTAACTTCTCCAGTTAACACATAATTACCATCTGATGTTTTTGCTATTGAACGTCCGATATCGCTATAAGAACTACCAAGACATTTTTGCCAAATAATATTGCCTGATGTATTTATTTTAACAACCCAAATATCCTGACCTCCATTACTTCCGCTAACATCATTATTATTTGAACCCGCTGTGCCCACAAAAATATAATTCCCATCATTAGTAGAAATTATTTTTTGTCCAACGTCCGCAGAAGTGCTTCCAAAACATTTACTCCATTCTACTGTTCCGCTTGAATTAAGTTTAACTACCAATACATCATTATTACCATGATTACCAACAGCATTATTATCAACTGAATTTGTATATCCTACAACAATACAACCACCATCAGCTGTTGTTTGAACATCTCGCAAAGCATCTGTTCCTGTTCCGCCAACACATTTTTGCCATAACAATTCTCCATTCTCGTTAAGTTTTATTACCCAACCATCTGTAAAACCTCCATAATTTCCACTTACATTATTATTGATAGAACCTGTAGCTCCAACAACAAAATAGCCATTATCAGATGCTTGTTTAACACCATAAGCCCATTCATAGGAAGTTCCACCAAAACACTTTTGCCAAAGTATAGTTCCTGTGGCATTAAATTTTACAACCCAAAAATCATTACTCCCATTTCCTCCGCTTACATCATTATTATTTGATGAAGCTGAACCTGCAAAGACATAATTTCCATCATTCGTAGAAATAATTGAAAGACCTTGCTCTGATCCTGTTCCACCAAAACATTTTTGCCAAAGTAAATCTCCTGAGCTATCCAATTTTATCAACCAAGCATCATCACTAGTGCTGTGATTACCGCTAACGTCTATATTATTTGAAGGCGTTTGTCCAATAACAAAAAAACCATTATCCGAAGTTTGTAGAACTGCATTGGCATAATCTGAAGCTGTTCCTCCAAAATGGTCTTGCCATTCAATGTCGAGTGTTTGTGCATTTGCGTTTAAAATAAAATACAATGCGAAAATGGAGAGTAATAATTTTTTCATAATTTGTTTGATTAAAATTCAATAACAAATCAACTATTTATGAAATAAAAAAGGTATCGAATATTGATATTTTCAAAATATCAGAACATGTTTACTATTCAGAAATTAATTCAGGTTCTTATTTTTTTACTATGGCTTTGTCCAATCAAAATTAGTGATATAAGTTAGCCTAACTGTTGGATTACTTTCTAAAAGTGTGTTGGAAAAATTCCAAATATGTTGATGAATGTAATTGAGTTGAATTTGATGGTTTTTATTAAAATTATAGCCCAAACCACCTATGATTCGATTCTGATTTAAGAATGTTTTACCCGCATTAGAACCTATATTCAGAAAAATTTCATCTCCTAAAACTGCAAATAATTTTGTAGATTCTTCCTTTTTCAACAATGGATAATTTAATAAAATCATATACCGCAGTCTGTTTCTGTAATCGTAATCATCAATAGAATATTCTCCATCATTATTTAACTTAGCAATACCAACAAATCGAAACTCATCACGCAAACGATGGGTAATTTTTAAATCCTTTTTAGTGTGCAGAAAAGTTCCTTGAATCCAAACATGATCCTCGGGAATACTAGTTCTATTCATCGCCGGATTTCCATATGAATAGGTATTGTAATGACTGTAGCCAATTGTTCCCATAAACCGCTTAGTGAACTGATAATCTACCGATGGACGCACAAAATATTGTTGCTTCTCTGAAACCCCATTAGCATAACGCATCGTTGCTTCAAAAGAAAACGATAATTTACTTGAAACCATGTTTTTACCATAATAATGAAACCAAACATTCGTGTTTGCTGATTCTTCTTGTGCCTGAATTTTTTGAATTCCAATAAATACAATTATTAAAAAACAAAGTAAAAGTGGTTTAATTAACTTCTTCATATTTAATCTTTAAATTATTTTTTCTAGATGCTTTTGGATGATTAGACAATGGTGTATGGTTTTCCAATCCATGAATAGTTACGGTTCCTCCATCATCATGAGTTTCATAATCATGTTTAAAATGCTCTAAATTTTCCATAACAGAATGATCAACTAATTTAGTTTTCTTCAAATCAATTACCACTTGATAACCCGGCGGAATTTCTTCCAACTTTCTTTTAATGCCTAAATAATTTGAAAAAATAGCCGATTTATCTATCTCAACATAATATGTATTTCCTTCAAAAGAGACAATAGTTTGGGCTTTAAAAAAGGAAGAAATTGGAGTGCCGTTCACCACATGAATAATCATCTTTAACAACATTCCAAAAGCTATTCCTACCAATAAATCCTCGAAAAGTGTCACAATTACCGTGCCTGTAAAGATAAACAACTGCTCTTTTCCAATGTGAAGCATATGTCGAAACTCTCTCGGATGAGCCAATTTTATTCCAACAGTAATTAACATGGCTGCTAATGCCGCATTCGGAATCATTTCTAATAAAGGCGACGCCAATAAAACAAAAAGTAAAATGAAAACCCCGTGGAAGAAATTTGCCCATCGTGTTTTAGCTCCATTATTTACGTTTGATGAACTTCGGGCAACTTCTGAAATCATAGGTAGACCACCTAAAAAAGCAGCTAACGTATTTCCAATCCCTACCGCTATTAAATCTTTATTTGCATTTGATTTTCTTTTGAACGGATCGGCTAAATCAATTGCTTTTACAGTTAATAATGATTCCAACGAACCAACTAAAGCAAACATGATAACATATTTTATAAAAATTCCGGTTTGATTAATCCCAGAAAAATCTACATTAAAATGAAGATTATCAGCTAAACTTCCGATTTTTACTAATGCGTAAGGAGGTTCAGTATGAGTAAAATCCATTACTAATTCGGCCGGAATAGCAAAAAGTAAAACCACTAATGGAGCCGGAATCATTTTTATATTTTTATTTTTAATGAATGGCCAACCTAACATAATTGTCAAACTGATTACTCCAATAAACGTAGCCTTAACATCTAAATTAAGTATGAACTTTGGAATATTCAACAACAATTCTACCGGATTCATACCTTTGGCTAACAGCGGATTATCGTTTAATAAAATTGGGATTTGTTTAGCTATAATAATAATTCCAATAGCTGCCAACATTCCATGAATAGTTGAAAGCGGAAAAAAATCAGCAAGTTTTCCCAATCTAAAAACTCCAAAAAGAATTTGTATCAATCCGGCAACAACCATTGCTCCCAATGCTAATTTCCAGCCTAAAACTGAGTC
>NZ_JAWKMW010000012.1:0-115166 GCF_041392085.1 Flavobacterium sp. | reverse complement strand
TTATTTACTTGGGAAAAATTAGATTTTATTGAGCCTGTTAGAAAAGCATTTGGACTATAAATCACAAAAAAAACCTAACTAAGTTTTTAGTTAGGTTTTTTATTATAAATTATATTTTAGGCTAAAAATTATGTATCGAGGTTGAACAATGTATTGCGATGAAGAGTAAAAAGATTGATTAAAACTATCATCATTCAATGAGCGAGTATCCAATAAATTTGTCACACCAACTCTATACTCCATTTTTGCATCTTTCTTTCTGTAACTCAAACTGGCATTTAGAAAATCATATTCATTGTTAATAGTTCCATTAGAGTTTGAATAATTATAATAATCATACTCTGCATTAAAAGAAAACCCATTTAAAAAGTAATAATCTAAACGAACAAAAGGTTGTTGTGTCTTAAACGTAGCACTTTCATAATCATTCAATGTTATACTGTAACCCACTTCAATATTTGGCCAAAGTTTAAACTGAGTCCCTAAAGATGCTCTGTAAATTTGACTAAATGATTCTGTTGTTTGCAATCTTTCGACTTCAAAATTATTTAATTCAAAAACCCTGATTGTATTAAATTTAGACCAATTTAAATTGGCCCCAACGCTTGCTTTGTAAAATTTTAAAAAAGTGCGTTGATAACCTATTGTTCCATTAATACTCTCATTTTCCACATCCAAATTAACTCTTTCATTTAATTGATAAATGCCATTAAAAAATGCCCTATTAACAACAGGATCAGTTGTTTTAGAATAAATCAAATTACCAAAAATGGTTGTGTAATTGAAAAGATTATATTTAAAATAACGCAAAGTATGTGTCTGCTGTAAAGCGTTTTCCAGCAACCTATTGCCTCTGTTAAAGGCATTGAAATTACTAAAAGTTAATCCTTGGACAAAGGAATTTATATCACTAAAAACATTACTCATTCGGTAATTATAAGTCAACGATTCTGATTTCTTAATCTGATATTGTGCAAAAACATCCGGCAAAATTCTTGAAAAATCATCTCTAACTTTTGAATTAAGTTGATCATTAAATGTATTGTAACGATGGAAACTTACACCCGGATTAAACGTAAATTTACCTGCAATAAACTTGTAGTGAACCCCTAAGTATGCATCATTAAAACTATAACGAACATCATTTTTATAATCTTCAGAATCCAACACAAAATTAGCACCACTATCTAAGGTTTGAAAGATTGCAGAATTATAACTTTGGTAAGAATTTGTATTACCTAAAGTGATATTAATGTTGCTTTTTGATGTTAATGAATAATAATAATCAATTTTAGCATCTAATTTATTTGTTTTAACAAAACGTGTTTGATTGATATTATAGCTACTTTGATTATCATCAAATAGTTGGAGTTCTTCAAAAGGTTCATTCAACAAATCAGGATTATAAAGAGGGTCTTCATCCTGATAAAGATGCTGTATTTCTAAAGCCCAAGTGTTCTTTTCGTCTTGAGTCCAAAACATATTTAGACTTTGATTTAATGTAAGAGGATCTTGCTTTTTAAATGAATTGATACTATTAAAATTCTGAGTTCCGTCAAATGAAGTTTCGTTCGTTTCTACCAAATTTACCTCTTCCTGACTCGATCTTTTTAGAAAAACATCATAATCAAACTGAAAATTTGAATTTGGTTTAAATTTAGAACCCAACTTTATGATAGATAGGTTATTCCTTAAATTTGAAACATCATTTCTATTTTCTTGCGTTGCTACTTCCGTTGAATTAGGTAAAAAATATTCATATCTTGAAAGTGTATTCGTTTGTGTCTTATCTGAAGTCACTACCGCAAATCCGCTAAGATTCCATGTTTTAGAAATCTGTTGAGTAACGTTAGCTGCTCCAAATTTTGTATCAATAGCCGCTGCCCTGTTGTTTCGTTGTGTGGATATTCCTAAATCATTTGTTGAAATATTGAAGTTAGTTCCACTACGACTAATTGTATTTCTTGAACCCCCAGTTAGCCTAAAATAATCACGAAGAGAAAATGGAACATCGCCTATATTGTTAAAATTGGAAATTACATTTACACTTGTATTAGGGCTGTAATAAAACAATTTTGGATTAATAATATAGCGTTCATCCGGACCAATACCGGTAGAAATATCTCCAAACCAAAATTTATTTTTACCTTTTTTAAGTTTTATGTTAATGGCAATATCATCATTATTATTTTCTAAACCACGAAGTTGGCTAACTTCAGTATAATTTCGTAACACTTGTACTTTATCAACCGCATCCGACGGTATGTTTTTTGCTCCTAACTTAGTATCGCCTTCAAAAAACTTTTTCCCATCAACTAAAAGTTGAGAAACTTTCTTGCCTTCTACCTCTATTTCACCATCATCATTTACATCAACTCCCGGCAATCTTTTTAAAACATCTTCTAACTTTCGTTCTGTTCCTGTTTTAAAGGAATCTGCATTATATACAATGGTATCACCACTAATTGAAACAGGCATTTCTTGTACAATTTCTACCCCTTCTAAATCAAAGCCTCCTTCTTTTAAAATCAGTACTTTTTGAATATTTTCTTCTTTTGTTTCAACTGAAACATCAAGCGGTTGATAACCGATATAACTGACTTTAATCTTGTATAAGGAATTAGGTTTTAAAATCAATTGGAATTTTCCTTTATCATTTGTAATTGCATACGAATCCATAGCTTTTGTTAGTTGATTCACTGCCATTACATTAGCCATTTCCAAAGGTTTCTGTAAAGAGTCTTGAACAAACCCTTCTAACCGCACAGATTGCGAAAAAGAAAGAAAAGAAATCAATAAACTAAAGGCTAAAAGATATTTTTTTGTCATATTAAAAAAGTAACTAAATTTCACAATCAAGTTTATCCGCCAATTCTAAATTGCATTCCTCCTCTACCTTGATTCATTTCTCGCATTTCAGTCATTTTTTCCAAGACAATTTTATCATATTCTGCTTGTGATACTTCTTTTCCTTTTTTTGGAGCTTTAATTTCTTTTTTATCCTTTGTATTTAGCACAACTTTTGAGCATAAAATCACTGTTTTTCCATCGCTTACTTCCAAAATCAATCCAGGTAATCCCCAGTAATTTTCAGGTCCTTGATTGATTGGAATATCCGGTGTATACCAAGCTGTAATCTGCGTCTCTGTTGGCATTTCCCAACCATCCATAAAATTAGTAGTTTTTGTTTCTTCTTTCTTTTCTTCTGTATCAACTTCTTTGCTATCGCCTTTTTCTTCTTCTTTTTTTCTTCTAAAATTTCTAAAATCGGATTGGTTTACAGGTTGTTTTGCAGTTGCTTTAAAACACAAATAATTTCCAATTTGTTTGGTCTCCCCTTCTAATTTCCAATCTAATTTTGGAAGTGTATCTTTCACTAAAAACTCCTTACCAAAAAACTCCTTATCAACTGTAAATATCTTTTCTTTTACATTTTTGTAGTGCGTTCCACCGCCACCCATCATATTACTCATCATACGCATTCCTCCTCCTTGGCCAGGAGCATCAAGCTTCTCCTCTTCTTTGTAAATGGAAGCATTTTTGTCGAAATTTAGAATAAATGTTTTTTCAAACATTTTTTTCATACGCTCTTCTATCATTTTTTGCATCTCTGGAGTAATCTCTCTGTTTCCTGCTAGCGTTGCTTTGGCATCGGCAGTACTGGTTTTTGACTCATAAACAGCCATGCCCTGAAAATCTTGAGCAAAGACACTGACAACAGCTGCAAAGAATGTTAATAAAGTAACTACAATAGTTTTCATGGTAAAAACGTTTAATATTGATAGAACAAATATGACGAGTTATTTGGGTTTTTGTTACCAACATTTTGTTAAAAATTAAGATTTTCTTACAAAAAAATTGTCATCATAGTTGTAATTTAGCAAATATGAAAATATTACTTACAGCTTTTTGGCTGCTTTTGGTTGTTACTAGTTTTTCTCAGGATAAAAATAGTCCTCCTGTATTGACCTCAACTCAACAACTTACAGCTGATGAATTTATTACAATGGATTCATTCGGCTATTACTATTATATTAAAAACAATGTTTTTTTTAAACAAAAAGGGAAAGAATTATTTCAATATAAAAATTTAGCACTTGGGAAAATAAAACGGGCAGACTTGCAAAATCCGCTGAAAATTGTGTTGTTTTATGAAGGTTTTAATTCAGTCATCACCCTTGATAATCAATTGAATGAAACATCTACAATCTATTTCTCTGAAAACCAAAACAATCCGATTATAGCTTCAGCAGTAGGTTTGGCTGCTCAAAACAGACTATGGGTTTTTAATTCTTTACCCATGCAATTAGGTCTGTATGATTTTACCAAGCAAGTCTTTCAACCATTGTCACAGCCTTTTCAAAACCCAATTCAATTTTATCAAACCGATTACAATCAATTTTATTGGATTGATTCAAACGGACTTGTTTCCACTTGTGATGTGTTTGGAAAAATAACTATACTTGGCAATATTCCTCCTTTTGATTCGGCCCAAATAATTTCAAAAGATATTTTGATTTATCAAAAGAGTAATCAATTGTATTTTCATCATCTAAATGAAAATAAAAGTTTCCGCATTAATTTAGTTGAAAAAACAATAGAAAAATTTCAGGTAAAAGACCAATTTTTGCTTATTTTTACCGAGAATGAAATAAGAAAATATCAAATTAATTTACCGTAATGCACATAGCAGTAGCAGGCAATATTGGAGCCGGAAAAACCACTTTAACACGACTATTAGCCAAACATTTTAAATGGGAACCTCATTTTGAAGATGTGGTAGACAATCCTTATTTGGACGATTTTTATCATCAAATGGAACGTTGGTCATTTAATCTTCAAATTTACTTTTTGAATAGCCGTTTCAGACAAATTTTACAAATTCGTGAAAGCGGAAAAAAAATTATTCAGGATCGAACGATTTATGAAGATTCCCATATTTTTGCTCCTAACTTACACGCTATGGGATTAATGACCAACCGCGATTTTAATAATTACAAATCGTTGTTTGAGTTAATGGAAAGCATGGTTCAGGCACCGGATTTGTTGATTTATTTAAGAAGTTCGATTCCTAATTTAGTGAGTCAAATTCACAAAAGAGGTCGTGATTATGAAAATACGATTTCCATTGACTATTTGAGCCGATTAAACGAACGCTACGAAGCTTGGATACAAAGTTATGACAAGGGAAAATTATTGATTATTGATGTAGACAATATCAATTTCGTTGATAATCCGGAAGATTTAGGGATGATTATCAATAGAATTGATGCTGAAATAAACGGACTTTTTTAGCAAAAAATAGCAAAAGCCTCAATTTAGTTGAGGCTTTTTTATTTCATTGTATCAAACAACGATTTCACTTTTAGATTTTTAGGTGTTTTAGAAACGTTTATTATTCGTTTTTCATTGGGCAAGACATCAAAATAATTAACATCAAAAAACACATTATTCTCCGAAGAAAGAAAAACATCTTTTGCTAAAACATCTGAAGAAATTTCAATCATAAAATCATTTATCATTCTAATTTGAATAATCGGTTTTTGCAGTTTTAACCCTTTAGGTTTTGCAAAAAAATAATTTGATTTTACATTTTGGAACTGTGCTTTTAAAACGCTTTGTTGCAAATCGAATGATTTCAAATCTTCTTTCATTAACTCATAAACAATGATGCTCGAATTTTCTTCAACGGTTATTTCCTTTGAAATTTCCCAAAGCGATTTGCCGTCAAAAGAGAGCATTTCTAATTCCAATTTTCCGGAATAGCTTTCGAGATCATCATTAATCAAATACATGTTATATTTTTCATTTTCCTCAGCTACTGACAGCAACATATTTTCGAAACTTTGCTTTGCTTGGTAATGAAATGCTTTCCAATTACCGTAATAATCCACCGAACTCCAAGACGTAACCGGCCAGCAATCGTTCAATTGCCAATACAAGCTTCCCATGCAATAGGGTTTTGCTCTTCGATGAGCTTCAATGGCGATTTTCATACCACCAGCTTGTAATAATTGAGAAACATAAGCATAATCTTCAAAATCTTTGGGAACCACATAATCGCGTTCCATGTATTCTTTAATGGTTTCGAAACCCGTTGGATGTTTTTGGTGGTTTTTAAATGCTTCTGAAGTGAAATTCAAATCTTCTTGATCCATTGATTTCTGGAGTGTTCCCAATTTAGGCATGCCTTGAAAACCATATTCGCTTACAAAACGTCCTACTTTTTTTTCATAGATTTCAAACGGTTCTTTTCCCCACCAAACGCCCCAATAATGTACATCACCTTGCGTTAAACTTTCTTTTCTTCCCCAACCTTTTGAAGGTGAAGATGGCCAGTAGATATTTTTCTCTTTGGATAGTAAACTATCTAAAGTCTGCGGAATCATTTCATGAAATACTTTTTTATAATCTTTCCAAATTTGGGTGGAATCCGCTTTGGAATAATTAAATTGTTTTTGCCAACCCCAATTGTGCCAACCTTCATCGTTTTCATTATTACCGCACCAAATGGCAATACTTGGATGATTTTGTAAGCGATTTACGTTATCAATTACTTCTTGTTTTACATTTTGCACAAATTTTTCATCGCCCGGATACATGGAACACGCAAACATAAAATCTTGCCACACTAAAATCCCGTTGGCATCGCAAGCTTCATAAAAGGAATCATCAAAATATACGCCGCCGCCCCAAACACGCAGCATGTTCATATTCGCTTTTTTGGCATTTTCAACCAATGAAAAATAAGTGGAATCCGAAACGCGTGGTAAAAAACTATCCGGCGGAACCATATTAGCACCTTTCATAAAAACGGGTTTTCCGTTTAATTTGAAGTAAAAACTTTTTCCAACTTGGTCATTTTCTTGAATTAATTCGATGGTTCGTAGACCTATGTTTAGCTTTTTTGAATCAACTGATTTTCCTTTTTGATATAATTCGATTGAAAAAGAATATAAATTAGGTTTACCTAGCCCATTACACCACCAGAATTTGGGAGAATCAATTTTATATAGATTCTTAATTGATGTAGCTCCTTTTTTCAAATGAACAAACAACTCGTCTCTTCTACCTGTAACATCATTGTAAATTAAGAGAACATACTTTCCGCTTTTTTTAACATTCACATCAACAATAAACTCTAATTCAGCTATACTATCATTCAATTTGACTTGACTGTATTTTATGTTTTCGATTTTAGCCGAATTCCAAAATTTCAATTGTACTTTCTTCCAAATTCCGGCGGTTACAAAACGCGGACCCCAATCCCAACCGAATTGATATTGAGCTTTTCGAACAAAAACACGTTCTTTTTCAGGTAAAGTGTAGGATAATTTTTTAGTTTCTTCTTTCCCTTTTTGAACTGCCGAATGGAATACTACTTTCAAATGATTGGTACCAATTTTCAAATGTGATTTGGTTGAAATTAACCATTTTCGGAACATATTATTGGCTTCTAAAACTACTTTCCCATTCAAAAAAACCGTTGCATACGTATCTAAACCCTCAAATTCTAAATCGATATTTTGATTTTTAAGTTCCGATGCCGTAAGTGTAAAATATGTTTCGTATTCCCAATTTTCATTTTCAATCCATTGTAATTGTTTTTCATTGGCACCAAAAAAAGGATCGGGAATTAATTGATTTTGAAATAGATCAGTATGAACTGTTCCGGGAATAATTGCATTGTATTTTTTTGCTTCGTTTTGCTTGTTGAATGTCCAATTTTCGATTGATAAATTGCGATAGGAGATCTGTGCTGAAACTGAGTAGCAAATGAAAATTAAAAACAATGTTATTTTTTTAAACATATAAGTTCTATAAGTTCATTTAAGATTGTAACTTTTTCTTGAGTTGAAGTATTTCCTCAGCACTTGTCATTTCACTTCTATTGGTTATAGCGGAAGAATGATACCAATTGGCATTTACTATTTTATCCAAATCTGAAATATTGTTTGAACGCAAACCACCACCGGGCATAATTTCAATGCGATTATTGGCTTGAACGACTAGTCGCTTCAAAACTTCTTTTCCTTCCATTACATTTGGGGAAGTTCCGGAAGTTAGAATCGTTGAAAATCCGCAAGAAATGACATCTTCTAATGCTTTTTCGTAATTCGAAACGGCATCAAAAGCTCTGTGAAACGTACATGGAAAAGGTTTGGCTAATTCCACTAAGACTTTATTTTGTTTTATATTAATTGTATTATCATCCTTCAAAATCCCGAAAACAAAGCCGTTGACACCCAATTTTTTAATGGTTTCGATTTCCGATTTCATTTGTTCCAATTCAGTATCAGAATACACAAAATTTCCTCCTCTTGGACGAATCATTACATATAAATCGATGGTTAGCTTTTGACGAGCTTCTTGAATCATTTCAAGATTTGGAGTAATTCCACCTAGCGAAATATCAGTACATAATTCTACTCTATCAGCTCCAGCATTTTGAGCAATCAAAGCCGAATCCAAATTAAAACAAGCTATTTCTAGTTTTTTCATTATTTCAAATAATACTTCGCATCGATTAATTTATTTCCGGTTGCATCGTGAACGGCAAAATTGAAACCGCCTTGAACGCAATACGAACCGTATTCTCCTTTTTTATTTAAGGCAATAAAACCAACTTGAATGTCTTTTAGGTTTTTACCACGATTTTGCGTGAGTTTTACAATTCGCATAACCGCTTCTTCACACGCTTTTTGAGGCGATTTTCCTTGACGCATGAGTTCAACAACCAAATGACAACCCGTAATTCGAATGACTTCTTCACCGTGACCTGTTGCAGTAGCGGCACCAATTTCGTTATCCACATACAAACCTGCACCAATAATCGGTGAATCACCCACACGTCCATGCATTTTAAACGCCATGCCGCTTGTGGTGCATGCTCCAGATAAATTACCCTGTATATCCAAAGCAATCATTCCAATAGTATCGTGGTTTTCGATATTCACTTTGGGTTGGTATTGACTAGATTTTAGCCAATCTTTCCACTCTTTTTCAGATGCTTCAATTAATAAATTTTCTTTTGGAAATCCTTGCGATAAGGCAAATTGCAAAGCCCCTTCGCCCACCAACATAACATGAGGCGTTTTTTCCATCACGGCTCTGGCAACTGAAATGGGATGTTTGATATGTTCCAAACAAGCCACCGAGCCGATATTTGAAAATTCATCCATGATGCAAGCATCTAACGTTACACGCCCATCTCTGTCCGGACGACCGCCATAACCAACACTACGCTCGGAAGGATCAGCTTCAGTTAGTTTCACTCCAACTTCCACTGCATCGAGAGCTCTTCCATTGATTTTCAATATTTCCCAAGCGGCTTCATTGGCTTGTAAACCGAAATTCCATGTGGAAAGCACTATGGGTTTATTTGAGTATGAGGGAAATATTTCCTTCTCTTCCGATTTTGATTGAAAGGATTGCAAAGCTACACCTGCGGTTGCCAGAGCTGTTGTTTTTAGAAATTTTCGTCTATTTGCCATATTATTCTACACTTATTTCGTCCATAAATAACCAAGCTGCATTTCCGGCACCGGGTTTTCCATCTGGAATGATGCCGTAATTTTTAGCTATAACTTTGAGATATTTGGCTTTTGTTTTGGAAAAACTTTCAACCACAACTCCTTTTTGCTTTGCAATTTGTTCTTGTAAAACAGTTTTAATAAGTGAAAAGGATATTCCATCATCAGAAACCAAAAATTGAATTTCTCTAGGTAAATAAATCCAACTACTTTCGCCATTAAAAGTATTTAAACTCACTTTTTCAAAAGAGGTAGTCGAGCCAAAATCGATAGTGGCTTCGACATCTCTACCCGAAAAACCTAACCAATTTTTTCCAAAACGAAGCAAGTCGCCTTTGACACCATCTACCAAAGTAGATGCTCCATCTTTTCCATACGTTTTACTGGGTTCATATTTTAATGAAATGGATTTTCCGGAAGATTTGGTAATGTAAAATGTTTGTGAAATTGTCGTACTTTTGGCTTGTCCCGCTTCAAAATAGGCAGATTTTATAGTACAACTTTTATCTATTTGTATGGGTGAAGTATATGCTTTTGAATCTGCTTTTGGTTCAGAACCATTAGTTGTAAAGCGAATTCCGGATTCATTTATACCCTTCAAAGCATAATAGATTTGGTTGTTTTGAACTGCAATATCTGAAACCACTTGATAAATGGCTTTACTAAAATTGATATTTTTTTGTTTCCAAGCTTTCATGTGGTGCACCACTCGATCTTCAAAAGCTTTATAGTTTTGAGGATTTGAAGTTCCCCAAACCACCTCTGCAATAGCTGTAAGTCGAGGGAAAAGCATGTATTCAACTTGGGTAGGCGTTTCTATGTATTCAGTCCATAAATTGGCTTGGCCTCCTAATATATATGCCGATTCTGCCTCGTTTAACTCAGTTGGAATAGGATTGTAACTATACACTTTTTCCAAAGTAGTATATCCACCAAAAGCTAAAGGTTCATTAGCAGGTTCTCCTTGGTAATGATCAAAGTAGCAATGTGAGCCCGGCGACATAACTGCAAAATGTTTTTCTTTGGCTGCGGCAATACCTCCTTCGGTTCCTCTCCAACTCATTACGGCCGCATTTGGAGCCAAACCGCCTTCGAGAATTTCATCCCAGCCGATGATTTTTCGTCCTTTACTGTTGACAAATTTTTCAATTCGTTGGATGAAATAACTTTGTAATTCATGCTCGTCTTTTAACTTCTCGTCTTTCATTCGCTTTTGGCAAAACGAACAACTTTTCCATCGTGTTTTGGGACACTCATCACCGCCAATATGAATGTATTCTGACGGAAATAATACAATTACTTCACTTAAAATATTTTCTAAAAAGGTAAACGTTTCGTCTTTTGGGCAAAAGACATCGTCTAATACACCCCATGTTTTTCCCACTTCAAAAGGTCCGCCCGTACAAGAATATTCCGGATAAGCGGCCAAAGCAGCCAAAGCATGCCCCGGCATTTCAATTTCAGGAACTACCGTTATGTGTCGTTCTTTAGCATAGGCTACTACTTCTTTGATTTCTTCTTGGGTGTAAAATCCACCATATTTTTTATTGTCAAAAGTTTGGTCGCGGTAATGCCCAACCATGGAACCGTTTCGCCAAGCACCAATTTCAGTAAGTTTTGGATATTTCTTAATTTCAATCCGCCAACCTTGATCATCGGTTAAATGCCAATGAAAAGTATTCATTTTATACTGAGCCAGGAAATCAATATATTTTTTGATAAATTCTGTATCAAAAAAATGTCTAGAAACGTCTAAATGCATACCTCGCCATTGGAATTTGGGTTGGTCGGAAATTATCAAACATGGAATCTCAACCTCATCTTTTCGCTCCAATGGAAGTAATTGCAGTAGTGTTTGAATTCCATAAAAAACTCCGGCATTTCCAACTCCGGTAATACTGATTTCACTAGTATTTACCAACAACATATATTCCTCACCATTACTTTTAAATGAAGAGCGTTTTCCTGATGAGTCTTTAGTTACTGATAATTTTGGGGAGAGAGCATAATTTAGTGTAATGCAATTTTCACTCTTAGCATTTTTATTGATCGTTAGTTTCAACCCACTATTTTCATGAATATATTTTTGGAGAAATTGAGCTTCAAAGGAATTTTCATCTGCTTTAATGATGGTTTTACTATTTAACATAAATACACCTTGACGAAATTCTATAGATTCGGGTCGAGGAATAATATTTTGTCCAAAACTAAGAAAAGAAATGAATCCAATTAACAAAAAAGAAAATCTTGTCATAAAAAATATTTATTAAGCTAAATGTAGTAAAAATAAAAATGCCTTGCGTACGTAGGCAAGGCATTTTTTATGATTGAAAAACAAAAACTATTGCTTTTTAAATTCCTCAATTTTAGCAGTAACTTCTTCGTCTGTTCCTTCGAAAGTTTGGGTTGCTGTTTTTTCTTCACCATTTACTTTAGAAGTAATGGTTACTACAGCACCTACTTTACCAGTAACATCTTTGGATTTTTCAACAGAAATGTTTTTATAAACTTCTTCTTTTTCTTCGTTCATGAATTTACAATTCTTATTGTTGCAGCCTTTAGCAATACATTCTTCTTTCGTCATTGAAGCACACATTTCAGAAGAGGAACAACAAGTAGGCTTTTCTGCCACTGTAGTTGCATCGTGACCTCCTAAAATTGGAGCAATTACTAAACCTACCAAACAAGTTAATTTAATTAAAATGTTCATTGAAGGTCCCGAAGTATCTTTAAATGGATCACCCACAGTATCACCTGTTACGGCTGCTTTATGAGCATCAGAACCTTTGAAAGTCATTTCCCCATTGATCATCACTCCGGCTTCAAATGATTTTTTAGCATTATCCCAAGCACCACCGGCATTGTTTTGAAAAATTGCCCAAAGCACCCCTGAAACACAAACACCAGCCATGTAACCACCTAATGCCTCTGCACCCATAAATAATCCAACCAAAATGGGAACAATTATAGTGATAGCACCCGGTAACATCATTTCACGTAAAGCCGCTTTGGTAGAAATATCTACACATTTCCCATATTCCGGTTTACCGGTACCTTCCATGATACCCGGAATTTCTCTAAATTGACGACGCACCTCTTGAACCATATCCATAGCAGCTTTTCCTACTGATTGCATAGCAAGTGCAGAAAAAATTACCGGAATCATACCTCCTATAAATAAAGCAGCTAATACATCTGCCTTGAAAATATTGATACCATTAATTCCTGTAAAGGTTACATAAGCAGCAAATAATGCCAGAGCTGTTAACGCGGCAGAAGCAATGGCAAAACCTTTACCTACTGCTGCAGTGGTATTCCCTACTGAATCTAAAACGTCTGTACGTTGACGAACTTCTTTAGGTAATTCACTCATTTCAGCTACACCACCGGCATTATCAGCAATAGGTCCGAATGCATCAATTGCTAATTGCATAGCCGTAGTAGCCATCATAGCTGAAGCAGCAATAGCTACACCATAAAATCCGGCTAATGCATAAGCTCCCCAAATAGCTGCAGCAAAAAGAATTACGGAGCCAAACGTAGATTTCATCCCGGTTGCTAAACCTGCAATAATGTTGGTTGCTGCTCCTGTTGATGAATTTTGTACAATATTTAAAACCGGTTTTTTACCTAAAGCTGTGTAATATTCTGTAATTGCTGATATTAACCAACCTACAGATAAACCAACTAGTGTGGCATAAAACACATGACGAGAAGGCACTTCTTTTAACCCTTCGCCAAAGAAATTCATGTTGATGGTTTCCGGCAACATCATGTCGATTAAAAACCAACAAGCAACCACTGTTAAACCTAATGAGATATAATTACCTAAGTTCAAAGCAGATTGTACTTGAGCTTCTTTTGCATCATTATTTTTGATATTGACAAAAAAGGTCCCGATAATCGAAGCTAAGATTCCAATTCCGGCAATTACTAGCGGTAATAAAATTGGTCCCATATTTCCAAATGTATCCGAAAATTGAGTACCGTTAGCTTGTGTCATATCTTTGATGATATAATTTCCTAAAACCATAGAGGCTAATACTGTAGCTACATACGACCCAAATAAATCAGCTCCCATTCCGGCTACGTCACCTACATTATCACCTACATTATCCGCAATAGTAGCAGGATTACGCGGATCATCTTCCGGAATACCGGCTTCTACTTTACCCACTAAGTCTGCACCAACATCGGCTGCTTTTGTATAAATTCCACCTCCCACACGAGCAAAAAGAGCAATTGACTCAGCACCTAATGAAAATCCAGCTAACGTTTCAAGAGCTACAGTCATTTCGGTGTAAAAATCGCCTCCTTTACCAACAAACATGTTGATAAATATGATAAAAAACAAACTCAGTCCTAAAACGGCCAAACCGGCTACGCCAAGTCCCATTACTGTACCACCTCCAAATGACACTTTTAAGGCTTGAGGTAAGCTTGTTTTAGCAGCTTGAGTAGTTCTTACGTTGGCATTCGTGGCAATACGCATTCCTATATTTCCGGCAAGAGCTGAAAAAATTGCTCCAAAAATAAAAGCAATTACAATCAACCAGTGTGAAGTTTCTACTAATTGAGAAACGCCAAACAAAGCAATGGAGGCAATGACCACAAAAATGGCTAAAATTCTATACTCAGCTTTCAAAAAGGCCATTGCTCCTTCTTGAATACTCTTGGAAATACCTTGCATTTTGTCGTCTCCAGCATCTTGTTTGTTTACCCAAGCTGCTTTAATTCCCATAAAAAGTAATCCCAAGACTGCCATGACAATAGGCACATAAATCATCATTGAATCCATAAAAATGTATTTTATAATTTTTTTAACGATTGCAAAAGTAACAAAATAGGAACAAAAAAAAGCAACAATTCTTATTAGAATGTTGCTTTTTTGAATGAAAATGAAAATTCTTTACAAAATACGGAATAATCCTTCCGGTTTGTCCTTTAAATTCACAAACCGATCTACACATGTTTCAATAATATCTTTGGCTTCGTGAACATCACCCCAGCCTTCCACATCTACTTTCTTTTGTTCTAAATCTTTGTATACTTGAAAAAAGTGTTCAATTTCTTTTAATAAATGTGGATTCACATCGGATAAATCGTTCAATTTATTCCAAACGGGGTCTGAAACCGGTACACAAATCACTTTTTCATCCGGCCCTTTTTCGTCTGCCATGTGGAAGACGCCAATCGGTTTTACCTCCATCACACAACCTGGGAAAGTAGGCTCTGTTACTAAAACCAATACATCTAGCGGATCTCCATCCAAGGCCAACGTTTCCGGAATGAAACCGTAATCAGCCGGATACATCATTGAAGAAAAAATCATTCGATCGTAACGAATTTTTTTTAATTCAAAATCGTATTCATATTTATTTCGGCTTCCTTTTGGTATTTCGATTAGCACATCGAACGACTTTTGTTTTGCTACACTCATATGTTTTTTCTTTACTAAAATTAGTAATGCAAAGGTATCACCTTAATTATTAATAGTGAAGCAGGCAAATAAGTTTTATAAAATTCACAACAATACTTACAAAGCTTTAGAAAGAATAAAAAAATTGAATCTAAATTTTTCGAATTAAAAATAAAACCCAAATGAACCTTTGATTGTGAAATTATTTGCATCGGGAAGATGGCGGTAATTTCCTCGCCAAGAACAGTCGATTCGGAAAACTTTGAAGATATTTCCGATTCCAACACTATATTCCCAATAGGGTTTATCAGGAGCCAAATAGTTTAAACCGGAGGCATTTAACGCTCGGTTGGCATCAGAAACATTACCAACAACAGCTTTTACTCCTACTATTTCTCTTAAATTCAACTCTCTAAGCCCAGGAATTCTAGATAATAATCGCCCTAAAAAGTGATGTTCCAATTGCAAAGTTGCATATTCATCCGTTACAAACTCATAGAAATTTAAGTTATTGAAAGTGTTTTCAATTAGAAAGTAGGATTGGTTTCCCGGCACGACACTCATCAATCCCAATGGAACTTCACCAAAGGTTTTTCCTGCTTCTGTTATGACATTTAATCGTCCGAAACCACCCACTAAAATGGGCTGTTTGATGTATAATTGTAGTTTTTGATAGTCGAAATCACTGTCAAAAACACCTTTTAAACCTTGACTATAATTCACAAATATCCTTGTGAATGGGCTATCTACAATACTTCTTTCAACGCCATACCCAACGGTCTTTCTTCGGGGTGTATAATCTACCGAGAAGTTAATCTCAGATTGAGCCACTTCGCTTTTTATATCGGTTGGAGAATCACTTGAAAAATAATCTAAGCTAAACTTATCCCAAGCCGGTTTTAAGGTTCGGTATGAAAATCCGGTTTCGAAAGTTAGATTCTTTAGAGGTTCAATATTCAATGAAACCATACTCAAGTTAATACTTGTTAAATTATCATTCGCTCCAGACATAAATAATCCGTTGGAAGCAAAACTTCTACCAAGTACATTATTGGTTGTTGTTAAACTAGCTCCAATTTGTTCAATATCACGCCTATTTCCACCTTCGAGAATAAGTCGATTTCGTTTGTTCAATAAAACCTTACCGGAAACGCCATATTTAAATTGGTTATCTTCAAATCCGTATGCCGTATAAAATTGCAAACGCCATGGATCATTTTGACCGAAATAGGTTCTTCCTCCTGCACGTAATCGGAAACCTTCCACTTCATTGTAACCAAAAGTTGAAAAAATTGGACCGATGTCAAAATTACCTTTTTGAATGTACCCACTTCCCAAAATGGCTACCAAATCATACATTTGCTTGAATTTTTTCACGGTTTTGAGTGTATCAAGCATTTTGTAGACTCCCAATTCGTCTTTACTCAAATTCTCAAATCGGTTTTCATGCCAATATTCATCAGAGCGACTGTAGACTTCATTATCAATAAAATTGACTTCTTCTTTATAAAATTCTTTCGGCTTTTCAATATTGAATTGGTGGTTCTTGTAAAGTGTTGTTCTTTTTCCATAGACACCTTGTGATTCTTCCTTTTTTCTAAAAGCAAAATCAGACATCATGTGGTCTCTTTTCAATAAAAATACTGAATCATTCACAACTTCAAATTCTTGCTCAATATAAATTTCTTTGACCCAGTTAATATTAGCACTTTTAGTTACTGCCAAGTTGATGTTTTTGATTGCATAAGTAGTATCATTCACCCAAAAATCACCTTTAAATGTGAGTTCACCTTTTCTACGTGGATAATAAACAATGTTATAACACCATTTATTATCAATATACATACTATCGGTTAGAGCATAATTGTAGACATCAATTCCTGTTCTGGATAATGGACTCACAAAATCTTTATCAAAAAATTTCAGATAATTGTCATAAATATCATAATCGGCATACAAGTCTTTTACAAAAGCTATAATCTGTTGGTTGTTACTAAATCCTGAATTTTTATTAGCCTTAAGTATTTCTTTCTCCCTTTTTGACACATTATCACCATACACCTCTGAAAGGGATTCATTAATAAAAATTGGCAAATAGGTTTTACCGGTAATGGCTGAAGTATCCATCTGTTCAAAAACGAATTCCATTCCTTTGAAAACCCTGCTTTTCATCGTTGCACTATCAATGGTATTGAGATCAAACTCTACTTTTTCGTATTTATCATATTGGTAGTGATTGAATTGTCTCAAACCATTTTTTCGTTTTCTTTCCCAAATTTTACGGAGGATATCAATAGCCGGATTATTCTTTTTGGATAACTTGCCTGAGACCAATACGACTTCTCTTAGAGTTTCACCCTCTGTTAGTGTTACCTTCATGTTATATGTAACTGCTTTCTCCAATTTTACATCCTGAGGTGTATAGCCAATAAATGAGACAACTAAAACACCGTAATTTTTTTGTGACTCAAGGTAAAATCGTCCATTTTCGTTTGTAATTATACCTTCTGTAGAGTTTTTAAAATACACATTGGCAAACGGAATTGGTTCATTATTTTCGTCTACAACAATACCACTGACTTTAGTTTGTGCAATGATTGAAACGGAGAATAAAAAGAAAAATATAAGAAGGCTTTTAATTTTCATAGTGTTTGTAAAAAAAAACTTCATCAAAAATTAGGTTGATGAAGTTTCAAATATAGTTTTTATTTTGTTTATTTATATAAAACCTTTTTTACTGCTTTAATTACATCATTAGCATTAGGCAACCATTCTTTCAATAGTGAAGGAGAATAAGGTGCCGGTGTATCAGCCGTTGTAATTCGCTGTACTGGAGCATCTAAATAATCAAATACTCTCTCTTGAACCATATATGTAATTTCAGAAGCAACACTTGCAAATGGCCATGCCTCTTCTAAGACAACTAAACGGTTAGTTTTTTTAACAGAAGTAAGAATCGCATCATAATCCATTGGTCTAACTGTCCTTAAATCTATAATCTCACAAGAAATACCTTCTTTTGCCAATTCATCAGCAGCAACAAAAGCTTCTTTGATAATTTTTCCAAAAGAAACAATCGTTACATCTGAACCTTCTCTTTTGATATCAGCAACGCCAAGAGGAATAGTGTATTCTCCTTCAGGGACTTCCATTTTGTCACCATACATTTGTTCTGATTCCATGAAAATAACCGGATCATTATCACGAATAGCCGATTTTAATAATCCTTTTGCATCATATGGATTAGATGGAACCACTACTTTTAATCCGGGCGTATTAGCAAACCAATTTTCAAATGCTTGCGAATGTGTTGCGGCTAATTGTCCTGCTGAAGCGGTTGGTCCTCTAAAAACCATTGGCATCGGAAATTGTCCGGCTGACATTTGACGCATTTTTGCGGCATTATTAATAATTTGATCAATTCCAACCAAAGAAAAATTAAAGGTCATAAATTCAACAATCGGACGACAACCGTTCATAGCTGAACCTACCGCAATTCCGGCAAATCCTAGCTCTGCAATAGGAGTATCGATTACTCTTTTTGGACCAAACTCATCTAACATTCCTTTCGAAGCTTTGTAAGCTCCATTATATTCAGCTACTTCTTCACCCATTAAATAAACGCTTTCGTCACGTCTCATTTCTTCACTCATTGCTTCTGCAATAGCTTCTCTGAATTGTATTGTTCTCATATCTTAATATTCAATAATCTATTTTATGAAAGGCAAAAATAAAAATTATAAATCACTTAAATGCATATTTTGAAAGTAAAATAGTTGATATTTTTTTGCGTTATTTTAATTCAGAATTTGCAATAGTTGTTAGGGAAAAATAAAAAAACAATAATAATACCCTACGAAAACGATATAATACTAAAAAAATATTATGCATGCATACTAAAATTTGAAAATTAATTTGTAATTTCGTAACCGAAAAAATAACTTAAACCTATTTTATGAAAATATTAGTTTGCATCAGTCATGTACCTGATACTACTTCAAAAATTAATTTCACAAACGGTGATTCAGAATTTGATACAAACGGCGTGCAATTTGTGATTAACCCTAATGACGAGTTCGGTTTAACTAGAGCAATTTGGTTTCAAGAGCAACAAGGAGCAAACGTAACTGTTGTTAATGTTGGCGGGCCTGATACAGAGCCTACCTTGAGAAAAGCATTGGCAATTGGAGCAAATGAAGCAATTCGTGTAAATGCTAATCCAACTGACGGTTTTTTTGTTGCCAAACAATTAGCGGATGTAATCAAACAAGGTCAATATGATTTAGTTATTTGTGGCAAAGAATCATTAGATTACAATGGAGGAATGGTTCCCGGAATGATTGCCGGTTTATTAGGCTACAATTTCGTAAACTCTTGTATTGATGTAAAAATTGATGGCTCTTCTGTTAAAGCAATCAGAGAGATTGATGGTGGAAAAGAGACTATCTCAGCTTCTTTACCTTTAGTAATCGGTGGTCAAAAAGGTTTGGTTGAAGAAAAAGATTTGAGAATCCCTAACATGAGAGGAATTATGACTGCACGTACAAAAGTTCTCACCGTTTTAGAACCGATTGGAGCTAATGTGAACACAAAAGCAGTGAAATTTGAAAAACCGGCACCTAAATCAGCTGTAAAGTTAATCAATGCTGATAATTTAGATGAATTAGTAAATTTATTGCATAACGAAGCGAAAGTTATTTAGTAATCAGTTTTTAGTTAGGATTTGGGAGTAAGCATATTACCTACTTTTAAACCTTTAAACTATTAAATCACATTTAAACATTTAAACAAAAAAAATCATGTCACTATTAATATACGCAGAATCAACAGAAGGAAAATTCAAAAAAGTAGCTTTTGAATTGGCTTCGTATGCAAAAAAAGTTGCAGCATCATTAGGAACAAGTGTAACAGCCGTAACGGTAAACGCGGGCGATGTTTCAGAATTATCAAAATATGGTGTAGACAAAGTATTGAAAGTATCCAACGATAAATTGACCACATTCAATGCAAAAGCGTATGCTGATGTTATTAAACAAGCTGCACAAAAAGAAGGAGCAAAAGTAATAGTACTTTCTTCAACAACAGATAGTATTTATATGGCATCGCTTGTTGCTGTTGGATTAGAAGCCGGTTATGCTTCAAATGTAGTTGGATTGCCTTTGAGCACTTCTCCCTTCCAAGTAAAAAGAAATGCATTTTCAAATAAAGCTTTCAATATCACTGAAATTTCTACTGATATAAAAGTATTAGGTCTAGCTAAAAACTCTTATGGATTAATAGAAAGTAATTCTTCTTTATCGACCGAAGATTTTTCGCCAAACTTAAACGATGCTGATTTTTCAGTTAAAGTTGAAAATGTAGAAAAAGTAACAGGAAAAGTGACCATTGCAGATGCGGAAGTGGTAGTTTCAGGTGGTCGCGGATTAAAAGGTCCCGAAAACTGGGGAATGCTAGAAGAATTAGCATCCGTTTTAGGAGCAGCGACAGCTTGCTCAAAACCGGTATCTGACTTAGGCTGGAGACCTCATAGTGAACACGTTGGCCAAACAGGAAAACCCGTAGCAACTAATTTATATATTGCCATTGGAATTTCTGGAGCAATACAACATATTGCAGGGATTAATTCTTCAAAAGTAAAAGTTGTTATCAATTCAGACCCCGAAGCACCTTTTTTCAAAGTAGCGGATTATGGTGTGGTTGGTGATGCTTTTGAAATTGTTCCTAAATTGACCCAAAAATTAAAAGATTTTAAAGCTCAAAATTCATAATTTTTTATAAATTGTGCCCACATAGGGCTATCTAAATTGAGATAGTTGTATCTTTGTTTAGATTGCCCTTTTTTTTATTAGTATTTAAGCATAAATGCTTTATTTATAAAGCATTATAAATTCATGTCATGAGTCTTGTTAAACTAGCCATAAAAGGAATTTCTTATAGTCAAACCCAAAACGGTGCCTATGCATTAATATTAAACGAAGTTGATGGTGAGCGAAAATTACCTATTGTTATTGGTGCTTTTGAAGCTCAATCCATCGCTATTGCATTGGAAAAAGAGATAAAACCACCTCGCCCGCTCACGCACGACTTATTTAAAAATTTTGCAGATCGATTTGATATTGTTGTAAAGCAAGTGATTATTCATAAGTTAGTAGATGGCGTTTTTTATTCGAGTATTATTTGCGAACGAGATAAAATTGAAGAAATTATTGACGCTCGAACATCGGATGCAATTGCCTTGGCTCTACGTTTTAGTGCCCCCATTTTTACCTATAAAAACATACTTGATAAAGCCGGAGTTTACCTGAAAGGTAATACGATGGAATCTGAAGATTCAAAAGGTGATAACGATGGTGTGTTAAGTTCTCCGGAAACATTTGGATTGGAAGACTCCTCTTCTAAAGACACCTACAGTGCCAAAAGTATTCAGGAATTATATGAGCTCTTAAACGAAGCTGTGCTGAATGAAGACTATGAAAAAGCAGCAAAAATTAGAGATGAAATTTCGAAAAAAGAGTCTTAAACAAATAATCCTATTTAAAAAATGTATAAAAAAATAATTACCCTTATTATAACCTTGTTCTCTCTCGGTTTTAATGCTCAAGAAATAGAAAAAAAGTGGCAATTAAACTCTTCTAAATCTGATTATTTAGAGTTAAAAGAAGGCGGTTATGAACTCAAAATCAGTGCAGACAGCCTCACGCAAAAAGGTGATTATTTAGTGCAAGATAATTTTTTGTTTTTGTTTGAAAATGGTGCTGATGCTCCAACCAAGCGATTCACTATTATTTCTAAGTCCGATTCAATTCTGACTATAAAATCAAAAGATAAAGCCTATTCCTTTTTTTCATCTAATAAAATAAAACCGATTCAAAATCAAGCAAAACTTATTGCTAGCGAAGGTTTTTCAATAAATAGTTTATGGAGAGGACTTTTAGGAATGCTATCCCTCTTGGCTTTAGCCTATGTGTTTAGTGCTAATCGAAAGGCTATTAATTGGAAAACAGTTGGCATTGGAATTTTTGCCCAATTAGTTTTAGCTATTGGTGTACTAAAAATAACTTTTGTAAAAAATATTTTTGAATTTGTAGGCGGATTATTTGTAAAAGTTTTAGATTTTACAAGAGCCGGAAGTGAATTTTTATTAGGAGGAATGATGAATGTGGATAACTTCGGATTTATCTTTCTTTTTCAAGTTTTACCAACCATTATTTTCTTTTCTGCTTTAACTTCATTATTGTTTTATTTAGGAATAATCCAAATTGTAGTAAAAGGCTTAGCAATGCTTTTAACCAAAATTTTAGGTATATCAGGAGCAGAAAGTTTATCGGTTGCCGGAAATATCTTTTTGGGTCAAACCGAAGCTCCACTAATGATTAAAGCCTATTTGGAAAAAATGAACAAAAGCGAAATTTTGTTAGTCATGGTAGGCGGAATGGCTACTGTTGCCGGTGGAGTTTTAGCTGCTTATATTGGGTTTTTAGGTGGAAACGATCCTGTTTTGCGATTAGAATTTGCTAAACATTTACTTGCTGCTTCAGTAATGGCAGCACCGGGAGCAATTGTGGTATCAAAAATGTTATTCCCTCAAACAGAATCTATTGATACGAATGTAGAAGTTTCAAAAGAGAAAATTGGTTCAAATATTTTAGACGCAATAGCTACCGGAACAACTGAAGGATTAAAATTAGCCGCTAATGTTGCCGCTATGTTATTAGTTTTCATTGCTTTTATAGCGATGATAAATTACACATTGAGCTGGATAGGCGGATGGAGCGGATTAAATGATGTTATTTCGGCCAATACTCCGTATTCTAAATTTTCTTTAGAAACCATTTTAGGAATTGTCTTTGCTCCATTAATGTGGTTAATTGGTGTGGCAAAAGAAGATGTGATGCTGATGGGCCAATTACTAGGGATAAAATTAGCCGCTTCAGAATTTGTAGGTTACATTCAATTAGCGGAATTAAAAAATGCAACTTCAACAATTCATTTCACATATAACAAATCAGTTATTATGGCCACGTATATGCTCTGTGGTTTTGCCAATTTCGCTTCCATCGGCATTCAAATTGGTGGAATTGGCTCGTTAGCACCGGGACAACGTAAAACACTTTCGGAATTTGGTTTAAAAGCTGTTATTGGTGGAAGCATAGCTTCTTTGCTTTCGGCCACAATTGCTGGAATGATAATTGGATAACCTAATAAAATAAAAACATAAAAATGAAGCAGTATCATGACCTTGTAACACATGTTTTAAAAAACGGAACACAAAAAGGTGATAGAACCGGAACCGGAACCATCAGTGTTTTCGGCTATCAAATGCGTTTTGATTTAAGTGAAGGTTTTCCGATGGTAACCACCAAAAAATTACATTTGAAATCGATTATTTATGAATTGCTTTGGTTTTTAAAAGGCGACACCAACA
This sequence comes from Flavobacterium sp., assembly GCF_041392085.1. Classification (GTDB taxonomy): domain Bacteria; phylum Bacteroidota; class Bacteroidia; order Flavobacteriales; family Flavobacteriaceae; genus Flavobacterium. Next base: position 91,789 of record NZ_JAWKMW010000012.1, on the reverse strand, counting down.
TCAATTACCTTAAAGAAAACGGAGTAAAAATTTGGGACGAATGGGCGGATGAAAACGGTGATTTAGGTCCGGTTTACGGACATCAATGGCGAAACTGGAACAGTGAAGAAATTGATCAAATTACAGAATTAATTGAAACATTGAAGAAAAATCCCAATAGTCGTAGAATGTTAGTTTCCGCTTGGAATCCTTCTGTTTTACCGGATACTTCTAAATCATTTGGAGAAAATGTAGCCAATGGCAAAGCAGCACTTCCACCTTGTCATGCCTTTTTTCAATTTTATGTGGCCGATGGTAAATTAAGTTGCCAATTGTATCAACGCAGTGCGGACATCTTTTTAGGAGTGCCTTTCAATATCGCTTCGTATGCTTTATTAACCATGATGATTGCTCAAGTTTGCGATTTGAAACCAGGCGATTTCATTCATACTTTTGGTGATGCTCACATCTATAACAACCATATCGAACAATTAGAATTACAACTTTCTCGTGAGCCAAGACCCTTACCCAAAATGGTTTTAAATCCGGATGTTAGAAATATTTTTGACTTCACTTTTGAAGATTTTACATTGGTAGGATATGATCCTCACCCACATATTAAAGGAGCAGTAGCTATTTAAATTCACTTATGAGATATCAATTAATATTCCTTTTATTTACTTTTTCATTGTTTGGACAGGAAAATAAATCCTATAAATATTTTCCTTTTACAGATATATGTAACAATGAGTCAGACTATTTCGATTGTGAAAGAGAAATTTTTGAAAAAGAAATATTAGGATTAATTACCCCTGAAATTGAAAACGATATCACTCAAAAAATGATTGACAACAAAACTTCTTTAACTTTTGCTTTTGTTTATAGTCCAAATAAATCTATTAGAGAAGATATTGATATTGATTTTCTGAATGAAGAAATAAAAGTTAAAATAATTCAATTTTTACTTCAATTACAACCCTATCCAAGTGATGAAAATCTCGAAGATACCATTAAAGCAAAACGTTTTGAATTTGTTTTTATAAAAAATTCAGAAAACAAACTATTTATTGCTAGTGATGAATTATTGAAAGAAATGAAATTTAAATCAGAATTTAAATTTATAGAAAGACCTTATCCTATAGAATGTAAAAACTCAATTGATATTGAAAGTTGTATCAATAAGTATTTTTCAAGTCACATTGTTAAAAATTTCAGATATCCAAATAAAGCATTAAGAAAAGGAATTCAAGGAAAAGTTGAATGTAACTTCTACATCGATAAAGATGGCTCAATTGTCATTAAAGAATTAAATGGTCCTGATAAAATTTTAGAAGATGAAGCCAAAAGAATTTTAAATAAAATTCCCAAATTAGTTAATGCTACCATTAAAGGAGTCCCTGTAAAAGTTTCTTTTAGTATTCCAATTACATTTAAATTAGATTAAAAAATCCGTTTGAAAAAAATCAAACGGATTAAATCTTTACGATAAAAACAAAGACTAAACTGCTACAACACTGTTTTCGGCAGCAGCAAAATCATTCCATTTGTAAGCATCTGCTTGATCGTCGTTTACAAATTCTCCATCCACTAAATAACGGAATTCATACGAATTGGAAGCCGGTAATTCAAACGTAGCTTTGAACGTTCCGTTTTTTAATTTACTTAACTCTCCTTCTTTTGGATTCCAATTATTAAAATCACCAACAACTGCAGCAGTACTCGCCTCTTTTGCTTCAATTGAAAAAGTTACTTTACAAACCGGTTTTGATTTTATAAATTGTTTCTTAATTGCCATAACTATCTAATTTTTAGAATTATGGCACAAAGAAACAAACAGAATAATGAAAATCAAATAGTTACCCGCACTTTTATCATTTTATCAAAAAGTTAATCTAAAAAAAATAAAATTCTTAATTTCTAACATATTGATTTGTATATAATAAACAGGAAAACGGTTTCGTAATTCATTATAAATAATTTGATTTTTTTATTTTTAAAAAAAACTATACCTTTCAAAAGCAAAAAACAGCAATATTAGAAGCAATGAATACAGAACAACATGAGAAATATGAATATGCCCGCAGAAGAATAAAACAAAAGAAAAGATTGTATTTTCACTTTGTTTTATTTCTTGTAGGTAGTCTTTTCTTTTTTTTAATTGAAAAATTCTTCGATATACAACCTTTTGAAGGGTGGTATTTGTGGGCTGTAACCGTTTGGTTTTTTTTATTTATTCTCCATTTTATTAAAGTTTACATAACAGATCGGTTTATGAACAAAGAATGGGAAAGAGAGCAAATAGAACGTTTAATGACCAAACAAGAACAACGAATTAAACAGCTTGAACAAAAAATAGAAAATCAAGCTAATTCTAAAAATGAACTACAACCATGATTATTATGATTGCTGCTGCGGCAGAAAATAATGCGTTAGGTAAAGACAATGATTTAGTTTGGTATTTACCGGATGATTTTAAACGATTTAAAGCACTTACAACCGGTCATCATATTATTATGGGAAGAAAAACGTTTGAGAGTTTTCCCAGACTCCTTCCCAATCGAACACATGTAATTGTTACAAGACAAAAAAACTACCATCCTAAACATTGTATCGTTGTTCAAAATATTGAGGAAGCCCTAAAATTTATTCCGGAAAATGAAGACGGATATATCATTGGTGGTGGAGAAATCTACAAACAAGCTCTCAAGTATACTGATGTAATTGAACTTACTCGGGTACATAGTTCTTTTGAGGCTGATGCTTTTTTCCCGGAAATCGATTCTAATCATTGGGAATTAGTAAAAGAAGAATATCACCCAAAAGATGACAACCATTTGATAGATTTTACTTATCAAACTTTTCTACGTAAAAAATAAAAAAACATCCCTCACGGGATGTTTAGAATCAATGTTACATGTTAGAATAAGCCTATTCAAGCATAAGTATCTGATAACTTAATATAAAAATTACCACTGCCAAAAATACTCCAGAAATGAAGATTACGACATTGGCAAACCTTTGAGAATACATCTCAAAGAAGCCTTTAATACCAAATACCACAAAGGTACTAAAAGCGAAAAAAACTAAAATTTCCAAAAACAAATTTAACCCTAAGAACGTTTGTGGCACCCCAACTGCAGTATTGCCGATTAAGGCAAAACTGTCGATACCAATAACAAGAAAAAATGTGATAATTAGTGCCAATAACATCCATTTTATTTCAGCCTTGATTATTCTTGAAAACATTATGTGTAACATTTGATTCATGTTGTAAAATTGCACTTTATCAACTACATACGCAATACCCACTTTTAGTGATTTTTTCATATCACCAAAAACAGTGATATTTTGTTCATCTTTATTTTAAATAAATTAAACAAAATATATTTCCCAGTTATTGTCAAGATTATAGAATAGTTTATATTTGCTTAAAATTTTATTATGCCAAAATCTGTAACGCCTTATAAAGATTCCAACTTAGGAAAAAAAGAACAAGTTGCCAAAATGTTTGACACTATTTCAGGTAATTATGATGGTCTGAACAGAGTTATTTCGTTTGGCACAGATATAAAATGGCGTAAAAAAGTTTTGGCATTAGTTGCTTCAAAAAACCCAGACTCAATATTAGATATTGCAACCGGTACGGGAGATTTAGCAATTTTAATGACCAAAACAAACGCAAAAAAAATTGTTGGATTAGATTTATCAGCGGGAATGCTCGAGGTTGGAAGAAAAAAAATTGAGCAAAAAAAATTATTCGATAGAATAGATATGGTCTTAGGAGATTCTGAAAATATGCCTTTTGAGGATAATTCTTTTGATGCTATAACTGTTGCGTTTGGAGTTAGAAACTTTGAAACTTTAGAAAAAGGTTTATCTGAAATTCTAAGAGTTTTAAAGCCGAATGGGATATTTGTTATTTTAGAAACTTCTGTTCCTCAAAAATTCCCTTTTAAACAAGGTTATCATTTTTATACAAGAAACATATTACCACTAATTGGCAAACTATTTTCTAAAGATAACGTAGCCTATTCTTATTTATCAGAATCAGCTTCGGTTTTTCCTTTTGGAGAAGATTTAAACAATATTTTGAGAAAAGTTGGGTTTATAGACGTAGCGGCAATGCCTCAAACATTTGGTGTTGCCACAATATATTCTGCATCAAAAAAGTAAAATGAGAACATTATTTTTAGTCTTTTTTTTAATAATAAGTTATTCGTCTAATGCCCAATTTAGTGGGATTTTTGGGAAAGACCCGATTATCCACTTGGAGAATTTTGACAAACAACGTGTACATTGGGGTTATTATCTAGGTTTTAATTCGTATGATTTTAAAATTGATCAAAATAGTATTTCTGAAGAAATTTTATCCGAAACCACCACAGGTTTTAATGTAGGTTTGGTCGGCGATTTGCGATTGCATCCAAATTTGAACCTTCGATTTGAGCCTGGTCTATATTACACTCAAAGAAACTTAACTTTTCCTAATTTTGAGAACCAATACGATGCCCTTCGTGAAGTAAAATCTACCTATATACACTTTCCTTTGCTCTTAAAGTTTTCTTCACAACGTTTGGGAAATATTAGGCCTTTTTTAGTTGGCGGAGTTTCAACTGCACTCAATCTCTCCAGTAATGCAAAAGCTCAAGATGATAATTCTAACAATCGTTTCCGAATGAATAAATGGACCAATTTTTATGAAGTTGGTTTTGGAATTGACATTTATTTGGAATATTTCAAGTTTTCACCATCCATTCGTGGTGTTTTTAGTTTTAATGATGAGTTAATACGCGATAACGACCCAAACAGCCCATGGACTTCAACAGTAGACTCTATGAAAACAAGAGGTTTTTTTGTGAATTTCACCTTTCACTAGTGCTTCTTCTGAATTCGCTTAATAAAATAGCTGTTGCTGTAGCCACATTGAGACTCTCTGTTTTCTGCAATTTCCCAAAACGAGGAATACTTATTTTTTTATCCACGAAAGTTGCAATCGCTTGGCTAACCCCATTGGCTTCATTACCCATGATAAGCACAGCATCTGCAGAAAATGAGGCTTCATAAACAACTTCTCCTTCCATAAAAGCCCCATAAATAGGTAACGTTGTATTTTCTAAGAATCCATTCAGCGGGGTGTACACTACATTCACCCTTGCAATTGATCCCATAGTGGCCTGAATTACTTTTGGATTATATACATCTACTGTTTCTTCAGAACAAATCAGTTGTTCAATTCCGAACCAATCACACAAACGAATAATCGTACCTAAATTTCCAGGATCCCGAACATCATCTAAAACTAAAGTCAGCCCTTGCTCAACAATTGGTTGCGAGGGTAATTTTTTAAAAGTAGCTAAACAAACATTAGGTGTTTTCAAACAACTTATTTTTTTTAAATCTGATTCGGTAATTACCTGAGGGTAAATGCTGTTATTCAATGATAAGGATGCGTCAGTAGAAAAAAAATCTTGCATTTCATAATGCGATTCAAACAATTCTTGAATCACTTTAAAACCTTCGGCAATAAAAAGCTGTTGTTCATTTCTAAACTTTTTTTGTTGTAATCCGGTAATTCGTTTAATTTGGTTTTTACTAACCATAAAATAGTGTACTTTTGAACTAAATTTCTAATTCAATTGAAAAAGATTTCCGCAAAAATATTATTTATAATTTTAATTATACTTTTTTTTTATGCCTGTAACTCAGTCAAAAGAGTTCCGGAAGGAAAAAACCTTCTTGCAAAATCTGAAATAATTGTTGATGGTAAGAAAGAAAAAAACGAAGATATCACCGAATTGTTATCACAAAAAACGAACACCCATTTTTTAAATATTCCTTTCAGTTTGTACGTGTATAATTGGGCTAAACCAAACCACGACTCCTTATTCGCAGAAAAATTTATCAAAGATTCTATACGGTTCCAAAGAACTTCTAAACTTTTATCTTCTAAACAAGTCTATCGTTTAGGTGAATCATTTTGGTATTCAGGTATTCATAATTTTCTTAAAAATACCGGTGAAAAACCTGTAATTTTAGATGAAACTAAAATTAAAAAATCAATTTCTAAACTCAAAGCTTACTATTTTAACGAAGGGTATTTTAATGTAAATGCAACGGCTAAAATAGATACCTTAGGAAATAAGAAAGCGTCAACAACCTATACTGTTGAATTAGGAAATCCTTACGTTTTAGACAGTATCAACCGTGAAATCTCCTCCCCTGTATTGGATTCTCTTTATAGCAAAACAGCTCAACTGTCTTTGCTTAAAACCGGACAACAATACAAATCAGATAATTTTGAAGAAGAAAGAAATCGATTAACGAATTATTTCCGCAACCATGGAGTATATAATTTTCAACAAAATTATATCAATTTTGAAGTAGATACAATAAACACAAATCACAAAGCAAATGTAAATTTAATTATTAGTGATTATTCATATCGCGATGGTGATTCGATAGTAACGGAACCGTTTAAAATTTACAAAATAAGTGAAGTAAATATTTATACTGATAATCCAAGTTCAAAAAATAAAGTAAAAATTGCTGACAGTATAACTTATAACAATTATACTATTTACAGTACTGATAAAATTAAATACAAACCAAAAGCTATTACAGATGCGGTTTTTATAAGCAAAGGAAGTACTTATGCAGATTTTAGAAACAACTTAACCTCTCGGTCACTAAATAATTTTAGAATTTTTAGTTATCCGTCTATCCAATATGAAATTGACCCAACTGACAGTTTAGCCAGTTCGCTAATTGCAAACATTTACCTTAGCCCAAGAAAAAAGTACAGTTTTGGTGCTTCTTTTGATGCTTTACACTCCAATATTCAAGACTTTGGATTAGCCGGAAACACCTCTTTTTCAATTCGTAATGTTTTTAACCGAGCTGAAACATTTGAAATTGCCGCCAGAGGTAACATAGGGTCATCGCAGGATTTAGCCAATCCAGACAATACCTTTTTTAATATCTCAGAATATGGGGCAGACATGCGATTGAATTTTCCCAGAGTATTTTTCCCAATCAAAACAGGAAGAATAATCCCAAAGGAAATGATTCCTTCTACACAAATTAGTTTAGGTTTTGCCAAACAAGAAAATATTGGTTTGGACAAAGAGAACTTTACCGGTTCTATAACATATAATTGGACTCCTAAAAGATATAATTCGGTTCGATTTGATTTAATCAACATCCAGTATATTAAAAACATAAATGTAAATAATTATTTTAATGTTTATCGCTCTTCGTATGATGCTTTAAACTCCATTGCTCAAAACTATAATGTAAATCCCGAATATTTGAATGATAACAATAATTTACGAATTCCTTTTGGTGCAAACAGTTTTATTGATGATGTGTTGTTTAATGAACCCGGTATAGCTACTTCAGATTCTGATTTAAATACAATTCGAAGTATAAATGAACGAAAAAACAGATTAACTGAGAATAACCTAATTATTGCTTCAAGTTACAGCTTTTCCAAATCCACTAAAACTAGTCTGTTAGATAATAATTTCTATGTTTTCAGAATTAAAGGTGAATCAGCCGGTAATATATTATCACTTGTTGCAGATGCATCTAACCAACCTGATGGTCCAAATGGCAATAAAACTTTTTTTGATATTGAGTTTTCACAATACCTTAAAGGTGAATTTGAGTTTATTAAGCATTTTGATTTAAGAAATAATATGGTTTTTGCTACAAGAGCTTTTTTTGGCATTGCAATTCCTTATGGAAACTCAAACAGTATTCCGTTTTCAAGAAGTTATTTTGGTGGAGGATCTAACGACAATAGAGCTTGGAGACCTTATAGTCTTGGTCCGGGAAGTAGCGGTGGAAGAAATGATTTTAATGAAGCTAATATGAAAATATTGATAAATGCCGAATTTCGTTTCAAAATGTTTGGTAAATTAAAAGGAGCTTTATTTGTTGATGCAGGAAACATTTGGAATGTACTGGACAATGTAGAAGATCCTGATTTTATTTTTGATGGAATTGATTCCTTAAAAGATATTGCTGTAGGTTCCGGTTTTGGTATTCGGTATGATTTCGGATTTGTTGTAGCCCGATTTGATTTAGGTTTTAAAACGTACAATCCGGCACATGAAGAAAGGAAAAGATGGTTTCAAGAGTACAACTTCAGCAAAACTGTTCTTAATGTTGGAATTAATTATCCTTTCTAAAATGTTATCTTTTTTTTTTTTGAAAAACCAATATTAATCACAACGATTTTATTGTCAATAATTTTTTGTTCATTCGATTAATTCCTATTTTTGTAACTTAACTAATTTTAAGCAAAATGGCACACAACATAAAACCAGGTGTAGCAACCGGAGATCAAGTTCAGGAAATTTTTAATTACGCCAAAGAAAAAGGATTTGCTTTACCGGCTGTAAACGTAATCGGTTCAAGCACTATCAATGGCGTTTTGGAAACTGCAGCTAAGTTAAAAGCTCCGGTCATTATTCAATTTTCTAACGGAGGAGCATCCTATAATGCAGGAAAAGGGCTTTCAAACGAAGGGCAAAAGGCTGCTATTTTAGGTGGAATTGCCGGTGCAAAACACATTCATACATTAGCTGAAGCTTACGGAGCAACTGTGATTTTACATACTGACCATTGTGCCAAAAATTTACTGCCGTGGATTGATGGTTTGTTAGATGCTTCTGAAAAGCATTTTGCAGAAACCGGAAAACCATTATTTTCTTCACACATGATTGATTTATCTGAAGAACCTTTAGAAGAAAATATTCATATTTGTAAAGAATATTTAGCACGAATGAGTAAAATGGGAATGACTTTAGAAATTGAATTAGGCGTTACCGGTGGTGAAGAAGACGGTGTTGATAATTCGGATGTTGATTCTTCAAAATTATACACACAACCGGAAGAAGTAAGTTACGCATATGAAGAGTTGATGAAAGTAAGTCCAAAATTTACCATTGCCGCCGCCTTTGGAAATGTTCACGGTGTTTATAAACCCGGAAATGTAAAATTGACCCCTGTGATTCTGAAAAACTCTCAGGAATATGTGCAGAAAAAATTCAATACCGGCTCAAACCCAATTGATTTTGTTTTCCACGGTGGATCCGGTTCTACACTAGAAGAAATTAGAGAAGCTATTTCATATGGGGTAGTCAAAATGAATATTGACACCGATTTACAATTCGCTTTTACAGAAGGAATCCGTGACTACATGATTAACAAAATCGAATACTTAAAAACACAAATTGGCAGTCCGGACGGAGCCGATTCTCCTAACAAAAAACACTACGACCCAAGAAAATGGATTCGCGAAGGAGAAGTTACATTCAACTCCCGTTTAGAGCAGGCTTTTGCCGATTTGAATAACGTAAACACTTTATAATAATTTAGAATTTAGAATTTAGAATTTAGAAACATTGTAATCTAAATTCTTGATTCTGATTTCTGATTTCTAAATTTAAGAAATATGGCTTGGTTTAAAAGAACAGAAAAAGGAATTCAAACCGCTACGGAGGATAAAAAAGATGTTCCGAAAGGACTTTGGTATAAATCGCCTACCGGAAAAATTATTGATCAGGATGAATTAGCCAAAAATCTTTGGGTAAGCCCCGATGATGATTTTCATGTGCGAATTGGAAGTAAAGAATATTTTGAAATCTTGTTTGATGGCAATAAATTCAAAGAATTAGATGCTAAAATGACTTCGAAAGATCCATTGCATTTTGTGGACACAAAAAAATATTCTGACCGATTAAAAGAGGCCTACGACAAAACCGGATTAAAAGATGCAGTTAGAACAGCCGTAGGAAAATCTAAAGGAAAAGATTTGGTGGTTTGTTGCATGGATTTTGCTTTTATTGGCGGTTCGATGGGAGCTGTCGTTGGTGAAAAAATTGCTAGAGGAATCGATTACTCCATCAAAAATAAAGTGCCTTTTCTGATGATTTCAAAATCAGGAGGTGCCCGAATGATGGAAGCAGCTTATTCCTTGATGCAATTGGCCAAAACCTCAGCTAAATTAGCTCAATTAGCCGAAGCTAAAATACCTTATATTTCATTGTGTACTGATCCAACAACAGGAGGAACAACCGCTTCTTATGCGATGTTAGGTGATATTAACATAGGTGAACCGGGAGCGTTGATTGGTTTTGCCGGGCCTCGTGTAGTAAAAGACACCACCGGAAAAGATTTACCGGAAGGTTTTCAAACTTCAGAATTTTTGTTAGAACACGGATTCTTAGATTTTATTACCCACCGAAAAGAATTAAAAGACAAAGTGAATCTTTATTTAGATTTAATTTTAAATGAAGATGTTAGATAAAATGAAATCCCGATTACTCGGGATTTTTTTATTAAGAAATTAATCATTTACATTCCGCTTCGAATCGCCTCCACCGGATCTAATTTGGATGCGGTTATAGCTGGTATAATCCCAGAAATCAAACCAATAACACCCGCTAATCCTGCTCCAATCATCATATTGGCTATGCTAAGTACAAATTCAAAATCTAACACCTTTGATAAAACCATAGCGATGAGCCAAACCATTACCAAACCGATGACACCTCCAATCACAGAAAGAATCACCGCTTCAAATAAAAACTGAAACAAAATAAATTTATTTTTTGCTCCAAGTGATTTTTGAATTCCGATTAAATTAGTTCGCTCTTTTACCGAAACAAACATAATATTAGCAATTCCGAAACCACCAACAAGTAGTGAAAACCCAGATATAATCCATCCAACAATATTCATTTGTCCCATTATATCATCAATCATATCTGTAAATCCGGAAAGTACATTGATAAAAAAATTATCAATATCGGAAGATTTTAATCCTCTGAAATTTCGTAGTTTTTGGGTGATTTCCCCTTTAAAACCTTCCATGTCGATTCCTTTTTCAGGTTTTATCAGAATTGCCGGTGTAAGCATACTACTATTCTCTCCATATAATCTTCGAATGAAATTCATCGGAATAAAAACCGCATTATCACGACTATCGCCAAAAGTTGAAAACCCTTGCTTTTGTGTGACCCCAATCACAGTGAAACGTTGACCATAAAGTCTTATTTTTTTTCCTATTGCCTGCTCCGGACTATCAAATAAACCATTGCAAACTTCAAAACCCAAGATAATTACTCCGGTTCCAGAATTTGACTCTGCTTCGTTAAAAAACCGCCCATGATCAATTTTAATTCCGTCAATCCCTTCAAATTCATTTGTAGTTGGTGTTACACGAACAGAACTTACCGTTCTATCTTCAAACTTTATATTTTCATTTCGGGTAAAAAGATTAAAGGCAATTTTATCAACGCCATTTAACGATCGTCTTAAATAGTCAAACTCTTCATACGTAACATCAGGGAATTGCTCTCTTTTCCAACTCGGAACATCACTGGGCCCGAAAGGAAATCGCAATAAATAAACGGTGTTTTTATCTAAATCAACTAAATCTCCTTGGATTTTTTTATCTAATGAATCTACAGCAGCTAACACTGCTATAATAGAAAAAATACCAATTGTTACACCAAGTAACGACAAAAAAGTACGTAATTTATTGTTTCGCAATGCATTCATTGCAAAATTGAAACTTTCTTTAAGCAAACGGAGATACAAAAGCATAAAACTCTTACATTATCGTAAATATAGTAATTGGTAGCAAAAGTTACTATTTTGTTACACAAAAACATATTCTTTCTACTCGAGTGCATCAAAAAAGATACTAAACAAAACATACTGATTAAGCAACACAAAAAACAATAAAAAAAGAAAAAACTAATCTTATATTCCTTTGATTGTTAAACAGACAAATAGTACTTTTGCAACTTCAAAAAACAACAACACATGACAACTACAAAAACCATTCAATCTGCTTTAATTTCGGTATTCGACAAAACCGGATTGGAGCCAATTGTACAAAAACTACACAGCCAAAACGTAACCATTTACTCTACCGGAGGAACAGAAGAATATATAAAAAAACTTGGTATTCCGGTTGTACCGGTTGAAGACGTAACTACTTATCCATCGATTCTCGGTGGTAGAGTAAAAACGCTCCATCCTAAAGTTTTTGGAGGAATTTTGAATCGTCAGGATAACCCAAGCGATGTAGAGGAAATGAAAGTTTTTGAAATTCCGCAAATTGATTTGGTTATTGTAGACTTGTATCCTTTTGAAAAAACCGTTGCATCGGGAGCATCCGAAGCAGATATCATCGAAAAAATTGACATTGGTGGCATTTCCTTAATCAGAGCAGCAGCAAAAAATTTCAAAGACACGGTTATCGTAGCTTCTGTAAACGAATACAATTATTTGTTGGATTTGATTTCTACCCAAAATGGTGTTACTACTTTAGAGCAAAGACGTCATTTAGCAACAAAAGCTTTTCATGTTTCATCACATTATGATTCCGCTATTTTTAATTATTTTAATACAGACGAAACAATATACAAAGAAAGTATCGAAAATGGTCAAGTGCTTCGTTATGGAGAAAATCCGCATCAAAAAGGGTTTTTCTTTGGTGATTTCGACAAAATGTTCACTAAACTTCATGGAAAAGAATTGTCTTACAACAATTTATTAGATGTTGATGCTGCAGTGAATTTAATTTTAGAATTTAAAGAAAATAACCCAACTTTCGCTATTCTAAAGCACAACAATGCCTGTGGGTTAGCAACAAGAAGCTCGATGAAACAAGCCTACTTAGATGCTTTGGCAGGCGACCCTACTTCTGCTTTTGGTGGAGTTTTAATTGCTAATGGAAAAATTGATGTAGAAACTGCTTTGGAAATAAACCAATTATTTTGTGAAGTTGTCATTGCTACAAGTTATGATGATAAAGCCATTTCTATCCTACAAGAAAAGAAAAACAGAATCATTTTAGTTCAACATGATGTTGAATTACCTGCCAAACAAATCAGAACTTGTTTGAACGGATTATTAATTCAAGATAAAAACAATATCACAGACAATAAAGAAGGATTAAAAACCGTTACCCTAACAACACCTACTAATCAAGAAATTGAAGATTTACTTTTTGCCTCAAAAATCTGCAAAAATACGAAGTCAAATACAATTGTATTTGCCAAAAACGGACAATTAATTGCCTCAGGAACTGGACAGACCTCTCGTGTAGATGCTTTGAAACAAGCAATAGAAAAAGCAAATTCTTTTGGTTTTGATTTAAATGGTGCTGTGATGGCAAGTGATGCATTTTTCCCTTTTCCTGATTGTGTAGAAATTGCTCATCATGCCGGAATAACTGCTGTTATTCAACCTGGTGGATCAATTAAAGATGAATTGAGTATCAACTATTGTAACGAAAATAAAATTGCAATGGTATTTACAGGAACACGTCATTTTAAACATTAATTTTTTTACCTTTGTACGTTATATTTTATTAAACTAATTAACCCTAAACAAACGTATGGGATTTTTTGATTTCATGACCGAGGACATTGCCATTGACCTTGGTACCGCAAATACCTTAATTATTCATAATGATAAAGTGGTGATTGATTCTCCATCAATTGTAGCCCGCGACAGAATTTCGGGAAAAATTATTGCTGTAGGAAAAGAAGCCAATTTAATGCAAGGTAAAACGCATGAAAATATTAAGACCATTCGTCCATTGAAAGATGGAGTAATTGCCGATTTTGACGCTTCTGAAAAGATGATCAGCATGTTCATTAAAAGTATACCGGCATTAAAAAAACGATTGTTTACTCCTGCTCTACGTATGGTAGTTTGTATTCCTTCCGGAATTACAGAAGTGGAAATGCGTGCGGTGAAAGAATCGTGTGAACGCGTAAACGGAAAAGAAGTTTATTTGATTCACGAACCAATGGCTGCCGCAATCGGTATCGGTGTTGATATTATGCAACCCAAAGGAAACATGATTGTGGATATTGGTGGTGGAACAACTGAAATTGCCGTAATCGCCTTAGGCGGAATTGTGTGTGATAAATCAGTTAAAATTGCCGGAGACGTTTTCACCAATGACATTGTTTACTACATGCGTACACAGCACAACTTATTTGTGGGAGAAAGCACGGCAGAAAAAATAAAAATTGAAATTGGTGCCGCTATTGAAGAGTTAGACACACCTCCGGATGAAATGTCCGTTCAAGGAAGAGACTTATTAACCGGAAAACCAAAACAAGTTGATGTTTCTTATCGTGAAATTGCCAAGGCTCTTGACAAGTCCATTCAACGAATTGAAGATGCTGTCATGGAAACCTTGTCGCAAACCCCTCCTGAATTAGCTGCCGATATTTACAATACAGGAATTTATCTTGCCGGTGGTGGTTCTATGTTGCGAGGTTTAGATAAGCGAATTTCATTAAAAACAGACTTACCGGTGTACATCGCCGAAGACCCTTTGCGAGCTGTAGTTAGAGGAACCGGAATAGCATTGAAAAACATCAATAAGTTCAGAAGTATTTTAATCAAATAACCTGTTTTACCGGTATTTACACTAACGGAATTACGAATCTGAATCACTGAAATATGCAGCAGATATTTACTTTTATCATAAAAAACAGTACGCGACTACTGTTTTTGCTGCTTTTAGTCATTTCGTTATCCCTCACTATTCAATCTCATTCATACCACAGAAGCAAAATTATTAATTCGGCAAATTTTATCACGGGAGGTGTTTACGAACGCATCAATTCAGTTAATGAGTATTTGAACTTAAAAACCGAGAACGAAGGTTTAGCGAATGAAAATGCTCGTTTAAAAAGCTTGTTGTATAACCGAAAAGACTCTACAAAAAGTATTGATAAAAATTTGTTGAGCAACTTTGGAAACTATAAAGTTATTCAATCAAAAATTATTAATAACTCGTATAATGTTCACGAAAATTTTCTAACTATAAATTCAGGTACTGCTAAAGGAGTAAAACAAGATATGGGTGTTGTGAATAGCAAAGGTATCATTGGGATAGTAGAAAACACATCGAAAAATTATGCAACTGTGATAAGTATTTTAAACATTAAATCTCAAATTAATGCTAAAATAAAAAAAACAAGTCATTTTGGAACATTGACTTGGAATGGTAAAAACACAGGATATGTTCAATTAATCGATGTACCCAGATTAGCTTCTGTTAAAAAAGGAGATACAATTGTAACAGGTGCTCAATCTATTATTTTTCCCGAAAATGTGAATATTGGTACAATTCACAAAATTTATACCGACGATAAAACGAATTATTTTACCATCGATGTAAAATTATTTAACGACATGACGAGTTTGGGTCACGTTTACATTATTGAAAATATTGACCGAAAAGAAATTTTAGAATTAGAAAGTAAAAACTCTGATGAATAGCACCATAATCGTCAATATTATTCGTTTTATATTACTGATCTTAGCTCAAGTGGCTATTTTTAGTAAGATCAACTTTTTGGGCTTTATAAATCCTTATCCCTATATTCTGTTTATAATACTTTACCCCGTTAACGGAAATAAAAACGGACTATTATTAGCGAGTTTTTTTCTTGGAATAACAATGGATATGTTTTCTGATTCCGGCGGTGTTCATGCTGCTTCATGTTTAACATTGGCTTACATGAGACCTTCTTTTTTTAAGTTTTCTTTTGGATTGAGTTACGAATACCAAACCGTAAAAATTAATGAAAGGCTCACTCCCGAACGCTTTTCTTTTTTATTAATATCTGTATTAACACATCATATTATCTTTTTCTTACTGGAAATATTCCGATTTACTTTTTTTTGGGATATATTGCTTCGAACCATTTTGAGTACTATCTTTACACTAATACTTTGCATTTTACTCATCTACTTGTTTAAGCCTACTAAAAATTGAGAAAAGCTATTTTACCTATCTTAATTATTTTTGTGACCCTTGCTATTTTGGCCAGGCTTTTTTATTTACAAATTATTGACGACGAATACAAACTGAAATCTGAAAATAACGCCATTAAAATTGTTTATGAATACCCGGAACGCGGTTATATTTATGACCGTAATGGAAAACTTTTGGTAGCCAATCAACCTTCGTATGATATTATGGTTGTTCCCAGAGAAGTGAAAAACTTAGACACGTTAAAATTCTGTGAATTAGTAGACATTACTAAGGAAGAGTTTGATAAAAAACTTAAAAAAGCCATTGTTTACAGTCCGCGACTACCTTCTGTTTTTTTACCCCAATTAAACAAAAGAGAATATGCCGCTTTTCAGGAAAAAATCAGAAAGTTTGATGGGTTTTATATTCAAAAACGTTCATTACGAGATTACCAAGTAAAAGTAGGGGCTAATGTTTTTGGTTTTATTACTCAAGTAAACCCGGCAATGATTGAGAAAAATCCCTACTACAAAAGCGGTGATTTGATTGGCAAGCAAGGCGTTGAAGAACAGTACGAGGAATTTTTAAGGGGAAGAAAAGGGGTTAAATATATCCAAAGGGATAAATTTAATAGAGACATTGGTCCCTATAAAGAAGGAATCTTTGATACTATTTCAAAACAAGGAGATGACATCACCCTTACTTTGGATATTGATATCCAAAAATATGGTGAAGAACTTATGCAAAATAAACGAGGTGGAATTGTTGCTATTGAACCCAAAACAGGTGAAATTTTAGCTTTAATCTCTGCTCCAACCTACGACCCTGCACTTTTGGTTGGTAAGACAACGGTCTAAAAATTACACCGCATTGTATAACGATAGTATTGCGAAACCTTTGTATGACAGAGGAGTTTATTAGCTGAATACCCCCTGGTTCTCCATTTAAAATCCTAACTGCTCTTATTGGTTTACAGGAAGAAGTGATTGATGAACAAACAACTTTTTTTTGCAGACGGGGATTTAGCTATGGGAATCGATTTATGAAATGCCATGATTCAGGCGGATTTAGTCTAAATGCAGGAATTTACAGTTCTTGTAACACCTATTTTGCTAATACCTATAAGAAAATTATTGAAAAATATCCAAAGCCTGCTTATGGTGTAGATGCTTGGAGTAATCATTTAAAAAGCTTTGGGCTGGGTAATTTTATGGGTTATGATTTACCTCCGGGACGAAAAGGAAATGTTCCCACTTCAAAACTCTATGACAAATACTACTCTGCCGGAGGTTGGAAAAGTACAACAATAATTTCCAATGCTATTGGTCAAGGAGAAGTATTAATGACGCCTATTCAGTTATGTAATGTGATGTGTGCGGTGGCCAATCAAGGGTATTATTATACTCCTCACGTAATCAAAAAAATAAAAAATCATACCATTGATAAAAAATTTACTACCAGACATCAAACCACCATTGACAAACAATATTTTCCCCCTGTAATTCAAGGAATGTTTGATGTTTACAACAAAGGAACTGCCTCTCGTTTACAAGTAGAAGGAATAGAAATTTGTGGAAAAACCGGAACTGCTGAGAACTTTACAAAAATTAATGGACAACGAGTGCAATTAACAGACCACTCTATTTTTGTTGCTTTCGCACCTAAAGATAATCCTAAAATTGCCATAGCCGTATTTGTTGAAAATGGGTATTGGGGTGCAAGAATAGCCGGGCCCATCGCAAGTTTAATGATTGAAAAATATATAAAGGGAAAGATTACTCGGACTGATTTAGAGAAAAAAATATTTAATTCTAGTTTAGAAAATGAATATGCCAAAGTAATTAGCGGTCAACCTTTTAGAATTAACCTGTAATGAAAAATCAAAGTGTAACTAGTAATTTAGATTGGGTTACCGTTTTATTATACTTTATTTTAGTAATAATGGGATGGGTAAATATCTTTTCTACTTCAATTCCTGTGGAATTTACAGCGTTTGATTTTAGTGATTATTACGGGAAGCAACTTCTTTTCATTACTCTGAGTATCCCTTTAATAATAGTTATTCTCACAATTGATGCAAAAATTTACGAGAAATTCTCCTTTGTTTTTTACATCATTGGGATTCTGTTGCTTTTAGGCTTGTTTGTTTTCGGAAAAACAGTAAAAGGTCAGACAAATTGGTATGGACTAGGTCCTTTTGGATTTCAACCTTCTGAATTTGCTAAAACTGCTGTTTCGCTTCTCTTAGCTAAATACCTAAGTGATTCGCAAGTATTTTTAAAAAACACTAAGCACCAAATCATCGCTTTTGGAATAATTTTTCTTCCCGTCTTTTTAATTTTAATGCAACCTGATGCAGGAAGTGCAATGATATTTTTATCTTTGATTTTAGTACTAAATAGAGAAGGATTACCGGAATGGTATCTATGGACTGGCTTTATCGCTGTTGTTTTGTTTTTTACAGCTTTACTTATCCAGCCTCTGTACATTTTACTTGGAATTGTATTTGTAATGGTTTTCCATTATTTAAGAGCAAGAAGAATCAACAGAAATCCATTAGCCTATCTAATCATTTTTATTGTTGCCACATCTTTTGTGCTTTCGGTTGGTTTTGTTTTTGATAATGTCTTAGAACCGCATCAAAAAGATAGAATCAATGTATTATTCAGTGATAACGTTGATTTAAAAAATGAAGGTTACAACCTCAACCAATCAATGATTGCAATTGGTTCCGGTGGATTAATTGGGAAAGGGTTTATGGAAGGCACCCAAACCAAAGGTGGGTTTGTGCCCGAACAACATACGGATTACATCTTTACGACCGTTGGAGAAGAATGGGGGTTTATAGGTTCAACAGTTGTAATTTTACTGTTTGTAACTCTTTTGTTTCGAATAATATATCTGGCTGAACAACAAAAAACCAAATTCAGTAGGGTTTACGGGTATTGTGTAGCGACTATTTTGTTTACCCATTTTTTTGTAAATATAACAATGCTTATCAAACTCTTTCCTACTATTGGTGTTCCGCTACCTTTTTTCTCATACGGTGGTTCAAGTCTTTGGTCGTTTACGATATTATTGTTTATCTTTTTAAAATTAGATGCCAATAAAGTAAACGAATGGTAGCTTACTTCAAAAAGTTTAGTTCAACAATTACAGGAAAATGATCGGATGGATATTTACATGAATAACTATCCGTTAAAACAGCGTATTTTTTTACTTCAAATGCTTTTTTGGTTATAAAAATGTGATCTATTTCTTTACTGCTATCAATTGGTTTATGAAATGCAAACCCATTAAATGTTCCCCCGGATTGATAAATTAATTGAGCCTCTTTTTTAGAATGAAGATAATGATTGGACAAAAATAAAATAGGTTCTGCATCAGGTTCTAAATTAAAATCTCCCATAATAATTAAGGGATAATTTTTAGTGTTTATTTGCGTAATTTTCTGATGAATCAATCGGGCACTCTTAACGCGGGCAATTTCTCCCATATGATCAAAATGTGTATTAAAAACCCAAAAGAGATGTTTGCTTTCTTTATTTTTAAATAATCCAAACGTACAAATTCTGTTTAATGCTGCATCCCACCCTTTTGAAACTTGATTAGGTGTTTCGGAAAGCCAAAAAGTATTCTGTTCGATTAATTCAACCTGATTGTGTTTGTAGAAAATAGAACTATGCTCTCCTTTATTTCCTCCTTCTCTACCATCACCAAACACTTTATAATCTACTAGAATCGAATCTAAATAGTTAACTTGTTGTGGTAATCCCTCCTGAATTCCAAAAATGTCTGGCTCGTAAAATCTGATCAAATCTGCAACTCTTTCCTTTCTCTTTGACCAACTATTTTCTCCGTCACTAGCCAAATCTAACCTAATATTATATGTCATTACTTTTAGCTCCTGACTGTGAATTTGATTGAACACCATCAGTAAAACAAAAACAACTCTTTTTTTCATTGTAATGAATTAAAACTCCACGATTTATAATTGATATTTTTTTCGATAGTATTCTCCATATCATCGGGTAAATGAGGAAAGAAATCGATTCCTGTTAGTTCTTCCAATTCATCTACCGAAACAACAAACTCATACAGGGGCTGATTAGAATTTTTATGAGGAACTAAAAATGCAATCATTCGAGGTTTATCTTTTGAGACATCTAACAAAACTTTATAAAAATAATCCGGAATAGCCACTTTTTCTTTTCCAATTGTTTTGAGGTTATTTGTCAGAATCCCTCCTGTTACTACATACAAACCATCATATTTATCAGCCCAATAGCGAACCTTTTGTTCTAATCTATTCCATACCCCGGCATTAAAATCAGCTTTTTGAGGAGAAATATTAGACGTATAAAATGTTTCATTATAAGCGTCAATTGAAAATTTCATATCTCCAGCCGGGCACAAATGTCCTTTATCATAACCTGAATTTTTATAATTTTTCCAATCAGCTGAACCTGTTTTTACTTTGGGATCATCAATAAAATAAGGTCTTTTAAAATCTGATTTAAAAGAATTCGACGCCTTTAATTCATAGGCAACCCATTCGGCTTGTTCAAAGTCTTCGTGATATGAAAGCGAAAAAAATTTATGTTTAACAACTTGTCCGGTTGTGGAAGTCGGATAAAAATCAAATTCATCCCAATTTATTTTTCTTAAATCTGATTCCTCAAATATTAGAGCAGAATCGGCATCGTTTTTATCATTATTCTCTCGACAAGCACTAAAAACAAACAAGAAGAAAATAAATTTTAACAAAAAACTCAATTTATACATTAAAAAAATTTTTATTCAACTTAATAGGAATGATTATTGTTAACTTTGTAAAAGTATTAAAAGTTATGCTTTTGTGACTAATAAATTTGTTTAATCTAATCCAGCACTTATGAAATTAATAGTTAGTATTCCATTGATTTTGCTAATCGCATTTATGAGCCAAGCACAAGAAAAAAATACAACAGCTGAAACTTCAATTAAAAATGAAGCAGCCCATAAAGCACATGAAGAAGCAATTAAAGAGCATGAAAAAGACGCTAAGAAATTAGCCAAAGAACAAAAAAAGCACCAAAAAGAAGTAAGGCAATTTGAAAAACAACAAAAGAAAGTTGCTTCCCTTGAAAAAGATTTTACAAAAGCTCAAAACAAACTGGAGAAAGAAAAAAAATCACTTCAAAAAAATATGGAAAGTTTGGAGAAAAAGAAACGCAAAGGCAAATTGACTGAGATTGAAATTGAAAAAGAAAACATACAAATCAGCAAACAACAAATTAAGATTAAAGAACTTGAAGAAGATTTGGAAAAAGCTCAACAAAAATTGTCAAAAGCTAGAGACTAATTCATAAGCCACGCATTTGCGTGGTTTTTTATTGCTTAACGTCTAAAGCATCTCTAAGTGCGTTTCCGGTCATCATAAAAGCCAATGTGATTAACATAATAGCTATACCGGGAACTATTGCCAAATATGGTTTTCCTAAGATAATATAACTGTAATGATCTTTAATCATACCTCCCCAACTGGGTATAGGTGGTTGAGCCCCCAAACCTAAAAAACTTAATCCACTTTCAACTAAAATAGCAGAAGCAAAATTAGCGGCTGAAATTACGATTACCGGTGCCAAAATATTTGGAATAATATGATGCAAAATAATTCGCATATCTGAAAATCCTAAAGCACGTGCGGCTGTGACATATTGCATTTCTTTTACGCTAATAATTTGTCCTCTCACCACACGGGCAACCTCAACCCACATCGTTAATCCAACAGCCACAAAAACCTGCCAAAATCCTTTACCAAGGGCTAAAGTAATAGCAATAACTAACAAAAGTGTAGGGATAGACCAAATAACATTGACCAACCACATCACAAAAGCATCAAGCTTACCACCATAAAAGCCTCCAAGAGCACCAAAAAAAAGTCCGACTATCACCGATATTAAAACTGCCACAAAACCAATCGAAATAGAAACCCGTGATCCAATTAACATCCTGCTTAGTAAATCCCTACCATATTTGTCTGTGCCTAAATAAAATTTTTTGGTGGTGATTAATTCTTTTTCAACTTCTTCAATAGAAGTAAAACCAACAAACTTTTCTAAGTTGATTTCTTTAGTTTGCTTTAATTCAACATCTTCAATATATTCTGTGTATTGTATGTTACTCCCAAGGAGTTTATATTCTAAAATCGGAATTTCTGTCACTTGATTAGGGTGACCAAAAAAGTATCCTTTCAGTGTTTTAGAATCCATTTTTACGGAAGGAACTGTTAGCATTTGAATTTGAAAACCGGGTGGTTTAGAATGAATAGACAAATGCATTTGGTTAGCATTTTCAGAATCATCTGGTGCTAAGAAATAAGCTAAAAATGCCAAAAGAACCATCAGGATGATGTATCCAAAACTAAAAACACCCCAAAAATTCTTTCGGAATTTTTGAAGTGCTATACTAGTTAACGACTGATTATTTTTGAGCATTAGTTTATTTTTCAACTATTGTTCAAAGATACAACTTGCCGTTTATGATTTCACAATTTTTTTCTTCAAATCTACTTTTCCTTTGACAACAGGTTGAGATTGTAGATCATCCAAAACATTGAGAGCTTCTTCAACATAAATGTCTTTTGAAAGGCTTTCAAACCAACGCTCTCTTTTTTCTTTGAACGATTCGTCTTTATTCATTAATTCAAAATCTTGAGGAATTGGTTTAAAAACTAAATCATTTTTATAATCATAGATTGGTTTAAACTGTTTGCTTTTTTCTTCTAAACTTTTTTGTTCTGTAGTAAAAGAATCTAAGTTCAAACTATAAACATAAGCATCTCTACGCTCTTTTGTCCATCTTGCACTCTTTTCAATTAACTGGAAATGTTCGTTTTTAGCCATTCGTAATTTACTATTTTGAACAGCTTTATCAAAATTTGTCTGTTTATCCCAAATGTTGAAGGAAGCAGGGTCAATTTTAGTCCAAGGCATTGCATTGTCCAAATCTCTCTCACCAATATCGATGTAGGCATAACGGTCAGGCATCTCTACATCGCTGGTTACTCCTTCAAGTTGAGTAGATCCTCCGTTGATTCGATAAAATTTTTGAGTAGTTGTTTTCAAGGCTCCTAAATCCCCTACTGTATTTCCACGCACAAATTGATTCAAATCTATAACATTTTGGACAGTCCCTTTACCATATGTTTGCTTACTCCCTATCACAACACCTCTTTTATAGTCTTGAATAGCAGCAGCTACAATTTCTGAAGCAGATGCTGAAAAATTATTAACCATTACAACCAATGGCCCGTCCCATTGAATTTTAGGATCTCTGTCAAACAAAACTTCTTTTTTGGTTCCTGCAGACTTAATTTGCACAACCGGTCCTTGTTCGATAAACAAACCGGTAATATCAACAGCAGTTTTTAATGAACCTCCACCGTTGTCACGAACATCCATGATGATTCCTTTGACGCCTTGTTCTTTTAAACGTTCAACTTCAATAGCCACATCTTTACCGGCATCGCGACTGTCTTGATTTTCGAAATCAATATAAAACTTCGGTAAATATATAATCCCATATTTTATTCCGTTTCTTTCAACGACACTAGATTTTGCGTAGGTTTCTTCGGTTTCAACCATATCGCGAATCAGGGAAATTACTTTCATTGTACCGTCTACTTTTTTTACGGTTAATCTCACTTCGGTTCCTTTGGGCCCTTTTATTTTTTTTACAACATTGTCTAAACGCATTCCTACAATATCAACAGGTTCCTCGTCACCTTGAGCTACTTTTAGAATAATATCTCCTTGTTCAAGTTCCTTTCCTCTCCAAGCCGGTCCGCCTGATATTAACTCTGTGATTTCGGTTAAATCATTTTTCTTTTGTAGTCGAGCCCCAATACCTTCAAATTTACCACTTATACTCACATCAAAACGTTCTTTATCATCCGGAGCCATATAATTTGTATGAGGATCAAATCGGGACGCAATGGCATTAACAAAAACCCCAAACCAATCATTTCTATCCAATTCTTTGATAAAAGTGAAATAATCGTCTAACGATTTTAACGAACTTTCTCTGGTTTCTTTTTCAAGTTCCTCAAAAGTTTTTGGTGCTTCATTTTTCTTTTCATTTTTTGATTTTTCATCAACAACACCATTTTTTTCATCTTCTTGTAACTTGATTCTATCCGTTAATGAAGATAGTGTTGAAAGCTTAATTTGCTTTCTCCAACGTTCTTTTAACTCAGATGTGTTTTTCGCATAGGGCAACTTTTCATAGTCTGTATTAATCGTCTCATTAAGCTTATAATCAAATGGTTTGTCTAAAATATCTTTATAGTATTTTTGACTTTCAAGCATTCTTTTTAAATACGTATTGTAAGTTAAATCAAAAAATGATAAATCTTTATTCTTAATTTGATCATCAATCAATGTTTCGTATTTAGCAAATTCATTGATGTCTGACTGTAGAAAAAAACGCTTAGAAGGATCAAGAGCTTCAATATAATCTTTGTATATACCTTTTGATAAATTGTCATCAATGGCTGCGGGGTCATAATGGCCTCTTTCAATCACAAAAGTTAATAATTCTATTAAAAGTTTGTCTTTTTCAGGATTCGAACTATTAATCTTGTTTGAGTCTATAGCATTAAATGCCAACAGTGAAACTGACAGAACGACTATCAACAACACCAATTTAAGGTTTTTCTTCATATATAACAATATATTTTTCATTGTACTTCTGCTTAAGTAGCCATAAAAATTATGCCACTTCTTTAGGAATTTAAATATTAAGTAAATTAATTTTAAAAAAATAACTTATACAAACAAAGTTATAAAATTTGTTACGCTTAAAAACCTTAAAAAGAGTTAATTTTGTTTTCTTTAGGAAATGATAAAACTAAATTTGTAATTGATTTCAAGTTAAATTCAAAAATAATCATTTTTCAATGAACAAAAAACCGCTCATTTTGGTCACCAACGACGATGGAATTTCTGCCCCCGGAATAAGAGCTTTGATTGATGTAATGAAACAATTGGGTGATGTAGTTGTTGTAGCACCCGATAGCCCACAGAGTGCCATGGGTCATGCTATAACCATCAATAACACACTATTCATCAACAAAGTAAATTTTGACGCAGCTGTAAAAGAAGAATACAGTTGCTCTGGGACACCGGTTGATTGTGTAAAATTAGCAGTGAATGAAATTTTGAAGCAAAAGCCTGATTTATGCGTTTCTGGGGTCAATCACGGTTCAAATTCATCCATTAATGTCATTTATTCAGGAACCATGAGTGCTGCGGTGGAGGCAGGCATTGAAGGAATTCCCGCTATTGGTTTTTCACTTTTGGATTATGACTGGAATGCAGATTTTGAACCCATTAAAAATCATATTGAAACTATTGCTTCGGAAGTACTAAAAAACGGTTTACCGGAAGGCGTAATTTTGAACGTAAACTTTCCTAAATTAAAAAAAGAGGCTATTAAAGGGATAAAAATATGTCGCCAAGCAAAGGCCTTTTGGAAAGAAGAATTTGATAAACGTAAAACACCTCAAGGGAAAGATTATTATTGGCTTACCGGAGAATTCATTAATCAAGACAAAGGTGAAGATACAGACGAATGGGCACTTGCCAATGGTTATGTTTCTATTGTTCCGGTGCAATATGACTTGACTGCTCATCATGCCATACAAAAATTAAACACTTATAAATTCAATTAATAATGCAGAAAACAGAGTTAATCATTGGGTTTTTAATCGGAATTATAGGAGCATTTATTGGTGTTTTTCTTTTTATTACATTTTTTACTGATTTTGATTTTGCAGATGGTGTGATTGCTTTACAATCTCAAAATTCGTTAGGCAAATTAATTGCTTTAGGTGCTGTAATTAATGTGGCTTTATTTTTTATTCTATTAAAATTCAATAAAGAACTAATGGCTAGAGGAGTTATTTTAGCAACTATTGTTTTAACCCTAGTTACCTTATTTGTTTAAAATGAAGTATTACATCATAGCCGGTGAAGCTTCCGGCGATTTGCACGGATCTAATCTAATAAAGGCACTTCTTGAAGAAGATCCTTTGGCTACCATTCGATTTTGGGGTGGCGACTTGATGCAAAGGGCAGGTGGTACTTTGGTAAAACACTACAAAGAATTGGCTTTTATGGGTTTTGCAGAAGTGCTATTTAACCTCAAAACCATCCTAAGCAATATACATTTTTGTAAAAAAGACATCGATCAATTTCAGCCGGATGTAATTATTTTTATTGATTATCCGGGTTTTAATATGCGAATTGCTGAATGGGCTAAAAAGAAAAACTTTCCAACACATTATTATATTTCACCACAAATTTGGGCTTGGAAAGAAAACCGAATCAAAAATATAAAACGAGACATTGATAAATTGTATGTAATTCTTCCTTTTGAAAAAGATTTTTACGAAAAAAAACATCATTTTCCGGTAGAATTTGTTGGTCATCCACTAATTGACGCAATTCATAATCGAACAAAAGTAAACGAGTCAAACTTTAGACAAGAGCATCGTTTAGACAATAGGCCAA
The DNA here is from genome assembly GCF_041392085.1 of Flavobacterium sp. Classification (GTDB taxonomy): domain Bacteria; phylum Bacteroidota; class Bacteroidia; order Flavobacteriales; family Flavobacteriaceae; genus Flavobacterium. The sequence continues at coordinate 65,449 of NZ_JAWKMW010000012.1, read as the reverse complement.
TCATTGCTCTATTGCCCGGTAGCAGGAAGCAGGAAATCAATAAACTCTTAAACCAAATGCTGGCTATTGTAGATGATTTTCCGGACTACCAATTCGTTATTGCAGGAGCTCCCGGACAGGATTATGCTTTTTACAAACAGTTTTTAACAAATAAAGCAGTTCATTTTATTTCAAATAAAACGTATGATTTGTTAAGTATTGCACATGCAGCCTTAGTAACATCAGGAACGGCAACACTTGAATCAGCTCTTTTTAAAGTACCTGAGGTGGTTTGTTACAAAGGAAATTGGATTTCATATCAAATTGCAAAACGAATTATTACCTTAAAGTATATTTCACTTGTGAATTTAATTATGGATGAAGAAGTGGTAACAGAGTTAATTCAAAATGAATGCAATGCTACAAAAATAAAAATTGAATTAACTAAGGTTTTAGATGAAAACCACCGCCAAAAATTACTGAAAAAATACCATTTATTGGAAAATAAATTAGGTGGTGAAGGAGCAAGTAAAAAAGTTGCAAGATTAATTGTGAAGGGAATTTCTTGATTACTACAATTCTATTTTTTAACTTTGTACAAATTAATAATTCTTGAAAAACCTTGCTTTTATAACTTTTTTGTTGTTGTTTTTGGTGGGATGTAAACCTACCTCATCAGGTATTATAACCTCAAAAAATGAAGCCCAAAAAAAGGGTGTTTATTCTTCTCCAAAAACTACTCAGACCGTCGCAAAAAATTCTAAAACATCCGAAAGCAAAAAATCTACTGGAAAAACAAAAAAGTCTAGAATCACTGAATCAGACGATAGCGATTTTATTCCCGATACTGAAGATACTTCTTATTTTGTACAACAACTCATCAGCTTTGCTATGCAATTTGAAGGTGTACGTTACCGAGGTGGAGGTACCACATCCGCTGGAATGGATTGCTCCGGTTTGGTGAGTACCGTTTTTAAAGAATATGATATTACTCTCCCCAGAAGATCCGTTGACATGTCTAAGGTGGGAAAGAAGCTAAAACTAAAAGACGTTAAAAAAGGTGATTTGGTTTTTTTTAAAACCGGCAGTCGAGGTGTTATCAACCATGTTGGCTTGGTTACCGAAGTAAACGATGATGAAATTTTGTTCATCCATTCATCTGTCCAACGAGGGGTAATCGTATCATCTTCTAAAGAGCCTTACTACCAAAGAACATTTGTCCAAGCCAATCGAATTCTGTCTGAGGAACATTTTTAATTGTCATTTTTTTATTACTAATTATTTTTTTTACTACTTTCGTTAGTATGAAAGTAATAAAATTTCCTACTATTATTATTACCGTTTGTTTGATTGTAGGGATTTTAGTTTCTAACCAAGTCAAACCAACCGTTTATTTAGGATTACTGATTGTTTCAGCAATATTAATTCCTTTTTCAATTTTATACTTTCTTCTGAGAAAAAATTTGAAATTCAGATTGAGTTTTGGCATATTCTCTTATTTATTGGCTTTTGCGGTAGGATTTTTGCTTTTTGCAATACACTACCCTAAAAACCAAGATTCGCATTATTCCAATTTAGGTTTTGATTCTTCCAATAAAAATATTGTGAAGGGCATTGTTTCAGAAAAACTGAAGCCAAATCAATTTTCATTCAAATATTTTATGGAAGTTGAATCTGTTAACCAAGAACAAACAAAAGGAAAGCTTTTACTTATCTTGAATAAAAAAGGGGTGTTAAAAGAGTTTGAAATTGGAGATGAAATTATAGTTAATGCAATCATTAAACCCATTATAAGACCTCATAATCCCTATCAATTTAATTATGCAGCCTATTTAGAAAAAAAAGATGTTTTTGACCAACTTTATTTAGAAAACAACAATTATTCTTTAGTTGGAAAAAAGGAAAATTTAAATTCTTTCTTAGAAAAAACAAGGTCTAAAGTTGTTACTTTATTTGAAAAAGAAAACATTCCAACAGAAAGAATAAATATTATGAAAGCCCTGTTTTTGGGTCAACGCCAAAATATTGAAGAAGAAACTATAACAAATTATTCAAAATCCGGTGCAATACATATTTTAGCAATTTCGGGTCTACATATCGGTATATTACTGTATTTTTTTAAAGCACTATTAAAACCACTCGAACGAATTAAGTATGGCAGCATTATAACACCCATCCTTTTGGTTGTAATTTTATGGTCTTTTGCTTTGCTTTCAGGTCTATCTGCTTCGGTAGTAAGAGCTGTAACGATGTTTACTTTTGTTAGCATTGGGATGTACATCAATCGAGAAACCAACATCTACAATACATTAGGTTCTTCTATCTTAATTTTACTTCTTTTTAAACCAAATTTTATTTTTGATGTAGGCTTCCAGCTAAGTTATTGTGCTGTTTTTGCTATCGTAGCTATACAACCTTTACTTAGCAAAATATGGGTTCCTAAAAATAAAATTCTAAGTTATTTTTACGATATCCTAACTGTTTCATTTGCTGCTCAAATTGGAGTTTTACCACTAAGTATCTACTATTTTCATCAGTTTCCCGGTTTATTTTTTGTCACCAACTTAGTAATAATACCGTTATTAACAGTGATATTAGTCACTGGAATAGTTGCTATTCTACTCTCTAGTTTGGGAATTTATTTGTCGTTTCTAATCAAACTGCTCTCTGAATTAATTGGGTTTATGAATAAGTACGTAGAAATAGTTTCTTCATTTGAACAATTCATTATCAAAGATATTCCATTCAACTATTATATATTGTTGGCCTCACTTATAGTGATAGTCTGTACATTTCATTGTTTTAAAAAACCTACTCCTATACGAATCATTTGGTGTTTAGTTTCAATTTTTATCTTTCAAATTTCAATTATTGGGTCGATAATAATACATAAAAACCAAAATGAGTTTATCATTTTTCAATATCCTAAAAGTACTATTTTGGCTAGTAAAGAAAACAATTCCATTGTTTTGCATAGCAATGATTCTTTGGTAAACTCAAATTATGTGATCAAAAATTACATCCAAAACAATTTTGGAAGAATTGACAGTGTTTCAAGACTTCAAAATGTATATTGGGTTAATAAAACCAAGATTTTGGTTATTGATGAAAAAGGTATTTATAAGCTTCCTCAAAAACCTGAAATAGTCTTGTTGACCCAATCCCCTAAAATTAATCTTGAGCGATTAATTGTTGAATTGAATCCACAAGTCATTATTGCAGATGGCAGTAATTATAAAAGTCTTATTACTGCTTGGAAAATGACTTGTCTGCAAAAAAATATCCCTTTTCACTCTACCAGCGAAAAGGGATATTATCGAATTCATTTAGACTGATTATTTTTTTACTAAAAATTGATTGGCAACTTCTATCCATTTTAATGGTCCGCCACCAACGTAGCCGGTTTTGCCCAATTGTTGCAAATTAATTTGTTCTCCATTCTTTTGAGGCGTAACAAACCAAATGGTAGGATAGCCTGAAACATTAAATATCTTCTGCAACTGTGCATTTTGTTGAGCCAAAGCAGGTTCTAATTTTGTTTTTCTGGGAAAATCCAATTCCACCAGCACAACATCATTAGCCCATTCTTTAAATTCCGGTTTTAAAAAAACCTCTTTTTGCAGTTTGATGCACCATCCACACCAATCACTTCCTGTAAAAAACAAGAGCATTGGTTTGTTTGTTTCCGATGAAATACTAATTGCTTTATTTATGTCTGTGTGCCAAGTTAATTCTTGTGAGGTAACTGTATTCACTGCACAAAGAAAAAATAAAAATAGAATCAATTTTCTCATTATTTTACTTCTTTTAGTTCTGCTAATAATTGATCGGCTTGGTAATACCCTACAATTACTTTAGCAACATCACCTTTTTTATCCATTACATACATTGAAGGATAGCCTTCAACTTTTAAAAATTCTGTAAATTCATGCATGCTGTTTCTTCCTTTTCGGTTGGCATCATAGCCTGGATTTGAATATTTTTTCCCTTTATAATTAACAGTGGTATTTCCTTCGCCATTAAATTTTACTGCATAATAATTGGCATTAATATAGTCAGCAAATGCTTTGGTTTGAAAGGTGTTTTTATCCAACATTTTACAAGGACCACACCAATCGGTATAGACATCCATAAAAATTGGTTTTGGATTTTTCTTTTGTAAAGCCATGGCATCATCAAAACTCATCCATTTAATTTCTTGTGCTTGTGTGAAAGAAACGGTTATAAAAGTAATAAGTAAGAATATCTTTTTCATAGTAAATTATTTTAAAATCTTTATTTTCAAAAATGATGCCGAAAATTATCGAACACCATGCATTAGTTTTTTGATGAAAGGTTGAAAAACAATTGAAATAATTCCAATAGCAATAGAGACAAAAGTTAACATCCAAAAGAAGTAACTAATTCCTTTTTCATCGGCTATTTTATCAATATTTTCTCCAAATTTAGCGGCTCCTTTCATTCCGATAGCAACAGCTAAGTACCAAATCCCGAACATCATTGCAATCATTCTAGCCGGTACTAATTTGCTTACGTAGGATAATCCAACTGGTGAAATACACAATTCACCCATCGTGTGAAACAAATATACTAAAATTAGCCAAATCATACTTACGGATGCGGTTTTTGCCCCTGGTTCAATTCCAGCAGATCCAAATGCCACACACGCCATCCCTAATGCTAATAAAAACATTCCAATTCCATATTTCATATTTGCAGATGGATTGTATTTACTTTCCCACCATTTTGAAAACAATGGAGCTAAACTGATGATAAACAAAGAATTAAGGGTCGAAAACCAAGAAGCTGGAACTTCTAATGTTTCTTCTTGGTATTGGTTATAAAGCATCCAAAGTGCAATTCCCCATACAATCACGAAACTAAATGCCAAAATTATATTAGCGAGAGCATATTTTTTAAATGTTTGTTTAAATAATAAATAAAGAACCCAAGTAATAATTGCCAAAGGGACAACGGTTATAAGTCCGTTTACAATTTTAAAAATCGTTCCTGCACTTCCATCCAAAACGCGATTGGTATAATCTTTAGCAAAAATAGTTAACGTTCCGGGAGATTGTTCAAATATTGCCCAAAAGAAGATAGTCAAAAAAGCAAAAAAGGTAACGGCAATTAATTTTTCCTTTGTTATTTGTGAATAATTCTGAAGCCTGTAAATCAATAAGAAAATAAATAAAATCAAAGCCAGAAGAATGGTAAAATTATTACCGGACAATCCCATGACATTAAAGTTGAAGATATCAACCGCACCGCTAGAAATAATCTTAGCCGGTTCGAAAATAATCCAAACCAGGCCTAAAACCACAGTAATTGCTATTATAACCAATTGCCAAACCGGAAATGGATTCAATTTATCATTGAATTCATCTGCTAATGTTACTTCTTTTTTAACCGGTTTTAAACCAATAGTACCAAAAATATCTTGTGATAACCAAAATTGTAAAGTCCCAAAAAACATAAAAATTCCGGCTAAACCAAAACCCCAACTCCATCCTACCATTTCACCCAAATAACCACATAAAAGAATACCAAAAAAGGCCCCGGCATTTACACCCATATAAAAAATAGTATATGCTCCATCTTTCTTGTCTTGACGATCTTTATACATTTCAGAAATTATTGATGTCATATTCGGTTTAAAAAAACCATTCCCAAAAACCAATAAAGCAAGACCTAAATAAATTGAAAATTCAGTTTCAATAGCCATCGAAGCGTGCCCTAAAGTCATCAAACCGGCACCAACAAATACGGCCATTCTATAACCAATTTTTTTATCAGCAAAATAGCCCCCCATCATCGTTGACAAATAGACCAACCCCACATAGGAACCAAATAATGCCATAGCTTGTTCTCTATCCCAAGCCCAGCCACCATCAATTAATGCTGAAGTTAAAAACATTACTAATAAAGCTCTCATTCCATAGAATGAAAAACGTTCCCACATTTCGGTAAAAAACAAGACAAAGAGTCCTGAAGGATGACCTAGGACTGTGCTTTTGAAAAATTGATCGGTTGAGTTTGTTTCCATAATTTTATTTGATTCCGTGCATTAATTTTTTAAGAAGTGGAGAGAGCAAAAGTAAGATTCCTCCAAAGATTAATCCTACCCAAAATAATTTTGAGAATAAATCTGTATAACTAGCAAGAGCGACAGTAACATCAGTAACTTGACCTCCTTCTGTATCAATTTTGGCTAAATTTGCTAAAACGGCTGCTATAAATTCTGAACTGGCTGTGGCTAAAAACCAAACCCCCATCATGAAACCAACTATTTTCTGTGGAGCTAATTTTGTAACGGATGACAAACCAACAGGAGACAAACAAAGCTCACCCATTGTGTGAAGAAAATAAGCCAATACCAGCCAAATCATTGCTATTTTAGCACCATCATCGGTTACATTTGCACCTATCACTAACATTCCAAATCCTAATCCAACTAAAATGATAGCAAGTGCAAATTTTACTGGTGTATTAGGATTGTATTTCCCTAATTTTACCCATAAATTAGCAACTACAGGAGCAAAAATAATAATAAATAATGCATTTAAACTTAGGAACCAAGGTCCAGGAATAGTCCATCCAAAAAACTGACGGTCTAAAACGCGATCGGCATATAAATTCATTGATGTATATGCTTGTTCAAATAAAGCCCAAAAGACAACTGAAAAGATAATCAAAACAGTCAAGGCTAACAAACGCTCACGTATAACTTTTTCTTCTTTAATACTGTAAAAAATAATCATCAACAAAGCAATTGCTCCTGTTATTCTCAACATCCAATCCACAACAGTATGTCGTTGTACCATTTGAGCAATAATAAACAAACTGGCAATAGATAAAATGTAAATCAACCATTCTACAGATATTCCTGCAAAAACTTTCTTCTTCAAAATTTCAGGATTTTTTGGTTCTGCCTTACCCATTAAATACTTTTGACCATAAATAAAAGTAACCAATCCTAAAATCATTCCAATTCCTGCAGCTCCAAAACCGTAACCCCAACCATAATTTTCTCCTAACCAACCACATAATAATGTAGCCACAAAAGAACCTAAATTAATTCCCATGTAGAAAATGGTAAAACCGGAATCTCTTCTAATATCTTCTTTTTCATAAAGTGCCCCAACTATAGACGAAATATTGGCTTTTAAAAACCCAACGCCTAAAATGATCAAAGAAAGTGAAAAGAAAAAGGCTTGTAAAGCAAATGTGTCTTGAACAACTTCACCATTTTCAGCTAAATAAGCTTGATGTCCTTCATAAGCTAAACCAATATGACCGAGCACCAATAAAACTCCACCAAAAATAACTGCTTTTCTAAATCCTAAATATTTATCGGCTAAATATCCGCCCACAACCGGAAGAGCATAAACCATTGCTGCATATCCTCCTACAATAAAATTCCCTGCTTCATCAGTAAATAGATGGTATTTTACCAAGTAATAAATTAGTAAAGCTTTCATTCCATAAAAAGAAAATCGTTCCCACATCTCGGTGAGGAAAAGAATAAAAAGCCCAATTGGATGTCCGAATAATTCTTTTTTGTCCAGCGAAGTATCGTTTGTCATAAGTTTGATTATAAATTAGCTTTTAAATAGTTTGTCATTTTGGTATATAATTGTAAGCGTATTTTTCCACCATAAATTCCGTGGTTTGTGTCGGGATAAATGGCTTGGTCAAATTGCTTGTTGGCCAATTGTAAAGCACGAATCATACGGGTTGCATTCTGAAAATGTACGTTATCATCGGCTGTGCCGTGAATGATTAAATAATTTCCTTTCAATTTATCTACGTGATTGATCGGCGAATTATCATCATAACCACTTGCATTTTCCTGTGGTGTTTGCATATATCTTTCGGTGTAAATCGAATCATAAAATCGCCAATTGGTTACCGGAGCAACGGCAATGGCTGTTTTAAACACGTCGTTTCCTTTTAGAATGCAGTTACTGGACATGAATCCGCCGTAACTCCAACCCCAGATTCCGATGCGGGTTTTATCGATATAAGGGTAATTTCCAAATGCTTTTGCGGCATCAATTTGGTCTTCGACTTCGTATTTTCCTAGTTCTTTTTGAGTAACTTTTTTGAAAGCAGCTCCTTTAAATCCGGTTCCTCTTCCATCTACACAAGCTACCAAATAGCCTTCTTGAGCCAGCATCATGTGCCAAAAATCATTCGCTCCCAACCATTGATTGGCTACTTGTTGTGAACCCGGTCCGCTGTATTGAAATAATAATAATGGGTATTTTTTTGTCGCATCAAAATCTTTCGGTTTGATAATGTAGGCATTTAATTTATGCCCTTTTTCAGTAGTTAATTCGAAGAATTCTTTTGTCGGAATATTATAGCTTTCTAATTTGGAAGCTAATTCTTTATTATCAACAATGGATTGAACTTGTTTTCCATCTTTTGAATTGTGTAATGTGTACAAAGTTGGTTCGGTTACACTAGAAAAAGAATTGATGAAGTATTGAAAATTCGGACTAAAAGTTGCTTTGTTGGTCCCTATTTTATTGGTTAATCGAACTTTACCTTTTCCATCTAATTTGATTGTATAAACATCACGATTAATTGAACCATTTTCAACCGATTGATAATAAACCTGACCGTTTTTTTCATCAAAACCGTAATAGGAAGTCACTTCCCAATTACCTTTGGTGATTTGGTTGCGAAGCTTTCCGTTTTTGTCGTAATGATAAATGTGATTAAATCCGTCTTTTTCGGAAGTCCAAATAAAACTGTTGTCTTTCAAAAAAGTCAAATTATCTGTAACATCCACATAAGCAGCATCTTTTTCATTTAAAACAACTTTTGTACTGCCGGTTTTAGCATCTACAAAAAGTAAATCCAACTTATTTTGATGACGATTTAACACTTGAATACTCAATGCATTGGCATCATTTGTCCATTTCATTCGAGCAATATAAAAATCATTGTATTGGCTCAAATTGATGTTTTTAGTTTGATTAGTTGCTACTTCGTATGTATACAAAGAAACCAACGCGTTTTTTTCACCCGCTTTTGGATATTTAAAAACCTCCTGCGAAGGATATAACTCTTTTCCATAAACATCCATCGAAAATTCAGGAACATCAGTTTCATCAAACTTAATGTAGGCTAGATGTGTACTGGAACTATTCCAATCAAAAGCTCTCACAAAAGCAAACTCTTCTTCATACACCCAATCGGTAATTCCGTTGATGATGTGATTTTTCTTTCCGTCTTTAGTAATTTGAGCATGCTTATCCGAAGCTAAATCATACACATATAAATTATTTTCATAACCATAAGCGATTTTCTTTCCATCGGGAGAAAACGTAGGCTCTTGAATTTTATAATCGGCAACTTTTTGTAATTTCTTCGATGCTAAATCAAAAATATAAAAATCGGCAACGGAAGAATGTCGATAAATTGGTTCTGAATTCATCGCAATTAACAGTTGCGTTTCAGTTGAATTGAAGGTATAACTATCAATGGATTTTAATTCTGAATGATTTTTCGTATCAATTAGCGTGCTTACTTTCTTCAACGTTGCAAAATCGAATAAATCAATTTGAAAACTTCTTGACGTTCTGTCGAAATTTAAAACTGTGTATTGGTTAGTGTTTTTAAGAGCTTGTAAAGCATCCATTCCTTTTGTTCGGAAAGTCCCTGAAGACCAAATATCTTCTAGGGTAATTTTTTGCTGACCTATAGCAGATGAGAATATAAGAAGTAAGAAACAAACGTGTTTAGAAAATTGATTCATTATAAATGCGTTAAAAAAAGATTCAATTTTAGTGAAAAAATTGGAATAAATCATGCTTTTTTCTGTTAAATAGCAGTTTTTGGATTTTTTTAAGTACTCTAAGATTTACAGTCGACTATTTCATTTTAAAAAAACTTACTGAGAATTTTTCTTCCTTATCTTTGTATTAAATTAAGCCACATACATGAGCCACGAAATTGCCGGATTTTCTAAATTATCCAAGATTGAAAAGATAGAATGGTTAGCAAAACAATATTTTTCAGAACCTGAAGAAGCTATTTCATTACTCAAAAAGTACTGGAATACAGATGTAAAACTGCAACAATTGCATGATGAATTCATCGAAAATACCATTTCTAATTTTTATTTACCGTTGGGAATTGCACCAAATTTTACCATCAACGGAAGAAATTACACCGTTCCGATGGTTATTGAAGAAAGTTCGGTTGTGGCTGCAGCCGCAAAATCTGCTAAATTTTGGTCAAAACGTGGCGGGTTTAAAACGACTGTAATAAACACTGAAAAAATAGGACAAGTTCATTTTATTTATAAAGGAGATAAATCAAAATTAGTTAACTTTTTCAGTCAAACGAAACCAAAGTTCTACCAAGAAACGGAAAGCATCACTCAAAATATGCAAAAACGAGGTGGTGGAATTTTGGATATTATTCTGCATGACAAAACTGCCGATTTAGAAAATTACTATCAATTGCATGCTACTTTTGAAACCAAAGACAGTATGGGTGCCAATTTTATCAATTCGTGTTTGGAACAATTTGCTAAAACCCTAAAACATGAGGCTCTAATGTTTGAAGCTTTTTCGGAAGAAGAAAAAAACATTGAAGTGGTGATGAGTATTTTGTCTAATTATGTGACTAATTGTATTGTTCGTGCAGAAGTTTCCTGTACCATTGAAGAATTAGCTGAGAAACATATTGAAAACCCAACTGAATTTGCTGAAAAATTCGTTCGAGCAGTCCAAATTGCTCAAATTGAACCTTACCGTGCTGTAACCCACAACAAAGGCATTATGAATGGAATTGATGCGGTCGTTTTAGCAACCGGTAACGATTTTAGAGCGGTAGAGGCCGGGGCACATGCTTACGCTTCGCGAGATGGAAAATACCGTAGTTTATCAAATGCTACCGTTGAAAATGGCATTTTTACATTTTGGTTAGAGATTCCGTTAGCCATTGGAACAGTGGGCGGATTAACTTCGTTGCACCCAATGGTAAAATTGAATTTGGAAATTTTAGAAAAACCGTCGGCACCTGAATTAATGCAAATTGTGGCCGCTGTTGGATTGGCTCAAAATTTTGCAGCCCTGCGTTCATTAACGACCAAAGGCATTCAAGAGGGTCATATGAAAATGCACATTAACAATATATTAAACCAATATCAAGCAACAGCTGAGGAAAGAATAAAAGTTGCTGAATATTTTAAAAACAATACTATTTCACACGCTTCAGTGGCAGGATTTTTGGAAGAAATTAGAAAATAAATCAAATTGAAACAAACCTTTTACAGCAACGGAAAATTACTCCTAACAGGCGAATATGTAGTGCTAGATGGAGCTTTAGCCTTAGCTTTACCTACAAAATTTGGACAATATTTGACTGTTGAGCCAATTTCATCAAAACAAATTCAATGGAAAAGTTTTGACCAAGATGGCAGCATATGGTTTGACGATACGTTTACTTTTAACGAAATCACTCATAAAACTTTCTCGTCTGAAAATTCGGTTAGAAATACGTTATTGGAAATTTTGCATGAAGCTTATCAAATGAAACCTGATTTTCTTTTAAACAAAAACGGATTCAATATAGAAACGAATCTGACATTTCAGAAAAATTGGGGGTTAGGCACCTCTTCTACCTTAATTAATAATATTGGTGATTGGTTAGAAATTGATGCCTTTGAATTATTGAACAAAAGTTTTGGCGGAAGTGGTTATGATATTGCCTGTGCCCAAAACAACGCTCCTATTATTTACCAACTGATTGACAACAAACCCTTTTACAGGAAAGTTGATTTTTCACCGAACTTTAGAGACCATCTTTTTTTTGTTTATTTAAACAAAAAACAAAGTAGTAAATCTGCCATTGCCAATTATATCAATAAACAAAATGAAGTTGGTAAAACAATTGAACAAATCAATAAAATTACGAAGTCACTTCTTTCTAACAACGATTTGAGAACATTCGTTTATGAAATAGAAAAACACGAAAATTTACTGAGTGATGTATTGGAAATAAGTACAATCAAAGAAGCTTTTTTTGATGATTTTAAAGGGGTTGTAAAAAGTTTAGGAGCTTGGGGCGGTGATTTTGTTCTTGTTGTCTCAAAAAATAATCCGACTGGTTATTTTAAAGAACGAGGTTTTGAAACCTTGCTTTGTTATGACGAAATGATATTGAAATAAAAAAATCCCAACACTTTTAAAAGGTTGGGATTTTCTTGTATTGCAGTTAGAATTAATAATTAAACTGTAATCTGTTATCTTTAATTTTAGCTTTATCTTTTAATGCACCAAAAACGCGACCAACTGCAGAGGCATTTTGAGATTTTAACGTATTGACTTGTTTAGTGTAGTCTTTTGTTGGTAAAGGCTCTACTATTTTAGTAGTTTTTACCACAAATACACTTGCATTACCCTCAATTGGAGCAGAAATTTTATTCTCAGCAGTTCCAAAAGCAGTTCCAACTACTTTAGGTTCATAACCGGCAGATGCAACAGATGGATTCTCTAACGTAACATCGGTAGCTGTTTGCACTTGCACAGCATTAGCTTTTGCAATGTCTTCCAAAGAAGAGGATTTCATTTTAGCCATAATTTTCTCGGCCTTCTTTTTATTCTTCAAAATTGGTTCAACTTGAATTCTTGCATCTTCGATGGCTAATAAACCTTCTTCGTTGATCTTTTTTAATTTTGCTATTAAATGGCCTACTTTAGGAAGTTCAAAACGTTTTACATCATTTACATCTGTATCTTTTTCAAAAGCCCAACGAATAACTTGCCTTTGCGACCCATATTGACCCAACATTTCATCTAACGCTTTCACACGAATAGATGGATTTACTGTTAATTTAGCTTCTTTTGCAGCTGCTTCAAACGATTTTTCGTTGGCCGCTAATTCAAATTTCACCGCATTAGTATACGCATTTTCAGATGTTTTTTCTGAAGCTTCAATTTTTTGAGCAATTGTTGCCAAACGTATTGCATCTTGTTTATCCGTTACTTTAATAATATGATAACCAAATTCTGTTTCAACTAAACCAACTTTTCCGATTGGATTATTAAAGACAAAATCATTAAAAGCGGGAACCATTTGACCAGGCCCGAAGAAATCTAAATCTCCACCTTTTTGTGCAGAACCTTGATCTTCAGATACAGAAAATGCTTGCATGGTAAATGAGTCAGGATTTGCAGTAACTTGTGCTAAAATTCCTTCAGCTTTTACTTTTGCTTCTTCTTTTGTTCTATCTTCTTTAGGTTGAGCTCTTGAACCGGTAAAGCTTATTAAAATATGACTTGCTCTGGCTTTCGCTCCGGCTCTTCTGCCCATAGAACGACTGATTGCAAAGTAATCTCCATATTGATAAGGTCCGTAAACTTGACCATCAGCTAAATTAAATATCGATTCTGCATGCTCAGCCGGTAAATCTGATTTTGCAACATACGTTGAATCATAAGGGAACTGAGAATTTTCATTAACAAATTTAATAACATCCGATGTGGTTGAAAAGCTTGGTAATGTATCGTTAGAATTTGTTTCTTTGTTATACACAACCCGAGGTGACAAGAATGAATTTAATTTATTTTTAATTTCACTTCTATCTGCTTCAGAGGGTTGATCTTCTATAACAACAAATTCAATCTCACGGGTTTCATCTGCTTTGTATTTTTTCTCATTCTTCTTCATATAGTCAATGATTTCATCATCTGTTACTTTCACATCACTATCTTTGACTGAAGAATATGGCACTGCTACAAAATCAAATGTAACTTTTTTATTTTCCACATTATATTTAAATTTTGCATCATTTTGAGTAGTAAAAAAACCCGACTTGACTAAACCACTATACAATTGGTACTTTGCATTAATATTTGCATTCTCTTCTACACTTTCAAAATATTTAACTTCGTCTGGATTAGAGCTTGATTTAATGTATTCTCGGTACTTATTAATATCAAATTGCTTCAGTTCATTTTGAAAAGAAGGATTTTGTCCTAAATTAGGATCTGCTTTTAATGTTTCTATCAAGTGATTTTCACCAATTCTGATTCCTAATTTATCTAGTTCTTCTGTTAATAGGGCAAGATTAATTTCTTGATTCCAAACTTGGTTAACTGCTTGGATATTTGACATTCCTTGTCCTGATTTTTCGGTATTCCCTACTTTAATTCTAAATTCTTCAAACGGAATATCTTTCCCATTAATACTTCCTACATTGTTTGAACTTTGACTAAAACCGCCGCTTTGAATAACATCTGCTAGTACAAAAGAGAATAATGCCAACGCAATAATCACTATAAGAATAAATGAACGTTGTCTAATTTTTCCTAAAATCGCCATTTTTATTTCTGTTTAATTTTATTTCAGTTTGCGAAAATACAATTATCTGTGAAATAATTATAAAGAATTGAATATATTTTATTGATTTTTTGCGGCACAAAAAATTATAAGGCTTTCTCTATAAGAATATTTGCATTTTCGGGTTAATGAAGTTATTTTCTTTACTCAAAATGGTCAACAATCATTTTCACTTGTTCAATTTTCTTGTTGGATGCTTCCTCAATGATAAATTGAAAATTGTTAATTTCGATAACTTCGCCTTTTTGAGGAATTTCTTTGACATGATTAACGATAAACCCACCCAAGGTCGAATACGAATCTTCTTCCGGAATGTTTAGTTTATAAACTTCATTAATGTACTCTACATCTAATCGGGTAGAAAACCTAAACTCTTTTTCATTCAATTGTTCTTCAATAAATGTCTCGTCAAAATCATGTTCGTCTTCTATTTCTCCAAAAAGTTCTTCTACAATATCTTCAATTGTAATCATTCCGGACGTTCCACCGTATTCATCCAAAACAATCGCTACACTTTTTCTTTTTTTAGTTAAAAGGTTCATCACATCTTTGATAAACATTGTTTCCGGAACAAATTCAACCGGAATCATTACCGATTTGATTGTTCTGGGTTTACGGAATAATTCAAATGAATGTACATAACCAATAATATCATCTAGAGAAGATTGAAAAACCAATATTTTAGAAAAACCCGTTTCAATAAAAAGTGATTTCAATTCTTTCACCGAATCATGAATTTCAACAGCAGAGATTTCTGTGCGGGGAATCATAATGTCTCTTGCCTTTACCCCTGAAAACTCAAGTGCATTTTGGAAAATTTGAATTTCAGAATCAACCGTTTCATGATCATCTACGGCATTCATTTGTTCAGAAATAAAATTTCCTAATTCAACTTTGCTGAAAAAAAGCTGAGCTTCATCGCCCTCTGTTTTGAAGAGTTTTCTTAGAAAAAAATCGGATATCCAAATGACAAAGGAAGATATATAATAAAGTAATTGGTAAAAAAAGTACGCCGGAACAGCAAAGATTTTAATAAATGTGTTGGCATAAATTTGAAAAAAAACCTTAGGTAAAAATTCAGCAGTAATGAGGATAATTGCTGTTGAAATCAATGTTTGAATGAGTAATACTTGGAACGGTAAATTATCATTATTGATGTACTCCGGATAAATCAGTTTGATGATAAGGTCTCCCATTGTAAACCCATAAATAACTAAAGCTATATTGTTTCCTACCAACATGGAAGCAATAAATTTTGAAGGATTTTGGGTGATTTTAGTTAAAATCTTCGCCACAAATCCATCTTGCATTTTTTCTATTCCAAGAAACACCTTGTTAGAAGATACAAAGGCGATTTCCATTCCGGAAAAAAAAGCCGAAAACAGCAAACAAATGAAAATGATTGTAATTGCCATTATTACCTATTATTTTTTCCGATTATCCATTTTATGCAAAAATCGTCTTCTAAAAAAAAACATAAAAATAGCCATTGCAGCAAAAAAGAACATAAGCCAAGGACTTTCTTCCTGAGTATTTAAATTAGTAAAACCTTGGTAAATAAAAAATCCGGCTGCAAAAAGATAAAAATATTGAATGTATTTTAAGTATGTCATGACCGATGTCGGTTATCTGTTGTCTGTTATAGGTTATCTGATTACTGAGCGTTTTTTACTTTAAACAAAATTATTCTGCTTCATTGATTACACCAGAAACTTTTTGAAAATTAATCCGTTTAAAGTCCTTGCTAAAATCAAGTCCTTCACCTTGTGTTTCTCCTTTATTAGGGTCTGTAAATTTAAACTTTTTTTCGGTAAAAAACCACTCGTTTTTTTGGTCGTAATACAATTGCTCGGTTTCTAAATATTGTCCACCGTCTGATGTCATTTTTACATTTCCTTGTAAATCAATAATATCAGTACCTTTAAATGAAATAGCATAATCAGACTTTATATAATTTCTTTTCCCGTCTTGGTCATACAATGTCACTTCCACACCTAAAGGAAATTCAGTAAAAGGATAGTGGACAGTTGCATAGTCAAACATTTTTGGGCTTACTAATATTGCCTTTATTTTACCGGAGTCAGTATATTTCATGTTAACAGAATCTGCTTCACCTGATGCCATGAACTCAGAAACATTAATTTTTTGAATTTCTTTAAAATTACTTTGGCAACCAAAAAACAATGTCACAGTAAAAACTGTGACACTGATTTTGATTATTTTTTGAATGCTTTGCATTATTATAAATTTGGCACTGTAACACTTCTTCCTACCCAGCAATTAAAACGGATTGATTGCCCTGCTCTACCTGAAGTATGTATTTCAGCTTTGGTAGGAGCTAATTTATCATAAGACGCAGCAGCAGCATTACCCGCAGAGGTTCCTGCTTTTCTGGCAGTTGAAGCTGCTAACCAATAAATTGCTCTTTTTTCAAATGGATCACTACCACATTCATTGGCACTATTCGCATAAAGTTGAGCGATAAACACATGAGCTTCTCCAAACGATGGTTTGGCCGCAATAGCTTTTTCTGCAAAAGCTCTTGCCTGTGATTTATTGCTATTCCCGTAAATATTTCTGGCAACAGTATAATATACCTTTGCTTTTTCTCCATTGTCTTTGTGTAACTCTGCTGATTGGTTAAAGTATTCCAATGCTTTTGTGGTATTCTTTTTATTATAATAAGAAACTCCCAAGTTATAAGCAGATTTAGCTGTTGGATTTAATTGGTGTAATGTCTCAGATATTTTTGAAAACAAAGGGTCAGAAGAACAACCTTTTTTGTCTAAACGATCTGCAGCTCTTCTTAACCACTCTGCATCACCTTTTTTCTCCTCAAAGCTACCACCTAAAAACGGAATCAATCGATCGCAAGTTGATAACTGTGCAATTTTATTATCCATACTAGTTCTAATTGTTTGAAAAGCATCTAAGTTAATTTGATTAGCATTTTTTACACTTGCTTCTTTCCTTGTTAACTCGGCACCTGTTTCTTCTTTTTGTAAAATTACATCCAACTCATCGGATAGTTTTTTCTCTTCCTCATCAATTTTGTCGGAGATTTCGTCATACTTACTAAACAAATCCTGAAGCTGTATCCCTTTTTTTCCTGCTTCGAAATCATTTACATAAATTTCAAAATAGACATAAAGAGCTTTAGCATTTGAAAAATTTTCTCTGTCTGTTTTAAATGCATTATCTATCAAGTTGTAAACTTCATCGGGTGTACCGACATTGTTTTCAAATAATGCCATTGATTTTCTGACTTTATTTCCTCTGTTATTATCAGGAAAGTGTTTGTCAAACTCGTCATACATTTTTATCAAATCGCGAACTTCTGCTTCTTTTTCAGCAGGTGTTTTGGCATTTTCAATACGGTAATTTAATATTTGCTCACCTCTAATATATATTGCATTGTGAAATGACGCACAATTTTTGCGACAATACATCCATGGTTCATAAGCAGCAGTAAAATCTTTGGCTTTACATAGCTCATTAAAGATAGATAATTTCTCAGCACAATCAGCAGCGTTCTGGGCATTTACATTGACCATTCCGATAAGAATCGCAAATACAATAATTAATTTAGTTTTCATAGTTATAAAATTTCTGTATTATTCATATTTTCTTTTTACAAACCATCTATCGCTTAATGATAGACTAATAAATACGTTGGCATAGTTCTCTTCTACCAATCCGGCATTGGTTGTTCCTCTTTTACCATATTCAAAACCAATATTGATATTAGAAAAACTTCCTCCGAGTGGTAATCCTAATCCAAAAGTTATGCCATAATTATTTATAGACTCGTTATTAATGATTAAACCTGTATTTTCATAATTGAATCCGGCTCTGTACGTTATTCGCTCCAAATACCTATTAAAAGAGTTATATTTAGGAATAAAATAGCCTCCTAAACTGAATTTTGTAGAATTTTCATATGCTACATTGTCTATATCATTAAAACGATTTCCAAAATTACTTGATTGCTGTAACGATATTTCTGTTCCAACCATCCATTTTCTTACTTCACCGATTCCGGCTCCAAAAACAAATTTTGAAGGTAATTTTAAATTAGAAGTACTTGTCTGTGTTATACCGTCTTCCTGAGGAATAATACTAAAGTTATTAGTTACCAAAACTGTATTGATATTTCTTTCGTTATCAACAGTTAAATTACTTTTCCCTGAATAGGACAAACTTCCGAATAGCGTCATTTTTTTAGTTACCTTTCTGTTGTACATTAATCCAACATTATAACTGAATCCATTCACTCTACTTGAATTTAACTCTCTTGTCCCATATTGAATCTCAGGTATATACTCAATTGAATTTGTAGATATGTTACCAAAATTATAACTCAAATCTGCTCCAAAACTCAAATTTTCATTAAACTTATATCCTAATCCACCAAAAAATTTGTTTACTCCACCTTCTCCAAAATACCTGGAACTTATTTGAGTTCTGTCTTCATTAACATTCTCAATTTTGTATCCAACAGAAGAGTAAGGAAGTAACCCTAATGCCGCTCCAAACTTTTTGGATAATGGAACCGCAACTACCAAATAATCGATTGTAGTTCTAGTTGCATTTTCTGACTGAGAATTCGTTTTTAAATTTACATTATTATAGTTTGCTCCAACGGTAAATGTTGTAAACTTTAGATGCGAAAATGAAGCCGGATTTTGTAAATTAACATGAATGGAATCATTAAAAACACTAACACCTCCCATTGAACGATTTTCAACTGCACCTTTAAATTTAACGTCCCCAATTCCATAAAAAGAATAAGGAGAGGCTGTACCTTCTTGTGACCAAGTTACAGCTGAAAAAAATAAGCAAAAGCCTATTAGAATTTTTTTAATCATTTCTGGTTTTGTATTGAAAAAATTGGTTCAAACTTTCCAATAGGAAATTTGAATTGGCAAATATGGTATTTTTTAATCTTTTTGCCAAAAAAACAGCATCTCCACCCGTTAAAATTATGGTAAAGTTTTCATTTAGCTGTTTATAACGTTCAATAAAGCCATCTATTTCACAAATTAGACCATTTACGACACCTGAATGAATGGATTGTTGAGTAGAGTTACCAATAAGACTATTCGGTTCTTCGAGCGTTAACAAAGGTAATTTTGCCGTAAACTGATGTAAAGACTCATACCTAAGCCTTAATCCAGGCGAAATTGCTCCACCCCAATAGTTATCTTTATCATCAACAAAGTCATAGGTAACACATGTTCCAACATCAATGATTAAACGATTTTGATGCGGATACAATAAGGTTGCTCCGGTTGCCAAAATCATTCTATCTACCCCTAATGTTTTTGGAGTGGTGTATTTATTTTTAAAGGGGAATTCGTCTAAGTTTGAAACATAATGAATTTTCAAATCTTTTGAAAGAGACTTTAAATCAAAAGTTAATTTTTTTGCTACTGTCGAAGCAATAATATTATTAATTTTTGGATAACCTTCTAAAATTTTTTCAAAATTATATTCCGCTTCATTTTCGGCAAAAACAAATGACGCCATGCGTGTATCCGATTCATATACAGCACATTTAATTCGAGTATTACCTATATCAATAACTAAAACCATACTTTACCTTTCAGTACACGAAGGTACGAATAGATTTTTTTTAATAATTGTTTTGTATAAAATAAAAATCGTTCTATATTTGCACCCGCATCAGCAAAGGTACCTTAGCTCAGATGGTAGAGCAACGGACTGAAAATCCGTGTGTCCCTGGTTCGATCCCTGGAGGTACCACTTAACACCCGAATAGCAATATTCGGGTTTTTTGTTTTTTATTACATCATGAAACAGAAACATATAGCAACAAAAAACCCAGCTAAATAACTGGGTTTAATAATAATATAATTAACTAACTCTAAAACATTAATTTTTGATTAACTTCATTGTTTTTTCGCTTCCATTAACATCGGTAGCGTTTACAAAGTATATTCCTTTATTTAAATCGCTTACATCAAAAGAATAATCTGAATTAAATTCATTATTAAACGATTTCACTAATTGACCTGTTACGGAATAAATATCAACTTTTGTTGTGGCGACCGAAATAGTAAATGTATTATAAGCTGGGTTTGGAGCCAATACTATATTTGTATTTATCTCAAAATTATTAGTAGACAATGTTGATGGTTGATTTCCATAAACCCTAAATTCTCCTGGTTGTAAATTGATTGCAGTTGTTGTATTGGTAACTGAAAAAGAAGTATCGTTCATCAAATTATACCAAGTTCCGGTATAAGGAAAATCAGGAGTGATGTTTTCGTTACTTGTAGAAAAATTAGCTAGAATTACTACATTTTTTAATTGAGAAGTAGGTAGCGAATTATCATAAACATAAATCCGTTGACGAAGATTACTTCCATTTGGACTAATAGAATATTCTCCGTTGAAAACAGGTTCATTTATTTTTAGTTTAATCATTCTTGACCAAGCGTCATAAATTGCGTTTCTTCTTGAGTCTGATAACCAATTTTCTGTCCACTGCCATTGGGGTTTAGTATCTAATTTACAGTCGCCAGGAGGTGTAGAACCTTCATCATTTACCGTCCCATTTGAGCAAGTATAAATGGATTGATTATTCCCCAATTCACCAAAATGCCATATCATTTTTGGACCCGGTACTAAAATACTAGTTGCTCCAATCGCTCCCATTCGTGATAAAGCATTCGTTAAGTTTCCATTAACTGGAGCTGAACCGCTATTACTTCCATAAGTAATTGCTTCGTACATCATTCGGTCCTTATCATGGCTTTCCGGATAACCGATTAATCTTTTCCCGGCAAATCCTCTACTGATATGCCCCATGTTGTTAATATTTTGCCCTGCATAACCCATAGCAAGCTCTTTATACTGAGAATACATTTCTCCCCACATAAGTACACCTTTTCCTTCTCCTAATCTATGATTTGCCCATTGTTGTTCTTCGTTATTAGAACCTAAATGTTCAAAAATCACAATGTGATCAGGATCTAAAATCCATGAATAATCAGCATAATCTTTTAAAACCTGAACCCTATCTGCTTGGTAAGTGTTGGTACAAGCTTCATCACCGCCTGAACAATTTTGAGTAAAGCCTTTGGTTAAATCCCAACGGAAACCATCAATTTTAAATTCCTCAATCCATTGTTTAATCACTCTTCTTGTATAATACTGGGTTAAAGCAGACTGGTGATTAAAATCTTCACCAACGCTATAACTATGACGAGCAGTTGTATTATAATAAGGGTTTTCTGTTGTAGGCGATCCCCATCCGTCTCCATCATGATCATTCATCCACATTCTTACACCGGGATTTCTACCAAATGAATGATTTAAAGCTACGTCTAAAATTACAGCAATTCCATTCTGATGGCATATGTCTATGAATTCTTTTAACTTATCAGGTGTACCGTAATATTTATCAATAGCTAAGTGAAAAGCGGTATTATACCCCCAACTTTCATTGCCTTCAAATTCCATTACCGGCATTAATTGAATGGCATTTACTCCTAGATCTTTAAAATAATCAATCTTATTTATCAAGTCTTGATAACTTCTATTGGCATCAAAATCTCTTACTAAAACTTCATAAACTACAAGATTATCTTTATTTGGCTTAACAAAATTTAAAGTAGCATCACTCCAATTATAAGGTGTTTGTCCGGTTTGTAATACTGTTACTTCTCTCTGTTGATTTGGAGCAATAGTGTTGTAGTCTGGTAAATTTGGAAACTTGCCCAATGCAATAATTTCTCCATCATCAAAAGGGGATAAAACTAGAGTTGAATACATATCTGCAGTTTTTACAATCCTAGGAGAATTTGCCGGAACTGCTGTATTATCACATACCCAATATTGGTAGGCATACATGGTACCTGGATTTAGTCCGTTTAATTCGAGCCAAAACTTTCCAGTTGATGGGTCTTTTTTCATTGAGTATGCTGGAGTAGGAGACCAATTATTAAAACTACCTGCAACATAAACAAAATCTTTATTTGGAGCAGATAGCACTAAGGTTGCTTTTGTTAAATCTGAAGTATTATAATTTATTCCATCTTGTAGATTAGACGGCAATGCTTCACTAACTGGTGTTAAAGTTTTAATGGCAGAAAATTGAAAACTTTTTGTAGATCCATTTTGAGTAACTTCTAAAACATAGCTATTAATATTTTCTGCTGTTGCATCTGAATATGTATAGCTTGGAGCCCCCGTACTAGCAGGAAGATTATTTTGTGTATTGACAACAACTCCATTGCGTTTTAACACATAGTTAGATGGCCCTACTGTATGTCTGGCGGCAACTGTATATGATGTTGTAAAAAGTTGTATTCCACCAGCTACAATATTATTCATTAATGTTACTTGAAATGAACCAACATTCAGCAGAATGTCTTGCGACTTTTTGTCTCCTGTTCCATTTTTTGCTTTGATTAAAAACCCTACTTTAGCCACTTCTGAAGAGCCAAAAAAACTAAACACACTTGGATTATAAGTAAATGAATAGGTGTCATTTATAGAGTTATAGGTCATCAATTTACTATTGTCTGAGTTTTCCCAAGCTCCATTTCCACCATAAGGAATATTGGCATTTGAGCTATTTAAAGCCCAAACCCAAGCATACAATTGGTTGTTAGACACCCCCCAAGTAGCTTCATTTATTGATGAACCATTTACGGTAATTGTTAAAGCATCTGTTCCTTCAAAAGTAGGTGATGGACTTATAGAATATGTTACAGTTTGTTGTTGAGCAAATGTACAAATTGGCAAGGTTAATAATAATAGTAAAAACTTTTTCATAGTTGAAATTTTAAGAGATATTTTCGGAACTGCTGAAGCGTACAATTTAGAAGTACCAAACACCAACAGCCCCGAAAATTATTCAATTTTTTATTGTAAAGTCATAGTATAACTTTTTGGCTGAATTCCATCTGAGGCTTCAGTTCCAAAGTTCACTTTTATAAGATATGTTCCTGGAACTGTTACAGGAATATCTGCACCGTTTAATTCCATTGTAGAATCATTTCCATTATCTCCATAATTAGTTGACCAACTATCGTCTAATCTAAATTTGAATGCTCCCTCAATTAATGGCATTGTGATGTAATAAATTTTGGTAGCCAAATCATAGTCTAAATTAGTATCAGAATCCCACCCTGTTGGTGTCGCACTGCCTATTATTCCCCAATTAGGCCACGCAGGATAAGGAGTTAAACGAATTGTAAAATGATTAGAATATTGTGGAACTGCTGTTCCAATTGTTCCAACAGTTGACTTAATCCTAACATCAATACTACTTTCTTCAAAAGGAGGAAATCCTGCATCTAGAGCTGCTTGATTCAATTCTGCTACTGTAAATTCTTTGAATTTGGTTGAAGAGCTTGCAACAACTGTTGGTGATTGAAAATTTGTACCAACTTCATCAAATTCAATTGCATAGTTAACAACTGTCGGTGTTCCGCTATAATCAGCATAATCCCATACAAATGTTACTGCAAAGTCAGCTGCGTTATCATTTTGCAAAACCATTGAAAAATCATTGTTTGGAAATTGCAAAACAGGAGTAATATTGGCTACAACTGGATCTCTATCTGTATCGGCTACATCGTCTGTACATGACAGCATAAAAAGACCGATACTTAGAATTAGAAATTTTATATTTTTCATAATTAATTATTTTAAAATTATAGTTGTGTAATGGTATATGTCAAACTATTAAAATCAGCGGTAATTAAATATTTACCGGAAGCAGTTACAGGAATATCAGCCCCCCCCGAATCTAATGTTAAATCATTACCATTATCTCCATAATTAGTTCCCCAATCTTGATTTAATCTAAATTTATATGCTCCTTCTACTAAATCAATTACAATAGAATATGTATTTGAAACAGAATCAAAATCCATCATGGTATCACTATCCCATCCTGTTGGTGTTGCACTACCTATTATTCCCCACGCATCAACTATTGGGGTTATTGAATAGTTTAGGCTCTCTAAGTCTAACACAATTGTGTAATTTCCTTCAGCAACTGGAATATTAGCTCCTCCAGAATCTAATGTTAAATCATTACCATCATCTCCAAAGTTTGTATCCCAGCTATTATCTAACCTAAATTTAAACTCACCGGTTAAAAGATAAAGAGATATAGAATATTTTCCAGTCATTGGATTGTATCTCATATCAGTACTATTATCCCAACCAAAAGGAGTTGCACTACCAATAATACCCCAATTTGGTTGATAAGGAGTAACTTTAATTGAAACAACATTTGATGTCCAAGTTGAGGATTTAATTCTAATGTCAATTATACCTTCTGTAAGTGGTTGAATACCCAAACTTTTTGCAGTTGCATCTAGAGTGCCAATTGTGACATCTAAAAATAAGTTTGTAGTTGTTCCAACAACTATTGGAGAAGCAAAATCTGTTTCTCCTAATGCTGCTTCAACAGTATAGGTGACCGAGGCATCGCCTGTTGCATCTGAATCAGTCCACACAAAAGTGGTTGCTACTTGATTTAATTTACTACCATCTAACACTGAATTGAAACTTGATGTTGGATTAATTAACATTATTCCCTCTCCTGGTGTTAATGCATCAATTTCTTGAATATCATCTGAACATGATATGACTATTAGTCCTATAAGCACTAATAACAGTTTTGAAATTTTTTTCATGCTTACTTCTTTAAAATTATTAATACCCTTGATTTTGAGTTAAATTTGGATTAGCAACAATTGCATTTGCAGGTATTGGAAAAATTCTCAAGTTATCAGAAATAGATGTTCCGTTTTGAATATTTCCTTTCCAAGCCCAATTATAGCTTCCACCTGTATATTTTCCAAATCGAATAAGGTCTTGTCTTCTATGACCTTCCCAATGTAACTCTCTTGCTCTCTCATCTAAAACAAAGTTTAAATCTACATCACCAGCTGAAACATTGGCACTAGATGAACCATTGTTTGCTCTCATTCTTAGATCGTTAAAGTAACCAATAGATTGAGTAGTCGCATTTTTAACATTACTGCCATTTGTAGCTCCATCTTTTCTCATCTGAGCTTCTACATACATTAAGTACACATCTGCTAATCTAAACAGTGGAAAATCTGTATCTACAAATGTTGAATTAGACCCCGCAACCCCAGCAGCACTTATATTCGAAAATTTACTTAAAATATGACCTTGTGCAGCATTTGTAATTACAGCAATATCAATTGGTCTAGCACCATTGTTATCTGAAGAAGTATTTCTTACATCATTAACAAACGGGTCACCATCAAATTTTTGAACCATTTGTTTTCTTAACCGTAGAGCACCTCCCCATCCACCAACTCCAAATTCTGAAGCATTGGCCTCAAGCGAACCAACTTGACCGTTTATAATTACTGTTGTAGCACCATAGTTTTGGGTTCTTACACCATCTGATTGCAATGTAAAAATCATTTCCCCTGAGGTATGATTATCTGCTTTAAAATTATTTAAATAATTAGTATTTAAAGTATATCCACCAGAAATAATATTCTCACATTGTGTCATACATTCAGCGTATTTTGAAGTTCCAATATACACTTCTGCATTTAAATACAATTTAGCTAAAATCATTTGAGCTACTGCTTTGTCTAACCTTCCATACTCGTTTGTTCTAGCATCTTTAAGAGCAGGAATTACATCTACCAACTCGCTCTCTACATATTCAAATAATTGTTGCCTATTATATTGAGGTCCTTTGAAACCAATTGGATCATTTTCTGTTACAAAAGGTGCCTTACCAAACACGTCCATCATGTAGTAATAAGCCAAAGCTCTTAATACTCTTGCTTCTGCTTTATAAATTTCAATTTCTGCAACATCATCAGGATCATTAATTCCTCTAGAAGCAAGTAATTCTGGTGTCGCTTGATTTAAAAAATCATTAGCAAAAGCAACCTCCGCCATTGTTCTACTAAAGAAACCTAACACGATAGGATTTGTAGCAGTCCAAGTATTTCTTTGTAATTCAGCAACACCTTCATCATTTTCATAAGTCCAAACCACTTCATCAGTAGTTAGATCTTGTAAATACCATAATGTTCTACCAAACTGACTTGTACCTGCATCAATTCCTTGTAAAAAAGAGCTTCCTGCATCTCCTGTACCTGTCAACGACAAATTTCCATAAACTCCTGCCAAAGCTTGTTTATAACCTTCTACAGAAGTAAACAATATTTCTGGCGTAACAGTTCTAGGGTCTTCTGAAGCAACATTTAAATCATCTGTACAAGACATAATTACTCCAAAAATCAGGAATAAATAAATAATCTTTAATCTTTTCATAACTTATTTTTTAAAATTTAACATTAGCACCAAACAAGAAACTTCTTTGTCTTGGATAAATAGTACTATCAACACCACCAGTTATTTCAGGGTCTAAACCAGAGTAATCAGTTATTACAAATACATTTTGCACACCAGTAAATAATCTTAGTGATGCTTTACCTTCTAACCACTTAGGAAAAGTATACCCCAAGGTTACATTATCCATTCTGAGGAATGAAGCATTTTCAACATACATATCAGACAATACATTTCTGTCATTTTGGTTTATAATTCCTGTTTCCAAAACCGATGTTGGTATGTTTCCTATGGTACCTCCTGTGCTTAATAAATTATACTGAGCTCTACTAGCATTTACTTGATTAAATACTCTATTCCCTAAATTAGCTCTTAAATTAAAATATAAATC
Organism: Flavobacterium sp.; assembly: GCF_041392085.1. Lineage (GTDB taxonomy): Bacteria > Bacteroidota > Bacteroidia > Flavobacteriales > Flavobacteriaceae > Flavobacterium. Next base: position 38,379 of record NZ_JAWKMW010000012.1, on the reverse strand, counting down.
AAAATTTTTGTAATTCAATGTTGAAGCAAAACCTAAAATTAATTTTGGATCTGGATTTCTATAAATATACTTATCTTCTGAATTAATGACGTTATCACCGTTTAAATCTGCAAATGCTCCTTCAATAGGTCTTCCGTTGGAATCGTACAATTGTTTATATACAAAAAATGAAGATGGACTAAATCCAACAAAATGAGCTTGTGCTTGTGTTCCAGTACCTGCAATATTATTACCGACGATAATATATTGAGCATCTAATTTTTCAATTTTTCTTTGATAAGTAGTTGCATTAAAACTTAAATTCAAGTTTAAATCATCTTTTTTAATTACATCGGAACTTAAAGTTAATTCAACACCCTTAGTTGTAAAATTTCCAATGTTTTGCCATGATCTGTTTGAAAAATTGCTTCCATCTGCGGTAGCTACATCTGCTAATAAATCTTTAGAATCTTTGTAAAATCCATCTATTGAACCCGTAACTCTACTATTAAAAAGACCAAAATCAATACCTACATTATAGGTTGTGGTTTCTTCCCATTTTAAATTGTTACTTTGTCTAGCAGAAACCGCAATAGGATAAGGCGTTTCACCAAAAATATACTGAGAACTACCGCTACCAATATTATATTGTTGCAAAAAGTCATTTCTGTTTCCAATATCTTGTTGACCTGTTATACCCCAACCCAATCTCAGTTTTAAGTCGTTTATAGTTTGGTTATCTTTAAAAAAGTCTTCATTAACTTTCCATGCAAAAGCAGCAGCCGGGAAATTTGCCCATCTGTTATCTTCATCAAATCTAGATGAACCATCTCTACGATAAGTAAATGTTAGTAAATATTTATCATTTAAATTGAAGTTTGTTCTTCCAAAAAAACCAATATTTACACGATCAAAATCAACGTATGTTTGAGGGAAACCAGTTGGACCAGTTGGCAAATTTGGATCGTTTATATTACCCGTTGAGTAACTGTAAGAATCCCATTTTTGATATGAGTAACCTGCTGTAGCGTCAAAAACTAAATTATTAAATGTTTTATTATAGTTAAGATAAGCATCTAATAATTTATTTTTTCTATAACCTCTTGTATATTCATTTGTTCCGTATGGTATATTATTTAGACTTCCGGAAGTTGCAGCATCTGAACCTGCGTCTCTTGTTCTCTCTCCAATAGTTTCATCAAAACCAACATTAACAACAGCTCTTAAATCTGGTAAAAAGTGAAATTTATAATCCATTTCAATATTACCAAAAAATCTATTGTTAAGTCCTTTATCATAAGTTTGTAATAATTGAGCAACAGGATTTCTTGGCACCTGTGTTGTCAATTCTCCATTTGAAGGGTTATAATATTCAAAAAAGCCTCCATAAATTGAACTACTATCATAAACTGGCTGTGTTGGATCAAATGATAAAGCAGAACCTTCTACACCATCTGCAAATCTATTTTTTTCATTTGCATAATTTGCATTAATCCTAAACTTTAAGTGGTCTTTTAACAAAGATGGACTTAATGAAAGACCGACTGTACTTCTATTAAATTTATTTGTCAATCTTAAACCTTCTTGATATGTGTGCCCGACTGTCAACCTTGATGGAATTGCACCAAACAAGTTACCTCTTAAAGATAAGTTTTGATCTACGAAATCAGTTCTTCTGTAAATTTCATCTTGCCAGTCAGTATTAGCATCGCCTAATCTTGAAACATCTTGAGGTCTAACTTCTTGAATAAGGGCTCTATAATCGTTAGCTGAAAAAACATCAATTTTATCAACCAATTTTCCTGAACCATATTGAAAATTATAATCAACTGCCAATTCTTTTCCCCCTTTTTTAGTAGTAATTAAAATTACACCATTAGAAGCTCTCGAACCATAAATCGCAGTAGCAGAAGCATCTTTTAACACCGTTAAAGATTCAATTGTACTAGGATTCAACGAAGCTAAAAACGAAGTTGAACCTGTACCTGTTGAATTTTCAATTGGCAATCCATCAATTACAATAAGTGGATCATTGGACGCAAAAAGCGAAGACCCTCCACGAATACGAATTTCAGAACCTGATCCCGGTGCTCCAGAAGTATTAATAGCCAAACCAGCAACTCTACCTTGTAGTAAATTCTCGGTAGTTACATTTGCCCCTTTGTTGAAATCCTCTGCGGTTACAGTTGTTACAGACCCTGTCGCATCTTTCTTTTTAACAGTTCCGTACCCCACTAAGACTACTTCGTCTAATTTGGCCGTTTCTTCTTCGAGAGAAACATTAATTGTTTTTTGAGAAGTGTAAGGAACATCTTGTGTAGCGAAACCTACATAAGAAAATTCAATCATCTCTCCACTATTCACATTTGACAGCACATATTTACCATCAAAATCGGTTGTGGTACCTTTAGCAGTACCTTTAATGATTACATTTACTCCCGGCAGGGGTTGCCCGGACGATTTGTCCGTCACAACACCACTTAAAGTGCTTTGAGCCAGCACACTAAGCGGCAATAACAGTAATAAAAATAACAACTTTTTAGAAATTGTTTTCATACAGTTTGTTTAAGTTAAAAATTGTGTTTTTTGCTTGTATTTTTTACTTCGAATGTTAAATTTAAGCAAAATTTTTGTCTTTTCTAACAAACAACTGTTAAACATCTCCCGAAAACGTTTTCGTGTTGAAAACTTTTAGGATATGAGGTGTTTTTGAGCTAAAAATTCCGATTCTAAAAAATATAATTTACCTTTATTCGCAAATCATTAAAAAGCTAAAAAAAGTATGAAAAGAAAAGTTACGTTAAAACAAATAGCCAAAGAATTGGATGTTTCGATTTCTACCGTTTCAAAATCCCTGAAAGACAGTGCCGAAATAAGTGAAGATACTCGACAAAAAGTACAGGCATTTGCTAAATTATACAATTACAAACCAAACAATATTGCTCTTAGTCTAAAAAATAAAAAAACTAAAACAATCGGAATCATTATTCCGGAAATTGTACATCACTTTTTTGCTACTGTAATCAGTGGCGTAGAAAATGTTGCCAATGAACATGGTTATAACGTAATAGTTTGCTTATCGGACGAATCGTTTGATAAAGAAGTTATCAACATGGAAATGTTAGCCAATGGCAGCATCGACGGATTTATAATGTCTTTATCAAAAGAAACTCAGTTAAAGAAAGATTTTCATCATATCACGGAAGTTATTAACCAAGGAATGCCTGTGGTAATGTTTGATCGTGTTACTAACGATATTCATTGTGATAAAGTAATTATTGATGATAATTTAGCAGCCTTCCAAGCCGTACAAACTTTAATTGACAAGGGCATGAAAAAAATAGCTCTCATAACAACTGTTGATTATGTGAGTGTTGGCAAACTTAGAACAGACGGTTATATGAAAGCTTTGAAAACAAATGACTTAAAAGTTGATTCATCTATCATTTTAAAAATTGAAGACATAGACAATTGTGAAGGTTTGATTGAAAATTTGATTCAAAACCAAAAAATTGATGCCGTTTTTGCTGTCAATGAACTATTTGCCGTCACAGCAATTAAATCTGCTTTAAAAATTGGGTTAAAAATACCAGATGATATTGCAATTGTTGGGTTTACCGACGGAATTATTTCAAAATATTCCTCGCCAAGCATTACCACCGTAAGTCAAAACGGTATTAAAATGGGTGGAAAAGCCGCAAAAATGTTAATCGATCGTTTGGAAAGTGAAGACGAAGATGACGAACTTTATCGTACAGAAATTATCGAAACACACTTAGTAGAAAGAGAATCTACGCCAACGTTGTAGTAACCGCAAACCATTGATTTTGTTTGACTTGAAATTTTAGCAACCTCTTTTTAACTAAGAATATTTTTTCAAAAAAATAATTTCGGTTTAAAAAAAAACTATATTTGTACTCATTATCAAAGCTTGTATTTTTACTTCGAACCAAAGTTTTGATAAGCCATAAATCGCTTATCGTATTATTAATCAACCAATTACGATAATGGAAAAGCGTAAGTTAAGTTTTTGGGAAATTTGGAACATGAGTTTCGGTTTTCTGGGAATTCAAATGGGTTTTGCCCTCCAAAATGCCAACGCAAGTAGAATTCTTCAAAAGTTTGGAGCCGATGTACATGAACTTTCATGGTTTTGGATTATAGCACCTCTAACGGGACTAATAGTTCAACCCATTATTGGACATTACAGTGACAATACTTGGAGTAAGTTTGGGAGAAGAAAACCTTTTTTTCTTTTAGGTGCGGTTCTTGCCTCTATTGGATTAATTCTCATGCCTCAATCAGAAATTTTTATTGCCTTTTTACCTGCTCTTTGGGTAGGTGCAGGTATGTTGATGATTATGGATGTGTCCTTTAACATTGCTATGGAACCTTTCCGGGCTTTAGTGGGAGATAATCTTAGAACCGATCAACGCACATTAGGTTTTAGCATCCAAACAGCCCTTATTGGAATGGGTGCTGTTGTTGGCTCAATATTACCTTCCTTTTTAGAATGGTTAGGAATGACTGGCGAGACCGAATCCGGAATTCCAAATTACCTCATATGGTCATTTGTAATTGGTGCTATTATATTAATCTTAACCATTTTGGTTACAGTTGTTACCACCAAAGAATATTCTCCTGAGGAATTGGCACAATTTTCAGATGAAAAAGCTCATCAAGAGGCCTTAGGAGACGAAAAGCCGGCAAGATTATTGGACATTTTTGAAGATTTTGCTAAAATGCCAACGACTATGAGGCAGTTAAGTATGGTTCAATTCTTTTCATGGTTTGGACTTTTTGGAATGTGGGTGTTTACTACTCCGGCTATTGCTCAACATATTTATGGCTTAGCATCTGATGACGTAAAAAATCCATTGTTTGATGAAGCCGGAAACTGGGTTGGTACCTTATTTGGTGTGTACAACTTTGTATCCATGATTTTTGCTTTTACACTTCCCTACATTGCCAAAAAAGTCGGCAGAAAAAAAACACACGCTATTTCTTTAATTATTGGTGGTATAGGATTAATTTCCATGTATTTTATGCCTAATAAAGAAGCCTTGATTTTTTCAATGGTTTGTGTTGGTGTAGCCTGGGCAAGTATTTTAGCAATGCCTTATGCCATTTTAGCGGGTTCTATTCATCCGAAAAAAATGGGTGTTTACATGGGGATTTTCAATTTCTTTATCGTAATTCCACAGATTATTAATGCCCTCATCGGAGGATTATTGGTTAAATATTTATATAATGATCATGCTATTTTTGCTTTAGTAACGAGCGGTGTCAGTTTCTTAATTGCCGCAGCTTTAGTTTATAAAGTAAAAGATGTGGATGATGTAGTACAAAACTAATGAATCAAAAATGTTTCATATTCGACTTAGACGGTGTAATCGTTGATACGGCTAAATACCATTATCTAGCATGGCAAAAGATTGCTCATCAACTCGGAATAGAATTTACTCCCGAACATAATGAAGAATTAAAAGGTGTAAGCCGTGTTCGTTCTCTTGATATAATTTTAGCCTTGGGAAATATCAATGCTTCACAAGAAGACAAAGACGTATGGCTTGTTCAAAAAAACGAAGACTACCTTTCTTATTTAGTTAACATGGATGAGAGTGAAATTTTGCCGGGAGTTTTACCTGTCTTGATTTACTTAAAAGAAAACAATCAAAAAATTGTATTAGGTTCTGCTAGTAAAAATGCAAAACCGATTTTGGAAAAAGCCAAAATTATTGACTTTTTTGATGCTATTGTTGATGGAAATGATGTGTCAAATGCAAAACCTGACCCGGAAGTTTTTTTACAAGGAGCTAAAAAAGTTAATTTTCAAAACGAAAAATGTATCGTTTTTGAAGACTCTGTTGCGGGAATTCAAGCCGCAAATATTGCTGGGATGATAAGTGTTGGAATTGGAGATGAAACTATTTTGCATGAAGCTCAGTTTGTTTTCCCCGATTTTACGCACATCGATTTAAATTTTATACAAAACCTAATAAATAAATAGTAAAAATTAAAGTTTTCGAGATTTTAAAATTATTCAACAAAACTTGAAACTTTTAAAACTAAAATTAATGAACCAAGATTATATCATACCAGATAACTGGTCGATTATTGAAGAAGGATTTGAGCAAGACCTGGTTAAGTCTTCCGAAAGTTTGTTCAGCATTGGAAACGGTGCCATGGGACAACGTGCGAATTTTGAAGAAAAGTATTCCGGAAAAACTTTCCAAGGAAGTTATATTGCCGGAATTTATTATCCCGATAAAACCAAAGTGGGTTGGTGGAAAAACGGTTATCCTGAATACTTTGCCAAAGTACTTAATGCACCTAACTGGATAGGAATTAACATCGAAATCAACGGTGAAAATTTGGATTTGGCAAATTGTAAAGCAGTAAAAAAATTCCGCAGAGAATTGAATATGAGAGAAGGTTGGTATCATCGTTCATTTGTTGCAACGCTTCAAAACGGAACTGAAATTGATGTGCAAGTACGTCGTTTTCTTTCGTTGGATTTGGATGAAGTGGGTGTCATTAATTATCAAGTTACGGCTTTAAATCGGGATGCAAAGATTGTTTTCAAACCGTACCTAGATGCCGGAGTACACAACGAAGATGCCAATTGGGAAGAAAAGTTTTGGGAACCATTAAACGTAAAAAATAATCAAAACGAAGCTTTTGTAACCGCTAGAACGTTCAAAACAAATTTTACGGCAACCACATTCATGCATAATTCTATTTTGATGGATGGGAAAACTGCAAATGCTACTCCTTCTGACATAATTTCTTCACATGATAAAATTGAATTTTCGTATGACGTTTCAATTGCACAAAATCAATCGGCTACCATTCAAAAAATAGGTGGTTATACGGTTTCAATGAATCATAAAAACACTGAAGATGCGGCTAAAAAAGTTTTATCTGATGCAATTTCTATCGGTTACAACCAATTATTAGAAGACCAAATCAAAGCGTGGGCAAAAATTTGGGAAATGAGCGATATTACCATTGATGGTGATGTGAAAGCTCAACAGGGGATTCGTTTCAACATTTTTCAATTAAATCAAACCTATTTAGGAAAAGATTCTCGTTTAAATATTGGTCCGAAAGGATTTACCGGAGAAAAATATGGTGGTTCTACCTATTGGGACACCGAAGCGTATTGCATTCCTTTTTATATGGCAACTAAAGATCAACAAGTAGCTAGAAATTTATTAACCTATCGTTATAATCAATTGGATAAAGCGATTGAAAATGCCGGAAAATTAGGTTTTAAAAACGGAGCTGCGTTGTATCCGATGGTGACCATGAACGGTGAAGAATGCCACAACGAATGGGAAATTACGTTTGAAGAAATTCACCGAAATGGAGCAATCGCTTTTGCCATTTTTAACTACTATCGTTTCACCGGAGATTATAGCTACATTCCAGAAAAAGGGTTAGAAGTGTTAATCGGAATTGCACGTTTTTGGCACCAAAGAGCAACTTACTCGACTTACAGAAATCAGTATGTGATTTTAGGGGTTACGGGTCCAAATGAGTATGAAAATAACGTAAATAACAATTGGTATACCAACTATATTGCTAAATGGTGTATTGATTACACGGTAGAACAAATTCAAAAAATCGAAAAAGAATATTCGTCAGATTACACCCGAATTTTAAATAAAGTAAAACTTTCCACTACGGAAATTAGCCACTGGAAAGAAGTAGCGGATAACATGTATTTTCCATATTCTGAAGAACATGGTGTTTATTTACAGCAGGATGGATTTTTAGATAAAGAGTTGGTAAAAGTGCATGATTTAGATAAGAGTCAGCGACCCATCAATCAAAAATGGTCTTGGGATAGAATTTTGCGTTCACCATACATCAAACAAGCGGATACGTTGCAAGGATTCTATTTCTTTGAAGATCATTTCAGCAAAGAACAGTTGGAAAAACATTTTGATTTTTACGAACCTTTTACTGTTCACGAAAGTTCGCTTTCGCCTTGTGTTCACTCCATTCAAGCCGCTGTTTTGGGCAGAATGGAACAGGCTTACACCTTCTATTTACGCACTTCCCGTTTGGATTTAGATGATTACAATAAAGAAGTACACGAAGGTTTACACATCACTTCAATGGCCGGAACTTGGATGAGTATTGTAGAAGGATTTGGTGGTATGCGTGTGAATAATGACACTTTGCATTTTGAACCAAAAATCCCAACACAATGGAAAGGATATTCATTTAAAATTAACTTCAGAAACCAAATATTAAAAGTCTCCGTTCATGCCAACGAAACAAAATTTTCATTAGAAGGCAATAAACCAATTATTGTTTTTGTTAACGGAAAAGAGATCTTGGTAGAACCGGATAGTCTTGTTACGGTTTAAATAACTCGATTAACCCTTTTAGAGTTTCGAACTCTAAAAGGGTTTTTAATTTCTACGATAATGAAAAAGCTACTTATTTTTTTACTTCTATCAACTTCAGCTTTTGCTCAAGTCAATCGGATTGAACCACCTAATTGGTGGATTGGATTTAAAAACAAAAATCTGCAATTACTTATACATCATCCCAATATCGGAAATGCAACTCCAAAAATTTCCTATACTGGTATTTCAATAACCAAAGTTCATAAAGCTAAAAGTCCGAACTTCTTATTTGTCGATGTAAAAATTGATAAATCCACTAAGCCGGGAAAATTCAATATCATTTTTGAATTGGATAGAGGAAAAAAAATTACACAATCCTACGAATTAAAATCAAAGTCAAAACCTTCCGAAGATTTCATCGGCTTCAATAGTTCCGATGCCATTTACCTCATCACACCAGACCGTTTTGCCAACGGAAATGAAGCAAACGATGTGGTGAAAACGATGAACGAAACAACTTTAGACCGAACGCACGACTACAAACGTCACGGCGGTGATATTCAAGGAATTATCAATCATATTGACTATATCAAAAACTTAGGATTTACAGCTGTTTGGCCAACACCAGTCCTGACCAATGACATGAAAAGTGGTTCGTATCACGGCTATGCCATGACCGATTTTTATCAAGTTGACCCGAGATTTGGAACGTTAACGGATTATAAAAATCTAGCCGAGAAATTGAAACAAAATGGTATGAAATTCATCATGGATCAAGTGGCAAACCATTGCGGCAGCGAACATTGGTGGATGAAAGATTTGCCTTTTACCGATTGGGTGAATTATCAAGAATTGTTTCAAAAAGATAAAAAATATATCACTTCCAATCACCGAAGAACCAGCAACCAAGATTTATACGCTTCCAAAAAAGACAAAAGAGAAATGGCAGACGGTTGGTTTGTTTCTTCCATGCCCGATTTGAATCAACGCAATCCTTTCTTGGCAAAATATATCATTCAAAATAGCATTTGGTGGATTGAAACACTTAATTTAGGTGGAATACGCCAAGACACCTATCCTTATCCTGACAAAACGTTTATGAGCAATTGGGCTGGAGCAATCATGAATGAATATCCAAATTTTAACATTGTTGGCGAAGAATGGAGTTCGAATCCGTTATTGATTGGCTATTGGCAAAAAGGAGCAAATAATAAAGATGGTTACGAATCGAATTTGCGTTCAACAATGGATTTTGCCATGCAAACCCTCATTCCGCAAGCCATCAAAGAAAAAGAAAGTTGGGACAAAGGATTAGCAAAAATTTACGACGGTTTAGCCAACGATTTTCATTATGCTTCGCCAAAAGACATCATGATTTTTCCGGACAATCACGACATGGATCGCATTTTTACTCAATTGGAAGAAAATGTTGAAAATACTAAAATGGCTTTGGCTACCTATTTGGTTTTACCAAGAATTCCGCAGTTCTATTACGGAACAGAAATTTTGATGCAAAATACCGCCAAACCAGGTGATCACGGCTTAATCAGAACCGATTTTCCCGGCGGTTGGAAAGGCGACAAAGTCAATGCTTTTACAGGCGAAGGACTTACCGCAGAGCAAAAAGATATGCAAAGCTTTTTATCCAAAATTTTAAATTACCGTAAAAACAGTAAAGCCATTCACGAAGGTAAAACGATGCATTTTGCTCCAAATAACGGAATTTACACTTTATTTAGAATGTTGAATGATGAAATTGTCGTTTTTATTTTAAACAAAAATGAATCGGCAAAAGTAGATTTATCGATATATAAAGAACTGAATTTGAATGGTAAAAAATTCAAAAACATCCTTACCGGAGAAGATTTTATTTGGGATAATGAATTGAATTTGAACCAAAAAGGAGCTTTTATTTTTACTACAAAAATGAATTAACAAATGAAAAAACTTTTTCTACTATTTTTCCTTTCAACAATTGGATTTGCTCAAAATGCAAATCGGAAATACCTTTCTCATCAATTAAATGAAAATGTTTTAGAAATAAAAACTTCCGATGGAATGTATTTTTTTCAATTATACAATGACAAAATCATTGAAACTACTTTCGTTCCAAAAGGAGAAAAATTCAATCCAAATTCACATGCAGTTGTTTTAAAACCAAACAACAATAGGTTTGAATTTAAACAATCAACGGATTATTTAGAAATTAAAACTACTCATTTAGAAGTTCAGATTGTAAAATCACCATTTAAAATTTCGTATTACAAAAAGGGCGAATTACTTCTTTCAGAAAAATTAGGTTACTTCAAACGCAAACATGAACCGCTTGAAAAAGTGAAAGGAAACATTGTTTATGATTCTACCGAAGTAATTCAGTTCAACCTCAACGCTACCGAAAAACTATATGGTGGTGGAGCAAGAGTGTTGGGAATGAATCGTCGTGGCAACCGATTAGCACTTTACAACCGAGCAGATTACGGATACGAAACACGTTCAGAATTAATGAATTTTACCATTCCAATTGTGATTTCATCCAAAAAATACATGATTCATTTTGATAATGCTCCCATTGGTTATTTGGATTTAGATAGTAAAAAAGAAAATGTGTTGGAATATGAAACCATTTCCGGCAGAAAAACCTATCAAGTCATTATAGGCAATTCATGGGAGAATTTGATTGCCAATTATACTGAGTTAACGGGTAGACAACCCTTGCCTCCACGTTGGGCCTTGGGTAATTTCTCTTCTCGTTTTGGTTATCATTCGGAAGCTGAAGCACGAAAAACCATTCAAAAATTTAAAGAGGAAAACATTCCCGTTGATGCCATTATTTTAGATTTGTATTGGTTTGGGAAGGAAGTTCAGGGCACTATGGGGAATTTAGAAGTGTATCGTGACAGCTTTCCGACTTTTGAAAAAATGGTGGATGACTTCTCTAAAATGGGTATCAAAACCATTCCTATAACCGAACCGTTTATTTTGACAACTTCCAAAAAATGGCAAGAAGCGGTGGATAAAAAAATCTTGGCAACAGATTCTATCGGAAAGCCATTTACCTATGATTTTTATTTTGGAAATACCGGAATTATTGATATTTTTAAATCATCCGGCAAAAAATGGTTTTGGGATATTTACAGAGATTTAGCCAACAAAGGTGTAAGCGGTGTTTGGGGCGATTTGGGTGAACCCGAAGTTTTCCCGGCAGCCGCTAGAACGTATGATGGAACAGCCGATGAAGTACACAATATTTACGGACACAATTGGGCAAAATTAGTTTTTGAAGGATATCAGAAAGATTTTCCAACGCAAAGACCTTTTATTTTGATGCGTTCCGGTTATTCGGGTTCGCAGCGTTATGGAATGATTCCGTGGAGTGGCGATGTGAATCGTACTTGGGGCGGACTTTCCGGTCAAGTGGAAATTTCATTGCAAATGGGAATGCAAGGTTTTGCTTATATGCATTCTGATTTGGGCGGATTCGCAGGTGCCAATTTAGATGACGAATTATATGTACGTTGGTTGCAATATGGTGTTTTCAATCCGATATTTCGTCCGCATGCACAATCAGATGTGGCTTCTGAACCGATTTTTAGAAGTGATTGGGCAAAGAAATTAGCTAAAAAAGCGATTGAATTGCGTTATCAAATGCTTCCCTACAATTACAGTTTGGCTTATGAAAATTCGCAAACCGGTATACCATTTATGCGTCCGCTGTTTTTTGAAGAACCTGAAAATGAAGCCTTATTGACCAAATCAGATGGTTACTTATGGGGAAAAGATTTCCTGATTTACCCGATTATGGAAGGGAAACAATCAACGAAAGAAATTTATTTTCCTAAAAATGGTAATTGGACGGATATTTATTCCGCAAAAAAATACAGTGGTGGTTCAACTGAAAAAATAAATGTTGCTTCTACTCACATACCAACTTTTGTGAGAAATGGTGTTTTGATTCCGATGACAAAAGTAGTTCAAACTACGAACAATTATCAAAATTCAAACTTGGATTTACATTTTTATTTTGATGAAAAAGTAACGTCAAGCGAACGTCAATTCTATTTTGATGAAGGAAATAATTCAACTGAAAATAATCCTGAATTACTTACTTGTGAAACAGAAATCGAAAAAAAATCACTCTTCATTTCAATGGAAAGCAACGTATTTCCTTCCAAAGAAAAAAAAGGTATGATTCATATTTTTTTGTTATCTAAAAAACCGAAATCTTTGTTAATAGATGGTAAAAAAGTTAAGTTTCAATATGATAAAATAGCTAAAAAACTAACTTTTGACTATGTTATGACGTCTAACAAATCCAATATTAAAATAAAATTATAATGAAAAAAATACTTTTCACCCTAATCCTAACTTCTATGTTTCTAGGATGTTCACCCAAAAAAGAAACCGTTCAAATCGAAACGCCCTTCGTTTGGGAAGGTGCGAATTTATACTTCCTACTAATCGACCGCTTTAACAATGGAAATCCTGAAAATGATAAGATTATTCCGAGAGATAAAGAAACCGGAGTGCTTCGTAATTTCATGGGTGGCGATATCAAAGGAATTACACAAAAAATCGACGAAGGTTATTTTACCGATTTGGGTATTAATGCCATTTGGATGACGCCTGTAGTGGAACAAATTCATGGTTCTGTGGATGAAGGAACAGGAAACTCCTATGGTTTTCATGGCTATTGGACTAAAGATTGGACGAACATCGATCCGAGTTACGGCACAAAAGAGGATTTAAAAGAATTGGTTGAAAAAGCTCACGCCAAAGGCATCCGAATTGTGTTGGATGCTGTGATTAATCATACCGGACCGGTAACCGAATTAGATCCGGTTTGGCCGGAAAGTTGGGTGCGAACCGGTCCGAAATGTTCTTACGACAGTTATCAAAATTACATCGATTGCACGTTAGTAGAGAATCTACCGGACATTAAAACCGAAAGCAATGAAAACGTAGAATTGCCGCCTGCTTTAGTAGAAAAATGGAAAAAAGAAGGCCGTTACGAACAAGAAGTAGCCGAATTGGATGAATTTTTCAAACGAACCGGATATCCAAGAGCACCGAAATATTACATCATGAAATGGTTGGCTGACTACATTACCGATTTTGGAATTGACGGTTATCGCGTAGATACTGTGAAACATACAACCGAAGATGTATGGCCTGATTTTGAAAAAGTTTGTAAAGACGCTTTTGCTCAATATAAAAAAGATAATCCGGAAAAAGTGTTGGATGACAACAATTTTTTCATCGTAGGTGAAGTATATGGGTACGGTATCAGTGGCAAACAACTCTATAATTTTGGTGATAAAAAAGTGAATTACTTTGAAAACGGTTTTATTTCACTCATCAATTTTGATTTTAAAGGCGATGCCAATAAACCGTATGAAGAACTTTTCAGCAATTATGCTTCTATTTTAAGTGCTGATTTGAAAGGTTTAAGCGTAATGAATTATGTGACGTCTCACGATGACGGCTGGCCATTTGATAAAAAAAGAGAAAAAGCATTTGATGCCGGAACCAAATTGTTATTGACCCCGGGAATTTCACAAGTGTATTATGGTGATGAAACCGCACGTTCTTTGGAAATTGAAGGAGCCGAAGGCGATGCCACTTTACGTTCGTTTATGAATTGGGACGATATTAAATCTAATCAAAATACGAAAAATGTATTGACACATTTTCAAAAAATCGGACAGTTTAGAAAAAACCATCCGGCAGTTGGAGCAGGAGTTCATAAAGAAATTTCCAAAGCTCCTTTTTACACGTTCAGCAGAACCTTCACCAAAGGTGATTTTACGGATAAAGTAGTCATTGGTTTAGAGTTGCCATTTGGTAAAAAAGAAATCAATGTCTCAACCATTTTTGAAGATGGTTCAGAAATTCACGATGCTTTTTCAGGAATTTCAACTACTGTAAAAGAAGGAAAAGTGGTGATTGATAGTCAGATGGGGATTGTTTTGTTGGAGAGAAAGTAAAATTAAAATACTATAACAAATTCAAAGGCGTTTATAATCAAACAGATTGTAAACGCTTTTTTTAAATCATTTTTTTTAGATTTAAAGATTACTTGCTTTATTCCTATATTTGAACACATCAATAAAAAACAACCTTTTTTAATGAATTTTTTCAGCATACATTTTGTTTCAAAGTCATTTCTTCAACGAATTGTTCTGCTGTTTTTTATTGGATTCTTGACGGGCTGCACGACATACAAAACCCAACTAGGTAGTCAAGCCACTTCGTTTTATAACAACCAATCGCTTGATACGACCACCATTGTTTATTCTGTGTTTTTAACTGGAAATGCGGCGAATACACAAAATGACGGAGCCACTCCTTCCCTATCCAATTTTAAAAAAAGACTGGAAAAAGCGTCAAAAAATAGTACTGTACTTTTTTTAGGCGACAATATTTTTCCGTTAAACGGATTCAATCAGAACAAAACAAAAGCCGAAGAAAAAATTACCACACAATTAAATTTAACCGAGAAATTCAAAGGGAAAGTATTTTTAATTCCAGGTAAAAGTGATTGGGGAAACTCCACGTCATCATTACTTGCTCAAGAAAATTTTATTTCAAAATACAAGAAAAAGGAAAGCCAACTAATTCCTCAAAATGCGTGCGGAATCGAGTTTGTTTCGTTAAGCAATGAAGTAGAATTGGTTTCCATTAATTCACAATGGTTTTTGGACGATTGGAATGAACACACCGAAATCAACAAAGGTTGCAGCATTAAAACCCGTGAACAATTTTTTGATGAACTCGATAGTCATTTATTGGAAAATCAGGAAAAAACGATTCTCTTAGCTATTCATCATCCCTTATTGAGTAACGGGATTTATGGTGGTCAGTATTCATTAAATCAACAACTTTTTCCGTTGGAAAAGAACATTCCGTTACCAATTGCCGGAAGTTTTTATAACCTGTTTCGAAAAGCGAGTGGTTACAAAACTAATGATTTACAACATGCTTCCTACCGTGAAATGACTGAGCGAATAAAATCGATTGTGCAAAAATACAATCATGTGGTGGTGGTTTCGGGTCACGAACAAAATTTGCAGTACATCAACAAAGAAGGTATTAAGCAAGTTATTAGTGGTTCCGGTGCTTATTTTTCAGAAGCAAGAGCTGTCAATCCTAAAGATTTTAGCTATGGCGGCTATGGCTACGCCGTAATAGATGTATATGAAAACGGAGCTTCTACGGTTTCGTTTTATACTACTTCTAATCGTAAAGAAGGATTGCTTTTTAGGCAAAAAATAAGAGAACCTGAGCTAAATATAAAACATCAGCAATACCCCAAACAATTTGAACCCACTGTAAAAAAATCAATATTTGGTAAACCGGTGAGTAGAAAAAGTGATGTCTATCAATTCCTTTGGGGAAAACATTATAAAAACTATTATAAAAAAGAGATTGCCTTGCGAACGGTTAGTTTAGATACACTGTATGGCGGTTTAAAGCCCATTGGGCTAGATAATGAAGGAACAACAAATTCGCTTCTATTAAAAGATAAAAATGGAAAAGAATTCAGTATGCAACCTCTCGAAAAAGATGCTTCTTCCTTTTTTAAGTCGTTGGCGTACAAAAACAGCAACTTAAAAAACCAAGAGAAAAATGCTCTTTCAGAAGATTTTTTAAGGGATTATTTCACAACTATTCATCCGTTTACCCCGTTAGTTGTATCCAAATTGTCTCTTGCTATTGGCATAAGTTCACCGCATTCAAAATTATTTTATGTCCCTAATCAAAATGCTTTAGGTAATTATAATGAAGATTTTGGTGGCAGTTTATATTACATTTCCGAGAAAGTTAATACTACGCAAAAAAGTTTGGCTGATTTTGGTAAACCAAATGCTATTATTGACACCGATGAAATGTTACATCAAATCAGAATCGATAAAAATCATGTGGTAGATAAAGAAAATTACATTCGAGCTCGTCTTTTAGATATGCTTATCGGCGATTGGGACCGACAGGAAAAAAACTGGCGTTGGAGCGTTCACCAAGAAAAAGAAAAAACAATTTATAGGCCAATTCCGTTGAATCGCGACCAGGCTTTCGCAAAATACGACGGTGCTTTTCTATGGCTTTTGAAAAGTATTCCGGCTATGGGGCAAATGCATTCGTACACGTACAACCCAAAAAACATAAAGGAATTTAACAAACAAGTCTATGCATTGGATTTGGCTCTTTTATCTGATAGCGATGAAAAAGTATGGGAAAAACAAGCCAAATTCATCCAAGATAATTTAACAAATGACGTAATTAACAAAGCCTTTTTGCAATTGCCTTATGAATTGCAAGACGAAACAACTACCAAACTCAAATTGTATTTGAGAAATCGTCTTAAAAAATTAAATCAAACTGCCCAACAGTATCAAAATTTGTTAAACAAAAAAACATTGGTTGTTGGTACTATGAAAGATGATGTTTTTGTAATAAATCGATTGTCCAATGGTAGAACTTCAGTAGTGGTCTACAACGGCAAAAAAACTCCATCTAATATTGTTTTTGAAAAAACGTTTACAAAAAAACGAACCAAAGAGATTTGGTTTTTTGGACTAGAAGGCAAAGACGAATTCAGTATGGAAGGAAATGAATTTAATCCCATAAAAATCAGATTGATTGGTGGTTTGAATCAAGATTCGTATATTATCGAAAACGGAAAGAAAGTCAAAATTCACGACTTTAAAACGAATAACATTTTGAATGTGGATAAAAAAACAACGGTTTTACTTTCCAATGATTATGAGACCAACACATATAATTATAACAAACCAAATTTCGACGAATTCACCGGAGTTCCACTAGTAGGCTTTAATCCTGATGATGGTATACGATTGGGTGTTCGATTAGATTTTACTAAAAAAGGTTATTTAGGAAATCCCTATTCGCAAAAACACACCGCCGACGCAAATTATTTTTTCGCCACAAAAGGTTATGAATTGACTTATTCAGGAATAATTAAAAGAGCTTTTTCACATTTTGATATGGTGATTAATGCCCAAGCCACCAGTTCAAACTTTGCACAAAACTTTTTCGGTTTTGGCAATAACACGCAAAATGAAGCAGATGAATTTGATTTTAATCGGGTTCGAATAGCCTCTTACAAAGTAAGTCCGGGATTGTTATGGCAAAAAACCAAAAGCTCCAGCTTCATAGGCAGAATCAACTTTGAAGCCTATAAAGTGGAAGATACACCGAACCGATTTATTTCTTCCGGAGTTGTAGATAACCGTGTGTTTTCATATCAAAATTTTGCCGGGGTGGGACTAACTTATCAATTTAAAAATTATGACAATCCGTTCATTCCCTCGTTGGGAATGGGTCTTCAAGTAATCGGAAAATGGAATACTAACTTGACTGATTTTTCCAAACAAGTTCCTTCAGCAGAAGTAGTTGCCAACTTTGTTTATCGTTTGACTCCTGATGCTCAATGGATTTTTGAGACAACATTGAAAGGAAAATCGCTCTTTAGTGACACCTATGAATTTTATCAAGCCGCTAATCTAGGTGGCGACAGTGATTTACGTGGTTTTAGAGATAATCGGTTTTCAGGAAAAACAGCGGCTTTTCAAGGTTCAGATTTGCGGTATAGTATCGGACAAATTAAAAACCCTTTTGCACCAATGAATTACGGAGCATTTATAGGGTTTGATTACGGAAGGGTTTGGTTTCCCGGAGAAAATAACTCTAAATGGCATCAATCCACTGGTTTTGGGTTGTGGTTAAACAGTAGCAATGTTATTTCTTCCACTATTTCCTATTTTCATTCAAGCGATGGTGGACGAATAGCTTTTGGGATGAAATTTAATTTTTGATATTATCAAATTGTTATCTATTGAATTAGTTAGGTTAAGAATAATCCATCTAAAATTAATTTTTGCTTAATACTAATTCATTGCGTTAAATTATTGGAATTCATTTTACATTTTTGTTAAAATTTTTCCGATGAAGACAACATTTTATTTACTTGTAATTACTTGTTTACTTTTGCAAAATTGTGCTAAAATGGACAAAAAACCACTAAATATAGGTCATCGCGGTGCAATGGGTCACGAAACAGAAAATACTATTGCTTCCGTCAAGAAAGCCATGGAATTGAATGTGGATATGATTGAAATTGATGTTTTTTTAATAAAAAGTGGCGAATTAGTAGTTTTTCACGATGAAATCCTAGATAGTCTTACCGATACATCTGGTAAAATTGAGGATTTTACTTGGGACGAATTACAAAGAGTAGTAGTAAAAGGAAATCATCAAATTCCAACTTTAGATGAAGTAATCGAAACAGTGGACAGATTGGTTGTTTTAAACATTGAACTAAAAGGTAAAAATACGGCTAAACCTACCTTTGCTCTACTTGAAAAATACTATCAAAAAGGATGGCAAAAAGAAGATTTTATGATTTCCAGTTTTTTATGGGATGAGTTAGAAACGTTTAGAAAATTAGACAAACAAATTCCCATTGCAATTTTAACTGAAGATAGCCCGATAAACGCCATTAAAATTGGAAAAAAATTAAAAGCTGTGGCTATCAATCCTTGGTGGAAAACCTTAACGGCAGAAAACAGCCAACAACTACACGAGGAAGGTTTTCAAATTTATACTTATACCGTTAACGAACCAAAAGACATTAAATTAGTAACTGAATTGGGAGTAGATGGAATTTTTTGTAATTTCCCCGAAAGATTACATTGATGTATGATGTATTGATTGTGGGTGGTGGAGCCGCGGGTTTTTTTACCGCTATCAATATCGCCGAAAAAAATTCTAATTATAAAATCGCTATTCTGGAACGTGGAAAGGAAGTGCTTACAAAGGTGCGGGTTTCCGGTGGTGGTCGATGCAATGTCACGCATGCGTGTTTTGTTCCGAATGATTTAGTGAAATTTTATCCGCGTGGCGAAAAAGAGTTACGTGGTCCTTTTCATCAATTTTGTTCCGGAGATACGATTGAATGGTTTGAAAAACACGGTGTAGAATTAAAAATTGAAGAAGACGGCAGAATGTTTCCCGTTTCCGATTCTTCCCAAACCATCATTGATTGTTTTTTAAATGCCGTTAAAAAACATAAAATTGAAATCCTTACCGGACAAAGTGTGCAATCTGTTTTTCGTTTGGAAGACAATTGGAAAGTAGAAACCAATCAGCAAACGTTTCGTTGTGAAAATTTGGTGATGACCACCGGAAGCAATCCTAAAATTTGGGAAATGCTAGAAAAATTAGGCCACAAAATTGTTCTTCCGGTCCCTTCCCTTTTTACGTTTAACATAAAAGACAAACGCATAAAAGATTTAATGGGAGTTTCGGCATTTGCTTCCGTGAAAATCAAAAATTCAAAACTTTCGGCTTCGGGACCGCTTTTGATTACCCATTGGGGAATGAGTGGTCCAGGAATTTTGCGACTTTCCGCTTGGGGAGCAAGAGAATTATTTGATAAAAACTATCAGTTTATTTTGGAAGTCAATTGGCTCAATGATGCTACTTTGGAAGAAACTGAAAACCAATTGAAAGAACTCAAATTGGAGCACGCCAAAAAAATAGTAGTAAAAAAATCTCCTTTTGATTTCCCAAATCGCTTGTGGGAAAGTTTGGTTTTGGCTTCCGAAATTTCATTGGAAACCAAATGGGCCGATTTATCTAAAAAACAACTTCTAAATTTGGCTTTACAATTGACAAATGGCCAATTTCAGGTAAATGGAAAAAGTACATTTAAAGAAGAATTTGTCACTGCAGGCGGCATCGATTTAAAAGAAATTAATTTTAAATCGATGGAAAGTAAATTACTTCCAAAAGTATATTTTGCAGGAGAAATTCTGAATATTGATGCGATTACAGGTGGGTTTAATTTTCAAAATGCATGGACAGGTGGGTTTATTGTGAGTGAGCATCTTGCAAATTCTCATTGATATCCAAAAAATTCTCATTTACATAATTATAATTTATTAAAAATCAATTACTTTTGATAACCTAATCATCAAAAAATGAAAACAAAACTACTTTCTCTGACATTTTTTCTTTTATTCTTTGTCTTCGGAACGCAAGCACAAATTCAATTAACAGCGTGTGACACTGAGTTCAACGGCACTCAAACATTTGATTTAACAACGGTTATTCCGGGTTTATTAGGAGGCCAAAATCCAAATGATTTTACCACGACATTCTATATAAGCCAAACGAATGCTATAGCAAATGTGAATGCAATAACAAATCCAACCAGTTATGCGAACAGTACTAATCCGCAACTAATTTGGGTATCATTTGTAAATAATTCGACTTCAGAGGTGACCATTAATTCATTTTCACTACAAGTAAATCCTCTTCCTTCATTAGGTACAGAAGTAGCGACTGCTTGTGATGATAACAATGACGGAATTGCAACATTTGATTTTAACGAAGCTGTGCAGATTATTTATCAAGTCAACAATGCAACGCCAAACTCAATGTTAGTGCAGTTTTACGAAACTCAATCGGACATGGAAACCCAATCTAATCCAATTGGTTATACTTATACCAACATATCTCCTAACCAAATCATTTACATCCGCATCGAAAATTTAATTACCGGTTGTTTTTGGGGTGGTGAATTCTTTTTATTTGTAGAAAATTGTTCCACTAGTTGTGAAACACCCATCAATTTGAATGTAACCAGCGTTTTTGAAACAGGAGCCGTTTTGTCTTGGGTAAATCAATCCTCGCCGGCTACTTTAAATGAAATTATAATACTCCCAGAAGGCTCTCCTGAACCCAACCCAAGTTCGCAAGGTTTTATCATTTATTCTAATCCCTACACTATTACAGCCCTTACATGTGAAACCAGCTATACTTTTTACGTTCGCACACTTTGTGAAAATCAAACCGCAACAGATTGGTCAGAAGGATTCACATTTACTACGGCTACTTGTGGTTCAACGGTAACCCCATACATTAGTGTAAACACCACTTCTTTTTCACCGGAACAACTATTAAACAATATTATTTTAAATTCCAGCTGTGGCGTAATTGAAAATGTGGTAACCCAGGGCCCTTGTGGTGTGGGCTATTTTAATGGGAACGATAGTGACTTTCCTTTTGAACAAGGAATGATCATAAGAAGTGGACAAGCAATCTTTACAGAAGGACCATACAATGCCAATTCTTTATCAACAACTTGCTCTCAAGCGGGCGACCCACAATTAAATGCTATCATGCAATTAACGGGACAGACAGGCACAATAAATGACGTGTCTTTTGTGAAGTTTGATATCACTCCAACCTCCAATATTTTAAGTTTCAACTTTATTTTTGCCTCCAATGAGTACGGTCAATACCAATGTCAATATTCCGATGTATTTGGATTTATTTTAACCGATTTAACAACAAACGAAGTAACGAATATTGCAATTGTTCCCGGTACAACCACACCTGTTTCCGTGACCACTATCAGGGATATTATTCACAATGTAAACTGTCCGTCTGTTAACCCACAATTTTTCAGCACGTATAATGTAAATAACCCAAATAGCAGCTTGAACATGAGAGGTTATACCATGCCGATGACTGCGATAGCATCGGTTATTCCTAATCATACCTATTCATTAAAACTTTCTGTTGGTGATTATCAAGATACTTCTTTTGATTCGGCCGTTTTTATTGAAGGCGGTAGTTTGGCGTTAGGTAACCAATGTAGAGAAAATATCCAACTTATTACCTTTTTAGATTCAAATAACAATGGAATTAAAGATGCCGGCGAACCCAACTTTTTAAATGGTAATTTGAATTATCAACTGAATAATTCAGGTGAAACGGTTTCTGCCACATCACACAACGGCGTGTTTTATATTTTCCCTGAAAATGAAACGGATACCTATGATTTTAATTATTCCATTTATTCTGAATTTGCCGGATTTTATGCAGAACCTATCAGTTTTGATGATATTGTTTTTTCCCAAACTGAATCTAATGTGTATTACATCCCCATCGTAAACACAACTCCTTACAACGATGTTACGGTTTCTTTGGTCGCTACCAACCAACCGGCGGCAGGATTTAATTATAGCAACAAAATCTATTATTCAAACAACGGTATTGCTCCGGCATCCGGCACATTGACTTTTGAGAAAGACCCTGCGTTAACCATCACTAACATTTCGGTTGCCGGAACAACCAATCTACCCACCGGATTTACATTTGATTATACTGATTTAATGCCTTCTGAAACGAGAGCGATAACGGTAACGATGAGCGTTCCACCCATTCCAACGGTTGCTATTGGAGATTTAGTAACTAATTCTGTTTCGATTTCCAGTTTAACAACAGATGCTAATCCAAATAACAACACTGCTTCACAAACAAAACCAATTGTAGCTTCGTATGACCCGAATGATAAAAATGAGTCACATGGTAATAAAATTGCTTTAGCAGATTTTACGGAGGATGATTATTTGTATTACACGATTCGTTTTCAAAATACAGGAACCACCAATGCTACTTTTGTTCGCGTAGAAGATGTGTTGGATGCTCAGTTAAATCCGGAAAGTTTGCGAATGATTGCCGCCAGCCATCCGTATGTTTTGGAACGCATTAATAATGAATTGGTTTGGAAATTTGACAACATTCAGTTAGTTCCACAAATCGTGAATGAAAATGCGAGTATTGGATTTGTACATTTTAAAATTAAACCAAATTCTGGTATTGCTGTAGGCGACATCATTCCAAATACGGCAGACATTTATTTTGATTTTAATCCGGTGATTGTCACCAACACGTTTGAAACCGAATTTGTTGAAACGTTAAGCACTCCAGATTTTACCAATTCAACGGTTGTGCTTTCTCCGAATCCAGCGAAAGATCGCCTTCAAATTCAATTGAATGGCAGTTCAACTATTGAACAAATTTCGGTTTATGATGTGGTTGGAAAAAGGGTTTATTTTAGAAATAAAATAGAAGTAAATTCAGCTTCAGTTGATTTTTCTAATTTAATTCAAGGTGTTTATATGGTGGAAGTGATAACGGCTTCGAATCAGAAATTGGTGAATAAGGTGATAAAACAATAATAATTAGACCGATAAATTATAATCTAAGGGTGAAAGCAATTTTGCCCTTTTTTTATTTTCTGTAAACAAAATTTCATTTAAAAACACCTCTCCCCTGCCCGGGATTGAAACGGAAAGCCCACAGCACGGAAACTTTAAAATGCTTAAAGCGGCAAAGCGACCAAAGGAAGCTCTTGACGGTTTGTAGCATTTTTAGTTTATGGGCGAGGACTTGCAGTGAAAAGCCCGATAAGGCCCAAAAATCAAAAGAATTCGCTTCGGTATTCCCAAACTTTTAAAAGAAACAGACCAAAAAACACTATTGAAACCACAAATTTTATAAACGTTGAAGCTAAAAAACCAATAAAAGAACCGGTTGCCGCTTTAAATGCTTTTTGCGAATCGTTGGAATTATTCATCATTTCGCCTATAAAAGCTCCCACAAACGGCCCGATGACAAAACCCAATGGAATCGGGGCAAAAATGCCAACGATTAATCCGATGTTTGTTCCCCAGATGCCGTATTTGCTACCACCAAATCGTTTGGTTCCTTTGGCGGGAATGACGTAATCGAGGATGCCTACAACAATTGCTACGAATAAAGTTATGCCCAAAACCGTGTAACTCATTGGCACGGCTTTGGTAAGATACAACAACAAAAGTCCGACCCAACTAATCGGTGGCCCGGGTAAAACAGGTAAAAAACTTCCGAGAATGCCAAGTATCATTAAAATGAATGCGATGAGTAAAAGTGTGATATCCATAAAATAATTTATTACTTTTGGTTAATCAAAAATACGTGTTGTTTAATTACAAACGAAAAATGAACAAATTTCTTTCCATTTTTTCTTTACTTTTTCTCTTGGTTTCCTGCCAATACTTCGAAAAGCGAGTGCCTTCGGAAGAGGAGTTATTACAAAAAAGACTAAAGGAAATTAATTGGAATGAGGTTACTGTTTATCCATCGGTGGCGAAATGCGATAGTATTTTAGATAAAGAATTGCAAAAGGAATGTTTTTTCAAGTATTTAACAGAAATCATTCATCAAAAAATTGCTCCGGACTCGTTGTTGACCAATGCTAAAGTTTTAGACACCATTGAGGTCAGAATTACTGTTTTTCCGGATTCTCAAATTACATTTGAACCACTTTTTTCGTCGGATAGTTTAACGTATGACAAACAAAAAACAGACAGTATCATTCGTGCAAGATTAACCGATTTTCCTAAAATTGAACCCGCTCAAAAAGAAGGAATTCCGGTAAAAACACAATTTATTTTACCTGTTATTTTAAAAACGGATTAAGATTTGAATTTTCTTCCTTTCCACTCATACTTTCCAAATAACGAATAAAATGCTACAGCTGAACTGAAAAACGGATAAACTAAAGCTGTCAATAAACTTTTTTTCATTTTTATTTGATAAAATTGAGCCGTTTGATTGGCTACTAATAAATCGGCTATAATTTTTAAATGAAGTAAAATTATCATTTCAAAAAATCCGAAGAAAAGGAGAATTAAAGAAATGATGAAAGCCAAATTTGCTAAAAAAACAATCAACGCTACAAGTTTTCCAAAACTTGCTGTATAGGCTTTTGATTTTCCCGCCCATCGCACGCGTTGCTGAAAAAGTTCTGTCCAACTTTCTGCCGGATTGGTTGTAACTTGAAAATCTTGTTTGCATAAAAATCCAACTTCATACGGAAAATTTTTAACGGCTTTTTGCAATAAAAACACATCATCACCGCTAGCAATTTTATCGTTGCCTTCAAAACCATTGAGTTGAATAAAGAAATTTTTGGAATAAGCTAAATTGGCTCCGTTGCACATAAAAGCTAAGTTGAAATCAAAACTTCCTATCGTGACAGCTTGCAAACTAATCATTTCAATTTGCTGAAAATCAAACAAAAAACCATTTTTATTCTTAAAAAAAACCGGTCCACAAACCATTAATTTTTTGGTGTTTTGGATGTAATTATTCAAATCCAATAGCCAGTTTTCAGGCACTAAACAATCGGCATCGGTGGTAATAATCCAATCAAATTTTGAATGTTGAATTGCTGTTTGAATGGCATCTTTTTTTGGTGAATTAGAAACTCTATCATTGGGAATTACTTGAACTTGAAACCCGCAACTCGCAACCCGAAAACCATCCGAAGAATCATCATCAACCAAAATCACTTCAAAATTTTCGATAGGATAATTCAATTTTTTAATGGTTTGCATTAGATTGGGAAGATTTTCAGCTTCATTTCTAAACGGCACCACAATAGAAAAAGATAGTTTTTCAGCAGCTGAATTTTCGTTAGATTTTGGCACTTTTTTAAATCCTATCCAAAAGAAAACCATCAAAAAAACATAAACCGAAATGGCTAAAATCAATAAGTACATCATAGTTCTAATTTGGGTTTAAATTTCATTACAAAAAAACTTCCAATTAAAACCGGAATAACTAAATTCAACAACCACATTAACGTAGTAATGGAAACTATTGTCCATTGATTAACCCCTAACTTACCAAATAAAACAACGGCAACACTTCCTTTTATGGCAACATCCATCAGATGAATACTGGGAACAATTGAGGCTAAAAAATACATTGAAAAAATAGTTGCTAAGGCTAATGAATACGTAATTTCTACACCAAAAACCAACAATAAAAAATAGAATTGATGAGAGAAAATAAGAAATCGAATCACCGACAATTGTTGGGTTGTTTTTAGTGAATTTTTAGGAAACGTTTTGATTTTTTGAATTAATTTTTCAACCGAAAACCCATAAATAATTATCTTCTTTCCAAACATCAAAAAAAGTAAAAAAGCCAATACAATTACTAAAAGAACTATCGAAATTTTAGAACTAAAATAATCATAAAATAACCCCGTTAGCAACAATCCGAACACGCCAAAAAAGGAGGTCGTAGCCATTTGACTACTGTTTCCGATAAAGTTCAGCAGAATGATTTTTTTGGTTTCCGATTTTGGAAAACACATTACTTTTGCCCCATATTCTCCCACGCGATTGGGTGTAAATACAGAAGCGGTTAACGATCCTAAGGATTGCATTGCGGCTTCTTTGAAGGAAATTTTAAAATAGGTATTCACTAAGTTTTGCCATTTCAAAATTTCGAAAAACCAATTTAAAACGCTTAAAAAGATAATTCCGAGTAAACCAAAAAATGTAAATTTAGTAGAAACAAGATGCCAATCGTCTAGGTTTTTTTTACTCAATTCGGCATATAAATAATAAAAAGCAATGCCCACAATCAAAAGTTTGACGAGAACCAACAGGAATTGTTTAGCTTTGTAAGGAATTGCATTCATCAACACAAAGAAACAAACTTTAACCTGAAACAGTAAACTTTAAAGAAAAAAGATTGGCAAACGAACGCATCATCTTAGGCATTGACCCGGGAACGACCATCATGGGATTTGGTTTAATTAAAGTGGTGAACAAAAAAATGGAATTCATTCAGTTGAATGAATTGATTTTGAGTAAATACGACGACCATTATACCAAGTTAAAAGTCATTTTTGAACGCACCATCGAGTTGATTGAAACCCATCACCCGGACGAGATTGCCATTGAAGCTCCGTTTTTTGGCAAAAATGTACAATCCATGCTCAAACTCGGACGAGCCCAAGGTGTGGCGATGGCCGCAGGATTATCGCGACAAATTCCGATTACCGAATACGAACCCAAAAAAATAAAAATGGCCATCACCGGAAACGGAAATGCCAGTAAAGAACAAGTAGCCAAAATGCTGCAACAATTACTAGGGTTGAAAGAATTGCCTAAAAATTTAGATTCTACCGATGGTTTGGCGGCAGCGGTTTGTCATTTTTTTAATTCCGGAAAAGTAATTGGAGAGAAAAGTTACACTGGTTGGGATGCGTTTGTGAAGAATAATGAGAATCGTGTAAAAAAATAGTTTACAGTCTCAGTTTACAGTCACAACACTGCAACCTGAGACTGTGACTGCAAACTAAAAATGTCAGGAATTTATATACACATCCCGTTCTGCAAGCAAGCTTGTCATTATTGCGACTTTCATTTTTCCACTTCCATGAAAAAGAAAGATGAGATGGTTTTGGCTTTAGCGAAAGAAATATCGATGCGAAAAGAGGAGTTCAAAAATGATATAGTGGAAACCATTTATTTCGGCGGCGGAACGCCATCAATATTAGTGATTGAAGATTTGCGATTGTTGATTGATGAGGTTTTTAAAAACTATAATGTTGTTGAAAATCCGGAAATAACGGTTGAAGCAAATCCTGACGACTTATCGAATAATCGAATAATCGAACTATCCAACAATCGAATAAACCGTCTCTCCATCGGCATTCAATCTTTTTTTGAAGACGATTTGAAGATGATGAATCGTGCTCATAATGCCAAAGAAGCTAAAAAGTGTCTGGAAGAAGCAACTAAACATTTCGACAACATTTCACTCGATTTGATTTACGGAATTCCGGGAATGAGTAATGAAAAATGGATTCAGAACATAGAATCCGCTTTGTCTTTTGGCATTCCGCATATTTCGAGTTATGCGTTAACGGTTGAACCAAAAACTGCTTTGCATGCATTTATTCAAAAAGGAATCATTCCGGTTCCTGATGATGAAGTAGCTCAAGAACATTTTGAAATTTTAGTTGAAAAACTGGAAGAAGCCGGGTTTATTCACTACGAATTATCCAATTTTGGAAAGGAAAACTATTTTTCAAAAAACAATTCGAGTTATTGGTTGGGTAAAAAATACATCGGCATCGGTCCGTCTGCTCATAGTTATGATGGCGAAAAACGAGGCTGGAATGTGTCGAATAATACCTTGTATATCAAATCCATTCAAGAAGGAAAATTATCACTTGAAACCGAAACGTTGTCCAAAACCGATCGGTACAACGAATATGTGATGACGGGTTTGCGAACCATTTGGGGAATTTCGTTGGATAGAATTCAAACAGAATTTGGTCAAACCTATTTAGATTACCTCAACCAACAAGCCGCCAAATATATCGAAGACCATTTGCTTTTTGTAGATGAAAACATTTTGCGAACTACTCGAAAAGGGAAGTTTTTGAGCGATGGGATTGCTTCCGATCTTTTTATGTTGAATTTGGTTTAATTTTTTAACATTAAGAAGTTAAGGATAATTAAGGTTTTCATTAAGTCTTAACTTATTTTATTAAATTTGGAGTAAATCAAATTCTATAGTGTGAACGAATATAAATGTGTTAGTTGCCAACAACCATTAATCGGAAAACATTGCCACAATTGTGGAGAAAAAGTTGTTGAAGAAAGTGATTTTTCAATAAAAACCATTTTCCTACAATTTGTGGATGGATTAACTAATATTGACTCAAAGTTCATCAAAAGCTTTCTCTTGTTGCTTTTTAAACCTGGACAATTAACCTTGAATTATGTAAAAGGAAATAGAAATCCTTACATGAGACCCTTTCAACTATTTATAGTAGTCAATATTTTATTTTTCCTTCTTTTAGCTGATGCCGATATCTTTAGGATTCCAGCAGAATATTATATTTCTAATGAAATTAACACGCAAAAAGTAGAAGCAAGTAACTTATTACTTGATGATGTTAAACAGAAATATGATGCTTTATCGCTAACAAACTCTAAACTATTCATATTTATATTGATTCCTTTTTTTAGTTTGGTTTTTTGGCTCGTCAATTTAAAAAAGAGACATTATTTTGGTGTGCATACAATTTTTGCTATTCATTACTTGTCTTTTTTTATGTTATTTTGTGTAACATTAGTCATTACACCAAAAGAATTATGGACACCTAGAGCTATTCAATTTGTAATTTTTGGTGCTAACTTTGTTTATTTGGCTTTTGCAATTAAAAATTTTTATAATGAAAACTGGAAAATATCAATTCTTAAGACCTTCATTTGTCTGGTTTTATGTTTTATGTTTATTTTCCTTTATCGTGAACAAATAAGCAATTATACTCTTTATACTCTTTTAAAAAATTGATTCCATGAAAGCGATTATCAATAATAAATTTGAAGTAGATTTATCAAAACCCATTGATATTTCGCTACCGTTATCCAATACTGAAAAAAATCCGATTGCTTGGTATATTGAAAAACCGCAGATTGAACCCGTTCGTTTTGGTTCTTGGGTGGGAAGTGTAAAAGGCGGAGCAACGACCAATTTCAATAACATTTTTTTCAATCCGCACGGGCATGGCACGCACACGGAATGTTTGGGACATATTACAAAGGAATTTTTCAGCATCAATCAAGCTCTGAAAACCTTTTTTTTCAACGCCCAACTGATTTCTATTCAACCGGAACAACAAGGAGAGGATTTTGTAATTACGAAAAGTCAAGTGGAAAAAGCATTAGGGAATGCAATTCCGGAAGCCCTTATCATTCGAACCTTACCGAATTTGGACGAAAAAAAATCCAAAAATTATTCGCATACTAATCCGCCTTATTTGCATGAAGAAGCAGCTATTTATATTCGTGAAAAAGGTATTCAACATTTATTAATCGATTTACCGAGCGTGGATAAAGAAAAAGACGAAGGTAAATTATTAGCTCACAAAGCTTTTTGGAATGTGAAAGATGTAAATGATTTAAATAACGATGCACGAAAAAATGCAACGATTACGGAATTGATTTTTGTTGATGATGCTGTAAAGGATGGTTCTTATTTATTGAATTTGCAGATTGCTTCGTTTGAGAATGATGCGAGTCCGAGTAAACCGGTTTTGTTTAGTATGGAGTAGATAGTTAGGAGTAATAATAAAATTATGGATTGTAGAGATTTATTAGCCTATAAAAAATCCTTTGCTTTAGCGATGATGATTTTTGAAGTTTCTGAAGAATTCCCGAAAGAGGAGAAATATTCATTAACCGATCAAATAAGACGAAGTTCAAGAAGTGTAACTGTTACATTAACGGAAGCGTATAGAAAAAGAACATATCCAAAAAACTTTTTTAGTAAATTGTCTGATACCGAAGCAGAAAACTCAGAAACTCAAGTTTGGCTTGATTTCTCATTTTCCTGTGGCTATTTGAATTAAATAAAACATTCTGAATTAAGTAGTTTAAATGATGAAATTGGAAAATTAATTCGTTATATGATGAACAATCCTGATAAATTTGGTTCTTCAAAAATTTGAATTATTAGTTTACTCCCAACTATAAACTCCCAACTAACCATGAATATCGAACAACTTTATCAATTCTGCCTTTCTAAAAAAGCCGTCACTGAACATTTCCCTTTTGACGAAGATACGTTAGTGTTTAAAGTCGGTGGAAAAATGTTTTGCCTCACTTCTTTGAAAGAATGGGAAAGTGGAGCTCCTTCCTTAAACCTAAAATGTAATCCCGAAAAAGCATTGGAACTTCGAGCTGAATATGATGCGATAACGGCTGGTTATCATATGAGTAAAGTGCATTGGAATACGGTTGCTTTTCACAGCGATGTAGATGATAAAATGATGCGGGAATTGATTAATCATTCGTATGAATTGGTGTTTAATAGTCTTCCCAAAAAAGTTCGAGAATCGATATAAATTTTTGGTTATGTAACAAGTGTTACTCTTTAAGTGGCTGATGATGAGTACCTTTATACTATAAAATTAATCATCATGACCACAACAGTTGTAATAGGAGGGAGTTTTGCAGGAATGACGGCCGCCCTTGAAATCAATCGAAAAGGAAAAGACCAACACAAAGTCATTTTAATAGATAAATCACCGCTTTTTCTGTTTATTCCCTCACTCATTTGGGTACCGCTAGGCAGAAGAGAAATCAAAGATATTTCCTTTAAAAAAGAAGCCATTCTAAAGAAAAAAGGCGTTGATTTTGTTGTTGCCGAGGCGATAAAAGTAGATCCAAAAACCAGTACTGTTTTTACCGACCATGGTGAATTCCATTACGACCATTTGGTTATTGCTACAGGTCCAAAAGTGAAATATGACGTTGCTCCCGGAGTGGAAGAATTTGCCCATTACATCGGCACACCTAACGGAGCTATGAAAACAAGAAAGGCATTGGAAGAATTCAAGAAAAATCCGGGTCCGATTGTGATTGGAGCGACTCAAAATGCCGGATGTATGGGTGCTGCTTACGAATTTTTATTCAATATTGAAAAATGGCTTCGCGAACAAAACATCCGTAAAAAAGTAGATTTGTTTTGGATTACGCCGGAAGATTATTTAGGTCACTTTGGTATCGACGGAATGCCGATGGGTGAAACCATGTTAAAATCCTTCATGAGCATGTTCAATATTCATTATCGCACACAAGTTGGCGTAAAAGAAGTTCAAAAAGATAGAGTAATTTTAACTAACGATGAAATTTTACCGAGTCAATTCACCATGTTGATGCCTCCGTTTATTGGGGTAGATTTTGTGACCAACTCACCGGAACTACACGCGACTCCCACCGGTTATCTTCCAGTTGGAAATGATTACAGACATCCGGACTATCCGAATATTTGGGCTGCGGGTATTGCCGTGAATGTACCGCTCCCTTTTACACCGGGAAAAGTGCCGTTTTCTTCGCCCAAAACAGGTTATCCTTCTGATGAAACCGGAAAAATTGTTGCAGAAAATATCATTCGAGTCACCAAAGGCAGAACCGATTTAAAAGAAAAAGCATGGGGAAGAATTCCCGGGTTATGTATTATGGATGCTGGTAAAAAAGAAGTTTTATTGCTTTCAACCAGTTTATTCAAACCTAGAACGTTTGCGATTATGATTCCAAATGTACTTTATGACTTCAATAAAATTTTATTTGAAAAATATTTCCTTTGGAAAACCCGAAATGGGTTGTCTTATTTGCCTTAAGAAATACCACAAAAAAACAATTAAAAAACCCTTCCGGAATTTAGAACACCGGAAGGGTTTAATTTTTTACTAAAGTGATTTTTTCTGCTTCTCCACAAAACCATCTGCTTGCAATTCCAACAATTCAATCGCTCGTTTTTTCTTGTAATCGTATAAACCTTTGTCTTCCCGAATATCAGCATAGACTTTATCGTAGATGGAAACATCCGTTTGTTTTTGCAATTCGCTTTGGTATTTGTTTTGGGACAAAACATTTTTAACTGCTAATTCTCCATCTTCTTGTTTAAAATCGTATTCGCCTCGGGGCGATAATAATTTGGCAATAATGGGTGACGTTTCAATCGCTAAAAAAAGTAACATAATAAAAAATGACGGCAACCAAGGTAACTTATCCAACGCATTGATACGTGCCATTAAACCATCAAAACCATCGATGATGGGTTGGGTTTCGGCTACTTTTTTATCCAAATCGGCTTGCAAAGTTTTCCCTATGGCTTCTAATTCGGCTATTTTGGCTTGATTGGTCGTTTTTAAGGTGGCTAATTCCTGCAACGCTGCATCGTGTTTTTCACGTTTTTCTTTGTAAACCGGACCTTTTCCGAGTTTTTTAGTCCCGGCAGTTCCTTCTGCTTCGGTAATGTAAACGGCATATAAATCATTGACTTCTTTTTCTTTTTTCAGGATGTCGGATTTTAGACTGTCGATTTGAGCTTTGTTTTGATCTACGTCAGATTGGAAATAAGTGGCCACTTGTTTTTTGTTATTCATCGCCATTTCATTCTTCTCTTTCAACAAAACGGTATTGATTTCCTTTTCAAAAATTTTGATTTCCAATGGTTTTGAAATGACGATTGCGATGATTACCGCCAACACAATTCGGGGAGAAGCTTGAATGAATTCATCCAAAAAACTGTCTCTTTTTTTGATAGTGGAAACAATAAAACGGTCAAGGTTAAAGATGAGTAAACCCCAAACGAATCCAAAAAATACCGCCGTGTAAACATTATCAAAAACGGTGTAAAGAGCATAACTGCCGGCGATAAAAGCCATGACTGCCGTAAAGAAAACCGTTGCACCAATTCCGGCATATTTGTTTTGTTCGCCATTGGAACAACTTTCGATGATTTGCTTGTCGGCACCCGAACAAAGCAGGAAGAATTTTTTGAGCATGAGGATTGATTTTTGATGATGATTGGTACAAATTTAACGCCAAAAATTAAATTTTGTTATAATTTGTTTCAGGTTTCAAGTTTCAAGTTTCAAGTTAAAAAGCTTTAATAGTACAGATTGCACCCGGGATAGTAGCGGAAAGCCCGCAGGACGGGGGTTGAGTTTTTTGCGGGTTGGGCCGGCGACCAACGGAAGCCGAGCCCAACCCGACAAAAAACCAACCAATGGACGAGGACTTGCAGCGAATAGCCCGAATTGGGGCTATAAAAAAACCGCTTACTCAACTGAATAAACGGTTTTAAAATTTGCGAATTTGCGGTTGATTTATTTACTCAACTCTACAAAATATTTATAAAACAACGGAATAGTTTCGATTCCTTTGAGATAATTGAAGATTCCGAAATGTTCGTTGGGTGAATGAATCGCATCGCTGTCGAGACCGAATCCCATCAGGATGGTTTTTGATTTCAGTTCTTTTTCGAAGAGAGCCACAATCGGAATACTACCGCCGGAACGCACCGGAATTGCAGGTACTCCAAACGTTTCGGTATAGGCTTTGTTGGCCGCTTGATAGCCGATGCTGTCGATTGGCGTTACATACCCTTGACCGCCATGATGCGACGTTACTTTCACTTTTACCGATTTTGGAGCGATGCTTTCAAAGTGGTTTTTGAACAATTCGGTGATTTCTTCCCAATCTTGATGTGGAACTAAACGCATGGAAATTTTGGCATAGGCTTTACTGGCAATAACGGTTTTGGCCCCTTCTCCGGTATAGCCGCCCCAGATTCCGTTCACGTCTAACGTTGGTCGGATGGAGTTGCGTTCGTTGGTCACATAACCGGCTTCGCCGTGAACATCTTCGATGTCAAGTGCTCTTTTATAGTTTTCGAGTGAAAATGGTGCTTTGGCCATTTCGGCTCTTTCTTCGGTTGAAAGTTCTTCAACTTTGTCGTAAAAACCGGGAATGGTGATGTGGTTATTTTCATCATGCAAGGAAGCAATCATTTTGGCTAGAATATTGATGGGATTGGCTACCGCTCCGCCATACAATCCGGAATGCAAATCGCGGTTTGGTCCGGTAACTTCAACTTCTACATAACTTAAACCGCGTAAACCGGTGGTAATGGAAGGTTGTTGGTTGGAAATCATTCCGGTATCGGAAATTAGAATTACGTCGTTGGCTAATTTTTCTTGGTTGCGTTCTACGAACCAGCTGAGGCTCTTTGAACCGACTTCCTCTTCGCCTTCAATCATAAATTTGACGTTACAAGGCAAGCAATTGTTAGCAATCATATACTCAAACGCTTTCACGTGCATGTACATTTGCCCTTTATCATCGCAAGAACCACGTGCAAAAATAGCACCTTCGGGGTGAATTTCAGTGGTTTTGATAACAGGTTCAAACGGTGGCGAAGTCCATAAATCCATGGGATCGGGTGGTTGCACATCGTAATGTCCGTACACCAAAACGGTTGGTAAATTCTTGTCGATGATTTTTTCTCCGTAAACGATGGGATAACCGGGAGTTTCGCAGAGTTCCACGAAATCACATCCGGCTTTTTCGAGACTTTTCTTTACCGCGTCAGCCGTGTCAATCACATCTTGAGCATAAGCCGAATCAGCACTTACGGATGGGATTTTAAGTAAATCAATCAGTTCACTTATGAATCGTTCTTTGTTTTGTTGAACGTAATTATTTATGTTGTCCATTATAAAAAGTAAAAATGATAAAGTTCAAAAGTACGAAAAAAATAAGGGTAAAAAAATTGATTCATCTTGAATAAAATTCAAAATAATCTCTATATTTGCACCCACTTATTGAAACAGCTACTGTTTTATTTGCCCGCGGGTGTGGTGAAACTGGTAGACACGCCAGACTTAGGATCTGGTGCCGCAAGGTGTGTAGGTTCGAGTCCTATCACCCGCACTAAACCTCAACGAATGTTGGGGTTTTTTGTTATTTATCTTGTTGTCGATAAATTATTTATCAAACTATAACGTTTGCGAATTCTTTTTTATGAAAAAAAACAACGCCTTTATTTGCATTCTTTTAAAAATACTTATCTTAGATTGACATTTTTTTAAACAAAACAAGAAATAATCCTATGAAAAGAATTATTCTACTTTTCTGTTCTCTTTTCTTATTATCCTATTCACATTTATTGAGTCAAAACTTTGGAACTTTTGCTTCTGCTGTTTGGCTAACTGATTGTAATACGTCCAATTTTTTTAATACTACGGGGGAAGGAGCGAACTTGATTGGCCCTATTCAAAATGAATTTACTAATACAAATTTTGGGGTTTTTATACAAAATTCAGGTTCATTTATCTTGCGTGGAGGTGAAGTAAAAACATTTAAAAACAGCAACGGTAATGCTTGTAGCGTTCGAATGAATTATCGAATATACTTAGAATCAGCAACGCCCGGAGTTTTCAACACCATTGACTTTCCTTTTTTTGATAACTGTAACACTGCAATTAGTGAATTCCCAACCGGTGGTCCTTGTGGCGAAGGCGATCAAAAATGGCAAGAAGTCTTAGAAGATGGTCAAACCATTCCTTATTCACCTATTGATTTAACAGCTTTTGCCCAAGGAAACTATATTTTGGAAGTTTTTTTTGAAGCAACAGGAGATTTGAATTCCTCAACTGAATGCGATGACACTGTCTTTGTAAACAATAATGGAAATAATTTCAAAGCCTTTTTTTCTATTAGAGCCAATCCAAACTTTATTGCTTCTAATCCTACTACTTGTTCAGGAACAGAAGGAACAATTACCATTGAAAATTTAAATCCAAATTCTTCTTATTCATTGACCTATAATGACGATGGATCATCAGTTGGGCCAACTTCAGTTATCGCCGACAATAATGGACATTTTGTGATTACGGGATTAAATGCCGGTAGCTACAGTAACTTTAACTTTGTGATAAACAATTGTTCAACAACTATAAACACGACAATTTCTCTAAATGACCCAACGGTTAATCCACCTACATCCGGCGGAAATCAATCGGTTTGTGAAAACAATCCGATTCAAACGTTAACTGCAGAAGCAACAACAAGTGATGGGTCAGTTATGGTTTGGTATGATGCACCTATTAATGGTACAATAGTTACAAACCCAACTTTATCTAGTGTTGGAACAATAGTGTATTATGCCGAGGCTCAAAATACAACTTCAAATTGTATCAGTTCCACCAGAACTCCGGTTAGTTTAACCATCAACCCTGCTCCATTGGCACCAACCGGTGATGCCATTCAGTCGATTTGTAG
Source organism: Flavobacterium sp. (assembly GCF_041392085.1). GTDB lineage: Bacteria > Bacteroidota > Bacteroidia > Flavobacteriales > Flavobacteriaceae > Flavobacterium. The sequence goes on along the minus strand of NZ_JAWKMW010000012.1, from coordinate 1,733 downwards.
TACAGCAACAGTTGTGTTTACTTTAGCTGATTTAGTCATTAGTGGTTCAAATTTGCAATGGTATGCCGATCAAGCGGCAACTATTCCATTGGCTACCAGTACGCCAATTGTAAACAATACAACTTACTATGTTACACAAACTGTTGATGGTTGTGAAAGCAATTCAGCCCTACCCGTGTTGGCGTTGTTGAACGATCAAATCGTACCGGAAGTTACTGTTGTCCAACCAACATGTGCCACTGCCACCGGCAGTATTGAAATTACTAATCCCATTTCTTCCGGAAATGTATATCCAGATTTAATCATTTCTGAAATTACCGATGAATCCGTTGGTTCTCTAACCTATATTGAATTATTTAACGGAACCGGAAATACGCTTGATTTAGCGAATTACCGAATTAAAGTCTACAATAATGGTGGCACAAATCCGTCTTGTAATCTACTTTTAAGTGGTTTAATTCCACATAATACTGCTAAAGTTGTCTCCATTGGCAGTAACGGCAATCAAGGTGGTGTTGTTCCAGATTTGGTTTTTGCAGGTTGCGGTGGCGTAAATATCGATGACAACCTTCGTTTGACAAATTTTTCTGATGTTGAAATTGACATATGGGGAAGAACTGATGGTGTAGCTTTTACCCCTAATAATGAGCCCGGATATACTTACCGAAGATTACAAACCGCTATCGCACCAAGTACAACATGGAATTCGGCTGAATGGGAAGCCATTGACCCGCAAGATTATTCAAATATCGGACAATTTATCAATGTGTCTTCAGGTTCTTATGAATATAGTATTGATAACGGCACTACTTTTCAAACGAATCTATTTTTTGGAAATTTAGCTCCCGGAACCTATACTGTAATTGTGAGAGATGTTCAAACGAGCTGTATATCACAAGCTGTAATTGTAGTTTTAGCCAATCCTAATGAAAATAATGTACCGGTTTTTACATTTGGAAATAATTTAACTATTTGTGCCGGTGATAATGCTCCTATTTTACCAACAGTTGACAATAATGGTGTAAATGGAACTTGGAATCCTTCCACAATTGACAATACACAATCAAATACGTATATATTTACCCCTAATGACACACAATGTTATTCAACCTTTACCTTAACCGTATCTGTTTCTTCGTCAACAGTACCGGTTTTTAATTTCGGAAATGCTTTTACGATTTGTAATGGTGATGATATTCCTTCTTTGCCAACGGTTGACAACAATGGTCTTACAGGAAATTGGACTCCCACTTCTATAGATAATACTATATCAGGCACTTATATTTTTACACCTGATAATAATCCATGTGCTTCTGAACATACTTTGAACGTTACCGTAAATGATGTCATTACACCGGTATTCAATTTTAACAATTCAATTTCAATTTGTACCAGTGCTCAAGCTCCTCTTCTTCCCTCTATTGATAATAATGGAATTATAGGAAGTTGGAATCCGTCACAAATTGACGATACCGATGGTGGGATTTACACCTTTACGCCGGATGTGGGTCAATGTGCAAATAATTTTATATTAACCGTTGATATTATAAATTTTGCAACGCCTGTTTTTGATTTTGGAAACACACTTACGATTTGTGAAGGCGATATCGTTCCTGTTTTGCCGGATGTTGATAACAACGGTGTTAATGGTTTTTGGAGTCCGGCCGCCATCGATAATACAGCAAGCGGCACTTATACTTTTATTGTGAATAATTCTGAATGTGCTGTAAACT
>NZ_JAWKMW010000011.1:0-125286 GCF_041392085.1 Flavobacterium sp. | reverse complement strand
TAATAATTCAATTTCAATTTGTACCAGTGTCCAAGCTCCTCTTCTTCCCTCTATTGATAATAATGGAATTATAGGAAGTTGGAATCCCTCACAAATTGACGATACCGATGGTGGGATTTACACCTTTACACCGGATGCCGGTCAATGTGCAAATAATTTTATATTAACTGTTGATATTATAAATTTTGTAACGCCTGTTTTCGATTTTGGAAACTCACTTACCATTTGCGTGGGCGATATCGTTCCTGTTTTGCCGGATGTTGATAACAATGGTGTAAATGGTTTTTGGAGTCCGGCTGCAATCGATAATTCAACAAATGGCACTTATACTTTTATTGTGAATAATTCTGAATGTGCTGTAAACTTCACATTAATCGTTACGGTTAATCCTGCCCTAACACCCGTATTTCCTTTCGGTGACACATTGTCTTTTTGTTCAGGTGAAAATGTGCCTAGTCTACCTAATTTAGACAACAATGGCATTAATGGTGTTTGGACTCCATCATCAATTGATAATACACAAACAGCTAATTATACTTTTGAACCCACAGATACTTGTGCTGAAAGTTTTGTTTTAAATGTAATTATTAATGAGCCGATTACACCTGTTTTTTCGCTTCCTTCATCAATTTGCTTGAATAGCAATACCGAAAATTTACCTACTGTTTCTGAAAACGGAATTAGTGGTAGTTGGTTTCCGTCAACAATTAATTCCTCTAACGATACTCTTTATACCTTTACACCAACAAGTACGACGTGTGCAACTGCTTTTTCAACTACAATTACTGTTTTACCTAGTTTTTCAATAGAAATTTTCGACAATTGTGAAAACAACCAATTCACTCTTGGTGTAGAAATTAATGACGACTCTAATGTGATATTAACGAATTATACTTGGACAAATGAAAATGGTACGATTGTCGGAACAAACTCCTCTACTTTCAACGTAACCGAATATGTTCGCAGCACACCTGAAACGGAAACTTTCCCATTGATCTTCACAGTAAGAGCCACCTCGGTTGATGGCTGTTTTACAGAAGAAAGTATCAGTGTCCCAACGATATTTTGTGGCATTCAAAAGGGAATTTCGCCCAACGGTGATAATTTAAATGACTTTTTTGATTTAGCTTTATTAGATGTAGAAAAGCTTTCTATCTTTAATCGTTATGGAAAAAAAGTATATGCCTTGAACAACTATACCAACCAGTGGTATGGCCAAACCGATGATGGAAAAGAGCTGCCCTCAGCTACTTATTATTATTTAATTGAATTCAGGAGTGGCGAATCTAAAACCGGCTGGATTTACATCATGCGAGAAGAAAGCAGATAAAAAAATTTACATAACAATTTTAAAGCCAATCAATAATTTTGATTGGCTTTGTCTTAAAAATAAGTTAATCTAAAAACCCTTCCTTTAAAAAAATATTAATTTGGCGGCTTTAAATATGTTTCCAATGAAAAATAAATTTTTAGTACTCATGCTAATAGGAATTATCACTACTCAAATTGAAGCACAAGAACTTAAAAAATCCTTTTCTACAAATCCCTTTTTTAACTCGTATAATACGCCTTATAATGTTCCTCCGTTTCATTTAATTAAAAATGAACACTTTACACCCGCTATTAAAGAAGGAATAAAAAAACAAGATGCTGAAATAAAAGCAATTGTCAATAACAAAAGTGTTCCAACATTTGAAAACACTATTTTGGCACTAGAAAATTCAGGTAAATTATTGTCTGATGTCACAACGGTTTTTTACAACTTAAATTCGGCCAATACCAATGAAGAAATTCAAAAAATAGCAACCGATGTTGCTCCTTTATTATCAGCTCACCGTGACAATATCAATCTAAATGATAAATTATTTTCAAGAGTAAAAACTGTTTGGGAAGAAAAAGACAAACTAAAATTAAATCCTGAACAACATAAACTTTTAGAAAAAACTTACAAAGGTTTTGAACGAAGTGGTGCCAATTTAAATGAAAAAGACAAACAGCGTCTTCGCGAATTAAACAGTGAAATGGCTGTTTTGACTTTAAAATTCGGTCAAAATATTCTAGCTGAAACAAATAATTATGAATTAGTTATCAATGACAAAGAAGATTTGGATGGTCTTTCCGATGATTTAATTACAGCAGCAGCCGAAACCGGAAAGTCCAAAGGGAAACCCGGCAAATGGGTATTTACGTTATCTAATTCCAGTATAATGCCCTTTCTTCAATATGCCTCCAATCGAAGATTGAGAGAACAAATCTGGACAGCTTATAAAAACCGCTGTAATAATGGTAATGAATTTGATAATAACACAATTGCCGTTCGATTAGCTTCCATGCGGGCTGAAAAAGCAAAATTACTAGGATATAAAACACATGCTCACTATGTTTTAGAAGAAAGTATGGCCAAAACTCCTGAAAAAGTAATGGAATTTTTACATCAACTTTGGGAACCTGCTTTAGCTAAAGCCAAAGTAGAGGAAGCAGAAATTAAGCAAATGATGTTGGCAGAAGGTATATCAGGAGTTGTTCAACCCTATGATTGGCGATACTATAGTGAAAAAATAAGAAAACAAAAGTTTGATTTAGACGAACAGGAATTAAGACCTTACTTTAGTTTGGAGACTGTTACTGCCGGTGTATTTATGGTCTGCGAAAAATTGTATGGATTACAATTCAAAGAATTAAAAAATGTTCCAACTTATCATAATGAAGCGACCGTTTGGGAAGTAACTGAAAAAAACGGAAGACATGTTGGAATCTTATACATGGATTTTTATCCGAGAAATTCAAAACGTGGTGGAGCTTGGATGACTTCCTATCGCCCACAAACAACAGAAAAAGGGAAACGTATTCCTCCTGTAATTTCTATAGTTTGTAACTTTTCTAAACCAACTGAAAACACGCCAGCCTTATTTACATTTGATGAAGTGACAACCTATTTTCATGAATTTGGTCACGCCCTACATGGCTTGTTATCTGATGTTACCTATAAAAGTCTTGCCGGAACAAGTGTTTCAAGAGATTTCGTAGAATTACCATCTCAAGTAATGGAAAATTGGGCAGCAGACCCGGAAGTCCTTAAAATGTATGCTAAACATTATAAAACAGGACAAGTAATACCGGACACATTAATAAAAAAGTTAGAAAATGCAGGTACTTACGGACAAGGTTTTGCTACGGTAGAATATTTGGCTTCTGCCTTTTTAGATATGGATTTTCATACTTCAGAAGGAATAATTTCCGGCTCCGCTAATGATTTTGAATTAAACGCAATGAAAAAAATTGGTTTGATTAAAGCTATCATTCCAAGACATAGAGCAAACTATTTCAGTCATGTTTTTGCCGGAGGCTATTCTGCCGGATACTACAGCTATATATGGTCAGGAGTTTTAGATACGGATGCTTTTGATCAGTTTAAAAAGTCATCTTTATTTAATACTGAAAAAGCAAACTCGTTCCGAAAAAACATTTTAGAAAGAGGTGGCACAGAAGAACCTATGGACTTGTATAAAAAATTTAGAGGAAGCGAACCCAGCATTCAACCTTTACTGATAAAACGCGGTTTAGACAAGCAAACAAAATAATAAATAAGGTTAAATTAATTCAAAAAAATCCCGAAAGTTTAAATTTTTCGGGATTTTTTATTTTTTTAACCATGATAAACTCTAGACAGTACTATTTTCCCATCACGAATTTCAAGCACCTCAGCCACGAGCATATTTTCTTCGTCTTTTACGGAACGTACATATTCCATAAATACCCTATCAGAATTTGCGGTTAAAGAAGTTACTTTGTAATGTAGTGTTGGTAATCGATCAAATGCTTCTTTCCACCATGCACGCATAGCTTCTTTACCAATGACTAAACCGTTTGTTTCCGGTTTTCTTATTTTTAGTTTTGGACTAAAATGTTGAGCCTGGTCGTCATAAAGTGACAACAATTGCTCCAAATTATGTTGATTGAAAGCCTCAAACCATTTGTAAGCAATAGTTAAATTAACGTCAGTACTCATTAAAATATTTTTAAATTAATGATTTCTTGTTCAGTTAAAAATCGCCAATTCCCTCGTGGTAAATTCTTTTTGGTCAATCCAGCAAAAGCTACTCGATCCACTTTTAATACATTGTACCCAAATTTTTCAAAAATAGAGCGAACTACTTTAACGTTAGCTGTTCTCAATTTAATCCCAACTTCTGTTTTTGGCTGCTCATCAATATAGCTTATTTCATCTACAAAAAGTCGATGTTCATCAAAAGAAACTCCGCCTTGAATCTTTTCTAAATCTTCAAACTTTAAGTTTTTATCTAACGAAACTTGGTAAATTTTGGTTGATTTTTGATTCGGCAAACTGAATTTTCGAATCATATCGGTATCATTCGTAAAAAGCAACAAACCGGTAGTGTTTTTATCCATTCTGCCTACAGGTTGTAGTTTTGCAGGCGTTGCATTTTTAATCAACTCATACACATTTCGCATATCGCGTTCATCATCAACAGAGGTGGTGAAATTCTTTGGTTTATTCAACAACAGATATTCTTTTTTCTCAGGAGTAATATTCGCTCCGTCAAAATTGACTAAATCGCCGGGTTTCACTTTGTAACCCATTTCGGTAATCACTTCACCATTCACTTTTACATTTCCGGATTGGATATAAATATCTGCATCACGACGCGAACAAGCACCTGAGTTGGCAATGTATTTATTCAAACGAATATCATCCGATTTAACTTTAGGTTTGGCAGGAGCCGCATCTGGATTAGGAGTAGCTTTTTTTGGTTTTTGCGAACGCTTCGCCATAGCCGGTTTTGGTTTGTTATAACCACTTGGCTTTCCACTTGTATTTTTGTTGGAAGTTGATTTTCTGCTACTTCCGTCTCTTTTATTCATTGTTAAATTTTTTGCAAAGATACGGAATTGAAATTGTATCCGAGACAGTAATTCTTCTTTACATAGTCAACACTTCTCTTCCGTGAGTAAGAACTGAAGGTTTAATTAATATAATGCTGAAAACACCTGCTACGATAATAAACTTGATAATATTGTGCAACAATAAATAATTTTCTTTTGACTCAGATTTCCACATCTTTATTAAAAAGAAGATTAATATCATAAAACTGAAATAAAAATAGATATCCATGTAACCCACATCATACATTTCGATGAGAATATAAACCGGAATCACTGTACAAAAAACTAGGAAAGTAATTATTTTTTTTGAAAATTTTTCGCCGAGTATCACAGGAATTGTTCTATAATTTTGAACGATATCACCTGTAAGATTTTCTAAATCTTTAATCATTTCCCGAATCAAAATCAATAGAAACAAAAACGACGCATGTGCGAAAATGACGTAATACTTTTCGTTATTTAGGTTTAAAAGAATAGCATCTATTTTTTGGTAATATAAAAGGATGGCAAAGAATGGTAACACAGCTAAAAGAGAAGCCGTAACATTACCAATTATTGGATATTTCTTAATCTTGTGAGAATAGAACCAAATCAGAAAAATATATGCCGAAAAAAACAAAACAGCACGCCAAGAAACCAAAAAGGCAATCAGAAACACAAAAAAATTAAGCCCAAAATACACTTGTAATTTTGTTTTTTGAGAGACCAAACGGTCTAACATAGTTTTATTTGGCTTATTGATTAAATCTTTCTGGCTATCGTAAAAACTGTTTATTATATAACCCGAAGCAATACAAAGAGAAGAAGCCAACACTATAATAAACATATTGAAATCTAAAACAACATCCAATGCTCTTTTTTCCGCTAAGATAAAAATAGCCGAAAGGTATTGAGCCAAAATAATGATGGGAATATTATAACCTCTCACTACAGAAAACAAACTGATAATTTTCATTACAATCAATTTGTTTTTTCTGGATAAAGCCATAAAAAGGTATTTAAATCAATATTAAAATTGATACACTACTTCTAATTTATAGTCTTTCAGTGAAACTTTAGCCTTTTCTAAATCTTGTGTAAATCCTAGAATATAACCACCTCCACCGGAACCACATAGTTTTAAATAATAATCATTTGTATCAATTCCTTTTTGCCAAACTTGATGAAATTGTTCCGGAATCATCGGTTTGAAATTATTCAAAACGACTTTAGATAATTTTTTTGTATTTGAAAACAGTGACTTTACGTCTCCTTGAAGGAAATTTTCCACACAAGCGTCGGTGTATTTAACAAATTGATTTTTCAACATTGTTCGGAAACCGCTGTCTTTTAAATTTTCCATAAAAATGTTCACCATTGGAGCTGTTTCACCAATTATTCCTGAATCTAATAAAAACACTGCTCCTTTTCCGTTTGTTGCTTGAGATGGAATACCGGTTGGCTCAATGTTGTCTTTGGAATTGATTAAAATAGGTAAACTCAAATAACTGTTCAACGGATCTAAACCGGAACTTTTACCATGGAAAAAAGATTCCATTTGAGCGAAAATATTTTTTAACTGCAATAATTTTTCACGCGTTAAATTCTCTAAAACCGTGATGGTATTGTTCGCGTATTTATCATAAATAGCAGCTACTAAAGCTCCGCTACTACCAACGCCATATCCTTGGGGTATAGAAGAATCAAAGTACATTCCTCTTTCAATATCTTGATTTAAAACTTCCAGATTGAACGTTACTAACTCCGGTTGTTCGGTTTGCAATTGAGCTAGATAAACCGCAAATCGCTTTAAACTTTCGTTGGATTTTATAGCTTCCGGTGACGGATTTTCACTCACTTTCAAAGCTCCGTTATAAAAATTATACGGTATCGAAAGCCCTTTTGAATCTTTGATGATTCCGTATTCTCCAAAAAGAAGAATTTTTGAGTAAAAAAGTGGTCCTTTCATAGTAGCTCTTTTGTTATAGTGTAAAGATAATTAAATATTATTAATTTGAACTGCACCATTTCCAATTTCGTCACAAATATATTGTTCATTTTGACAATGCACAACTAATTCATTATTAATAAATTGCAAAACTTTTTCGCTAACGTTTTCGGGATAAAGTACATGTACATTTGCACCGGCATCCAATGTAAAACAAACCGGAATAGAAGTTGTTTCCCTAAATTTCCAAATTTTATTGATTATTTCCAGCGTATTAGGTTTCATTAGAATAAAATAAGGCATCGATGTCATCATCATCGCGTGTAAGGTTAATGCTTCACTTTCAACCAATTTGACAAATTCATTCACATCTCCACTGGCTAAAATGGCTTTCATTTGTGATAAATTCTGATGTGCCTGTTCAAATCGTTTTTCGGCAAACGGATGACCATTCATCAAATCGTGTCCAAGTGTACTGGAAACTTGCTTTTCACCTTTATCTACTAATAAAATCGTGTCTCGATAATTTTTAAAATTAGGATGAAGTTCTGAAAATTCAACTCCAAATAAATCAGAGCTGTTTACAGTTTTCTGATGATTTCCCCAAATAACAACTTCGCCTTTTACACTTCTGCAAGCACTACCGGAACCTAAACGAGCTAAAAACGAAGCCTTTTGGTAAAAATATTCGTCCGTCATTTCGGGATTTAATTTTTTTTCTAAACTCGTGAAATTCACTGCCAATGCAGCCATTCCGGAAGCTGAAGAGGCAATTCCTGAACTGTGTGGAAAAGTATTTTGTGTATCAATTATAAAATGATATTCTTTTAAAAAAGGTAAATACACTTCCACTCGTTCCAAAAATTTTTGAATTTTCGGCCGGAATGATTCTTTTGGTTTTCCTTCAAACAATAAATCAAATGAAAAATTTTCTGTTCTTTCAATCTTTGAAAAAGTAAGTTTCGTTATTGTTTTACAATTTTTCAACGTAAAACTAATGGACGGATTGGCCGGAATTTGATTTTCTTTTTTTCCCCAATATTTCACCAAGGCAATGTTACTTGGGGCAGACCATTGAAAACTTCCTTTTTCGATAGTTTGTGAATAGCCTTTCGGAATAAAATCTGAAGAAATGAGCATATCATTCATTTTTGGCAAAGATACATTTTTTGACTGATTCACTCTTTTTTTGAAAAGTAGATTTATTACATTTGAATAAAAATTACCATGTCAAAGTCTTTTAAAATTGCGATTGCTGTCATCGTTTGTTTAGCAGTTGGTTATGGTGCCGGAATGGCCACACAATCTTCCATTGAAACGTGGTATCCAACACTAGTCAAACCTGTCTTTAATCCACCGAATTGGTTATTTGCTCCGGTTTGGACACTTTTATATGTGATGATGGGCGTGAGTGCCGGTTTGGTTTGGAGTAAAATGGAAACTGTACCGGTTTTAGTAAAAAAGGCACTTTGGGTTTTTTCCATTCAATTGATTTTAAATGCGTTGTGGAGTTTTTTATTTTTTGGCATGTGCAATCCGTTTTTGGCATTTATTGAAATTTTGTTGCTTTGGTTGATGATTTTGGAAACCATCAAGCTTTTTAAACCGATTGACGCCTTAGCCAGTAAATTATTGATACCGTATTTACTTTGGGTAAGTTTTGCAACGCTTTTAAATGGAAGTATTTGGTGGTTGAATAGTTAAAACCTCACCCCCAGCCCCTCTCCTTTGTAGAGGGGAGCCGAACCTACTAAAATTCTAAATTTAAAAAAATTTCCTCTCAAACTCCCAAAACACTATCTATTTCTTTTACTTCACCCGATTGTAAATCGCTTAAGTGAAAATTTCCAATTCGCACACGAACTAAACGTAGCGTGGGAAATCCTACCGCAGATGTCATCTTTCGAACTTGACGAAATTTACCTTCGGTTAAAGTAATCGAAACCCAAGAGGTGGGTCCGTGTCGTTCATCACGAATTTTTTGAGAACGAAGAGGAAAATTTGGATCATCAATCAATTTGGCTTGGCATTTTTTGGTTTTGTATTTGGTGCCTTTAAAGCCAATTAGAACACCATTTTGCAGTTGCTCAACGGCCTCTTGTGTGATGATTCCGTCCACTTGAGCATAATATTCTTTTTCAACATTTTTGCTCCGCACAACTTCACTCATCTTGCCGTCAGTAGTTAAAATGAGTAAGCCTTCCGAATCTTCATCCAAACGACCAATCGCCATGGTTCCCGGAGGAAAATCATGTAATTCTCCCAACAACTTTTTGGTTCGTTTGAGTTCATAAACAAACTGACTAAGGTAGCCGTAGGGTTTGTGGAGTAAAAAGTGGCGGTGGTTTATCATATTGTTGTAAAAATTCCCAATGAGATTCCTCCTATCGTCGGAATGACAAAAAAGGCTAAACTAAACTTCCAAAAAGCAAAAAAGCCATTCACCAAAAGGTGAAAAGCTTTTCATTGGTCTAACTACTAAACCAGGACTCCCTTTCGGTCGTCCTAAACAACACAACTATTTTAAATGCCTCACTGAACTTTTATTTTTATATGTGTTCGGCGAATGCATAGCATTTGCTTTTTTGGGCAAAAAAGCACTTTGATGACAAAGTGCTTTTATAAATTTTCCCAATTTTAGCGGTCTGGACGGGACTCGAACCCGCGACCCCATGCGTGACAGGCATGTATTCTAACCAACTGAACTACCAAACCTTCGCTTTATTGCGGTTGCAAATATACAACGTATTTCTATATCTGCAAGTGTTTTCATTACTTTTTTTGGACATTACTCAAAGTAGTTATCCAAACATTTGTTTTTCAACCAAATATGTCGTGAGAATTTTTTCAAAATTGGCTCCCACATTGACCGGAACATATTTTATTTTATTTTGGGCACACGTCATTGCGACTTTGATAAAATAAGCATCTACATTTTTTTTGTACGCTTCTTTGATGTTTTCAGCAAACAAATTGACAGTCTCACCAGATTCCACATCAACAAATTTGCGTGGTGCATTATCAAAATCGAAATTTAGTTCTCTTTTTTCATCAATCACATGAAACAAAACCACTTTGTGTTTGTTGTGTTTTAAATGTTGTAAAGCATTGAATAATTTTTCTTCTTCTCCATTTTGAAACATGTCGGTAAACAAAATAATCATCGAACGACGATGCATTTTTTCGGCAATTAGATGTAAAAAAGTGACTGTTTCGGTCTGTTTTGATATTTTTGGGTTTTCCAACAAATCTTCCAATTTGTTTAAAATCATCCGATGATGGCGATCACTTCCTTTTTCAGGAGCATAATATTCATAGGTGTCCGAAAAAACACTTAAACCCACAGCATCTCGTTGCTTTTTAAGTAAATTCATCAAAACTGCCGAAGCTAAAACAGAAAAACCAATCTTACTTTCATAAAACGTTTGTCCCGATTCCAATTGAGGAAAATGCATGGAAGAAGAATTATCTATAATCAAATGACAACGCAAATTAGTCTCTTCTTCATATCTTTTGGTATATAAACGGTCGGTTTTTGCAAAAAGTTTCCAGTCGATATTTTTGGTGCTTTCGCCTGAATTGTAGATTTTATGTTCGGCAAATTCGGCAGAAAACCCGTGAAATGGCGATTTGTGCATTCCGGAAATAAAGCCTTCCACCACTTGATTGGCTAACAATTCGAGATGTTTGAAACCTGAGATTAATTCTTTTTGTTGTTCTATCTTCATAATTACATCGTGTGATGAGATTGGGTTGAGTCAAAGATATTGAAAAAGTTTTGATGGTTTTATTGGTTTACTCTTTTTCGGGATTTGGTTGGTTTATTATTGCTGCAATTTCTTTGAGTTGTTTTAAAGGAATGGTTCTTAATGTTTCCTGCCATTGGTTGTCTTCTGGCTTTTGAAGCAAGTTATTTAAAGGATGATTTTGAGGTAAAACAGAATTTTTAGAGTTTCTGTAAACAAACAAATCGTTTGGTTCGCAATGAAGGTTTTTGCATAATAGCTCGACATGGTCTATGCGCATTACTCTTACTTCGTTATTAAGCAATCTGGTGGCAGTGTGAGGAGCGATTCCTATTTTGACAAGAAATGAATAGGGTTTATCAATTTGTCTTGCGGCAAAAATGGTTTTTAAGTTGTAAGCTAACATATTGTATTTGTTAAATTATAAAACATTTATTCTAAAATATAAAAGTATGATTCTATTTTATAAAATGATTATTCTATAATATAAAATTAACATTCTAAAATTTAAAATATTTATTGCTAAATATAAAAGTAAATTTCTATAATATAAAAGTAAAATGGTAATATATAAAATACAACTGGCAGAATATAAAATACAATTGGCAGAACATAAAATTAAATAGGGATATTTATAAATACAAAGAGGATATTTAGTGATATCTCTTTATTATTTACAAGTACTTTTTTAGTTATTTAGTTTTGTTACGAGAGAATTGAATTTTTCTTCGAGAGTTTTTAGTTTGTCTTCGAGAGATTGTATTTTGTCTTTCTGGTCTTCGATGGTGGTGTTTAATTCTTTAATAGCGTTAGTATATGCAATAAGAATTGGATGTAAATCGAAGTTGTAGTAACCATCTGCATCGAGACCAACTGCTTCTGGAAAAATTTCTTTTACTTCTTGTGCAAGGAAACCATAGGCTTCTTTTTGAAGGACTTTTGGTTCGAAGGTTCTTTTTTCGGTATTGATATAGTTGTAACGAATGGGTTTTAGTTTGAGAATATCGTTTAATCCTTTTTGATAGGCTCCGTTAACTGTTTTTAATCGGGCATCGGATGGTATTGTCCAAGTATTTGAAGTTGGTTTTCTTCCTTCATTTAGTGATAGTTCGAATTGACCTCCTGGAGCTGTAGTTCCTATACCTACATTGCCAAATGAAGTTATTCGCATGCGTTCTACATTTACCGTTCTAAAAGCCAAAGATTGAAGATTTGTAGTGCCAATAAAATTATTAGCTACAGTAGTGTTATTGTTTCCGGTTATGCTCCACGAATTGGCAGAGGCATTTTGCCAAGTGGCAGTTCCATTGGCATCGCTGGTTAATATCTTTCCTGCTGCCTCATTACCATCGACCATTCTGATATTTCCCACTACGTGGAGTTTATCTTGAGGTGCTGATGAACCAATGCCAGTATTGCCATTTTTCAACACTACCATGGCATCGCTGCGCTCTGTGTCATCAACAGAATTACTCATATTGGCATCAATTGCATTACCTATTACAAATAATCTATCGGTTGCATTAGCTGCTCTAAACTGAGTATCCCCATTTAAAGATGGTGTATAATTTGTGGCTCCGATACCGATTACTGTTTCACCACTTGAAGGTGCTGTATTGCTATCTCCAAAGGCTGTTGAAATATATCCTGAAGCTATTGTATTTTTACCAAAAGTTGTTGACCGACTTCCTGAAGCAATTGTTTCATCACCAAAAGCAGTTGATATATATCCTGAAGCTGTTGTTACCCTACCAAATGCAGTTGTTGACACCCCTATGGCCGACGATCCATATCCAAATGCTGTGGAAGAATGAGCGGTAGCTCGACTTGAATACCCAAATGCTGTTGAATAAAAGCCAGATGCTAAAGTAGTATAACCAAAAGCAGTTGAATAGTTTGCAGATGCAGTAATGTCAAAACCTAAAGCAAAAGAATGACTAGCTGAAGCCAATGAACCTAACCCAAAAGCAAATGAACCTTCTCCAGAGGCAGTGGCATGTGATCCGGCAAAAGAGTAAGTTCCCGAAGAAGTAGCTCCACTCCCAAAGGCAAAAGAAAATAATCCTGAAGCAACAGAAGACAAACCACAAGCAAAAGAACTTCCTCCAGAAGCTAGTGTTGAAACTCCAAATGCTGCTGAGCCATGTCCAATATTGGCATCATCCCAACTTGTATTAGTAACTTGTCCTGCCCTAAAAGCATATTTTCTGGGGTACCAAAGCATTCTAATCCCTGCACCACTTGGAGCCAGAGTTCCAGTACCAAACGAACCAGTTGAAAGAATACCATCGGTTCCATCAACTTGGAAAGGTCCTGTATCGGCGGTGATGGTTCTACCGTTTCCAGCTCCTCCAAAATCGTAAGCTTGGTCTAAGGTTCCGCTGGAAATGGTTGAAGGGTTTGTCCAAGTGGCTGTTCCGTTGGCATCGGAAGTTAAAACGCGTCCTGCTGCTTGATTGCCATCGACCATTCTTATATTACCTACTACATGTAATCTGTCTTGTGGCGTTGTGGTTCCAATACCCACATTGACCGATGCTGTAGCTGTGTTGACTCCGTTAATACTTCCGAGCACCATTGAATTATCTTGTTGCACTAAAGCATTAGACCCAATAGCCGTAGCATTGGTTAAATTTAAGTTTGATGGTCCTATAGTTTGTGTATTACTTCCAAGACCTGTATTTTGATTTCCATTATTACTAACGTTAAGTGCAAAACTTCCAATGGCTGTATTTCTACTCCCTGTAGAATTTCCATTTAATGTTGCCACACCTAAACCAATATTATTTTGACCTGTTGAGTTATTACTGGTTGACTGATGTCCTATGGCAACGTTTTGAAACCCCGATGTATTATTGAAAAGAGAACTTGTTCCGATGGCTATATTATTATTACCGTCGAGATTATCATTTAAGGTTCGTCGTCCAACAGCTATATTATCCGTTCCAGTGGTGTTGTTCCTTAAACTTTCAAAACCAACTGCAACATTTCTGCTCCCACTTGTATTATTTTGTAAAGCAGTATTTCCTAATGCCACATTATTTGTACCAGCAGTTGCATTGGTCATTGAATTATTACCAAATGAAGTGTTGGAAATTCCTATAAAACCAGAACTAATTGAATTTCTTTTAAAAACAACATCCTGATTATCATTAGTCCCTATATAATTAATTGTAGCATCGGTGCCCAGATTACCTGTTGTTTTCCATGCATTTTTACTATTATTTGCTATTGGAATCCATGTTGTCGAAGGATTGTCCCAATAATAAAATCCAGATTCATTGGTTCCTATAACAGTAGTTAAATAGACTATCATTCCTTGTTGTGCAGCAGTTGGATTGACAGAAGGAAACGTATCTACTCTTGGAATAATTAATCCATCAGTATTAGCTGGAGTTGCCTGATTAGAGGATTGTATTTCTAATTGCGCATTCGGATTAGTGGTATTAATTCCAACTTGTGCAAAACAACAATTCACCGATATCAAAAAAACTATTTGTAATAATTTCGCTCTCATAATATTCTTTTACTAATCAAAATTGCTATTCTTTTTTTTTAAAAAAAAACCACAATAGACCAACAACATTTTAAATAGACAGACAACATAAATAACTATTTTTTATATATATTTGAATAAACCATTTTGGAATGAAACAATTAAACTGTATAATCGTTGATGATGATGAAATCGATCGATTGACAGTTGTTTCATTTGCCAAAAAATTTGACAATCTAAATATTATTGGTGTTTTTGAATCATCCCTCGAAGCTTTAAGGATAATTGAAAATCTAAGCATAGACATTCTTTTTCTCGATATTGACATGCCCGGTTTAAATGGTATTGAGCTACGAAAAAAAGCTACTAAAATTCCCGCATGTATTTTTATTACTGCACACCCTGAACACGCTGTTGAGAGTTTTGAATTAGATACTCTTGATTTTATAGTTAAACCAATAAAATTAGATCGTTTTTCTCAAACTATGTCCCGCATACAAGAATTTATGGAAATCAAGCATAAAGCAGCACTTTTTGAATCTACTATTGGTGGCGATGTGATATACATCAAAGAAGGACATGAGCAAACAAAAATTAAGTTGCACGACATATTATATCTGGAAGCGTTAAAAGACTACACTTTACTTGTTACCCATTACAAAAGACATTGTGTCCTTTCAAACATTGGGACACTTTTGAAAGAGTCTCATTTCAAATCATTTATTCGTATTCATCGTAGTTTTGCAGTACAGACCCAATTTATTGAAAAAAAAACATCGCATGATGTTACGCTTAGTAATGGAATTGTAATACCTATAGGAAGAAGTTTTAAAGATAAATTAAATTCGTTGGTATGAAAAATTGTTTGACATTCTTAGTGTTTTTTTTATCCATAATAATTGAATGTTATTCTCAAAATCTTGAACTCGATAGTTTAAAGTTGGAATTACAATCCAAAAAAAGCAAAGAAGAAAAATACGAATTGAATACCAAAATTTCAAAAATTCACTTCAAGAATTCTGAACTTGAAGAAGCTGAAAAATATTTATACGAGAACATAAAAATTGCCAATCAATTGGGCTCTCAGGAAAAACTTGGAACTACTTACCAAAGTTTAGTGGTTATTTTTATCAGGAAACCAGACGAAAAAAAACTACTAACGTACAATAAAAAAGCTTTAGAGATTTTTACCAAATTAAAAGACCAAAAAGGCATTGCAAAAAGTTTGCTAAGCTATTCTGTTCATTATCAAAACAAATCTAATTATACACTCCAAGCCAAATATGGTTTTGAATCGCTCGAAATCTCTAAAAAAATTCAAGACACCATACTATGCGAAATTAATAATAGAAATATTGCAATGCTTTATTTGGACCAAAAAGACTATAAAAAAGCTTTGCCTTTTGCTTTTGAATCACTCAAATACGCCAGAAAGTCCGGAAACAGATTATATATTGCTCATTCATTGGCTAGTATAGCAGAGACATACAATCTCATGAATAATAAATCTGAATCGAACAAGTATTTTAAAATGGCTTATGCTGAATATATAACAGAAAATGACGGATTTGGTAAGGCATCTGTATTGACCAATTGGGCAAACCTACAAAGTGGCACAAAAGAAATTGAAATGCGTTTGAAAGCTCAAGAATTTTGGGATTCAATTGATGGGGAAAATATAATGATTATGAACAATTTAGGTGGTTTAGGTAAAGCATACTATTATTTGTATAATGAAGATAAATCAAATAAGCAATTACTTCAAAACGCAGAAAATTACTTGAATCGATCAATTGAAATGAGTAAAAAAACCGGTAATTTAGTTAACTATCTGGATTTTCAACAAACTCTTTCAAACATCAATGCTGAAAATAATAATTTTAAAGATGCTTATTTGAATCTACTTTCATATAAAACGATTCACGATTCGATTTACACACAAGAAAATCGTAATAACATAGCTAAATTAGAAGTTGCAAACACACTTAAATTAAAAAACAAGGAAATTGAATTGCATCAAAAACAAAATATGATTTACATTTTGGGTTTATTATTTTTAAGTAGTATCGGAGGGTTTTTACTTTACCAAAGCTATACTCGCAAAAAAAATAATTTGAAACTCCAATTGTTAAATGAAAAGTTGGATTTAGCCAATAAAACTAAAATGCGGTTTTTCAGTATAATCAATCACGATTTAAGAAGCCCAGTGTCAAACTTAATTCATTTTTTACATTTACAAAAAAATAATCCTGATCTATTAGATGAGGAAAGTAAACAACGATTAGAAAATAAAACTATTGCCGGAGCAGAAAATTTATTGAATTCAATGGAAGATCTACTGCTTTGGAGTAAAGGTCAAATGGAGAATTTTAAACCCCAACCAAAAAACATTTCTGTAAATTCTATTTTTAAAGATACTTTAAATCATTTTTCAGGTGAAGAAAAAATTCAAATTACAGTTGACAACCAAATTGATTTTACCATCAACACCGATGAAAATTATCTCAAAACCATCATTCGAAATTTAACCGGAAATGCTATAAAAGCATTAAAAGAAATTGAAAACCCGACGATAAAATGGAAAGCTTGGCAAGAAAACGGAAAATTCTATTTATCAATTTCTGACAATGGAAAGGGTGCCGATTCAGAACAATTTAAAGCATTGTATGATGATAAAGAAGTGGTTGGAATAAAATCCGGTTTGGGATTACACTTGATTCGAGATTTAGCTAGAGCTATTCATTGCGAAATTACTGTTGATTCAAAATTAGGAGAAGGAACAACATTTACATTAAAGTTATAACTTTTCACTCACAAAAAAAGGTCTGATGAAAATCAGACCTTTGAATATATTTTGTACAAAATTATAATAATGCATCAATTGCATCTGTATAATTTTTCTTTGGTGCAACACCCACTTGTCTTCCTACCACTTCTCCGTTTTGGAAAACTAAAACGGTTGGAATGTTTCTAACGCCATATTTTGCTGCAAATTCTTGGTTTACATCTACGTCTACTTTTCCAACTACCGCTTTTCCTTCATATTCTGTTGCGATTTCATCGATAACAGGACCAACCATTCTACACGGACCACACCACGCTGCCCAAAAATCTACTACTACCGGTTTGTCTGATTTTAAAACTACTTCATCAAAAGTAGCATCTGTAATTGCTAATGCCATTTTATATTTTTTTAAATTAATATTCAATTTTTATTGTGCAAATTTAAAAATTTAAAACTTAAGGAAGTGTTAATTGAAAATTAGTTTTGATTATGAATGTATTTGTGTAATTGATAATCAATTCAACCTAAAATCCACCTGCTTTTTCTCCAACTGACTCAACAATTCATTAGAAATTTGAACCTTGAGTTTACGACTTGGCATACTCAATTTTGTTATCATTCTAATTTCTTCAGATGGGGAATCTATTTGCATTTCAAGCTCTTCTAAATTCTCAACGTCTAAATCATCATCCGAGGATATTATAATTGGATTAATTTCTGCTTCTTTTTTCACTTTTTCCAATTCCATTACTTCAAAAGTAACAGAATGGTCACCTTGAAATGATTTAAAAATGGTACTCAACTCTGTGATTAAATTTTTCTGTAAAGCCAGAATATCCATTTGAATGGTTAGTTTCTTGGCAAATTGGGGTAATACATCCTGCAAATATTGAATTAATTGAAATGTAATTCGAGGTTCTCCTTTCTTTCCGGTTTCTCTATTTGCCCAACCCTCTCTGACTAATATTTTTAGAAATGTAAAATTATTTTGAATAATAAAATGTCTAAATTTTAAGTATTCTTCACCATAAATTCTGAACTCATGACTTTCGTCATAACCTTCCAACACAAAAGAAGCCCAGCCTTTCCCGTTTTGTGCGACTCGATGTTGTACATTGGTGATAATACCTCCAAATGTTAACGTTTTATTGACGTGTTGTTCTAAATTCTTAAGGTATTCTAATTTAGAATTGCAAAAATATTTCATCTCAAAACGAAAATCATCCAGTGGATGACCGGAAATATAGATGCCTACTACTTCCTTTTCTTTGGCTAATTTTTCCATGGTGCTCCATTCGTCACAAGGTGGTATTTGTGGTTCTGCAATTTGTACATCACTAGTTTCACCAAACAAGCTAACTTGTGCCGAATTTTCATTTTCTTGAAATTTTGCACCAAACCGCATAGCCTTTTCTAAAAAAGTAGTGGTATCTCCATCCTGATAAAAATATTGTGCCCGGTGCGTTGAACCAAAACAATCAAATCCTCCAGCCAAGGCAAGGTTTTCAAATGCTTTTTTATTCGCTGCCCGCAAATCAATACGTTTAGCTAAATCAAAAATAGATTTATATTTTCCGTCTTTTAATCGACTTTGAACGATGGTTTCTACGGCACCTGCTCCCACCCCTTTGATGGCTCCCATTCCAAAACGAATTGCCCCATCATCATTTACAGTAAATTTATAGAAGGATTCATTCACATCCGGGCTTAAAACCCTTAGTCCCATTCTCCTGCATTCTTCCATAAAAAACGAAACCTGCTTGATATCGCTCATGTTGTTAGAAAGCACCGCCGCCATATATTCTGCAGGATAATGAGCTTTGAGATAAGCCGTTTGATAACCAATCCAAGCGTAGCAAGTGGAATGTGATTTGTTGAATGCATAACTGGCAAAAGCCTCCCAATCGGTCCAAATCTTATCCAACTTTTGAGCATCGTGCCCTTTTGCTACTGCCTGATCAATGAATTTGGATTTCATTTTATCCAATACATCTTTTTGCTTTTTACCCATCGCTTTACGAAGTACGTCGGCATCACCTTTGGAAAATCCGGCTAACTTTTGCGAAAGTAACATTACCTGCTCTTGGTATACAGTAATTCCATAGGTTTCTGCTAAGTATTCTTCGCAAGCATCTAAATCATAGGTAATTTCTTCTTCCCCATTTTTACGTTTAACGAAGGATGGTATATATTCCAAAGGACCCGGACGATACAATGCATTCATAGCAATTAAATCACCAAAAACAGTTGGTTTTAAATCGCGAAGGTATTTTTGCATTCCGACCGATTCGTATTGAAAAATTCCTACTGTCTCTCCTCGTTGAAAAAGTTCATATGTTTTGACATCATCAATTGGGAATTCATCGGGATTAAGTTCTTTACCCGTTCTATATTTTATTAATTTAACAGTATCCTTTATTAATGTAAGGGTTTTTAAACCCAAAAAATCCATCTTTAAAAGGCCGGCACTCTCAACTACGGAGTTATCAAATTGTGTAACATACAGTTCAGAATCTTTGGCTGTAGAAACAGGTACAAAATTAGTAATATCATCAGGAGTAATAATAACACCGCATGCATGAATCCCAGTATTTCTTAACGACCCCTCAAGTACTTTGGCTTGTTGAATGGTTTCCCCTGCCAAATCGCCTTCATTAGCAATGGCTATTAATTCTTTGATATTTTCAAAATCATCAGAACGGACGGCTTTTTTGACCTCTTCGATCGAATCTGATAAAAACCTTGCCAAACTCCATTTACCGGGCATCATACTCGGAATTAGTTTGGCTAATTTATCGGCTTCAAAAAGTGGTAAATCAAGTACTCGGGCAGTATCTCTTAATGAGGATTTTGTAGCCATTTTTCCATAGGTGATAATTTGAGCTACCTGATTAGCACCATATTTATCAATTACATATTGCATCACACGCCCCCGTCCTTCATCATCAAAATCGATATCGATATCGGGCATCGAAACCCTATCCGGATTTAGGAAACGCTCAAAAAGTAAATCATATTCCAAAGGATCAATATTAGTAATCCACAAACAATACGCCACCACCGAGCCGGCAGCAGAACCTCTTCCCGGACCAACTGAGACATTCATTTCGCGGGCCGCTTTAATAAAATCCTGCACAATCAAAAAGTAACCGGGATAACCAGTGTTTTCGATGGTTTTTAATTCAAAATCAAGACGTTCTTCTATTTCAGGAGTGATGGTTCCGTAGCGTTTTTTGGCACCTTCATAAGCGAGGTGTCGCAAGTATAAATTTTCGCCTCTTTTTCCACCATCTTCCTCATCTTCAGTGACTAAAAATTCTTGTGGTATATTAAATTTTGGAAGCAAAACACCACGAGCTAAATCGAAAATTTCAATTTTATTAACTACTTCATTGATGTTTAAAATAGCTTCGGGCAAATCGGCAAAGAGTTTTTTCATCTCGTCGCCTGACTTGAAGTAATATTCTTGATTGGGCAATCCGTAACGATAACCGCGGCCTCTACCTATTGGTGTGGCTTGCTTTTCTCCATCACGGACACAAAGTAAAATATCATGTGCGTTGGCATTTTCTTTTTCAACATAAAAAACATTGTTTGTAGCCACCGTTTTTACGTCATGCTTTTGGGCTAATGAAATTAAGGAGGCATTCACACGATTTTCATCTTCTTGATTGTGTCGCATCAATTCGATGTAAAAGTCATCTCCAAATTCATTTTTCCACCAAAGCAAAGCATCTTCCGCTTGGTTTTCGCCAATATTTAAAATTTTATTCGGAATTTCACCAGACAAACTTCCCGACAATACAATTAAATCGTCTTTGTATTGTTTGATAACTTCTTTGTCAATTCGAGGAACATAATAAAATCCGTCGGTATAACCAATAGAAGACATTTTGGCTAAATTGTGGTAACCGTTTTTATTCTTAGCCAAAAAAACCACTTGATATCCATTGTCTTTTCTAGTTTTATCTTTGTGGTTTTCGCACACAAAAAATTCACATCCTACAATTGGTTTAATGATTGTTTCTGTTGGATTTTCTCCCGCTTCAATTGCTGCTTTATTTTTTGCTTCTGCTACTTTATTATGGTATAAAACATCGCGAACAAAATGAAAAGCCCCCATCATATTGCCAATATCGGTTATCGCTACAGCCGGCATTTTATTTTTTACAGCGGCTTTCACCAAATCCGCAACGGAAATTGTCGATTGTAAAACCGAAAATTGCGAATGATTGTGTAAATGCACAAAATCAGCATCAACTAACGTTTTTTGGTTTTCAATTAGCTCTTTTTTGTGAAGCTCTTTCGGTTGTTCTTTTTGAAATTGTTTTCGAATAGCTTCAGAAGCTTCTTTTAAATTAATATGTTTTAATCCGATGAGTTGAATTTCTTTCGGATTGTGTTCATTAAAATTTTTGAAATAATCGGCCGGAACATCAAGTTCTTCTTTGGTAAAAATTTCTCTTTTGATTAATTCGAGGAAACATCGCGTTGTTGCTTCCACATCGGCAGTTGCATTGTGAGCTTCAGCAAAAGGTTCACCAAAAAGGTATTGATGTAATTCGGTTAACGTTGGCAATTTGAATTTTCCACCTCTTCCGCCGGGAAGTTTCAACAGATTTGCAGTTACTTCGGTACATGTATCTAAAACCTGCATTGAACTCATGGTTGAATCTACATTTATTCGATGAAATTCGCATCCCATAATATTTACATCAAAAGCAACATTTTGACCCACGATGAATTTGGCTTTGCCTAATGCAATGTTGAATTTTTCTAACACTTCCGCTAATGGAATTCCATTTTGCTGAGCCAATTCGGTAGAAATACCATGAATTCGTTCAGCATCATACGGAATGTTAAATCCTTCAGGTTGTACCAAATAATCTTGGTGTTCTATCAAATTTCCCATCTCGTCATGCAACTGCCAAGCTATTTGAACACAACGTGGCCAATTGTCTATGTCAGTTATGGGGGCATCCCAACGTTTGGGTAAACCGGTTGTTTCGGTATCGAAAATTAAATACATTATTACTAAGGTTTGATTTGCGATTTTTGATTCACAGAAGCAAATAAATCCTATTAATTATCGCTGTTTTATTCTATTTCAAAAATACATTTTAAGCAAGAGAATATCAATTTTAGTTATCAACAATAACTACAAAAGCCATTCTGAAATACTCAGAACGGCTTTACAAAATTATAAAAGAAAACTTAGTATCTTCCTCCTCCGCGGTTATTTCCACCTCCATAACCACCTCCTGATCGGTTGTTATTGAAGCTTCTTCTTTCTCCTTCCGGTTTAGGCTCTGATTTGTTTACCACAATCGGACGCCCTTGTACAGTGGCTCCATTCAGTTCTTCTATTGCTTTTTGAGCTTCCTCATCATTAGGCATTTCAACAAAACCAAATCCTTTACTTTTTCCTGTAAATTTATCAGTAATTACTTTCACAGAGTCAACAACTCCATAAGTCTCAAAAGACTCTCTTAAATCTGCTTCCTCAATACTCCAAGGAAGATTTCCAACAAAAATGTTCATAAAAATAATATTATATTAGAGCAAAGGTAAACTAATATAATGGTAATTAGACTAAAAAATAATTTTATTTGCTAAATTAATTGTAACAAGAAAAAAATCCACTTCAAACAAAGTTAAAATGGCTTTTTAAAATAGTTTAATTTAATTTAGTCTTCTTCGTTTCCAATAACAGGAACTTTATAAAAAACACCTTGGTTAAAATTTAATATTTCACCTCCTAAAGGATTGTTCATTGTATTGATAGCATTAAAACGGAATGAGCCTGAAACAGTTCCGTTTGCTGCATCAAACTCAGTTATTTTTATTTCTCCGTCTCCCTCATACTCTTCCTCTGTGGTAATTCCTGTAGCATAATACAATTCACTCTCATCATATTCAAACAAAAATGTAGCCTTTCTTGATAGATTTTGTCCTAAAACGTAAGTTCCAACATTTCTGGAGGGAACTTGTAGCGTTAACGTTTGTAATCGTGCTTTTGCAGTAATAACCAATCCACCATTCGGCTGTAAAACAGCTTCTGCATCAATAGCTCTCCAAAATGAATTTTCCAATCTACCCTGCACGGATGGTGAATTAAAAACCACATCCTCTTCACAAGAAACCAATAAAAAGACTAGAGCTAAAAGAGAAAAAAAGTATTTCATCATAAAGTATTTTTTTATAAAGTACAAAAGTAGTTTTTCTAACGAATAAAAAGCATACTTTTTTGTTAAAAACACACCTATTGAGATGAACCTAACTGTTTGAATAAATTTTTTTTAAGTTCGTATTTAATCCAAAAAACTTTTATATATTTGCACCCTCAATTAACAGAGGTCGAGTACCTCACATTTAATCATTCGATTATGCCTGTAAAAATTAGATTACAAAGACACGGTAAAAAAGGAAAACCTTTTTTCTGGATTGTGGCTGCTGATTCAAGAGCCAAAAGAGATGGTAAGTTCTTAGACAAAATTGGAACTTACAACCCAAACACTAACCCTGCTACAATTGATTTAAACTTGGACAGTGCTGTTCAATGGTTACACAATGGAGCTCAACCAACAGATACAGCAAGAGCAATTCTTTCTTACAAAGGTGCTTTAATGAAGCATCATTTAGATGGAGGTGTTAGAAAAGGTGCTTTAACACAAGAACAAGCAGATGCCAAATTAGCAGCTTGGTTGGAAGAAAAAGCGAACAAAGTTACTTCTAAAAAAGAAGGTTTAACAAAAGCTCAAGAAAAAGCTAAAGCGGAAGCTTTGAAAGCAGAGAAAGTGGCCAACGAAAAGAGAGCAAATGCTGCGGCTGAGGCTTTAAAAGCTGCTGAAGCTTCAGAAGAAGTTGCTGAAGAAGTAACTGAAGAGGCTGTTGAAACAACTACAGAAGAGACTCCTGCTGTAGAAGAAACTCCAACTGCTGAAGAAGCCAACGAAGAAAAAGAAGCTTAATTTTTTGCGATAATGCGTAAGGAAGAATGTTTCTATCTTGGCAAAATCGCTAAAAAATTTAGTTTTAAAGGTGAAGTCTTAGTCTATTTAGACACTGATGAACCTGAATTATATGAAACTATGGAATCAGTTTTTGTTGAATTCAACAAAAATTTGATTCCATTTTTTATTGAAAATAGTTCACTTCATAAAAATGACTTTCTTAGAGTTAAATTTGAAGATGTGGATACTGAAGAAGATGCTGATGCAATTATGGGTTGCGAACTTTATCTGCCGCTTTCTTTTTTACCAAAATTAGAAGGAAATCAATTTTATTATCATGAGGTGATTGGCTTTGAAATCGAAGACCAACGTACCGGAATTGTAGGCAAAATAGTGTCTATAAACGACTCATCTGCTCAACCTCTTTTTGAAGTAGTAAACGGTTCAATAGAAATTTTAATTCCTATGATAGACCAATTTTTGGTTAAAATTGACCGAAAAAATAAGAAGGTAATTATGAATTTACCGGAAGGTTTAGTGGAAATGTATCTTTAGAAGTTTTCAGTCGCAGTTGACAGTCACAGTTTTCTGTTATCTGAAATCAATATTCTTCATTCAAAAATCGTTAATCAACTTGTTTCAATTCAAACAATTCTCCATTCAACAAGATCGTTGTGCCATGAAAGTGGGCACGGATAGTGTTTTATTGGGAACTTGGTGTCCTATTGATAATCATCCTTTTTCAGTTTTAGATATTGGTGCCGGTACAGGAATCCTCTCCTTAATGATTGCTCAACGTAGTCAATCTGAACAAATTGACGCTATTGAAATTGATGAAGATGCCTACGAACAATGTGTAGAAAACTTTGAAAATTCACCTTGGGGAGATCGTCTATTTTGTTTTCATGCCGGTTTGGATGAGTTTGTATCAGAACCCGAAGAGCAATACGATTTAATCATTTCAAATCCTCCTTTTTATGCTGAAGATTATAAAACTGATAATCCGCGGCGAGATAAAGCTCGGTTTCAAGATGCACTGCCTTTTGAAGATTTGGTAGATGCTGCTGACCAATTACTCTCTGAAAATGGAATTTTTGCTGTAATCATTCCATATAAAGAAGAAGAAAAATTCATCGATTTATGTGCTGCTGTTGAACTTTTCCCCGTAAAAGTAACACGTATAAAAGGCACTTCTACCTCAGAAATTAAAAGAAGTTTACTAGCTTTTAAACGATATGAATTACCTGTTTTAAATGCAGATGAACTAGTTATTGAAATCAGTCGTCATGATTATACTGATGAATACATCAATTTGACAAAAGATTTTTACCTAAACATGTAAGCACTGTTTTTTTAAAAATATAACAATCGTTCGTTGATTTGTTACATTTCTTTAATTACTTTTGCAAACGTTATAGTAGTTGTGAGAATAATTACTATTCATTAATCTCAAATGTCTCAAAAAATGAAACCAGATTTATTTCAATCTCCTGATTACTACCTACTTGATGATTTATTAACCGAAGAACACAAACTTGTTCGTGATGCCGCTCGTGCATGGGTAAAAAGAGAAGTTTCGCCTATTATTGAAGAGTATGCTCAACGAGCTGAATTTCCAAAACAAATTATCAAGGGCTTAGGAGAAATTGGTGGATTTGGTCCGTATATACCGGAAGAATATGGTGGTGCAGGATTAGATCAAATTTCGTATGGTTTAATCATGCAGGAAATTGAAAGAGGTGATTCCGGTGTGCGTTCAACCTCATCGGTTCAATCCTCTTTGGTGATGTATCCGATTTGGAAATTCGGAAACGAGGAACAACGCATGAAATATTTACCTAAACTGGCAACCGGTGAATTTATGGGTTGTTTCGGGTTAACCGAGCCGGATTACGGGTCAAACCCAAGCGGAATGGTAACCAATTATAAAGATATGGGCGACCATTATTTGTTAAATGGAGCAAAAATGTGGATTTCGAATGCACCGTTTGCTGATGTTGCCGTAGTTTGGGCTAAAAATGAAGAAGGAAGAATCCATGGATTGATTGTAGAACGAGGGATGGAAGGTTTTTCAACACCGGAAACTCACAATAAATGGTCTTTGAGAGCTTCGGCAACCGGAGAATTAATTTTTGACAATGTAAAAGTACCTAAAGAAAATTTGTTACCCGGTAAATCCGGATTAGGTGCTCCGATGATGTGTTTGGATTCTGCTCGCTACGGAATTGCATGGGGAGCTATCGGTGCCGCAATGGATTGCTATGATACCGCTTTGCGTTATGCTAAAGAAAGAGTACAATTTGACAAGCCAATAGCTGGATTTCAATTACAACAAAAAAAATTAGCCGAAATGATTACTGAAATCACTAAAGCTCAATTATTAACCTGGCGATTAGGTGTTTTGCGTAATGAAGGAAAAGCAACGACCGCTCAAATATCTATGGCGAAAAGAAATAATGTGGATATGGCAATTAACATTGCTCGAGAAGCTAGACAAATGCTGGGCGGAATGGGAATTACAGGTGAATATTCAATCATGCGACATAGTATGAATTTAGAATCGGTGATTACTTATGAAGGAACGCATGATATTCATTTGTTGATAACTGGAGCTGATATTACAGGAATACCGGCGTTTAAATAATTAAACAATAATTAAAATCAATACAAAAAGCTTCTTCTTACGGGGAAGCTTTTTTAATTTTGTAGTTGAATTAAGAACCTAAATGCATTTCTTTCTTCGACATTAAAATAAAATTGCCATGAACATTGAAACAATTAATAAAAGAATTACCCCTTATAGAAAGAGACTTTTAGAACACTCTTTGTATAGTGAAATAAAAACCATCGACGATTTACACGTTTTTCTTGAAAACCATGTGTATGCTGTTTGGGATTTTATGTCGCTGTTAAAAGCACTCCAAAACACTTTAACATGTACAACTACACCATGGATTCCAATTGGAAATCCTGAAGTTCGTTACTTAATAAACGAAATTGTTTTAGCTGAGGAAACGGATGTAGACCAACAAGGCAAGCGTAAAAGCCATTATGAATTGTATTTAGAGGCAATGAAAGCTTGTGGTGCAAAAACTGAAAAAGTAACTACTTTTTTAGATGATGTTGTTGCTACTCAAAATATTTTCGTGTCCATAAAACAAAGTAATTTTCATCCTTCTGTAAAAGCATTTTTAGATTTTACTTTCAGAGTTATCGAAGAAGGGAAACCACATCAAATAGCCGCAGCATTTACCTTTGGTAGAGAAGATTTAATTCCTGATATGTTTACCGAAATCTTAAAAGAATTTGAACTGCGTTTCCCTAACAATAATTTATCTAAATTGATTTACTATTTCCAAAGACACATCGAGCTTGATGCCGATGAACATGGCCCAATGGCAATGCAAATGATTGCTGAATTATGTGGTAATGAGGAAAGAAAATGGCAAGAAGTTGAAGAAGTTGCTATTCTGGCTTTACAAAAACGAATTGAACTTTGGGATGGAATTAATGAGCAGTTAACACTTAAATTTGAACTTATTTAAAATCCCTTTTCTCTTTTTGTTTCTTAACTTTTTTTAGTAATTGGTCAATGGATAGATTGTATTTGGTGGTGAATACAAATCGATCTGTTTTTCTTACATTCAATCTATCTTCATAAAATACTGAAAGGCCGATTGTATTTCCATATTTTAAACTGTAATCGCTGCCTACACGGTATCTTGTTCTATTGTATTTCCATTGAGGATTATCAATTTTGATAAATAACTCTGCAGACAAATATACTGAGGCCTTACTTTTTGGAATATTGTAATCAATCGTAAACTTTTCTCTAATTATCTGTCTAGGCTCTTTATATTCATTCCAAAAATCTTCATCAAAATAAGGGGTACTGAATTGGTAAAGTGTTCTTGATTTAAGTGTAAATTTCTTCCATTTATAATCATAAACCAAGGAGGCAAACAGACGTTGATTATCCTTTTCAAATGAGGTAGAATAACGATAACCTGCTTCTACACTTATTCTTTTACTTATCTTATATTCCCCCGAAAGTTGAAACATATTGGATTGAAATGTAGAAATATCATTTTTTAAACCATATCGATAATCAAAAGCAACTTTCCATTTTTTATTTATTCTATAATCGATTGTAGGCTCAATGCGAAGTTGCGTATCTGTGTCTTGAGCAAAGCCAAAACAGCAGGTTAACAATAATAAACAAGCGATTATTTTTGTCTTAATCATTATCTGAAATTGTTGGAGTGGTATTTTCACTTTCTAACGAGTAGTAATAAGCTTTTAACAAAGCCGTATCCTTTAAATAATTTATAGAAACCACTTCAACTTTATGGATATCTAAACCCGTTCTATCTTTTAAATCTGCTATTAATTCTTCTCGTAAAGCAGGTTTTATTAAATGAACATTATCATAAATAATTCCTTTTGAGTTTTCATTATTAATAAAATTTAAACGTTCTAAAAAGTAGGTAATAATTAAAATTACAACATTACAAATAATAATAACAGTAAATCCTTCACTTGTATTTGCCATAGAATTTAACATCCCTAATGCCACACAAATAAAAAAATACCCCATGTCTTTAATAGACACAACTATAGTTCTATATTTTATTATAGAGAAAATTGCAAATAACCCGAAAGCAAATCCCATTTTTATTTTGGCTGAGCCCAATAAAAAACAAATCATAAAATTTATGATATTGAAAATCACAAACGTGAAAATAAAATCTTTGTTTTTATGTTTTGGATAATAAATTAGTCCAACTAAAATAATTATTGCAACAACATCAATTATTGCTCGCAACGAAAAGTCTGTAAGGTTAAAAAGAGCGTCTATTTTGTCTTCTGTTTCCATTCTTAAAGGTTATTTATTTTTTTTATTACCGGTAAAAAATTGTTCTTTTTTATATTTTTTTTAAGTGATATAATACCGAATATATATTTGCTAAAACTTTGTTCTCTAATATTGTTTTTCTTTAAAATCTCCGTTATAATTGATCTTTTATTAGATTTAGACTGCTTTATTTCTAAGACATAAAAATTAGTGAAACTTTTGCTCTTCTTTTTGTTTGAAAACTGGATGTCAAAATCTAATGTCATTCTCTCCGTTTTTTCATGATTTACAAAAGTTATTCTGGTGAAATTATTTTTCAGAATCAGCTTTATCTTTTTTAATTCTCTGGGTAAAAAAGATTGTATCGTTTCTTTCTTTTCACTGTCTATTTTTTTTACAATTTTATCAACCGGAATTCTAAACTTTGCAGTTCTATCAACATTTTCTTTTTGCTTAATTTCAAAAAAACTGGTATCCGTTTCTAAATATTTTCTACTTCTCACTTTAATTCTTTTCGAAAATCCATTGTGGTGGTCAAAGTAGAAGCGTAACTGTTTTGTGTCAAAATAGTTATTTAGATAAGTAAAAGCGTTATGCCCATTAATCTTTAAAACCTTATAATGTGTTAGAATAGTTGGAATTAGAATTTCTAATTGCTCTTTATTTAAAACATATTTGTGGTCAATTCTATTTTGCAATGCAACCTCATCTAGTTCAATTAAAGAGACACTTTCCATCGAATTAATAAACTGCATCATGTCTGTTAAATTTAAAATGTTATTACAAAGTCTTCAGTCTCTACATTTTGTCTTGTTGATGTTATTTCTATTGTTTTTAAAACATATACCAAATCCCAATCGCAATAATCACAATCACCATAGACCCAAATATCGTATTTGCCCTTGTGTAAATAACTAAACTTAAATGAACCATCATAAGCAGAATCCATGCTATCAAAATAAGCTGTTTCCCCATGCTTACTTATGTATACTTTAAACCCGCCTACATATCCTTCATCAACTAAGAAGCCACTAGAATTATAGTCTTTCCCATAAATTTTACCTTTGATGGAAGCCAATCCACCATATCCTTCGTCATGAGAACAAGCTATAAATACTAAACTCACAAATAATGCTGTAAAAATTCTTTTTATCATTTTGAAATTTATTTTATAATCACTAATTTTTTTGATGTTGCACCATAATTTACAATATATGTTCCAACACTTAATGTAGCTACGTTAAGTGTGGTATGATAATTAGCTTCTGACTCAAGAACTAATTGACCTAATTGATTAAAAACATTTAATTTATGATTGTTATCTAATTCAGATACAACAACATTTACTAAATTGGAACCTGGGTTAGGATAAACTAACATTTGAACAGAATTGGATTGAAACTGATCAACTCCCAGATTTGTTTCGTTATTTGCATTAAACGTTGGCGATTGAATTACAAAATCACCCGTTCCATTGGGCACTCTAGCATACCCCATATCTGTAGTTTGGGCTCCAAAAATAATTTGATCTACTAAATTTTGAGCCTCATCTGTTAACGAGACTGATTCTCCACTTACCGATAACTTCCAAGAAGCATGAAGCGGACCATCGGTAGCATCGTTATCACACCAAACAATTAAATATCCATTGGCCGGAATAACTGTACCTTCAGGAAATTGCCATTTGTTTAAGATTGAAGTATCGTCTGAAAGATGATACCCAGATAAATTGACAGCATAGTTATTGTTATTATATAATTCAACCCAATCTTCATAATCACCAACCTCATCTGTTCCACTGGAAGTATTTTGAGCCATAATTTCATTAATTACTACACCATTAGCCACATTTGTTTGTGTCACTACATAAACAAAAACATCATGCTCGGCTCCTGTGGGTAAATAGGAAGCTGAAAGAGCCGTATTATTAGCGATAGCTTCTACATAATATCTAACAAAAGTATTTGCAGGATAACCCGGAATTTGAGCTCCATAGGTCCCATCATTTGCAATTCCATCATTATGGGCTCCGTCGTCATACATTTGGATTTTAGAAAAATTGCCTACTAATCCGGTTGCGTAGTATAAAATTACTTTATTAATTCCCGTTGCAGAGGTGACATTTGCTTTTATATTTGTTACCTCGTTAGCAATCGGAGCAACATATTCTTCATTAGAACTATTATAGTATTTAGCTGATGTTATTGTTGGAGCTACTTGAGCCACTTCTGTATTAGATAGCAAAAAATTTCTTCTACTTGCTACAAAAGACTTTAATGCCGGCACACCACTTATGTACTGAGAAGTTGGATATAGTTTTTTAGGGTCAGCGGCTACGAGTGCACTAATTTGGGCATCCATTTCATCAATAATTGCATTTGCATTCAATGTTGTGAATGTTTCATTTAATATTGTTCTATAATGAGCCAAATACCGCTGTCTTAATTCGGGTGTTAAAATCAACTTATTTAGCAATGGATAATTAGCGTTGGTTACATTTTTAAAAGGTGACCAACTTGAACTTGTAGCTACACTCGTCTGAAAAGTTGAATTACCATCGTATTCTAACGAAGTTGTTCTTCCGGTTTCTGGCTCATAATAAATCATGTAATCCATTTTACCTTTCATAACATAACTGTCATCATCCGTAAAAATATTTTCACATGCCATGTGCCACAAAACTTTATCAATATCTATTTTGGTTTTTACAGTTTCTATGTTATTGGCCGTTAATGTACTGAGCGAAAAACAAGCATCTATAAGTGCTTGCCACGGATTATCTACAACATCATTTGATTTTAAACTATAGTATTGTTGATACGTAGCTTCAGTGGCAGAAGCTCCTAAATAGTTCATTCCGGCAGTTCCATCACCCCAATTCGGTCCACCTCCACCTCCGGGCATTCCGGTAGTTTCAGTAGTTGCCCTAAATCTAGCACCATCATTGCTTAAAAACCACTCTTTTAAAAATGTTTTATCTACAGATTGTATGTTAGGATAAATTCCCCAATCTTGGTTGTTTAAAAATAAATGAACAAAATTTCCTTTTGCAATGGGAATATGTCGAGCTGCCATTCTATTATACAATACTTCTCGCATAAAGGTTGGGTCCTGATGAGCATTATTAAGCTTCAAATCATTATATCCAAAAAGCGTTTGATCTTCATCAACAAAATCAGTTTCAATCGAGAATGATTTTTTTTGAGATGAACCTATTTGTACATAGGATGTATTTCCACGGAAGCGAACCCCAACATTAGGATAAACATTACCATCAAAAATCATCGTTGCAGGAATATTGGTTTCTGAAGAATAATTATTAGTTAATTGTGTCCAATAATCGGGCTGAGAAAAGTTCAAATAAACATTTTTTACTATTGTTTTATCATATAAACCTGATGATGGAATTATTCCTCCAGTGTACAATATTCTTCCGTCTGCAGAAAAGTGAAATTCACTAGGCAACGTTTGAGACGATCCAAAAAATGTAATGAATAGAAGTAAAAAGGTAAAAAAAAATTTCATTGTTGTAATTTTTTGTTAACACAAATGTAATATTAAAATAACACAGTGGAAATTTTTTCGACAAAAGCAATTATTTTATAGGTAAAAATCACAAATTAAAGATTCTATTTATATCTAGAATACAATCAATTAAGTTTGCTCATAAAAACAAGATTGCATCATTTTTGAACAAATGATGTGTTTTTTTGACAAAATAATTGGTTACATTTGAAATCTATCAATTAATTGGTTTTCAACATGTCTTCTCAAAAGAGATTAACTAAAGCTTATATTGAAGCTAAACGAATTCTGTTTACCAACAACGATAAATTCATTTTATTCAGTGATTGTCATCGTGGAGACGCCAGTTTTGCAGATGATTTTGCCAATAATCGCAATATTTATTATCACGCACTACAAGTTTATTACAACGAAGGTTTTTCATACATTGAACTAGGAGATGGTGATGAACTGTGGGAAAATTTATTCTTTAAAACACTCTTTGAAGCTAATAAAAATGTGTATTTATTGCTCCAGAAATTTCATTATGAAAACAGATTACACATGATTTTTGGCAACCATGATTTCGTTTATCAAAATGACAAAATTGTTAAAAAGAAACTGTCAACTTATTTTGAAGCAAGAATTGGAAAAGATGTTCCTCTGTTTCCTGATATTAAATACCATGAAGCTATTGTGTTAAAAAATTCAGAAACCAATCAAGAACTATTTTTAACCCATGGTCACCAAGCCGATTTTATGAATTATATAGGTTGGAAAATCAATCGTTTTTTGGTAAGAGTTCTATGGAAGCCACTCCAAGTTTGGGGAATAAAAGACCCCACAAGCCCTGCCAAGAATTATGTAGAACTGATTAAAGTAGAAAGACGTATTAAAAAATGGATTGCTGACAACAATAATAAAATAACCATTACTGGTCATACGCATCGGCCAAGGTTTCCAAGTCCGAG
Organism: Flavobacterium sp.; assembly: GCF_041392085.1. Taxonomy (GTDB): domain Bacteria; phylum Bacteroidota; class Bacteroidia; order Flavobacteriales; family Flavobacteriaceae; genus Flavobacterium. The sequence continues at coordinate 92,144 of NZ_JAWKMW010000011.1, read as the reverse complement.
TGAAAACGCGTTGCATTATTTTAATGATGGTAGTTGTGTACATCCTAGAAGTATTACCGGAATTGAAATTGTGGAAGGAACTATTGCCTTAATCAAATGGTTTGTTGATACTAAATCGGATGGCACACTACAGATTGTAAAAGAAATTTTAGAAGGTCCGGTTAAATTAGCAGATTATCAAACCTAAATAATATGAAAAAAATAATTTTCTTTTTGATGTTAGGAATCATACCTTTGCTCGGTTGCTCATCAACTGATGATGTACCACCGGTCATTCCTCAACAAATTGCTAGGAATTTCAACTACTTAGCATTGGGCGATAGTTATACCATCGGACAAAGCGTTTGCGAGACATGTCGTTTTCCGAAACAATTGAAAGATAGTTTGAAGAATTATTTACCTTCTACTGATAACATTTTTGTAAAAGTTGTGGCTCAAACCGGATGGACTACAACCAACTTAAAAAATGCTATTCAAGCAGAAAATCTTAACTCATCGTATGATTTAGTGACATTATTAATTGGTGTAAACAATCAATATCAAAACAAACCTTTTTCATTGTATGAAACTGAATTTCCTGAATTGTTGCAAACTGCAATTAACTTAGCAAAAGGTGATAAAAATAAAGTAATTGTTGTGTCAATTCCAGATTATGCTTTCACCCCATTTGGTCAATCAAGTTCAAATCCCTCATCAATTTCTAGTCAACTGGATAATTACAATGCTTTTGCTAAGGGCCATACTGAATCGTTGGATGTTACATTTGTCAATATCACAGATATAACAAGAGAGGGACTTAATAATCCTAACTTAGTAGCTTCGGATAATTTACACCCGTCTGAGTTGGCCTATTCTAAATTTGTGGAAAGACTACTTCCTATCGCAAAGAATATTTTGGGAATTTAGCTACTGTTCTGGAGCAATCTCAATTTCCAGTCCATCAATTTCAGGAGTAATTGGAATTTGACAGCCTAAACGGGAATTTTCTTTAACGTGATAGGCTTCCCACAACATGGCTTCTTCATCGGGATTTCTTTCAAGGGAAACAACATCATTCAGTACATAACATTGACAAGAAGCACACATGGCCATGCCACCACAAACACCAACAGTTCCTTCTTCGGCTAACTCATATGCTCGAATGAGTTCCATGATATTCATGTTCATATCGGTTGGAGCTTGTACTTCGTGTCTTACTCCGTTTCGATCGGTAATTTTAATGGTGATGTCTTGTGACATAGTTTTTGTTTCAGGTTTCAAGTTTCAGGTTACCAAAAAACTTGAAACCTGAAAATTGAAACAAATAATATTATTCAATCGCTTTTACAACCGCTTTTTCGGCTTCTTTTCGTGTACCGTCAAAACCATCTACACCGGAAACGGTGGTGTATTTTAAAACGTATTTTTTACCGGGATTTAGTCGATTGTAAACACTTTGACACATTAACGTAGCTTCGTGGAATCCGCATAAAATGAGTTTTAATTTTCCGGGATAAATATTTACGTCTCCAATGGCATAAATTCCTTCGATGTTGGTTTGATAATCTAATGCGTTATTCACCTTGATGGCATTCTTCTCGATTTCCAATCCCCAGTTGGCAATGGCTCCCAATTTTGGTGTTAAGCCAAAAAGCGGAATAAAATAATCGGTTTCTAACGTTTGTTGAATACCTTCGTTTTCTAAAATAATGCTTTCAACATGATCTTTTCCATTAATTGCTACTACTTCAGCCGGCGTAATTAAATTAATTTTACCTATTTTTTTTAGCTCTTGCACTTTTTCAACAGAATCTAACGCTCCTCTGAATTCGTTTCTGCGGTGCACTAATGTAACGGATTGAGCAACATTGGATAGAAAAATACTCCAATCCAAAGCAGAATCTCCTCCGCCGGCAATAACAATGTCTTTATCCCGAAACAATTCCGGGTCTTTTACAAAATACTCCACTCCTTTTTCTTCATAAAAAGAAATGTTTTCAATAGCGGGTTTTCGGGGTTCAAACGTTCCTAATCCGCCGGCAATGGCTACTGCTTTTGCGTGATGTTTTGTGCCTTTGTTAGTTGTTACAATAAAAGAACCGTCTTCTAATTTTTCAATCGTTTCAGCGATTTCAGCCAATGTAAAACCTGGCTGAAATTGCTTGATTTGTTCCATCAAATTATTCACCAAATCACCCGCCATTACTTCGGGATAACCCGGAATGTCAAAAATTGGTTTCTTGGGATACAATTCTGCTAATTGACCACCCGGTTGTGGAAGTGCGTCAATTAGATGGCATTTTAATTGCAATAATCCGGCTTCGAATACAGCGAAAAGTCCGGTTGGGCCGGCACCAATGATGAGTATATCGGTTTGTATCATTCTTTTTGAGTTACTGAGGTGCTGAGTTACTGAGTAACTGAGCTTTTAAATTTTACTTTGCGAAAATAGTTGTTCTTTTTTCTTTTGGTTATGATAATTGTCAGTTAGCACAGATTGCGTGAGGGATTGAACCATTGTTTGAGCTCTTTTTGAGACAGCCTTTCAGGATGACTCAAAAAAGCGAGTGGTGAAAGCCCGTTCGCCTTCGGCGGAACACGCCCAAAAAATTTAAGCTACGTTTTCGACCGTTTCGATTTGAGGAACGTATTTTTTGATGGTCGTTTCTACACCCGCTTTCAACGTCATTTGGTTCACACTACAAGCTACGCAAGCCCCCTCGAGACGTACTTTTACGTGTTTATCTTCGATGATGTCAACTAACGAAATGTTTCCTCCGTCTGATTCGAGAAAAGGTCGAATTTCATTCAACGCATTTTCAATTCCGATTTTGATTTCTTCTTTTGTCATTATTTTTTCCCTTTTACAGCTGAACAGCCAGCCATGGTGGTTATTTTTATTGCTTCGGTTGGTGGTAAAGTTTCGTTTCGATCCACTACTTCTTGAACAACATTTCGAGCAATTTCTTCGAAAGCCGTTTCTAACGGAGTAGCCGTTTGCAAGGCAGCAGGACGACCGTAATCTCCCGCTTCACGAATGCTTTGCACAAGTGGAATTTCACCTAAAACCGATACTTGTAAATCTTCAGCTAAGTTTTTAGCTCCTTCTTTTCCAAAGATATAATATTTATTATTCGGTAATTCTTCCGGAGTGAAGTACGCCATATTTTCAATAATTCCTAAAACCGGAACACTAACGGCATCTGACTTGAACATGGAAACTCCCTTTTTAGCATCTGCTAAAGCTACGGCTTGTGGCGTGCTCACGACAACAGCTCCGGTAATAGGAAGTGATTGCATGATAGAAAGGTGAATATCGCCGGTTCCAGGTGGTAAATCGATTAATAAAAAGTCGAGTTGTCCCCAATCGGCATCAAAAATCATTTGGTTCAAGGCTTTAGCAGCCATGGGTCCACGCCAAATAACGGCTTGGTCGGGTTTAGTGAAAAATCCAATGGAAAGAATTTTTACTTCGTAACTTTCTACCGGTTTCATTTTTGACTTGCCATCTACCTCAACTGAGATTGGTTTTTCGTGTTCTACATCAAACATAATGGGCATTGAAGGTCCGTAAATATCAGCATCAAGCACTCCAACATTAAAACCCATTTTGGCTAACGTTACCGCTAAATTGGCTGTAACAGTAGATTTTCCAACGCCTCCTTTTCCGGAAGCTACGGCCACAATATTACTGATTCCCGGAATGGGTTTCCCTTTGATTAGGTTTGGGTTTTCAGGTTTTTCAGGGGCTTCTACTTTGATATTCACTTTTACTTTGGCTTTTTCATACACCAAGTCGTGAATGGTCTTGATAATATCAACTTCCGCTCTTTTTTTGATGTGCAAAGCAGGTGTTGACAAAAGTAAATCTACCACCACTTCATCGCCAAAAGTGAGTACATTTTGCACGGCTCCACTTTCCACCATATTTTTCCCTTCACCAGCCACTGAAATAGTTTCTAAGGCTTTGAGTATTTCTTTTCTGTCGAGTTTCATAAATTGTTTATCTCTAACTGTGAGCTATTTAGTTTATAAAAAAATCCGTTTTTATTTAAACTGAATTTAGATTGCAAAGATAATACGAAAAGTAGAGAAACAGTAGTTAAAGAATTGAAAATGTTTATGGAGAGATAGATGAGGAGTCGCAGTGTTCAGTCGCAGTGTTCAGTTTCGGTTAACAGTTTTTCATTATCAGTTTAATTTCTTGATATAGTGTTTTGTTTTTGAGTTTGTATGTAAACTTTTGAAAAAGGAGGAAATCATTACAAATTTAACTCCGGCTCCCAAAAAACCTTCTCAAAATCCACAATTTGGTTGTCAACCACTACAATTCCTTCGCTTTCTAGCAATTGCTGCATCAAATTTGTGCCTTGAAAATGATGTTTTCCGGAAAGTATTCCTTTTCGATTGACCACACGGTGTGCCGGAATATCTTCACGATTATGCGAAGCATTCATGGCCCAACCTACCATTCGGGCTGAGCGAGCAGTTCCTAACGCTTTAGCAATGGCACCGTAAGAAGTTACTCTTCCGTAAGGAATTTGTTTGGCGATGGCATATACATTTTCAAAAAAATTATCCTCCATGATTAATAAATTAATGTGAGAAAATTTTAAATAAAGTTATGAAAGCCACAACACCGGTTAAGGAACCTATAATGTAATTGATATTTCTGGATAAAAAAGTATCTTTTTTTTCTTTCGATTTAAAAAAGGAAATATACCCAAAAAAAACTAAAAAAGCGGCAATAGCACTGGCTATGGAAAAAGTATAAATAAAAAAAGGGACAAATTCAAAATACCCATAAGTCCCTAACGTTATACTTATAAAAATATAGTACGGAATTGGAAATAAATTAAGTGACGACAACAACATGCCCAAAAAGAAACGGCTGGATTTGCTTCGCATTTTGATTTCCTCTTTCTTTTTTTTGGGTTTAGGTTTTTTGGCAATCCAAAAGAAATAAATTGTTAAAACGGTAAAGATAACTAATCCTATTTCTTGTAAAATCACACTTATATCAGCTCTTCTATCAATAAATCGAGCAAATAAAACAGCCAATAACGTTTGAAAAAAAACAATTACAGACGCCCCAAAAGCAAACCATACGGCACGGTTTCTTCCGTCTCTCATGCTCACTTTTGCGGCAGTCATGTTGAGCAATCCGGGTGGAGTTGTTCCGATGGCTGCGGCTGAAAGTCCGAGAAGAATGGGAAGAGTGATGTTCATTTTTTGGGTGATGGGCAATGGGTTGCCTACTTTATCTTAAATTGGATATAAGTAATGGCTTTGTTAATTTCTAAATATTGTTTTTCATAAAAAGTTTGAATGGCTGTTACCACTTCCGGAGAACCTTCATTACGATACACATTATGGTTGGCATATATCACTTCGTGACCTTCTCCGTGCAACAAACCGAGTGTGTAACCGTGCATGAATTCGCTATCGGTTTTCAAGTGAATAATTCCATCTTTTTTAAGCACTTTTTTGTAGCGTTGTAAAAATTGGGTATTGGTCATTCGGTGTTTTGTTCGTTTGTATTTGATTTGTGGGTCGGGAAAAGTGATCCAAATTTCATCTACTTCATTTTCGGCAAAACAATATTCGATCAATTCTATTTGTGAACGAAGAAAGCCTACATTGTTCAAACCGGTTTCAACAGCCGTTTTGGCACCACGCCAAAATCGAGCTCCTTTGATGTCGATTCCGATAAAATTTTTATTTGGGTAACGTTCAGCTAAACCCACCGAATATTCGCCTTTACCACATCCTAATTCTAAAACAATCGGATTGTCGTTTTTAAAAAAATCTTTATTCCAATTTCCTTTCCATTTAAAATCGCCCGAAACAACTTCTTCACGGGTCGGTTCAATCACATTTTGAAAGGATTCATTTTCTTTAAAACGCTTTAATTTATTCTTACTTCCCACTTAATTTAATTTTTTGGTAAAATTAGGGAAATATACGCAATCAAAAATAATACTACTTTTACAGTTATTAAATGAGTTATCAAGACTTGGAAACTAACAAACCAAAAATTCTCGTTGCTCCACTCAATTGGGGTTTAGGCCATGCTACACGCTGTATTCCTATTATAGAAGCATTAATTGAAAACCATTTTGAACCCGTTATTGCCTCTGACGGAGTTGCTCTTCACATTTTACAGAAAGAATTTCCGGGGTTAATTTTTTTGGAATTACCTTGTTATCAAATAGAGTATGCCAAAAACGGTGCGTTTTTTAAGTGGAAACTGATCAAAAATAGTCCAAAAATGATGGAAGCCATTTATTTGGAACGAAAAATGGTGAAAAAGTGGGTCAAAGAATATGGTTTAGCCGGCATCATTTCCGATAACCGATTAGGCATTTATTCTAAAAAAGTACCTTCTGTATTTATTACCCATCAATTAAACGTTTTAACGGGAAATACGAGTTGGATTACCAGTAAACTGCATCAATACATCATAAAAAAATATGATGAATGTTGGGTTCCTGATGTTGCAGAAATTCCAAATCTTACCGGGAAATTAGGGCATTTGAAAAATCCGCATTTCAAAATCAATTATATTGGTCCGCTAAGTCGATTAAATAAAAAAGAATTGCCTAAAAAATATGACTTGATGGTGATACTTTCCGGTCCCGAACCGCAACGAACGATGCTGGAAATGCACTTGAAAGAAGAAATTAAACGTTATGTTGGTGCTGTTGTTTTTGTTCGTGGTGTAATTGAACCTGAACAAAAATCGGAACAAATTGAGCATGTAACGTTTTATAATTTTATGACTTCCGAACAACTTGAACAGACGTTCAACGAAAGTGAATTAGTGCTTTGTCGTTCAGGTTACACCACCGTAATGGATTTAGCAAAATTGGGTAAAAAAGCGTTTTTTATTCCCACTCCGGGACAATTTGAGCAAGAATATTTGGCTAAGAAATATAAAAAAGACGGATTGATTCCTTATGCCAAGCAGGAAAAATTTGTAATTGAAAATTTGTATGAAGTGGATTTATACAAAGGATTGCATCATTTTAAAACGGATTTAAATTGGAAGCAATTATTCTTACTTTTTGATAAAAAAATCAAATAATCAATTGTTTGATGTTTATACCGTCGGGTAATCTTCCCACATTTTGCAATTTTATTCCGGCTAATTTTTGAGCAATTGTTACACTATCTACTAATGACCTTTGGTGAAGTTGAGCGTATAGAAAACCGGTCCAAAAGGCATCACCGGCTCCGGTAGCGTCTTTAATTTCTTTAACTGGTAAGGCATCTTGAAAAATAAGTCCCTTTTCCCTATCGGACAAAACAACTCCTTTCTTCCCTTTTGTTAAACAGATAGTTTGTGCTCCCATGGCATGAAAAAAATCAAAAATATAATCTTCGGATTTCATTGCGGCAAACAATCGGTAACAATCATCTTCACTGATTTTTACTAATGGATCTGTGGCTAAATAACGTTTAATTATGTCAATAGCTTCCGGTCGGTTGGGCCAAATTCGTTCAGAAAAATTCAAATCAATACTCAATTTTAACCCTAATTCTTTAGCACGTTCTGCACGTTCCAAAATGGTTTCGCGAGCCGGATTTCTGCTTAAAGCAAAACAAGTGGTATGAAAAACTTTAGCCGACAAAAGCAACTCATCTGAAATTTGGGAGGGATAAATTTCGCAATCAGCTTCTCTGTAAGGAATAAAATCAGGAGTTTCTGTAGATTTTGATACAAAAATGACAGAAGTTGGTTTTTCTTCCGATTTGAAAATATAATCCGTTTGGACGCCGTTTGCTTTCAGTTTTCTGATGATATAATCCCCTAAACCATCTTGTCCGCAAGTAGCAACAAGCACTGCATTCAATCCTAATCGAGAGGCATTTACTGCCACATTAGTAGGGGAACCTCCCAAAAAGCGGTGGTAATCTTTGGTTCTGTTGATTGAAGTATTAATTTCATGACCAATAAAATCAATTAAAACTTCTCCCACCGAAAGTATGTCAATCTTTTTTTCCACTTTAAAATACTAATTTAAAATTTTCTTCAATTGTTTTTTCAACCAAAATAGTTGCGGCAGCACTCCAAGCACAAAAACGAACGCCATTGGGCTCTCCTGTTTTGGAATTAAAATTTTCATAAAACCCAAAATCTGATAAAGCATTTGCTTGATTCAATTCATTCAATATACTTTCACACTCTTTTTTTAATCCCAAATAGTATAACGCTAACCCATAGAAACCATTCACCATTGGCCAACTGCCACCATTATGAAATTCATACGGTTCGTTTCTAAATTCGTATTTGCAGTTACTTTTTAAAATATTCCATTCCCAATCGGAGGGTTGTATGGGTGGCCAAAAAGCAGGAACCATTTTTAAGGGTAAGTTTCTTTTGATTTTTTCAGCATAATTTATTGCTGTTTTTTGGAAATTAGTATCACCAATAGATAACAAAACAGCCAAAGCATGTGCAAAAGCATCAAAATACATTTTATATCCCGCCGGTGAAAAAGAACAAGGCATGAACTCATTTATTTGTGCTTCATGATACGCTTTTGGATGAACTTTTTCACTTTTTGAATTGGGTAAAAAATTATGTTCTATTTTTTTAGTAATCGACTTTATTTTTAGTGTTACCTCTTCACTTTGAGCAAAATGATTATAGCTTTTCAATGCCCAAATTCGCAATAACTGATCGTATAAAACATAGCCTTCAGTGATGTACTCATCTGCCCAATTTCCAGAAATGGGGACATACATCAAATGATTGTTATTAAACTCCCAACATTCTAAAAGATAAATGGCTTTTTCGATTTGTTTAGAATATAACTTTACTATTTCTCTATCTTTTTTGTAATGTGCCAATTGGCAAACACCAATGATAAACCACGTAACCGCATCTACTCTTCCGGCTAGTCCACCATAACTCACCTCAGCTCCTTTTTCGGAAAAATAAACATTGGATGGAATCGTTCCGTTTGCATGTTGATGAGCGGCTAATGTTTGAATGGTTTTTTGAAATGTAGCGATTAATTTTGCATCTTTAGAAGCCAAAGCTGCTAATCCACAAATGACACCATCACGAGCCCAAACGCGTTTGTAATTGGACACATCATTAGCTGAAGCTTCAAAACCCTGAGGAGAGGAAACTTTGTGTAATAATTCAATTGCTTTATGATAAACAGATGAACTCATGAAACCAATTCATTTTTATTTTTTACTTTGATTAAGAGTGTTAATATGCCACCAATAATCAAAAATATTCCTGCTAAACGAATCACATTCACCGGATTTTGACCGAGCCAATCATAAACAAAAAACTGCATGGAGACAACTTGAATAGCCATTGGAATAACAATAAACATGTTAAAAATTCCCATATAAACACCCGTTTTTTCTTTTGGGATAGAGCCGGCTAAAAGTTGATACGGCATAGCTAACATAGAAGCCCAAGCAATACCAAGACCAACAGGATAAAGAAATAATGTGGTTATTGCGATTGACTCTCCAAATGGATTATACAAATGAAACAGTAAAGTAGTATCATTCAAATAGGGAATTGAGAAAACGCCTATTCCACCTAAAATTAAAGCGACAAAATGAACTCCTTTTGCACCAATTTTTAAGGCTAATGGCACTAAAGCAAAAGCCACCAGAAAGCAAATGATATTATAGGTTCCGTTTAAACTTCCGGTTAATAATTGAGCTTTAGAAAAACCTTCGCTGGCTTGGTCAGTTGTATTGTATAAAGATATGGATAAGGTTGAAGTGATATATTGCCAATAACAAAACATGGCATACCACGTAAAAAATTTTACCGGAATTAACTGTTTCATGGTCAACGGCATATTGATGAACGCTTCTTTTATTTCTGTAAACGTTCGTTGAACGACCGGTGTTTTTTTCTTCTCCAAAAGTTCCTCTAGTTCCTCTGATGAAGGCGGAATTTCTTTAGTGGTAAATACGGATATTAAAATCGTGACTACAGAAGCAAAAGCTCCAATAAAAAATGCCCAGTATGTATAGGTTGGAATACCGTTTTCAAATTTATCCGTAATGGCTAAAATTCCTAATGAAACTAAAATAGCCGGAGTAAAATTAGCTAAAGTAATTCCTAACCCGGTGAAAAAACTCTGCATTAAAAACCCGATAGAATGTTGATCTTTGGGCAATCGGTCTGCCACAAAAGCACGATAGGGTTCCATGGCGATGTTGTTGGCCGCATCTAAAATCCACAATAAACTGGCGGCCATAAAAATAGTAGTTGAAAAAGGCATTAATACAAGTGCTAAACTGGCAATTAAAGCACCAATCAAAAAGAAAGGTTTTCTTCTTCCGAATTTAGGTGACCATGTTCCATCACTAATAGCACCAATAATGGGTTGTACCAAAAGTCCAGTAACAGGTCCTGCCAGCCAAAGCATGGGTAAACTGGCTTCGTCGGCACCTAAAAATTTATAGATAGCACTCATGTTACTTTGTTGCAACCCAAAACTGAATTGAATGCCGAAAAAACCGAAATTCATGTTCCAGATTTGCCAAAAGTTCATTTTACCTTTTTGTATCATGCTAGTATTTTTATTCTATTAATTTTTTTAAAAAAGAGCTAAAATCAATTTCGTTTGTAAAAACCAATCCTTTTTTATCTACTACCGGTAAATTTAAATTTGAAGTACTAATATTGTTTTGGCGGAGTTTAGTAAGCATTTCTTTTAAAGCCTTTTCATCTTTATCAATATCGAAATAAATAAACTTCAATTGATGCTCTTCGGCAAATTTTTTGGTATCAATGCAATAATGGCAGGTATCACTTCCATAAATCAATATAGTTTTTTGCTCACTTTTGGGTTTATATTCCTGAGACAATCCAATTTGTATTGAAAACAAAAAAAAGATGGTTAAAAAGAAACTTTTCATGATTCAGTTGTTTTTTATTGTTTAATGCTTTATAAAGATAATTATTAGTTGTAAAAGTTCCCGAATCCCTTAGGATTCAGGAACTAACTTTAAAACAATCAAATATGAAAATAAACCTAACTCTTAAAATCTGTAAGATAACGTTAAGGAGGTTGTTCTACCATTAATCGAACGAGCTCTTAAAATATTATCTGTATTTTCAACGATACTTCCCTCTTCTACTTCAGTAATTCCTATAGTATTGAAAACGTTATTTACGTTTAATGAAGCTGTTAAACCTTTTGTTAATTCTATGTTTACAAACGGATTGAAGTACACATAACCCGGCATAATTAATTCATTGTTATCTTGTGCAAAAGATTTTGTGGTTCCAATTAATGAAACACCAACATTATGCTTTCCATCGGTACCAAACTTATAGGCGGCAATAGCGTTATAAATAAAATCAGCTTGTCTTCTTGGTGTGTTACCCTCAACAGCAGGATTGATTACGTCTTTTGAAATTTCAGCTTTTGTCCAAGTAACACTTCCATTAAAGTTGAATTTATTTACCCTATAACTTCCTTCCAACTCTAAACCATATGCAGTGTATTCTCTCTGAATTTGACGAATTCCGGCAGGAGCAAAATCCCAGTTTTGTTCAGAGGTCAAAGCATAAAAACCGGTTGCATAAAAGGTGTGATTTGACCCTTTTCTTTTATACCCAATTTCAGCTTGATTCACCATATCTGCACTCAATCCGGAAACTGCAGCACCAGAGGGAAGAATGTTTGCTCCAAATAATAATCTGTCAGCGTTTGCTCTACCACCACGGCTGTAACGTGCGAAAAGAGATTGATTTTCAGCTAACATATAGTTTCCTCCAAATGAATAGGATACATAATCAAAATCATAATTTACCGGTAAACGATTGGCATTATCCACTACAGAAACACTTGTTTCAGGCCCTTCAATTGTTCCATTATTATCAACATCTAAATCAGTTGATTGAACAGCACCTGCATACGTACCTCTTACTTTTCCACTATCAAAACGCAAACTTATATCTACATTAAATTTATCGCTAAATTTATATTGACCGGCAATGTAAGGAGCTGATATATCATAATTGGTATCATAATTTCTGGTACAACAATTCCCCCAAAAAGGAACTCCATAGGCATACAATCCGTTAACTGAATTAGTCCCAGCATTTAATAAAGCTGCATTGTCACCTTTTACTTCCATTAAATACGAATTCCATAACCATGACATAGATAAGGTTTGATATGCTTTATAATAGCCCAATGTTAAATCGAAATCACCGAACTTTTTAGATAATTTTAGATCATTCGTGAAATTATTGAAGTTGTTGATTTCGGTATCAAAGGTGTGGATTCTCATTACTAAATCATTCCCATTTACATTATTACCTGCTTGAGCACCATTTGCATAGGTTAAATTTGGCTCACCAAATTCAGCAGCAAAATCAGCTGCCGTTTGCACTTGTGCTGGAAATGGAGATACAAATCGTCCTCTGTGGAAATTTTGTCTGAAACGGTCTTCAATTTTCCAACCATTTCCAATATCAAAAGAAAGTTCACCACCAAACGAACTAGCTATTGGACGCATACCATCAGCCATGTTGCTTCTTCTTCTTTGTCCATCTTGTCCTACTGTTAAATTATCTAAAAACAAAGCACTATGTTGGGTGTCAGATAAAATATCAAAGTTAGGCAATGAACTCCAATTTGGATTTGCATTTGTTCCACTAACTCTAACCGGCATTGGCAAATAACCAATCGCTCTATCATTTAAATGTTTGAAATATAAACGGACATGACCATTTTCAAATTCCTTAGTAATATTGGCTTTTAATTGTCCACCAACATTTCCAGTATAACCGGCATTTCTTGGTCCTTCACCTTGACGATAAAAACCTCCAACGTGAAAAAATAACCCATTTCCAATGGGAGAACCATATTCAAAATCAGTACGATAATTATCAAAATCAACACCAAAAGATTGCATTAATGAACCGCCTTCTGTTTTACCATTTTTACTAATAAAGTTAATGATACCCGCAGGAGAATTACTTGCTAAAGTTGAAGCAGAACCTCCTCTAATAGCCTCCACTCTGGAAATAGTTTGGTCGGCACGAACAAAAATATCTGCATTACCAAACGCAACATCACCAAATTGCATTACCGGTAAACCATCCTCATGAATTTGAAGAAACTTTGCTCCACCTGATGCCACCGGAATACCTCTAATGGTAATATTGGCATTTCCTTCACCTCCTGTAGATTCTGATTTAATACCCGGGATTGAACGGAAAATCTCGGCTGTTGCTCTTGGAGCAGCTTGTTCGATTTGAGTGGTTGAGACAGAACTAATCGATACACTCGATTGTAATTTTGATCTTGGATTGATAACACCTGTTACAACCACATCATCTAACTGAGTGGCGTCCTCTACTAAAATGACTTCTGTTTTAGTTGAACCGTTTACCGTAACAACTTGTTTTTTTGTTTTGTAGCCAATGTAAGAGGCTACTAAAGTTACATTTCCGTTTTCTAACCCAGAAAGTTGAAAAACACCATCCATGTCAGATGATGTTCCTTTAGATGTTCCTTCTACAACAATATTTACACCCGGTAGAATATTGCCGGCATTGTCTTTTACAATACCTTCAATAGAACCGGACTGAGCAAAAATTGGTAATGAACAAAAACATAGGAAAAGAAAAGCAACCTTTTGAAATAGTAATTTTGTTCTCATTTTGTTTTGTTTAGTTAATAAAATTAAGTGATATTTTTTACGAATCTATTTTTTTTAATGCTAAAAAATTAACTATTTAAAATCGAAAACGTTTTCGAAATTACCGAAAACGTTTTCGATTTTTTGTATTGTATTTTTTTCCATATTTGTAACATGAAAGAAAAGGAGACAACATTAAAGGTAATTGCTGAGAAATTAAACATTTCCATAACAACGGTTTCAAAAGCTTTGAAAGACTACTCTGACGTAAGTCCAAAAACGAGAGAACGTGTATTGGAATTAGCAAGAGAACTGCACTATACACCTAATTCTTTTGCTGTAAATCTAAGAACTAAAGAATCAAAAACTATCGGATTAATTATACCTGAAGTTGTTCATCATTTTTTTTCAAGTGTTATTAACGGTATCATTGCAGAAGCCGAAAAAAATGAATATTTAGTCATTATTCTTCAATCAAATGAATCACTGGAACTAGAAAAAAAACAAGTTCAACTTCTTATCAATAAAAGAGTAGATGGAATCATAATGTCGTTATCCAACGAGTCGAATGATGATGACCATATACGTGAAATTATTCATCGCAACATTCCGTTTGTGATGTTTGACAAAATTTCAAAAATGATTCCGTGTTCTAAAGTAATTATTGACGACCAAAAAGCTGCATCAGCAGCAGTAGAACATTTGATTTCAGTTGGGTGTAAAAAAATTGCCCACATCAGAGGTCCAATTAACCCACAAAATGCCATTGATCGTTTTTTAGGTTACAAAAAAGCATTAGAAAAAAACAACATTCCTTTCGATAAAAATTTAGTTTATACATGTGTACGTGTTTCGTTTGAAGAAGGCTATGCGTTTGCAAAAGAAATTTGTGAAAATCATCCGGATGTAGATGGAATTTTCGTAATTACAGACTTAGTTGCTGTGGGAGTTTTGGCCTATTTAAATGAACACAATATAAAAGTTCCTCATCAAATTGCTGTCATAGGTTTTAGCAATTGGTTTATGTCACAAGTGATTCAACCAAAATTAAGTACGGTAGATCAACCCAGTTTTGAAATGGGAGTAAGTGCTTTCAATTTGTTATTAAAAGAAATCAAGGCTGTAAAAGAGGAACGACCAAAAATCATTGAAAATGTGGTTTTAGACACACAAATCATTGTTAGAGAATCTACAAAAAAATGATTTATTTCTGCTTTTCAAGCGTAAATGAAAATTCTGAACCTACGCCAAATTGGCTTTCCACATAGATTTTCTCGTTGTGTCCTTCAATGATATGTTTTACTATAGCTAAACCTAAACCCGAACCTCCTTCTGAACGAGCACCACTTTTATCTACTCTGTAAAAGCGTTCAAAAAGTCTTGGAATATGTTGTTTTTGAATCCCTTCTCCGTTATCGGTAATACGCACTATGATTTTATTTTTAACTAAATTCTCTATACTTACTTCTGTCGTTCCACCCTCTTTGCCATATTTGATAGAATTCATGACCAAGTTTGTAACTACTTGTTGAATTTTTTCTTGGTCGGCATAAACATAAATTGGTTCTGTGTGTTTGGTGTCGAATGTTAGCGTAATATTTTTTTTGTTCGCTCTCATTTCAAGCAAATCGAAAACATTTTTAACAATTTCTACAATATCAAAATTAGAAAAGTCTAAATTCAAATCACCCGTTTCCAATTTGGTAATCATATCCAAATCTTTCACAATATAAATTAACCGTTCCACCCCTTTTTCTGCACGTTCAAGGTATTTTTTTCGCAAGGTCTTGTCACTCATTGCTCCATCTAACAACGTTGCAATATAACCTTGAACGGTAAATAATGGTGTTTTTAATTCGTGGGAAACATTGCCGAGAAATTCCCTTCGGTATTCTTCTCGCACTTTTAAGGTCTCAATTTCTAATTTTTTATCCGTGGCAAACTTTTTTACTTCTTTTGTTAAAGTTGCCATATCAGTAGTAATTGGTTGGCTTCTTAACGTTGTGGAGTCTAATAATGAAACATCATCGTATATTTTTTTTACCCTTCTGTAAATAAATCGTTCCACACGATATTGGATGACGAAGAATGAAAAAAGATACACAGAAAGTCCAAAAACGGCTACAAACAACCAATTTATTTCATAAAAAATAGCGGTCGTTATAACCAAAAATCCTATGCAAAAAAGTGATACGTAGAGAGCTGATTTTACAGCAAATTTGTACGTTTTTTTAAAACTAATAGCCATTAAAACAGTTTTCTGTTCGATGTTGTGCTCTCAAAAGTAAACTATTTTTAACAAAACACAATAGTACTATACTTCCAATTTGTAACCAACCCCTTTAATGGTTTTAAAAAAATCGTCACCAATTTTTTCGCGAAGTTTTCGAATATGCACATCAATCGTTCTACCTCCTACAACTACTTCGTTGCCCCATACTTTGTCAAGAATTTCCTCTCTTTTAAACACTTTTCCCGGTTTGGATGCTAATAAATAGAATAATTCAAATTCCTTTCTGGGAAGAATAATCTCTTTCCCTTCTTGAATGATTTTGTATTCTTCTCTGTTTATCTCGATATTACCTACAGTCAAAATATCACTACTGATATTTTGTTCTTTTAAACGACGTAGAAGAGCTTTTACTTTACTAACCAAAACTTTTGGTTTAATTGGCTTTGCAATATAATCATCAGCACCGGCTTCAAAACCAGCCACTTGAGAATAATCTTCACTTCGGGCAGTTAAAAATGTAATAATGACATTGCTTAATTCAGGTGTTTTTCTAATTTGTTCACAAGCTTCCATACCGTCCATTTCCGGCATCATTACATCCATAATAATCAGGTGTGGTAATTCTTTTTTAGCCTTTTGAACTGCTTCTTTACCATTTACTGCTGTACTAATTTGATAGCCTTCTTGTGCAAGATTGTAACCAACAATTTCTAATATATCTTGCTCATCATCAACCAATAAAATCTTTATATCCTTTTTTTTCATATCCAGAATTAAATGCGTTTTGCGATGTAAAGGTAAAGATAATACAAAATGATTTATTGTGTTAACCGTAATTTAATCTATTAACGATTTGGTAACCCGGCTGAAACAAAAACGTAACAAGCGGATAACATCAATTTTACAATACAGCCGTTTCTTTGCACCAAAATTAAACAACATCTTAATGAAACTTAAATTTTTATTTTGTATCCTTTTTTTCAGCACAACTCTTTTGGCTCAAAAAGGAACAATTTCAGGTACTTTGACAGATAAAGACATGAATAACGAACCGCTTCCTTTTGCGAATGTTCAACTGAAAGGAACTTCTGTCGGAACAACATCAGACGAGAATGGAAATTTTTCTTTAAATGTGGAACCGGGAAATCACACGCTTCAACTTAGCTTTTTAGGTTATGAGACTATCGAAGTTCCTGTAACTATAAAAGAAAATCAAACTGTAACTATAAACAGAGCCCTAACAGCAGGTGGTGGCGTAATGCTTCAGGATGTGATAGTACAAACAACGGTGAGTCGAGAAAAAGAAAGTGCTTTGTTATTGGAGCAACAAAAAGCTGTTGAGATTAAACAAAGTATTGGGGCACAAGAACTTTCAAGAAAAGGAGTTGGTGACGTAGCCGCGGCTGTAGCAAAAACTACAGGTGTGTCTAAACAAGAAGGAAGTGGAAATGTATACGTAAGAGGATTAGGTGACAGGTATAATTCAACATCCATGAACGGATTGCCTGTTCCTTCAAATGACCCGGAAAAGAAAAACATCAACTTAGAATTATTTTCAACAGACATTGTGGAATACATTTCAATTGACAAAGTGTACAATACTAAAGTGTATGGTGATTTTGGTGGTGGAAATGTTGATATCTCTTCTAAGGATTATAGAGGGAAAGGGATGTTTGAAATCACAATTGGTGCTAAAGCAAACACCAATGCAATTGAAAAAGACGGTGAATTTTTGTTGAATGACGGTCCCAATTTTTCAGGATTTACATCAACCGAAATCCCCAACAATCCATTAAATAGTTTTGGATACGAAAACAAATTAGCTCCGGTAAGTAAAACTCCCTATGGTGGAAATATTGGAGTAAAGGCTGGGAAGTCTTTTAATTTTGGTGAAGAAGGTAGATTAAATTTATTTGCTACAGCAAGTTTTGACAACGGATATGAATTTAGAGAAGGGATTAATCAAACTGTTAGTGCTCAAGGTGCTCGTCTTAAGTCTTTTAACCAAGAAAAATTTACTTACAAAACAAATTCTACCGGAATGTTTAATGCTAATTATCGCATTAATCTTAAACATAGCATAAAATACAATTTCTTGTATGTTAATTCTTCTGAGCAATCTCGTGATAGTTATTTTGGTTACGATAGGGATTATGAAGAAGAAGATAACTTATTGGTTAGAAGAGGTAACTATGTTCAAAACACTGTTATGATTAACCAATTGTTAGGGAATCATAAATTAACAGAAAAATTAAGCCTTGATTGGGGTACATCTTTCAACAAAATTGAAAGCGATATGCCCGACAGAACACAAAATAAAATGTGGCGAGAGGACGAAGCTAATGACGGTTTTGTATTAGCTCAAAGAACAACAACTGATAATCATAGGTATTTTCAAAATCTAGTTGAGGAAGAAGCTGCTTTGAATTTGGCATTAAACTATAAACTCGGAGTAAATGACCTTGGCGAATCCAAAGGAAAAATTACATTAGGATATAACGGAAGGTTTAAAAACCGTGATTTTGAAGCCATTCAATTTAACTTCAGAATTACAGAAGAACAACTTACACAATTTTACAACCCCGATAATCTAGATGCGTTTTTTAACCAACAAAATTTACAAAACGGTTTCTTTACAATCAGTTCTTTTGCAGGTTTAACACCGCAAACTTATAGTGGCGAACAAAACATTCATGCCGGATTTGGTAATCTTGAATATCGTTTTTCAGACAAGTTTAGTTCAATTATTGGTTTGCGTTTTGAAAAAATAGATCAAACCGTTAAATGGAGAACGCAATTAGATGCCGGTGGAGATTCTAATACATTTAATAGAAACGAATTTCTTCCAAGTGTCATTTTGAAATACAGCCTGAATGAAAAACAAAATCTTCGTATGGGATTAAGCAAAACGTACACTTTACCACAATTTAAAGAGCGAGCATTGTTTATTTACGAAGATGTAACTGAAATCAAAATTGGTAACCCTGATTTATACCCATCTCAGAACTATAACCTTGATTTGAAATGGGAAATGTTCCCTAAATCGGAAGAATTAATTTCGTTTACAGTTTTTGGAAAATATATCGTAGATCCAATTAACGAAGTTAATCTAGCCTCTTCAACCAATGATATTTCTTTTGTGAATATTGGTGATTCAGGGTATGTTTATGGTGCAGAAGTAGAAGCTCGTAAAAATATTATCAATATTGAAGGTGAAAAAACCAATAAACTTTCTGCAGGAATAAATATTTCCTACATGAAAACAAGTCAAGAACTTGATGGAGACAAGGTAAGAAATGAAACTAATGGCAGATTAAATTTAAATTTAACAGACGAAACCTCCGGATTTACTGGGGCGTCCGATTTACTTCTAAACGCAGACCTTTCCTATGCTAAAGATTGGAAAAACGATATGGGAATTATGGCTACTGTTGCGTACTCTTACTATTCAGACAGACTCTATGCATTGGGAATTGAACAAAAAGGAAACCTAGTTGATAAAGGCATGGGCACATTAGATTTTATTTTTAAATCTAAATTAAGTCAAAAATTAGGTGTTGATTTTACTGTTAGAAATATTTTAAATCCGGAATTTGTTAGAGTTCAGGAAAATTCATCAGGGTATGTTGATGCGATGACCTATAAAAAAGGGATAGTATTTGGTCTAGGTATTAATTATTCCTTCTAGCTATAATTGATAACTTTTGGTTAACAAAAAAGTCACTTAATCGTAACGAATTGATGACAACAACTTAACACATTAAAAACAGTTTATCATCAAATTTGTACAAACATAAATAACACAATAAAAATGAAAAAATCCATTTCAAAACTTTTTAAATTAACTGTATTATCAGTATTAATTGCCACTACTTCATGTTCAAGTGATGATGATGGCGGAGGAAGTAGTTCTACTTTTGAGTTAGTTAGAGAAGATCTTCAAGGGACTATTAACGACGGTGTGGTTACATTAGAATCCGGAACCTATAAATTAACAGGTAAATTAGTTGTTGGTAACAACGCTACTCTTGTTATTAAACCGGGAGTAGTCATCGAAGCTACTGAATTGGCTGCTGGTCAATTTGAATCTGTACGCTACATTGCTGTTGCTCAAGGCGGAAAAATTGATGTGCAAGGAACTTCAACAAACCCTGTTGTAATGACATCTGCTGTGAATACTCCCGGTGCTTGGGGAGGATTAGTAATTTGTGGTAAAGCACCAATCAATAAAGGTACTTCTGCATCTGCTGAAGTTTCAGACCTTACCTATGGCGGAACAGATGTATTTGATAATTCAGGCTCAATTAAATATTTACGAATTGAATATTCAGGATACGCATACAATGCTGATAAAGAATTTAATGGGCTTTCATTATTTGGTGTTGGTAAGGACACTACAATTGAGTATGTTCAAGTGCATAATGGCTCAGATGATGGATTTGAGTGGTTCGGTGGGACTGTAGATGCTAAATATTTAGTAGTTTCAAGTTTTTCCTCTGAAGTTGGTGATGATTTATTTGACTGGACAGAAGGTTGGAATGGTGTTGGTCAATATTGGTATGGAAAAAGAACAAACAATGGTAACAGAGGAATTGAAGCGGATAACAATTCTAATGATCACATGGCTACTCCTATTTCAAACCCCTCTATTTCTAATTTAACATTAATAGGTAACAATGCAGGACCTGAAAACCAAGCCATGAAATTAAGAGTGGGTACAAAAGCAATTTTTGACAATGTTGTATTGAGCAATTGGGGAACTGGTTTTGATGTTCAACACAACGAAAGCGTAGATTATGTTGGAACTCAAGAATTGAAAGCTACGAATGTAAAATTTGATAATGTAACTTTAACATCAAAAGGAACTAACACAGCTGGTGAAACAGTAGATGTTTCAGCAATATACACAATCAATGAAGCAGCTGTAGGTGCCGGAAACGGAACAGCAAAACCAACTTGGGCAAATGGTTGGACAGTAGGTTTGTAATAAAATTATTATAAAAAAATCTAAATCCCTCTTTTTAAACAAAGAGGGATTTTTTTGGTATAGTATTTGAAATATTTTTTATACATTTACCAAACCAAATCGGAAAGATGAAAAAAAATTACTTTTATACTATTCTTTTAGCGGTTTTTCTTTTTACACTGACTACATCAGCTCAGGATATAAAGTCTCAACAGCCCAACAAAACTCAAGAAACTACTATTGAAGGGCTTAGCTTTTATCCAAACCCGGTAAGTAACGGAAAAGTGTATATCACCTCAAAATCATCTTTATCCAAGGAAGTAACCATTTTTGATATTTTAGGAAAGGTTGTTTTACAAAGCACCATCAATTCAAAAGAATTAAACGTTTCCTCACTTTCTCCGGGCATTTATATGATTAAAATCAAAGAAGGAGAAGCCACTGCGACACGAAAATTGATTATCAAGTAGTTAGTCCGATTCAATTCTTCACAATTTACAATTTTTTAATAACGTTATTTTTTTATAAATTAGTTATTGTTACTATCTTTGTTTCATAATTTTATTTAAACATTTATCTAATGAAAAAACTTTACACTTTATCTTTATTACTAATAACTACTTTTGGTATGTCTCAGAGTGTTGTAATTACGACAGTAGTTGATGGAACATTACCTGGAGATGGTTGTGCAGGTGCATCTGGATCTTCAAGTCCAAAAATTGCTGAATTGTATGTATCTGGAACTATTGATTTTACCAATTACCGTTTTCAAACTGAATCAAATGGTGCAGCAGATGAGTCTTCAATTGTTTGGAATGGTGGTTTAGATTTAACTCCACTGGGAACTGTAACCAATGCATTTGTGTATTTAGTAGGATCTGGTACTGATACTTTTATGGAAATCTATCCATCTATTACGCTACCAACCGGTTTAGCAGCTGGTAATTTACCAAATGCTAATGGAAATGACGCTTATAGAATTGCAATTTATGACGCTCCAACTGCTGGAAATTTAGTTACTGTTGTGGACCAATTTGGTAATCCACTTGAAATTACCGGTTCTTCAGATTATTCAGCTCCTTGGGCTTACCAAGACAGTTATGCTAAAAGAAATAACGGTGTAGGTCCAAACGGAGGTACATTTGTTACATCTTCTTTTACTTATGGTGGAAATGCAGCATTTGCAACCCCAAACAACACTTGTGAATTTTTAGTGTCTGCAATAAATCTAGGTTCATATACACTAGGTCTAAATCAAAATGCCATTGCTGGGTTAAAAGTATATCCAAACCCTGTTACTAATGGTACTCTTTACATTTCCACTCAAGCAAATGCTGAAAGAACTATTCAAATCTATGACATCCTAGGAAAACAAGTTTTAAACAACGTTACTTCTAACGAAGCTATCAATGTTTCTAACTTAAACGCCGGTGTTTATATTGTTAAAATTAAAGAAGAAGGAAAGACAGCTTCAAGAAAGTTAGTCATTAACTAATTTTAGTTACATAAATTTTAAAAGCATCAACGAAAGTTGGTGCTTTTTTTATTCCTATTTTAGCACCCATGAATCACTATCCTGACATATTTTCTATCCGAAACCAAAAAGAATTTGAGAAAATAACACTCAAGATTTTTCGATATCAGTATGATAACAACCAAGTGTATCAGGATTTTTGTACGCTTTTGAAAAAAGATAAATCCAATGTAAAATCAATTGAAGAAATTCCATTTCTGCCGATTCAGTTTTTTAAAAGTCATGAAATTTTAAGTTCTAAAAACCCGGTTCAAGAAACGTTTAGCAGTAGCGGAACAACCGGAACTTCGACGAGTAAACATTTAGTTACTGATGCAACTTTATATGAACAAAGCTTTCGAAACGCCTTCTCACAATTCTACGGTAATATTGAAGATTATATGATTTTGGCCTTGCTTCCCTCCTATTTAGAACGAGAAGGTTCGTCATTAATATATATGGTCAATGATTTAATTGCAGGTTCTAATCACCCGGAAAGCGGTTTCTATTTGAATAATTATGATGAACTAATTCATACACTTATCAAATTGGATTCTTCCGGTCAGAATGTGCTTTTAATTGGTGTTACGTATGCTTTGTTAGATTTGATTGAAAAGCAATCCTTTCAATTGAAAAATACCATTATCATGGAAACCGGCGGAATGAAAGGCAAACGAAAAGAAATCATTCGCGAAGAATTACACACCATTTTATGTAAGGGTTTTGGCGTTCCAACCATTCATTCTGAATACGGCATGACAGAACTTTTATCACAAGCCTATTCGTTAGGCAATGGTATTTTTGAATGCCCGCCTTGGATGTCGATATTAATTCGAGATACCGAAGATGCGTTAACGTATGTTGATTACGGAAAAACCGGCGGCATCAATGTAATTGATTTAGCAAATATCAATTCTTGTTCCTTTATCGCTACACAAGATTTGGGCAAAAAATATCCCAACCATTCGTTTGAAGTGTTGGGACGTTTTGATACGAGTGATATTCGAGGGTGTAACTTAATGGTTGTTTAGAAAGTTTCAGGTTTCTAGTTTAAACTGCTCGTAAAATAAAATACGTTTTCTTTCCGCGTTGTAACAATACAAATTCACTGTTGATTAAATCATTCGTTGAAAGTGTAAATTCTTCAGTGACTTTCTCACGATTAACTGAAATAGAATTTTCTTTTAAAGCTCTTCTTGCTTCGCTATTGGAAGATAAAAAACCGGATTTCCCAGCTAGAGCATCCACGATTGTAATGCCGTTTTCCAAATCAGCTTTTGAAATTTCCGTTTGCGTAATGCCGTCAAAAACATCTAAAAAAGTTTGCGAATCCAACCCTTTTAAATCTTCTGAGGTGGAATTTCCAAACAAAATAGAAGACGCTTTTACTGCTTTTTCATATTCTTCTCTTGAATGAACAAAAACAGTAATTTCTTCTGCTAATTTCTTTTGCAATAAACGCAAATGCGGTTCTTGTCTGTGCTTTTCAATTAAATCTTCAATCGTTGCTTTATCTAAAAAAGTAAAAATTTTAATGTATTTTTCCGCATCTTCATCCGATGAATTAAACCAAAATTGATAGAATTTATACGGAGAAGTTTTATCTGCTGTTAACCAAACATTTCCGCCTTCCGATTTTCCAAATTTTGAACCATCGGCTTTAGTAATTAAAGGTGTTGTTAAAGCATACGCTTTTGCACCTTCATCATCGGTGTTAACATTCAACCGACGCACCAATTCTGTCCCGGTTGTGATATTTCCCCATTGGTCAGAGCCTCCCATTTGTAATTTGCAACCGTAATGTTTGTGAAGGTAATAAAAATCGTAACCTTGAATCAATTGGTAGGTAAACTCTGTAAAAGACATTCCTTCACCCTCACCTAAAAAACGTTTTTTTACAGAATCTTTTGCCATCATGTAGTTTACCGTGATTCGTTTACCCACATCTCGTGCAAAATCAATAAATGAAAAATCCTTCATCCAATCATAATTGTTTACTAGAATTGGAGCATTGGCATCAGTAGAATTAAAATCTAAAAAACGAGACAAAACATTTTTTATACCTTCCACATTTTTGTTCAAGGTAACTTCATCCAATAAATTTCGTTCGTCCGATTTACCTGAAGGGTCGCCAATCATTCCGGTTGCCCCTCCTACCAACGCAATAGGTTGATGTCCAAAATTTTTAAGATGAACCAACAAAATAATTTGTACCATACTCCCAATATGCAGCGAATCAGCAGTCGGGTCAAATCCAATATAAGCTGTTGTAGATTCTTTCAACAATTGTTCTTCTGTTCCCGGCATCATGTCGTGAAACAATCCTCTCCAACGTAATTCTTCTACTAAATTTTTCATGTATGGTCTCTTTTATTTTAAATTCTTCTGGTGTAGTAACTTATTTTACTTACAATTTTCTATTTAAACTAATTTTGGCAAAGATAGTTTTAATTCGATAATTTGAAAATGTAGCCTAGAAACATTTATCTTTGTTTATATGAATTTAATCACTGGCGGAACCGGCTTGGTTGGGGCACATTTATTACTTCATTTGCTACAAAAAGGCGAAAAAGTGAGGGCTTTATTTCGTACTGAAAAAAGTATTCAAAAAACCAAACATCTTTTCAACCAACTCGAACATAGTGACTTATTTCATCAAATTGAGTGGTTTTCGGGGAATGTAAACGATATTCCTTCTTTAGAATTAGCCTTTGATAACATTAGTTACGTATACCATTGTGCGGCACTAATTTCTTTTGACAGCAATGACGAAGAACAGCTAAGAAAAATTAATATTGAGGGAACCGCTAATATGGTAAATTGTTCATTGGCATTTGGCATAAAAAAATTCTGTTACGTAAGTTCAATTGCTGCCTTAGGCGACCTGAAACAAAACGAAACTGTGATTACCGAAGAAACAGAATGGAATCCGGAAAAACCGCACAGTGACTATGCCTTGTCTAAATTTGGTGCCGAAATGGAAATCTGGAGAGCCGAACAAGAAGGTTTACCTTGCGTAATTGTAAATCCAGGTGTAATTTTAGGTATTGGTTTTTGGGATTCGGGCAGTGGTGAGATTTTTACAAAAGTACAAAAAGGAATCTCTTTCTATACAAAAGGTTCTACAGGTTTTGTTGGGGTTGAAGATGTTGTAGCTGTGCTGCATCAACTTATGAAAAGTGATATTTCTGGAGAGCGATTTACGTTAATAAGTGAAAATATAACTTTTAAAAATTTGCTGTTTTGGATTTCTGAAGGTATTAATCGTAAAAAACCCTCTTTTTACGCAAAACCTTGGATGACCTCAATAGCATGGCGAATAGACTGGTTTTTCTCCAACTTATTTTTTCAAAAAAGAAAACTTTCTAGAGCAACTGCCAAATCACTTCACAGTGAAGCCATTTATTCAAATGATAAAATAAAGAGTAAGTTGAATTATGAATTTCAACCCATCAAAGAAGTAGTAGAAAAAGTTACTTTTTCTTTTTCGAAAAAGCAGTAGTCTCTTCCATTTTTCTAGCTTTAAGCGAATCTTTAGAAATCGAACGCAATTCTATGGCTCTTTTATTATCTTCTTCTTGTTTCTTTTTTAAAAGACTATCCGCTTCCACTTTTTTTATTGCAATTCTGTTTTCAACTTCTTCATACATCTTTCTAAACTTTTTAAAATCAGATGCATAGTAAGCTGTATTTTCTAAAAATTGCAAACTGTCGATACCGTATTTTTGATAAATATACGTTTGAGCATCAATGGAATTGTCTCCTAAAACTCCCGGATTACTGGATCTTATCGCCTCTAAAATGCTAATATCATAAAGAATATCAACCATTTTTTCTTCTTCAATTAAATGAGTTGGCTTTTTGGCTCCTTCATTTTTACAGGAAAGAAAAAATAATCCAAAAAACAGTAAGAGATACTTTATTTTCATTTTCTATCTGTTAAAAAGTAATCGCATACCCGCCTTTATTTCACTTACTTTGGCATTTTGGTATACCAATTCTCCATTGACAAAGGTATGCGTAATTCTCGATTTAAAATTTGTTCCCTCAAATGGTGACCAACCACATTTGTAAAGAATATTTTCTTTTTTCACATTCCACGGCATAGCAGGGTTTACTACAACCAAATCAGCGTAATAACCTTCTCTGATAAAACCTCTGTTTTCTATTTTAAAAATTTTAGCCGGGTTGTGGGCCATTTTTTCGACAATTTTTTCGACAGTAATTTTACCTTTATGGTATGCTTCAAACATTGCCACAACGGCATGCTGTACTAGCGGGCCTCCTGAAGGTGCTTGTAAATAAGACTGTTTCTTTTCTTCGTGTGTATGCGGAGCGTGATCAGTTGCTATCACATCAATTCGGTCATCTAATAATGCTTCCCAAAGTGCTGTTTTATCTGCTTCTGTTTTAACAGCCGGATTCCATTTAATAAAGTTACCTTTGGTTTCATAATCTGTATTGGTAAACCACAAATGATGAATACATACTTCGGCTGTAATTTGCTTCTCCTCAAGCGGAATTGTATTAGTAAACAAATTCATTTCCTTGGCTGTAGATAGATGAAAAACATGTAATCTTGCTCCTGTTTTTTTGGCTAAAGCAATGGCTTTGGAAGAAGAAAGATAACAAGCTTCTTCACTTCTAATTAGATGGTGAAACTTCACGGGAACATCTTCACCATATTTTTCTTTGTATTCTTTTATATTATTTCGAATAGTTGTTTCGTCTTCGCAATGAACTGCGATTAGCATTTTTGTTGAGGAAAATATTTTCTCTAACACTTCTTCATTATCTACCAACATATTTCCGGTTGATGAACCCAAAAAAAGTTTAATACCAGCTACATTTCGAGGGTTTGTTTTTAAAACCTCTTCCAAATTATCGTTTGTTCCACCCATCATAAATGAATAATTGGCATATGATTTTTCGGCAGCAATTTGGTACTTTTCCTCTAATAATTCTTGGGTAACAACATTAGGAATTGTGTTGGGTTGTTCAATAAATGAAGTAATTCCTCCTGCAACAGCAGCCCTGGATTCTGAGGCAATATCACCTTTGTGCGTTAATCCCGGTTCGCGAAAATGTACTTGATCGTCGATGGCTCCGGGAATGAGAAAATTTCCTTCAACATCAATCACTTTATAGTCTGGTTTAGCACTGATATTTTCGGATATTTCAGCAATATATTGATTTTCAATCAATAAATCCCCTTCAACTATTTTACCTTCATTTACTATTTTGGCATTTTTTATTAGAATCCTTTTCATTTTCTTTTTCGGTTACAGTCGATTAAACATTTTTTTAATTCGCAACGAAATAACTCCAAAAACAGCTTCTTTGATAATTGAATTACTCATTTTGGACTGTCCTTTAGTGCGATCAGTAAAAATAATCGGAACTTCTTTTATGGTGAAACCTTTGCAAAATGTTCGATATTTCATTTCGATTTGAAAGGCATAGCCTATGAATTTAATTTTATCAAGATTTATTTTTTCAAGTACTTCGCGTCGGTAACATACAAAACCAGCCGTTGCATCATGAATTTTCATTCCCGTAATCAATTTAACATAAATTGATGCAAAATAGGATAGCAACACACGGCTAAGCGGCCAGTTGACAACATTCACACCACGAACATACCGCGACCCAATTGCCATATCTGCCTCTCCTTTTTGACACACTTCATATAGTTTTTCCAAGTCTTGAGGATTGTGTGAAAAATCGGCATCCATCTCAAAAATAAAATCGTATTTTTTTTGTAATGCCCATTTAAATCCATGTACATAAGCTGTTCCCAAACCAGATTTCTTCTTTCTAATTTCTAAAAAAAGTTGTGAAGGGAACTCATTTTTTAGTACCTCAACCTTTTCGAAAGTTTTGTCCGGAGAATTATCATCCACTATCAATACGTGAAAAGGTAATTTTAAGGCAAAAACTGCCCTAATGATACTCTCTATATTTTCAATTTCGTTGAACGTTGGTATAACTACTAATCCGTTACTCATAAAAAAACAAAATTTCTAAGCAAAAATAAACTATTTATAAACGTTGATTCATAATAAAATTATAATAAAGTGATTGAAATAAAAAAATAGTAATTTTACAGTCAGATTATGGACTTTATTTTAGAGCATCGAATTGAAGATAATAAAGATTGGGCAACACTATTGTTTGTCTTAAGCTTTGTATTAATAGCGATGACCAAAACTTTTTTTGAGGTGAGATTTAATGAATTTTTGAAGCTTTTTGTAACGGACAAATACATTAAAATTTATAAAGACCCTACACACATGATGAGTTGGTTTACTATCAGCTTGTTTTTCGTTCAATTAATTTCATTTGCTTTTTTCATTCTCATTTTATTAAACTATTTTGGATTAGCATCCAAAATGGATTGGATAAAATATGTTCAAATCCTAACCTTGTTGGGCGTTTTTGTTCTTTCAAAATATCTGGTAGAAAAAATCATTGCTACTTCGTTTAGAATAGAAGATTTTATGGAACAATTTAACCTTCAAAAAGTGAGTTATCGTACGTATATTGGTTTACTAATTTTACCTGTTAATATTATTTTGTATTATAATGATACTTCTTCCGGTATCATAATTTACGGAATACTACTGATTATACTGATTGCAAACGCTTTAACTTATTTAATTTCATTAAAATCGTATCAAAGTTTATTATTAAGTAAGATGTTTTATTTTATTTTGTATCTTTGTGCCCTTGAAATAGCACCCTACTATTTCATGTATTATTGGTTTACTAGACGTTAGTTTTACAACAAGTTTCGATATGAAAGTGAAAACAATTTTGGTGTCACAACCAGAACCAAAAGTAGAAAATTCCCCCTATTTTGAGCTTATTCAAAAGCATAAAATAAAAATTGACTTTAGACCCTTTATTCATGTCGAAGGTGTTCCTGTAAAAGAGATTAGAAGTCAAAAAATTGACTTAAATAATTACACTGCCATCATCTTAACCAGTAGAAATTCTGTTGATCATTTTTTTAGGGTTGCCGAAGAAATGAGATACAAAGTACCGGAAGATTTAAAATATTTTTGCCAATCCGAAGCTGTTGCTTTTTATTTACAGAAATATGTTGTTTACCGAAAAAGAAAAATTTACGTGGGCCAAAAAGACTTTGTTGAGCTTTCTCCTTTAATTAAAAAATACAAAGAAGAAAAATTTTTATTGCCCGCTTCAGATCAATTAAATTTTGATGTGCCACAAACTTTAGATGCACTAAAAGTAAATTGGACACAAGGTGTTTTTTACCGTACTGTGATGAGTGATTTGACTGATTTAGCAGATGTATATTATGATGTATTGGCATTTTTCAGCCCTACCGGTATAAAATCATTGTTTAAAAACTTCCCTGATTTTAAACAAAATAATACCAGAATAGCTGTTTTTGGCAGTACTACTCAAAAAGAGGCAATCGAGCACGGGTTACGTGTTGATATCATGGCTCCCTCTCCTGAGGCACCTTCAATGACGATGGCGTTGGAAAAATATATTGCCAAATCAAATAAAGATAAATAATAACAATATATCTTAAAATAATTAAAAAAGAGTCCCACTAAATTGCGGGACTCTTTTCGTTTGGTTAGTTAGTGTAAAATTATAATTGAGGTCCGGACTTCACTAAGTTTTGACCTTCTTCATTATCGGTATATTGCAAAAAGTTCTTAATGAATAATCCGGCTAAATTAGTTGCTTTCGCTGTCCACTCTTGTGCATTTGAATATGTATTTCGAGGATCTAATATAGTGTTATCCACATCATGCAAAGCAGTTGGTACTTCGAAATTAAAAATTGGAATTACTTTCGTTTCCGCTTTTTCGATTGAACCATCCAAAATTGCATCAATAATTGCTCTTGTATCTTTGATGGAAATTCTTTTTCCAGTTCCATTCCAACCTGTATTCACCATGTAAGCAGTTGCTTTATGCTGCTCCATTTTCTTTACAAGTTCTTCACCGTATTTAGTGGGGTGGAGAGATAAAAATGCTTTTCCGAAACAAGCCGAAAAAGTAGGTTGCGGTTCTGTAACCCCTCTTTCCGTACCGGCTAATTTAGCTGTAAATCCTGAAAGGAAATAATATTTGGTTTGTTCAGGTGTTAATTTAGAAACAGGTGGCATTACTCCAAAAGCATCAGCAGTTAAGAAAATAACTTTTGTTGCATGACCTGCTTTAGAAACTGGTTTAACAATATTTTGAATGTGATTTATAGGATAAGACACCCTTGTATTTTGTGTAACAGAACCATCCTTAAAATCTATTTTCCCATTCGCGTCTAAAGTTACGTTTTCTAATAAAGCATTTTTTTTGATGGCTCCATAAATATCTGGTTCATTTTCCTTACTTAAATCGATGGTTTTAGCGTAACATCCTCCTTCAAAATTAAAAACCCCTTCGTCATCCCAACCGTGCTCATCATCACCAATTAATTCACGTTTTGGATCAGTTGATAAAGTGGTTTTTCCTGTTCCAGACAAACCAAAGAAAACCGCCACATCACCCTCTTTTCCTTTGTTAGCAGAACAATGCATCGAAGCAATTCCCTGTAGTGGCAGATAGTAATTCATCATTGAGAAAAGACCCTTTTTCATCTCGCCACCATACCAAGTTCCCCCAATAATCTGTACTTTTTCGGATAAATTAAAGGCAATATATACTTCTGAATTTAAACCATGCTCTTTGTAGTTTTTAAATGACGTTTTAGAACCATTCATCACTATAAAATCCGGTTCGCCAAAATTTTCCAGTTCTTGTTCGGTAGGACGAATAAACATATTTTTTACAAAATGGGCTTGCCAAGCTACTTCCATAATAAAACGCACTTTGAGTCTTGTGTTTTCGTTTGCTCCACAAAAAGCATCCACCACAAATAATCGTTTTCCGGAAAGTTGATTAACTGTTGTTTCTTTTAAAGCATCCCAAGTCTTTTTTGAAATGGGTTTGTTATCATTAGGAGCTTTTGGAGAATTCCACCAAATGGTATTTCTCGTCACGTCATCTTCTACAATATATTTATCTTTTGGAGATCTTCCTGTAAATTCTCCTGTCATTACATTTACCGCTCCTAATTCTGACAATTGTCCTTTTTCATACCCTTGTAATGTTTCACTTAATTCCTCATCGTAAAGAAATTCGAACGAAGGATTATAAACAATTTCATGCGTGTTTTTGATTCCATATTTTTCCAACGAAATCGATTTCGTAAATTGAGCGTATGTTTCCATAAATTTACCCTTTAGTTGTGTTTAAATATTTGGCAAAAGTATAAATTAAATTTTTACAATTGCTAATTTGTTGAAAATTTATCCTTTTTGATTGAAAATATTCAAAAATAGTATAGTCCAAGCCCCTATTAATGACAATCCTCCAATAGGCGTAATTGGTCCTAAAAACGTTAAATCAAATGACGTAAGGTGGTTTGTTGCTAAAAAATAGATTGAACCCGAAAAAAACAAAACGCCTGTTAATACCAAATAAAAAATTATTTTTTTTGTCTTTTCTGCCACAAAATTGGTTGTTCCTAAAAACAAAAGAAACAGAGCATGATACATTTGATAACGCACACCTGTCTCAAATGAAATCAATTGATTTTCATCTAAAACTGTTTTAAGAGCATGAGCTCCAAACGCTCCAAAAACAATAGCAGTCAACCCTAAAACTGCAGCTAGGAGAATTATTTTTCTGTTCATTTTAATCAATAAATATTCAAATTTACGGAAATAAATTACAAACACAAACCGAATTAACATTCTAAAATTTGTTAGGAATATAACAACTACCTACATTTGTGTGATTTTTATACAATAATACTCATGAGAAATATACTGATTATTGGTGCCGGTCGTTCCGCTTCATCGTTAATAAAATACTTATTAAACAAATCTGAATCAGAAAATTTAAAGCTAACTATTGCTGATTTATCTTTAGAATTGGCTCAAAAAAAAACCAATAATCATCCCAATGCTTTTCCAATTCAATTGGATATTGCTAATCTTGATCAACGTCAAAAAGAAATTCAAAAAGCTGATATTGTCATTTCAATGTTACCGGCACATTTACATATAGAAATTGCGGAAGATTGTTTGGCATTCAACAAACATATGGTTACTGCATCTTATATTAGTCCAAAAATGCAAGATTTAGATGCACAAGCTAGAGAAAAAGGATTAATTTTTATGAACGAAATTGGTCTTGATCCGGGAATTGACCATATGAGTGCCATGAAAATCATTGATGAAATTAGAGCTAAAGGAGGAAAAATGATTCAATTTGAATCGTTTTGTGGCGGATTAGTTGCTCCTGAAAGCGATACAAATTTGTGGAATTATAAATTTTCATGGAATCCCAGAAATGTAGTTCTAGCCGGTCAAGGCGGTGTTTCAAAATTTATTCAGGAAGGGAAATACAAATATATTCCTTATAATAAATTGTTTCGTAGAACCGAATTTATGGAAGTAGAAGGTTACGGTCGTTTTGAAGGTTATGCCAATCGCGATTCACTAAAATACAGAAGTATTTATGGTTTAGATGATATTTTGACGATGTATCGAGGAACTTTGCGACGAGTGGGGTATTCAAAAGCGTGGGATATGTTGGTTCAATTAGGAATGACCGACGATACCTATTCGATGGAAAACTCCGAGAACATGTCTTATCGTGATTTTACGAATTCATTTTTGCCTTATCATCCTTCGGATTCGGTGGAATTGAAATTGCGTCATTATTTGAAAATTGATCAAGACGATGTGATTTGGGATAAATTTGAGGAATTGGATCTATTTGATTCTACCAAAAAAGCAGGAATTAAAAATGCAACACCTGCTCAATATTTAGAACATATTTTAGCCGAAAAATGGGCTCTTCAACCTGAAGATAAAGATATGATTGTAATGTATCATAAGTTTGGTTATGAACTTAACGGGCAAAAAAAGCAAATCGACAGTAGTATGGTTTGTTTAGGAGATGACCAAACCTTTACGGCCATGGCAAAAACCGTAGGTTTACCGGTCGCAATAGCTACAATTCAAATTTTAAATGGAAACATAAAAACTCCAGGGGTTCAATTACCTATTAACAAGGAAGTTTACAAACCTATATTAAAGGAATTGGAAACGTTTGGAGTAATTTTTAATGACAAGGAAGTTCCTTATATGGGCTATAATCCAAATAATGTCGGTAGTTAATTACTTCGTGTTCTTTTTGTGTTTATTAATTTCATCTTGCAGTTGACGTCCTAATTTTTGCTCTTTTTCAAGAGCTTTACGCTTGTAGTCTTCAAAATTTTCTTCTAATTTATCTAAATTATTTTTAGCGTCTTTTGCCGCTGATTTTGCTCCGTTTAACTGAAACAAAAAAACTAATACAACTAGCATCAATAGAGAAACAATTCCCCACATAATCATGTTGTAGTTAGTTTTACTGATGGGAGTTCCTAAAAAAGAAACATTATCTTGAGCTATTGTAAGCTTATCAAGATCTGCTTGAGTTTTTTGCAAGTCGTTTTTTAATTGATTAATAGTTGATGTATGCGAGGCATATTCAATCTTCAAATTTGCTAATTCTTCTTTAAATCGATTTACAGAATCAAGGCTGTTTCGCTTTAGAATCGTCAGAAAATCTTTCTTAACTACTTTGTATTCCTGAAAGTTATTTGACTTTTGAGTTACATAATCAAATTGTTTGTCAAGTGTTCCATTCATAGAAGCTTTACTTTCATTTTGAATAGAATCCTGAGCTAATAAAAAGGAAGTAAAAAATAGAAATACAAAGGAATAAATATATTTTTTCATAAGAAGATGTTTAGTCAAGTTGATTAACAAATTTAATTTTTTTAATTTAAGTATCCTAATAGGTTTTGTATGTTTAGATAGTTTAAATACACAATTTGTATTATTTTGAAATATTAAAACCTATTTATTACTATTTTTAAAAAGTATTTTTATACTTTTAGTTAAAATTTATAAGTATGAAAATTAATTCGCTAGAAATAGAAATTGACGGCATTGATAAAGAAATTCTTCGAGATTTGATGGAAGATGCTAGAAAACCCATTTTGCAAATCGCCAATAAAATTGGTATTTCCGGAGCAGCAATTCATCAACGGCTTCGAAAATTGGAAGATGCGGGTGTAATTTCGGGGTCAAAATTTGTAATTAACAATAAAGTTTTAGGCTACAAAACCATGGCGTTTGTAGGTATTTATTTGGATAAAGCTTCGAGTAATTCTGATGCAGTGCGAGAATTGAAAAAAATACCTGAAGTATTAGAATGCCACTATACAACCGGTAATTGGAGTATTTTAATCAAAATAATTTGCAAGGACAACGAACATTTGATGCAACTGCTTAACAAAAAAATTCAGCCGATTGATGGTGTTTCGAGAACAGAAACCTTTATTTCATTGGAACAACAGATAGAGAGACAAATTCAGTTGTAGTTTTTTGTCTCAGCTTTCAAGTTTAGCAAAATTTATTGGGCTTTACTTCGAGTTAGGCCTCTATAATTGAAAAAAATCCGTCACTTTCGTAACGGATTCTTATCAATTATTTATCATTTAATCTCTAGAACCAAATACTTGAAGAGCCCAATACAACAAAGAAGCTAAGGCTCCAATGGCTGCAACCAAATAAGTTCTAGCAGCCCATTTTAAAGCATCTTGGGCACCTTCATATTCTTGTTGTCCAACCATATTTGCTTTTTTTAGCCAAGCTAAAGCTCTATTGCTGGCGTCGTATTCCACTGGAAGTGTAATAAAACTAAAGGTTGTAGCCAACGCCATCATAATTAAACCGGCTACTGCTACATAAAACCCAATTGTACTTCCTGATGCGGCTCCTAAAATTAAACCACCAATGACTAACCACTGGGACATTCCGGAAGAAACACTTACAACCGGCACTAACTTAGAACGCATAGTCAACCACTCATAAGCTGTTGCATGTTGAACAGCATGACCTACTTCGTGAGCGGCAACAGCCGCAGCCGCCGCGTTTCGTTGATTATAAACTGCTTCACTGAGATTAACCGTTTTGTCTGTTGGGTTATAGTGATCGGTTAATCTTCCTGGAGTTGAAATCACTTTTACATCATGAATGCCGTGGTCTTCTAACATGCGTTGTGCAATTTCAGCCCCACTCATTCCGTTTCGCAATTGCACTTTAGAATAAAATTCAAATTTCTTCTTCAGTTGATGACTCACTAACCAACTTACTAAGGCAATTGCTCCGATTAAAATATAATATCCTATCATTGTTTGTTCTTTTTAAAATATAAAGTTACGAATATACAGCAAATTATAAGCCAAATTTGTGTGAATTGTTTTTGCTGAAATTTTGTCAGGTTTTTAAAAGAAAACGATTCCTACCATCAAGCGGTTTTGACCATTTTCTTTCACAGAATTGGATACGTTAGCATAATCTGATTTCCATTTTCCGTTGGTGAAAGCAAATTCATAACCCACATTTAAACGAATGCTTAATTTTTCTTTGCGTTTTAAATTGAAAGCCAACGAGGGTCCGGCATAAAATATATCATTTTTTAAACTTACGTGACCGGAATTATTTTCGGGATTCAAATCATTTAAGTTGATGTCATTATTTCTGGAATACAGATTGAAATCATTGTGGGTATACGCCACATTTAATCCACCGGATAATAAAATTCTGGATTTATTTACAAAATTATAATGTCCGCGAAGTCGCAATGTACCGCTGGCTAATTTATTCTCTGTTGTGCTGTTTTTTTTGTTAGAATAGCTGGAAGACAAATCCATGTCAAACGAATATTTTTCCCATAAGGCATTCATTCCAAGCATTAATTCGGGCATGGTCTCTCTAATTTCCGGCATACCGGATGCTTTAATTTTTTGGTTCAATGTAAAATCATTGTAAAAAACACCACCAACACCTACGTATAAATCCACCTTAGGCAAAACACATTTTTTTTCATCGGTCGAAACCGTTTCTTGCTCTTGTGCAAAAGTGAATTGTGTAAACAATACAGTTGCGATAAAAAAGATATTTTTCATATTTTAAAATTTAATTTTTTATAAAATTAATACGATTTATGCTATAAGCGATTATTTTAAGATTTTATTATAAATTGTACATAAAAAAACCACGAATTCCCTTTAAAATAAGCGAATTCGTGGCTAACTTTTTTTATAAATTTATCCTACTAAATTAATGATTTTTCCCGGAACAATAATCACTTTATTAGGTGTTCTACCTTGCAATTGAGCTTGCGTACGTTCGTCTGCCATGACAATTTCTTCAATTTGTGCAGCGGTTAAATCCAAGGGTAATTTGATGGTAAATCGCATTTTTCCGTTGAAGGATACCGGATATTCTTTTTCGGATTCTATTAAATATTTCTCTTCAAAAATAGGGAACGCAACGGTTGAAATTGAGCCTTCGTGACCCAATTGACTCCATAATTCTTCAGCAATATGCGGAGCATACGGTGAAACTAAAATAGCCAACGGTTCTAAAATTTTTCGGTGGTTGCATTTCAACTGAGCCAATTCGTTCACACAAATCATAAACTGTGAAACCGAAGTATTGAACGAGAAATTCTCGATGTCTTCCGTTACTTTTTTGATGGTTTTGTGTAACGATTTGTACATTTCTGCGGTTGGTTCGTCGTTGGTGACAATCAAACCGTTATCGTCAAAATACAAACGCCATAATTTTTTCAAGAAACCGGAAACTCCGGTAATTCCGGCCGTATTCCATGGTTTGGCTTGCTCTAACGGACCGAGGAACATTTCGTATAAACGCAAAGTATCGGCTCCGTATTGGTTGCAAATGTCGTCGGGGTTGACGACGTTGTATTTGGATTTTGACATTTTTTCGACTTCGCGACCGACGATGTATTTGCCATCTTCTAAAATGAATTCAGCATCTTTATAATCTGAGTATAAAGGATGATTTTTGAAAGCATTGATATCTAATTCATTGGTTATATCGTTGATAATTGATAAGTCGACATGAATTGGGTCAAAAGCTATCCAAGATTTTATTCCAAGATTATTATCTTTAAAATTTAGCGGAAAATAATTACCATTTGGTTTATGCTCAAAAAAATCATTATAACTAGATTCTGATGTTATAGATGAAACCATATTCAATAAAAGGGAATTACTTTTCATCTTGTCTATAATTTCAGATGCTAAATTATCATCAATTTCACCATCCTTAATAATATTCTTATATTCATTTGAAGAGAGAAATATTTTGTAATTATAATCTCCATATGCAACATTATTTCTTTCATGTAAAGTCGCTCTATGTTCACGAACTCTGTAAACAAACGCACTCATCCCCAAAATCATCCCTTGATTGATTAACTTTTTAAAAGGTTCCTCAGGAGTGATAAAGCCGCGGTCTTTTAGAAATTTATTCCAAAAACGAGAATACAATAAATGTCCGGTGGCGTGTTCGCTACCACCAATGTATAAATCCACATTTTCCCAATAGTTCAAGGCATCTTGGCCGGCAAATTCGTTTTCGTTGTGAGCATCCATATAACGCATCCAATACCAAGAGCTTCCTGCCCAACCCGGCATGGTATTCAATTCTAATGGGAAAACGGTTTTATTATCAATCAACTGATTACTAACCACTGCATTTTTCTCGGTATCCCATGCCCAATGCGTCGCATTTCCAAGTGGCGGTTGTCCGTCTTCGGTTGGTAAATATTTCTCAACTTCCGGTAAAATAATGGGAAGATGTTTCACCTCAATCATTTGTGGTAAACCATTTACATAATAGACAGGAAACGGTTCGCCCCAATAGCGTTGACGTGAAAAAACCGCATCACGCAAACGGTAATTGGTTTTTCCTTTTCCTTGACCAATTTGCTCTAAGGCTTCGATGGCTTTTTTAGTGCCTTCTTTATAATCCAATCCGTTTAAGAAATCGGAGTTGACCAATTTAAATCCGCCTTTTTCAGCATAAGCTGCTTCAGAAATATCTTGATTGAAAATGTTTTTAATTTCGGGCATTCCTTCTTTACCTTTGAAGAAATTAGCGAAGGCATAATCCCGTTCATCACCACACGGAACGGCCATCACAGCCCCGGTTCCATATCCTGCCAACACATAATCGCCAATCCAAATCGGAATCGGTTCTTTCGTAAAAGGATGTTCAGCATACGCTCCGGTAAAAACACCGGAAATGGTTTTTACATCAGCCATTCGCTCGCGTTCAGAACGTTTGGCAGTAGCTTCCACATAGGCTTCTACCGCTGCTTTTTGTTCGGGTGTAGTGATTTGCGAAACCAATTCATGCTCGGGTGCTAAAGTCATAAAAGTGACACCGAAGATGGTGTCGGGACGGGTTGTGAAGACTTCAACCTGAAACTTAGAACTTGAAACTTGAAACTTTACAGACGCTCCGACTGATTTTCCAATCCAATTTCGTTGACTTTCTTTGATGCTTTCGCTCCAATCGATGGTTTCTAAACCTTGCAATAATCGTTCGGCATACCCAGAAATTCGCATACTCCATTGTGTCATTTTTTTGCGAATGACGGGATGACCACCACGTTCGGAAACACCATTCACAATTTCGTCGTTTGCTAAAACGGTTCCTAACGCGGGACACCAATTGACTTCGGTTTCGGCAAGATACGTTAAGCGATATTGAAGAAGTATTTCTTGCTTTTTTTCTGACGAAAAAGAATTCCACTCTTGAGCTGAAAATAGTTCAACACCATCATCACAAACCAAATCAACATTGCTATTTCCCTCTTTTTCAAATACTTTAATCAATTCTGAAATTGGAAAAGCTTTATCAGCTACTTTACAATAATACGATTCAAATAGTTGAATAAAAATCCACTGCGTCCATTTGTAATACTCCGGATTTGAGGTGCGAACTTCTCGACTCCAATCGAATGAAAAGCCAATTTTATCTAATTGTTCACGGTAACGAGCAATATTTTCTTTAGTCGTTTTTTCAGGATGTTGGCCTGTTTGAATGGCATATTGCTCCGCCGGAAGTCCGAATGAGTCATATCCTTGCGGATGCAACACATTGAATCCTTTGTGTCTTTTGTAACGAGCCACGATATCCGATGCAATATAACCCAGCGGGTGACCTACGTGCAAACCTGCTCCGGATGGATATGGAAACATATCCAATACATAATATTTTGGTTTTTCGGAATTATTTTGTGCGGCAAAGGTTTGGTTTTTAGCCCAATATTCTTGCCACTTGGCTTCAATTTGTTCGTGGAAGTATTTCATGTTCTGAGGTACTGAAGAACTAAGGTTCTGAGTTGCTAAGGTTTTTTTTAAAAGAGCAAATTTACGTTTATTGTACTAAACTCAAAACTTTCATCGTTATAAACTGTGGTTTAACCAATTTCTTTTTTAATTTTACGGCTTAAACTATTTTTTATGGCATCATCTTACGAAAAGTATCAAAAAAGAAGACTCATTTCCTCCTATTTTTCAGTAGTTTTAAGTGTTTTTCTTGTGCTTTTTTTGTTAGGCTTGCTGAGTTTATTTGTGATAAACTCCAAGAAGTTATCTGACGATTTCAAAGAAGAAATCCCGATGTCGGTTTATTTTAAAGATGCTGCAAACGATAGTCTACTAAAAGCTTTTGGAGATAAGCTAAAAGAATCTATTTATGTAAAAACCGATACGTTTGTTTCAAAAGAAACAGCTGCCTCTAAACACAAAGACATTATTGGCGAAGATTTTATGCAGTTTTTAGGGTTTAACCCATTGCAAAATTCATATGATATTCATCTTAAAGCCGATTATGTTCAGGCAGACAGTATCAAACAAATTGAGCAGGAATTCAAACAAAATAAGATGATTTCGGATATTGTTTACGATAAACATTTAGTAGACTTGGTAAACGACAATGTAAAAAAAATAACCTTTTGGATATTGGTCATAACCGGATTTTTGGCTTTAATCTCTGTGCTTTTGATTAACAGTTCAATGCGTTTGTCTATCTATTCTAATCGATTTATTATCAAAACCATGCAGATGGTTGGTGCTACAAAATCATTCATTCGCAAACCATTTATCCTGAGAAGCATTAAATTAGGAATTATTGGAGCCTTACTGGCTATTATCGGAATTGTTGGAGTTTTATTTTACATCGATGCAAATTTTCCAAAATTGGGAGTTTTAGAAAATCATCTTATGATTGGATTGGTTTTACTGGCTGTGTTGATTGTTGGCGTTTTAATATCCTGGTTCAGCACTTTCTTCGCTACACAAAAATTCCTTAACCTTAGAACAGACGATTTATACTAAAATTATGAGCAATAAAAACGAACAAAAACAGGAATTTCTGTTTGACAAAATAAATTATAAAATTTTACTCATTGGCATTGCTATCATTACTTTGGGTTTTATCTTAATGAGTGGTGGAGGTAGTGATGATCCAAAAGTTTTCAGTGATGCTATTTTTGATTTTAGAAGAATTCGTTTGGCTCCAACGGTTGTGTTGGCCGGGTTTGGCGTAGTCATTTATTCGATATTAAAAAACCCTAAAAAGGCGTAGCGGATAATCGAACAAACTAACTTTTTTACAATCTATGGATTTAATACAAGCGATACTTATTGCCATCATTGAGGGCTTAACAGAATATTTACCCGTTTCCTCAACGGCTCATATGATTTTTACGAGTTCTTTTTTTGGCATTCAAGAAGATGATTTTGTTAAATTATTTCAAGTCTCCATTCAATTTGGGGCTATTCTAGCTGTTGTTTTTTTGTATTGGCGTAAATTTTTCAATTTTTCAAAATTCGATTTTTATATCAAATTGGCTGCGGCAGTTGTTCCGGCATTAGTATTAGGAAAACTATTTGATGAGAAGATTGAAGCCGTTTTAGGTAACCCAATACCCATTGCTATTGTTTTGATTATTGGAGGTGTCGTATTACTGTTTGTAGACTCTAAATTTCAAAACCCTACTGTAGTTACAGAGAATGATATTTCCATAAAAAAAGCCGTTGCCATTGGCTTTTGGCAATGTTTAGCCATGATGCCGGGAACAAGCAGAAGTGCCGCTTCAATTATTGGTGGAATGCAACAAGGCTTAACGCGTGCTGTGGCAGCTGAGTTTTCTTTTTTTTTAGCCGTTCCAACAATGTTGGCAGTTACGGTTTATTCCTTATTTTTAAAAACCTATGAAGTAAGTCAGCTCAAAGGTTACGAACTCTTGTTAGAAGGCAATAATTTCAAGTTTTTTTTAATCGGAAATGCCATTGCATTTGTGGTGGCTGTTTTGGCCATCAAATTATTCATTGAAGTCATCAAAAAATACGGTTTTAAACCGTGGGGTTATTATCGCATTATTGTTGGTGTGTTTTTGTTGATTTATTTTTCTTTAAACTAATGAGCAAAACGGCTGAAGAAATATTAGAAGGACAAGTACTTTTGATAGACAAGCCATTAAAATGGTCATCATTTCAAGCGGTCAATAAAATCAAGTACGCTTTAATTCGTCATTTAGGCCTTTCTAAAAAATTTAAAATTGGTCATGCCGGAACACTTGACCCCTTAGCTACCGGGTTATTGATAGTTTGCACCGGTAAATTCACCAAACGCATTACCGAAATTCAAGGTCAAGCTAAAGAATATACGGGAACATTTCTTTTGGGAGCCACTACTCCATCGTATGATTTAGAAACTGAAATTGATGCTACTTTTCCCACTCAGCATATTGATAAAGCCTTGATTCATCAAACGGTAACCCAATTTATTGGCGAAATCGACCAAAAACCACCTGTCTTTTCTGCAATTAAAAAAAATGGCATTCGTATGTATGAACACGCTCGTGAGGGAGTCACAATTGAGATGGAAAGTCGAAAAACTACTATTTATGATTTTGAAATTACTCGCATAGATTTACCCGAAGTAGACTTTAGAGTAGTTTGCAGTAAAGGTACCTATATCCGTTCGTTAGCTCATGATTTTGGAAAAGCTTTGAAATCCGGTGCTCATTTGACCGTTTTACGACGGACAAAAATTGGTGATTATTCAGTTGAAAATGCAACTTCACCAGAAGAGTTTGAAATTCAGATATCGACTCATGCATAAATACATCATTATTTTATTATTTCTGATTCCGTTTGTTTTGTTTTCACAAAAAAGTAAACTTAAAACCGGCGATTTACTGTTTCAAAAAATGAATTGTGGCGAATTGTGTGATGCCATTCATGCTGTAACTGAGGGTTATCAAGGCAATGATTTTAGTCATTTAGGCATAGTTATTATCGAAAAGGATTCTGTTTTCATTATCGAAGCTGCCGGAAATGCTGTTCGAAAGGTTACATTGGAACAATTTTCAAAAAATACAGAAACGACCATGTACATTGGAAGAGTAAAATCAAAATATAAAAAAATAATTCCGCAAGTGATTTCATTTTCCAAACAACAAATTGGTATTCCGTATGACGATGATTATTTATATAATAACGGAAAATATTATTGCTCTGAGTTGATTTATGATGCTTTTTTGAATGCTTACGGAAAACCCTTTTTTGAATTAAAACCCATGACCTTCATGCAACCGAAAAGCAATGATTTTTTCGCGGCTTGGGTGGAATATTATCAAAATTTAAAAGTTGAAATTCCGGAGGGTGAAATGGGTTGCAACCCGGGTGGAATTTCTACTTCAGATAAAATTAAAATTATTGGAAAGTTAAACTAATTGCTTTTCTGCTTTTTCAACCAAAGCTATAATTTCGTTTTGTGTACTAATGCCTTTATCATGCAAATACCATTTTTGCAGTTCGGTTTTGGCCGTTTCATCCACAATTCCGTGTTGAGTCTTATAGTCTAAAATTAAATTTTTAGCTCCTTCCGGTCGTGGTCCCCAATCACTTAAAACAGTTAAACTTTCCGCATCTAAAATCAATAATTTGGGAATAGCTTTCCCACCATTGGTCAAAAACTGATTCATCAACACTTCATTTTCATCACGAAGCACCACTCTAAAATCGATTTGATCTGAAAGTTCTGCCATTTTATGTATGATTGGCAGTAGTTGAGCAGCATCTCCGCACCAGCCTTCAGAAATAACCAGCCAAATGTAATGGGATTGCAAATTTTGTAATGATTGCGAAACTTCCTCTGTAATTTGAATGGTTTTTTCTAATCGATTCATACGAACTTCATTCAATTCGCTGTATTTAGTCAATGCATCTGA
Source organism: Flavobacterium sp. (assembly GCF_041392085.1). Classification (GTDB taxonomy): domain Bacteria; phylum Bacteroidota; class Bacteroidia; order Flavobacteriales; family Flavobacteriaceae; genus Flavobacterium. Next base: position 48,597 of record NZ_JAWKMW010000011.1, on the reverse strand, counting down.
TTGTTCATTGCCGGTAGATTTGCCTTCTCTTAACAACTTAGAAACCAATGCTCTATACTGGGAGTAGGTAATACTTTTTTCAACACTTTGACTTATTAAATCATGCATAATAAATAATTTAAGATGCAAAAGTAATATATATTTTTTTTAACTCTGTAACGATTATAACACTTCATTAAAAATACAGTATTTTTGACACCTTATTGATTAAACATGGAAACACATTCAAAACATGTTGGATTAGTACTTTCGGGCGGTGGCTCCAAAGGTTTGGCTCATGCAGGAGTGTTGCAATTTTTGGACGAAAAAGGAATTCACCCATCTCAAATTGCCGGAACAAGTGCCGGCTCTATCGTAGCTGCTTTGTATAGTTTTGGGAAAAACCCGAAAGAAATATTGTCTTTTTTTCAATCCATTTATTTTTTCCATTGGAAACATTTCACTTTTTCAAAAGCAGGAATCATTGACAGCGAATCGTTTAAAAAATATTTTAGCGATGTTTTTGGTGAAGCAATGATTGGTGATTTAAAAATTCCTTTGCACATCACTGCAACTGATATGGTAAAGGGAAAAATTAAAATCTTTGAAAGAAATACTAAAATAGTTGATGCTGTTTTAGCTTCAAGTGCCTTTCCCGGAATTATTTCCCCATATCTTATAAATGAAAGTTGGTACAGTGATGGAGGAATTTTAAACCATTTTCCAACAGATATATTACAAGGAAGATGCGATATTATTATTGGAGTATATGTGAGTCCTGTTCAAAAAATTGAGGCAAAAGACTTAAACTCAATAAAAGCCGTCACCTCCCGAGCTTTTGATTTATTGACAGCAAATACTACTTTACAAAAATTCACCCTTTGTGACTGGGTAATTGAACCCGAAGAACTATCCAGTTACAGCACTTTTGAAACGAATAAATCAAAAATGCAAACTATTTTTCAAGTAGGATATGAAGCTGCAAAAAACAGTTATGAAGAATACAAATCACTATTTTAATTGAATTTTGCTTGTTACTAAGAAGTATAAAATCAATATTTATTTATATTTGCAACACAAAAAACAACTCATGAAATACAAGAGAATACTTCTAAAACTCAGTGGAGAAGCTTTAATGGGAGAACGCCAATACGGTATTGACCCAAAGCGATTAGCAGAATATGCACAAGAAATAAAACAAATTCATGAGAAAGGAGTAGAAATCGCTATAGTAATTGGTGGCGGAAATATTTTTAGAGGTGTAGCCGGAGCCAGTAACGGAATGGACAGAGTACAAGGTGATTATATGGGAATGTTAGCCACCGTGATCAATGGAATGGCATTACAAGGAGCTTTGGAAGAGGCCGGAATGTTAACTCGATTGCAGACTGCCTTGAAAATTGAAGCGATTGCAGAACCTTATATTAAAAGAAGAGCCGTTCGTCATTTAGAAAAAGGGAGAATTGTAATTTTTGGTGCAGGAACAGGAAATCCATATTTCACAACGGATACCGCTGCCGTATTAAGAGGTGTTGAAATTGGAGCAGACGTTATATTAAAAGGGACACGGGTTGATGGAGTGTATAATGCAGACCCAGAAAAAAATAAAGATGCTGTTAAATTTGATTATATTTCATTTGAGGAAGTACTGAGTAAAGGATTGAATGTAATGGATACCACCGCCTTTACGTTAAGCCAAGAAAATAAATTACCTATCATTGTGTTTGATATGAACAAAGAAGGTAACTTGCTTAAAGTATGTAACGGAGAAACCATTGGTACAACGGTTACCATATAATTTGGTTTAATTTTGAAAATTTGATTACAACTAAAATACCCTATCATGACAGAAGAAATAGATTTTATCATTGATACTGCAAAAGAACATATGGAAGGTTCAATTGCTCACTTGGAAAAAGAATTTTTAAACATCAGAGCCGGAAAAGCAACTCCTCAGATGCTAGGTGGTGTTTTTGTTGATTATTACGGCTCTCAAACACCACTTTCTCAAGTAGCAAACATTAATGTTCCAGACGCCAGAACCCTGACCGTTACACCTTGGGAAAAAAGTATGCTACAACCTATTGAGAAGGCAATTATGATTGCTAATCTAGGTTTTAATCCTATGAATAATGGGGATAACATCATCATTTCTGTACCCCCTTTAACAGAAGAGCGAAGAAGAGACTTAGTTAAACAAGCCAAATCTGAAGCCGAAGATGCCAAAATAGGCATCCGAAATGCACGCAAGGATGCCAATACCGAAATTAAGAAAGAGGAGAAAAACGGAACTTCCGAAGATATCTGTAAAACGGCAGAAGAAACGATTCAGAAATTAACGGATTCATATATAAAAAAAATTGATGACCATTTAGCCGTCAAAGAGGCTGAAATTATGAAAGTCTGATTTGAAATCCACTCTTTCGAGTGGATTTTTTGTTTTTAAAAAAGTACATTTGTTATTTGTATTTTTAAATCATATGAAGCACCTCATTTTTCTATTCTTTTTTTACTCCTTTTGTGCTCAAGCACAATTCAGAGTAACGGGAATCGTTAAAGATGAGAACTCTAATAAACCCTTACCTTTTGCCACCATTGAGGCATCTTCAGGGAGAATAATTATTACTGATGTAACCGGTAAATTTGAATACACTAGCTCAACTGCCGGTGAAACAATGAGTGTTTCTTATCGAAATTTCTACAGTAAAGATTTTGTTATTGACAAGTCTACTTATATTTCCGTTTTGTTGAGTGCTAAACCAAAATTAACCGCTTCTGAAGTAATTCAAAGCAAAGAACAATCAACTAAATTATTGACTACAGTTTATACGTTAACATCGCAAAATAATCCTAAAAAAGTTCTGTCTAATTTTCAATTCAAAGGTTACAACAAAATGGTTGTTTCAGCTTATGCAGATTCTATCAAAGGGAAAATTGACACCATTAAGAAAACAAGAAAAATCAAAATTGATTCAACTGATTACAAATTAAAAAAACTAATAAGTAGACAACATCTTTTGGTTACAGAAAAAGTTTCCTTGTTTCAATTTGACCAAGGTAAATTCAAAGAAACCGTTTTAGGTTCACAGATGTCCGGTTTTAAAAGCCCGATTTATGAAATCATTGGTTTTAATCTTCAATCATATTCTGTTTATGAACCTCGCTACGAACTATTGGAAAAAAAATACGTAAATCCTATTTCAAAAGCCGGTCTCTCAGATTATGATTTTGAACTGTTAGACACCATTCCTCTCGCTAATAGACAAACCATTTTGGTTTATTTTAAAAATAAAAAATTAATCAATAGAAAAGGATTAGAAGGATTACTATATATAGACAAAGAAAATTTTGCCATAGCCAAAGCTATTATGCGTGTAAGAGGAATAATTGATTTAACTGCAATTTATGAATTTGACTATTTATCGACAGAAAAAATATGGTTTCCAACGACGTATGAACTAAAAATTATTAAAGGAAAAAACGATGACCCAATAAAGATATTGGGCGGAACAATTGAATTTGAAGGCGAATATGATGAATTGGGTGCCAAACGTGAGAAAAAAACATCTGATTATACATATCTTCATTCCAAAACTTTCTTTTACGATACGGAAATAAATGGTTCTTTTACGATTGAAAAAAATTCGGTAGCGATAGAACTCAGTGAAGATATTGCAAAAAAAGACACTACATTTTGGTTAAAAAACAGAAAAAGCCGATTAACAAAAAGAGACCGAAATACCTTTGCTGTTAAAGATAGTCTAGCTTTTTTTAAAGGAATTAATGCGAAACTTTTTTTTGGCAGGAAAATAATCAATGGGTACGTTCCGTTTGGAGTTTTTGATTTTGACCTTCGTTATTTGGTTAGCTACAATAACTTTGAAGGTTTTAGGTTTGGTCTTGGCGGAAATACCAACGAGCGTTTTTCCAAAAAATATAAACTCGACGGATATACAGCTTACGGGTTAAAGGATCAAAATATCAAATACCATTTAGGTGTGTCTTCTCGAGTTGGAAATTTTTCAAATACTTGGGCGGGTATTTCATTCACTGATGATGTACAAGAAATTGGTAGCACAAAATTTAATATTGACAAAAGAGTTTTTAAAATTTATGACCCTCGCCCCATAAACGTTAGTACTTTTTATCATCATCAAACTTGGAAAGGTTATGTAGAGACAAATTTTCTACCCAATACCGAAAGCATCTGGCAAATAAATCATTCTAGCATAAACCCTTTATTTAATTATGCTTTTTTTGACGGAGAAAATTTATTTAACCGTTTTTTAATGACTACTGCATCCGTGTCTATTCAGTGGAATCCATTTAGTGAATATATGCATACTTCGGGCGGAAAAATTGAAATTGAGAAACGATACCCAAAATTTACCTTTCAGTTTACGGAATCAATCCCGAGTTTTTTAGGAAATGATTTTCAGTTTGGAAAAATTGATATTAGGACAGAATATGAAAAACAATTCATCAACGGACAAAAATCAACCGCTTTAGTACAAGCCGGCTATGCGTTTGGAGATGTACCGCTTACACATTTATACAACAACTCACCAAACAATTTGGATCGAGAAGTCTTATTACAACGACTAACTGTTGCCGGGAAAAACAGCTTTGAAACCATGCGATTCAATGAGTTTTTCTCTAGTCAATATGTCATGCTACATTTTAAACACGGGTTTAAACGCGTGGAACTCTTCAAAAAAGTAAAGCCATCCTTAGTTTTAGTTTCTCGAATGGTGTGGGGTGACATGAAAAAACCCGAACAACATGTCGGTATTGATTACAAAACCCTCAACAAAGGATTTTTTGAATCCGGGGTTGAATTAAACCAAATTTTTAGTGGTTTCGGATTTGCCGGATTTTACCGATATGGTCCAAATCAATTCAGTAGATTTGAAGACAATATCGCAATTAAAATAACATTTCTACTTGATTTGGGGTTATAATTTTTTTACCAGCCCTTTATTTAAATAATTGTCACTATCTTATTAAATTGTACTTAAGCCTATCTATTTAGTATTGATTTCACTACCTTTGCATCCGTTAAATTTATCATATGGCTAAATGGTTTAGCGTAGGTTTTTGGGAATCTATTGCCCGAATTATCCTTAGAAACAGAATCACTATACTTTCCATCATTATTCTATTGACCTTGTTTTTGGCATTGCAATGGAAAAATATGCGTTTTACGTATACTGAAGCTAATTTACTACCGGATCACCATGAAATTAATGAACAATACAATCAATTTTTAGATAAATTTGGAGAAGAAGGAAACCTGATCATAATAGGTGTTCAAGATTCTACTTTTTTTACAACAAAACAATTTAATGCTTGGAAAAAATTAATAACTAACTTAAAAGATTCAAAAGAAGTCGATTTAATTATCTCTATAGATAATTTAAAAAAACTTAAAAAAAACAATGCCTCTGAAACATTTGAATTAGTTAATTTCATTGATTCCACTAAAATTAATGCGCCCGGTTATCTACATAAAAAACAAGAAGAACTTTATGCTAAATTGCCTTTTTATGAGCATTTGTTGTATAACAAAAACACTCAAACACTCAGAACAGCCATTTATTTAGATAAAAAAATTGTAAATACAAGTATTCGAAGAGACTTTGTTGTTCATAAATTAATTCCACTCATATCCGCTTTTGAAGATGAAACAAGCATCGATTTGAAAGTCTCAGGAATGCCTTATATCCGAACCCTGAATTCCAAAAATATCGTTGACGAAATTGGTATTTTTATTGGGGCGGCTCTATTGGTTACGTCGCTTATTTTCTTTTTCTTTTTTAGAAGTTTCAGAGCAACTTTCATCTCTATGTGCGTAGTAATCATAGGGGTAATGTGGGCTTTTGGAACACTTGGCTTATTAGGATTTGAAATTACCGTTTTAACAGCAATAATACCTCCCTTGATTATCGTAATCGGAATTCCCAACTGTATTTTCTTAATTAATAAATACCAACAGGAAGTAAAGAAACACGGTAATCAAGCTAAATCATTACAACGCGTTATTTCAAAAGTGGGCAATGCAACCTTAATGACCAATTTGACTACGGCAGCCGGTTTTGCAACTTTTATAGTTACAGATAGTGAATTACTAACCGAATTTGGCATTATTGCTTCCATTAATATTGTTTTACTATTTATTCTGTGTTTATTGGTGATTCCGATTATTTATAGTTTTATGCCTTTGCCTAAAGACAAACATTTAGAACATTTGAATAAAACCTATACTAAAACGTTTGTAAATTGGACTGAAAAAACCGTCAAAAACAGAAGCATTTCCATTTATTTTACGGCTATTCTACTACTTGTTGTGAGCATTATTGGCATTTATCAAATGAAGATTTCAGGCAGTTTAATTGAAGATATGCCTAAGAAAGCCGGTTTTTTTAAAGACATTCTATTTTTTGAAAAAGAATTTGATGGTGTAATGCCTCTAGAAATTATGATAGATACCAAACGAAAAAAAGGTGTCATGAAAATTTCTACTTTACGAAAAATGGAAGAGGTACAAGAAATAATAAGTGAAATTCCTGAACTTTCAAATCCAATGTCAATTGTAAATGTTGTAAAATATTCGAAACAAGTTTACTACAATGAAAATCCGGATTATTATGAATTGCCAACAGCTCAGGAACAAGGATTCATTTTAAGTTATGCTAAAAAAGCAACCCAAAATACAAATGAAAATTTCATGAAAAGTTATGTTGATTCTACTGGTCAATATGCAAGGATTACCACTTTTATGAAAGACATTGGGACGGATAAAATGGAAAAAATTGAAGAAAAATTATGGGATAAAATTAACAAAGTTTTTCCGCCTGATCGGTATACTGTAACCCTAACCGGAAAAGCATTGGTATTTCAAAAAGGTACAAACTACTTGGTTACCAATTTAGTACTTTCTTTGTTGTTTGCCATTTTCTTAATATCACTATTTATGGCCTATTTGTTTCGTTCATTCAAAATGGTTCTTATTTCGTTGATTCCAAATCTTTTACCTTTGATTATCACTGCCGGAGTAATGGGTTACTTGGGTGTCCCGATAAAACCTTCAACTATTTTAGTATTTAGTATTGCTTTTGGAATTTCTGTTGATGATACGATACACTTTTTAGCAAAGTACCGTCAAGAACTTCAAGTAAACAATTGGAAAATCAGAAAGTCTGTTTTTAATGCCTTACGGGAAACCGGAGTAAGTATGTTTTATACCTCAATTGTTTTGTTCTTTGGTTTTTCAGTATTCATGATTTCCAGTTTTGGTGGAACAGTTGCTTTAGGAGGATTAGTTTCTGCAACACTACTTTTTGCAATGCTCTCCAACTTATTGTTATTACCTGCCTTGTTGTTATCGTTAGAAAAAACGATTGCAAATCAGGAAGAATTTCTTCAACCTACCATTGATATTTTGGTGGAAGAAGACGACAAAGAAACTCCATCTAAACCTTAGTCAAAAAAATTATAAACTAGTATATTTGCATAGTAAACTTTAATTAAAATGAAGAAGCATACAAAGGTTAATGAGCTATTAACCGTTACACCAATTCTAACAGAAGTAACAACAAAAGGTTGGGTTAGAACATTCAGAAATAATCAATTTATTGCTCTAAATGATGGCTCTACCATCAATAATATTCAATGCGTTGTGGACTTTGCAAATACACCTGAAGAAACCCTAAAAAGAATTACAACAGGTGCTGCAGTGTCGTTAACCGGCACATTGACAGAAAGCAAAGGAGCTGGTCAAAAAGTAGAAATACAAGTTTCTAAAATAGAAATTCTAGGTGATGCTGATGCTGAAAAATACCCTATGCAACCTAAAAAACACTCTTTAGAATTTTTGAGAGAAAATGCTCATTTGCGTGTTCGAACAAATGCTTTCGGAGCAATTATGCGTGTTCGTTCAACATTAGCTTTTGCTGTTCATCAGTTTTTTCAGGAAAGAGGTTTTTTCTATGTCAACACACCCATTATAACCGGTTCAGATGCTGAAGGGGCAGGTGAAATGTTTAAAGTGACTGCTTTACCTTTCGATAACACCCCAAGAACGGAAGACGGTAAAATAAACTACAAAGCTGATTTTTTTGGGAAAGAAACCAACTTAACTGTTTCCGGTCAGCTGGAAGCAGAAACCTATGCGATGGCTTTGGGCCAAGTATATACCTTTGGGCCAACTTTTAGAGCCGAAAACTCAAATACATCTAGGCATTTGGCCGAATTTTGGATGATTGAACCTGAGGTAGCATTCAATGAGTTGGCAGACAACATGGATTTAGCTGAAGATTTTATCAAATATGTTATCAAATATACTATCGACAAACATGAAGATGATTTGAAGTTCTTAGAACAACGATTATTGGACGAGGAAAAAAACAAACCACAATCAGAACGCAGTGAAATGAGCTTGCTGGAAAAATTAAACTTTGTTTTGGAAAACAACTTCAAACGAGTAACCTACACGGAAGCCATCGATATTTTAAGAAATTCGAAACCAAATAAAAACAAGAAATTTCAATACTTAATTGAAGAATGGGGAGCTGATTTACAAAGTGAACACGAACGCTTTTTGGTTGAAAAACACTTTAAATGTCCTGTGATTTTATTTGACTATCCGGCTAAAATAAAAGCATTTTACATGCGTTTGAATGACAATACCGAACCAGGAAAAGAAACTGTTCGGGCCATGGATATTCTGTTTCCCGGTATTGGAGAAATTGTTGGAGGCTCTCAACGGGAAGAACGTCATGACGTTTTACTCAAGAAAATGGAAGCATTAGGAATTGATGAAAAAGAATTGTGGTGGTATTTGGACACTCGCCGATTTGGAACGGCGGTTCACTCTGGTTTTGGTCTGGGATTTGAAAGACTAGTACTTTTTGTGACCGGAATGACAAATATTCGTGATGTGATTCCGTTTCCTAGAACACCACAAAATGCTGAATTTTAAAAAGTTACTGTGTAACTAAGTTAAAAATTTAAACAATGTTAAAACAAAATCTACAATTCAAATTAACTCAAAAATTATCTCCTCAGCAAATTCAGTTGATGAAGTTAATTCAATTGCCAACACAAGCATTTGAGCAACGTTTGAAAGAAGAGATGAATGAAAATCCTGCTTTAGAAGGAGGTAAAGAAGAAGACGACTATGTAGATGAATTTGAAAAAGAGGAGTATGAAGATTTTGAAGGAGATGAAAATGATCATATTGATGCCGAAGATATTAACATTGATGAATACCTGAGTGATGATGAAACACCGGATTACAAACTACAAGCCAATAACTACAGTGACGATGATGATGATCGGGAAACACCATTTGCTGCTCCCGTTACGTTTCACCAAGATTTAATCAATCAGTTAAATACATTTATTCTTTCAGAAGAAGATAAAGAAATTGCCGAATTTTTGGTTGGAAGTATTGATGACATTGGTTATATCCGCCGATCAATTGTGGATATAGTTGATGATTTGGCATTTACACAAGGAATTTACACAGACGAACAAACTGTTGAACGAATTTTGCATATTGTTCACCAATTAGAGCCTGCCGGTGTTGGAGCTCGTGATTTACAAGAGTGTTTGTCGTTACAACTCAAGCACAAAACACCAACGGAATCAGTTGAGTTAGCTCTTGATATCATCGAGAATCAATTTGAACAATTTACAAAAAAACATTACGATAAACTCCTACATAAATACAATGTTTCGCAGGAGCAACTTAAAAAGGCAATTGAAGAAATAGAAAAGCTAAATCCAAAACCGGGTGGGGCTTTTACAGGGAACAATAAAGTCGTAGAACATGTTGTTCCTGACTTTACCATTCGAATTGTTGATGGAGAACTAGAACTTTTATTAAATGGTAGAAATGCTCCTGAGCTTCATGTCTCCAAAGATTACCAAGATATGTTGCGAACATACAAAGATTCCAGTGATAAATCGAATGCTCAAAAAGATGCGGTACAGTTTATTAAACAAAAATTAGATTCCGCCAAATGGTTCATTGACGCCATTAGACAGCGACAAGAAACGTTGTTTGTAACAATGAATGCTATTATGCATTACCAGCAAGAATATTTTTTAGAAGGAGACGAAACCAAACTACGCCCAATGATTCTAAAAGATATTGCCGACATGATTGGACTGGATATTTCTACTGTTTCCAGAGTTGCCAATAGTAAATATGTAGAAACACCCTATGGCACTAAATTGGTTAAAGAATTCTTTTCAGAGGCAATGAAAAACGACCAAGGAGAAGACGTTTCTACCTTGGAAATAAAAAAAATTCTACAAAATGTAATTGAGGAAGAAGACAAACAAAAACCTCTACCAGACGATCAATTGGCTGAAATCCTTAAAGAAAAAGGCTATCCAATTGCCCGTAGAACGGTTGCAAAATACCGCGAGCAATTGGATATTCCCGTTGCTCGAATGCGGAAAAAAATATGATGCATTGAAAAGTATACTCCCCATATTCTCCTATCTTTTCCACCCGCTCTTTATATCGGTTTATGCAGCCGCCCTCTTTTTTGCTTTGTTTTGGGACTTTTTTGTCTTACAAGAAATCTATCTGTATATGATTCAGATTGTAATTATAACTGTTCTGATTCCAATTTCGTTGTTTTATCTTCTTTTGTCATTGGGAAAGGTAGACTCTTTAATGATTGCCAAATTATCGCAACGAAAAATTCCTTTGACAGTAAATTGTATTTTATTATTAATTCTTACGCAAAAAAGTATTACTCTAGATCGAATTCCTGAATTGTACTTTTTCTTCTTTGGAGCTTTTTGGAGTACCATTTTAGCTATTTTATTGCTTTTCCTGAAAGTAAAAGCAAGTTTACACATGCTAGGGATAGCCGCACTAACCTTTTTTATTATGGGATTGAGTTTAAAAGTAGATATTTCTTTACTTTATACGATAGCTTGTTTGATTACATTAAACGGATTTGTTGGCTCCTCAAGATTACATATGAAAGCCCACACACTGTTTGAACTTACAGTAGGTTTCTTTTGTGGAGCGATTCCGCAATTTTGTTTATGGTTTTTTTGGCTATAGAATATAAAACTGTAACCCTAGATTCAATGTACTTAACTCCATTGACCTTCCATCAAATTTTGCTTCCGGTTTAAAAATGGTATTAAATCCATAGTAAGCATAAAAATTCCAGGTATTGTACCCGGTTGCAAGATAAACTCCATATTGAAACTCATTGAATTGTTTATTATTGTTGATTTTTATATCTCCTATACCTGAAATAAAACGAGAATCGTTAAAAATCATATAACTTAATTTTAAGCCTGTATATAGTCTAAAAAATTTATGACTCTCCGGTGTGGAAGTTCGCCATCTAAATTCAATAGGTACATCAATATTAATAAACGAAAATTGATTTTTTTTGAATGAAACACCATTTTGGATGACAGTGTAAGTAAAGTTATTATCTACATTTGAAATAAGTAAGTTTTGGTTATATGCTTGGTAAGCCATTCCAATTCCGGCAGCAACAGCCATTGTTCTATTCTTATTAAATGGCATATCTCGAAGAAAACCAAAGTGAAGTCCTGTTGAAAAACCATCCTGAGAAACTCTGCCAGGTTTATTTTGTAGAACATTATAGGTTACCCCAAAATAAAATTGATCTTCACGGTAAAGTGAATCAATCTTTTTTTCAAAATACAATGCATCTTGTGCAAAGAGTGAGCAAGTGAAGAACAATAGAAAACAACTAACTTTCATAATAATCAAATATGAAATATAAAATTAGAAAAAAAAGCCACGCTATTGCGTGGCCTAACTATTATAATTTATTGAATTAATTTGTAACCTTACCTTGGTTAGTGGTATAATTAATTTTTAACGCCTCAACTTTTCTTAATTCTTGTTTAATTTCCGTTACAAGACCCATTTTTACTTCTTTATCAACTTTGAGCGAAGTGGTTAAAACGTTTTCTAATTCCGGTGGTCTGGAAGCTCTTTCAGCTAAAACAAAATTTCTGATTTCAGAAACATCAGAAAGACGGTCATTTAATTGAATACGTGCTCCCTCACCATACTGTGAGCGGTATTTCTCATGTGGTTTCCCGGCAAAAATAAACATCACACGGTCTTTTTTTTCCAATTTCGTAACCTGATCTGCCTTAGGTAAAGAGTTCTGAATCATTAAATCATTGTCTTTCATCACGGTGGCTACCATGAAAAAGAACAACAACATGAATACAATATCCGGTAAAGATGCTGTAGAAATTGCCGGAACATCGCCTCCTTTTTTCTTTTTAAATTTAGACATATTCTAAAATTTATTATTAATTATCTTTTCGGTTCCGCTTCTGAAAGCTTTTGTGGAAACAAAGATTGAATCTCTTTGATAAAAGGCTCAATCTTTTCTCGCTGTGCTTCTTTGGTCTTAGGGTCGTCAAACATTGCTTCTAATTCACGAAACGTTTTTCCATAACGAGCCATACATTCTCTGTCTCTTAGAAAATAATACGCTGCCACTAATTCATTTTGAACTGAAATGTAAGCCTCGTATGACGTTTCTGCGTCATTTTGCAGAGAGATTACCGCTTTATCCGGATTGTCAGAAGATGTAATATCTCTGGCTCCTTTACAGTAACTACATGTTCCATCTCCACCATTATCTAAAAAATCAATAGCGGCTTGTCTTAATTCATTAAGATCCATTGGTCTGTCATCTACTAACAATTGATCGTTTTTATTAATCAATACCGTAAAGATATTTTTTTCCTTGATTTCAGGTGGATCAATAACATCTTCAATCGGAGGTAGTTTCCTATTAATCCCCTGATCGGTTTGTATCGTGGTGGTTACCAGAAAGAAAATCAACAGCAAGAATGCAATATCTGCCATCGATCCGGCATTCACTTCCGGGGCACCAGCTCTTTTTTTTCTAGCCATTTTTTACTTTTTTATTCTTTTGTATCCTGAGAAAAACATCAATCCTAATGCCACTAATGCCAACATATAAAAGGCATTAAGTCCTGTACTCACCATTTTTGAACCAAATGATGAAACCTCGCCACCGTCTTTTAATGGCACAGGTGTACCATCAGCAAAAATAAAGGCAATAAGAATAACTCCTAAAAATGCTCCAACACTGATAAGTGTTTTCTTCAAATCTTTTGAAGCAAGGTTTTTAAGCGTGTAAAACAATACCAATACAATTGCTATAAGTAGTGTTAGGTAGGCAACATAAATGAATGGCTCAATCATCCCACCATCTTTGGCGTCAGCTGCCATTATCGTTGCCAGAAACACAATAGAAATTATACTCAATACAATAACTATTAATCTGGATAACTTGTTTAAGTTCATACTGATAGTTATTTTAAATTATTTCTTGTTTTTATAATCTACTAAGATATCAACCAAACTGATTGAAGCATCTTCCATGTCGTTTACGATTGAATCGATTTTTGCAATAATATAGTTATAGAATACTTGAAGAATCATCGCAACAATTAGACCAAATACAGTTGTTAATAACGCTACTTTAATACCACCCGCTACAAGTGATGCGTCCATATTACCTGCTGCTTCAATTTTATCAAATGCTTGAATCATCCCGATTACAGTTCCCATGAAACCTAACATCGGTGCTAAAGCAATGAACAATGAAATCCAAGATACGTTTTTCTCTAATTGCCCCATTTGTACACCACCGTAAGAAACAACCGCTTTTTCAGCTGATTCAACGCCATGATCTATACGGTCTAAACCTTGGTAGAAAATAGATGCAACCGGACCGGCTGTATTTCTACAAACTTCTTTAGCAGCATTAACCCCTCCTGATTGAAGAGCATCTTCTACGTCTTTGATTAATTTTTTAGAATTTGTTGTAGAAAGATTCAAATAAATAATTCTTTCAATAGCAATAGCTAAACCTAAAATCAAACACAACAAAACGATTCCCATGAAACCGGGACCCCCTTGAATAAATCTTTCTTTTAACTCTTGTGTGAATGGTTTGTCAGCCGCTGTAGTTTCGTCATCCGCAACAGTTTCTACCGTTGCTGCTTCTTCTGCAGGAGCTGGTGCTGCTGCTTCAACAGCTGGCTCAGTTGTTTGCGTAGTGTCTTCTTGTGCTTGAACTGTTCCAAACGTCATTAGACCTGTGATTGCCAAAATAGAAAATAATCTTTTCATTGCTTTTGTTCTTAATTTAATTAGTTAATCAGGTTAAAGGTATAAATTTATTTTTAATTAATTACACATTATAAAAAAATGGCGGAGAGAAAGGGATTCGAACCCTTGATACCCTTTTGGAGTATACACACTTTCCAGGCGTGCTCCTTAGACCACTCGGACACCTCTCCTCATTGCTTACAACGTATTTTAAGAGTGCCAAATAACAAAAAAAAACTCATTTGAAAAAATTAATTTTGTTATTTTTATGACAATTCTCCCCTTAGAGAGGTTTCAAAAATGGTTTTGAACACTTTAGCTGAAACTTTCTTCCCTAACAAATACATTAATTTAGTAATTGCGGCTTCGGTTGTGATATCTTTCCCTGAAATTACTCCTATTTTTTTTAAATAGGTACTTGTTTCGTATTGCCCCATATTTACACTCCCGCCTGAACATTGTGTCACATTAATAACGTAAATTCCCCTTTTTATTGCCTTTTTTAAAATAGAAATAAACCATTCTTCCGTTGGGGCATTACCCGCACCATAGGTTTCCAACACAACTCCTCTCAAATTTGGGATATCAAACAATGATGCCAATACATTTTCATTGAGCCCGGGAAACATCTTGATAATGGCAACATTTGAGTCTAAAACCTTATGCACAATAAGCTTTTTAGAAGTGTTTGCTTGAAAAAGTGATTCATTATTAATTTTTATGTGAACCCCTGATTCTGCCAAAGGAGGAAAATTGGGTGATGCAAATGCCATAAAATGTTCTGCATTTATTTTACTGGTTCGGTTTCCTCTGTATAATTTGTATTCAAAATATAAGCAAACTTCTTTAAAAACAGGTTTCCCCTTTTGCTTTAACGAAGCGATTTGAATGGCTGTAATCAAATTTTCTTTTGCATCAGTCCGTAAATCTCCTATCGGTAATTGTGACCCAGTGAACACGATTGGTTTTGAAAGGTTTTCAAACATAAAACTTAATGCCGAAGCAGAATAAGACATGGTATCTGAACCATGAAGCACTACAAATCCGTCAAAATTTGTATAATTATCCTCGATAATTTGTGCCATTTCAACCCACTTCAGCGGATTCATATTAGAAGAATCGATGGGTTTTTCAAAAGAAATGGTTTCAATATTACAATCCAATTGCTTTAACTCGGGTATCCGTTGTAGCAATTTTTTAAAATTAAATGCCTTCAACGCTCCGGTTTCAAAGTCTTTCATCATTCCAATGGTTCCGCCGGTGTAAATTAAAAGTATGTTGGCCTTAGAATACATTCTGGTATTTCAACTTATTGGTCACCGGATTAGCATACATCGCAAGAAAACTTTCCACCATTTTTGGGTTGGATGCATCAATTTTCATTTCCAATCTTCTTTCAAATAATGATTTTTCTTCTTCTGTATAGAAACGACTATATTGATTGGAATTGTGCATTAAGTCATGAGCAATAAAATTGGTTGGCCAAAGTTTATATGAACTCAAAATTGAATCATCAATGATTTGGGCTAAAGCCTGAATTTGACGATTGGAATTGTCTTCATTTTGCTTAATTTGATCAAGTTCATCTGTCAAAACATCCCCTATATGTATATGGATTCGTTTTTTTTGACCCATAATACCGCTAAGTAAAGTAATAAAATCTTCGTTTTTGACCTTAGTATATACTTCATTATTAGCAGCGGCCATCAATTGAGGCATTTTTAAGGCATCTGTAGGGTCGTATTCATAGGAAATAGACACAGGAACAATCTTTATTTTTTTAAAATAGTCAATAACATTCGCTTCGTCTGTGCCCATAGCCAACATTTTAAGCACTCCTTGTTGCGTTGCATCATTTCCGTCCTTGGTTCTACCCTCCCGTTGTGCAATCCACACCGAACGATTTTCTCTTAACAATAATTGACCTATATATTCAGACATTAATTTGGAACTTTGCAACAGTTCTCTAGGAGGCAGACCTCTTTGTACCAAAAAATTGCGATTTAACTTAGATAGCTTCAGCAAAAAATCTTTCTTCACTAAATTATCTCCAATGGCAGATGCAGTCATGACCAAACCATGTTCATAAAGAGATACATTTAATAAAGACGTATCTAAAATAATGTCGCGGTGATTGGAAATAAAAAGGTATGCAGTATTTTTTTCTAGCTTTTCAAAGCCGGAAGTAGTTAAACCTTCTGAACTACGTTGAAGCACTTTTTGAACCGAATGATAGACAAAATTAATCTGAAAATCTCTGATTGAATGTGTTTTTTGAAGTTGATCTGACCAAATATTTTCTTCCGTTTCGGGAAAGGTAAAATTCATCAATGCCTTCATCATCGGATGGTGAATGACCGAACGAATTCCTTCGTTTACTTCACTATCGTAATAAGGTCGAATCGTATCAAATTTTGACATTAATCAGCTATTTAATGCACAAATGAACAAAAAAAATGTGACTTTTATGGTAGGTTAGCGTTAAATCCCAAAAATTGCTTTTGAGTTTTCGGTTGTAATTTTGGCTATTTCTTCTATTGAAACACCATAAATAGTAGCTAATTTTTCAGCAACCAAACAAATATAACTACTTTCATTTCGCTTTCCACGAAAAGGAACCGGAGCTAAATAAGGCGAATCGGTTTCAAGAACAATATGTTTCAAGTCAATTTGATGAAGAAATTGATCTATTTTTCCGTTTTTGAAAGTAACTACACCACCAATTCCGAGTTTCATATTAAGTGAAATAGCTTGTTGTGCTTGTTCGAAATTCCCCGTGAAACAGTGAAAAATGCCAAACAAATCATCACTCTTTTCCGATTCTAACACTTCAAAAATTTCATCAAATGATTCGCGGCAATGAATCACTATAGGTAATTTATATTTTTTGGCTAACTGAATTTGGTATTTGAAAGCAATTTTTTGCATTTCTAACGTTGATTTATCCCAGTATAAATCGATACCAATTTCGCCAATGGCGATGAATTTTCGTTTGGCTAATTCGGTTTCGATGTGCTTTAGTTCATCCAAATAATTTTCTTTCACGTAACACGGATGCAATCCCATCATTAAAAAAACATTTTCAGGATAATTTGCTTCCAATTCATACATTGCTTTTGTACAAGTAGAATCAATTGCCGGGACAAAAAAACGGGTTACGCCTTTTGAAATGGCTCTTTGTATCATCTCGCTTCTGTCTAAATCGAACTCTTCAGAATATAAATGAGTGTGTGTATCGGTTAAAATCATGTGGCAAAATTAAGGAAATTCCGAGATAGTTTTTAGTACTTTGTTTTGACTTTAATTTGAACTACTTTTGAATTTCAAAATCGCAAAATGAAGAATTTACAAGAACTTTTAAAAGATTCAGGTTACAGAAAAATTGCTTTTAAAGTTTCCAAAACACAACATTTATTGATTAAAGCGACTATTAATGGCGTAAAAGGTAATTTTATTTTGGATACCGGGGCTTCGAACAGTTGCATCGGATTTGATCAAGTGGATTATTTTAATATTACGGCTAAAGCATCCAAAACAAAAGCAGCAGGTGCGGGTGCTACCGGAATGGAAACGCAAATAGGAAAAAATATCACACTTAAAATTGGTCGTTGGAAAACAAAAAATTTACACTTGGTAATATTTGATTTAACCCATGTAAATTTGGCTTTAACGCAATACAACGCCAAACCCGTACACGGTATCATTGGAGCAGATGTTTTGTTGGAAGGCAAAGCAATTATCGACTACTATAATCATTGTTTGTATTTGAATTAATTGTGTTATTTTTGATTAATTCAAACGCTATCCTGATGAAAGGAAACCATATTACTTGTTTAATTCTTATTTTTCTACTTACCTTTTCTTTACAATTAAACGCACAAAATAATACTTGTGATGTTACTGACCAATGTATTTATACAGTAGTACTGGAAAGTTTAGACAATTCGGGGTGGCATGGTAATTCTATGTCTTTTTATCAAAATGGGGAAGCCATTAAAACGATAGGTCTTGATTTTGTAGATGGAAGTATGTTTTCAGACACTGTATTTTTATGTGATGGTTCTCCTTTTGAATTAGTTTGGAATGAAGGCGGAAATAATCCTGAACTAATCAAACTAAGCGTAAATAGTTCATTCAATCTAACAATTTTTACAAAAAATTATGGCGAAGGAAACCCAAATTCTATAATTTTTTCGGGAATTTCAAATTGCACAACGGATTGTTGCTTTTTTTGGCCATTTAATTTAGAATTTATTTCCAGTACCGAAACAACCGCTCAATTGAGTTGGGGAACAGATTACAACCCAGAACAATATGATATCTTTCTGACTACTGAATTGTCTGAAAATGCTCAATCAAACTCGTCCTATATTACCGTAAACAGTAACCCCACAGAGATAAGTAATCTTTTACCATGCACAAATTATAAGTATCAAGTACGTTATAGATGTTCAGAACTTGAACAGGGTTTATGGTCAACAGAAAGCTTATTATTTTCTACAGACTGTGGATTAATGGTTGATGAAAATCAATTAAAAAATTTAAAAGTTATACCAAATCCGTTTGATGATTTAGTTTCAATTAGTGCATTGTCACCTATTGACGAAATTCAACTATATTCTGCTATTGGACAATTAATAACTTCCTATAAAATAAATCAAAATGAGATTGTATTAAATTTAAGTCATTTGATAGCTGGGGTATATTTTGTAAAACTAAAAAGTAATGATAGTTATAAATCAATTAAACTCGTAAAAAAATAAATAATTAGTCAATTTTTTTGGCATTATTTTTGAAAATCTCATTTTAAACTACCTATATTTAAGACATTAAAACAATATTTTTTATGAAACTAAAAACTACTTTAACTTGCTTATTGCTTTTGACTTCTGCTCTTTCTATTGGGCAGATTCAACCTTATGGTCATTTAACCATTTTTTCGGAAGACGGTGATAAATTCTACTTGATTTTGAATGGAGAACGCATGAATGACGAACCACAAACTAACCTTCGTGTAGAAGAATTAGTACAACCTTATTACAACGCCAAAATTATTTTTGAAGACAAGACTCGTCAGGAAATTTCAAAAAATTATCTACAAATTGCTGATGTAGACGGTGCTTTTATGGATGTGACGTATAAAATTCGTCGGGATAAAAACAAACCATCAAAAATGAAATTAAATTTCTTCTCCATGATTCCGGTTGTAGATGGTTATATACCTCCATCTAACGTTTATGTTCGTCGTTGGGGACAACCTGCACCAACTCAACAAGTGATTGTGCAACAAACGGCCCCTGTTGGTGTTGTTCAACAAACTACTACCACTACTACTACCACTGGAGGAGTGAACGCCGGTGTTAATGTTGGCGGTGTTGGAGTAAACATTTCAATCAATGACCCAATTATGACTGGCAGTACTACCATTACTGAAACCACTACGGTAACTACCGGTGGCGGAACTGCAGTTGTAGTTCAAGAGCCTATACAAGAAGGTTGTTATGGTGCAAGGCCTATGAATAATGGCAATTTTAACAGTGCCTTACAAACCATCAAAAAGCAAGGTTTTGATGAGTCAAGGCTCAAAACCGCCAAACAAATTGCCCAAAACAATTGTTTGAATACGAATCAAATTGTGGAAATCTGTAAAATTTTTGGTTTTGAAGAAACTAAGTTAGACTTTGCTAAATTTGCTTATGATGCATGTGTAGAACCTCAAAACTACTTTAAAGTGAACAATGTGTTCTCATTTTCATCTAGTGCTGATGAATTAAATGATTTTATTTCAAGAAGATAAGAAACTTATTTCATAAAAAAATCCCGATTAGAGTTGCTAATCGGGATTTTACTTTTTATTAAAATTGGATAACTAAAGTTCTAATGCTTTTTTAGCATTTCCACCCATCAAATGTTCTATTGGGTTTTCTAAAGCTTCTTTCACGGCTACTAAGAAGCCTACTGATTCTCTTCCATCGATGATTCTATGATCATAAGACAAAGCAACATACATAACCGGTGCAATTACGATTTGACCGTTTCGTACTATTGCTCTTTCTACTACATTGTGCATGCCAAGAATACCCGATTGTGGTGGGTTGATGATTGGTGTTGATAACATACTACCAAAAACGCCTCCATTAGAAATCGTAAAGGTTCCACCCGTCATTTCATCAACGGTGATTTGACCATCTCGGGCACGAATGGCCAAACGTTTGATTTCAGCTTCTACGCCTCTAAATGAAAGTGTTTCTGCATTTCGCATCACCGGAACCATTAATCCTTTTGGACCGGAAACCGCTACTGAAATATCACAGAAATCATACGAAATTTTCTCTTGACCATCAATCATTGAATTTACGTCTGGATATAATTGTAATGCTCTCGTTACCGCTTTGGTAAAGAACGACATAAAACCTAATCCTAATCCGTGTTTTTCTTTGAAAGCATCTTTGTATTCTGCTCTTAAATCGTAGATTGCAGTCATATCTACTTGGTTGAACGTGGTTAACATTGCTGTTTCGTTTTTAGCCGAAACTAATCTTTCTGCCACTTTACGACGTAACATTGATAATTTGGTTCTTTCTGAACCACGGTTTCCTCCGGTTGGCGTTCCCATTGATGGAACTGCGTTTACAGCATCGTCTTTGGTGATTCTTCCGCCTTTTCCGGTTCCTACGATATCAGAAGGTTGGATATTTTTTTCGTCTAAAATTTTACGAGCTGCCGGAGATGGTGCTTGTGTTGCATAGGTTTTTTCAGCAACTGGAGCAGCTTTAGGAGCTTCTACTTTTTTCTCTTCCGCTTTTGGTGCTTCGGTTTTAGCTTCTGCTTTTGGAGCATCACCGCTTGGTTTTGTAGCAGAAGTATCGATTAAACAAACGACTGCTCCAACAGCTACTGCATCGCCTTCTTCAGCTTTTAGTGTGATAATTCCGCTTGCCTCGGCCGGTAATTCTAACGTCGCTTTATCTGAGTCAACTTCAGCAATGGCTTGGTCTTTTTCTACATAATCACCGTCTTTTACCAACCAAGTTGCGATTTCTACTTCTTTTATAGATTCTCCCGGAGAGGGAACTTTCATTTCTAAAATCATGTCTAATATTGGTTTAAAAGTTTCAGGTTTAAATTTTCAGTTCTTTTTCAACTTGAAACGAATTATTATCTAAATAAATTTTTGTCAAATACCATTCTGATTGCATCGGCATGGCGTCTTCTGTCTCTGGTGTGACTTCCGGCGGCCGGAGCGGCATAGGCTTTTAAGGACGCTAATCGCCATTTTACCAAGTCAAAATTCATTAACATAAAACTGTATGCACCCATGTTTTTGGGTTCTTCCTGTGCCCAAACGTAATCGTCTGCATTTGGATAACTTGCAATTATTTCTTTTAATTGCTCGACCGGTAAGGGGAACAACTGCTCGATTCGAACCAAAGCTACGTCATTTCTACCTAAATTTTCTCTTTCGGCTAAGATGTCGTAATAGAATTTTCCGGTGCAAAATACGAGTGTTTTTACTTTCTTTTTGTCAACTGAATTGTCGTCGATGGTTTCTTGGAAACTTCCGTTGTATAGTTCTTCTTTGGTGGAAACACACAAAGGGTGACGCAACAAACTTTTTGGTGAAAACACAACTAACGGCTTGCGGAACTTGGTTTTCATTTGTCTTCTCAACAAGTGGAAAAAGTTTGCCGGTGTGGTACAGTCGGCCACATACATATTGTGACGGGCACAAAGTTGCAGGTAGCGTTCCATTCTGGCTGAAGAGTGCTCGGCACCTTGACCTTCATAACCATGAGGTAATAACATAACGATTCCGTTTTGATTATTCCATTTATCTTCGCCACACGAAATGTATTGGTCAATCATAATTTGGGCACCGTTAGAGAAATCGCCAAACTGGGCTTCCCAAATGGTTAATGCATTTGGATTGGCTAAGGCATAACCGTAGTCGAAACCTAACACCCCATATTCAGAAAGGAATGAGTTAAACACATTGAATTTTCCTTTTTTATCTTTTAATCCGTTTAATAAAACGACTTCTTCTTCACTGTCTTCTACTTTAACTACAGCATGACGATGCGAAAAAGTTCCTCTCTCGACATCTTGTCCTGAAATACGGACATCATAACCTTCCATTAACAACGTACCATAAGCTAATGTTTCGGCAGTACCCCAATCAATCGTATCGTTATCGTACATTGTTTTTCTGTCAGTAACGATTTTGCTGATTTTATTAATGAACTTTTTATCCGTTGGCAACGTTGAAATCGATTCGGCAATAACATCTAGTTTCTTTTTATCGAATGTTGTTTTAACTTTCTTCAACATTTCATCATCTGAAACTTGCTCAAACCCATCCCACTCATTTTGCATAAACGGCGTGATGATTGTCAATTCTTTTTTACGTGATGCTTCGAGATTCTGATCTAATTTTGCTTTGTACTCACTTTCTATTTTATTGATATAGGCTTGATCAACTATACCATCAATAATCAACTTTTCGGCATAAATATCTCTTGGATTTTTATGACGGGCAATGATTTTGTATAAAACCGGCTGAGTAAAACGAGGTTCATCACCTTCGTTATGACCGTATTTTCTATAACCTAATAAATCAATAAACACATCGCGACCAAATGTCATTCGGAAATCTAATGCAAAAAGCATGGCATGAACAACTGCTTCCGTATCATCTGCATTCACGTGTAAAACAGGTGAAAGAGTTACTTTTGCAATGTCCGTACAATAAATAGATGAACGAGCGTCAAGGTAATTAGTTGTAAATCCGACTTGGTTGTTAATTACCAAATGGATTGTTCCTCCTGTTTTGTAACCGTCTAATTGCGACATTTGCACAATTTCATACACGATTCCTTGTCCGGCAACAGCCGCATCACCGTGAACAGCGATTGGCAATACTTTTGAGAAATCGTTCGGGAAATATTTGTCTTGCTTTGCTCTGGTAATTCCTTCAATTACAGCACCAACCGTTTCTAAATGCGAAGGGTTTGGAGCCAAATTGATGTTGATATTTTTACCTGATTTTGTTTTTCTGTCGGCGGTTAAACCTAAATGGTATTTTACGTCGCCGTCAAAATATTCTTTATCGTAATCTTTTCCATCAAACTCTGAGAAAATGTCTTGGGTTGGTTTGCCAAAAATATTAGCTAAGATGTTCAAACGACCACGGTGAGCCATTCCCATCACAAATTGCTCTACACCTTTTTCGGCAGCTGATTCAATTAATGCATCTAAAGCTGGAATTATGCTTTCGCCTCCTTCTAATGAAAAACGCTTTTGACCTACATATTTTGTGTGCAAAAAGTTCTCAAAAGAAACCGCTTCGTTTAATTTATTAAGAATATGTTTTTTCTCATCTACAGTGAAATTTGGCAAATTATCGTTGATGTTCAGACGTCTTTGAATCCATTCGATGACTTCCGGTTTACGGATGTACATGTATTCAATTCCGATGGATTGACAATACACATTTTCTAAATGCTTAACAATGTTTCGCAATGGTTTTGGTTCGTGACCCAGGACTTTGGCAGCGTCAAAAACCGTATCTAAATCGGAAGATGCTAATCCAAAATTTTCTAAAGCCAATGTTGGAGCATATACTCTACGCTCGCGAACAGGATTGGTTTTGGTGAATAAATGACCTCGCGTTCTGTAGGCATCAATTAATTTTAGAACATTAAATTCTTTTTGTAATTTATCGGAAACGAGACTACAGTCTTGACTTCCCGAAGAAAAATCGACCAATTGGGCAACTGCTTCAGAATCGGTTGCAGATTCCAAACCAAAATCAAAACCTTGAAAAAAGGCTCTCCAACTGGGTTCAACGCTATCCGGATTAATGGTATATTGTTCGTATAAATCGGCAAAAAATTGAGTATGTGCAGCGTTTAAAAAGGAAAACCTATCCATAATTAGTAGTAATAAACCTTATTTGTTAAAAATAGTTTTGCAAAAGTACAATAATTGCAATTATCTTTCATTTATTTTTACATACTTTTATGTTTTAAATTGCTAAAAAGATATAGATATGAAAAACGTTGTAAAATCACTTCATTTAATTTTAATTTTCGTCTTTATTTTTTACGTAGAAAACACATTTGCCCAGTCTCAACAATCTGCTTCTACAGATAAAAAAAGTACCTTTTGGTCAAAAGTAAGGTTTGGGGGTGGTTTGGGTTTAGCGATTGGAAATAATTATACTGATATTACCATTGCTCCCGGAGCAATTTATGATTTTAATCAGTATATCAGTTTAGGTTTTGGTGTTCAAGGAAGTTATGTAAAACAAAAGAATTATTTTGAATCGTATATTTATGGTGCGAGCATGATTGTTTTGGGAAATCCCATTCCGGAAATCCAACTTTCTGCTGAGTTAGAGCAATTGCGTGTAAATACTACTTACGAAAACAGTTTCAATTCTGTAAAAGACAATTTTTGGAACACAGGTCTGTTTTTAGGAGCCGGTTATCAAACGAATAATGTAACCATTGGTTTACGTTATAATGTATTGCACAACAACAATCGAAATGTGTATTCTGAGGCTTGGATGCCGTTTGTTAGAGTTTATTTCTAAACCAAACCTTCTGCCATTCTCTTTTTAAAATTAGGAAAGTCACTTGTTCAGCCAGTTCGGCAATATCATCGCCGTTGAGTTTTTTGACTTCTTCTTCCGAAACATCGATGATATAAAGCAAATTCAAATATTCGGCAAATTTGTATTGAATGAGTCGATATATTTTTTCGTGCAACTGAACTTTTAATTCGTTTGGCGATGTACTTAACGGAAAATCAACCGGTTCATTGGCAAAATTGAAATCTTTGTTGAGTTGTTCAATGAGTTTGAGGTAAAGATTTTCTTTTTCTGCTACGTTTAATAAGTGGTCGGTTGATGTTGGAATGGGATACATTTTATTAACGATTGATAATTTTTGATTGCTGATTGTTGATCTTTAATGGCACTCGGATTGGTTGGATTGAATGGATTTAAGATGATTTCTTTATTCGCAAACGAAAATGGACTTTATTTTATGACAACTACTTTTCAATATACTACCTGCTAACAGGAGATTGCTTCGCCAATTCGCCATAGCTCGTGTCCTATTCCGACTTCGTCATCTTGCGGAATGACAAAAAAATTGAAAACTGTGACTGAGACTGAAAAACTAAACCTCCCTCTTCATCAACCTTTCTCCAAAAGCTCTTAAAACCAATTTTTTATCTTCGCCAATTTGCATTTTGGTTAAAGTTTCAAAAGCTTTTGTCGTGTAATCTTCTATTGCTTGTTGTGTTGCTTTTGCTGCTCCGGTATGATTAAAAAATTCTTTTACTGATTCAATTTTTTCGGAATTATCACTCGGCTGAATGGAATATAAATGTAGCAATTGCTCACGTTCTTCTGATTTTGCAAATTCAATCGCTTTTAAATAAAGATAGGTTTTTTTGTTTTCAATAATATCGCCACCTACTTGTTTTCCAAAGGTCTCCGGACTTCCGAAACAATCTAAATAATCGTCTTGTAATTGAAAGGCGATGCCCAAATTCAATCCAAAATCATAAATTAAATTACCATTTTCTTCCGAAGTTTCAGCGATAATTGCTCCCATTTTCATCGCAGCTCCAACCAAAACAGCGGTTTTAAATTCAATCATTTTTAAATATTCGGGAATTGTTACATCATCACGTGTTTCAAAATCAACATCGTATTGCTGACCTTCGCAAACTTCTAAAGCGGTTTTGCTGAATAATTTTGCTAATGCTCTAAAGATTGTTGGTTCATAACTTTCAAAGTATTGATAAGCCAAAATCAACATAGCATCTCCAGATAAAATGCCGGTGTTCAAGTTCCATTTTTCATGAACGGTTTCTTTTCCTCTACGCAAAGGAGCATCGTCCATAATATCGTCGTGAACTAATGAAAAATTATGAAAAACTTCTACAGCTGTTGCCGCAGAAAGTGCTTTTTTAAAATCAACATCAAAAACCTCGGTCGATAGTAAGGTTAAAACCGGACGCATTCTTTTTCCGCCTAAACGCAAAATATAATCTATTGGTTCATACAGATTTTTAGGTTCTTTTAAAATTTTCTGATTTTCTAAATGAGCAAGAAAATGATCTTGATAAACCGCAATAGAATGCATTGGAAAAAAAATTTTTAGTTTAATGGAATACAAAGAAAACCAAAAAAAACCGAATGCAGAAACCAGACCAATAATTACACCGAAAAACAAATGTTAAATAAATGCAAATACTTTGGAAACTATTTTGGTGTTAAAAGTTTCCTTCTTACATTTGCCGGCGAAATTTGATCATGAATAAATGAAAACGAAAATTATTGAAAAAGCGGCTGAACTATTCTTAAAATTAGGTTTTAAAAGTATTACAATGGATGACATTGCTAATGAAATGGCTATTTCAAAAAAAACAATTTACAAGTTTTTTTGCAACAAAGAAGTCCTGATTGAAGAAACCGTTGAAAAGGTTCACAATGATATTAACCATACCATGTCAGAAATTTTTCAGCAAAAACACAATGCCATTAAAGAGAACTTTCAAATAAGACAAACGTTTAAGGAGCTATTCAAATCCTCAGAAACGTCGCCGGTATATCAGTTAAAAAAGCACTATCCTGAAATTTACGACAAGGTATATTTCAGACAGATTGAAGAATGCAAGGTGTGGTTCAGAGCAAATATTGAAAAAGGAATTATGCAGGGTTTATATCGACCGGAGGTAGATATTGAACTCTATTCGAAATTTTATTATCTGCTTATTTTTCAGATCAACGAATCTACTGTTCTTGAAAAAGAGACCTCAGCATTGGAATTAAAAGCATTAGAATACCACACAAGGGCATTATCGACACCAAAAGGCATTGAAGAGCTTGAAAATCAACTATCTAACCTCAATATATAATCATCAATCAATGAAAAAAGTAATTTTAATGTTAATAGCGTTTACTTTATCGGTAAATGCACAGGAAGCAAAAACGCTTTCACTTAAAGATGCCATAAATTACGCTTTAGAAAATAAGGCAGATGCAAAAAAAGCCAAATTAAGCGTAGAAAACAGTGAACATTTAATTGGCGAAGTCCGTTCAAGAGCTTTGCCCCAAATTTCTGCTCAGGGAAACTTAATGTATAATGCTATTTTACAGGAAATGGCAATGCCAGGGGAAATTGTTGGGCTTCCGGGACAGACACTTCTCGTTGCTTTCGGGCAGAAATGGACCGCTATCGGAGGGATCCATCTTTCACAAAATTTGTTTGACTATTCAGTTTTTACAGGGCTGAAAGCTGCCAAGACTACCCGCGAGTTTTATAAAGTAAACGAACAACTTACTCAAGAACAAGTGATCGAAGCTGTTTCTAAAAGTTATTACCAAATTTTCATTACCAGGCAAAAACTGGAAACCGTAGATGAAACATTAGAAAACACTGCAAAGGTTCAAAATACTGTTCAAGGGTTATTTGATAACGGATTAGCTAAAAAAGTAGATTTAGACAGAATTAAAGTAACAGTTGTTAATCTAAAATCTTCTAAGCAACAACTGGAGAATGTGGTCAAACTTCAGGAAAACTCTTTAAAGTTTCTCATCGGAATGCAAATTGAAAATCCAATAACACTCATTGAAGAAAGAATTGAAATAACTCCTGTTTTACTCGAAAATCCAAATGTAAAACAGCTCTCTCAGTATCAAGCGTTAGAGGTCCAAAAGCAGCTTTTAATTTATAATAAGGAATCATTTAAAGCAGGTTATTATCCAACTTTGTCTTTAACAGGAAATTATAGCTATCAGGGGTTGGGAGAAAAATTTCCTCTATCAGGAGCCAAGCCTGCGGACGGATTATTCTGGACAGATTATGCAACAATCGGATTAAATTTAAATATTCCTATTTTTAGCGGATTCCGTACACGCTCTCAGGTTCGTCAGGCTCAAAACCAACTGGATGTTCTTGAAGTTGATATGCAAGAAACCGAACAAGCTCTTAATCTCGCTTTTGAAAATGCTAAAACGCAAATTAATAATAGTGTTATAACCATAGAGAATCAAAAAGAAAATGTAAAATTAGCACAGGAAGTTCTTGACAATACAAATAACAATTACGTAAACGGGCTGGCTACTTTAACAGATTTAATTGAAGCCGAAAATGCTCTGGCAGATGCCAAAAACAATCTTTCGAATGCTTTGTTAGAATATAAAGTAGCAGAAATCGAACTCATAAAGTCAAAAGGGGAACTTAATTCCTTAAGATAACAAAAATCAATATCAAACCTCAATCATATAAAAATGAAAAAAATAATCTATATCCTTATCGTAATTGCCCTTATTGTCTGGGCTGGCTTTACTTTAGCCGGAAACAAACAAAAACAAGCCGAAGAAACAGCTATTGTGGCAGAACAAAGTGCTTATGTTGCTGTCCGCGTTGACACTATTAAAACCGAAGTTGTTGATGCAAGCTACAGAGCTAATGGAAATTTTGCACCATTTCAGGATTTAAAATTATCTTCTGAAAGAGGCGGACAAGTAGTTCGAGTATTGGTTCAAGAAGGGGCAAGAGTATCAGTAGGGCAAAACCTTGCTGTCATAAAAGCTGATCTGCAATCGGTAGAATTACAAAATGCTGAAGCCGCTTATCTGACAGCCCAAAAAGATGCTCAACGTTTCGAAAGTGCATATAAAACCGGTGGAGTAACCCAACAGCAGCTCGATCAAACGAATTTACAATTACAATCAGCTAAAGCAAGACTGAACCAAGCTAAGATCAATGTGGGAGACAGTAATGTAAAATCAACAATCAACGGGATTGTAAATAAAAGACATATTGAACCTGGAACAGTTGTAGCACCAGGAGCTCCACTTTTTGATGTTGTAAATGTTTCAAAACTAAAGCTAAAAGCTAATGCTACCGAAAACCAAGTTGCCAACATCAAAGTTGGAGATGAAGTTAGCATAAAAGCAAGTGTTTATCCTGATAAAGAGTTTAAAGGGAAAGTAACTTTTATCGCTGCAATGGCTGATGAGTCACTAAACTTTCCTGTAGAGATAGAAGTATTAAACAACCCAAACAACGACTTGAGAGCAGGAATGTACGGTTCTGCAATATTCGGAGAAAAATCAAAAAATCAAACTCCAATTACGGTTGTTCCAAGAACTGCTTTTGTTGGAAGTATTGCGAACAACGAAGTTTTTGTAGCTCGTGAAGGAGTGGCCCATCTGACTAAAATCGTTTCAGGAAGAAACTTCGGAGATACGGTTGAAGTTTTTGATGGACTAAAAGCAGGAGATATAGTCATCACAAGCGGTATTATCAATCTTACCGACGGAGCAAAAATTAATATTGTGAAATAAGAACAAAGAGGAAAGAAATAAGAAACAAGAGAAAAGACACAAGTCTTTCTTCTTGACTCTTTCTTCTTTCATCTAAAAAGAAAAATATATGAAATTAGCAGAAATATCAATAAAACGTCCCACGATAATAGTCGTGTTATTCACGATTTTAACATTGGGCGGACTTTTTACTTACAATCAGTTAGGTTACGAACTTATCCCGAAATTCGAGACCAATATGATTACGATTTCTACGGTTTATCCGGGAGCATCTCCTTCTGAAATAGAAAATACAGTTACCAAAAAAGTTGAAGATGCGATTTCTTCGTTAGAAAACATCAAGAAAATTGATTCTAAATCATTTGAGAGTATTTCGGTTGTAATGATTCAACTCAATCCTGGAGCTAATACCGATTATGCTTTGAACGATGCTCAACGTAAAGTAAATGCAATTTTGGCTGATTTACCTGATGATGCTGATCCGCCTTCACTCGTTAAATTCTCAATGGACGATTTACCGATTATGACAATTGCAGCTACGGGAGATATGGACGAAGTTGCTTTTTTTGATTTAATCGACAAGAAAATCCAGCCTGCACTCTCTCGTGTTCCGGGAGTGGCACAGGTGAACCTTATCGGAGGAGAAGAAAGAGAAATTCAGGTAAACATCAATCAGGAAAAATTAGAAGGTTTCGGACTTTCTATACCTGAAATCAGACAGGTCGTGATGGCTTCAAATCTTGACTTCCCTACCGGAAATGTTAAGACAAGAGAAAACACAACACTTATTCGTCTGGCTGGAAAATACAAAGATGTTACGGAACTTCAGAATTTAATTATCAAAGAAAAAAACGGAATCCAAATTCGTTTAAAAGATGTAGCAGAAGTTAGAGATACTCAAAAAGACGTTGAAAAATTAGCTCGTAACAACCAACAGAATACTATTTTGATTCAGGTTATGAAACAATCTGATGCCAATGCGGTAGCCGTGAGTGAATTGGTCAGAAAAACAGCTTTAGGCATCGAAAAAGATTACGAAGTAAACAACGTGAAATTAGCTATTGCAGATGACACAAGTGATTTTACCCTAACTGCTGCCAACAACGTAATTTTTGACATTTTCCTGGCTATTTTCTTGGTAGCTGCCGTAATGCTTTTGTTCTTACACAGTTTAAGAAATGCTTTTATTGTAATGATTACGATTCCTGCTTCGCTTATTGCAACCTTTATCGGAATCTACTTTATGGGATTCACCCTGAACTTGATGAGTTTGGTTGCTCTTTCTCTTGTTGTAGGTATTTTGGTCGATGATGCTATTGTGGTTTTGGAGAATATTCACAGGCATATGGAAATGGGTAAAAACAAGGTTCGTGCTGCTTATGACGGAGCTTCCGAAATCGGATTTACCGTTGTGGGTATTACCCTCGTTATTATTGTAGTATTCTTACCGATTACTTTGAGTAACGACTTGGTATCAAATATTATCCGTCAGTTTGCGGTAACGGTAATGATTGCAACAGCTTTTTCGTTCTTGACTTCATTTACACTCGTTCCTTGGCTTTCTTCAAGATTCGGAAAATTAGAACACGTATCAGACAAAACCATTTTCGGAAAAATTATCCTTTGGTTTGAAGCAAGAATTACTGCTTTTACACACTGGATTTCAGGAATATTGGAATGGGCCTTGAAAAGCTGGAAAACCAAACTTACCACATTATTGATAGCTGTATTTTTATTCTTTGGTTCTATTTTTGGATTAGGAGGATTTGTAGGAGGAGAATTTTTCCCTAAAATGGACAGAGGAGAATTCTTGGTTCAGATAGAACTTCCGAAAGATGCTTCAATCGAACAAACCAATTTTATTACGCAAAGAACAGAGAAGTATCTTAAAGAAAAGCCCGAAATTGTTAATATGATTACCAAAGTCGGAGAAACAAGCGGAGGATTTGGTTCTACCCAAGCTACTGCTTATAAGTCTGAGGTTAGCGTAAAATTGGTCGATAAATCTTTGAGAGCTGAAAACACGTTTATTTATGCAGCCAAACTAAAAAGAGAATTACAAGAATACTTAGTTGATGCCAAAATCACAATTGTACCTATCGGAATTATGGGAGCTGATGATGCACCTTTGCAGTTGGTTGTGGTGGGTTCTGATCTTGAAAGTGCTATGGATTTTGCCAAAAAAGCAGAAGCAGAATTATTAAAAATTGCAGGAACATCAGAAGTAGAACTTTCTGTCGAAGACGGAAATCCGGAAATCGAAGTAAAAGTAGATAGAGATAAAATGTCCCGTTTAGGTCTGGATTTATCAACAGTCGGTATGACAATGCAAACCGCTTTCTCAGGAAATACTGATGCAAAATTCAGAGCAGGAGAATACGAATATGACATCAACATCAGATATGATGAATTTAACCGCTCAAACATTGATGATGTAAGCAATATTATATTTGTCAATAAAGACGGAGAAAAAATCCGTTTAGAACAATTTGCCGATGTAAAACAAGGTTCAGGACCAAGTGTTTTGGAACGTAGAGACAAAAGTCCTTCTGTAACGGTTCGTTCTCAAGTTATCGGACGTGCTGTTGGAGACGTGGCAGCAGAATGGGAAAAAGCATTTTCTCAATTAGAAAGACCAACAGGAGTTAGCTATGTTTGGGGTGGAGATATGGAAATGCAAGGAGAAGGTTTCGGAACATTAGGAATTGCTTTACTGGCTGCTATCATCTTGGTTTATTTGGTAATGGTTGCTTTGTATAACAGTTATGTGCATCCGTTTGTGGTGTTATTTTCAATTCCGCTTGCTCTGATAGGTGTAATGGCAATTCTGGCACTTACAAATAATTCGCTAAACATATTCACTATATTGGGTATGATTATGCTAATCGGACTGGTTGCCAAAAACGCAATTTTGATTGTCGATTTTACCAACCACAGAAAAGAAGCAGGAGAGACAACAAAAACAGCTCTTATTCAGGCGAATCACGCAAGGTTACGTCCGATTATGATGACTACTATTGCGATGGTTTTCGGTATGATTCCGATTGCGATTGCCAAAGGAGCTGCAGCTGAAATGAACAACGGACTGGCTTGGGTAATTATCGGAGGACTTATTTCGTCATTATTCCTTACTCTTGTTATTGTTCCTGTTGTATATTCTGTATTTGAAGGAATCACAAACAGGTTCAGAAAAAACAAACAAAAAACAGATTATGCTCAAGAAATGATTGCTGATTATGAGCATAAGGAGTTAAGTGATGACGGGTTCACGCCAAAACATTCATAAACTATTTTTAATTCCACAAACAAATCAACCAATTAAACCACGTGAAAGCGTGGTTTTTTTTATCTTGCATAAAATTTTTATATGAAAAAAATCAGAATGAGCTGTTGTATTTTAATTTCCTTCTTGATAGTAAGTTGTGCCAATGAAGAAATTCAATCCATCAAAATTAAAGGGCAATATGAAATTAAATTACCCAAAACACTTTCCAAAGCCGATAATTTGCATGAAGATGCTTCGTTGCAATACCAAAATATTTTTAACGAATTTTATACGATTGTGATTGATGAACCTATTGCCGACTTTAACGACATGGTAAAGTTTGATTTTCTACTCAAAGGAAATTATTCTCCTGATTTAAACGGATATGCTTATTTATTGAAAGACAACTTGTCTGCAGCAATAAAAAACGGAAAGTTATCACCCTTAGAAAGCACTAAAATTAATGGTTTAGAAGCAAAACTAATGACCGTAAGTGGAACAGTTGACGGATTAAATGTTTATTACCAACTTGGCTTTATCAAAGGAAAAGAACATTATTATCAAATAGTGAATTGGACCGAGCTCAAGCGGAAAGATGACCACACCGAAAAAATGGCAAAAATAATTTCCTCCTTTAAAGAACTTAATCGCAACAAAAAGAAAATACAATAAAAAAGAGCTTCAAAATTGAAGCTCTTTTAAGGTTGAGTTTAGATATAGTTAATTTTTATTCACTTGCACAATAGCCCCTTGCGACCATTTTTTCACTTGTGCAATTCGGCTATCAGAATAATCAACTTCCGTTAAATCGGTACCTGTCCAAAAAAACCATTTACCAATTTTCATTCCGTCTTGATATTGACCCATTGCCACTTTTTTACCAGTTTCATCATACGAAACCCATTGACCATGTACTTTTCCGTCTTTATAAAAACCTTCTTGTTGCACAAGACCATTATCGTGATAAAACGTTGACTTAACCATTTGGTCAACCACTTCATGTTTTGCATTGTTCTCTTGAGCAAATACAACCCCTGAGAACACTAACATCATTGTAACAAATAACTTTTTCATATTCTTTCTTTTTAGTAGGTTAACAATTACTAAACAAATATACATATTATTTTACAATAAAAAAACTTTTGCTTAACAATTTGGTAACATTACAATAAAACTTAACATTAAGAAACGATTATCGATGAATTCTTTTATTCCTCATCCAATTACCTTTTGTCTTAAAAAACTAAAAATCTTCAAACAAAATAGTACTTTTGCAACTCAAAAAATTAGAATTAACATGTATAGAAGTCATACTTGCGGAGAATTAAACAGTACACACATCAATACGATAGTAACGTTAGCTGGATGGGTACAAAAATCTCGTGACAAAGGATTTATGAATTGGGTCGATTTACGCGATCGATACGGTATTACGCAATTAATATTTGATGAAAGTCGCACTGAAAAATCCGTTTTTGAAGCTTCTAAAACGCTTGGTCGCGAATTTGTGATTCAAGTAAAAGGTATAGTTATCGAACGTGAAGCCAAAAACAAAAATATTCCTACCGGAGATATTGAAATTTTGGTTTCGGAATTGACCGTTTTGAATGCAGCACAACTTCCTCCCTTTACAATAGAAGATGAAACAGATGGTGGCGAAGACATTCGCATGAAATACCGTTATTTAGACATCCGAAGAAATCCAGTCAAAAACTCCCTGATTTTCCGTCATAAAGTGACTATGGAAGTTCGAAATTATTTATCAAAACAAGGTTTTTGTGAAATTGAAACACCTTATTTGATTAAATCTACCCCGGAAGGAGCCAGAGATTTTGTCGTTCCCAGTCGCATGAACGAAGGTCAATTTTATGCACTTCCGCAATCGCCACAAACCTTCAAACAATTGTTGATGGTGGGCGGAATGGATAAATATTTTCAGATCGTAAAATGTTTTAGAGACGAAGATTTGCGTGCCGACCGTCAACCAGAATTCACTCAAATTGATTGCGAAATGGCATTCGTTGAACAAGAAGATATTTTAAATGTTTTTGAAGGATTAACGCGTCATTTATTAAAAGAAATCAAAGGAGTTGAAGTAGAGAAATTCCCAAGAATTACCTACGATTATGCCATGAAAACATACGGAAACGACAAACCGGACATTCGTTTTGAAATGAAATTCGGCGAGTTAAACGCTGTGGCTCAACATAAAGATTTTGCCGTATTTAATTCAGCCGAATTAGTAGTCGGAATTGCCGTTCCCGGATGTGCTTCCTACTCCAGAAAAGAAATCGATGCGTTGATTGA
Source organism: Flavobacterium sp. (assembly GCF_041392085.1). Lineage (GTDB taxonomy): Bacteria > Bacteroidota > Bacteroidia > Flavobacteriales > Flavobacteriaceae > Flavobacterium. The sequence continues at coordinate 13,521 of NZ_JAWKMW010000011.1, read as the reverse complement.
TTGGGTCAAACGTCCACAAATCGGTGCCTCCGGGATGGTGTATGTTAAATATGAATTGGATGGCAGTTTGAAATCATCTGTGGATAAGTTTTATGACGAAACCGATTTAAAAAAATGGACCGAAATCACCAATGCAAAACCGGGCGATTTAATTTTAATTCTTTCCGGAAAAGCCGATAAAACCAGAACACAATTATCAGCACTTCGGATGGAAGTTGCCACTCGTTTAGGCTTGCGAAAACCGAACGAATTCGCTCCACTTTGGGTAGTCGATTTTCCATTATTGGAATGGGACGAAGAGACGCAACGCTACCACGCCATGCATCACCCGTTTACTTCACCAAAACCGGAAGACATGCAATTGATTAAAACCGAACCAGGAAAAGTGCGTGCCAATGCCTACGATATGGTGTTAAACGGAAATGAAATAGGTGGCGGTTCGATACGTATCCACGACCGTGATTTACAAAGTAGTATGTTCTCGCTGTTGGGTTTTTCACCCGAACAAGCCGAAAATCAATTCGGATTCCTGATGAATGCATTTCAATATGGAGCTCCTCCTCATGGAGGTTTGGCTTTTGGTTTGGATAGATTAGTTGCTATTTTAGGCGGTCAAGAGACCATACGTGACTTCATCGCTTTTCCAAAAAACAATAGTGGTCGCGATGTAATGATAGATGCTCCATCGGTAATTGATGAGCATCAACTACAGGAATTGCACATCAAACTAAATGTGAAATAAGTTATGAAAATTGCTATCCGAATCATTTTTTGTACGGCTTTAGCTTTTATTGGTTATGGCTACTACATTAAAAACGCTGCTGGAAATGAAGGGGATAAATGGGTTGGTATAGGAGTTTTAATCATTGCATTGGTACTTATGCCGCTCTTTTTGTGGCATCGTTATAAAAACAAGAAATTAACCGACTTCGTTTTAAAAAACGATAACAAAAACATTGAAAATACTGAAAATCAATAATTTTCACAAAAAAGTAACATTGTTTTAACATTCGTATTTATTTATAGTTTACCTTTGGGCATTATTAATTTTTTTTTATTACACAATGCGTACAGGTACAGTAAAATTTTTCAATGAGTCAAAAGGTTACGGATTCATCACTGATGAAGAAACCGGTAAAGACATCTTTGTTCATGCAACCGGAATCAAAGCTGAAGAGCTAAGAGAGGGAGACAGAGTTTCGTATGAAGAAGAAGAAGGAAGAAAAGGTAAAGTAGCAGCTCAAGTAGCTGTGATCGAATAATATACAATTATTTAGATTACCGAATGAATGGTAAACGTCTCGAGCAATCGGGACGTTTTTTTTATTTCATCATTCGTTATTCACCATTCATCAGTTCGTTATTTTTTTGACCGCAGATTTAAAAAATTGTAAAAATCAGCAAAATAATTTGGGCGTGCCCACAAGGGTAGTGCTTCACAAAAAACCTGTTGCCTTTGTAGTCATTTTATTATTTTTACATCAATTTAGAATCCTCATTTTGATAAAAAAATGAATTAAATACATTCAATGAATAAATTAACTAACTATTTTGGAAAATACTTATCCAATCCTGAGTTTGAACAATTCAGAACAGAAAATTTTCCTAATGCAACTAAATACAATAGCCAACTTCAATTCATCCGATGCAAAGATTCTAAATTAGAATTGGGGTTTACCAACGAACGAATGATTCGTGAAGGTGATTCTGAAAAACCTCTACGTGGAGGAAAGCCTGTATTTACCAATTTTTTCATCTATGACGCTTCCGAAAAGGTGTTTGACAGTTTACCTTTTGATGTTACGTTCCAAGACAGTTTAGCAGAAATAGAGCAAAAAGCAGGAAAGCCAAAGGATAAAAGAAATATTAAAAATCCATTTTTCGGGAATGTAACGAGTTTGTTTTACCATATCGATAAGGTGAAAATTATATTTACCTTTGATAACCTCCAAAACAAACTCACACAAATTGGTGTGGAACAACTAAAGAAAGAAATAACAGAATAAAAAATACATACAAAATGGCAAGCGGCAAACAAGTATTAATCCATTTTTTAAAAAAATATTCTCTTCAAAAAACAAAAAAAGAAGATTTAGCAGATGCTTCTGAAAACCTAAGAGTTGGATTTCTTTTACATGGCTCAACATCTAAAGAAATGTGGCAAATTGTCGATACGATTGAATGGGGAGAAGAAATAGCGGATGAGAGCGATGAAGTTATAAGTCAGGGACTAAAAATCAAAGATAAAAACATTTCTCTACCTGAACTATTTGATTATATAACATGGGAATCAGAGCATAAAATCCCCAAAAGAGTAGCAAAGCGTTTTCCGGAACTCACTCAATCCGAATATTATGCCGCAACAAGAATAATGGGATTAGTCTTATCATCCATAGAATGGTCGGACTGGTTATCGGAAGTTGAAAACGGTGGTAAACTGGATTCTGTTGAACTCAATAAGTATTTAAAATCGTATAAAGAAAAATTAGGTTATTACAGAGAGGATTCTGAAAATTATATTTAAATATGTTACCAACTTTTTAATACACAAATTACAATAAAATGACACCTAAAGAAATACTAAATTTCATTGTAGAACAAAACTACCAAGCCGTTGAAAACGCTTTAGAAAACGGATTTGATGCCAATGCCATTGTAAACAATGATGTCACGGGTATCGAATGGGCTTCTTATACCGATGATTTTCGGATGATGGAAATTTTCTGGAAATACGGTGCCAAACCAACTACTGAATATATTGAAGACATTGTTGCCGAATTTGAAAACGGAAAAACCTATCTCGATCTACAAGAACCAGAAGAAAACCCAAATGATTATCCCGATTTGACTGCTGATTTTTCGGTGACAAAATGGAAATTTCTGCAAGGAGAATTCAACAAAGAAGAAGGGAATTATTATAACATTATTCTGCCTGTTTCAAAATTTGTTTTGAATAATGAAATCGTTTCTACTTCTGTGGATTTATACGCGATTGAATTACCCGAAACTTTGTCAAGCTACATCGGAAAAACCGTTTCTTTTCCTTTAAATCCTAACGATGGCTATATTGACGGCTCGGTCTATTTGAAAAATGTTCACAATCCGGTGGATGTACCAGAAATGAAGTTCCTAGAATTGGAAAACGATTTTATCGAACTCGAAATTACGATGAAGTTTGATTTTGAATATGAAGCCATCAGATATAAAAACGAAATCTTAAAAACGGTTGTAAAACTAACCATTGAAAGCAATGTTTAAAAAAATTGAAATAGTTCTACATTCTGGAACAAACGAGATTCATTTCGGGATGGATAGAGAAACCGTCAGAAGCATTTTAGGAACGCCATTTCACACTGAAGAAGCATCGGTATTTGAATTTGACGACATCAAAATAGACAATCCGGCCAAAGACACCTATTTTGAAAATGAATTTCAGATACATTATGATGCCAACTTACAAGTAGAATACCTTGAATTTCACGGTAACGAAGCCGAACATCTAAACGTGTTTTTAGATGATGTAAACGTTTTCAAAACACCTGTTCCGGAATTGATTGAAAAGGTAAAATCAGCATATCAAACGGATTATGACCATAGCAACGAAGAACTCCCTTACTCTTTTATTTTCAAACAATTAGACTTGTCATTTTGGAGACAAGAACTTGTGGATAACCTAGGAAATGAATTTTTCTGGACTATTGGTATTGGAAAAAAAGGATACTATTAAAAACCGCCTCCATTTCACACCTTTAATCTTTAACAGAATTCTACGCACAATGCACAACCACTTCCGAAAAGCCGCTCACACCGATGCTTCACAAATCTGGACCATCCTACAAAACGCAATTCTCCGCCGAAAAGTCGACGGCAGTAACCAATGGCAAGACGGTTATCCCAACCCGGAAATCATTCAAGCCGATATTGAAAAAGGAATTGGTTATGTACTGACTGATGGTGAAATTGTTGTAGGTTATACTGCTGTTTTAATCAACGACGAACCGGAATATGACAACTTGCAAGGCGAATGGTTGACAAATAGTGATTTTGTCGTTTTTCATCGGGTAGCGATTGCTCAAGATTATCTCGGACAAAACTTATCCAAAAAAATGATCGAACATATCGAAGCTTTTGCGTTAACCAACAACATACACAGCTTGAAAGCCGACACTAACCACGACAATTTTGCCATGATGAAGATCTTTGAAAAAGCAGGTTTTGTATTTTGTGGTATTGTACATTTTAGAGGAAGTCCGAGACGTGCGTATGAGAAGGTGTTGTGAGTTGTCGGTTGTCAGGTGACTAAAAACTGTGACTGAAAACTCCCAACTTCCAATATCTAAATTCTTATCAATATTAACATTCGTTTGCTTCCTATAAAAAGAAGAATCGATTAACTTTACATCATGTATGCTTTAGTGGATTGTAACAATTTTTATGCTTCGTGCGAACGTGTTTTCCAACCTCAACTGAACGGAAAACCCATTGTTGTTTTGTCGAACAACGACGGTTGTATTATCTCTCGCAGTGACGAAGCCAAAGCATTAGGCATCCCGATGGGAGCTCCGGAATTTAAAGTACGTAAAGAACTCAAACAGAAAAACATCACCGTTTTTTCATCCAATTATGCGTTGTATGGCGATATGAGCAGCCGGGTGATGTCAGTTTTAGGACAATTCACCCCTCATGTAGAAGTGTACAGTATTGATGAAGCTTTTCTAAACTTTAACGGCCTACCTATCACTAACTATCAACAATATGGTTTAGAAATAAAAAGGCGAACGTTGAAATGGTTAAGCATTCCCGTTTCCGTGGGTTTTGCTCCTACTAAAGCTTTGGCAAAAGTGGCCAACAAAATTGCTAGAAAATTTCCAACACAAACCATGGGAAGTTATGTGATTGACACCGAAGAAAAACGTATCAAAGGCTTAAAATGGACTAAAATTGAAGACGTTTGGGGCATTGGTTTTCGGTTAACCAAGAAGATGAAAGCCCAAAACATTCATACCGCTTATGATTTTACCTTGCCACACAACGAAGCATTTATCAAAAAAGAAATGGGTGTAGTAGGTAACCGATTGCGATTGGAATTATTGGGCCAATCCGTTTTAGAACTCGAGGAGCCGAAAGACCGTAAAAACATCGCTATCACGCGTAGTTTCGATGGGAACATTACTACGTTTGATGAAATGAAAGAACGTGTTTCTACTTTTGCCTCCGTTTGTGCGGAGAAGCTTCGCAAACAAAATTCCTGTTGTTATGGCGTGATTTTATATTTGCGGAAAGACAAATACAAAGTCGATAAACCAAAATATAATTTTTATAGAATGGAAACCTTGCCTTTTGCGAGTAATTCCAGTTTAACAATAAGTACATTGGTTGTTAAAATGTTGAAAGAAATTTTTGAAGAGGGTGAAATTTATAAAAAAGCGGGAGTGATTGTCACGCAAATTATTCCGCAAGACCAAAAGCAATTTCATTTGTTTGAAGAAGAAAATCCGAAACACCAAAAAATCATGGAAGTGATGGATGCTTTTCATAAAAAAACTGGCGAACGCAAAATCCGATTGGCCAATCAGGATTTGCAACGGACTTGGAAAATGAAACAAAATTTGCTTTCGCCGAAATATACGACGGATATTCGGGATGTGTTTAAGGTGAAAATTGGTTAATGTGGCAATGGGATAATATGTCAATTAGCCAATGAGGGAGAATTAGACAATTTGAAAATTAATTTATGACAACGACCAAACTTATATTTTTTCGTCCCGATCTGGACAATCCGATTGAACTTCCGTTTATTACAGCGGGGATTAAGGCCGGATTTCCTTCACCGGCGGCGGATTTTGATGAAACAAAAATTAGCTTGGATGCTGTTTTAATCAAAAACAAAGAAGCTACTTTTTATGCAAAAGCTTCAGGAACCTCAATGATTGGTGCGGGCATAGATGATGGCGATATTATGGTTATCGACCGCAGTTTGGAACCAAAGAACAACAAAATTGCGGTTTGTTTTTTAGACGGTGAATTCACTGTAAAACGCATTAAAGTAACCCAAAAAGAAGTTTTTTTAATCCCGGAAAACAAACTGTTTGAACCCATCAAAATCACGGAAGAAAACCAATTAATCATTTGGGGCATAGTAACGTATATAATAAAAAAAATATAAAAAATCCCTTTCGCAAACCACTAACGAAAGGGACAACCACTAACCAAACTTCCAAAACTTATTTCTTTTCTAAAACTTCTAACCGTTGTACAATTTGTTGGAGTTTTACCTCAACATTTTTAAGTCGTTCTATTTCGTCCTGTTGTTTTTTTATAATTTCCTGCTGTTCTTGAATTCCTTTCACTAAAACAGGTATTATATCTGAATAATAAACCCCCATGTAGGGTAATTTTTCGGTTTTTACAGTCCCATCCTCTTGTAATACCAAGTCTTCCGTTTTAACAACTTCAGACAAAATCGGTAATAATTCCTGTGCAACAAATCCAAGTTTCTTTGCACCGTTGGGATACTCTTTCCAGTTGAAGGATACCGGTCTAAGTTTTAAAATTTCTTCCAACCCGTAATTCATGTTTTCGATGTTCGTTTTTGTATTTCTATCGGAAGTTTGAATGACGCCATTGGTTGCAAAAATATCTTGCCATCTATTGGTTCCGTTACCAATATCGTAAAGGTTATTGGCATCCGGAATAAAATTTGAATTTACTTGTAAAGTAGAAGCACCGCCGTCTTCAATTACTTCAAAAGATCCAATCTGAATGCCGTCACCGGTAATATCACCTACTTTTAAGAGCTCTGCTGTCCCGGTATTGGTGCCAATTTTTACAGCATCGTCACTAGCATCTACAAAAAACATGTTGATTTCCGTGTCAGCTTCAATTCTAAAATCGACATCGGCTCCCGTTTCGTTAAAGATTGAACCACCTTCTACTTGTAATCTGGCATTTGGAGCTATTGTGCCAATTCCAACATTAGTATTATTAGTAGCACTATTAATTCCTGCAATAGAGCCTAACACCATGCTATTACTTGTTTGCACATAAGCATTCGCCCCTATGGCAGTTGCGTTCGTTAAATTAGTTGTACCTGTTTCCGCATTATATCCAACACCTGTGTTAAAGGTTCCTACGGTGTTATTCCCTAATGCATCATTTCCAAAGGCTGAATTGTTTGTTCCCAAGCTATTATTAAACAACGCTTGATTACCTACAGCTGTATTATTATTTCCTGATGTATTAAACCATAAACTTTGGTAACCCAACGCTGTATTTTCAAATCCGAGTGTATTATTATACAAGGTGCCTGAACCAAATGCAGCATTATTATACCCTGTCGTGTTTAATTGTAGTGAACCATTTCCATTTGCGGTATTGTAATTACCCGTAGTATTTTGTAAAAGTGCATTTGTCCCTGTTGCAGTATTTTGGGTTCCTGTAGTATTAGACCCTAAGGCCTGACTTCCTATTGCTGTATTGTATGTCCCAGTAGAATTACCATAAAGTGCATTATTTCCTATCGCTGTATTGTATATTCCGGTGGTATTACTTCGCAAAGATTCAGTACCAATTGAAACGTTATTAAAGCCTGTGGTATTACTATACATTGAAAAATATCCTAAGGCTACATTATTATTGCCTGTTGAATTAAATCGCAAACTGGCTGCTCCAACACTAGTGTTTCTTACACCTAAACTATTTGTTCCTAGAGCATATGACCCCACAGCCACATTGTCACTGGCCGAAGTATTAAAAACTAGAGCACTAAAACCCAACGCAGTATTGTTTATTCCGGTTGTATTAGAATTAAGCGTTCCACTTCCAACAGCGACATTTTGAAATCCCGTTGTGTTAAGATTTAAGCTATAACTACCAACAGCAGTATTTCCTGTTCCCAAGGTATTATACTGTAAAGATCCTGCTCCGATTCCTGTGTTATTATTTGCTCTATTGTCTGTAAGACTGTCATATCCCAATGCAGTATTTGCATTACCTGTTACATTAGAAAATAACGATCTACTCCCGAATGCCACATTATTTACTCCAGTAGTATTACTTCGCAATGCATTAAATCCAACCGCAGTATTTCCAGATGCGGTATTAAATAAGAGTGCATGTTGGCCAATTCCTACATTATTTGACCCGGTAGTATTATATAACAAACTTTCACTACCAATAGATACATTTGAACTCCCAGTAGTATTATTATTTAAAGCCGCAAGACCTACTGCAACATTGCTTGCACCGGTAGTATTATCATACATTGTTAAGTTTCCTATTGCTGTATTATTACCGCCCGTATTAGAAAAAAGAGATTGATTACCTACAGCCACATTACCGCCTCCTATACTATTTGAATATAAAGTATTAAATCCTAGAGCAGTATTTCCAATACCAGTTGTATTGTTATAAGAGGCATTAATCCCAATAGCAGTGTTGGAATTTCCTATCGTATTATTAAGTAATGCATTATTACCTATAGCACTATTGGAAGAACCTGAAATGTTATCACGTAAAGCATATACTCCTAATGCAACATTATTCTGTCCTATAGTATTGTTTTCTAAAGAATAAGTTCCCACAGCAGTATTATTACTTGCCGTTGTATTACTTGTTAAAGCACGTAACCCAATGGCTACATTATTTCCACCAATTGTATTTTGGTTTAATGCATTATTTCCTATTGCAACATTTCTCTGACCTGTAGAATTATCATTCAGTGCAAATGCTCCCATAGCTACATTCCAATTACCCGTGGTATTACTATGAAGTGCATATACACCAAAAGCACTATTTTGAGATCCAAAAGTGTTATAATATAGAGTCTCTCTGCCAAAGGCAGAATTTAATGCCCCCGAAGTATTTGTTGCCATTGACAAACTACCTACTGCAGTATTTGAGTCACCAATAGTCGTGTTGTTTAAGGCAGCGTAACCTGTTGCTGTATTTAAGGAGCCCGTTGTAATATTTTGACTTGCTTCATGACCAAAAGCCACATTGAATAAACCTGTGGAAAGATTTTCATGCGTATAAATTCCAAATGAAGTATTCTGTAAAGATATTCTTCCGGCCTCACTATTATTTCTCTTAAACACTAAGTCTTGGTTATTTGTAGTTCCAATAAAGTCTGTAGAAGTTACTGAATTTCCTGTTAAGCTCCATGCCGTATTGTTTGTATTTGCTTCAACCCATTCCTTTGTAACAACCGCTTTACCGTCAGATCCATCAATCAGGGCATTGGTGGTTGAAGGTAAACGAGTTAAACCATTTTTTAATACAATCATTGCATCACTGCGTTCAGCATTATCAACAACATTATTGTTGTTTGCATCAATAGCATTTCCTATGACAAATAATCTGTCAGTGGCATTTGCAGTTCGAAACAAACCTACACCACCAGTTGAAGGAGTATATGACGTTGCTCCAACTCCCAAAACAGTTTCTCCGAAAGAGGCTGTAGAATTGGAAACCCCTGAAGCAATAGATTTATACCCAAAGGAATTGTTCTCAAAGCCATATGCGATTGAATATTCGCCATTTGCAGTTGAATTATTTCCAAAAACAATAGTATTACTGCCCTGAGCAAGATTCCCGTTGCCAAATGCCGTTGAAGCTGCTCCTAAAGCACCGTTTGTTTGTCCAAAAACTGTTGAATTTGTTCCGCTAGCTGTTGAATCAAGTCCAAAAGCCGTCGAATTAATACCTGACGCGGTTGTATTATTACCAAAAGCTGTTGAATTAGTTGCTAACGCTCGTGTAAGATAACCAAATGCTGTTGAATTCAATCCAGATGCCTCGGTATTATCGCCAAATGCTGTTGTTGAATTACTAGACGCAATAGTGCTTCTTCCAAAAGCTACAGAATACGTTCCGACATTAGAATCATTCCATTGAGTACTACCTATACTACCAGCTCTAAATGCTGCTTTTCTTGGATTCCAATACATTTTTACCCCCCCACCAAGAGGTGCTACAATCCCATTGTTTAAAACGCCTGTTGAAACAAAACCATCCGTTCCAGAAATGGTAACTGCTCCATTATCGGCAATTATTGTTCTTCCTGCACCGGATCCACCAAAATCATACGCTTGGTCAAGTGTACCTCCATCTGCTCCTTTTACGGCCATCCATGTTGTAGTCCCATTGTCCCAATAGTAAAATCCGGGCGGATTACTGCCGAAAGTTGTGGTCAAATAAACCATCATTCCTTGTTGAGCGACTCCCGGATTGGTTGATGGAAAAGCATCAACTTTTGGAATTAATATTCCGTCCGTATTTGCCGGATTTGTTTCGCTTGACGATTTAATTTCTAATTGAGCATTGGGTACTGTTGTGTTGATTCCTACTTGAGCAAAAATGCTGCTAGTAGCTAACAAAAAAAACAGCACAACATTTTTTCTTATCTTAATTATTCTCATAAATATGAATAATGGACTAATTGAACAAATTTGACTTAGTAATGAATGTGGTTAAATTTTACTTCAAATTTCAAAATATACATACTATCTTAATAACATAAAATGAAATTAGGCAAAAAACCAACCTTGATTGGTCAGTTATTTGTGATAATTTGATTTACTACTTGCTCTTAAAGCTAATTATTTAAATCCCTGAAAAAACTATTATCCCTGTCATTTATCACCTAATAATAACCATCCATACAAAACAATAAAACCAAATACATTATTTAGTATATTGCATAGTTAATCCTCTTTTTTAAGCAGTATGAATGCCATTTTAATCGATGATGAATTGAATGCCCTAAAAAGTTTGGCATGGGAAATTGAAACTTTTTGCACTGATATAAAAGTAGTTGGTCAATTCTCAGATCCTTTTGACGCTTTAAAATATCTCGAAAAAAACACTATTGATATTGTTTTTTTAGATATTGAAATGCCGGGTTTAAATGGGTTTCAATTTATTGATCTTTGTCCTCAAAAAAGCATAAAAATAATTATTACAACGGCTTATGACCAATATGCTATTCAAGCCATAAAAAAAAGAGCGTTTGATTACTTATTAAAACCCATAGACAGTGATGATTTAAAGGATTGTATTGACAAAATTAAATTTGAAATAGACCAAGAGAAATCACAAATTGATATTGAAAAAATACTTTTTGATTTTACGAGTAAAACAAATCCAAATTATCAGCGATTAAGCTTTAATTCAGATAGTAAATTGTTTTTTTACGATGCTGATGATATTTTATATGCAAAAAGCGAGGGCAATAATAGTTTTATTTATTTTGACAAAACGAAAAAGAAATTAATTAATCATAATCTCAAAGCTGTTGAGGAAAAACTATTAAATTATCCTTTTGCCAGAGTTCATAACAGTTTTATTATTAATTTGAACAAATTGATTGAGTTTAATAAATCGGAACAATATGTAGTTTTACATCATGATGTGATTATTCCTGTTTCTCGCCAGAAAAAAGATGAACTTTTAAACAAGTTGTAATGCACGAAGCAAGACTTATTTTATGGCATATTGTCATTTCTGCATTAGTTGTTTTTTTTATATTAAGTTTAATTATTTACAACCAAACGAAAGAGAAAGCATTTAAATATTACGCTCTTTACAATCTTTTTTTACTATTTTACTTATCTACAAAAACGGTTTACATTGAACCTATTATATCTTGGTATGCCAATAGTCGTTTTTTTGCTCTTAATTGGATGAATCAAATCATATATAATACAATGATGGTGTTTTTTTATATTCATCTGTTGGATTTATACAACCATTACAAAAAACAAACTACCTATTTTGTTAGATTTTTAACTGTTAATTTAATTATTGCTATCCTTCTTTTTTTTCTTTCGATTGTTTTGCACGATACCGCTTTTATCAAGAATTATTTTTTATATCTATTTACACCTTTACTTACTATCTATGGTCTTTATTTTTTAAAAAATGTCTATGTTATAAAAAATACACTTTCTAAGTTAGTGCTTTGCGGAACACTGATTTACACAGTGTTTGTATTATTTGCATTGTATAAAACATTAATCAATGATTACTCTATTGCACCAATAACCTATTTATTAATTGGTGTTTTTGTTGAATCATTGCTTTTCATGACAGCATTGGCCTTTAAAATTAAAAACATCTATTCTGAAAAAATTATAATGCAACAAAACGTTATCTTAGAGAAAACCAAACTTAATGAGCTAAAAGAAAAACATCAAAAAGACTTAGAAGACAAATTATTAATACAAGAAAAACTTCTTCGTTCTACATTAGAAAAATCTGAAGGTGAAAAAATTGAGCGTCTGAAATCACAATATGAAAATGAAATTCTAAACCTCAAGTTAGATGCGTTACGTAGTCAAATGAATCCTCATTTCATTTTTAATGCCTTAAATTCAATTAAAGTTTACTTTATCGAAAACAATAAAGAAAAAGCGGTGTATTACCTGAATAAGTTTTCTAAACTCATTCGGAATATTTTAGAATTTTCCAAACGAGAATACATTACTGTAAAGGAAGAATTAGAAGTTATTGAACTGTATCTAACCATCGAAAATATTCGTTTTAACAATGCTATTTCATTGATTTTTGAAAAATTGGATGATGCAAAAATGACAGAAAAAAGAATCCCCGGATTGATTTTACAACCTTTTGTTGAAAACTCAATTTGGCATGGTTTAATGCGAAAAGAGGGTCATAAAGAGATAAAAATTGGATGTATAAGCAATAATAATAAAACCGGACTTTTTATTCAAGATAATGGAATAGGTCGAGAAAAAGCGAAAGAAAACAAAATGAACTCCTTTAAAAAAGACTCTTTGGGAATTGAATTTAGTCTTGAACGATTAAACAATTTTAATCTGCAAAATCAATTGACATATACTTTAGAAATTATCGATTTAAAAGATGAAAATAATAAACCTATAGGTACAAAAGTTATTTTATGGCTCAGTTAATATAAAAAAGATCCCCTTCCGCAAACCACTCGCCAGAAGGGGATCAACCACTAAAACTAATTTCCAATTATTTACTTTCCTCTAATTTTTTTATTTTCTCCAACACATCCGTATATTGTTTTTGAAATTGTTGTTTTAATAACTCTATTTCATTTTTCTGACTTTCAATTTTTTTGTTTTGTTGTTCAATAATATTCTGTTGGTCTTGTGTAGCTTTAATTAACACCGGAATCAAATCGCTGTAATACACACCTAAAACAGACGAAGCTACTTTTTTGCGGTTGCCTTGTTCATCTTCTTCCCAATCCCAATCTCTAACAACTTCCGGAATCACCTGTTGTAATTCTTGTGCAATTAACCCCAATTTCATCCCGCTACCATCATCTTTTATCCATTCGAAGCTAACTGGTCTAAGTTGCATTAGCTTATCTAAACCATACGATAAATTTTTAATATTTTTCTTTTGTCTTACATCACTTGTATTGATAGCTCCATTTTGAGCAAAAACTGTATTCCATTTGTTAGCACCTTGTCCTAAATTGATAACGCCATCATTCATAGGCATGAACCTGTTAATTTGAAATTGATA
>NZ_JAWKMW010000010.1:0-181625 GCF_041392085.1 Flavobacterium sp. | reverse complement strand
GCGGAAAAAAGTCGGCTAGTTTACCCAATTTTAATATTCCGAATAAAATTTGAATTACTCCTGCAACGACCATGGCTCCTAAAGCAAGTTTCCAACCCAATTGATTGTCACCTTGACCAAACTCAGCAACAGCTCCGGCAACAATCACAATTAGACCGGCAGCAGGACCTTTGATGGTCAAACGAGAACCCATAAAAAAGGAAACTACAACTCCTCCAATTATGGCCGTAATTAAACCCATAATAGGTGGAAAATCAGAAGCTTTTGCAATGCCTAAACTTAAAGGCAAAGCCAATAAAAATACAATAAAACCTGAAATAGCATCAGATTTAAAATTTTCTTTTAATCCTGCCAATCCATCAGCAGGAACATATTTATTTATAGTTGATTTCATATTTATTTTAAAAAATTTTAAGAGGAACGATAAGGTAATTCATGATACGTTTTCACGTGAGGGCCCAAGAATAAGCGAGCATAAATTCGGATACCGGCAATTCCGGAAACTACAAAACTCGATGCCGCAAAAAAGGCCAAGAAAAGTTGTTGGCTATCAATATGACTAAAAATCAAATCTTCACCTATAAATGTGGATGTAATTGGAAATCCGGTGATGCCGAGCGTGGCCAATAAAAAGAAAAAAGCAAATTTTGGATGTTCATAAACATGACCCAAATATTGGCTAATCAAGATTCTTCTTTCCAATTTTCTCAACTGAAGTAATGCTATATATCCAATTATTCCGGCAACTACAACACCCGCCAAATAATAAACAATTTCGCTTACACTCACTTTATCATTAAATACGATGGCCAATGCAATCCAAAAATGATTCATGACAATCAGTATCCATGCTAGAAAAGGACTTTTGCGTTCGGAAAATGATTTGAAAACAAAAACCAATCCGATGAATGCAAAAATTTCCGGAAGTATGTTGGCTATTTGACTAGGTAACTCAACTCTGAATTTATACATTAAAAATCCAATCAAATAAAGCGGAATAAAGAATAAATAGATCCGCTTGATATTTAAAAAATCTAACGATTTGCCAATAATCTTTAATGGTCGCCAAAGCACCATGTTCAAAAATCCTTCTAAATTGAATTCTTTCAAAGCCAAAATATACAAAGTATATTCTATTTTTTTGGGATACGAATCTTCAATGGCCTTCTCTTTGGGTTTATAATGATAAAACTGATCGCGAATCATGTAACTAACTACAGAAGGAGAAACCAATAATTGATAGGTGCGTAAAAAAGCATTTCCGGCAAAGTGAATCAATGCTAATGTTTCAAAACCTAAAGCGATTTCAATAAAAATAATCCCAATTTGTCCAATTGAACTATACGCTACTTGACTTTTTACGGATGATTGAACACGTGCCATTAATGAAGCCATCAAACTTGTGGTTAAGCCCATCAAACCAATTGCTATTCGAATGGCTGTTTGATGTTCCCAAAACGGAAATGTTCGCAACATGAGAAAAACACCTAAATGAACAGACAATGAACCATAAAAAATGGCACTCGAAGGCGTTGGCCCTTCCATAGCTCGAGGTAACCACGATGAAAAAGGGATTTGAGCCGATTTTGCAGCCGCAGCACAAGCCAAACAAAGTGCAATGAATAGTCCAATAATTGAATGATTTTGTAAATGCTCGCTCACCATTTCATAATTATTCAATTTCATGAAGGTTATGTTTTCATGAAACAAATGATGACTTGCCCACATGGCTAACAACAATCCCACATCGCCAATCCGATAAATCGAAAATACTTTAAAGGCGTTTTTAACCGGAAGATAACGTTCTCTATAAAAAGCGATTAATAAAAAGGAAGAAATACCGATAATTTCCCAACCTATAAATAACGTTTCAAAGTTTCCGGATAATATCGCTAAATTATATCCGAAAAAGAAAAACAAAACGGTATTAAAAAAACGTTTGTATCCTTTTTCGCGATGCAAATAATACCGACTATAAGTGGTAATCATTGAAGTTAGTAAAGCTCCTATAAACAAATAAACGGCCGAAACTTTATCAAAATAAAAATCTATAAAAAACTCATAATGAGCGGTTTTTAGAACGGAAAGTTTCACCAAATTTAAATCGGAGGCTCCCTCAAACAACCACCAAATAATAAAGGCTGTAATTCCGATTAGCTGTATAAAAACAGTACCAAAAGCTATCCAGGAGATGGTTTTTTCTTTGGCTTCGGGTAAAAAAAAACTAATGATAAAACCCAAAAACGGAAATAAAATAAAAAATTGCAAAAACTCATTCATGGCTCAAAACATTAGAAAGGATACTTACCGGAAGATTTTCTTTGGTAGATTCTGCCAGTTTTAATTCATCAACAATGAAATGGGGTTGCTGAATGGTTTCATACAACTCAAATTTTTCATTTGTAAATACATACGATTTTTTGGTTTCCGGATGAACCGCCACCAGTTTTACCCAATCGTTTTGAAACCATTCATACGTGGCCGGATTTTTGGTAATGGCATACATTACTTTTTCCGGAAAATGTTCGGCAATCACTAACAATCGTAAAGGGTCATGCACTTCAATCATTTGACTAGGCAAACCGGGACGTAAATCGCCATCAATTCCGTTGGCTACCCCAATTAATCCCATCACATTGTGCGGTAATTTAGAGCCAGCTCCTAACTTTTGGTTATCAACTCTGGAAAAATAATATTCCAAATTGATGCCACCTCCTACCGGAGCAACCGCACCCAGTATCACGGCTAAATATTCTCCCGATGGATCCACTTGATAATCATAGGAATTCAAAAAAGAACGACGGTCTAAAAAAAGCTGTTTCGACAAATTTCTCCTCCCAACAATGCACATTGCATTTGTGGCATGATTCAACTCCGGACGAGGTTCAAACAAGGAAACCGAGCGTAATTTTACTTTTTCATGCACTTTTCTCAACGATGCATTCGTATTTATCGTATCAAAACGTCTGCTTCGTTCTTTGGCATTGTATTGTAATGCTTTAGCAAACGTGATTTTATTTTGCTCATGCAATTTTTTGTTTTCCTCGGTTAGTGAATCTTCGTCATAAAAAGCAATTTCATCACGAGTTGTATCATGTAAAGCAGGCAAAAACTGGGTCGAATCAGGTATTACAATTCCACGATCTTTCAGAATAGCCCTCACTTTTGGATGGTTTGCCGCAAAACTGGCTACTTTAGCATTTACAGAACTGGGTCTTCCGGAACAAGCTCCACAATCGTAACCCGCATAATGCGTATTGTTTACACT
Source organism: Flavobacterium sp. (assembly GCF_041392085.1). Lineage (GTDB taxonomy): Bacteria > Bacteroidota > Bacteroidia > Flavobacteriales > Flavobacteriaceae > Flavobacterium. Next base: position 178,357 of record NZ_JAWKMW010000010.1, on the reverse strand, counting down.
TGTTGCACCATGACCCACGACATAAACCAAAGAAGAAAAATTAGAAACCAAACCGATACTTTTCAAAAGACCTTCTACTCTATTGGCCATTTCATCAATGGTAAAACCAACTTGTAAATCGCCTTCTTTGGGCGTAGTGCCGGTATTTTCAATCACTAACTTCGATTTTTTATGCAAATGCTTGAATGAAGCAGTAGTGGCGGGTGACATGGACGGTTTGAAAATGTTTAAAAACAATTTCCATGCAGAAGAAAATCCCAAGGTTTGACTGATAATCCAACCTAAAAACAACGAATGCGATTGCTTGTGATAATGCAAATCTTTGGCTTGCTTTTTCTTTCTATGTTCTTCTTTTACTAAAAATTTTGGAGTCACCGGAGCCGGACATAATTTGGTATAAAATTTTCCATTGACCGGTTGGTAGAAAAACTCAAAATTAAAAAAAGCAGCCGTTCCAAAAGTTGCAGCTTTATCATCCAAATGCTCAATGTGTCTTCGGAACGAACATTCTCTGTCGTCCATACAAAACAAACCTTGAAAACTTGGTATTGCTTGTTTAGGTTCTTCTTCAACCTTTTTTAAATTAGCTAAAACCGAGTCATAAAACGTCCATTCTAAGGCTTGCTGCCAAAGCGATAACACTTCAAACAATTCAATGTCTGCAATGCTATCAAACAATGCAAAGGATTGATTTTCCACTTTAAATCCAAGAGGAGCCCAAATATCATGAAATTTGGTATCTAAAGTATCTATTTCCAACAAAAGTTCCAGTTGAATCAATTCTTCTAGGGTGATTTTTTTAAAATCTAATAACGAATTCGGATTGCTCTCGATGGTTGCCACCATGCCACTCCAACCCGGATGACCGAATTGTTGATCAAACAAATACGTTTCAAACAACGATTCTTTTCCTACTACAATTTCCAAAAGTTGAGTAATGGTGGCTCTTTCTTGTAATAACTTTTTGGCTCTTGGGGACGAAAAAATTCCTTTAAATGTATTTTTTTCCAATTCTCTGATAGAAGACAAAAAACCTTTGTCATGCACCGGAAAATTCCAAATAGCGATACCTTGATCGAGGTAACTACACAAAATACGGAACAACAAACTATGCGTAGATTTTTCCAAATTGATAGCATAGAACTTTTTCCAATTGGAACGTAAACTGCCAATTCTAGGCGAAACCGATTCGTCATAGGATTGATGCAACATTTTATCTTTCCATAAAAAGCTATTTTCTTCTCCTTTTTGTTGGAAAATTATTCGGTCTAAGACAGCTTCCTTTATTTCACCTTTGGCAAAACGATTTCTAAAATCAGACAAAGGCAAATAGGTTTTGTAGCCAAAAATAGTTGTGGCTTTGTGCAAGGCTTTATGAAAGGGTAATTCTTGAAAAGCGTGCAAAGTATTGTGATGCACAAAATCTTTTAACGGATTTTGAGCCGGTAAATAATGAGCTAGTTTGTGAAGAACGGCCTGTTCATCAAAACCAATTGAATGTGTTTTCATTGAAAATGAAATAGATTAATACACAGTGAAAGTCGTAAGGAGACTCCTTACAATAAAATAAAAATGTGTATTAAGAAAGATGAAACTTCCACTTACAAAACAAATCGTAAAGCGGAAGATTAATTGCCTTGGCAAATTTTAATTTGGGAGAAATAGTAACATTTACAGCATAAGATACAATAGTGGTTACCGTTTCAAAAGAAATAAAATCGTGGTGCAAATCATCCGATTCGGAATCATTTTTTTCAAATTGATTGATCGCATTAAAAATAATGATATAATCTTGTTGAGAAGCAACTTGAGTATTTTTAGAAGCCTGGATTGATTTTTTTACCGGTTGAAAAGAGAAATCGGTAACGACATAACCTCTAACAAAACCTGAATATAAAAAGACAAAAAGTAGCAGAAAGGAAAAATATCCTTTGTGGTTATTACATGTGTCTTTTACCGTTTTCAAATGTGTGAAATTATGGGTCAAATGTAAATGAAAATAGGTTAACAAAAATCAAATTCAAAAAAAAAATTCCGATAACGTTATCGGAATTTTAAATTTATTGTTTTCTGTCAAACTTACAACAACCGTGAAGATTGTCATAGGCTTCATCTGAAGCTTTTACTTTGTCGGTATCATGACCCACTTTTGCTACTGCTTGGTGAACTTGATCAATTGAACATTTAGTCTCATCCAAAATCAAATGCATATCCTGATGATCTGCATGCCAAACAGCAGATTTCACACCTTTTACAGACAAAGCTGCTTTTTCGATACGTTTTTTACACATATCGCAATTGCCGTTTACTTCAATATCGTATTTGGCATTTTTGTTTTTCTTCTCTTGTGCTTGAACTGAAATTCCCATTAAAGAAATCATCAGTACTAAAATTATTTTTTTCATTGAATTATTGTTTTTATTATTAATTTTTATATTTCTATTGATTTTTGTTACTGAATTTTAAAACGCAATCCCGTGTAAAACATTGCACCAAAAACAGGAGCATAGACCATTGAGCTATCAAAATAGGCACCAAAAGGGTCATTACTTCCTAAAATTGCATTTTCTTGTTGGTAATTGCCTAGATTTTCAGCTCCAACATAGATTTCAAATGTTTTAGAAAATGTTTTGGTTATTTGTGCATTCATTACAGAAAAAGGGTTAGTAAATTCTTTCAAACGGTACTCATCCGGATTAGATTGTGTACGTGGTAAACGTTGCTTTCCCATCCAATTGTAGGTGAAATCAAATTTCCACTGTTGCCCTTTTTCTTTTACGTGCGTTTCATAAGCGATATTCGTAAAAAAACGATGTTTGGCTTGTAAAGGTCTTTCAACTTGACCTATAGTATAAGTGTTTTGCACTTCATAAAACTTATACGCCGTTCTTATGTTGAAGTGATGTGAAAGTGAATAACTCAAATCCACTTGCAAACTATTGGCAAAAGATTTTCCATCCAAATTGTAAAAAAGAACTTGCTGCGGACTGTTATCGACATCAACCACCACCTGATTTTGAAAATCGGTTCGGTAAAAATCGACTGAAAATTCGGCTTCCTTGCCAAAAACTTTAAATTCTTGAAGAAAACTAAATCCGTAATTCCAGGCTATCTCAGCATCTAAACCATAAATTCTACCTTGTGTATCCAAAATTTGAAATTGACGAGACGATGCGAATAGCTGCTGATTTTCAGCAAAAATATTAGCACTGCGTTTTCCTCTTCCGGCTGAAAGTCTGAAAGTGGTTTTTTCAAAAGGTTTATATCGCAAATGTGCTCTTGGTGTTACAAAAACACCCAATCGATTGTGGTAATCTACTCTACCTCCCAAAACATAACTTAAGTCATCATCATTGCAGTAGGTATATTCAAAGAAAGCACCAACGGAATTATCAATTCTACTAAAATCAATTTGATTTACATTTTCTGAGAACTGATCGTACGTGAAATTTAAACCCGTTGCAAATTTGTGTAATGTATTACTCAAAATAGAATTGTAAACCAAATTGGAATAAAAACTACGTTGTGTAACATCATATTGATTTAATCCAAAATACGAATTTTGTTTGTGATAATTGAATGCGTTTTGAAAACCTATGGTTCGCCAAGGAATTTCGGGAGAAACATACCCAATTTTAGAAGAAATATCCAATTTTTCCGTATTGATTTCAGAACCCCAGAAGTTGGTAGTGCCTATATCTCTATCCGGATCAAAATCAACTTGACCGGTTTGTTTCTCATCATTCATGTATCGAAAGTTGATAAAACTCACCCACCCTTTTTCGGCATCGGTATATTGCCAACGGTTGATGGCATTGATTTGTTTTCCGATAGGATTATCTAAAAATCCGTCATCATTCATATCGTTTTTAGTAACCCGTGCATTACCATGAAGGAATAAACTGGTTGCCCATTTATCAGTCACTTTTTTATTGAAATGTGTATTCAATTCAAAACGAGAATCGGTAGAACCATATGCATTTAAAAAGAACGGAATATCATTGTGCGGTTTTATCATTTCGTAATTAATTTGGCCCGAAATACTTTCAAAACCATTGGCAACCGAACCGGCACCTTTAGTAATTTGAATGCTTTCTACCCAAGTTCCGGGGACAAAGGAAAGTCCGTACGCTTGTGAAGCTCCACGAATCGCCGGAATATTCTCCTCAGTCATCAAAATATACGGACTGGTTAAGCCCAACATTCTGATTTGACGACTACCGGAGACGGCATCTGAGAAATTGACATCAATAGAGGGATTGGTTTCAAAACTTTCAGACAAATTACAACAGGCCGCTTTGAGCAACTCTTTGCTAGTCATAGTCTGTACATTGGCCGGTGCCAAATAATTTTTTTGAAGTGATTTTCTAACTTTCGTTAACGTCACTTCATCTAAAGTATTATCAAATTCTAAATCCTGCGTAATATATTTGGGCTCTGCTACAGTAATTTGAACAGTTTTAAAACCCACATAACTGATGACTAAAATGTTATTTTCAGTAGTAAACGGAATTGAAAAAATTCCTTTTTCATCAGAAACCGTTCCTATTTGTGTATTTTGCCAATAAATGTTGGCTCCTTGTAAAGGTTGATTTGTATCAAATGTGATTTTACCTGTTACTTTTTCTTGTGCGAAAAAAAAGGAAGATATCAGTAAAAACACAAATCCTATGAGTTGTTTTTTCATTAAAAACGATTTTAAATTAAACATAATTTTTTCACTAATGTGAAATGCTGTTTACTTTAAAATCAGGCGTAAAAAACGTATTGAGAGTACAATTGATACAGCGGCGGTGCATTAGCATCGCAATAATAATCTAAAATTTGATTATCGATTGACTCCTCACTAGGAGTAAAAAAAGTAAATGCTAAAACGGGTAAAACCGAAAAATAATCCAAATCAAAATGCAGTTGTTTGATCACCACATCATCCAAATCAGCTTGAATGGTTTCATCGGAACAACAACCGTCGTGGGTATCAGAAGAAATGGCACAACATACTTTCTCTTCAGAATGAACTTCCATTTCACAAGGCTCTTCCGTATGAAAAACAGAGGAAACGGATGCGATTGTATCACCACAATAATGTACATTAAAAGCCAATCCGCTGGAAGAAATCAGCAAATAAAAAGCCATTATTACACTTATGTGTTTTTTGAAATTCATACTGCAAAGTTACTTTTTTTTAATTTAGGTTGATTAAAAAAATTGTTAATTGAATTAAATCTCAAATACTTGACCCAAAAGCGGAACCATAGCTTCGTAGTCATATTGCTCAGAAATCTTTGTCCGCAATGTATCCGCTGCTTCATTTTCGCCATGCACTAAAAATATTTTTTGGGGTTTTTGTTGTAAATCACTAAGCCAATTAAGTAAATCTTTTTGGTCGCCATGAGCCGAAAGTCCTTCAACTAAAACCACTTTGGCTTCTACAGGATAATATTTTCCAAAAAACTTGATTTCTTTGGCACCTTCCAATAATTTTCGCCCACGAGTTCCTTCTGCTTGATAGCCAACCAACATCACTGTGTTTTCCGGTTTATCAATGTGGCGTTCTAGATATGATAATACTCTTCCGCCCGTAATCATTCCACTCGCGGCAATCACCACTTTAGGTCTTTTGTCATAAATGGCATTGATGGTATCTTCATAATCGGAAATCATGGTAAACATTTTACACATTTCTTCACATTCATGCGGATTCAATTTATGCCATTTCGGATTGTCATTAAAAACATCTAAAACTTTGATTCCCATAGGCGTATCAATTATATAAGGTACGCTTGGAATGCGATTTTGCAAACGCAACTGCCAAATCAAATACATCACGGTTTGTACGCGTTCAACAGCAAAACTGGGAATGATAACATTTCCTCCGCAACTAATCGTTGTATTAATAATTTTTTCTACATCAAATAGAATATCATTTTGAGGATGGAGTCGATTACCATAAGTAGATTCTAAAAAGATGTAATCGCCCATTCTTGGTTTTTGGGGAGGATGCATAAGCACATCATCATCTTGCCCCACATCACCTGAAAAAATAAGTATTTTATCTTCAGCATGTAATTCAATAGAACAAGCTCCTAGGATATGTGCAGATGGAAAAAATTTAAAAAAACAGTCGTCTGTTAATTTTATTTCCAAATTGGGTTCCACTACTCTAAAAAATGGCGTTACCCGTTCAGCATCTGTAACGGTGTATAGAGGCTCGGCAGGATTATGTCTGGAGAAATGTTCTTGATTCGCTTTTGAAGCTTCTTCCTCTTGAATTTTGGCACTATCGGCTAAAATTAGTTTTGAAATTTGCTTGGTTGGAGCGGTACAAAATATTTTTCCTTTAAAGCCATATTTCACTAATAAAGGTAACCACCCACAATGGTCGAGATGTCCGTGGGTTAGCAAAACAAAATCTATCGTAGATGGGTCGATTGCTAAAGGTTGCCAGTTTAAATCTCGTAAAGATTTGATTCCTTGAAATAACCCACAATCCACCAAAATTCTAGTTTGATCAAGCTCAAGAAGGGTTTTTGAACCTGTAACGGTGCTTGTTCCACCTAAAAAATGAATTTTCATAACTTACTGTATTGAGTACACAATTGATTAACTTCACGGAGACAATTTTTTATTCTTTGAGGACTTAACTCAATTTTTTGCAACCAATCAGGATGTTGAATCAAATCTTGAACGGTAATAATCTCTTGCATCAACAATTTATTTTTCTCTGCCAAACTCAAAGTCGTTAAACACGTAACGGGATAAAGTTGATATGCATCTATTTTATTACGAATGGTATTACCTTTCGGATAATCCCAACTCAATAAATGTAACCCGGAACATGCTGCAAATTGAATAGCATCTTCCGTAAAACGATTGTTGGTTACTATCCAACAGTTCTCAATAGAATAGGTCGAATTAAAAACGGTAAAATCTTTGTTTTTTAAATCGTTAAATCTAGACAAAATATAAAGGGGTACTTTTACATCTGTTTTAGCATCTTGGTTACCATGAAATTTACATTCTATCATGGAAATGGTATTTTCTTTTTTAAGCAATACATCCACTTCATGTGCAATACATTTTCCGTTTACTATTAAATTAGTCTGCGTTTGAAATCCTTCTTTTTCAAATAATTTGGCTATGAACTTTTCAAAATAAAATCCGGCAGGACCCAAATTTTGCACGGCGGTTCGCAAATTATACCTTGCTGCGTGTGCATTTGATAATTTTTTAAGTAATTGAAAGGCGAGCTTGTATATTTTTTTGGTAGGAATACCTTCGTATAGCGTTTTTTCGATTTCAGACAAAATCCGGTCAACCATAACTTGGTCTGCTCCCGATTTTTGAAGTGATTTTTCCAATTTACTTTTATCAAAATAAACTAATTCACCGGAAAATTTTGTAACTTTCATAGATTCATTTTATTCTACTAAAGGTACGAAAAAAATTAGTGAGATTGTTTTTTTTGAAAGTAAAATGCCGGCACAAATAAGACTAAAAATAACGGCTGAATAAGAAATCTTCTTATGTAGAATAAAACAAAATTACTTTTTTCGTCAAAGAAGGATAAAAGTATTACTAGAGCAATTATTAAAAAGAATCCCAACACTGTGTAGAGCAATAAAGCAAATTTTGTTAACCGAACATCTTTAAATAATAGATAAATGATAGCTAATGATAAAGCTGAATTTAAAAAATACCTCAAAAACAAATGAAATATTACTTTAAATGGGTTATAGTTTGGAAAAGGAAGTTGCAAATAATCACTTTTAAAATATATAATAAAGGGATCATAAAACAATTGGGTTTCAAAAAAGCGAATCAATGCCAATAGTAAAATACAAATAGAAATGAGCAACCAATCTACCAAGGAAACACTATTCTTTTTGTCCATAAATTGAATATTTAGTTACCCAAATTACCCATAATAAAAAAACTATTCCATATATTAACAATGGGAAAACAACACCGTGCAATAGATGTTCATATTCTGGATAATGAAATAATGCTATTGCAATCACAGCAATTCTGATTACATTCAATACATAAATTAACACACTTCCTAAAAGTATAAAAAAAAGCGTCTTTTTTAATGTGCCTTTAAAAGCGATAATAAAAGCAATGAATAAGATAATTACACTAATTGCGTTACAACCTTCTACTACTCTTGCAACAAATTTATTTTCGACAAGAAGTTTAATTGAGTTTTGTGTTTCATGCGGAATATTCTCCGATTGATAGCCAAAAAATTGAATGGTATGTTGCGTTTGACGTGCGACTATCTCCGTGATTGAATCCACTTCTAAGGCTTTTTCGTCAAAACGATTCAAATAAAATTGATAAATGAGCGTTAAAATGATGTAGCTTAAAAAGAATTTCAATAAAAATTCTAAAAACGGCTTATATTGAATGAAGTAACTTTTCAAAGTAGTTTTTTAACAAAAATATATAATTAAAAGCATTTTTGGAGACTACCTTTGCAAAAAATAAATCCCATGAATTTTGAAGCCCTCAAACCTAAAGTAACCGAAATCATCATTCAATTTGATATTTCGAAAGATGAAAAATTGACAAAAATTTGTCAGTTATTACAAGATGCCATTCCTTATTATAATTGGGTAGGATTTTATTTTGCCAACCATGAAACCCAAACCCTACACCTTGGTTCTTATGTTGGTGCGGAAACCGATCATACCGTTATCCCTTTCGGGAAAGGAATTTGTGGGCAAGTTGCCGTTTCCAACCAAAACTTTGTAGTGCCGGATGTTTCTGCTCAAGATAACTATATTGCTTGTAGCCTTACGGTAAAATCGGAAATTGTAGTTCCTATTTTTGTAGAAGGAAAAAACATAGGTCAAATAGATATTGACAGCCATGTTTTGGATCCGTTTACCTCAGAAGACGAACGCTTTTTAGAATTTGTAACCCAAGAAGTGGCAAAGTTGTTTTAGAAAAACTTGTTCATTCAAAAAATAAATTTACCTTTGCACTCGAATTGGGAAAGACCCTTTCATACATCAAAATCATTTAAATAATATTGGAATGTATTTAACAAAAGAAACAAAAGCTGAAATCTTTGCTAAACACGGAGGAAAAGCTGAAAACACAGGTTCTGCCGAAGGACAAATTGCTTTGTTCACATTTAGAATCAATCACTTAACGGAACATTTAAAAAGAAATCGTCACGATTATAATACTGAACGTTCGTTAGTAAAATTAGTAGGTAAAAGAAGAAGTCTTCTTGACTACTTGAAGAAAAAAGATATCAACAGATATCGTGAGATTATCAAAGAATTGAATATTAGAAAATAATCAATAGGAAAGAGGTGCGAAAGTGCCTCTTTTTGTTTTATATATTTTGAAAGAAAAAAGTTTGGTTTTTCATTGGGTTATACAACAACTACACACAACAACACAACAAAACCTAATATTAATACCAAATTAAGGATTTATTTATGATTCCAAATGTAACTAAAGAGGTTATCGATTTAGGAGATGGACGTACCATTTCAATCGAAACCGGAAAATTAGCGAAACAAGCAGACGGTTCTGTGGTGGTTCGCTTAGGAGATTGTATGTTGTTAGCAACGGCAGTATCAGCTAGAACGGCTAACCCAGGGGTTGACTTTTTACCTCTTACCGTTGATTATCGTGAGAAATTTGCCGCAGCGGGAAGATTTCCGGGTGGATTTTTCAAAAGAGAAGCTCGTCCAAGTGACAGTGAAGTATTAACCATGCGATTAGTGGATCGCGTTTTACGTCCACTTTTCCCGGATGATTATCACGCAGAAACACAAGTAATGATTCAATTGATGAGTCATGATGATGATGTTATGCCGGATGCTTTAGCCGGTTTAGCAGCATCTGCGGCTTTAGCTGTTTCGGATATACCTTTTTACAATTTAATTTCTGAAGTAAGAGTAGCAAGAGTTGATGGGAAATTTTTAATTAACCCAAGTAAAGCTCAGTTAGAACTATCTGATATCGACATGATGATTGGTGCTTCCATGGACTCAGTTGCCATGGTAGAAGGTGAGATGAAAGAAATTTCAGAAAAAGAAATGGTAGAAGCCATTAAATTTGCTCACGAAGCGATTAAAGTTCAAATTCAAGCACAAGAACGTTTACGCAAAGCTGTGGGTTCACCGGAATACAGAACCTATGAAGGTGAAGTGGAAGATGAAAATGTTTATGCAAAAATCAAAGCGGTATCGTATGATAAATATTATGCTATCGCCATGGAGGCTTCAGCAAAAAGCGAAAGAGGTGAAAAATTTGCGGCTGTAAAAGAGGAAGTAAAAGCGTTGTTTACTGAAGAAGAATATGCTGAAAATGCAGATTTAGCTGAATTAGTGAGCAAATACAATTATAAAACACAAAAAGAAGCTGTTCGTAACGTAATTCTTGAAAAAGGAATTCGTTTAGACGGAAGAAAAACAACTGAAATCAGACCGATTTGGTGCGAAACGGATTACTTACCTTCTGTTCATGGTTCATCTTTGTTTACACGTGGTGAAACGCAAGCGTTGGCTACTGTAACACTAGGAACGTCAAGAGAGGCAAATGTAATAGATTCGCCAAGCGAACAAGGAGAAGAAAAATTCTATTTACATTATAACTTCCCTCCTTTTTCTACGGGTGAAGCAAAACCGTTGAGAGGAACATCCAGAAGAGAAGTAGGACATGGAAACTTAGCACAAAGAGCACTGAAAAATATGATTCCTGCTGATTGTCCTTATACTATTCGTGTGGTTTCTGAAGTGTTAGAATCTAACGGTTCTTCTTCTATGGCAACCGTTTGTGCCGGAACAATGGCGTTAATGGATGCCGGTGTTCAAATGACAAAACCTGTTTCCGGAATTGCGATGGGATTGATTACAGATGGTCAAAAATTTGCTGTGCTTTCCGATATTTTAGGAGATGAAGATCATTTAGGTGATATGGACTTCAAGGTCACCGGAACAGCTGACGGAATAACTGCTTGTCAAATGGATATTAAAATTGATGGGTTGCGTTATGACATTATGGAACAAGCGTTAGAACAAGCAAGAGAAGGTCGTATGCATATTTTAGGTAAAATTACCGAGACAATTGCTACGCCTAGAGCAGATGTTAAAAAGCATGCTCCTAAAATCATCATGCGTACTATTCCGGGTGCTTTCATTGGAGCGTTAATTGGTCCGGGTGGAAAAGTAATTCAAGAGCTACAAAAAGCTACCGGAACAACTATCGTTATTAACGAAGTAGATGAACAAGGAGTTGTTGAAATATTAGGAACAGACCCTGACGGAATTGCTGCAGTATTAGCAAAAATAGACAGTATTGTTTTTAAACCGGAAGTAGGAGAAGCCTACGAAGTTAAAGTAATAAAAATGTTGGATTTTGGAGCCGTTGTAGAATATACAAAAGCCCCTGGTAATGAAGTTTTATTACACGTTTCTGAATTGGCTTGGGAAAGAACAGAAAATGTTTCTGATGTAGTAAAAATGGGTGATATTTTCATGGTAAAATATTTAGGAATTGATCCAAAAACCAGAAAAGAAAAAGTTTCTAAAAAAGCTCTTTTACCTAGACCTCCCAGAGAAGAAAGAAAAGATATCCCTAAGAAAGATTAATTTCTAATTCATACAAAAAACCCGGTTCTAATTAAGAACCGGTTTTTTTTGTAAATTATGTACTACAATTAAGAAAATATTAACAAAAATCATATATTTGCATTAAACAGCCTCTGAAAAATATATGATTTTAGCACTTAAAAGAATATTTTCACTAATTATATTCTTATTTATTTCAACTCTTTATTGTCAAGATTATACAATAAGCGGTAAACTTTTTGATGAAAACAACAATCCTATTGAAAGTTCGGAAATTGTGCTTCTTGAACAAGGAAAAATTGTTGCTTCTACAATAACAGACAATCAAGGTTTTTTTAGCTTAACAAATCCAAGTGGTATTTTTACACTTCGTTTTTATTATGTAGGTTCTATTATTTATCAAACCGATTTAGAATTAACCAAAGACATCAATCTTGGTCATTTAAAATCATTCGACAACACAAATGTATTATCCGGCGTGGAAGTCACCTCCAAAAAAAGAGTGATTGAAAATCAAGTTGACAGAACCGTTTTCAATGTTGAAAACAGTATTCGCTCAACAGGAACAGACGGATTTGAATTATTAAAAGCTACACCTGGTGTATTTGTATCCGGTAATCAAATAGGTATAGTCGGAAAAAGCACTGTAAATGTAATGATAGATGACAAAATAGTAAATTTGTCCGGCAATGAACTAATTAACTATTTACGTGGAATTAGTTCAGAAAACATTAAAAACATTGAAGTAATTACTACACCTCCTGCAAAATATGACGCACAAGGAAACAGTGGTTTAATCAATATCAAATTAAAAAAAACACCCGAGGACTCTTGGGCTGTTAATTTGCGTAATTACTATATGCAAACTTCCTATCCTTCTTATTTAGGGGGTGTTAGTTTAACTTTTAACAAAAATAAATTAAGTCTTTTTACCGATTATATTCGACAAACCGGTCATGATAAATACTGGGAAAATATATCGAACGGATTTGAAACAGAAAATTGGGAAGGTAGAACAAATCGTAAAGACACTCGCGACATCAATCGTTTAGCTTTTTCCCTGGATTATAAAATTTCAGAAAAAGCAAGTATTGGAACTAAGTACATAGGATTACTTGATAATCCTGATGCAAAAGACAGAAATAATACAACTGTACGAGACAATGCCAACAATGCTGTAACTTCTATATTTTTAACAAACGGGGCTAATAAAAATGATAGTTCAAACCATACATTAAATGTTTATTACATTCAACAACTCGATACATTAGGCAAAAAAATAGCCGTAGATTTTGACTATTTTAAGTATATTGATGATCAAAACAGAACTTTTACTACTGGTGAATTTACTCCGGAAAATGTTCAAATTGGTCAAAGCTTTATTGCTAATAACACAAGTTTACAAGATATTTTAAACTACAGTGGAAAATTAGATGTAGAATTACCTACCAAATGGGCAACCTACGGTTTTGGCGGAAAATTAAGCTTTGTAAAAAACAAGAGCAATATTGCTTTTTTTAATCTTTCCAGCGGAACACCCTTGCTAGACATCAATCAAACCAATGATTTTGATTATGCTGAAAACACACAATCTGTTTATGCTAATTTTAAAAAATCACTCGGAAAAAAATGGCAGACACAAATTGGTTTACGTTATGAAAATACAATTGTAGAAGGAACAACTACATCGCTCGATGTAACACAAAATCAAACCAATAATTTTAGCTATGATCAAATTTTTCCAACGATTTATTTAACATACACACACAACGAAAATCATAATTTTTCAGTGAATTACAGTAAACGAATTGGAAGACCTATTTTTTGGCACTTAAACCCGTTCAAAGTCTATATTAATTCATTTACCTATTCTGAAGGAAATCCTTTTTTACAGCCTTCTTTTACAGATAATTATGAATTAAATTATAATTACAAAGAAAACTTGAGTTTCAAAATTTATTACTCCAAAACCATAGACGCTAGTGCTCAACTTCCAATTGTTCAATCAAATGGTGACGAAACAATTTTACGCTATTTTAGAGATAATTATGCAGACAGAAGCCAATTTGGCGGCACTATTAGTTACTATTTTGATAAATTTTCATGGTGGGAAAGTTCAAATACAATTAATGGCTTCAATAATGTAACTACATTTATTAAAGATGTTCCCACAGAAGCTCGAAACGGTTTTCAATATCACTTTTTCACGTACAACTCGTTTAATTTGAATAAAAGCAAATCGCTTAAAGCGGAGTTAAATTATGAGTTTCACAGTGCAAGGAGGGAATTTTATTACTCCGGAACTCAATACAACAAACTCGACGTTGGTCTTCGCTATTCTATTAAAGAACAAGGGCTCAACTTCATTTTGTTGGCATCAGATGTTTTTAGAAGCTATCAGGCTGATTTTACAAGTTTTGTTAATAATGTTAGTCAACTCAATAATAGTTATTTTGATGAAAGAAAAATATTAATTGGCGTAACATATAAATTCGGGAATAAAAAATTAGCGGCCAATCAAAGAGAATCCGGAAATGAAGAAGTAAAAGAGCGATTAAAATAAATTTTATCTTTTTGTAACTTTTATTTAATGTTTACGTATAAACAAGTGAAACTATTATTTAAGTAGAAAATAAATGAGACAGCTTAAAATCACCAAGCAGGTTACTAATCGCGAAACTGCTTCCCTAGACAAATACCTACAAGAGATTGGAAAGGTTGATTTAATTACTGCCGATGAAGAGGTAGAATTAGCTCAACGCATTAAAGCAGGAGATCAACGTGCTTTGGAAAAGTTGACCAAAGCCAATTTGCGTTTTGTGGTATCTGTGGCTAAACAATATCAAAATCAAGGCCTTACTCTTCCGGATTTAATTAATGAAGGAAATTTAGGACTTATCAAGGCCGCTCAACGTTTTGATGAAACCCGTGGATTCAAATTCATTTCGTATGCTGTTTGGTGGATTCGTCAATCGATTCTTCAAGCGTTAGCTGAACAATCGCGTATTGTTCGCTTGCCGTTGAATAAAATTGGTTCTATCAACAAGATAAACAAAATGTATGCGTTGTTAGAGCAGTCTAACGAACGTGCTCCTTCAGCAGAAGAAATTGCTAAAGAATTAGACATGACTGTTAATGACGTTAAGGAAAGTATGAAAAATTCCGGTCGTCATTTATCCATGGATGCTCCGTTGGTAGAAGGAGAAGATTCAAACTTATATGACGTTTTACGCTCTGGAGAATCACCGAACCCGGATAGAGAATTGATTCATGAATCACTTCGCACAGAAATCGAGCGATCATTAGAAACCTTAACTCCAAGAGAAGCAGATGTTGTGCGTTTGTACTTTGGTTTAGGTGATCAACATCCAATGACCCTAGAAGAAATTGGAGAAACTTTTGACTTAACAAGAGAACGTGTTCGCCAAATTAAAGAGAAAGCAATCCGTAGATTGAAGCATACTTCAAGAAGCAAAATACTTAAAACTTATTTAGGATAAATTTTTCTTATAGCTTTTAGCTTTTATTTTTAAATGGAATTTGTATTTTCGTTACCGAAATTGAAACATGAAAGTTAACAATAGTAAAATTACAAACAGTTTAAACTGTTCGTTTTTTGATTGATGATTGAAACTCCGGCTGATTACCGGAGTTTTGCTTTTTTAGGAATCAAAACTCCAGTCAGTTCGCTTTGCTCGAGTTTCCGGAGTTTTGCTTTTTTTCTTATATAGCTAAACTTTTAAACTTTTAAACTTTTAAACTTTTAAAGTAAAATCTATCTTTGCAAAAACAACAACACAATGAAAAAAACCTTAATTGCTCCCTCCGTCTTAGCTGCTGATTTTGCAAACTTACAACGCGATATTGAAATGATTAATGCCAGTGAAGCAGACTGGTTTCACATTGATGTTATGGATGGTCATTTTGTTCCTAATATTTCGTATGGAATGCCTGTGATTCAAGCGATAAAAAAACATGCTACAAAACCATTGGATGTACATTTGATGATTGAAAAACCGGAACGATACATTGAAACGTTTGCTGAAATTGGAGCAGATATCATAACCGTTCACTACGAATCTACCGTTCACTTACATAGAACCTTAAGACAAATAAAAGCAACAGGCTGTAAAGCTGGCGTTGTACTTAATTTAACCACACCTGTTTCTGTATTAGAAGATATTCTGTCAGAATGTTATATGGTTTTAATCATGTCGATAAATCCTGGTTTTGGCGGACAAAAGTTTGAAGACATCACCTATCAAAAAGTGAGAAAATTAAGAAAAATGATTGATGAGCAAGGATTAGATACTTTAATAGAAATAGATGGTGGTGTAACCGATAAAAACGCTGAACAACTCATTGATGCCGGTGCTAATGTATTAGTAGCCGGAAGTTATATTTTCGGTGCAAAAAATCCAACTCAAACAATTTTAGACTTAAAGAAATTGTTAGCGAATTAAACTAATACTGTTCCAATAAATATTTAATGATATCGGTAGTGGTCACAATGCCAACTAACAATTGCCCTTCCACAACAGGTAAAGCATGAAATTCTTTTGTAGACAATATTTGAGCGGTTTCTTTAATGGTTGTATCGGGAGAAACGGTAACTAATTTTTTTGCCATAACTTGCTCAACAGTAAACATATTATACACTGTCACATCTACAACATCAGCTTCGTCATCCACAGCATCAGCAAACGAAATGCGAAGCAAATCGGTATAACTCAACATCCCAATTATTTTATTACTATTAACCACCGGTATGTGACGGATATGATGCTTCTTAAATAATTGTTCAGCCTTAGTTAAATCATCTGATAAATTGAGTTTGATAACATTTTTTGTCATAATGGTCGAAACTGGAACCTGCTTTTTCATCTTAATTCATTTTAAACAGAACAAATTTCAACAATAAACAAAAGTTTTCAAATGATAGAAATCATAGTTTAATTGTTCTATTTTTTGTATTTTACACAGATTGAAAATTTATCATTTTTCTTACTTTTTCAAATAACTCCGGAAATTCTTTTTTGAACTCGTTTGGTGTTTCAAAAAAATGTTCTAATAAAACAGCAATAAATTCAAAGCTATTTGTAAACGCATAAATTCTAAAATAATTTGAGTTAACCAACTTCTTTGCAACTATGGGTTGGGTAGTATACTCAACTATTCTGTTATAACTTCTCGTAAAAAGAATAGCACTTTTATCGTTACTTTTCAATCCGTGAAAATGAACAGCATGAGCAAATTCGTGTAATCCTAAATTCAAATTGTCGTTGTGGTATTCATATCCTTCTAAAAAATCTTTCCATGAAAACACTATAGCCTTCATCCTTGGATTAAATTCGCCTTTGTGCCAAGCATCATTAGACACAGAATAATAGGGTTCGGGATATACAATAATTTTGTCAAAAACATCAATCAGATATTTTCGCATGCCAAACGTCAATTTAATTGCTGTCGCAGAAATTAACACCTTAATTTCGTCCGTCAGAAATAAATTTTCTTTGGTTATAAATTGGTAATTTTCAATAAAAGTTGCTAACCGATGTTCAAAATATTTCTTTTTCTTATCAGAAAGGCTATTATAGAATGAAATTTTTTCTTCTACTATTTTAAGTTGCTCCTTTGTTAGTGTCTTAGGTGATAAATAAAAATGTAAAAAAATGGGTTTGTTAAATAATATACCGTAAAAAAACTCGATGGATTGAAATATCAAAATAAGTAACACTATCAAAACAACCATTCCGGATAGTAGAAAAAACAAATTAACCCTTTCCATCTTTTAAAATTAATTTTCTCTTCTATCAATCAAAGTAATTGGCTTTCTGCTTTTAGGAGAAAAAATAATCGGCAACAAATCTTCTTTTTTAACAACCTCTAGTTTTGGTGTGACTCGTAATTTAGCTTTAAAATGGTTTTTCACTTCGTGGATAAATGGTTCTGAGTTATTCTTGGTGACTATCTTGATTAAAATTTCATCGGTCCCTAAATCGTTTGTAAAAATTTCTATCAAATGATTTTCAATTTCTTCGAAAGAAGACACTAAATCGTGCATTGCAGGTGGATACAACGTAGTTCCTTTGTATTTTATCATGTGTTGTTTCCTACCCACAACCGGACCTAAACGCAAGGAATTCCTACCGCACGGGCAAGTATTAGTGTGTAATTGAACAATATCTCCTGTTTTAAATCGTAACAGAGGCATTGCTTCAACTCCTAATGTAGTAATGACCAACTCACCTACTTCTCCTTGTTTTACGGGTTGATTTTCACTATCTAAAACTTCCACGATAATTAATTCCGGATGGTGATGCCCTCCTATAAAATTTTCGCATTCTGTGAAAGCGGTACTCATTTCAGTTGAAGCATATGATGAGAACAGCTGAATAGGCCATTTTTGTGTTATCTTATCCGAGAGTAAAGTTGCATTAAAGTCCTTATCCCGCAAAGCTTCACCAATACATATAACCCCTTTGACACTTGATGACTTGTAATCAATTTGGTGACTCTCTGCATATTCAATCAATTTTAGCAAAAAAGACGGAACAGAAATTAAATAAGTTGGTTTAAATTTTAATATAGAATCCCATTGTAATTCAGGTATTCCGGAACCAACACGAATAACACCTGCACCTAATTTTCGCAGACCTAAAAAATAGGCTAATCCTGCCATAAATCGTCGATCCATTGTGGTCATCAATTGTACTGTATCACCTTTTTGAATTCCGGCACATTGAAAGGAAATGGCTTCGTTGTATGCCAATCTTTCCAAGTCATTGTCTGTTAAGCCAACAACAACTGGGCTTCCTAAAGTTCCTGAAGTGGTGACATAATCGACAATTCTATCTCTGGAAACACAAAAAAAATCATCGTTATATTGTTGCAAATCTGTCTTAGTTGTAACTGGAATTAGCTGCAAATCAGCCAGGGATTGAATTGAATTAGTATCAATTTTATACTGAGCGAACAAACGCTTATAAAAAGGTGAGTTTTGATTCAAATAGGTCATTAATTCCTTCAGTTTTTCACTCTGAAAAGCATATATTTCTCTAGTGGAAGCTTTTTCTATAGCTGGAATCATTCTATTTTTCTATTAATTTTTTTTAAATAATTTTCAATTTTTATTCTATCCAGAACGGTTGTGATTTCTTTTTCAAGAGCTTTTTTAAATTCAATTTCAGCTGCTTTTAGCCATCCATTTTGATAATAATACTCACCCATCCGAGCATAAACTAGCCAAAAATCAGGATTTAAACTTTTATATTCTTGGGCAAAGCCTTTCTCCAAAGTTAACTTTTCTTTTAAAACCGTATCTAATTTTCGGTCTAAAATTCTGAACCTTTCATAATCTCTATATTCTTTCGTTTCTAAAAATTTATCCTTCGGAATATTCTGAGAAACTTTAGCTGAAATAGTAAAATCTCCTTTCGTTTTACTAAAGACTTCTTTTAAATCATACGCGACAAACTCTCCTAACTGATAGGGATTGGAAGAAACCCAAACCATCAACTCTTCCGGTTTAAAAATCACAGCATGATGAGCCCTTAATTGATTGAGTGCTTTTTCATTTCCAAAACCAATATTGCGTTCGTCGAGACCTTTTTTGTTTCGGAGGATATCTGCCATTTTTTTCGGATTCATTTTGTCATTTTCACTTAAAAGCTCAACCATCCTTTTAAAACGGTATTGTGAGTGGCTTTCTTTAATATGATTAAGATTTCGTTCATCCGATTGATAGGCTTTGCTTTGAAAATGATTGGAGCAAACCAATTGACTTGAATTAGCCACTTCATATACATCAAAATTATCCGGAGCCATTTCAATAAGGACGGCTTTTTTATCTTTGGCACTTCCCACCATAATTGACTCAGAAACAAACACTTCTCTCTTCTTTGCAATAGCAATGGCTTCATCAATAGTAGAAGCATATTGTAAAATCTCCCTGGTTACAATTGAAATAGGTGTTTTGGCTACCAACGGAATGTCTGATTTTCCGGCATTAATGGTTACTGTTAACCCTTCAACATTCATCCCCGAAAGAACTCCTATCATTCCGCCCCAAGAGACATTCATAAACGGAATTCCTTTTTCGGGTTTAATAAATTGTATGATTTTATCTTCGGCAAAATCATCACCGGCATAAAAATCAAAATTTCTTCCTATTAGTAAAGTCCCATCTTCTGATTTATCACCCCAAACCGCCATTGATGAGCAACCCACCAAAGCCAAATCCTGTAAAGCATGACCTATATCGTGAGCCCCATGAAGGTAAAGACTTCTTAAGTATTTAGGTGCAATGGTATTAAAATCTTCAGATGCATATTCAGAGACACCATAAATTTCAGTTTTAAACTCTTCCGGAATATGCAAGTAAAGTTTACGATTATACCATT
Organism: Flavobacterium sp.; assembly: GCF_041392085.1. Taxonomy (GTDB): domain Bacteria; phylum Bacteroidota; class Bacteroidia; order Flavobacteriales; family Flavobacteriaceae; genus Flavobacterium. The sequence continues at coordinate 158,361 of NZ_JAWKMW010000010.1, read as the reverse complement.
TCAAAAATTGTCTGACTAACTTTTGTTTAAAGGCAGATGGAACCATTTCCCTTATTTTTGAAAAGAAAATATGTTCTTGTTTTTTAAATAAATCTTCTGACAACCCCCCTATTAGCAATCCTCTCTGCAATTCATTACCGGATACATGAAGCTCCCAAAGCTGTTGCTTGTTTTTGATTAAAAAATTTTCACCTGAAATAAAAAGCGAGTCATTTTTCTTTTCAATATTAGGCTTTACAAATTCGGAAGAAGCCGCCAAAGGCTTATTTTGCAATGATTTGGATATGCCACAAGCTAAAAATACATTTCCAACAAGTAGAAAAAAAATTATTTTAAATATGAATTTCATTCTTTTGTCCGAAGTTCATTGTTGATTTTATTGACTAGGTATTCCTTTCCTACTATCTCCGAACACGTAACTACTGCACCAATTGTTACGCCTAATACACCATGCATGCTGATGCTTTGTCCTGTAAGGAACAAATTCTCTATCTTAGTTTTAGGAGAAATAAATGTTTTCATTGGGTTATTGGAATCTTTTACATAGCCATATAAATTACCGTTATGTCCGCCAATATAATCTCTGTAAGAGAGGGGTGTTGAAGCATGAACAGACTTAATACACTCTCTGATATTCGGAATTTTCTTTTCTATTTCGTTTAAGAAAATTTCAATTTTGTCTTTTTTGAATTTTTCATATTCTTCTCCTCTGTCCTCTTTATTGGCAACTGTATTTTTGGTAGTTTCCCATTGTTTAACTTCATCAAAACGCATATAAGTAATTGCTGTTAAACTCTCTGCCCAAACTTGATTTTCCTCAGAAACATTCATCGAAATCATATAGCATTCAGGCCATGATTCTTGAGTATATTCTGCTGCTTTCCATATTCGGGTAGCATCCTTTACATGATAATTATTATAATTTTGGTACAAAACACTTTCAGGTTTAAGCACAATATAAACACTAAATGGTGCAATAATTACTTCTAAACTTTGTATTCTGTCATAATATGGTTTTCTGAACTTATCTTTCCCTATTAATTTCAAGGTTGTTTTTGGCTCAATATTAGATATAAAAATGTCTCCAAAATATTCTCTTCCGTTTTTGGTTCTGGCAGAAACTAATTTGCCATCTTCAAAACCAAAGCCATTCACTTCACTGTGCTTATAGGTTTCACCACCATATTTTTTTAATTGTTTGATGAGCTGTTTAGTAATCTGGCTTCCGCCATTTAAACATCGCCAAGAACTTTGAATATAGGAATTGACAGAAAGTGCATGAACATAAAAAGGTGTTCTATAATCATCACCGGCATACAAAAAATTAGACCCTGCTAAAACGGCTTTTAATTTTTCATTTGGTGTTAACTCATCTAATAATGCTTTGGCATTAATAGAAAGCACTTCATTTTGATAGCCTCCTTCGTTTTTTAGGTTATAAAGCGGAAACGAATCGCAGGCATACACTAATTTAGCACAATACTCTCTAAGCACTTCTTCTTCTTCCGGAAAATAGCTTAACAATTGTTGTACAAAATTTTCATAGCCTTGTGCATGTGGGTATTGATTTGGGTCACCCTCAAAGGTAATGATATCGTAACCATCCTCATCCATCTTTTTTAACTTAAGATGTTCCATGATACCGATATATGAAAAATAACTATGTAAATTTTCACCCTTAGAGAGCCCACCGATATAATGAATTCCAGTATCAAATATAGTTTTATCGCGAACAAAAGTTTGTAGGTTACCGCCAAACTGGTTGTTTTTTTCTAACACACAAACACGTTTTCCCTCTTTTGCCAAAATAATAGCAGAAACCAAACCTCCCAGTCCGCTTCCTACAATTATAACATCATATTTATTTTCAAAACTCACGGTTTAATAAAAACTAATTTTGTTGGTTCTTCTTTTAAGATGACAAATCCCTTACTTAATATCGTTTCTTTTAATTCTAAATGATTTATTAAAATGATTTTTCTTGCTTTTAAAAGTAAATCTATTTCAATTGATTTATTTGTTTTAGAAGAAATTAATACGGTCTCAAAATTACCAATTTCTGTCCATTTATCGATATAACAAATATCACGTTTTTTAACTAAATAACTTGTTTTTGCAACGCTTCTTTTTACTTCATCACAAATGTAACTCTGTACTTTTCGTTTGGCATGTTGCAAAGTGAGTAAAACATCGAGCTGACCATAATCATCCGCTAAATGGAAAATTTTTGCTGATGAAGCTATATCTTCATTTAGATTAAAATACAACCTTTTATTCTTTTCAAAATCAGACTTTACAGCTTTAATAATTTCAGATTCTTTGTAAAGAAAACTCAAAAAAAGTTTATTCTTAAAATAATTCTCATCTTCTCTTTCTGCTCTAATTTTGGCAAATTCCAATCTAAACAGTTTATTAATTGATTTTGTTCTTTCAGAATACGTTTGTCCAAAAGAAATATCGGAAGATTCAATTCGCTTACCAATTATTACGGTAATATTTTCATCATAAATAATATGGTCTCCCTTTGGAAGTGTTTCAGAATTTCCATGAATATAAATCGGTAAAACATCTAAATTAAAATGCTCTGCTAAATAGAAGGCTCCTTTGTGAAAGCGTTTTATTTCGTTATCTTCTGAACGTGTTCCTTCCGGAAAAACCATCAATAAATAGCCATGTTCCACACGTTTTCTCAAATGTTCTACCCCCCCATCTAATCCTTTTGAAACCGGATAATAACCGGCTAAACGAACTACGCCTCCAAAAACGGGTGATTTATAAACCCAATCATTAACTAAATAAATCACCCGATGAGTTACCATTCCGGTTGCTAACGTATCCAAAAAAGAGGTATGGTTGGCAATTACAATTGCAGGTTTATCAAACTTTTCATTGTATTGATTAACAATTTTCTTTTTTACAAACGGATTAGAATATAAAACCGATTTCATGAACTTTGAAATAATTTTTCTAAACCAACTTGTTCTTGTCTTTGCATTTACTGGTAGGAAGTATAAAATTATTCTTCCAAAAAAAGAAAAAATCAATCCACCGGTTCCATAATACACAAAAGACAATGAAGAATGCATTAATAACCGTAGAGAAATAGGCGAATTACCTTTTCTTGGCCGATTAAAAATACAAATCTTGAATAGAATAGGGTAAAAAACAAACGTAATGATTAGTGCTGAAAAAATACCAATAAGTGAAACTGCTGAAATAGATTTCAAAGCAGGATGCTTTGCAAAAACTAGTGTCCCGATGGCTAATATAGTTGTAATCGCTGCCATTATTATTGATGCCCTGTAAGCCGGTAATACATTTTTGCCGTATGTATATTCTTTTTGCAGGGCACTCGTCATAAAAATACTAAAATCAACTCCTAATCCAAAAATCATTGTACAAACTATAGTGCTGAAAATATTGAGTTGTAACCCTAACAGATTCATTAATCCTCCCGTGACAATACCGGTAATAATAATTGGAATAGCACTTAAAATGACCAATTCAATTCTCTTAAAAAAGACAAAAAGAATTAACAAAACAGCTATCAGTGAATAATTTATCAAACTGGTAAAATCATCCCGTAATTGACCAAGAAATGTTTCGTTCATGTGTTGTCGGTCTATAACAACTAGGTTTTCTTTTTTTGAAATAGCGTGAATAAAATTTTCTCTTTCATTCGAATTTAATTTCACCAAAGAAGAAACAGTATAAAACCCGTCTTTTTGCGACACAAACTCTTTTAAAAACAACGCTTTAACTGCTTCATAATCACTGAATTTTAAGAGTAAAAAATCATTGTTTAACAAGTTAAAAAAATGTTGGTGTGTTTCTTTTCTAAATCCGAAAGATGCTCCATTTGCCTGTAAACTTTCTTCTAGAAAACTTTTTCTTTCATTGGTCCAAAAAGTTTTCCATTTTTCTATTTTTTGTTGCTGGTCTTCTTTAGAAAGAACTAAACCACCGATAGAATTAAAAGCCAAAATTTCCTTCTCTTCTTTTCTTTTCGTAAGGTCTTTATAAATCGCGTTAGCATGAGTCAACGCTTCATTAACGGTGTTACCATAAGAAGTGAGGTAAATAGATTTTGAAGTTAAATTGGTTGCTTTTTCTAATTTACTTTCTACTACTTTTAATTCTTCCGGAACATAGTTTAGCTCTGACAAATTATTATTAAAAGTAACATTTTTGAAAGTAAATAAACTAACCACAACAACAACCAAGCAGGAAGTCAGTAAAAACTTATTGTTATGGAATGAAAAAGAAGCAACGCTATCTAAAACAGAACTTGAACTTTTGACAGTTTTTTTGTTAGGTTTATACAGATGTGGTACAATCAAAAGTGAGAAAACAGCCGAAGCCATTACACAAATAGCAGCAAAAATACCTAAATCTTTTAAGGCTTCTGAATGTACAAAAAGCAGGCATAAAAAGGCAATTGCTGTAGTACTGCTACTCATCAACAAGGGTTTTACAATATCTTTATAGAGTGATTCTACATTGTTGTTGTGTTTATAATGTGTAAGTATATGTAATGAATAATCAATCGTAATACCAAGTAAAACAGCACCAACACTTAATGAAATTGCCGAAATACTATCTTTTATAAAATACAGAAACATCATCGCAATTGCTACCCCAAAGAGTGTTGGAATAAAAATGATTACAGGCACCAAAATGTTACGATAAAACAAGACTAAAATTAATATTAAAAGACTCAAGGATATAAAAACCGTAGTAGTAATATCATGCTTAATTTGCTTAGCATTAGCTACTGCTATAAAGGAAGAACCAAAATAAGAAACAGCCGTTTTTCCTTTAAATTCAAGATTAAGATTGTTTTGAATCTGCTGCAGTTTTTCAATAAAAAACTGGCTCTTTTTAGTTTCTGTTCCTGGAAATTTAGTGTTGATGAACAGTAATAACTTCGAATTATCTTTTGTAATTAAAAAACCATTCTTTAATTTAAAATCGTCTCCGCTATTAAGTTCTTGCAGTTTATTCAACCCAATTAAGGAAATTCCGAGTGGATCATTTATGATAAATTCTTTTGCAACTATTCCGGTAGGCGAAATCAGGGTTTTGTAATTTTTTTCAACTTGGGCGACTATACTATCGTTGTTAAGCTTTTGGTCAATTATTTCATAATCTGCATCGTCTAAAAAAAGAGGAAGGTTCTTATAAACAAAATCTATAGTTTGTTGAATATTATCATCGTCGACTTTGCCTTGAATTTCTTCAATATATTGACTAAGTGATGTGGTTTTTTCTAAAAAAACAGAAGCTGCTTCAATCAAATTATCTTCAGAACCGTTTTTTTCTTTTTCGAAAATTACCGTAATTTTATCTGAAAAGTTTATTTGCTGAAGTACTTTAGCTGTTATATCTGATTTTTCGTTCTTTGGAATTATACGGGTTATATCTTCTTCGAATTGAATTTGAGAGGCAAAAAATCCAGCAACACACAGAATAGCAAACCCTATTGCAAAAGCAAGTACTTTTTGTCGCTCAACAAAGCGATAAATTGCAATAAAAATTTGCTGCATGTTCTTTTTAATTAGTTGATTTTTTGGATAGCGAAAGTAAAAAATAACTTCCAACTCCAAAAACAATTGCGGCAAGAGTTGCCAATACAAAACTCCCCACAAGATATTGTGATAAATTGGATTTTACAACATCTAATGTAATTGATTGATGAAAATGCAATGGTTTGGCACTTCCTACAAAAAGAGCTCCTATTTCTAACGACCCAAAAATAATTATTGGAACCATCGGTGGTATACTAATGTTAGAAAAAGCAAAGGCCAAAACTTTGTTTAATCGTAAAAAAGTGGCCAATGTAATGGTTAAAACGGTTTGAAAACCCCAAAAGGGTGCAATTCCTATAAAAACACCTAAAGCGATGGAAGCTGCTATCTTGAAGTTTGAATCTGAACTGGCTAAAATATCCTCACGAACGAAATCCTTAAACTTTTTTTTAAAAAATTTTCGAAAAAAATCTCTTGGCTTAATGTAAAGCAGCGTAATTATTACTAAAATCGTATTCAGTACACTAATCCGACTGAAATCACGAAATGGGCGAAAATGAGATACTCTTTCATTAGGATCATACAGGATATTGATTGGAATATTTTTAACCGAAACTCCTTTCCAAGCGGTTCGAACAATTACTTCAATCTCAAATTCAAATTTCCGTGTATAAAACCTTTTAGGAAGGGCATTAAGCGGATATAAACGATATCCTGATTGGGTATCTTCAAGCGTAATTCCTGTTTCAAACCAAAACCAAAAATTGGAGAATTTATTACCAAAACTACTTTTTTTAGGTACTCCGTCCTGATTCATATTTCTGCTTCCAATGAGTAAAACGTCATTGTTCTCTGCTTCCAAAGCTTCCCAAAAAAACGGAATATCATCAGGGAAATGCTGACCATCTGAATCTATGGTAATTGCATAATTAAAACTTAATTGTTTTGCTTTTTTAAAACCCTCACGCAAAGCAACTCCTTTTCCTTTATTTTCAGAAAAATGAATTTGAGTGAGTGGAGTATATTTTTGGAGTATTGAAAATGTCTCGTCTGTAGAACCATCGTTTACGATGATGATGTTTTGGGTATGATTTAAAACACCATCAATAACGCGTTGAAGTGTTTTTTGATTGTTGTAGGTTGGAATAATAACGCAGGTTTCCGCTTTAATTTTATCTTTTACGTTTGTTTCCATAAAATAAGGGTTAGTTTGCGATAAACTCCTTCTCTTGTGCAGTAAACGATTTTGACTGCATGACAAAAGCTTTTAAATGTTCTTTAAATGCTTTGTTTTGTTTGTCAAATGTAGATAAAATAAGCTTTTTATCTTCCTCTATATTACCTTTGTAGTTCAATATTTTAGGTGTATTTTCTTGAATACTCAACCGAATTAATCTAATTTCTGTATTTGAAGACTCTAATTTTACAGCTTGTTCAAGTATTGCCACCCCTTTAATAAAGAGATCTTTTTTTGTTTTTCTGTCTGAAGCAAATTTCGCCTTTAAAGCGATTGAAGCTCCTTTGTAGGCCAACATAGTTTTATTATCACCGGTATATTTTCCCATCAATTCATTAAATTCATCTGCTTTATCTTTTGATTTAGAAGCTTGAATATAATTTTCTCTCACAGTTGAAATATCTTGACTACCGGAGAAAAAAACTAGAAATAGTATGGAAGTTAAAAACTTCAAATTATGCTTTTTTGTAGGTGTTGAATAATTTTAATGCCACAGTTTCTTCAAAAAAAGTAGTGTTTTTTACTTTAATTTCGGAATCTAACTCTCCGCTAAAATCTAATTCCAATCGCAACGTTGGGTTTACTTCGGGATTAATTAAAGCCATAAATTTAACATTGGATGAGCTTTTTAAAATCAAAGAACTTCCCAAGATTTCCTGTGAAAGTTCTTTGATAATTTGCATCATACAAACACCGGGCGTTACCGGATTTCCCGGAAAATGTCCTTTGAAAATAGCATGTTCTTTATTTAAAAAAACAGTGGCGTTATATTTTTCATCTGAAATTTTCTCGATATTTTCAACTGTGTAGAAATCCTTTAGTAACATGGTTTTTTCTTTAAATATAATGTTTTTTTACTTTACGTCAAAAGTATAAGTTGCACCAAGTGAAAACACAACATTACTATGATTGCTATTCATATCTAAAACAGGCACAATTCCTTTTTTAATTCTTCCTTCGATACCAAAATTTTTATTAAAATTATATCCTGCTCCTAATAAAAACGTTAAATCAACTTCGTTGTCTGTTCTAAAATTTTCTTCTACCACAAAATCAATTGTTGGTCCTACATGAAAGTTGAAATTATTAAAAGTAAACTTATTTACTAAAGCAAAAGATAAATATGAAACATCTAATTTTTTAGAAACGTTTCGCATTATACCTCCATCATAGTATTCAATCTTAGAGCCTTGACGAGAAAAATCAATTTCGGGTTGCAAAGCATAAAATCTTGATAGTTGCAAAGTTCCAAAAACACCTACATAAAAATCTGTTTTTGATGAAAACTGATCTTCGTTACTTATTTCAATATAATTTCCATTGTTGTCATAATAATAATCATAGTAAATATCTCCTTTTGTAAAATGGGAGAAATTTACACCGGCTCTCACTCCTGGTCTAAAAGTAACTTGTGCACATACAGCATTGTATAAAAACAAACATACAACAGATAACAAAAATTTTTTCATGATGATTTTAATTAGTGATTTGATTTAATTCTATTTTTAATTTGATATTTTTATGCTCAATGTTAATTTTTTCGGCAAAAGTAGTATTTTTTCCTTCAAAGCTGATAACAACTTTTTCTTTTGTTTTGTTGGTATATAGGAGTTTCGTCAACCTTTTATTCGATTTATTTTCGAATAAATAATTAAAATGATTTCCTTTTTTTGTTTTGAAAATTGTATGTGTTTGATTTTCAAAAACTTCTTCTACACTATATTTTTCTCTGAAGACTAATCTAAAATCTTTTTTTAACGTATTCAATACAATTTTTTTATTCAATCCTTCCACACAATAATTTACTTTAAAGCTATTTTCTGAAACTTCAAAATCGAGTAACGTATTCCCAAAATCGGTAGTTAAAACGGCTCGATGCAGAGTATCGTTTATTTTTTTTGCAACAAAAACTCCACCTAATTGTTTTCCATACACTTCAATATTTGCTTTGTAAACATAGTCTTTTACAGAATCGGAAAAGTAACTATTTTGGAATTTTTTTTGGTTACTTTCTAACTTAGTTGCATTTGGAACTTCATACGTTTTGCAAGAAATAAGAAGTATAAATAAACCGCTACTGATTAAAAACCGCATCATCAAATTTGGCATTTATTTGTTTGTTTTTGAATACGATTTTTGTAAAATCATCCGAAGGTTCAATTAATCTTACCTGAGAAACAGTTGGCTCCCCGATTGGAAAATATAATTCTACCAACTTTATGTACTTTTTAATAGTGGCTGTTTTTGGCGTTAACTTGGTAATGTAATATTGATTGTTTTTGAAATATTCAATCGTAAATTCTTCATCATCAAAAAGATTACCACTTACGCTTCCCACAATTAATTTGTTTATTTTTTCGAACATCTTGCTGTTACCTGCATTAATACTACTTTTTTTACCTTGATCGTTAATAAAAACCTTATTGTTTTTAAAAATAATACTGTATTGATACGGATGAGTATATTGCCAATTTAACAGATTTGGTGATTTAAGATACATTTTTCCTGAAGTTTCAATGTCTTTGGACAAAAAACTTAAGTGTTTATATTGAATAAAATCGGTTTTTAAAGACTTTATAGCTTTTGTTTCAGCAATAACATTCGTTTTGAATGAATTAATTTCTGAAACAGTCATTTTCTGCTCCTGGGCAAAAGCGGCAAAATGCAAACTAATAACAAATAACAAAATTCTAATTATCATATGCCGAAATATTTAAAAGTTTGTCTATCGGAACAATTGAATAGTTTTCCGATTCCAAAAATAACAATAACCGTTCCAATACGTTAACCGATTTTTGAGAAGTATCATGTAAGAGAATGATTCCGCCGGGTTTAATTTTATTTTTAACGCGTTCAAAAATAGTGTTTTCATTTTCATAGACTGTATCCAATGAACGAATATTCCAACCAATAACATGATGTTTAGTTGTTAACAATGCTTTGGCAATCATTGGATTAGTAACACCAAACGGTGGACGAAAAAATTTCATTTGTAAACCTGTCAACTCATAAACCATTCGATTTGTTGCAAAAATTTCGTCTAAAACTTTTTGAACAGAAAAAAATCCAAAATTTTTAGAATGAGAGTAACTGTGATTACCGGTTAAATGACCTTCTGCAATAATTCTTTTAAAAAGATCAGGATTAGTCTCAATTTGCTTTCCTATACAAAAAAAAGTTGCTTTCACATTGAATTGCTTCAATAAATCTAAAACCTTTTCAGTCATTTCATGCGGCCCATCATCAAACGTCAATGCAATTTCCTTTTCTTTAGATTTTATTTTTGAACAATAGGCTTTTGTAAAATAATTCAATCGTATATCAAACGACCCCCAAGTCGTTATTGCAAACCAAATAAAAAAAAGAAGTAAAAAAAAAGCCCAATGAACTGCTGTAAAAAAGTTGAGAAAAAACAAAACCACTACAACAACAACACAAAAAAGAACTATTTCTTTATGTTTCAGCATTTTCTTAGTAAGGTTAAACTATGGTCTTTCCCTCGGTATTGATTATACAGTAAAACCGTTTGATAGCTCTCTTTTTCTATAGAATTCATTTTCACATCAACTGGTATAGATTGTTTCTTCAGGATGTTTAGAGTCATCCATAGTGCAAAACCCGAAGCCGTGTAAAATTCACCACTTAGATGTTTATAATATACTTGAGGTGTAAAATTGAATAAGTTACTCACCTGATTAAAATAAACATCAAATTCTACATCACCATTATTGCCAAGCACAACTAAATCAATTTCATCCAAACGGACATTATTGCTATCCAAAAAGGATTGTATATATTGTTGAACTTCATCAATTCCTAATGAATTTTGGATTGAAACAGCTTCTAATGAAGCATATGTATTTGTTTTTTGTTTGTTTTCCAATACAAAAAAGCTTGATCCTTCTCCCAAAACCATTCCTTTTGAAGTTGGATTTAAAATTGGAAACGGTAAATCCTCCTTTTTCTTAATGTTTCCGGCTATGCGTTGTACATCAATATTGTGTTGAGCGGTTTCATCAATTCCGCCCACTAAAACAGAGTTGGCCTGTTCTGTTTCAATTTGAAGTTTGGCATCCAATAGTGCTGTTTCAAGCGAAATAGCACCGTTAACATAAGTAAAATTATACCCTTTGCATTGTAAACCAAGTGCAATTTGTCCGGCAACTGTATTGTGTGTAGATTGAATAAATGATGTTGGCGTTAAAAATTGTTCGTTATTGTCTAAAATGGCTTTTAAAAATTTTTCAGAATCTTCCAGACAACCCAATCCTGTTCCGGTTATAATAGCATCCGGTATGTCAAGATTGGCTTCTTTTAATGCTTGAGTAGATGTGAAAATTCCCATTTTTACCCCTTTAGCCATTCTTCTGATAAAAGAGGGTGAAATAACTTCGGCATAAGAGGGTTGCTTTGCCTTAACTACTGTTTCGGTTGTATTGATTTCAATTTTAGACAAAAAATCGGAATCTACCACCTCTTGAGCAGAAATACATCCTATACCATTGATATAACTCTTTTTCATTTGCTTTTAGAAAATAGTAATGTTGAACAATTTCCACCAAAACCAAACGAATTCGACAGCACATGATTAATGGTTTTTTCTTTCAAAGTGGTTTGCGGAATCAAATTAAATTCTTCCATTGGTTTTTTAAAATTCATATTTGGAAAAACCAAATTATGTTGAAGAGCTAAAACGCTATAAACTGCTTCGATGGCTGCTGCGGCAGCCAAAGTATGTCCTGTGAAAGCTTTTGTAGAACTAAAATCAGGAACATTATCATTAAAAATTCTCAAAATAGCTCTACCCTCCGATAAATCGTTATTCGGTGTTGCTGTACCGTGTGCATTGATATAATCGATATCTTTAGGTTGAAGATTAGCTAATTTGAATGCTTTTTGCATGGCTAAAAAGGCTCCTTCTCCATTTTCTGATGAAGCAGTTTGATGAAAAGCATCATTTGCATTGCCAAAACCACTAACATACGCCAATACCTTTTTATTATTTTTTTGGACAATATCATCTGATTCTAATACTAAAAAAGCTGCTGCTTCTCCAAGATTTAAACCTTTTCTATCGTTATCAAAAGGTGTGTTGTACGTATCTGATAAAATCATCAACGTTTTAAATCCATTGATAGTAAATTTTGCCAAAGCGTCTGTACCACCTACAATAACGCGATCTAATTGTCCGGATTGAATTAATCTGCATCCCAACATAATAGCGTTGGCAGCCGAAGAACAAGCTGTACTAACTGTGGTTACCATTCCTTTCAAACCAATATAATCAGCTATTTGATTGGATGAATCGCCGGCATCATGACTATTGATGAATCTTTTGAGTGACTCATCTTCATAATAATCATAAAAATACTTTTCGTTGAGATCCATTCCACCTACACTAGTAGCTGAAATAAATCCGCTACGGCAATCATTTATATCACTGATTTCAGCATTTTCAATAGCTTCGCATACCGCAATTGCTCCCAATAATGTAGTTCTGGAAAAATTATGATTGTTAGGTAAATTAAGCTTTTGAGCTAATTGTAGGTTAGATAATTTTATCTCACCAACTTTAATCGCTTCTTTGTGAATTGTTTCTAAATTTTCGATAGTGGAAATTCCGGTTTTACCGTTTTTTAACGACTGAAAATTTTCTTCAACAGAATTTCCTATTGAAGAAATGATTCCCATACCGGTAATTGCAACGCTTTTATTCATTTAGAATAACTTATTTTGTTCGGTTAGCAGCGATATAATTTGCCATGGTTTCTACTGATTGAAAAATGGTTTTTCCTTCTTTTGGGTCGGTTAATTTAATACCATAATCTTTATCTAACAAAACGATCAACTCAAGTGCATCGATTGAATCCAAACCAATTCCATCACCAAAAAGGGTTTCATTGTCATCAAATTCTTCTACAGAAATGTGCTCTAAATTTAAAGCTGCTATAATTTTTTCTTTTAATTCTTGTTTTAATGCTTCCATAATTTATTTATTCATCTTTTATTATTCTACCATAAATAGCTTTGCTAAATAGCTTTCTTCAAAAAATTCAACCCATCCGCAGAGTACTTTAGCCGCTTTTTTGTTTTGTAAAAGCGACGTTGCATACTGCGTCAAAAATACTTCATTATTTTCTTCAAATACAAAAAAAGCATTTTCCGATTTCAATTGATGTTTGATACTAATTTCCCCTAAACAAATATTTGGTAGAGTATAAACAAAAACAGCAGGACTAGGAAAATAATTTTCTTTATCATCAATTGAATTTTGATACTTTACATCGGTATCTAAACTTGATGATTGGTTGGCAAAAACCAATGCTATATTGTTTTCGGATTGAGCAATCAACTGTTCATTCAACATCATTTCTGATGCTAAAAATGCTAATTTACTCAAATTGTCCATTTTAAAAAACTTTGGATAATTAATTTCGAAATTTTTATAAGCCTCTTTTGCAAAATCAGTAAACGAAGTTGCTTCAGAATGAAACACTTTTTGATCATTGATGAAAATCGAATTTGCTTCAATTTTACAGGAATTTGATATGATAAACTGACTTTTCAAGCTATTTTATTTTTTCAAAAATTACGGCCGTATTACATCCTCCAAACCCTGAAGCCGTTTTTAAAAATCGATTAATCTCTTGAGTTTTATTTTCTTTAATCACTTCAATCGACTGAGTTGTTCCCTCATTTTCATATCCTTTTGACACAATCAATTGGTTTTGTTTAGCACTTTCTATAGCGATAACTGTTTCCAACAAACCCGAAGCTCCCAGTGTATGCCCATAAAAACCTTTCAGGCTGTTGACAGGAACATTTTGCAAATGTAATCTATTGAATGCAATTGCTTCCATCTCATCATTATATAATGTAGCTGTTCCGTGTGCAGAAATATAATCAATATCATTAACACTACAATTTGCCTCTTCCAATGCACTTTGAATGCTTCTGAATAGTCCTTCTCCCGTTCTAGAAGGACCTGAAATGTGATTAGCATCGTTAATGGCACCATCTCCACAAACTTTTATAGCATTTGATTCAACTTTATTTTTATCTGAGGTTAGATAAACAGCAGCGGTTGCTTCGCCTAAATTAACCCCATTTCTGTCTGAATCATATGGTTTACATGGTATTTCACTCATGGCTTGAAACGAATTAAATCCGGATAATACAAATTCTGAAACTTCATCGCCGGCCACAATAAAGGCATCGTCATACACACCAACTTGAATCATACGTTTTGCAACAGCAATTGCTAAAACCCCTGAGACACATGCGTTTGAAAGCACAATAGGCTCTGTGGTAAAACCAAATAGCGAACTTATTTTTTTGGCTAAGAAGGCCAATTGAGCTTCTTTTACCGGACTTGAATCTAATTCTAACGAGCTGATATTTCCTTTTGTAGTTGAAAAAACAAATGCTGTTCGGTTTGAAATTTGATACTTTTCAACCAAGGGCATCAAAGCCAACAGTAACATTTTTTCTAATTTGGTAAATTTTTTATCTGAAACAGAAAAAGGAAAAACAGTTTTTTTGAAAACCTCATCTAACCAGTCAGTTGAAATAATTGAAGCGTAGAACTCCTCCAAATTGCCCATATTTTTATGCAGTTGAATTCCGCTTTTTCCATGCAGAATTGCATCCCAATTGGAACTCACATCAAATCCTAACGGAGTAATGCAATTGGTTTGGGTGATATAAACACTTTTGTTATTCATTCAAAATTATTTCAAAAGCCCTACTTTTCGCTTCCATTCTTCATAAAATGGAGGATTGTTTAGAGACAAATTTCCATTTGTATCTACAAAAACCTGCACTGTTTCGCCCGTGCAAGCAATTTCATTATTGGCATCGAAAATTTTATATCTAAAAATCATTTTGGCAGCTGGAGTATCCACAATGGTTGTTTCAATTCGAGCTACATCGCCATAACGCAAAGACAATTTATGTTCACAAACCGATTTTACAATTGGTGTTGTAAAACCATATTTATGCACATCGAGATAGGAAATTCCGTGTTCGCGACCAAAGGCCTCCCTCCCATCTTCAAAATAAGTGATGTAATAGCCATGCCAAACAATCCCAAGTGGATCGGTTTCATTAAATCGCACCCTGATATCTTTGGAAATGGTTAATTGCGAAGCTTCGTCATACTGCTCTTTTCTTTTTGTCATAAGCGATTGCAATGGTTACTGTAATTATGAAAAACAAAAATAATAAACTTATATCTGGTAAAATTTCTAAAATGCCTCCATTTCGGAGTAAAACATCATAAAAAGCATTCAGTCCCCAATTCATTGGCGAAATATGTGCAAAGAATTGCATTATTTTTGGCATTGCAAAAACAGGAATCCAGACACCACCCATTGCCGCTAAAATTACAACAGAAGTTGCACCAAAAGGGGCCGATTGCTCTTGCGTTTTAGCTAATGTTCCCAATAAGATGCCATAACCAACGGCTGCCAATCCTGCAAAGACAGCTACAATACTCATCAAAAATAATTTTCCACTTATATCTAATGCCGGTAAACCAATGTGTGGAAAAAGAAAAACGCCAACAGCTACCATTAAATAGAATTGAATTATACAAATTACTAAATAAGTAGCCGTTTTTCCGGCAATAACTATTGCATAAGGAACAGGGTTTGTAATTAACCGCACGTGTGTTCCTTGGCTTTTTTCTTTAACAATATTGATGGAAAGTGGCACTACTATAAAAAAAATAGCGAATAATGTCCAAGCCGGTACATTATGTTGAACTGAATTAGGTAAAATTTCTTTGTTATCGATAGTGGGTACAATTTCTTTAAACGAAATAAAACTTTCTTGCTCAAACACAGGTTCATCTCCTTCGCCTAATTGTTCTTGAAAAGTAGTATAAATAGAACTTGTTTCAATTTGCGAAATCATTCGATCGATGGCATTTTTTACTCCATTTTTAAACGACAATTGTGTTGCAGGGTCGAAATATAGTTTAATTTCTTTGGGTTCTAATTTCTGATTTTGAACTTCGGAAGAAATAGAATCCGTTAACCCGAATGAACTTACGATTCGGTCCACATTTTGATTTACTTTTAATTGTAAATCGGAACTCAATTTTTCGGGAATAATGATTGCTAATTGATATTTACCTTTAAAAACAGCTTCTTGAGCAACTCCTTCGGTAATATTTTTTCCGTTTAATTGAGTAAGCACTTCAAACGAACCGCTTTCATTCAGATTTTTACGTACAGTTTTAGAAATCGTATCGTTATCATTATCAACCAACAATATCGGAATCTTTACATCCGACATCGATTTATATGTCCCGTCTTGAATTAAAGTGATGGTAATGATAAGAATGAGTGGCATCACAAAAAGTATCACTAGGCCACCAAAATCTCTTTTAAGCAGTAGTGTTTCTTTGTAAACCGACATGAAAAACTTATATAACATCACGAAGTTCTTTTCCGGTTAATGAAATAAAAACATCTTCTAAATTAGATGCTTTTTCGGTTTTTGTAATCAATTGTTTTGGTGTTCCCTGAGCAAAAATTTTACCTCTATCGATAATGGCAATTTGTGTACAAAAATCCTGAGCTTCTACTAAATGATGAGAAGTATAAATGATTGTTGTTCCTTTTGAATTAAGTTCTTTCAAAAAATCAATAATTACATTTTTCGATTGAACATCGACTCCAACGGTTGGTTCATCCAAAAATAAAATTAATGGATTATGTAAAATTCCGGCAATTAAGTTCACACGTCTTTTCATTCCCCCGGAGAAAGTTTCAACTTTCTTATCGGCAAATTTTAGTAAACCTAAATGGTCTAATGATTGCTCCACTTTTGATTTTAATTCTTTTCCTTTCAAACCATACATGCTACCAAAATATAATAAATTTTCTCTGGCTGTTAGGGTAGGATATAATGCATATTCTTGGGGAACAACCCCCATTAATTTTTTAATTTTGTTTGCGTTTTCTTGATAGGATAATTTGTTGATGGAAAATTTCCCGGAAGTAGGTTTAATTAATCCACAAAGAATGGAAAGCAAGGTGGTTTTTCCGGCTCCATTTGGTCCCAATAATCCAAAAATTTCCTTTTCTTCAATAACTAAACTTAGATTATTTATTGAAAAATCATCGGCATCTTTATACTTTTTAAAAAGTTGTTCGATATGAATTATGGATTTTTTCATGAAAGCTTAAATTGCTTTTTTAAGCGTTTTAAAGAATTTTTCTTCTAAATCGGCAATATGCAAAAGTTCTTTTGAAAGACTATTATAAACATCGGTTTGACTACTTCTGTTTTTATAAACCCGGGAAGCGTTCACCGCAAAATCTCTCCACAAATCACCAATTAAAGTCATTTCTTTAGACAATTCAAAGAGTTTATCGTTCTTTAAAACGGTAGCCGCTTCTTGCAAAAAAGCAGCATAAATAAAACGAAAACCTCCTCCTCCGGTACCAATTTCTTCTTGCATACGAACCATTTGTGCAAGATAATGATTGGCAACTTTATTGCCTTTTTTGTGAGCCCATTTCGGAATGTTTTTAGCTACTGTTCTGATCCCTTTTACACCTACAATCGGCACTGGTGCCAGCATTTCACGACATGTGTTTTTGATTCCTTTTTTTATTGCTCCCTCCCAATCAATATCTTTTGGAATATAAACAGGATAATACATTTGTCCTTTCGGAGCAAGAGCTCCTTTTGCAAAGCGTACTTTTTCAAGTTCTGATTCAGTTAATGTTGTAACGTTTTCCATTACAGGATCACTTATCAAAAATTGATTTTGTGTTTTGCCATATACTACCAGATTGTGAGCATTAAAGTGAAAACGATATTCGTCTGGAAAATAGGTTAAATGATAAACCCCAACCTGCAAACCGGTTGGAATATTTTTTTTTAAATTTTCTTCCAAAGCCAACTGGGCACTTTTTTTGTTGGAAAATTTTACCCGTTTTACTTTAATTCCGAGTCTTTTTGCTGCTCGATTAAAAATAAATCCCGGCATTGGTCTGTAACTGATTGCCGGAGCATGATTTACCCGTAAAAGGGGGAGATAGAAAAATAAAATTCCCGAACCAATACCAAAAACCATTGGTTCACTTATATTGATTCCTTGGTGCTTTAGAAGATTAGAAGCTACTCCATTTTCACAATGAGCAGATTGGTGATGAACAAAATTAGTTTTCATTACTCTCCTTTAAAATTTTTAAGTTCTTCAACCGAAATTTCAAAAGCCTCGGCATATTTCAACAATATTCTGTTGCTCAATCGTTTAAAAACAGAAGGTTTCCCATGTCTTTTTACTCTCCATATCCACATATCCACATAAGAAGAGAGAATTATCCAATCCATTTTATGTAATTCCATATAATAAACTATAGGACTAACTTTTCCTTTCTTAACATCTTCCTTTGCTTGCTCGATACGTTCATTTATATCTTCAAGAGAATTTTGTAAAGCTATTGTCTTAGGCTCCCATCCTGTACTTAGAGCAGTTGTATAGTTTCCTTTTTCATCCGTAGCATAACACAACTCTTTGATATTATTTTTAGACAAATTGCCTTTATCTTGTGGTACTTCTTCCTTTTTCATCAATTCGTTTTTTGGATAAACAAGTTCAATTCAGCTTCAAAAAGTAGAGTATTATTAGAATGTGTTGTACATTTCATGCTACATATCTTATATTCTTCTGCATCAAATCTAGAAATAAGTGTAGCTTTAGTTTGAATCGTATTTCCGACAGAAGGCAATAAAAAAACCTGCAGTTTTTTGATACCGCTAATAAATCCAACCACACGAACATTTTCTTTTTCATTGTGTGAGTCATCATCAATAAAGTATGATTTTGCTACAATAGAAGAGCATGTTTGAGCCGCATTTTCAATTAAACCAATTTCTGCAAAAATTTTATTTTCCACAAAGAGATTGTCCTCTTTGATATGAAAAACAGTACTTACTTCATTTTCAGAAAATGCAGTGATATAATCTACCATTAACATGGGTTCTCGGTGCGGTAGAAAATGTTGTATCTCGATTACTTTTTCTAAAGGTTGCATGATTAATTTGCTAAAACCGTTTTCATTTGTCCTTTGGCAATCTCTATACCATTTAATTTGGATGAAATATCCACCAAAGTCACTCCCATAAATTCTTGAAGAACAGTTACGGTTGTTTCGATTGCTTCATTTAGGTTAGGCAATTGATTTATCTCAATACTTTTGATAGAACCAATATAGCCAACCGGAGCAGGCTGTTGCTTTAAATAAAACTGATAGCCTGTGTACAGGGCTACCGATTGAGCCATGTGCTCTATGAGTCCGGATTCTTGAAAAATTGAATTTTTTACAAAAATATTATTTTCAGGAACTGTCAAACCAACAACAATTTCGTTTTCTCTAAAATCGATTAACTTATCTACCATGACAAACGGAAACTTCTGCGGAATTAAATTTTCCACAAAATCTCTATCTAAAATTGGTAAAATTACATCTTTCACTTAGCAAACAGTTAAAAAGGCATACGCATACGAAAAACGACCACTTTCAGGAACAGATAATAATAATTTATCCCCTTTCTTTAATTTTCCGGAATTCATTATTTCTTCAACCATCAAATAAATAGATGCTGAACCAACATTTCCCACATTTTTTAAATTCATAAACCATTTTTCCATTGGGACTTCTATTCCTTTTTCGGCTAAAGATTTTGCTAATTTATCAACAAAATAATGAGAAGAAACATGTGGCAGAAAATAAGTAATCTCATCAGATTTTATTCCATTTTTGTCCAAAGCAGCTTTCATACTTTCAGCCCCTTTCTCTAATATGTATTTGTCTAACAATTTAACATCCTGTTTGATTGCAAATATAGATTGTTCCAACCATTCGTTCGAATGAAAATCACTCCAAGGTTTAATTTCACCATTATCTAATTTTTCACCACCGGCATACATACAAGCTTCTAGTTCATGAGCATATGAAAACGATTCCATCCACTCAATTTTTAGGGGATTTTCACCCTTAGGTTCATTTTGCAATAAAAAGGCTGCTGCTCCGTCGGACAACATCCAACGAAGAAAATCTTTTTTGAAAGCCAAAATAGGATGCTCTTCAATGCTTTGCTCATGACTAATTTCGGCTTCGTATTTATCTGCAAGTAACCAAGTAGAAACTCTTTCGGATCCTGTACATACAGCATTTTTTGAATTTCCTGATTTTACAGAAAGGTAACCAAACTTTAATGAATTCATACCGGCATTACAAACACCTGAAGATGAATTTAATTCAACCGATTTGTTTTTCATCAAACCATGAACCATTGCTGCATGAGAAGGCAACAAATTATCAGGAGTTGAAGTGCCACATGATAGAACTTCAATATCAGTAGCCTTAAAGGTATTATCGTATAATGTCTCAATAGCCAAGTTAGTTAACTCTGCATTAGTATGCGTTGGTGAACTATTTTCATCTAAAGCGTAATATCTTGATACAATTCCATTCTTACGGAGTATTATTTTTCTTGCTTTAGAAGCAGAATTATTAATTAATCCCAAAAACGATTCCATTTCATCATTAGAAACCGCTTTGTTGGGTAAAAATTTTCCAGATTTTGTTATGTAAACGTCAAACATATAGCTTAGTTGTCAAATCAAACCTCTTTAAAGTAGGTTTTTTCTTTCTTTATTTGGTTATTTTTAAAAGGAATTGAAAAAAGGTGCAATATATACACAATTGGGGAAATTATCCATATCGCTACGAACAAATATAGATTAAAGAATTTTAACCACGTTGGTCTTGAGTCTGTTTTTTTAATGATAAAATTTGCCCATTTTGAAAACATTTTATTCGCTTTTTTATCCATCTCAACTAAAAAAGGTCTTATCTCTATGGCATTATGAGCAATCAACTCTGCTTGAAGTGCATCAAATTGATTATTTTTCAAGTGCTTTGTTATAATCTTACCAAAACGAGAAGAGGTAAAAATTTCTTCGTCTGAAACGCCGGGTTTAGGAAAAATGCCTAGATATTTAGATTTCTTCCCTGTAAACATCCAATGCACAATGGTAATTACACTTATATGATTAATATGTCTATCCACTAAAGCGATATTTCCCACTAGGGTAGCATTACTATTTTTTATCATTTTTTTCATTTTTTCTTGTGCCATGACCCACATATTTCTTGCACCAATTACTGTAACCACAGGCTTATTGTTTAAAATTTGCTGCCCAAATTCGCTTTTTAAGAAAGAATTGATAGGTATTGATGGTGTTAAATACCAAACCTGGTAAGCGAGTATAACCAGATCATATTTTTTTTCTAAAATTTCTTGCGAAGGTTTTTTTATTGGAG
Source organism: Flavobacterium sp. (assembly GCF_041392085.1). GTDB lineage: Bacteria > Bacteroidota > Bacteroidia > Flavobacteriales > Flavobacteriaceae > Flavobacterium. The sequence goes on along the minus strand of NZ_JAWKMW010000010.1, from coordinate 137,245 downwards.
CAGGAATCTGTAAAAAAGATTCTGGAAACACATCAAAAAAATCTGATTTTGGCCAAGGAAACGGAAATGGTTTCTCCATTTCAATGTTGTAATAGGTGACCGAAATCTCCTTGTCTTCCAAAAGAGGTTGGGCTATTTTTTGGGCTATTTTTTCTAATTGCCCTGATTGAGTGTAATAGATTACAATAACGTTTTTCATTCTTTCCTTATTCCATTCGTCAGTTTTTAAAGATATTAAAAATTAAATCTAAACTTTATTAAATTTTCACTTCTTTAAAATTTCTTTTTTTGTCTTCTCTTTTAGTCTTAATAAAATCGTTCCAATTATCTGGATCTTCGGCATCAAAAATACTTATTTTCTGAGATTTATCATCTACTAGAAAATCTGTAGACTTACAATTTAATATTTTGGCTGCTACTTCTAAACCCGAATAACTTGCACCGGTTATACCATGTGACAATGTACTTGCTCCGCAAAGATAGAGACTGTCAAATTCTGTCTTATTTTTATAGGCAAAAGGACCAATTTGTTTTAGTGACTTTTCTGTACCATACACATTTCCTCGAGTACTATTAATATAAAATTGATTTGTTTTAGGGGTTCCTAATTCAGCTTGAACAATATGTTTCCTCACTGACGGAATTATTGTTTCTAAGGTGTTTAAAAACTTCTCAATGATTTTCTTTTTGAATAATTCATATTCAGGAGTATGATAATCTTCTTGATCAAATTGTTTAAAACTGTCAAAATCTACATAGGTTACGATTTCAAAATTGTGGTATTTACCATTAAAACTTACCGGATCTTTTAGCGTAGTACAACTGATAAAGAGAGCGGGAAACTCATCACCTTCTGTAATATTTTCTTTGGTTAGTTCATCAAAATGTCCGTCGATATTCTCATCTTTAAATTTCCAAATATTCCCTGAATCTATACCAAACTGGGTTACATCTATATCAACCGTTAAAAACAATATTAAAGACGTGACGGAGTACTTTGTTTTATCTAACTTATTAATTAATTTTTTACTACATTTATCTTTCCCTATTAACTTTAAGAAAGTTGTATTTGGGTCGGCGTTTGAGATTATATTTTTAGCATAAATTCTTTTACCGTCAGCCATTTCAACACCAATTGCTTTTTTATTTTCGAGTATAATTTTAGCAACTTTTTGTTGTGTTTTGACAATACCTCCAAAACTTTTAATTTTAGTTGTCATTGCTTTAACAATTCCGCCGCCGCCGCCCATGGGGTAAAATCCACCCTCAAAATAATGATTCATTACTGAACAATGTACCGGAAAACAAGCTTTTTCTGGCGGAAGCCCGTGATCACCACATTGTGCATTCAAAATTGCTTTAACGAGAGGATCTTTAATATGCCAACCAACAACCCGTTTAAGAGAAAACAAAGCAAACTTACCAAAATGTTTTGTTCGAAAAGGGACAGTTAATTTTTGCCAAAGTCCTTCTAATTTTGGAATTAATTGTAGTTCGTAATTTACTTTCTCTATTAAAGAGAGGTATTCTCGAATGTTTTTTGCTTCGTGAGGAAATTGAGAAGCGAGTTTGTTTTTTAAATTTTCAATTCCGGCCGGATAATCAAATCGATGATTACTAATATGACAATGATCATACCCATTACTATTCATCCTAAAAAAAATCAAGTCATTGGCTATACCCAAACTTCGATAAAGCAGATTGGTTGACTGTCCTTCACCTAATAAACCGATGTAGTGAACTCCTGGACTAAAACGCTGTCCGTTTAGGGTAAAACTATGACACCATCCACCGGGAACATCATGTTGTTCTAAAACCAAAACTTTTTGACCGGCTCTGGCTAAACAAAGAGCAGTGGTTAAACCTCCGGCACCAGAACCTATAATGATTGAGTCAAATTCTTCCATAGTTTGTTTTTTGGTTAGCTAAATAGAATTTGATTAGCTATCATTAATTAATTACCTTCTTATATCATCCCAAAAGTCAAAATAATTGAACCATTGTAACGGGTATTTTTTTAGCATTGATTCTACACTTTCAATGTAGGTTTTTAATAGTCCTTTTTCGTCTCGGTATGTTGCATGAGCTTCTCTTGCAAATAAATGGTAATGTAAATTCTTTTCTTTCATCACATAAACAAAAACAACAGGCACTTTCAATCTAGATGCGATTAAAAAAGGTCCTGCAGGAAAATTTGCTTTTTTTCCAAGAATAGTTTCCGTTAAACATTTTGTTCCTTGAAAGTAACGATCTCCGGTAAAACAAATTAATTCATTTTTTGCTAAAGCATTATTAATATCAAAGATATGCGACATATCTTCTTTGACAAAAATAAATTTAATGGAAGATTTCTGAGCTATACTATCCAAATAATCTTTAATTACGGTATGCTCTAAGTCAGTGGTCACTAAATTGATTTGACAATCTAAGTCGATATCAGCAAAAAAATGTTCTGCGATTTCAAAATTACCGATGTGAGCACTGATAAGTACTCCACCTTTTTTTTGGGCAAGAAGGTTTTTTAGTACATCAATACCATCAAATTCGTAGGTAAATCGATTCCTAAGACCAACAGAAATGGCAGTCTTGTCTATGATTGTTTGTCCAAAAGTGAAATAACTTTTAAAAATAGCTACTTTGGCTTGAATATTAGAATACCCTAATCTTTTTTTAAAGTAATACGCGATAGCTTGATTACTTTTTTTAAGAAATAAAAAATAGTAGGAAGCTACAAAGTAAAGCACAAAATAGGATGCTTTAATTCCCAACTTCTTTATGCAGAAAACAAAAATTTTATAACCTAGTAGTGTTCCTCTTGACTTTCCGTCCCACTTGCTCATGACGGTTATACTTTTTCTTTTACTTTAATCTTATTTTCGATTAAATCGTAAAAATCTTGAAATGTAGCAATCCCCACAAAGTCTGCTTCACCTAATTTAACACCAAAGTTAGATTCAATTGTTACAACTAAATCTACATAATCCAAACTATCTAATCCAAGTGTGTCTTTCAAATTTGCTTCAGAAGAAATAGTATCTCCATCCACCTCAAACTCCTCTACCAAGAAACCGTTAATAGTTTCAATAATGTCTGCTTTATTCATCTTTAAAATTATGCTTTTTAACTACTAATGCTGAATTTGTTCCTCCGAAACCAAAGGAATTCGACAAAAATATATTAATTTTTGTATTTATTGTACTTTTCACAATATTTAATTTTGCAGAATCTTCATCAGGGTTTTCAAAATTGATATTAGGAGCAATAAAAGAGTGTTGCATCATAAGTAATGAATAAATTACCTCACTAGCACCTGCCATCCAACATTCGTGTCCTGTCATCGATTTTGTTGAACTGACCGGCGTATTATTTTTACCAAAAATTTCAAAAATAGCCTTGGCTTCATTAGCATCGCCAACCGGCGTTGAAGTGGCATGAGCATTAATATAATCAATTTGATCCGGAGTAACATTTGCTTGTTCCATTGCCCTCTTCATTGCTGTAGAAGGACCATCTACGTTTGGCGTTGAAATATGCCCCCCGTTGGATGAAAATCCATAACCGATTACTTCGGCAATAATAGGAGCTCCTCTTTTAATTGCAGATTCATAGCTTTCAAGAATTAATGTAGCTCCACCACCACTTGGCACTAAACCATCTCGAGCAGCATCAAATGGTCTAGATGCTCTGCTTGGATTTGCTTCATCCACGGAAAAAACACCTAATCCGTCAAAACTGGACATGGCATATTTATTAATTTCCTGTGCACCGCCACAAATAATTGTGTCTTGTAAACCACTTTTTATCAGGTGGTATCCTAATCCAATGGAATGAGAACCACTTGCACAAGCAGCACTAACGGTTAAATTAATGCCTCTTAATCTAAAAATAGTAGACAGATTCATTGTCACGGTTGAATTCATAGACTTAAAGATAGCACCGGAGCCTATTAGTGTAGTATCTTTCTTTTCGCGAATAATATCGGTAGCTTCAATGATTGCCATGGAAACGCTATCATTACCATATAAAATTCCTACCTCATTTGTATCAAAAAAGCTATCATCAATATTGGCATTTCGTAAGGCTTCAATGGTAGCCATATAGGCATATTCGGTTTCTTCACCAATACTGATTCGCTGTCTGCGGCTGAGTAAAGCTTTCAAATCAGGTCTGGGTACTATTCCGGTTAAAGCAGAACGAAATCCAAACTCTTTTCTCTCTTGGTCATAAACAATTCCTGATTTGCCTTCGTAAAGTGATTGTCTCACTTCTTCTAACGAAGTTCCAATGCAGGAATAAATTCCCATGCCGGTAATAACTACTCTTTTATCCATTGCATTCCTAAGTGTTAAGAATATATCCCCCCGTTGATATTAATTACTTCTCCTGTTATATAACTTGCTTTTTTAGAAACTAAAAAACTGACTAAATCAGCCACCTCTTCGGCTTCACCAAATCGATTAGCCGGAACCAATTTTACTAATTCCCTTTCATCAAGTGAACTGGTCATGTCGGTGCGAATGAATCCCGGAGCCACTGCATTCACGGTAATGTTTCGTTTGGCTACTTCTTGAGCCAATGCTTTAGTGGCTGCCACAATTGCACCTTTTGCTGCAGAATAATTGGCTTGACCCGCAGTTCCTTTAACTCCAGAAACCGAAGCCATATTGACTATTCGGCCATATTTATTGCGAAGCATTTTTTGAATAAAGAAATTTGTAACGTTAAAAAAGCCATTCAAACTGGTATTCACCACATTGCTCCAATCGTCATGAGTCATCCACATAAAAAGACCATCTTTAGTAATACCTGCGTTATTTACGATAACCTCAACAATTGCGTCAGGATTATTTTCTTGCCAAGTCGTCAAAGCAATTTTTACTTCATCTGCATCGGACACATTAAATTGTACAAGCTCTCCTGTTGCACCTTTATTTATTACCTCTTGAAGCGTTCTCTCGGCTGCCTCTTTGTTACTTTGGTAATTAATGAGGATGTGGTAATCACTTTCTTCGGCTAATTTTTGACAAATAGCACTTCCAATTCCTCTTGACCCCCCCGTTACTAATGCACACTTCATATTGTTTCGTTTATTCTATTTTTATTTTTGAAAAAGTTCGGCGTTATCAAAATATTGATTCCCTAAGATTGTTCCATCCGGTTTTAAAAAACACCATTTTTTATTTGCTTTAACTCTTGCTAAACCATTTACAAATCCTTTGTCTTCATCTCTAAAGATACCGAATCCAACTGCTGTAATTTGGTAGTTTGTAGGAATTACTAACTTTCCGTTCACATCGATAAAACCCCAATCTTTAGACTTAACCGGAGCTAATCCTTCGGCAGAAAAAACTTCAACATCATCATAAATAGGTTGCACAACATACTCTCCTTTTGTATTAATAAAGCCCCATTTTTTTCCATCATAAGCAGGAGCTAATGACTTTGAAAAAGCCCTTACTTTATCAAATTTAGGTTCGATAACCCAATTACCATTCATATCAATAAAGCCCATTTTTTTATTTTTACGGGCATATGTAATATCTTCAGCGTAAAAATCCCATATTTTATCAGCTCCATCCACTTGTTTAAATGTATTTGCTTTTATGAGTCCAAATGCTTCACCTTTTCTACCCCACGTTGTGTTTTTGTAATAATTCCCAATTTCGTCATACTCTGCATTAACAACTTCTTTTCCAGATTTATCAATGATTCCCCATTTGTCATTATTTTTTACACGAGCATAGTTTCCTTCAAAATCTTTGATAACTTGGTATTTAGGTTGTAAAATAATATCTCCTTTGGTGTTTATTAAACCGATTTTGTCTCCTTGACGGATGAAAGCCAATCCATCTTCAAAATCGTATAATTTTTCGGAAGCCGGCATTTGTATTTCTTTGCCAGTTTTATCAATATAAAACCATCTTTTATCCTTTTCGACCAAACAAATACCACTGTCGAAGTATTTTGTTTTGGTAAAAGTTGCCGGAATCACCCAATCTCCTTTCATATTAATAAACCCCCAATTTCCATTATCTAATGCTGCCGCTAAACCATCAGAAAAATTTTTAGCGTCTTTAAAATTTGGCAGGATAGCATACTCCCCATTTTTAGAAATATAGCCAAATTTGTCTCCTTGCTTAACCAATGCAAGTTCTTGAGCTGTAATGACCTGAACAAACAAAATCATTAAAAAAGTAACTTTTTTCATTTTAACAAGTATTTAGTTCGTATTAATTTATATTGACATCAAATAATCTTTTACATTTTGAACATACGGGTACATCACTTCATCTTCTTTGAATTTTGGTACAATAGTACGCACATCATCATATAATTTTTTTGTTACTGACGAAACTTTGCTTCCATAACCCAACGCATCAATTGCTTGAACAATGGTAATGGTTTCTATGGCCAATACTTCAAATGCATTTTCAATCACTTTTCCGGTAATTACAGCCGCATTGGTTCCCATACTCACAATATCTTGATTATCATTGTTATTTGGGATACTATGCACGTACATTGGGTTAGACAGCATCTGGTTTTCTGCTGTGGTTGATGTAGCAGTGAATTGTACCCCTTGCATACCAAAATTAAACCCTAAGGTACCTAAATTTACAAAAGGAGGCAAAATTTCGTTTAATTTTGAATTCAAAAGATAATTTAATTGTCTTTCAGACAACATGGTTAATTTGGTAATTACAAGCTTTAGCTTATCCATTTCGAGTGAAATGTAGTCGCCATGAAAATTACCTCCATGATAAACGTGTTTGTTTTTTACATCAACAATAGGGTTATCGTTGGCCGAATTAATTTCTTTTTCTAAAACAGAAGCTACCGATTTTACTGTATCTAAAACCGGGCCTAAAATTTGGGGTACACATCGTAAGGAATAGTATTCTTGTACTTTTTCTTTAAAAACATCCTCCGTGTTTTCACCGGAATACAGATGATCTTCTCTTTTCCGGACGAGTTGGCTATCGTTTAAGTTGGTTCGCATCATTTTGGCGATTTCATTTTGCCCAAAATGATGTTTTGTTTCATTCAATTCAGCTGATAAATGATCGTCATAAGCAGAAACAATTTCATTAATAGCACACGAACATTTAACAGCCCAATCAATTAGTTTTTCTGCATAAAACACATTTACAACACCAACACCCGTCATTACTGAAGTTCCATTCATTAAAGCTAATCCCTCTCTGATTTCAACTTGAATGGGTTGAAGATTTTCAATTTTAAAAACCGCTTGGGTTGCCATTCTTTCTCCTTTGTAAAAAACTTCACCTTCACCAATCAAAACTAAAGCTAAATGAGCTAATTGTACTAAATCGCCACTTGCCCCTACTCCTCCATGTTCAAAAATCAAAGGAGTTATATCACGATTAATAAACTCTTTCATCAAATGAATTACAGAGGGGTGCACACCTGAATTACCTAATGAAAGCGTATTTAATCGGGCTAAAATTGCAGATTTAACAACATAAGGATTTAAAGGTTTACCGGTTCCCGAAGAGTGGCTTCTTATCAAATTGTATTGCAACTGAATTTGGTCTTCTTTTTTAATTCTGTATTGAGCCATTGGACCAAATCCGGTATTGACACCATAAATTACTTTGTTTTGAGCAAACTCTTTTAGAAAACTATAACTTTCTTTTACTCTCTCTAAAACCTTTTCACTAACTTCGGCTTTATCATTTTTAAAAACGATGGATACAAATTGTTCCAAGTCTAAATACTCACCAATGACACTCATTATAGTTTCTTTAATTTACAATTTTTTAAGATTTTATTTTTAATTTAATGGGAATGTAATTACATTTGAGCGACAAATATACTATATTCTAAAATAGAAAAAAAAGAAATAATGACAACAGAATCAGTAGACGTTTTGATAATTGGTGCAGGACCATCGGGATGTGTTTCAGCAGCATATCTATTTAATAATGGTGTTTCCGTTAAAGTTGTTGAAAAAACGAAATTCCCAAGATTGGTCGTTGGTGAAAGTTTAATTCCAAGAGTAATGGATCATTTTGATGAAGTTGGTTTGTTTCCCGCTTTAGACGCCATGAATTTTGAAAAAAAACTTGGAGCTCGATTTATTCGTGGTGAAGAAATTTGTGTTTTTAATTTTAGTGATAAATATTCAGAAGGTTGGGATTGGACATGGCAAGTTCCAAGAGCGGATTTCGATAATACATTGGCTCAAGAAGTCATTAAAAAAGGAGTTGATTTAGAGTTTGAAAGTGAAGTAATCTCTGTGTCTTTTGAAGGTAAAAATTCAACTACCGTTATTAAAGATAAAGACGGTAATTTAAAAGAAATCAAAGCAAAATTCATTATTGACTCTAGTGGTTACGGAAGGGTTTTACCAAGACTTTTAGACCTGGATACTCCCTCAAAATTAGATCCGCATTCTTCCATATTTACCCATGTGAAAGATGTGAATCGTCCTGAGGGCGAAGAAGGCACCTTAATTTCGTTTGATATTTTGGAAACTGAAGTTTGGCTTTGGGTGATTCCGTTTTCGAACGGCAACACAAGTCTTGGTGTAGTTGGACCGACTTCATTTATTAATTCCCTTTCCGACAAAAATAATGCAGACGCCTTACGAAATGCCATTCAACTTTCTGACTATTACATTAAACGATTTGGTGATGTTGATTTTATGTTTGAACCCATAAAATTGGAAAATTACTCTCGTTCGGTAAAAAAAATGTATGGCGATGGATTTGCATTAACCGGAAACAGTTCAGAGTTTTTAGATCCTGTTTTTTCTTCGGGAGTTGCTTTTGCTACTGAATCTGGAATTTTAGCCGCCAAATTAATTCACAAAGAATTTAAAGGTGAAACCGTAGATTGGGAAGCCGAATTTACAGGATACATGAAAAGTGGAATTGGCGTATTTACTACATATGTGAAAGAATGGTATACCGGAAATTTACAAACTTTATTCTTTCACCAACCGGAAAATCCGGATGTTAAAAGAAAAATTTGTGCTGTTTTAGCCGGATATGTTTGGGACGAAACCAATCCGTTTGTTAAAAAGCATGATAATGTAATCAAAAATATGGCACATATGCTTAAAATGGAGAAGGAAGTTTAAAATATTATTAAGCATACTAAATAAAAAAGCCGTTGAAATTAAATTCCAACGGCTTTTCTAATTTAGAAAATTAACTGATAACTTTTCTTATATCTTTTTAAGTATCATTTTGGCAACTGATTTTCCGGTTTTAGCAAAACCTTCACCAATACGGCTTTCGTTGCTAAAGTTGCTTCCCCATTGATCACCGGGAGCTTCTTTGCTGGATAATTCAAGTAAAACATTTGATTTGTTGTTGGTTTCAACAAGTTTTATCAAAGTGGTTACTTTAGCCGGTTTTTTCATCATCGCCACATCCCACCCCGGATAAATCCAAACCGCTTCAACAATTAAAGTATATTTTGCAGAAGTTAGACCTTCTTGAAAAGATAAATCCTTTTTGTCTTTAGAAAGCACCACATTAATTAACTCCAAAAATTTTGGCTTCCAAATCAATTCTTTACTTGACTCCCATTTTTTCTTCCAAATATCACCAACTCCTTTGTTTTTCTCATTTAATTCATTAGCACGTTCTTCCATATATTGTGCCTCTGTTTTTTCTTCCTTCATTAATGTTAATTTGGAAAAGTCAAACTCTACATTAACTTCTTTTTGTCCTTTCAATGTTCCAAAATCCCCTTTAATAACTTTCATGCTTTGAGCATTTAACATGGTTGAAACAAAGATTACAACTACGATAATAATTTTTTTCATTTTGTTTATAGTTTAATTTATGATTAGTATAGTAAAATTATACATTTTAATGGTTAATAAAATATTATGTTTTAAAAAACTTAATAAAAATATTCATTGTTCTTAGAATACAAAAATTTCGTGAAGTATAGTTTATAATTTAATTTTTAGATTAATAATAAATTAATTCATTTCTACTTTAATCATGACATCTTCTTTATTCTTTTTATATGCTTCAAACATAAAAGCATTTTCAGACACTTTGAAAACTCTATTTGTTGAAAATTGATGTAATTTAAAATCTTCAACTTCCCTAGCATTTAAAATAGACCCTTTGGTCAACGTTCCATCATTATCATTTATTTTAACAGAAGTTAAATAACCACCTTGTCCATCAGTATGTCTTTCTGGAGCTTTATCAGCTGCAATTTCAATATTTTTCACATTATCTAAAAACACTAAGTAATGGTTATTATTGGCAAAGAAATATTTATATGACATACCACTCTTTCCTCTACTACCATATTGATTTTTTGGTACTTTTTTCATCCAATCAAGCCCTCCGTTTTTATTTATTTTAGCGGCAAATATATCTTGATAAAAATACTTATAATAGGTATTGCCTTTTGAGTTTGTGTAAGCAATAACAAAATCTTGTTCTCCAATTAAAACAACATTCCCTTCTTTGTCTACATTAAGATTTTTAAGTTTAAGGTCTTTAAATTTCGCTTCTTCACCTTTTTCTTCTTTTTTCTCATTCTTTTTTACTGTCTTTTTGCTTTCAAACATATTCAAAAGTTCCAATGGAATATCATGATAAACTTCATCATAAATCCCCCCAGTATTATTTATTTTAAAACTCATAATACCATCTGAGTCATTTCTTTCTCCCTTACCATTACTATAAAATCCACCGCAAACTAAGAAGTTATTTGGTGTATCAAAAATCCAAAGTTTATTAATGAATTTTTCTTTGTTTTCAAATTTAGTAATATCAATTTTAGAAGTTCCTGCTTTTACAAAAAACAATTCTAAATGATAATTTGCTTCCTCATCTTTCTTTTTCTTTTTATCCTTGTTACTATCATCATGAAAGACTTTTGTGAGCAAGTATAAATTCCCATTATTATCAAGATGATAATCTAAATTATCCATCCTTCTTTCTGTATAAGGCATTTTTAACTCATTTCCGGAAGTTTTAGTTAAATTTTCATCAAAAGCCATCAATCCAATTACATCATAACTATTAACGTCTCTTTTAACCTCTGGTTTCTTTCTGTATTTAATCAAGATATTTTTTTTATCGTGAGATAGTAAAAAAGGAAATTTGTCTTGTACAGAAAAGCCCATTGATGTTCCTGTGACTTTTCCTTTTACGTCAAATAACATTTTTGAAGAACCTACAAATTCTCCTTTTTCAAAATCGATTTCATTATAAAATAACTGTTCCTTTTCATTATCATCATCCCATGAGGAATAGAAAAAATAAAATTTATTGTTAATTTCAAGTATATCTTCAACTACAAAATTCTTAGGGAATTTCTTTTCATATAATTCTTCTTTTGTAAAGGAGGGTTTATCAGTATTAAATTTTTGAATCAGTACCTCATCTTTGTGTATTTTAACTGTCATAGCCTGATTATCTTTTGCAAAATAAAATTTATTTGCTGCATCAAAAACTTTATAAGGCTGACTAACTTTATATGAATAATCTGCGGAAAGTTTCTTTTGTGAATAACTCAACATAGAGACTGCAATACAAAAAACTAGCAATATTTTTTTCATTAATAATGATTTACCTGATTATTTAATTGAATTGTTAAAAATTTAATTGCATAAATACATTTTTTAGTTGAATTATTGTGAGTTTTATATGAAATACTTTAAAAAGATGAAAAAAAAACTTCTAACCTCTTAAAAAACAATAACTTCCGCAAAAATGAGATGGATTTATTCGACAAGAAAAGAAAAAAATTTGTTTTTAAGTTTTATATTGAAATTATAAAAATTCACTGAAAAAAAACGCTCAAGTGAAAGCACAAATCAGGATTGACTTCGTCTTTCCTGACAAAGCTCCGCTTTGAGAATACAATTAATAAAAAAACGCTCAAGTGAACTTGGCGTTTTTTTATTAATTGTATTCATTTGTGACCTCGACAGGATTCAAACCTGTAACCCTCAGAGCCGAAATCTGATATTCTATTCAGTTGAACTACGAGGCCATTAATTTTAAGAGTGCGAATTTACAATAATTTATTTTATGCTAAAAGCTTTTTTACAATTGTTGAAATTGTTTTCCCGTCTGCACTTCCGGCTAATTGCTTTGAAGCTATTCCCATTAATTGTCCCATAGATGCCATTCCTGAAAATCCATTTTCCGCAATGAGCTGAGATACAATCGCTTCCACTTCTGCCTCTGTTAATTGTTTAGGTAAAAACTTTTCTATTACTGCAGCCTGTTGGAGCTCTGGTTCAGCCAAGTCTGACCTTCCTTGTTGAATATAGATTGCAGCACTGTCTTTACGTTGCTTAACCAATCGCTGCAACAATTTAATTTCATCTTCTGCTGCCAATTCTTCTTTTGCTCCGCCATCTGTTAGTGCTAACAAAATAGCTGACTTTACAGCTCTTAACGCTTCTAAAGACAACGTATCTTTAGCTCTCATAGCATTCTTAATTTCTTCGTTGATTTGGCTTTGTAAACTCATCTTTTATCTATTTTTATTACCAATAATTTTATTTAATTGGGGTACAAAGATAAAAAAAATAACCCGAAAACCATTTTCTGATTTACGGGTTAAAAAGGATTTGTTTGAGTTAGTTAATCCACATTATCGTGGAGAAAAGAATTGTTTGATCGCAATTGAGCATCATTATTACTATCTGTTCCCAACGAAGTTCTGGATTGATTATTTACAGGTGAATTTGTTGGTAAATCCACCCCCATTCTTTTATATGCCGGTACCTTTTCCATCTCATCTAAACGAGAAGAGTTATTGTGAAATTTATAGTTGAATTCTTTTAATTTTTTTCTTCTTTCATCTGCCCGCATTTTCAACGTTTCTTCGATGGTTAGTTCAGTGAGCGGGTTAATCTCATCAAATGAAGGTGTAAAAGCAGACGGTGTTTCTACTTTTTTCATTGTAATGTTCATTTCTTCATTGATTGGCTCTTCTACCACATTTGCAATAGGTTTAGAATTCAATAACTCAGATTCTACTTCCATATATTCCTCTAACGAATATCGTACTACTCCTGTTTCGTTCACTTCTGTAACCGGAATTACCTGTTTAGGTTCATTTACTACAATATCGTTTGTTGCAATCGGGTCAAGTTCAAAAAGAACTGTTTTTTCTGTTTCATCCTTTTTATCAATTGATAAGTCAAATGACATTGTAACTTGCTCTTTTTCAACAATTACAAATTCAGGATCTCTTACCATTATTTCGCGAACTTCCGGTGTTGTAGCAAATAATTGATTTTCTGAAAAAGGGGAAACAATTTCGAATGTAACATCAATATTTTTAATGAAATCTGTTGTAGGAATTAATTCTGAAACCAATTTTGGCTCAACAACTTCTAACTCCTCAATTAGCTCAAAAACAATTTTATCTTCTGTTGAATCGGTCGTCGTTCCTTTTTCAATGGTATTGCTACTTATTGGTGAAACTGTTTTCTGGCTTAAGTCGATTGTATTGGTTTGGTTCTCCTCTAATGAATGAATTATTTTTTTAGGCTCAGCATTAACAATCTCTTTTTGCTGTTCTACATTAAAACCCGTTGCAATAATGGTTACAGCAATAGATTCGCCCAACGATTCATCTTCTCCAACACCCATGATAATGTTGGCATTGTAACCTGCCTCTGCTTGAATATGGTCGTTAATTTCACCAATTTCATCAATCGTGATTTCAGTTGATCCCGAAACGATAAGCAACAATACGTTTTTGGCTCCTGAAATTTTATTATCATTTAATAATGGTGAATCCAATGCAGAAACGATTGCTTCTTTCGCTCTATCATCACCTTCTGCCACAGCCGATCCCATAATTGCTGTTCCACTGTTTGACAATACAGTTTTAGCATCTTTTAAATCGATGTTTTGCGTATAATGATGTGTAATTACTTCTGCAATCCCGCGAGAAGCAGTAGCCAATACTTCATCTGCTTTAGAAAACCCTGCTTTGAAACCAAGATTTCCATATACTTCTCTTAATTTATTATTGTTTATTACAATGAGTGAATCAACTTGTTTACGCAAACGCTCGACTCCAACCATCGCTTGTTCAGAACGAACTTTCCCTTCAAACTGAAAGGGAATCGTAACAATTCCTACAGTTAATATATCTTTTTCTTTGGCCATTTGAGCAATTACAGGTGCTGCACCTGTACCCGTTCCGCCGCCCATTCCTGCCGTAATGAAAATCATTTTGGTGTTACTATCCAATAACTTATCAATGTCTTCCATACTTTCCAGAGCAGACTGTTGACCTACTTCCGGATTTGCACCGGCACCTAAACCTTCCGTCAGGTTAACTCCTAACTGAATTTTATTAGGTACAGGACTATTTTGAAGTGCTTGCGAGTCTGTGTTACACACTACAAAATCTACACCTTTAATCCCTTGTTTAAACATGTGGTTGATAGCGTTGCTTCCGCCACCGCCAACACCAATTACTTTAATTACATTTGATTGATTTTTAGGTAAATCAAACGAGATGTTTCCAAAATCTGAGTTGCTTATCATACTTCTTGGTTTTTCTAATTCATTATAAATCTTTTAACACTACAGAACTAGGTCTTATTCTGCATTGTCTAAAAATTCTTTAATCTTTTCTACGTATTTATCGAAGAAAGAACGTTTTATTTTGGTTTCCGTACTTTCTGGTTTTGATTCAGTTGCTTTAGGGGCTTCTGCAACAGAATCATTAGTGGGCTCTTCTACGTTAATTTCTCTTGGTAGTGATTGTTCCATTTCAGACATTAAAATAGCACTGTTTGTATTATTATTGATACTATTCATCATCAATCCCACAGCAGTAGCATATAACGGACTGGACATTTCTTCGTCTGAGTTTCCGGCTAAATGTTCATTAGGATAACCTATTCTGGTATCCATTCCGGTAATATATTCTACTAATTGTTTGATGTGTTTTAACTGCGAACCTCCACCCGTCAACACTATACCAGCGATTAGTTTTTTCTTAGGGTCTTCACATCCGTAAGATTTAATTTCATCAAAAACTTGTTCAATAATTTCAACCACACGAGCATTGATTATTTTAGAAAGGTTTTTTAATGAAATTTCTTTGGGTTCACGCCCTCTCAATCCGGGAATGGAAACAATTTCGTTGTCTTTGTTTTCTCCTGGCCAAGCCGATCCGAATTTTACCTTTAGTAATTCCGCCTGTTTTTCAATAATAGAACATCCTTCTTTAATATCATCCGTAATAACGTTACCGCCAAAAGGTATAACAGCTGTATGACGGATAATACCGTCTTTAAAAATAGCCAAATCGGTAGTTCCTCCACCAATATCAATTAATGCTACTCCGGCTTCTTTTTCTTCTTGACTCAAAACAGCATCTGAAGAAGCAAGCGGTTCTAGCGTTAAACCGGATAATTCAATACCTGCACTTTGAATACAACGTCCAACGTTTCGAATTGAAGCAGCGTGACCCACAACCACATGAAAACTGCTTTCCAATCGTCCACCATACATTCCAATTGGCTCTTTGATTTCTGATTGTCCGTCGATTTTGAATTCTTGCGGTAACACATGTATAATTTCTTCACCCGGTAGCATCGCTAATTTGTGAACTTGACTAATTAGTTGTTCGATATCTTTATCACAAATCACTTCTTCAGGATTATTGCGACTGATGTAATCACTATGTTGAATACTTCTGATGTGTTGACCTGCAATACCTACAACTACATCTTTAATCATGTACCCTGAGTTTTCTTCAGCTTCAGCAATAGCAGTTTGGATAGATTGAATCGTTTGTGTAATGTTATTAACTACCCCTCTGTGAACACCCAAACTTTTGGATTTTCCCACACCTAAGATTTCCAGTTTACCATACTCGTTTTTACGACCAATCATGGCCACAATCTTTGTGGTACCAATATCTAAACCGACTGCAATGTTTTGATTTTTCATATGCTTCTATTTTGTGCAAACTACCTGTTGCGTGAACTTCAGATTTATAATTCGATAATTGTATATGGAACTGTCTTGAACTGCTTTTTGAAAAAAAGCTTTGTAGTTCTTAAATTTCTTTTCCATATTAATTGTTTTTCCAAAATTGATATCATAATTAAAATTTCGATTCTTCATTATTAAGCTACCTGACGGCAAAACTTGAATACCAATGATATTTTTTTTCAAAAACTCATCGTCATGAATCATTCGGAATAATTCGTATAAATCTTCTTTGTTTTTGTTATCTACCCCCCCCGAAACAAGCGGTACACGAGCAGTATGAATAGCTGAAAGCGGCATTCTAGTACCTTTATAATCAACATAATACGAACCGCTTCCTTCAAATATTCTAGCTACCGGTGTCTTCTGCTTAACAACAGCTTTTAAATGCCCGTCAATACTTACAAAAACCTCCGCTTTTTCAACCATCTCGTGTTGATTGATGGTGTTTTCCAAATTATTCAAATCTAAAGCAACTTTCCGTATACTGGAAACATCTCTTTTATTTTCTATTAACAATTTATTAACCATTTCATGTGTAATAAAAAGTTGTTCACCATCTTGAAATTCAACTGTAGTATTACATAATTTTCTGTTCTCATTTCTTTTGGTAGTAAACGCATACAAAAAGGCCAAAAGCAGTACTATTAGCACCAAACGTATGTTTGCCCAGTTAAAATACTTTTTCATTTAATCTTTCTTTTATGGGTTTAACCAATTCGCCTATATCACCGGCTCCAATCGTTACAATAACAGTTACGTCGGAGATTAAAATTGCCTCTATTAAATTATTTTTAGACACTAATTTTTTGGTCGGATTATTAATTTTTGTCAATAACCATCCGGACGTGATTCCTTCTATCGGAAGTTCTCTGGCCGGATAAATATCCAGCAAAATAACTTCATCAAATTGAGAAAGACTTGCTGCAAAATCGTCAGCAAAATCTTTTGTTCTACTGAACAAATGCGGTTGAAAAACAGCCAACACTTTTTGTTGGGGATACAATTCTCTTACGGCTTGGTGAACCGCATTTATTTCAGTAGGATGATGTGCATAATCATCAATAAAAACCAATTTTTCTGTTTTGATTTGATAGGAAAACCGTCGTTTAATTCCGTTGAATGTACTCAAAGCTCTGGCAATGCCTTCGGTTGGGGATCCGTATGTTTTAGCCATCGCCAAAGCCATGAGAGCATTCATTAAATTATGTCTTCCGGGCAAATTAAATTGTATATTTTTTATAGTTTCCGATGGTGTTTTCACATCAAAAACATAAGCACTATTTTCTATTCTAATGTTGAAAGCAGTAAAATCTGCTTCTTCATCTACGGCAATCTTCATTCCGTTAAGTGATAAACTCTTTGGCGTAAAAAGCATTTTTTTATCTTCCAATTTGCTTGCAAATTCAACGAAGGTTGCAGTAATGGAATCTGAATCTCCGTAGATATCTAAATGGTCTGCATCCATTGATGTAATACATGCCATGTCTGGGTGAAGATGTAAAAACGAACGATCAAATTCATCAGCCTCTACAACAGTCACCGTTTTACCATTTCCGATTAAATTGGAATTGTAATTTTCTACAATTCCACCTAAAAAAGCAGTTACATCTACACCACATTCATATAAAATATGGCCAAGAATTGAAGAAGTTGTGGTTTTTCCATGCGTTCCTGCCACCGCAAAACAATAGGTGTCTTTGGTAATGATCCCTAATACTTCTGCTCTCTTTTTGATAGCATAGCCATTTTCTTGTAGAAAAATCCATTCAGTATGAGAAACCGGAACGGCGGGTGTAATAATAACCAAAGTGTTATCTTTACTAAAGCCTAACGGTATTTTATCGATGTTGTCATCAAAATGAATTTCCATTCCCAACCCTTCCAATTCTTTGGTCAGCTCAGTTTCAGTTTTGTCATATCCGGCAACTTCTTTCCCTAAATACTTAAAATAGCGTGCAAGAGCACTCATACCGATTCCTCCGATGCCAATGAAATAAACATTATGTATTTGGTTTAGATTCATCTTTCTACTCTCTCTCCTTTAATAAATACATGAGTATTATTAATTTAATTTTTTATCAACTTACTTATTTCTTTTACGATATCTTTTGTTGCGTTTGGTTTTGCTAGTTTTAAGATATTATTACCTAATTCCGTTTGTTTTTTTTCATCTGTAATTAGATTCGAAAAAACGGTTTGAAAATTTCCGTCAAGTTCACTTTCTTTTAATAGAATTGCTCCTTTTTTATTTACTATTGCTTTTGCATTTTTAGTCTGATGATCCTCTGCCACATTAGGGGAAGGAATAAAAATTACAGGTTTTCCCACTAAACAAAGTTCTGAAACAGATGAAGCTCCAGCACGGGAAATAATGATGTCTGATGCAGCATAAACAAAATCCATTCGGTCTATAAACGAAACCACTTTTACGTTTGGTTTTTCATTAAAATGGCTGTACTCATCAAAATAGAGTTTACCACACTGCCAAATCACTTGTATATTCTGATTGATTATAAAATCTAATTCTTTTGCAATCAATTGATTTATTCTCCTTGAACCCAAACTTCCTCCCAAAACCAATAGGGTTTTTTTTGTGGCATCTAAGGCAAAATAAGTCAACGCATCCAATCGTTTATTATCAATAGAAATTAAATCTTCTCGAATAGGGTTTCCTGTTAATTTTATTTTATTTTTTGGAAAAAAGCGATCTAAATTATCATACGCCACACAAATTACAGCTGCTCTTGTACTTAAAATTTTATTAGTAATTCCCGGAAAAGAATTTTGTTCTTGCACAAGAATTGGGATATTCATAGTCGAAGCTACTCGCAATAGAGGGCCAGAAGCAAAACCACCTGTTCCAATCACAACATCAGGTTTAAATGTTTTGAGAATTTGTCTGGATTTAATTAAACTGAATAAAACTTTTACAGGAAATAAAAGGTTTTGTAATGTAATTTTTCTTTGTAAACCGGCAATCCACAATCCTTTTATTGGGTATCCCGCTTGAGGTACTTTTTGCATTTCCATCTTATCTTTTGCCCCAACAAACAAAATATCACAATCAGGAAATTGAACTTTTAATTCATTCGCTATAGCAATGGCCGGGTAGATATGTCCACCGGTTCCGCCACCACTTAGTATGAATCTTAGGTTGTTCATTTTATTTATTTAAAACAGCATTCATCGGATTCTCTTCTATTGAATAATCCTGTTTATCTTTATTTTCTTCTTCTTGCAAAAGAGTAGCTTCTGCTGCTTCGTCTTCTTTCAATTGTTTGTCAATTATTTTTTGAAGTGCGGCATCACGCATGGCCTTTTCTTTATTTTCTGCAGCAATTTCTTCTTCTTTTTTGGTTACATTGATGATGATTCCTAACGCCAAACAAGTCACCCAAATTGAACTTCCTCCGCTACTGATTAGTGGCAACGTTTGTCCGGTTGTTGGCAACAATTCAACCGCAACTCCCATATTTATCATGGCTTGAAACACGATGGGAAAACCGAGCCCTACCACGACTAATTTTCCGAATAATGTATTGGCTTTGTGAGCTGCAATTACGATTCTGAAAAACAACAAAAGATAAATCCCAAGTATGGCTAATCCGCCGGCCAGACCAAATTCTTCTACAATAATGGCGTAAATAAAATCTGAAGTAGATTGAGGCAGGAAGTTTTTTTGCACGCTTTTACCAGGTCCTAATCCATACACCCCGCCGGTTGCAATTGCTGTTTTTGCCCTTTCGATTTGATATACTTCGTCGGGATCTTGAACGTTGTCGTTAAAAAATCGTTCAATACGAGCTTCCCACGTATTTACACGAGTGGTCAATGGATTTGGAAATGCCTTTGCTACCAAAATGAAGAATGCAAAGGCTACAATACCTATTCCCAGTATGGCTCCAATATATTTTAATGGATACTTGCCAACAAACACCAACATCAAAACCATTGAAAAAATTAATGCTGCAGTAGAAAAGTTGGCGGGAAGTATAAATAGTAGTGTAATACCAACTGGAAGCCATAAATCGATGAATGATGATTTAAATGTGATAGGTTCTTCTCTGGTTTTAGACAAGTACCGGGCCACAAAAATCATTAACACAATAAACGCAAATGTTGAGGGTTGAAACGAAATTCCAACATAAGGTACTTGAATCCATCTACTGGCATTTGCACCTGCAATCACTGTACCTTTAAATAATGTATAGCCTAACAACAGCCAAATAAAAGGTAATAGAATTCTAGAAATACTCCTAAAATAATGGTACGGTATTTTATGGATTCGGAATATGATAAAAAACCCGAAAGCCACGTGCACTAGATGCTTAATCAGATAGCTTACCGTATTTCCTGTTCCTTTTCCGGCATAAGCCAAATTACTGCTGGCACTAAAAACTGGCATAAAAGAAAACAGAGCCAATAAAGCAACTAGTGCCCAAATGACTTTATCTCCTTTTAAACTTTTTATTAGTGCTAACATCTTTTAATTTGAATTACAAAAATTAAACTCTTTACTCTACCTCAAAAACTCCCAACTCAAAACTTGTTATAAATTCCGTACAGCTTGTTTAAACTGTTTTCCTCTGTCTTCATAATTTTCAAACAAATCAAAACTCGCACAGGCTGGAGACAACAACACTGCATCTCCTTTCTCCGCTAAGTGCTGAGCAGTTTTAACCGCATCTTGCATAGAAGTAACTTCGACCATTACATCAACCACATTACCAAAAGAATCGATAATTTTTTTATTATCTACACCCAAGCAAATAATTGCTTTTACTTTTTCGCGAACCAACGACATTAACTCTGAATAATCATTCCCTTTATCTACACCTCCCACAATCCATACGATTGGAGACGACATACTGTCTAGTGCAAAAAATGTTGCGTTTACATTTGTTGCTTTACTATCATTGATGTATTGTACATTTTGAATTTTCAATACACGCTCCAAACGATGCTCCACTCCTTGAAAATTAGACAAACTTTCTCGTATTGTTTGTTTACGGATTCGCATTAACAATGCCACCGACGTTGCTGCCATAGCATTTTTCATGTTGTGCTTTCCTTCCAAAGCCATTGTTTTCGTTTCTACTGTAAATTCTTCTTCGTTGATGTACATTTCCATAGTTTCGTTATTTAAAAATCCTCCCGTTTTATCCTTGGTTTTAAGAGAAAAGGGTATTAATCGTGCTTGTGTTGTATTATTTTTTAACCAATTAATTGTTGCTTCATCTTCAGCATCATAAATCAAGTAATCATCTTCTGTTTGATTCTTAGTAATTCTAAATTTGGAAGCGATGTAATTTTCATATTGATACTCATATCTATCTAAATGATCCGGACTTATGTTTGTAAGAATAGCGATATGCGGTTTATAGTTAATTATTCCATCTAACTGAAAACTGCTTAATTCTAACACATACACATCAAAATCTTCATCGGCTACTTGCCAGGCAAAACTCTTTCCTATGTTACCGGCCAAACCTACATTTAATCCGCCCGATTTTAGCAAATGATAGGTTAACATGGTCGTAGTTGTTTTGCCATTACTTCCCGTAATTCCGATGGTGATAGCAGCTGTAAACTGTGCGGCAAATTCAATTTCAGAAATAACCGGAATTTGTTTTTCTCTTAACTTCCTTACAATGGCTACCTTGTCAGGAATTCCGGGACTTTTCATCACAACATCTGCATTCAGAATCAGTTCTTCGGTGTGTTTTTCATCTTCCCAAGCAATATCATTAAGCAACAGAACTTCTTTGTAATTATCTTTTATCTTTCCAAAATCAGAAAGAAAAACATCATATCCTTTTTTCTTGCCCAAAATGGCAGTTCCCACTCCACTTTCTCCACCTCCTAAGACAACTAATCGCATTATCTTAATTTTAATGTTACGATGGATAAAATGGCTAATAATATCCCTACAATCCAAAATCGAGTTACAATTTTACTTTCATGATAGCCTTTCTTTTGGTAATGATGATGTAAGGGTGACATGAGAAAAATTCGTTTCCCTTCACCGAATTTCTTTTTTGTATACTTAAAGTAACTGACTTGTAATACGACAGATAAATTTTCGGCTAAGAAGATTCCGCAGATAACCGGAATCAACAATTCTTTTCGAATAGCAATAGCGATAACGGCAATGATTCCGCCAATTGTTAAACTTCCCGTATCGCCCATAAAAACAGCGGCAGGATAACTGTTGTACCATAAAAATCCAATTAATGCTCCTACAAAAGCCGAAATAAACACGGTCATTTCTCCCGAATTAGGGATATACATGATATTTAGATAATTGGAAAAAATAATATTACCGGAAACGAATGTGAAAATCCCAAGAGTTAGGACGGATATAGCGGATGTCCCGGCAGCCAGACCATCAATTCCATCGGTTAAATTAGCTCCGTTTGAAACGGCAGTGATGATAAAAATGACTATAGGAATAAAAATCAACCAAGCCCATGTTTCGTAACCATCACCTATGAAAGACAACAAATCGGCATAATCAAATTCATTATTTTTAAAAAATGGTATTGTTGTCGCTGTTGATTTCTCTTCTAAGGGGACTGACGAAATCATCACTTCATTATTTTGTTGTAAAATATTTGTTCGTTGTGTGTCTTTTCTAACCGTCACCCCCGGATTAAAATAGAGTACAGAACCAACGATTAATCCTAATCCAACTTGACCAATTACTTTAAATCTCCCTTTTAATCCTTCTTTGTCTTTTTTGAAAATCTTAATATAATCATCAATGAAACCAATTGTACCCATCCAAAGTGTAGTCACAATTAACAGAAGGACATAAATATTGTCTAGTTTTGCCAATAAAATTACTGGAATTAATGTCGCCAAAATAATAATGAGTCCACCCATCGTTGGTGTTCCTGCTTTTTGAGTTTGTCCTTCCAAACCTAATTCTCTAACAGTTTCACCCACTTGTTGATTTCGAAGAAAATTAATGATTTTCTTCCCGAAAATAGTTGATATCATCAGCGATAAAAGAACAGCTAACCCTGAACGAAATGTAATGTATTGAAAAACTCCTGTTCCGGGAACATCGAGTGTTTTGTCTAAATATTCAAATAAATAATACAGCATATCGGTTCTATTGGTTTCGTTCCTCTAATAATTCTTTTACCGTTTCCATGTCGTCAAAATGCTGACGAACACCTTTAATTTCCTGATACGTTTCATGCCCTTTTCCTGCAATCAGGATAATATCGTTTGGTTTTGCTAACTGACAAGCAACTTTAATTGCCTGCTTTCTATCTAAAATGGAGAGGGTTTTACGCTGATTTTGTGGTTCAACTCCTCTTTCCATATCTACTAAAATATCGGTTGGATCTTCATCTCGTGGGTTATCAGAGGTTAATATCACTTTATTGCTCAAACTTGAAGCAATATTGGCCATGATTGGTCGTTTCGCTTTATCTCTATTCCCACCACAACCAACTACGGTAATTAATTGTTCGTTTTTGGTTCGGATATCGTTAATGGTTCCCAACACATTTTCCAGAGCATCGGGTGTATGTGCATAATCAACAATAGCGGTGATTTTATCTTCAGAAACGATGAATTGAAAACGTCCTGAAACGCTCTCTAATTCAGACAATAGGCGAAGGACTTCTAAACTATCCAACCCTAATTCAACAGCAGCTCCATAAATGGCTAACAAGTTATATGCGTTAAATGTTCCTATTAACTTTACCCAAACTTCGTTTGCGTTTATTTTCAGTAACAATCCACTTAGTTGGTTCTCTAAAATAGCGGCTTTGTAATCGGCATATGATTTTAAGGCATAACTCAACTTTCTTGCCTTGGTATTTTGCAACATTAAATTACCATTTCTATCATCAACATTAGATAAGGCAAATGCAGTCTTTGGTAGATGATCGAAAAATGATTTTTTTACGTCCCTGTATTCTGCAAATGAATTGTGATAATCTAAATGGTCATGGGAGAGGTTAGTAAATATTCCACCGGTAAAAATTAAACCTTCTGTTCTTTTTTGATGAATACCGTGTGAACTGACTTCCATAAAACAGAACTCAACCCCAACTTTATTCATCTCTGACAAATAATGATTAATCGTTAATGAATCGGGAGTTGTATGTGTTGCAGAAAATTCATCTTCATCAACCAAAATTTTAACTGTAGAAATCAACCCTACTTTATAACCAGCTTTTTTGAATAATTGATACAACAAAGAAGCAATTGTTGTTTTGCCATTGGTTCCTGTTATTCCAACTAATTTTAAATTTTGAGATGGATTATTGTAATAATTAGCCGCCATAAAAGACAATGCTAAATTGGTGTCTTTTACTTGAATATAGGTTACACCATTAACAATGACATCAGGAAAGGTATCACATACAATTACTGCTGCACCTTGGTTGAGAGCTTTTTCGATAAAATCGTGACCGTTGGATATGGTTCCTCGAATCGCTACAAAAACATCATTCAACTGTACTTTTCTAGAATCAAACTCAATATTACCAATAGCAACATCTGTTGAACCTTTGACAGCTTCAATACTGACTTTGTATAATATGTCTTTTAAGGTTTTCAAGTTAATTCTAATATTATTGTACTATTTTTCAGAATGGGTTCTCCAGGCTGTATTGATTGTTTTTTTACTTTTCCAATACCAATAATTTTTACCTTAACATTAAGATTCTCAAGCAACGCCAATGCATCCATTCCCGACATTCCTTTTACATTAGGAATTGTTTTCAAATTTTTGGAAGAATTAGCAAAATAGGTGTCGTAATTTTTATCTTGAATTGGTATGTTTTTTTCCAAACTTTTTACTTCGTTGGTTGAAGGAACATCTGTAAACACTTTTTGTGCGATTCGTTTAAATACAGGTCCGGAAACATCTGCCCCATAATATCCTTTCGATTTACTAGGCTTATGCACAACAACAATGCATGAATATTTTGGCTTATCGGCAGGAAAATAACCCACAAATGAAGAGGCATAATACAAATTAGCCTTATCTGAATAACCCATTTGAGCTGTTCCTGTTTTACCGGCCATTGAAAAATCTTTGGAATACAACTTTGATCCTGTTCCTTTTTTGACCACGTTTTCTAAAACAGCCTTTACTTTATTAATTGTTTCTTGTGAAGCGATTTTGGGGTTAATTACTTCTTTATCAAACCTTTTTATCGTTTTATTCCATTCTTTAACTTCTTTCACAAACAGTGGCTTCACCATTTCCCCATCGTTTGCCACCGCATTATATAATGTTAATGTTTGAAGAGGTGTCATCGAAACACCGTACCCATATGCCATCCAAGGCAATGTTGTTCCATACCAATTCTTGTCTCCGGGCTGAGGAATTTTAGGCTTCCCCTCTCCTTTTATTTGTATACCAATTGGCTCATGAATCTTCATTCGCTTGATATGGTCAATAAACTGCTGAGGGTTATTTTTGTAGTTGTTATAAACAGCTTGCACTAAAACTGTATTTGACGATAATTCAAAACCTCTTCCTAATGATATCTTTCCATAGCCCCCTTTTTTAGAATCTCGTACTTTTCGGTTATAATATGTAATCACGCCACCATTTGAATCGAAAACATCACTTGTGTCTGCTACTTTGTCTTCAAAAAGTGCAATTAAATCAATCAGTTTAAACGTTGAACCGGGTTCATGTGATTCTGCAACTGCATAATTGACGGTTTCTACATAATTCCCTTCCTTGTCTCTTCCTAAATTTGAAATGGCTTTAACTTCACCCGTCTTAGTTTCCATTACAACTACACAGCCATGCTCAGCTTCATAAAATTCCAATTGCTTTAATAAAGCATGATGAGCAATATCTTGGATATATACATCGATAGTTGATACAACATCATAACCATCTTGTGGCTCAACTTCATTCTCGTCGCGTATAGGTTTCCATTGACCTTTTGCCATTTTTTGCATCAATCGTTTTCCATCTTTACCATTCAAATAATCTCTGAACGCCCATTCAATTCCTTTTCCGTCCGGAGTTCCGTTTGGTCTGATACGTTCATAACCTATAGTTCGTTCTGCAACTAGTCCAATAGGATGTTCTCGAACGGTTTGCTGCTCAGTAATAATTCCTCCTCGATAAGCTCCTTTATTGAACAATGGGAAACTTTTAATTTTAATGTATTCGGTATAACTTAGGTTTCTGGCTACCAAATAATATCGATTTCTGGTTGCTCTTGCTCGAAGAAATTCTGTTTTGTAAAATTGAGATGGTTTCCCTAATAATTGGGATAAAGAGTCGCATAGTGGCTGAAGATTTTTGTTAAAATCTTCTATTTTGGGTGCCATTGCATCAAATCTTATTTTATAATTTGGTATTGATGTTGCTAATAAACTTCCATCCGAAGAATAAATATTTCCTTTGTTCGCGGGGATTACGAAATTTTTCACACTTCGCTCTTTAGCTAACTTGCGGTAATAATCTCCTTCTACCCACTGAATGTTAGTTAATTTGACAGTGATACCTATTGCCATCAAAAAGACAAGTACAGCGACTAAATAAATTCGGTAAGAAATATGCTTATCTGTCACTTCCATATCTTCTCTTTTAGTGTCTTTTCTTTGGGTTTAACTACTTTAATTTTTATAGGAGGAACATTTGAGGGAAGTATTCCTTTTTCTTCCATTTTTTTTGAAATGGTACTTTCCATTTTCAGTTTCATCAACTCCGACCGCCTGTCTACAAATTCCGAGCGAAGTTCTTTCACTTCTTTATTTAACTCAACAATCCTGAATATTTTTTTTTCATAATGATGGATATTAGCAATCATAATCATTGCCAAAACAATTAGAAAAACAATAAATCGCCAATTCTTGACTGCATCTTGATTGACTAAAAATTTTGCTTTTAATATGTCATATATCCCACCTTTCATCTACATTTTTTCTGCTATCCGCAATTTTGCACTTCGAGCTCTGTTATTGATTCTAATTTCTTCATCATCGGGAACAATAAGTTTTCCTATTGTTTTAAAAGGCACTGAATAGTTTCCAAAAAAATCTCTTTCCGGTTCACCTTCAAACAAACCATTTTTCATAAATCGCTTAACCAATCTATCCTCCAAAGAATGATAAGAAATAACACTCAATCTTCCTCCTGGTTTTAGAATTTCTATAGTCTGTTCTAAAAATTCTTTTAAAACTTCCATTTCTTGATTTACTTCTATTCGAATAGCTTGATAAATCTGAGCCAAAATCTTATGACTCTTATGAGTTGGTAAAAATTTTGCAAGAACAAACTTTAAATGTTCTGTGTTTTTGATTGACTTATCTCTACGGGCATTTACAATTGTGTTTGCTATTGCTCCTGCGTTAGACAATTCTCCAAAATCTGCAAAAACTTTTTTCAAATCAGTCTCACTATATTCGTTTACAACAACAAATGCATTTAATTGACCTTTTTGACTCATTCGCATATCTAACTCAGCGTCAAAACGGGTAGAAAAACCTCTTTCAGCCACATCAAACTGATGGGAAGAAACACCTAAATCAGCCAAAACACCATCTACTTCTCTTACCCCGTAAAATCGCAAAAACCGTTTGATATTTCGAAAATTTTCATTAATCAATGTAAAGCGTTCATCCGGCAAAATATTTGCTAAGGCATCTTCGTCCTGATCAAAAGCAAACAATCTTCCTGTTGGACCAAGCTGTCTTAAAATCTCTTTCGAATGTCCTCCTCCGCCAAATGTCACATCCACATAAACACCATCCGGCTTAACAGCCAAACCATCCACAGATTTTTTTAACAAAACCGGATTATGATAACTCATCGTTTTCATCATTAACATTTCCCATTACATCTTCTGCCAAATCAGCAAAATCGATTGTAGCATCGTCTATTGATTTTTCATACAAATCTTTATCCCATATCTCCACAATATTAACAGCCGAAGACAGCACAATATCTTTGGAAATTGATGCAAAAACGACCAAATCTTTTGGAATCAATAAACGACCCAACGCATCTATTTCAACCACTTTTACACCCGCCGTAAACCTTCTGATAAAATCGTTATTCTTCTTCACAAAGCGATTGAGTTTATTGACTTTATTCATTAAAACATTCCATTCCGCCATCGGATATAATTCCAAGCAAGGTTGAAAAACTGATCGTTTTAACACAAAGCCATCTTGCAATGAAGCCGCTAACTGCTTTTTCAAAGGAGAAGGCAAAAGCAGCCTTCCTTTGGCATCGACTTTACATTCATATGTCCCAACTATGGTATTCAACGCGTTAA
The DNA here is from genome assembly GCF_041392085.1 of Flavobacterium sp. GTDB lineage: Bacteria > Bacteroidota > Bacteroidia > Flavobacteriales > Flavobacteriaceae > Flavobacterium. The sequence goes on along the minus strand of NZ_JAWKMW010000010.1, from coordinate 108,984 downwards.
GATTTTGATGGTTTGATAGCAAATATAAAAACATTTTACCACAATTTACCACAAAATACCACTTTGTTAATAAGTTTTACCACAATACCGTTTAGTATAAATTATTAGTGATTGTTATAAATTTGAAAACTATTTAACAAAACATTTGTAATTGTATTTTTTTATATAAAATATGCAATAGTTTAACAAATCAACTTCAATTTTTTCATGATTTTTTAAATTTAGCAAAACAAAAAAAAGACAAAAAAAATGTTGATAATTAACTACTTAAGTAAATCGTATTTTTTTATTTGGTGTCTAAATTTCATTTCAAATAAACAGTAGAATTCTTCTTTTTTCTGGATAATATCATATATTTGTGGGGAATTGAAAGAGCTCATTTTGAATGAAAGAAAACTATAAGAAAGAAGGAAAATATACTTATTTTGAAGCCGGAGAAGGAACTCCGATAATTGTTCTACATGGTCTCATGGGTGGTTTAAGTAATTTTGGTGGAGTTGCCGATTTTTTTCCAAAACATGGTTACAAAGTTGTCATTCCGGAACTCCCATTGTACACCCAAAATATATTAAAAACCAACGTAAAAGCTTTTTCAAAATTTGTTAAAGATTTTATTGTCTACAAAGGATTTGAAAGAGTTATCCTTTTAGGAAATTCATTGGGAGGTCATGTAGGTTTATATCATACGAAAATGTATCCTGAAAAAGTGGCAGCTATGGTACTAACCGGAAGTTCAGGACTTTATGAAAGTGCTATGGGTGACACTTACCCTAAAAGAGGTGATTATGACTACATAAAAATGAAAACAGAAAATGTTTTTTTCAATCCGGAAATGGCCTCAAAAGAGTTGGTAGACGAAGTTTTTGCTATAGTAAATGATCGCATCAAAGTAATCAAAACGCTGACCATAGCTAAAAGTGCTATCCGCCACAATATGGCAAAAGATTTACCCAAAATGCAAACCCCTACTTGTTTGATTTGGGGAAAAGATGACAAAGTAACACCACCAGAAGTGGCCGAGGAATTTCATGCACTTCTTCCCAATTCTGATTTGTATTGGATTGATCAATGTGGTCATGCGGCGATGATGGAGCACCCGGATGAGTTTAACAAAATCATGTTGGAATGGTTAGAAAAAACCAAATTATAAAAAGTCCGAAGGGACTTTTTTGTTTTAATCAATACTTATGAAAATCAATACTGCCGAATTTGTAATCAGTAATTCTGAAGTCTCAAAATGTCCAAAAGACCCACTTCCGGAGTATGCTTTTATTGGCCGGTCTAATGTAGGCAAATCCTCATTAATCAATATGTTGACGAACCATAAAAGTTTAGCAAAAACTTCGTCAAAACCAGGAAAAACGCAATTAATTAATCATTTTAAGATTAACAATAATTGGTTTTTGGTTGATTTGCCAGGATATGGCTATGCAAAGGTTTCTAAAAAATCAAAAGAGACTTTTCAAAAATTCGTGACTGATTATTTTGAAAAAAGGGAGCAATTGGTTTGTGCATTTGTACTTATAGACATCAGATTGGAGGCTCAAAAAATAGACTTAGAGTTTATGACTTATTTAGGCGTAACTGAAGTTCCATTTTGTATCATATTTACCAAAGCAGATAAAATCGGAAGAACAAGAATCAACTCGCACGTTATGGCATACCGTAAACAAGTTTTAGCCAGTGGATGGGAAGAAATGCCTCAACATTTTATTACATCTGCCACAGAATCAACCGGAAAAGATGATTTGCTCACATTTATTGATGAAATCAATCAGCAAATGTTTAAAAACAATTCTATTTAACTTTTTAATTCTAGTTTCTCCGCAAAATAGTCGCAAAAATCCCGCATGGTATCTGCCATTTTATCATCAGTGGTGGCTCGTTGAAAGGTATCAGCCATTGCCACTAACGTTTGATGAAAGAAAACTTTCATTTCATCCACGGGCATATCTTTAGTCCATAAATCAATTCGCAATGACTCTTTTGCTTTTGAATCCCAAACAGATAACATAATAGCTTTGGTTTCTTGGTCTTCTACCCCACCATCTTTTGCAGTCCATTTTAATGATTCAGGCACTTTGTTTTCATCTAATGTAATGTCGAATTTTATTTCAGAAGTCATCAAAACTCTTTATTTTTTGGGTTTATATTTCGAACGGGTAAAAATTTCTTTGGCATCCATAGCTAAAAAATCGTTCAAAGATACTTCATTATTTTTCATAAATGAACGAACAATTTGCCATCCAACCCAAACACCTATTCTTCCGGGAGATTCATGATCAATCTCAAGATAAAATTTAGAAAATGGTGCCGGAGCAATAAAACGTTGCACTAATTTGCTGTCTGAATCGTATAACAGATTATCTTCAATGAAATATCTCCAAATTTCACTTTCATTTTCTTCACACCAAATTTGCTGCTCTTTCGTATAACCCATTTTATCAAAATCTTCATAGGCGGGTAGCAACATGTCTTTGAGATACATTTCTTTACCAAAATAGATCATTTGGTCGAGAAAGGTCTTTTCATTTGGTTGAGCAATCACACGACTTGAAAAATCGGAAACCACGTCCGGCAAAATTTGAGAACGCTGAAAGGTTTGTTTAAAATAATCAGGGAATTCGTAGAATTTGTGGTCTTTACCTAAGTACAAATCCAACGAAATTAATAGCAAACTATCCGTATAAATCACTTTATTCTCATAATCCATCTCTGAAATCAAAGTGGTTACTTTTGAGGGCGTTTTTTGGTTAGGAAAATAGAATTTTATTCGTCGGAAAAGATCTTCTAACTCCTCTTGTACGGGTGAAAAATCTGTGTACTTTTTTTGAACTTCAGAATACAGTTCCAGATAAAGAGTATCTTTCATTTTACTTATAAATACACTATCCGGAAACTGACTTGGAAAAAACTCCGGATACTTTTTTTTCATTTTTACAAAATCACTTACCGGAGTTTCGTAAAAAATTTTATCAAAACGCTCCACTGTCAGCGAGACCGGAATCTCATCAATTTGTTTTTCAATAGCCGATTTTTTATCGCACGATGCAAGAAGAACGAGCATAAAAATCAATAAAATCTTTTTCATGTTAAATTTTGATTATGATAATAGTAAATTGATAGAATAAATCAATCTCATTTCCCTATTTTTACACTATAATATTCATTGCAAATATACATTGCCAAATCGTATAAGTTTAAAAAGATGATACAAAAAAATGCAACTATTCAAGTTGAAAAAGTAAACGACCATATTGTAAATTGGTTAAAATCCTATGCAAAGAACGCAAAAGTTAATGGTTTTGTTGTGGGTGTATCCGGTGGAATAGACAGTGCAGTAACTTCTACACTTTGTGCACAAACCGGTTTAAAAACGCTTTGCTTGGAGCTACCTATTCACCAAGCAACTTCACACATTAGCCGTAAAAAAGAGCATATTACACAATTAAAAAAAAGATTTAACAATGTAGAAAGTATATCTGTAGACTTATCCAATGTTTTTGAGCAATTTAAAAAAGATGTACCGACTACTGAAAATGAAGCTAAATTGAATCTATCATTGGCCAATACCAGGTCTCGAATTCGAATGACCGCACTATACTACTTTGCAGGAATTCATGGATTATTGGTTGCAGGAACAGGAAACAAAGTAGAAGATTTCGGAGTTGGTTTTTACACAAAATATGGCGATGGTGGAGTAGATTTGAGTCCGATTGCGGATTTAGTGAAGTCTGAAGTTTATGCTTTAGGAAAGTTCTTGCGTGTTCCTGAGAGCATATTAACTGCTCCTCCAACCGATGGCTTGTTTGGAGATGAACGAACAGATGAAGAGCAATTAGGTGCAAGTTATGACGAATTAGAATGGGCAATGGCTCAAGACGAAAAGGGGAAAAGCCCCTCTGATTTTGATGGTCGCTATTTGGAAGTTTTTACCCTATACAAAAGACTTAACAACGCTAACAAACACAAAATGAAGCCCATACCAATTTGCGAAATTCCTAAAGATTTAAGACAAACCCAACATTTTTCTTAAAGTTTTTTGTCAGAATTACATTCCAATAAAAAAAATATAGTATCTTTAACAGCCCTAAAAAAATATTAATCATTTTCTAACTAAATACCACTCATTATGATTAAAGTTTGTTTAGCCGATAATCAACCCGTCGTTCACTTCGGTGTTAAATCGTATTTTAAAGACCATGCAGAAATTAGCATTGTAGGACATGTGGGCAACTACAATATGATTTTAGATATGCTCAAAATTAAACCAATAGACATTTTAGTTTTAGATTTAGAACTTGAAGGTTTAACCAGTATAAATTTAGTTAAGTATATACTAAAAGAATTTCCCAACACTAAAATTATTATTTTCAGTAATCTTTCTGAAAACATTTATGCTCCAAATTCTCTAAAAGCAGGAGTTTCGGCCTATTTGCACAAAACATCCAAATTAGAAACACTCGGCAATGTGATTGTGAAAGTAAATAACGGTGCCGTGATTTTTAATGATGCTATTAAGAAAAGTTTAGCTATGATCGCTAAACAAAACAAAAGCGAACGATTGTATCGAAAACTATCTAACAGAGAAATTGAGGTATTGCGTTTTTTAAGTGATGGTAAAAAGAACAATGAAATTTCAAAAATTTTAGGACTAAACGAAAAAACCATCAGTACCTACAAATTACGTTTACTTACAAAGTTGAATGTAACCAACTTAGTAGACTTAGTTAACAAAGCAAAAACATTAGAGATTGTATAAAAATACTTAGTAAAGAGACCTCCAATTAGAGGTCTTTTTTTAGTTGTAATCTGAACGCATTCTGCCAATTCGGCGAGTGATATTTACTTTAAGTTTGTTGTAGTCATTTATCATCGTAATGATTTCTTCCGGAGTAAATTCGGACGTTTCCGCTTGAATTTGAAGCATTAATTCATGATTCAGTTTATTGATTAGATATTCTCTAAACGTTACTATTGTTTCGGTAACTAGTCGCGAAAGAATTTCTAAATCATCTTTTTCTTTTACAAAAACTTGTTTTTTATCTAACCATCCGTGTAATTGATATTTTTCATCATTCATTAAAATATCAGTAACCACTTCGGCATGTTCAGGAACTAAATTATTGAGATAATGATTTTTATCAAACAATTCATTTTGATGGAATTGAGCCACTAAATCAATATAAATAGCATTAAAAATCGGATTGGCCAATTCAATTTCATCTTCTTGTAAACTCAGATAAATGCGTTCGTAAATTTTCTGTTTTATTTTTTCGATGGTTTCAAGCTCTTTTCCATTTTCATCAAATTGAATAAAAACATTTTCAAATTCTACTTCATGATGACCATATAACAGTAAAATCTCTAAAATTGATTTTTCTAACAATGTAATAACATCAACTTTGGAAATAGTTTCAGTTGATTCATTTTTTACAACATCAAACGTTTTTTGCTCTTGTTTGAATTTTTTATTAGCTTCAGACAAATCTTTTTGAGCCATTTGTGCCAACGTACTAAACAAAACATCTACCGAAATATCCATGATTCGGCTACATTCTTGAATGTAGATTTCACGTTTAATTCGATCTGGAATTTTGGAAATACTCGTCACCATATCGCGAATAAGCTCCGCTTTTTTGATGGGGTCATTCTTGGCATCCTGCATCAACAACGAGGCTTTAAACTGAATAAAATCTTTCGCATTTTCATCCAAATACTTCACCAATTCGTCATGCGGTGTTTTTTTGGCAAAACTATCCGGGTCGTCGCCATCGGGAAAAGAACAAACTTTAACATTCATTCCTTCTTCTAAAATCAAGTCAATTCCACGAATTGAAGCTCGTAAACCCGCTGCATCACCATCAAAAAGTACTGTAATATTTTTGGTTAATCGATTAATTAATCGAATTTGGTTTGGTGTTAATGCCGTTCCTGAGGAAGAAACCACGTTTTCAATTCCGGCTTGATGCATTTGAATGACATCGGTATAGCCTTCAACCAAAAAACAATTATCGAGTTTGGCAATGGCTTGTTTGGCATGAAAAATTCCGTAAAGCACATTACTTTTATGGTAAATTTCACTTTCGGGCGAATTCAAATATTTGGCTACCTTTTTATCATTTGTTAAAATTCGGCCACCAAAACCGAGTACTCTTCCCGACATACTTTGGATTGGAAACATCACACGACCTTTGAATCGGTCAAATTGCTTGTCTTCGCCAACAATCGTAAGTCCGGTTTTTTCTAAATACTCTAATTTATAGGCTTTTCCTAGAGCTTCTTTGGTCAAAGCATCCCACAGATTAGGTGAATATCCTAAATTAAATTTTTTGATTGTTTCATTTGAAAATCCCCTTTCTTTGAAATAAGTTAACCCAATAGCTATTCCCTCTTCTTCTTCCCATAAAACATGTTGAAAATATTTGCTTGCAAATTCGGAAACCAGATACATACTTTCCTTTTCGTTTGCTTCTGCTTTATCTTCGTCTGATGATATAGTTTCTTCAATTTCAATATTATACTTTTTGGCTAAATACCTTATCGCTTCCGGAAAAGAAAAATGCTCGTGCTCCATTAAAAAAGTAACAGCGTTTCCTCCTTTTCCTGAACTAAAATCTTTCCAAATCTGTTTTACAGGAGAAACCATAAAAGAGGGCGATTTTTCATTGGAAAACGGACTCAATCCTTTGAGATTACTACCGGCACGTTTGAGTTGCACAAAATCACCAATTACCTCCTCAACGCGGGCGGTTTCAAAGACTAAATCGATAGTGTTTTGTGAAATCATTGTAATTTTTTGTAGCTTGTAAAAATACAATTCCGTTTGTTAAAAACAATTCATTAAAGATAAAAAAAAGGTGTTTCAAACCGAAACACCTTTTCAACAAATGTATGTAACTCAAACAAATCCTAATTGAAGTCAAAACGCAAACCTAACGAAATGTTATTTTGATCAATGGTGTTGTTTTTAAATAATGGATTCAAATCATATTTAAGATATAAACTAGTGGCCCGATAACCGATGTAGGTTGACAAACCATAGGTGAAATCAGCGGTGTTAAAATCGCCTTTTTCTTTTACTTTTATACGATTGTCATCTTCGTTAAATTTTAGAATTTGCTTGGTTTTTATATTAAAGCCGGCATATCCTCCAATTCCAAGTCGAACACTTTTGTGCGATCTGAATCGAACATCACCATTTTCATTTACAGATTTTGGTGTAAAATCAAATTCTAAATGAAGTGGCAAAACCAAATGAACATTTCTGAAACGACTTTCTTTTAAATTCAAATCAAATTCTTGTAAATTGGTTTGTTCACCTTCTTTTACGAAGTAACGATTGTCGGTCGGGCGTAAATTGTTATACATCAACGACAATCCGTATTTAGCGTGCAACAAGTTATTATTCTTGAAGATTCTTGTGTTATATGTAAAACCCCATTCATAAAAATGTGACCCCCAAACGCGGTAATCGCTATCTTCCAATGAAGACATATCGCCATCGGTTACAAGGTTATTTAATCCGAAAGCAAATACAAATTGAGACGTAGTTCGCTTTGAATTTCTTTTGTATTTGTCCTTTTCACCTTTGTACACTTTCATGGAGCCAATATTTATTTCTGTATGATCTTCACCAATTGAATCATTAGCACTAGAACCTAAAATGATTGTTGTTCCACCTCTGCGTTTTTCTGATGAATGATTCACTTTACCATCAACCGCATCTTTCACCAATTGTTGCAATTTTGCCTCTTCGATAGCCACTTTTTCCTCAATATTTTTGGCTCTAATTTCGGCTGCTTTTCGTTTTTCAGCTTCTGCTTTTTCGTTTGAAATTGTTCCGTTTTCCAACAATTTATTGATATCTTCTACTTCTTGCTTAAGAGCTTCTTTTTCCTCAGAAGTAATTTTTTTGATGTTGTTTGAAATGTTTTTTGCTCTTTCATCAAATGTTTCCTGACCATACATTTGGGTAACTAACGTGCATAGCAATACCGTTGCATAAAGAATAATTTTTTGCATAACTTAAAAATTTTAACTGTTCGTGATTTGATTGTTTTTACTCGTAATTTCGATTCGCTAAGCTAGACTTTACCGAATTGTATTTTTTATTAATTGTCTGAATGACTTTATCTCTAAATGTTTCGTTTAATTCTTCTTCCGCCGTTGAGAGTAACGCATTTGCATCAACTTTTACGGATGGTTTTTTTGTGATGTTTGGAATTTCATTTTTTTCGCCTCTTTCAATTTCGGCTAAAAGCGATTCAGCATCGATGTATTTAGTTGTTAATTCTTTGGGGTAATTTTCAACAAATGTTTCTTTATTTTTGGAATGATTATCTAATAGAAAATCTTTTTTAGGATTAATTTCAGTAGATGGTTTTTCTATTTTTTTTGTTGATTGATGAGCGACTGATTCATTTTCTTTTGCTTTTGAAAAAGTATTTTCTATTTCAAGAGTTAACTCCTTTTCAACGACTTGATTTTCATTTTCTAAAACAATTGGATGGGATGGAATTACATTTTCAACAGAATCTTCTTTGTTCACCATAAATATTCCAATCAAAGTAAATCCAACAGATACTGCAGCGATTGAAAGCCATTTGAAATTTCTTTTTGGTTTTTGTTCCTCCACAGAAAGCATAGCATCCAAACGATCCCAAGCATTGACAGAAGGCTGAATGGTTCGTTGGTTCAACTTTCCTCTGATTTGTTTTTCTATATTATTCGGTTCCATTTTGGTAATTTTTTAACTTGATTATTTGATTTTGGAGCATTTTTCGAGCATGTGATAATTGTGATTTTGATGTTCCTTCATTGATGCCCAACATTTCGGCTATTTCTTGATGCTTATATCCTTCAATGACATAAAGATTAAAAACCATTTTGTAACCATCCGGCAAACTATCAATGAGAAACTGAATGTCATCCACTGAAAATTTACTCTCGATTTCATTATGCCGTTCTTCAAAAAAAGTTTCATCTTCTATGAACTTCACTTGCTTTTTAACTCTGATAAACGAAATACATTCATGAATCATAATCCGTCTAATCCAACCTTCAAAACTGCCTTTGTGTTCAAAACTCTTCAAACCCGAAAAAACTTTCATAAAAGCAGTAATCATCACATCTTCAGCTTGCTGCAAATCTTTGATGTATTGCCTGCAAACTCCCAACATTTTTGGCGAAAACTTACTGTAAATCTGATGTTGGGCATGCCTGTTATTTTCAACAGCCAATTGGATTATTTTTTTCTCGTCTTGATGTAAGTTGATTACTTTCATTATAAATAAATCAGTCGCAGTTTTCAGTTACAGTTTTCAGACTTCACAAATTAATTAGTATTCTATAAGTATAGACGAATGAAGTGTGAATTTAGTTGCATGGATTTTGAAAAAAATTAAAAAAAGTTGCAAATAATTAAAATTCAATGATTTAAAAACAACAAAAAATGGTTAAGCATGATAAACTTTTATTTCAAAAACAGTTTTGCCTACTTCGCAGGTGATTTGCTTCGCCAGTTCGCTATCGCTCGTGTTTATTTCGACTTCGTCATCTTGCAAAATGACAAAACTGTGACTGAGAACTGTGACTGCGACTGCAAACTGAACACTACTTTTTCCTTTCAATTACGTAATTCACCATTAAAGTCAATGCCTCTTTATATGCAGACGCAGGAAAATTACTCAATAACTGTAAGGCTTCTTGCTGATAGGCAACCATTTTTTGCTCTGCATATGCCAATCCGTTACTTTGTTTTACAAAAGCAATCACCTCTTTCACACGCTTTTTGTCTTTGTTATGGTTTTTAACTGAATTGATTAACCAACTTTTCTCTTTAGGTGAGCAATTATTTATCGTATAAATCAAAGGTAAGGTCATTTTTTGTTCTTTGATATCAATTCCGGTTGGTTTACCAATGGCTTCATCCGTATAATCGAATAAATCATCTTTAATTTGAAATGCCATTCCGATCAATTCACCAAACTTTCGCATGCGTTCAACAATTTCTTTATTTTCAGGCAAAACAGAACATGCCCCGAGCGAACAACAAGCTGCAATTAAAGTAGCGGTTTTTTGACGAATAATTTCGTAATAAATGTCCTCGGTAATATCTAATCGCCGAGCTTTTTCGATTTGAAGTAATTCGCCCTCACTCATTTCGCGAACGGCAACAGAAATAATTTTCAATAAATCAAAATCGTTGTTGTCAATCGAAAGTAACAATCCTTTGGATAATAAAAAGTCACCCACTAAAACAGCGATTTTATTTTTCCACAAGGCATTGATTGAGAAAAAACCACGACGACGATTGCTGTCATCCACCACGTCGTCATGAACCAATGTGGCTGTGTGAATCAATTCGATTACCGAAGCACCGCGATAGGTTCGTTCATTTACCAAACCCTCTGAGACCATTTTAGCGGTTAAAAAAACAAACATCGGACGCATTTGTTTTCCTTTTCGGTTGACAATATAATAGGTGATTCGGTTGAGCAACGCCACTTTAGAAGACATCGATTCATAGAACTTTTTTTCAAAAAGTTCCATTTCCTGATTAATGGGCTGCTTAATTTGCTCGGTGATTTTCATGAAAGTTCAAAGATAGATAGAAAGTTAGAAAATCACAACTGGAATTATTATGAAACGGCTTCATTTTTATTGGCCAATTGACCACAAGCGGCATCAATATCCTTACCACGACTTTTACGTACTTTGGCAATAATGCCAATTTTGTCTAGAGCTTTTACATATTCATCTAAAACCAAATCGGAAGCTTGTTGAAACATTCCGTCATCAATGGGATTATATTCAATCAAATTGACTTTACACGGTACATATTTGCAGAATTTTACCAACGCATCGATTGATTTTTTATCGTCATTGATGCCTTTCCAAACCACATATTCATAAGTAATTTTGCTTTTGGTTTTTTGGTACCAATATTCTAAACTTTCACGCAATTCTTTCAAGGGAAAACTTTTGGAAAACGGCATAATTTCGGCACGAATTTCATCAATAGCCGAGTGAAGGGAAACGGCTAATTTGAATTTCACTTCTTCATCGGCCATTTTTTTTATCATTTTCGGAATGCCTGAAGTAGAAAGAGTAATGCGTTTGGCCGACATGCCTAATCCTTCCGGAGAAGTAATCATTTCGATGGCTTTGAGCACGTTGTTGTAATTCATCAACGGCTCGCCCATTCCCATAAAAACGATATTGGAAAGTGGACGCTCAAAATACAAACGGCTTTCGTTATCGATAGCTACCACTTGATCGTAAATTTCATCGGGATTGAGATTTCGCATTCGTTTTAAACGAGCAGTTGCACAAAAGTTACAATCTAAACTACAACCTACTTGACTGGAAACACAAGCTGTAGTTCTAGTTTCGGTTGGAATCAGAACACTTTCTACCACCAAACCATCATACAAACGTACAGCGTTTTTAACGGTACCATCTTCGCTGCGTTGCATTTGATCAACTTTAATATGGTTAATAACAAAATTATCTTCCAACATTTGACGGGTTTCTTTGGAAACATTGGTCATATCTTCAAATGAATAGACTTTTTTGCTCCACAGCCATTCATAGACTTGATTACCACGAAAAGCTTTGTCGCCATTGGCTACAAAAAAGTCCCGCAGTTGTGTTTTGGTAAGTGCTCGAATGTCTTTTTTGGTGGTGTTCATAGTGCAAAAATAGGAACTATTTACGGAATTGATTGATTTGTAATTTGTAATTTTGTCGAAAATAATTTTATATGCATTTCCTTTCCGAAGATTTAGAAGATTATGTCGCCGCTCATTCGCAAGCCGAACCGGAACTATTGGCTCAACTAAACAAAGAAACCTATCAAAAAGTATTGCTGCCTCGCATGTTGAGCGGTCATTTTCAGGGGAGAGTTTTGAGTATGTTATCTAAATTGATTCGCCCGGCTTCCATTTTGGAAATAGGAACTTATACCGGTTATGCTACTTTGTGTTTATGTGAAGGAATGCAAGAAAACGGCATTGTTCACACCATTGATATCAAAGAAGAATTAGTTGATTTTCAACGGAAATATTTTGATAAATCGCCTTGGGGAAATCAAATCGTGCAACATTTAGGTGAAGCTGTCGATATTATTCCAACCTTAGAAACAAAATTTGACTTGGTTTTTATTGATGCAGACAAAGAAAACTACCTCAACTATTATGAATTGATTGTTCCAAAAATGAATAAAGGAGGCATCATTTTATCGGATAATGTATTATGGTCCGGAAAAGTAGTTGAACCTTTGAAAGAAGGTGATTTGAGTACCAAAATTTTATTGGAATACAATCGAAGATTAAATAATGACTCAAGGGTTGAAAACGTTTTGCTGCCAATTCGGGATGGTTTGACCGTGAGTAGAATACTTTAAGAAACAGGAAAATATTTCAGTTGTACTATTTTATATATTCTGTAAAAAAAAGTTCCAAAAAATAGTCCAAAAAGGTAACCCGTTACAATATCTCCCGGAAAATGTAGGCCAAGATAAATGCGACTATAAGCAAAAATCAACGGAAATAAAAATAGCAGAAACGCATATTTGAAATGTTTTCGAAACAACAAAAAAATAAAAGTAGTCGTGGCCATAGAATTAGATGCGTGACCAGAAAAGAAACTAAATGAACTACGTGAAACGACTTCTCTCATAAGGCCTTCTAAATTTGGATCGCTACAAGGACGAAGACGTTCGAAGTTGTATTTAAATAAATTAGTCAGTTGATCGGTAACAGTAATTAAAAGGGCAATAAACAAAACTAAAATACCGAATTGTTTCCACCCTACTTGTCTGATAATCAAGTAAAAAACATATAAAAAAAAAGGAATCCAGTATACTTGTTTCGTAATAATTAACCAAAACCAATCCCATTCTTCTGAACCTAAATTATTCAAAAAAAGAAACAGTTGCTTATCAAATTGAATGAGTTCTTCCAAATTTAAAATTGTCTTTTAATTGGTCCCGTGATTTGTTCGATATCTTCTTTGGTTTTTTCAACTTCTTGAATGACCGAAGAAGTTTCGTTTTCTGCTATCGGGTTTACTACATCATTGAAATTTTGTTTTACTTTCTGAATTTCTTCTGAAATTCCCCCTGTTAAACTATTAGTATCTAACCCATTCTCTTCGGCACTCTTTTGTATCTCATTTTTGATGTCATCAGTGGCGTGTTTCAATTGACGAAATATTTTGCCTAATGTACGAGCAATCTCAGGAATTTTATCGGACCCGAAAAGCATGAGCACAACAAGTATAATAAGTATGAATTCTCCTCCTCCTATTCCAAACATAATTCTGCTGTTGTTAAGACTTCAAATGTACGAAGTTTTTTTCCTTGAGTAAGACAGACAATCGATTGAGTCTTTTTATTTTGATTTTTCTAATTCATCAAATTTAGATTTTACAACTTCTTTAGGCCATGTATTATTGGTCACATCGATATCGGCCGTTTCCAATTTTGAATCAAGTTGGATTTTCTTAATTGGTTTCTGCGTAGCAAAAACACGCTTGGCAGTTTGGTTATTTTTTCGCCAAATTTGTGCCGGAAAATGATGATTCTCAGTGGTGCCGTCTTCAAATTGCAATTCGACTATGATTGGCATAATCATACCGCCAGGTTTATCAAATTCTACTTCGTAAAAGTATTTTGGTGATTTTAACTTTGCTCTTTCTTCGACAGAAAATTTATTAGATATAAAATCGTTTAATGAACTAATATCTTCTTTCTCTAATGCCTTTTTACGATTATTTTTGAGTTCTTTGTGATTCGATTCAACTAAATAAACATAAGGTCCTGAGGCTGTACCAAATCGACCTCTTCGAGCTTTCACATTTTGAAGCTCTGCAGTAGGTTCGTCTGTTACAAAGTATTGCTTGACTTCTTTGATTCCGATGTCCACATAGTCGGTGGAGAAAAACCAACCTCGCCAAAACCAATCTAAATCAACGGCTGAAGCATCTTCCATGGTTCTAAAAAAATCTTCAGGTGTCGGATGTTTAAATTTCCAACGGTTGGCGTAAGTTTTAAAAGCGTGATCAAATAATTCGCGACCCATAATGGTTTCTCGCAAAATGTTTAGTCCCGTAGCAGGTTTAGAATAAGCGTTGGCTCCAAATTGGTGAATTACTTCGGAGTTAGACATTATCGGCTCTAAAAAGCTTTGATCGCCACTCATATAAGGCACTATTTTATGAGCAGGTCCACGACTTGACGGGTAATTTTCTATGAAATCTTGTTCGGCTAAATATTGTAAAAAGGTATCAAGACCTTCGTCCATCCAAGACCATTGACGTTCGTCTGAATTCACAATCATTGGAAAATAATTATGTCCTACTTCATGAATAATTACGCTAATCATCCCATATTTGATACGGTCTGAAACGAATCCATTGGCGTCTGGGCGACCATAATTCCAGCAAATCATCGGGTATTCCATTCCTTGGTCTTCTGCTGAAATAGAGATTGCTTTATGATAGGGGTAATCAAACGTATGACGTGAATAGGTTTTTAAAGTTTGGGCTACTGCACGGGTTGAAAATTCTTCCCATAACGGATTGCTTTCATTTGGATAAAGCGAAATTGCCATGACGTTTTTGGTTTCTAATTTCACAGCCATCGCATCGTAAATGAATTTTCTTGAGGTTGAAAACGCATAATCTCGCACGTTTTCTGCTCTAAATTTCCACGTTTTCGTTTTATCTGAAAATCCCTTTTCGTTGGCTTTTGCTTCATCGGGAGTGATGATTAATACCGGTTTGTCAAAGGTTTTTTCAGCCAACTCATAGCGTTTGTTTTGTTCAACTGTGAATACTTCTTTTCGGTTGAGTAAAACTCCGGTTGCTTCCAAGACATGGTCAGCAGGTACGGTAATGTTGACGTCATAATTCCCAAAAGGAAGAGCAAATTCACCACGACCCCAAAATTGCATATTTTGCCAGCCTTCTACATCATTATACACTGCCATTCTTGGAAAAAATTGAGCGATTACATACAATCTGTTACCGTCTTTTTCAAATTCTTCATAACCCGAACGACCACCATCTACTCTATAATTATTGATGTTGTACCACCATTTTATTGTAAACGAAACTTTTTGATTAGGTTTTAATGGCGTAGGCAAATTAATTCGCATCATCGTTTGGTTGATAGTATAAGACATTGGCTTACCAACAGCATCATAAACATGAACGATGTTAAAACCGCCATCAAAACTTTCTTGCATATATTTTTTCACAAAACCATCAACCGGGATAGAACCATCCATTCGCTGACTTTCGATAAGCGGTGTCTTTGATTGACGTGAACGCATATTTTGGTCTAATTGCACCCACAAATATTCTAGTTCATCGGGCGAATTGTTATGATAAGTGATGGTTTCTACACCGTCTAACCGTTTGTTTTTATCATCGAGCACAATGTCCATTTTATAATCTGCCTGTTGCTGATAATATCCTGGACCGGGAGCACCGGAAGCGGTTCTGAACATATTGGGAGTGGCCAATAAATCATATAGTTGACTGAATTTATTATTGTCGTAATGACCAGGTTCTCGCTTGGTCTCGGTTTTTTCCTGAGCGAAAAAAATTACAGGAAACAAGCCAAAAATTAAAAGCTTTTTCATAGTTATTTTTTTGAAGCGTCTAAAATAAACAATTTCCGAAAGTTGTTGCGGATTTATCAATATTTTAACAACTCCACACTGTTTTCAAAAGTAAGTAAAGCACTACGCTTTTTTGTCAAAACTTGGGTATGAATGATGTGTTGTTGTTCAGGAAGAAAATCAAAAAGTAGCGTGTTTTTGATTTCAAGTGAGTTAATTTTTGAAATGTTACGAATAACTTGGTATACAATAATCACATCGTCTTCTAATTCTTTATCTAAATAAACCATTTGTTTGGATTTATTATTTACTTTGATTGAAAAATTTTCGTTGATATAATTCTTCAAAAGTTGCACTTCTTCATCAGATTCTTTTGTTGAACCGATATAAAATTTTTTCTTGTGTTTTTTTGCTAAGGCATTATTCAAATCATCGATAAAAATCCGACTGCTGATTTGAATTGTTTTTTTGTCTTGAGCAAAATTAATTTGTGTGACAGAAACATAGAACTTGTGCATTTCAAAAGAAGAAACAGCCAACGAAAGTACTATTAAAAAATATAGAAAACATTTTTTTTTCATCTAAAAATCAATCTTTTGGAAGGTTTTTATACTCTTTGCTTTTACTGATTAAAAAATCAATCAAATCAATTTCTTTGTTTGTTGCAAGCAATTTTCTAACGTTGGAATCGGAGTCACAATAATTTAAAAACAAACCTATTTCATCGTGTTTTAATGCCAATGTTTCTGTAAAAAAATGATAGGTAAATTTATCCTTTACTGCCTCTTGAAAGTTTTTGTCTGAAATAAAAACAACCGGCTTCTCTTTACTTTTTTCTTTTCCAAAGAGTTTTCCAACCATTTTTCCAATTTTTATAAAATCCATCCCATAAGGAATTGACAAATCGCTTGGCATCGCAGAATTGAATTGGGTGGATTGAAAATCTCTCTCCAATTGCATATTAGCAATTTCACCGCTATTGAAAACACTTTGCTTATCAATAACTTTAATGTTTTTGGCATCTTTTTCCAAATCGCCTGTTAAAGTTGAGGGTGTTACAACAACCTCATCCAATTCATTAACAAACTCCTCTAATTTGATTTTTAGGACAATGACTTTAAAATCATTATCAGTAAGTACCAACTTTTTCGATTTAAAAATTACACTCGAAAAAACTAGGGTGTCTGAAGGTCGTGCATACATTGTAAAAAAACCTAACTTATCAGTTACAGCTCCTTTGTTGGACGAAACATTAAAAACAGTCACATTATCAATGGCTGTTGCTTCGGAAATAATTTGTCCTTTAATAATTTCTCTTGAACCTAACTGTGCTAAAGAAATTTGAGCCAAAAGCAAAGTCAATAAAAGTAGTAGTTTATTTTTTTTCATCTTTTAAAAAGTTTAAAAAGTCATGTGCCAATTCTCCTAACAAAAAAGTGACACGTGATTTATTTTTAGCTTGTATGGCTTGGGATAAATCCACATCTTCTACCACATAAAATTTGAAGCCTTTTACATATTCCGTTGGGATTTTGAATGTGTGAGTAAAATCTTTGTCTTCAAAATTATCATCTAACCAAATGATCATAAATTCTCTTTTTTCAATTTGAATTTCGTTTTTTAACATTTTTGTTCTGCCAGATATCCAATTAAGTAAAATATCAACCGGTCCTGAGGAAGCTGTTCGTAACCTTCGCTCTGCGGGTGTATATGATTTGGGTGTGTAATTTATTATACCTAAATCTTTTGCGTTAATTCTGGAATAATCTGTCAAAACCACTTCTTCCAATTCACTTACTTTGGAAGTCATAACGACTTCAATTTTTCCTTTTTCAAGATCATTTATCGAAATACTTTTTCGCCAATAATTCAAATGTACTGCCGAAAAGACGAGCAGATCATCTTCTTTTACCTCCAACCAAAATTCTCCTTTTTCATTCGTAATGGTTGCTTTTTCTGAAACCAAATTGGTAACGTGAATACCTTCTGCGGACGCGTTTTCAACTTTGACAACACCATAAATTATTTTTTGACCGTAGCTACAAACCGTAGTTGAAATCGAAACTATAAGATACAAAAATAATCTATTCATCGGAAGTAAGATACGTTAAAAATTCATTTGCCAATTTAGAAATGCATAAACTCCCATTTACGGTATCATTTGTTTTAAGGTAGTTAATAAATTCATCATCATAAATTGTAAAAACTTTGAATCCATTTATATATTCTTCCGGAATGTTTAGTTGGTTGGTGTAGAATTCATTTTCATACCATTCGTTTAATTTTTTCAATAACAATTCCTTCTTTTCAATTTCCAATTCACCTTTCAATATTTTCGTTCTTCCGGTTACCCAATAAAGAAGCGGATCTAAAGGAATTTTACCTGTCAAGACACCTATCCAATCTGTTTTAGTCATCTTAGCAGGACGCAATTTTCGTTCAGCTGGAGTGTATTCTTTCGGTTTATAATTAATAATTCCCAAATCTTGTGCGTTGATTTTGGTGTATTCCGTCAGGACCACTTCTTCTAATTTTTGCTCTTTCATGGTCATTTCCACTTCAATAAAACCGTTTTTGATATCGTTAGCTGAAATGCTTTTTCGCCAATAATCCAAATGAACTGCAGAAAAAACGAGTAAATCATCTTCATTAGCTTCAATGGAAAATTCTCCTTTTTCATTCGTGATTGTAGCTTTTTCTGAGACTAAATTGAGTACATGAATCCCTTCTGCCGATTGATCTTTCACTACAACTTTTCCTTTTATTGTTGTTTGCGAAAATAGCAATGGAACCCAAAACAAGAATCCGATTATGATACTATTAGTTTTGCTCATCGAGCAATATTTTGTAATTTTTAACCAATCTTTTTTTATTTAACAGCAAAGATGAAACCAATTTTTATGCTTGACTTGCATTTAAAGTAAAAGTATTACAAAAAACTCACAACTATTTCACAACTCACTTGTAATTTTTTGTTAATCTGATGGGAATCCAAAGACCATGATGCGTATTTTTGTAAAAACAGGAAACATGAAAAACCTACTTATTGCAAGCACTTCCACTCTTCACGGCGGCAATTACCTTGAGTATTTATTGCCTGAATTACAACTTCATTTTGCTCAATGCAAAAGCATTTTGTTTGTGCCCTATGCCCGACCGGGCGGTATTTCTCATGAGGATTATACGCTAAAAGTAAAATCTTTCTTTGCCTTGTTGGAGATTGAAGTAAACGGTTTACATGAATTTTCAAACCCAATCGAAGCCATTGAAAAAGCAGAAGGTATTTTTACTGGTGGCGGCAACACCTTTTTGTTAGTGACGCAATTGCATCAAAACAATCAAATGCAAACGCTGAAGAAAGCCATCGAAAACGGAACGCCCTATTTAGGCAGTAGTGCCGGAAGCAACATTTGCGGACTCACGATGCAAACCACCAACGACATGCCAATTATTTATCCTCCTAGTTTTGAGACTTTGGGCGTGATTCCGTTTAATTTGAATCCGCATTACTTAGATGCCGATTTACAATCCAAACACATGGGCGAAACCCGCGAAACCCGCATCAAAGAGTTTCATCAATTCAATGCTCAACCGGTTATTGGTTTGCGAGAAGGAAGTTGGCTCGATGTAAAAGGCGACCAAATGGTGTTAAAAGGAGAATTATCCGCACGATTATTTCGACAAAATCAGGAAGCAATTGAAGTCGAAAGTGGGAGTGAGATGGGGAAATTTCAATAGCAATGGCAAATTTCAAAAATCTAAATTCTAAATTCTGACTTCTAAATTCATTTTGGGCGTGCCCCTTCGTAAACTGCGGGTCGGGCTATTCGCTGCAAGTCCTCGTTCGTCGTGCCTTCACATTGTGGGCTTTTTGCTTCTATTCCTCACATGAAACTGTTTTAAAAAAGAGAGTTAAAGCTGAAAAACATTACTCAAAGACAAGATGTTTTTAAATCCATTTAATTATATTCGAAAAATGAAATCATAACTATCATTCTAAATTAAAAGCAATGAAATTTGGAGAAATTATTTTTTATCTAGTTGTAGCATTAATATCATTATACATTGTTAGTAAGTATATTAAACTATTTTTCTTACCCTCTGAATCTGAAATAGAGTATCAAAGAAAATTAGAAGAAAGCTTAAAAGATGAGTTTATAATTGATCCTGAAACTGGTGCTAAATTAACACTAGAACAAGCTCAATCAGGTCATTGGATTGCACATGATAATGAGTTCAAAACAGTACCTGAAAATGAGATTGAAAAACTATTAACTGAGGAACAAAAGAGCATCGAAAAAAGTAAAAATTACTTTAGAGAAAGTAAAGAATATCGAAAACATAAGTTAACTGAAGAAGAAATTCTAACTCTTGAAAAAACAAAAATCTTATCTAAATATGATTCGTGGGGCTACAGCGATTGTTTTAGATTAGAATTTTCAGAAGATCTCATTTTTTTACCAATAGTTGAAATAGAAGACAAAACACCAACATACTACAGCAACAACTATATCGAAACCCAAATAATGTATTGGTTAAAATTTGATTTTGATATGGGTCACTATTATTTAAGAGAAAAATTGAAAATTGAAAAAATTTTCGACTTGATAAAAAAAGACGATGACTTACAACTAAAAAATTATGAATCTTTTACAATCAGAAAATCAAACAACATCATTAAAATTATAAAAATTTTAGAAAAATTTGAAACTCAAGAAAGAATAGAAATTGAATTTATGGATAACTATCTTTTTGTAAAGAATGAAAGATTGGTAACTTTAGAGGAAATCATAAGATTAGAATCTTTAATAAAAAGTATTAAATCATAATTGATTTGCTAGTCCAAAACAATTATACGTTAAACAAAAAACCCCAAACTTTAGTTTGAGGTTTTTAGCAGAGCGGAAGACGAGGCTCGAACTCGCGACAACCAGCTTGGAAGGCTGGAGCTCTACCAACTGAGCTACTTCCGCATTTGTGGGTGCAAATATAGAGAATTATTTTTCTTTGTTGCAAATTTTTCTTCAAAAAAATTATCAAAAAGCTAACAGAATTTGTAATGGTTTTATTCTGAAAAAGTTATACCTTTATTTTTCCAAGTTTGAGGAAATAAATTATGCTGACTTTAAAAGAAATAACGGCTTTGGATACTTATTCCGTGCGGCATCCCGTTCTTCGGGAAGGAAAACCGTTGGAAACCTGCCATTTTGAAGGAGATAATTTGCAATCCACTATTCACCTCGGACTGTTTATTAATTGTGCACTAATTGGTGTGGTATCACTATTTAAAACCCAAAACAGCGAGTTCAACGAAGAAAAGCAGTTTCAAATTCGGGGTATGGCCGTCTTAAAACACCATCAAAAAAGAGGTTACGGCGAAAAACTTCTCCTCGAAGCAGAAGAAATTTCAAAAAAATACAAGTGTAACATATTGTGGTTCAATGCTCGCGAATCCGCCATACCGTTTTATAAAAAAGCAGGTTATTCCATTCACGGAAACCCTTTTGAAATTGGCGATATTGGCACTCATTTTGTAATGTATAAAAAAATGAACCCGATTTCTTAGTTGCTATGAAGCATTTTTACTTATTTTTTTTAGTACTTATTTTAATTTCTTGTAACAAGAAAAAAAAGCCCAATTTTTCAGTTTCAAAACCACCTGCTGTTGAATTGACCGACGAAGGAAAAGTACTGGCAATTGATTCCACTTATCTTTCAAAAAAAAATGACTCTATTCTTGTTGCTTTTTATCAAACGAATGAAAACAGAACGTTTTGGTTGACTTTCAATTGCCGAGAATCTTTAATCTCGGTTTTAAAAAATGTGGAAGAGGAAGGATTAAATCCAAAAGATTTTGATTTAAAAAAAATTGGTAAATTAGAAAAATCCATTCAAACTTTATCAGACAAAGAATTAATTGACTACGATGTTTTGCTTACAGAAAATCTAAAAAAGTATGTAGAAAAAGTTGCCAAAGGTTCTTTAAACCCAAAAGAGTTATACAAAGATTGGGATTTGAAAGAAAATAAAGTTGATGTACAAAAATTACTTTTTTATTTTCAGCGAAAAGATTCGTTTGATTTTGCATTAAATGAAGTGAAACCCAATCACATCATGTACAAAAAATTGAAACACAGTTTACATCTCATAAACCAATTTCCGGATGAAAATTTTAAAAAACTGGAAATCAAAGACAAAATTGTACTGAACGACACCAACGATGTACTGATTGAAGTAAAAAAACGACTTGCCTATTGGTATGATATGAAAAAACCGGATACGTTGACCAACATTTATGATGAAACTACGTTTAATGCAATTAAAAATTTTCAAAGTCGGCACGGTTTGGCTCCCGATGGTGTGATTGGAAAAGGAACGATTGCATCGCTTAATTTTACCAAACAAAAAAGAAAAGAGCAAATTATTGCCAACATGGAACGCTGGCGATGGTTTCCACGAAATTTCGAAAAAGAATACCTCATCATCAACATACCCGATTATTCATTGCAAGTGGTAAAAGAAAAAGATACTGTAAAAACACACCGAATAATTGTTGGAAAAGCCAGTCGAAGCACTCCGATATTGTCCTCGAAATTGAGCTATGTTGTTTTTAATCCAACTTGGACCGTTCCTCCCACTATTTTAAAAGAAGATGTTATTCCGGCTGCTAGCAAAAACAGAGGCTATTTTGCTACCAAAAACATTACCATTTACAGCGGAAGTACTGTTGTGAGTCCGTATGATTGGAATCCCGCTAAAGGAAAATCCTACCGTTATGTACAATCTCCCGGAAATTTCAATTCGCTTGGATTGGTTAAAATTATGTTTCCCAATCGTTTTTCAGTTTATCTACACGATACGAATACGAGAGGTTATTTTGAACGTGAAAACCGTTCGTTGAGTTCCGGTTGTGTTCGGGTTCAAAATCCGTTTGAATTAACAGAATACTTATTGTCCGATTCCATTAATTGGAATAAAGAAAAAATTGATGAAGTCTTAGCTGAAGCCAAAACCAAAAATGTAAACTTTACAAAACCAATTTACCTGCACCTCTTATATTGGACAGCTTGGAGCGATAAAAATCTACTGATTTTTAGAGATGATATCTACGGCTTAGATGCCGAATTGTATAAAAAACTACGAAATTAATTTTGAAGCCACTTTATAACTTCTTGAAGGGTGATAAATAAACAAACACGATTTGTCTTTTATCGTCTTGATGATTTGTTGATTCAATTCTACCGGTAAAGCCGGACAACCTTGACTTCTCCCCAAACGTTTGTTTTGTTTGATAAATTTTTCAGAAACATAGTCAGCACCATGAATTACGACTGCTCTTTCACGAGCTTTGTCATTAATTCCTCTTTCCAAACCATCTAATCGAAGCGAAAGTCCGTGTTTTCCTTGATAGGTTTCTCCGGTAAGATAAAATCCTAAACTACTTTGATATGATTCTGATTTATTGGAAAATGAGGTTGCAAATTCTTCACCTGAATTTCTTCCGTGTGCCACTAAGGAATGATATAAAACCGTGTTGGTACTCATGTCAATTACCCACATTCTCTTTGAATTGGCAGACAAACTAAAATCAATAAGTGTCAGGATATCGTTTTGAATTATACCTTTTTGCTTCAATTGGTAAAAACCTTCAATAGCTTTCGAAAAACTTTCTAATTGAGGGAGTTTAAAATTATTTGCGTTTAAATTATTGTAGAGAGTTGTTACCTTCGATTCTAACGAAGTCTTGGATGTTGACGCAATAGTTTTAGGGTCTGTGGTATTATTTGATGGTGTAGTGAATGAAAATAATCCAAACAACAAAACCGGAAAAAGCTTGTAATTCATTGGAAATCTACAGGTTAAAATTAGACTTGGGACGTCAAAAATATAAATTAAAAGTTTAAAACCAAATTATTTTAATTTAAAATTCATCTTTTTTTGGAAATTAACTCACTTTCTACAAGCAAGTAATCATTAAACGCACAAAAATTACAATTCGTATACTAAAGGATAAATTTTAACATCATTCTAAAATATTTCTTAATGAAATGATAAAGTAATTGTTCCTAAAAATCCAATACTTAATTTTGAAAAATGATTTTAAAAAAACAGCATTTTACCTTATTTCTTTTCTTTTCTTTCAGTATATTAGGAACATTTGATC
Organism: Flavobacterium sp.; assembly: GCF_041392085.1. Lineage (GTDB taxonomy): Bacteria > Bacteroidota > Bacteroidia > Flavobacteriales > Flavobacteriaceae > Flavobacterium. The sequence goes on along the minus strand of NZ_JAWKMW010000010.1, from coordinate 85,188 downwards.
TATTTGGCCAAAAAAAAATTAATACTGTACGAATTAACGAAACCATTTCAGTTGATGGACAATTAGATGAAGCTGTTTGGAGAAATGCTTCGATAGCTAGAGATTTTATAATGCTTGAACCGGAGAACGGTGTGCCGGAATCTCCCGACAGAAGATCAGAGGTAAAAGTGATTTATGATGATAATGCAGTTTATATTGGAGCAATTTTATACGACAACGATCCATCCAAAATAGAAAAAGAAATTACCCAACGGGACAATTTTGGCACTGCCGATCATTTTGGCATTTTTATAAACGGTTTTAATGACGGCCAACAAGATTTTCGCTTTTTTGTCTCCGCCTCTGGAGTTCAAATGGATTGTTTAGCAACCGAAAACGGAGAAGATTTCTCTTGGGATGCCATTTGGAACAGCGAAGTAAAAATAACCGACTTTGGTTGGGTGATTGAAATGGAAATCCCTTATGCAGCTTTACGTTTTTCTAAGGAAAAAATACAAAAATGGGGTGTAAATTTCTTCAGAGAAATACGTCGATTTAGACAAAAAATAACTTGGAGTAAAATTGATCGGGCCGTGGGCTCCGTCATTAACCAAGCCGGAATTTTAGAGGGCATTGAAAACATCAAAACCCCAACTCGACTCTTTTTTATTCCCTATACTTCGGGCTATGTGGAATCTAATGATTTGGGAACAGAAAGTACTTTTAAAGCGGGAATGGACATCAAATACGGTATTAACGATTCGTTCACTCTAGATGCAATCTTAGTTCCTGATTTTGGTCAGACCGCCTTTGATAATGTGGAACTTAATTTAGGCCCTTTTGAACAACAATTTAATGAAAATAGACCTTTTTTTACAGAAGGAACCGATTTGTTTTCCAAGGGAAATTTGGTTTATTCGAGAAGAATTGGCGGACCTCCATCAACATCGCCATCAGCCAATGAAAACGAAACAGTTGAAAATTATCCCAATACGGTAAATCTTTTAAATGCTTTGAAAGTTTCGGGAAGAACTTCTGAAGGCCTAGGAATAGGTTTTTTAAATGCTATTACCGAAAAAACGTATGCCAGAATTCGAAACAACGAAACGAATGAAATTCGAGAAGAATTGGTAGAACCTTTGTCCAATTATAACATATTGGTTTTTGATCAACGCTTTAACCAAAATTCATCCGTTACATTCATTAACACGAATGTAACTCGAGTTGGTGATTTCAGGGATGCCAACGTAACTGGAATTGTATATAATGTCAATTCGAAAGGAAATAAATATAATTTTTCAGGAGACTTAAAAATGAGTAGTATTTATGATAATGCTAATGGAAATGGCTATTCAACGTATATTAATTTTGGCAAAACGTATGGAAAATACCGCTATTCTATAGCTTCGCTATATGTTTCTAAAGAATTTGACATCAATGATTTAGGCATCAACTTTATAACGAATTATCATAATGTTGCTGCAAATTTTAATTATCGGATTTTAAATCCGACCAAACGATATAATTCCTTTAGACTAAATGCGAATTATTACTTAGAACTTGAAAACACTACCGGAAAAGCACAAGATCATTGGATAAATATGAATATCAATTCCAGCACTTTAAAAAATGATTTTATTGGTTATGGCTTTTTAGTAAGTCCATTTGTAACCTATAATTTTTATGAATCCAGAGTTCCCGGAAGACCATTGGCTTTTCCGGCTAGTGGCAATGCTTGGATTTATTTCTCATCCAATTACAATCGAAAATTTGCGTTAGACATTGAACCTTCAATTCGAATTTTTGATCAGAAAAACCGATTAAATTATGGCTTATTCGTTAGTCCCAGATACCGATTTAATGACAAACTAACGTTGATTTATTCAACCAATTTTAATCGTCAAAACAGTGATATGGGTTGGGTAGATTTTTCAGAAAACGATATTATTTTGGCCGAAAGAAATCGAACTACATTCACCAATACCATCTCCGGAAAATATGCCCTTAACAACAAAATGACGTTGAATTTAACCACACGACATTATTGGTCTTTTGCCGAAAATGTTCAGTTTCACACCTTATTGGAGGATGGAACTTTTACACCAAACAACAATTACACAAACAATAAAGACGCTAATTTTAATTTGTGGAATTTTGATTTGTCCTATTCGTGGTGGTTTGCTCCGGGAAGTCAAATAACCGCTTTGTATCGAAACAATGCTCAAAACTTTTCCACCGAAATTAATAAAAGTTTTGGATCAAACGTTGGCAATGTTTTTGAAGATAATTTAAATCATGTTTTTTCGGTGAGTTTACGCTATTTTATTGATTATAACAAAGCTAAAAATTGGTTTAAAAAAGTGTAAATCATTCTTTCAGAAAGCCGTGTTTCATTATCTTTGCTTAAAATTTTTCCTAATGAATAAGAAAGTTATCCTAATGATTTTAGATGGATGGGGACATTCTCCCGATCCAAAAGTATCTGCTATTGATCATGCCAACACACCGTTTATTGACTCTTTATATAAAAATTATCCTCATGCAGAATTGAGAACAGATGGTTTAAATGTAGGACTTCCGGAAGGTCAGATGGGAAATTCTGAAGTTGGTCACATGAATTTAGGAGCCGGAAGAATTATTTATCAAGAACTAACACGTATTAATTTGGCTGTTCAAAACAAGACCTTGAACAACGAAAAAGTGTTGCAAGAAGCTTTTCACTACGCCAAAATAAATCATAAAGATGTACATTTTTTAGGATTGGTTTCAGACGGTGGAGTGCATTCACACATCGATCACGTAAAAGGTTTGGTAGATGCAACACAAGATTTTGGCTTACAAAACGTTTACATACATGCGTTTACCGATGGCCGTGATGTAGATCCAAAATCAGGAATTCGATTTATATCTGAATTGGAAAATTATTGTCAAAACACCACTGCCAAATTAGCTTCTATCGTTGGTCGCTATTATGCAATGGACAGAGATAAAAGATGGGAAAGAGTTAAATTAGCTTACGACTTGTTGGTGAATGGAATTGGAAATCATTCTAACAATGCAATTAATTCTTTACAAGATAATTATGCGAAAGATATAACCGATGAATTTATTCCGCCGATTGTAATGGTTGATGAAAATGACAAACCTGTAACCACTATTAAAAACGGAGATGTTGTTATTTTCTTTAATTTCAGAACAGACAGAGGTAGACAGCTAACAGAAGTTCTAACCCAATTTGATTGTCATGAACAAAACATGCATCAATTGGATTTGTATTATGTAACGTTGACTAATTATGATGAAACGTATAAAAACATCAAAGTAATTTACAATAAAGATAACATCACCGAAACATTGGGAGAAGTTTTGGAAAAAAATCACAAAAAGCAAATTCGTATTGCTGAAACAGAAAAATATCCACATGTAACCTTCTTTTTTTCAGGCGGTCGAGAAGAACCTTTTGAAGGCGAAACCCGTATTTTAAGAAACTCTCCAAAAGTAGCCACTTATGATTTGAAACCTGAGATGAGTGCTTTTGAATTAAAAGACGCCCTCATTCCTGAGTTAAAAAAAGGAGAAGTTGATTTTGTTTGTCTAAATTTTGCAAACGGAGATATGGTTGGTCATACCGGCGTAATGGAAGCGGCAATTAAAGCATGCGAAGCGGTGGATATTTGCGTAAAAGAGGTCATTGAAACGGCTCTAGCAAATGATTACACCACAATTGTTATTGCCGATCATGGTAATTGTGAAACGATGATTAATCCGGATGGCTCACCAAACACTGCCCACACCACAAATCCGGTTCCGGTAATTTTGGTTGACACCGAATTAAAAACAATTCATAATGGTGTGTTAGGAGATATTGCTCCAACTATTTTAGCTCTTATGGGAGTAGAACAACCGGAGGCCATGACTAGGCATTCCTTATTATAAATTACATTGAAATCAATTTACAAACTTTTCTTTTTCATTTGGATTTTTTCCATTACAAACACCTTTGCTCAAGGTGGTGCCCCATCTTGTGCTGAATTTCAAGCAAATTTCGAAGCCTATCAATCTTGTGCAACCAGTATTCCCTTTCAAAATTCAGTTGGAGGAAACAATGAAAATTTTAATACAACCTGTATCAATGAAAACTTTCAAGGCCCAACTTGGTTTTTTATTAAAATACAAACCCCGGGAAATATTATACTGCAAATTAATCAAGTAGGTAACAATGGAGCGGGGACAGACGTTGACTTTGTGCTTTGGGGTCCATTTAACGACTTATCTAATGTTTGTAGTCAATTAAATATTAATAATGAAGTAGATTGTAGTTGGCTACCCGATAGTGTAGAAATTGTAACCATCCCCAATGGGCAAGTGGGTGAGTTATATGTTTTACTGATTGACAACTACTCTAATGTGCCGGGAGAAATTACCATCTCTCAAATTGGCGGAACCGGAAGTTCTGATTGTAGCTTTTTATCTTCAGTTGATATTACAGATGAATCCGGAAATGAAATTACACAAACTGATTATTGTAAACCGGAAACAAAAAGTATAACCGCTACCATTGATGTGACCGACTTTGACGGAAATCCATCCGATTTACGGTTCAATTATTCCTGGTATCGTAATGGCGTTTTGCTAACGTCGATAACAAATAGCACCGTTAGCACTAACACTTTAGCAAACATATCGGAATCAGGCACATACAAGGTAGAAACAACTACCTATGATAGTACCGACCCAACTGTTGATCTCACTAATTTACCAGTTAGTGAGGATGAAATTGAATTGAAATTTTTTATTTTACCTGATGTTTCGATTCAAAATTCTACTTCAAATTGTTTGAGTGATAATCCAATTCTGCAAAGTACTATTTTGAATCAAAATCAATTTGATTCCTTTGTTGATAATCCAATTTATCAATGGTATAGAAATGATATAGCCATTTTTGGTATTTCAAATGACAGTTTTTCACCTGTACTACCAGGAAAATATACTTTAGGAATAAAAAATGGTGGCTGTAACGAAGTTTTTTCGAACTCCATTTTTATTTATGATACACCACAAGTAACAATTTCAGACACTACTGCAATTTGTGATAATGACAGTTATACTATCACCTCAACCCTTGCAAATAGTGGAAATTTAAATAACTTAACGTACCAGTGGTACCAAGACAATAATCCTATTGTAGGTGCAAACACTTCCGTATTATTAGTTTCAACCGCTGTTCAGGCAAATAATTCTACCGCCAATTATTATTTGGAAGTTACAGAAGAGGGAATTTGCGTAGGAAATTCTAATACAGTTTCTGTACAAATAAATGCTGTTCCAATACTCAATCCAAATCCTGTGATTATTGAACAATGTGATTACATCTCACCCAATAACGACGGAATTGCAACAACTAATTTAACCGAAGCATATGGCGAAATCACTAATAATGTAGCCGGTTTAACCTTGTCTTATTTTCTAGACAGTAGTTTAACACAACCTATTTTGAATCCGGAAGCTTTTGTTAATACCACTGCAAATCAAACCATTTATGTGATTGCCGCAAATGAAAATGTTACCCCAAACTGCACCTCAAGTTCAACAGCTACCATTGCTTTAACTGTAAATCCAACGAGTCTATCTACCTATCCGAATATGGCTTCGGTCTGTCCGGTTTTAAATCAAAATTACGGATTAGTCAATTTTTCTCTACAAGAAAATAATATTCGAACCACTTTTTTTGGTGGTAATCCTGTTGAAATTACGTTCTATTTAACCGCGATTGATGCTTCTGTAAAAGCAAATCAATTAAATGATTTATCTCAAATACCAATAGGTATTCAAACCATTTACACACGAATTGAAACAAATAATATCTGTGAAGGAGTGGGTACATTTCAGGTAGAGATTAAAACTCCACCATTACAAAACAGTATTACTTCAATTGCTTTGTGTGAAAATGAATCCGTTGTATTGAATAGTTTTGACGCAGAAGCTTTGCTCAATCAAAATCCAACAGTACAAACTTCGTATTTTAGAACATTTCTAATGGCAGAGAATAATTCTAATGCTTTAAATAAAAATATTCCACAGGCTTTTCCGGCAGGAAATAACACCATTTTTGTGCGTTTATTTGATACAGCTACACAATGTTTTTCGATTGTTAATTTTACGATTGCTGTTTTTCCAAATCCAATAATTTATACACCAAACGAAATCTCTATTTGTGGGGATTCAATTGCGACTTTTGATTTAACCCTCAGAAATAATCAAATAACTGATGGGAATTCAAATTATCAAGTGTTTTACTTTGAAACACTAGCCGATTTAACTGCTGATAATTTCATTTCACAACCGGATGCATATCAATCTACTTCGAAAACTATTTTTGTAAAAGTAATTGATCCAACTAACAACAACTGTTCTTCAATGACTAATTTAAGTTTAGCTGTTGTGACAATTCCCGGAAGCACAATCAACCCAACTCCTATAGAAAAATGTGATGATAGTGGATTTTTTGCTTTTGATTTAACTGAGCGAATTACTGAAATAATTGGCTCTTCCAACAGTAATGAAGTAGATATTCGCTTTTATGAAAGTTTTAATGGAGCCCAAAACAATAATAATTCATTTATTCAAAATCCAACAAGTTTTATAAATACTTCTAAAGATTTCCAAAAAATATATGTTCGTGTAACAAGCACTACAAATTTTGACAGTGAGTCGGGAGTTGCATGTTATCGTATTTTGGAATTAGACTTGTATGTTCGTCCGTTTCCGGAAAATAATTTAAGAACATTTCCTTATTATATCTGTGTTGATGAAAGTGGAAATATATTAAATGAAGCCTTGATCAGAACGTTGCTTAACGAAACCGATTACACTTTTGAATGGTTTACCGAATTTGATGCACTTATTGGAAATGAAATCCCTGGAGAGTCATTGAGTGTATTTTCTACAGATATAGAAGGAAATTTTTCTGTTCTAGTAACAAATATTTCTAATAGTGCCCTTTGTTCTAGTGTTTTTAATTTTACGACTATAAAAACATTGGCTCCAAATGTTGTTACCATTTCTCCGCAAAACCTTATCGCGTTTGAAAATGAAAATACCATTACGGCATCTGTTACACCGGCATCTGATGATTATGAATATTCCATTATTCCGGATTTGTGGCAAGAAAGTCCGATTTTCACCAATATTCCGGCCGGTGATTTAGTCTTACGGGTTCGAAATAAATTTGGTTGTGATGAAATAAGCACCACTTTTACTGTGTTAGATTTTCCAAACTTTTTTACTCCAAACGGTGATGGATTCAATGATACTTGGAAAATTATTGGTTCTCCCATCATCGAAATTAAGCACATCTATATCTTTGATCGTTATGGAAAATTACTCAAAGAAATTGGTCAAAACGGAAACGGTTGGGATGGCACTTTTAACGGAAGACCAATGCCGTCGGATGATTATTGGTTTAAAGCCGTTTATAACAAGGAAGGAATTGAACAGGAATTCAAATCTAACTTCAGCTTGAAACGCTAGAATTGTTTCGGTAAATTATAAATTTAAGTCCTGCTTCGGTGGGACTTTTTTTTTACTCTTACATCTATAACTATTAAAATTAAGTTAATCATTTTCAAAGTTAATAGTAATACTATTAACTTTGAATCATAAATTTAAGATTATGCATAATTTGGTAAACAATCTAAATATAGTTATAAACGAAAAGTTATTTGTTAAAAATCCTCAAACCTCTGAATTAGGTAAAAAAATAATTGAACAGAGCATTCTATTAATTGATGAAATAGGGTTTGATTATTTTACTTTCAAAAAACTTGGTGAAAAAATAAATTCCAATGAAAGTTCGATTTATCGTTACTTTGAAAACAAACACAAATTATTACTTTATTTATCCTCGTGGTATTGGTCTTGGATGGAATATAAATTAGTCTTTGCAACAATAAATTTAACTAATCCAATAGATAAACTAAATAAGGCAATTCATGTTGTTACACAACCTATTGAAGATGATTTAGCAACTCCTTATATCAATGAATCAGTATTAAGTAGAATTATTATAACAGAATTTTCTAAAACTTTTTTAACCAAAGAAGTAGATGAAGAAAATAAAGAAGGATTTTTTTTGGTTTATAAGCGAGTGGTAAATCGGCTAATAGAGGTGATTGAAGAAGTCAACCCAAATTATCCTTTTTCAAAAAGTTTAGCTTCTACTGTCATACAAGGCTCATTATATCAAAATTTTTTAAAAGATCACTTTAAAACTATCACAAACTGTTCAGAACAATTATCTGCGACACATTTTTACAGTCATTTAGTTTTAAAACAACTACAAAACCCATGAAAGATAACCTATCATTAACTCCATTTAAAAGATTTATAAATCTCTTAAAACTTGACAAAAAAGACATTTACCAAGTTTTTTTCTATGCCATTTTTTCTGGTATTGTAAGTCTATCTTTACCTCTAGGTGTTCAGGCCATTATCAACCTTATTCAAGGTGGTCGTGTAAGTTTATCATGGATTATTTTGGTAATTGTTGTGATTTTAGGCATTATATTCAACGGTGTATTACGATTAATGCAACTCCGAATTACAGAAATTGTTCAACAAAAGATATTCATTCGCTCATCATTTGAATTTTCATATCGATTTCCAAAAATCAAATACACTGAGTTTCACAATAATTATCCACCTGAACTTGCTAATCGCTTTTTTGATACAATAACAGTTCAAAAAAGTGTTGCAAAGCTAATTTTAGATTATTCTGAATCATTATTACAGATTGTTTTTGGTCTGCTATTACTATCAATTTACCATCCCTTGTTCATACTTTTTGGACTGTTACTTTTCATTGTATTGTATTTAATTTTTAGAATTTCTTTTGAAAGCGGATTAAAAACGAGTTTAGAGGAATCAAAATACAAGTATAAAGTTGCTCATTGGATTCAGGAAATTGCTCGAAACTATTTTGGTTTTAAAAGCAAAATCGAATCTGAATTCGCTATGAGCAAAAATAATACACTTGTAGCCGAGTATCTCAACTCAAGAGAAAGTCATTTTGATATCATTCAAAGACAATTTATTCAGTTAATTGGATTCAAAGCTCTTATTTCTGCTGGGTTGCTTTTGATTGGAGGATACCTCGTGATAGAACAACAATTAAATATAGGTCAGTTTGTAGCCGCTGAAATCATTATTCTTTTGGTCATTAATTCTGTTGAGAAGATTATTGTTGGATTAGAAACATTTTATGATGTCTTAACCTCTATCGAAAAAATAGGTCAGGTTGTTGATATGGAAATTGAAGCGGAAGACAATTCTCAAAGTAATTATTGTTACAAGAATATTCAGTTTGAAATAGACCAACTCAACTTTGCTTTTCCTGACTCAAACAAAAAAATTTTAAACTCAATTTCACTGCAAATCAAGCAAGGAGAGAAAATATATTTAGACGGTAAGAACGGATCCGGAAAAACAACTTTACTACGCATTTTGGCCGGATTAATTCAAAATGATGGAAGTTCAATTTACATTAATGATGAACATTACAATAAAATAAACATTGGACAATACAGGTCACAAATTGGAATCATTACGCAGGGACAAACTCTATTTGAAGGTTCAATTTCAGAAAATATAACATTTAATAATCCAACCATCTCTACCGAAAAACTGAAGTTAATCTTAGAGAAAATTAAACTCGCTGAAGTAATCAAAAAAATGCCAAAAGGATTAGATGAAAAAATTATTACAGAAGGAAAACAACTACCATCTTCTTTAACAGAAAAAATTCTCTTGGCGAGAGCAATTGTAAACGATCCTTTAGTTTTGTTTTTAGAAAATCCGTTTGATAAAATGGATGATGATGAAAGTAAAGAAATCATCGATTTTATCTTATCAAATGAAAATAATTGGACAGTAATTGTAACTTCTAAAAATAATTATTGGAAAGAAAAATGCAATCGAATCATAACACTAGATAAAGGTAAATTAATTTCAGACACAAAATAACTATGCTGAATATATCACGAAATAACATAAATGAGAAAGTAAATCTGACTCGTTTCAATACCATTCAAAAATTGAGTGAAAGAAGATACTTCAAAACATTCAATCGTTTATTGATGTGGTTTATGATAGGCACTTGTTTGTTTATTTTGCTTCCATGGACACAAAATATACAAGGTTCCGGATTTGTAACTACCGTTTCGCCGGAACAACGTCCGCAAACCATCCATACAGCAATTGCCGGACGTATCGAAAAATGGTATGTTTCAGAAGGACAGTATGTAAACAAAGGCGATACAATTCTTTTTATCTCGGAAATAAAAGAAGATTATTTTGACCCTAATTTGGTTGATAATACTGAAAATCAGATGAAAGCAAAAATACTTTCGGAAGAATCATACCAAGGAAAAGCCAACTCACTTTCCACACAAATTGCAGCAATTGAGCGGGAAAGAATATTAAAACTTGAACAAGCCAAAAATAAAATTGAGCAATCGTTACTTAAAGTAAAAAGTGATAGCATGGATTTGGAAGCCGTAAAAACGCAACTTAAAATCGCTCAAACACAGTTCAATCGGTCACAAGATTTAAATAAAGAAGGTCTAAAACCAATGACTGATGTAGAAGATAAACGCTTGAAATTACAGGATGCTGAAGCTAAAATCATTACTCAACAAAATAAGCTGTTAAGTTCTAAAAATGAATTAATCAATGCACGTGTTGAAATCAATCGAATTACAGCGGAATACACTGATAAAATTTCAAAAGCTCAAAGTGAGCGGTTTACAGCATTAAGTAATCAATTTGATACAGAAGCTCAAGTGAATAAATTACAAAATCAGGTAACCAACTATAAAATTAGAAATGAGCTCTACTACATTAAAGCTCCACAAAATGGCTATGTTAACCGTGCTCTACAATCCGGTATTGGCGAAACTATTAAAGAAGGAACTCCAGTTGTAAGTATTATGCCTTCCAAATACGATATTGCTGTTGAAACCTACATCGACCCAATAGATATGCCGCTCATACATAAAGGGGAAAAAGTACGCATTTGGTTCGACGGTTGGCCAACAATTATTTTTAGCGGTTGGCCCAATTCATCCTATGGAACTTTTGGCGGAAAGATTGTTGCGACTGAAAATTTTATTAGTGCAAACGGAAAATATCGCGTCTTGATAGCTCAAGACCCGGAAGACAAACCTTGGCCTAAGGAACTAAATATTGGAGCAGGTGCTCAAACTTTTGCTTTGTTAGATAACGTACCTATTTGGTATGAACTATGGCGAAAACTAAACGGTTTTCCTCCCAATTTTTACACACCAACAGCAACAGATGAAACTAAAAAATAGACTTTCGATGAAAAACAAAATCTATGTATTATTGTTGTTTTCAGTTGTTTCTTGGTCTCAAAATTTGGCAACAGATTCAATTTTGACTTTGGATGCTTATTTAGGTTATGTGAAACAATTTCACCCGTTGGTAAAACAAGCCAATTTAGAAGTAAGCCAAGCTCAAGCCGGAATCATTGCTGCAAGAGGGGGATTTGACCCAAAAATTGAGGTGGATTATGAAAACAAACAATTTAAAAATTCTGAATACTTTGATTTATTAAATTCGACTTTTAAAATCCCAACTTGGTTTGGAATTGAAATTAAAGCCGGTTTTGATCAAATGGAAGGTATTTATCTTAATCCACAAAACACTGTTCCGACTAACGGATTGGCAATGGCAGGAATTTCAGTTCCCATTGGGCAAGGTTTGTTGATAAATGACCGAATGGCCGATTTGAAAAAAGCCAAAATTTACAATAATTTATCACAGGCTGAACGCGACTTGGAAGTGGCCAATGTTCTTTACACAGCTTCAAACAGTTATTTTAATTGGTATAGAAATTATAACGAATACAAGCTCTATGAAACTTTTTTAAAGAATGCTCAAATTCGTTATGATGGTATAAAAGGATTAATCATTGCCGGTGATCGTCCCGCTATTGACAGCATTGAAGCTGGTATCTTGATCAAATCCCGTAAATTAAGTTTAGAACAGTCACGCTTAAAATTACTTAAATCAAAGTTAGAATTGTCGAATTTTTTATGGTTTGAAAACAATTTACCGTTAGAATTACAAGACGGCATTTCACCTGAAACCGAATTAGAAAAAAAGGTTGAAAATACATTAAAAACAAACGGATTATTATTGGCTGATATTGACTTTCAAAACCATCCAAAAATACGTTCTCTACAAAATAAAGTATCTATTTTAGAAGTGGAAAAACGTCTTAAAGGCGATTTGTTAAAACCTACTATTAATTTAAATTACAATTATTTATCGGAACCCAAATTTATACGTGATTTTAATACCGTCAATTATAAGTATGGGATTAACTTTAGCTTCCCTCTTTTTCTGCGAAAAGAAAGAGGCAATTTTAAAATGGCTAAGTTCAAATTACAAGATGCAGAATTAGACTTGCAACTTGAAAATCAAGTACTACGTAATAAAATTGATTATCAATTGCAAGAAATTAATTCGTTGAAAGAGCAAATTGACATAGCAAATGAATTAGTAAATAACTTTACAACAATGCTTGAAGCCGAAGAACGAATGTTCTTTTTTGGAGAAAGTTCCCTCTTTTTAATTAATTCGAGAGAGAATAGTTTACTAAGCTCTAGTTTACAACAAATAGACACCCAATTACGATTCTGTGTTTCCAATGCCGATTTGTTTAAATTAATTGCGAATCCGCTGTTTAATGAATAGTTAAGTTGATAAATAGATGTTTTAAGAGTTTAAAAGAAAATCCAGAAAGAATACCTATCTATTAAACTAATTTTTAAACTTCCATACTACAAAATCAACTAATTAACTTTTTAATTTCCATCATTTCATAGTATGCTTTGTCAATCCATTCACGGTGGTTGGGGTGAGCTATTTTTACCATTTCGGCTACGCGTTGTTTTAGCGTTTTTCCGTAAAGATTAGCTATTCCGTATTCTGTAACAATATATTGAACATGAGAACGAGTGGTTACTACACCGGCACCTTGCTTTAAATAAGGCACAATTCTACTTTCGCCTCTTTTGGTTTGCGAGGGTAGTGCAATAATGGCTTTACCACCAACACTTAAAGATGCCCCTCGCATAAAATCCATTTGACCACCTACTCCGGAATACATTTTTCCACCGATGGAGTCGGCACAAACTTGTCCGGTAACATCTACTTCGATTGCAGAATTTATGGCCACCATTTTGGGGTTTTTGCGAATTCTTGCGGTATCATTTACCGCAGAAGATTCTTTTAATTCCACGAAAGAATTATCGTCAACAAAATCATATAAACGTCTCGAACCCATTAGAAATGTTGCTAAAACCCTACCTCTGGTTGTTCCTTTATAATTGCAATTAATTACATCATTCTCAATTAAATCGATAACCCCATCGGAAAACATTTCGGTATGCAATCCTAAGTCTTTATGATTTGTTAACTTACTTAATGCTGCATTAGGGATTGAACCTATTCCCATTTGCAGAGTGCTTTTGTCTTCAATTAAGGAAGCTATATGCTCTCCAATAATTTCTTCTTCTTGCGTAAACGGTTCAATACCATGAGAATAAATAGGTTCGTTTACTTCTACTAAAAAGTCTATTTCAGACTCGTGTAAAATTCCATCGCCAAACGTTCTTGGCATTTGCGGATTTACTTGTGCAATAACAGTTTTTGCATTTTCGATAGCAGCCACCGTAGCTTCAACCGAAACACCCAAAGAACAATATCCATGTCTGTCAGGAGGCGAGACATGAATAAAAACAACATCTAAAGGCAACACATTTTTTCTGAATAAATTAGGTAATTCACTCAAAAAAACCGGGGTATAAGAACCATTTCCGGCTTTAAGCGTATGACGAACATTGGCTCCAATAAAAAAAGAATTCACATGAAAACTTGCCGCTAATTCCGGATTGGCATAAGGGGCATCACCTTCAGTGTGTAAGTGACAAATTTCTACATTTTTTAGTTCGGATGCTCTATTTGTTAGTGCTTTAGTTAAAACAGTTGGTGAGGCAGCAGCAGCCTGAACGTAAACCCTATCGCCGGATTTAACTACTTTTACGGCTTGCTCTGCGGTAACATATTTGCTCATAATTCCTAAATTTTAAACAAAGATAAGGGTGATTTTTGGTTTGAAAACTGATATTTCTCATTGTTTTTGCTGATTTTAGCCCCGGTAGTAGCGGAAAGCCTTTTGTCGGATTGTTGATTTTTTGTTAGCAAAAAAAGCGACTTCAGAAGCTCATTTATTGCTTTAGAAAAAACAACAAGACAAAAAAGCTTGCAGCGAATGACGGGAAATAGCTCCTGATAAAAAAAGATAAAAAAGTGTACCTTTGTGCCTTTAAAATTTGCGTATGATTATCCCAAAAACCAGAGAAGAAATTGAGTTGATGCGTGCAAGTTCACTATTAGTATCCAAAACACTAGGCATGATTGCGAAGGAAATCAAACCCGGTGTAACGACTTTATATTTAGACAAATTAGCCGAAGAATTTATTCGTGATCACGGAGGCGTTCCGGCTTTTTTGGGGTTGTATGGTTTTCCAAACTCGTTGTGTATGAGTCCGAATGCTCAGGTAGTCCACGGTATTCCGAATAACAAACCATTGGAAAGCGGCGATGTAATTTCGGTAGATTGTGGCGTTTTAATGAATGAATTTTATGGTGACCATGCGTATTCTTTTGAAATTGGCGAAGTAAGTCAGGAAGTAAAGAAATTATTGAAAGTAACTAAAGAATCTTTATACATTGGCATACGACAGTTTAAAGCTGGTAACCGTGTGGAAGATGTTGGAAATGCGATACAAACCTATTGTGAATCAAATGGTTATGGCGTAGTAAGAGAATTGGTTGGTCACGGTTTAGGAAGAAAAATGCACGAAGACCCTGAAATGCCTAACTATGGTAAAAAAGGGCGAGGTAAATTGTTTGTAGAAGGAATGGTTGTGGCTATTGAACCAATGATTAATATGGGTACCAAGAATATAAAGCAACTCAAAGACGGTTGGACGATTTTAACCGCCGACATGAAACCAAGTGCTCATTTTGAACACAATGTGGCATTGATTGATGGAAAACCGGAATTGCTTTCTACGTTTCAATATGTGTATGATGCGTTAGGGATTGTGAGTGATGAAGAGAAGGAGTTTAGGAGATCACCCTTGGTATTATGATAAAAAAAATATTCAAATTCATATTAAATAAAATCCCGCGACCATTATTAATTCGTTTGAGTTATGTGGCAAGACCAATTTTAGCTTTCTTATTAAAAGGAAATCGATTTACAGACCCGATTGATGGAAAAAGTTTTCGTATGTTTTTGCCTTACGGATACGGTAAGCAACGTAATAATGTTTTATCACCCAGTACACTCTCGTTAGAAAGACATCGTTTATTATGGTTATATTTAAATGAGGAGACAGACTTTTTTACAGTTCCAAAAAAAGTTTTGCATTTTGCCCCTGAACAAGCATTTTACAAACGTTTTAGAAATCTAAAGAATTTAGATTATACGACAACTGATTTGTTTTCCCCTTTAGCGGATGTTAAAGCGGATATTTGTAATCTTCCGTTTGAAGACAATTCGTATGATGTGATTTTATGTAATCATGTCTTGGAACACATTCCAGATGATACCAAAGCTATGCAAGAATTGTATCGCGTTTTAAAACCGGGCGGCATGGGTATTTTTCAGATTCCGCAAGATTTGTCGAAAGCCACAACATTTTCTGATGATTCCATTACGGATGAAAAAGAACGTGCAAGAATTTTTGGCCAGTACGATCACGTTCGCGTATATGGCAGAGATTATTTTGATAAATTAAGAAGCATTGGATTTAAAGTTATCGAAGAAGATTATACTTTGAAAATATCGCCTGAATTGGTGGAGAAATATTGCTTGGCAAAAGGAGAAATTATTCCTGTTTGTTTTAAATAAAAAAAGCCCACGATTAAAACCGTGGGCTAGTAAATAAAATTAAACCATTTTGAATTATTCTTCCGGCATTAACATGGCCACCACCTTATCTTTTGAAAGGTATTTTTTAGCCACGGCCTGAATATCTTTAGCAGTGACTGCATCGATTTTTTGTTCTACTTGTAAAATTTCATCTGCTGATACAGCATAGGTAAATGAACGTGTTAAATAAGACATCCAGTAATTATTCTGTTTGATTTTTTCTTTGTAGTCTAATTTTTCGGCTTCTTTGAACTTATTTACATCTTTCTCTTCCGGACCGTTCTCGATAATTTTGTTTAATTCTCTCAAAGCCGATTGTGTCAAAGTTTCTGCATTTTCAGGTCCGCAAGGGAAATTTATGGTAAAATTATAACTCCCATAAGGTACTTTACTCATGCTACCTCTTGCACTAGCACCATAAACACCACTTTCATTTTCACGAAGTTCCTCAATCAACTTTATGGTTAAAACTTCTCCGGCTGCTCTCAAAGCAAGAGCTTCTTTGGCGTCATACGAACAATCACCATAGAACATAATATTCACAGTGCTTTTCGGGTCCTTCCCTTTTTTAACTACTTTTTTTAAGTCACCTTTTTTCATTCTATATCCCAAATCAACCGCTTTTTCTGTTGTTCCGTTTGATGGTAAAGAGGCTAAATATTGGCTAGCGAACACTTCCAGTTTTTGTTCATCAATATTTCCAACAAAATAAAAATGGAAGTCTGCGGCATTTGCAAAACGTTCTTTGTATTTTTTATATGCTAATTCATAATCTGTTTTTTCCCAAGCAGCATCATCCGGTAAAATTCCCTTAAATCGCGGGTTATCTTGATTCAAATAAGTGTATAATTCATTTTGAAAATACATCGTAGGCATCGCTTTCATATTGGCCATGAAACCATTTTGCTTGATTTTATAGCTTTCAAACGCTTCTCTATCCATGTTTAAATCAGTAAAGTAAGCATAAACCGTTTGAAAAAGGTATTCTAAGTCTTTTGGAGTCGCTGAACCTCTAAAACCTTCTTGCGTTCCTCCCACATACGGATTTACGCGGGCAATTTTTCCGGTCATAAATTTATTGATGTCGTTTAACTTCATTCCTGAGAAACCTGCTTCAGTTAAACCGTTCATTGCCCATTGTACTTTTTCAAACTCATCATTCCCAATTAAATTGGAGCCTCCAAAACTTAGAGCTTCGAAAAGAATTTCATCATTTTTAAAGTCTGTTTTTTTGTAGGTAACTTTTGCTCCATTCGAAAGTGTCAATGTGATTGTTCCAATTTTATCGTTCGTTTCTTTCTTCGCGATTGAACCTTTTTTTACAGGATTACGCAATAAACTTTCCGCAACAGCTTCATCTACATAGGGAGTAATAGAAGATTTATCAACCTTTATTGAATTTAATACTTCTTGTTCTGTTGGTTTAACCATACCTTCTTTTTCAGGTCCGGTCAAAATAACAACTCTATTATCTTCTTTGATGTAACCGTTAATTAACTTGTTGGTTTCCTCAAGCGTAACTGTAGGCAATAGTTTTTGCATGGTTAAATAAGTCCATTCAATTCCTGGAACAGGATCATTTTGCAAAAAATTACTTTGGTATTCCCAAACATAATTTTCAGATTCTGTCTTATCTCTTTCATTGTATTGCTGCTCAATTTGGGCTAGAAACTCTGTTTTTGCCCTTTCTAATTCTCCTGCTGTAAATCCAAAAGCCTTTACTCTTTCATTTTCTTCAACAAGTAATTTCAAAGCTTCCAATTGTTTATCTTGTGGCACCATTGCGAAAGACTGAAATGCTTTTTTTGTTTTGGCATAAGTTCCACCATAATAGGAATAACCGAAGGTAAAAGGCGGATTTGGAGAGTTTCTCTTTTCTTCCAAACGATTGTTTAACATTGTTGCAAACAAGCCAATCGCTAATTCATCTCGCATGTCACCAACAGTTTTGACCACTTTAGGCTCATCATAATCTTTATAAAGCAATTGTACTTGCGTGAATGCAGCTTCCGGATCACTTTCTACAGCTACAAATGTTTCTTTGTGATTAGGCACATCGAATTTAATTCTAGGACGTTCGTTTTTAGGATTTTTGTATGAAGAAAAATGTGAAATAATTTTTTTCTCCATCTCTGCTACATCAATATCACCAACAACTATAACGCTCATTAAATTTGGTCTATACCAATCTTTATAGAAACTCACCACTTTATCATATGTAAAATTTTCTAAAATTTCTTTTTGACCAATGGGTAAACGTTTAGCATAGTGAGAATTATACATCATTTTGGGCATAAATTTCCCCATCATTCGTTTGTCTGCACCGAGACCGATTCTGTATTCTTCTAAAACGACACCTCGCTCTTTATCAATTTCCTCCGGAGTTAAGGTTGTATTAAATGCCCAATCTTCGATAATTTGAAAACCTTTTTCCAATTTCTCCGGATCATTGGACGGAATTGGAAGAAAATAAACCGTTTCATCAAAACTTGTATAGGCATTTAAATGCTGACCGAATTTTACTCCGATACTTTGTAAATAGTCAACCAATTCATTTTTTGGAAAGTTCTTAGTACCGTTAAAACACATGTGTTCCATGAAATGAGCCAAACCCTGTTGATCATCGTTTTCAAGAATAGATCCGGCATTAATAACTAATCGTAGATCAACTTTATTTTCCGGCTTTGAGTTTTTTCTAATATAATACGTTAATCCGTTCTTTAGTTTTCCGACTTTTACCGATGGATCCATCGGAATAGGACTGTCTAATTTTAGTTCTTGAGCAATAACCAAGGATGGTAAAGTCAACAAAAACAAGAATAGTTTGTTTAGTTTTTTCATAAAAAAATAATTAATGGATTGTAAATCTAAAGCTATAACTCTAAATGTTATAACTTATTATAGTTTATTTAACGAAAAAACCTACTTTTAGAATTATTCTAAAATAAGACTATCAAAATTAGGAGTTTTAAATTGTTGTATTGTATTTTGCTCATCCATATAAATCAGCAACACATACAAATCGTTTCTGTTTTTGAGAAAGGTTTGAGTTTGATTAAAATCCATCACCATAAAAGCAGTAGCATAGCCATCTGCATCTATGCAGTTTTTAGCCAATACGGTTGCACTTAAAATCTTACTTTGTTGAGAAAGTCCTGTTTTTGGATTAACAATGTGAACGAATTTTTCACCGGTAAGTGAATCGATTTTTACTTTCCGATAATTTCCAGAAGTGGCCATTCCTAAGTTTTCCAACTTGATTTTAGCGATTAAAGTGCGTTCTTCAGGTGATTGTGTGGGGTCATCAATACCAACAACCCAATTCTTATTTTCTTTGGTATTTTTTCCAAAAGCAACAATTTCACCTCCAATTTCAACGATACCATTTTCAATACCTTTTGACTTTAAAAAACTTACTACCACATCTACCGAATAGCCTTGTGCAATCGCGTTAAAATCAAAGTAGGTTTGCTGGAATTTTTTCGAAATGGTTCTGTTTTCATTCAATCGCACTTTATCAAAACCAACATATTGTAATAAACTATCTATTTTAGATTGATTTAATTCAATTTTCTTGTGGCTAGGACCAAATCCATAAGCATTGACTAAAACACCGATGGTGGGATCGAAAACACCATTGGTTTCTTGGTAAATTTTTTGAGAAGTTTTGAACGTTTCTACAAAAAAATCGTCCACAATAATTGTAGAATCACCTTGGTTGATTTTGGATATTTTTGAATCCGTTCGATACGTTGAAAGTGAATTATCAAAAGCCAACAACAATGAATCGATACTATTCCTGGTAATGATTTCATTATTGCTACAATATTTTACAGAATAAGTACTTCCTTGTGCTTCCCCTTGAATAATAAAAAGTCTATCTTTTACTTCTTTTTGACAGGAAAAAAAGAAGAAAAAAATAGCATATAAACTAAGTAATTTCTTTGATCCCATTATAATTGATAATATAATCTTCATTTTTATAAATTGGCTTTTCAAAATCAACTGCATTGGCTATCCCAACACCTGCATACAAAATTTTGGCTTTTAATTTTTGAGCATGTCGCTTAAATGTTTCCATCCATAAAACATCATAATCCTCGGGATTATCCGGATAATTATATACCGTTACCAATACAAAATGTAAGGTATTTGTAAGTTTGTCAACACACACAAACTGTGGATGTCGTTTCAATTGACTGTTTACAGCTATAAACTCAAAGCCTTTGGTTTCAAGTTCTTTTCCCACGTGGTTCATGGCGATGTTATGTAAATCTTGTTGCGATAAAACTTCCATGCTGTAAAATTAAGTAGAAATTAAAGAAACGATTCTTAAGAAAAAGAAAAAAAACCATTAAGGAATTAAGGAAATCAAGTATTGAAACTTAATATAACTTAACTACTTAATGGTTTAATTTAAAATCGTAGAAAAAAGTGAATTATCCTCCGAAGTCGTCGAAACGAATATTTTCAGGATCTAAACCAAAATCTTCTCCCATTTTTTGAACCGCTTTGTTCATCATTGGTGGCCCACAGAAATACAATTCAATATCTTCCGGGTTATCGTGTTTAGATAAGTAATTATCAATTACCACATTGTGAATGAATCCTACGAAACCATCTCCTTCTCCATTAACTCCATCTTTTACTTTCCAATTATCTTCTGGTAAAGGTTCAGAAAGTGCTAAGTAAAATTTAAAGTTAGGAAAATCTTTTTCTAATGCTCTAAAATGATCGGTGTAGAACAATTCGCGTTTAGAACGACCTCCATACCAATAGGTTACTTTTCTTCCTGTTTTCACAGTTCTGAATAAGTGATACAAATGTGAACGCATTGGAGCCATTCCGGCACCACCACCAACATACAACATTTCAGCTTCAGATTCATTAATAAAGAACTCTCCATAAGGACCTGAAACTACTACCGGATCACCTGCTTTTCTAGAGAAAATATAAGAAGAAGCGATACCCGGATTTACTTTTGCCCATCCGTTGATATTTCTATCCCATGGTGGAGTAGCTACACGCACGTTCAACATGATTTTTCTTCCTTCAGCAGGATAAGAAGCCATAGAGTAAGCTCTTTCGACCAAGTCGTCATTTTTCATTACTAAAGGCCAAAGATTGAATTTATCCCATTCTGCTTTAAATTTATCCGGTTCACCGGGATGTTCTTGTGGATGAGCCGTGATATCAATATCTGAATATTTTACTTCACATTTAGGAATCTCAATTTGAATATACCCACCTGCTTCATAGTGCATATCTTCGGGTAATTCCACAATAAATTCTTTAATAAAGGAGGCAACATTGTAATTTGAATACACTTTAGCTTCAAATTTTTTTATCCCGAATACTTCTTCAGGCACTTCAATAACCATGTTACTTTTTACTTTCACTTGGCATCCCAATCTCCAACCTTCTGCTAATTCTTTACGGCTAAAATGAGGTACTTCGGTTGGTAATGCTTCTCCTCCTCCATCAAGAACTTTGCATTTACATTGAATACAAGTTCCGCCCCCACCACAAGCTGAAGGTAAAAATATTTTGCTTGAACCTAATGTAGATAATAAGGTGCTTCCTGAACCTACTTCAATTTCATTTTCCCCATTAATTTTAATTTTTACAGGACCCGAAGGAACTAATTTTGCTTTAGCGAAAAGAATGATTCCTACCAAAGCCAATAATAAAATCATAAAGGCAATAACGGTAGTGGAAATTAATCCACCTGTACTTACTTCTAATGCTATCATTATTCCTGAGTATTATTTGTTAATGAATCATTTACTGTTGCAACAGAATCAATGATTTCTGATGCATTAGAAACTTCTTCTGTTGAAACTACATTTTCTACCACTTCTTTTTTGGGAGCAGGTTCATCACCACCGGTTAACATTCCACCAAAAGACATAAATCCGATAGCCATTAAACCTGTTAAAATAAAAGTCATCCCCAAACCTCTAAATGCGGGTGGTACATTTGAATATCTTATTTTTTCACGGATAGCACCTATTGCAACAATAGCAAGAAACCAACCAATGCCGGAACCCAAACCATAAACAGTTGCTTCGGTTATATTGCCAAACTCTTTTTGTTGCATAAACAAAGACCCTCCAAGAATAGCACAATTTACGGCAATAAGTGGTAAAAAGATACCCAATGAGTTGTATAATGCTGGAGCAAATTTTTCAACTATCATTTCTACCAACTGTACCATTGTCGCAATGGTGGCAATAAACAAAATAAAAGTTAAGAAACTTAAATCATAATCAGCATATTCTTGGCCCATCCATACTAAAGCACCCGGGCGGAGAATATATTGATCTAACAAATAGTTTAACGGTACAGTAACCAACATTACAAAAATAACAGCCGCTCCTAAACCTACAGCAGTTGATACTTTCTTAGAAACCGCTAAGTACGAACACATCCCTAAGAATGTGGCGAATACCATATTATCAATAAAAATTGATTTTAAAAATAACTCTAATAATTCCATTTTCTTAGTGTGTTTCTATTAAGTTTTTATTTCTTGAACGTTGGAAACCAATGATTAATCCTAATGTAATTAAGGCCATTGGTGCCAACAACATAAAACCATTATTTTCATATCCTGTTGCATACAAACCGGTTTTTTCAACAGGATCTCCTAAAACCGGAATACCGAATAATTTTCCAGAACCTAACAATTCACGAAAGAATCCCACGATAACCAAAATTAATCCGTAACCCGCTGCATTTCCAACACCGTCTAAGAAAGATTTCCAAGGTGTGTTTCCAAGTGCAAATGCCTCAAAACGCCCCATAATAATACAGTTGGTTATGATTAACCCTACGAAAACCGAAAGTTTTTTTGCTAAATCCGGCACATAGGCTTTTAAGGTTAAATCTACAATAATTACCAAAGCAGCCACAACTACTAACTGAGCAATGATACGAATGGAAGAAGGAATTACATTACGCATTAAAGAAATAACTACGTTACCCACTCCCAATACAAAGATTACAGACAAAGCCATAATCACAGAAGCGTTAAGTTCGGCCGTAATTGCTAAAGCAGAACAAATTCCTAATACCTGAACCGTTACCGGATTGTTATCCGTTAAAGGGTCTTTTACTAATCCGATGTTTTTCTTTGAAAACAAGGGTTCTTTTTCTGATGTATTAGCCATGGTCTATTTTTTTAAAGTTTCAAAATACGGCAAGTATAAACGAATGCCTGAGTTAATCATTGCTCCCACTCCATTTCCTGTAATAGTTGCTCCCGAAATTGCATCTACTTGATTATCTGTTTTATCTTCATTGTTAGGGTCACCGTTTGACTTAGAAATTTCAATTCCTTTAAAATTTCCAGTTGCATCAAAAAGGTTTTCGCCTTTGAAATCATCTCTAAAGAAAGATTCAGTGATATTAGCCCCTAAACCCGGAGTTTCTGCTTTGTGATCAAAATAAACTCCATTTAAACTTTTTAAATCATCATTAACAGCAATATAACCCCAAATGGCATCCCAAAGTCCATTGCCTCTCACTGGTAAAATGTAAATTGTTTTTCCTTCTTTTTGAGCTACAAATAATGGTAACCGTTGAGTTTCACCTTTTTTTGCAGCTTCTTGTTCTTTTTTCACATCAATTAAATAGGCCATAGCATCATCACTAACTTCTGTTCCTGAGATGACTTTTTGTTCTTTTATATACTGACTGAACATTTCTGAGGCATTGGAGCGATTAGCATCAACACCAATAGCTGATAAAATATCAATCTGAGCTTTTACTTGATCATTTTTAACTCGAAGGTCTTTGGTAAAATTCGCAAAGAAAGCTAACAAAGCCCCAACCACTACAACTAAAACTACCGCAAAAATTATAGTATATCCGTTTGAATCTGTACGTTTTGCTGACATAATATTAAGTGGTTTTAACTTTTAAACGTTTCATTCTTCTTTTCACATTTGCTTGAACCACATAATGATCAATGGTTGGTGCAAAAACATTCATTAAAATAATAGCCATCATTACTCCCTCCGGATAGGCAGGATTGAACACGCGAATCATTATACTGAAGAATCCAATTAAGAAACCGTAAATAATTTTTCCTGTTGCCGTTTGAGCTGCTGATACCGGATCGGTAGCCATATAAACGATACCAAAAGCAATACCACCTACAATTAAATGTTGCCAAAATGGGAAAGCCATCAAGCTGTAGAATTTACTAGATTCAGTAATTACTCCTGCATCTACAATATTATTGAAGATTAATCCCATAACGGCTGCTCCAACTACTGCAGAAATCATAATTCTAGCACTTCCGATACCTGAGGCAATTAAGATTGCAGCACCAACTAAAATTAAAAACGTAGAAGTTTCACCCACAGAACCCGGAATAAATCCAAAAAACATATCTGAAACGGAATAACCAACTTCTTTATTTGCGGCTAATGTTCCCAACACTGTTTCTCCCGAAATAGCATCAGTACCTGTAGCATTTTTTACACTATCTACAGCTCCGTGAACCCAGACTTTATCTCCAGACATCCAAGCTGCCCAATTGAAAAATAAGAAAGCTCTAATAGTTAAGGCCGGATTTAAGACATTCATTCCTGTTCCACCAAACAATTCTTTCCCAATAATTACCCCAAATGCTACGGCAACTGCCAACATCCACAAAGGTAAATCTATCGGCATTATTAAGGGAACTAACATTCCGGTAACGAGATACCCCTCTTCTACTTCATGTTTTTTTACAGTAGCAAAAATGAACTCAATTCCAAGTCCAACACCATACGATACAGCAAGCATCGGTATGATTTTACTAAACCCTACCCAAAAGTTGTCTAAATTCCAAAACTCAGTTGAAAAGAAAGACATTCCGGAGGGGAAACCGTTAATTTGTCCATAATGCTGAAACCCCGCATTAAACATTGCAAAAATCAACACCGGCACCATTGCCATGATTACAGTATTCATTACCCTTTTTAAATCTGCAGCATCCCGTACATGAGCACCTGAATGAGTAGTAATATTAGGCATGTAAAGAAATGTATGTAACGCATTGAAAGACTGTTCCATCTTTGTGCCACGGTACTTTTCTTTTAAATTATGTAAATTTTGTTTTAAACTCATTTTATGAAATTTTTATATTGAAATGAATTAACCCACTTCTTTAATCATTACATCCAATCCCTCTCTAACAATATGTTGATGGTCTTGTTTTGAAACACAAACATATTCTGTTAAAGCAAAATCCTCTGGAGCAACTTCATAGATTCCCAAAGCTTCCATTTGATCGATATCTTTTACTAAAATAGCTTTCAACAATTGCATTGGATAAATATCTAACGGACAAACTTTTTCATACTCTCCGGTTAAGACAAAACCTCTATGTTCTCCGTTTGTATTCGTATTTAAATCGTATTTTTTGCCCGGGGTTAAAAAAGAAAACATACCGGCACGATAAACACTGAATTTATTAGGTCTTGGTAAGTTCCACCCAAAGAAATCGTAGTCATTACCTTCCGGAATAGCTGTAATTTGCGTGTGATAAAAACCAACCCCTTCAGTAATATTTTTTTTATCTCCTGTTAAAACGTCGCCGTTAATAATTCTAAAGTTTCCTTGCTTCAAGTTAGCGTTAACTACATCAGAAATTTGTGCTCCTATTTTTGCTACTACATAGCCAGGATTTTCAAAACCTGTTCCGGCTAACGCCAAGGTTCTTTCTAAATTAATCTTTCCGGTTAAAAACAATTCTCCAATTATGGCAACATCTTCAATTTGAACTACCCAAACTTTCTCGCCTTTATTTATTGGATCAATTTTAGCAATTTGAGTTGAAACTAATCCTATAGGATGCTTTCCATAACCTTTGTGTACACTAATATTTATTCCTTCCGGTAAAAAATCTGCATTAGGAGCTATAGTCACATGAACATTTCCTTTTGTAAGTTTTTGCAAAGCTTCAAAACCTATTTTCAAAGCTTCTTTTTTACCTTTTAAAGTGAAGTTTAAATCTGATGCCAAAGGAGCCGAATGAATTGCCGAAACAAATATTGCTTTTGGTAAATCGGCAGAATTGGCAACAACATCATAGGGACGTTGTTTGATAAAAGGCCAGCAACCGGAAGCCAACAAATATTCTTTTACTTCTTCAGACGATAAATCATTTGGATTTTTTGGACTATGCTCTATAAAAGAATCCTGAGTATCAGCTAAAATAGTGATTTCTAAAATCACCCTTTTTTCACCTCTTTTAATCTCTTGGATTTTTCCACTTACCGGAGCAACAAACTTAACTTTCTCATCTGATTTAGAGAAAAAAAGAACTTCTCCGGCTTTGACAGTTTCACCCTCTTTTTTTACCATTTTTGGCACAACACCATGGAAATCAGAAGGTTTTACAGCATAGACTTTCGAGCGGGCTATTTCAGAAATTTTTAAGTCTGCTTCACCCTTCAACTTAAGGTCTAACCCTTTTTTAATTCGAATGTCTTTTGACATATTAATGAAGATATGATTAGTTAATAATTTACATATAGTAAAAACGGTGCAAATTTAAAAATTAAATAGTAAATGAAGTACATGATTAACAAATGTCTAATCGTTTTTTATTTATTTATATTAATTCTAAATAACACATTGTTTTAACTTCTAATGCTTTAAGTTCTTAATAAATTATTTTACAACCGTATTCTTAGTCCGGAATGTTATTTTATGGTAATATTTTGTTGTAAAAATAGTAAGGAAAACTTGTTCAATCACTATGAAAAAATATTCTTAATGAAAATTATATAGCTTAATTTTACATTGACAAATAAACACTATATTTACATTTTTACATTAAAATTCTCTCTCATGCGAAATCTTCTTTTACTCGTTTTCTGTTTTATTAGCAGTGCTTTTATGGCTCAAACTGAACAAGAAATTGCTCCGCCTTATAATATTAAAACAGTTTCGTTTATTCAGAATAACATTAACACGATTCCGATTTTTAGGTTAGGCGATTCTTTTCAATTTGTTTTTGATGATTTGTATGGTGATGAAGCAAATTATTATTACACCATTACGCATTGCGATTACAATTGGACCAAATCGCAATTGAATTTGAACGAATATATTGTAGGATTAGACAATCAACGCATCATGGATTATGAAAATTCGTTCAATACGTTGCAACTGTACTCGCACTACCGTATTTCGTTTCCAAATCAATTTACGAAAGGGTTTAAAGTGAGTGGAAATTATATGTTGAAAATCTTTAACAACAGTCAGGAATTAGTTTTTTCAAGAAAGTTTATTTTGTATGAAGATTTGGTTTCTGTCCCTATGCAAGTGAAAAGTGCACGTGATGTAAGGGTTTTAAATCAGAAACACAATTTAGAATTTTCGATTTTACCTAACAATATGTTATTGCAGAATCCGATTCAGAACATAAAAATCATGCTATTGAAAAATGGAATTTGGAACACTGCCATTACAAACGTAAAACCGATGTTTACTTTAGGTAACGAATTATTATATAAATACGACAAAGAAACCCAATTTTGGGCAGGAAATGAATTTTTATTTTATGAAAATAAAGACATTCGAAATGCCGTGAATAATGTACGTTTTATAGAATTAAAAGGGATTTACAATACTTACTTAATGCCTAATTCGAGCCGAGGAAATTTAGAGTATACCTACTTTCCTGATTACAACGGAAACTTTCTTGTAAACAATGTTGGTGCCCGAGAAAACGTTAATGTAGAAGCAGATTATTCGTGGGTCTTTTTCACCTTGAGTGCTCCTGCCTACTATGGAAAGAAAGATGTTTATGTAACCGGTATGTTTAACAATTATGCCCTTACACCCGAATATAAAATGGATTATAACAAAGAAAAAGGCGTTTATGAAAAAGCCATAATAGTAAAACAAGGATTCACAAATTACGAATACACCTTAGCCGACTCCAATGGTCAAGTTGATTTTGAAAATGCGTTAGACGGCAACTTTTTTCAAACTGAAAATAATTATTTTTGTATAGTATATTATCGTGCGAACAACGATCGTTTTGACCGTGTTATCGGAAAAGGAATGGCCAGTTCGGTTGATATTATAAAATAATGTATGTCTGAATCTACAAGAGAAATTAAAAATTATCGCGGTTTAAAATGTTTAAACTGTAATCATCCGTTAGACATTTCAGATAAATTTTGCCCCAATTGTGGACAAAAAAACAGCACAAAAAAACTTAGCCTGAAAGACTTTGTCGATGAGTTTTTGTCTAATTTTTATGCGTATGATTCCAAAGTAAAAAACACAATCGTAAAACTCTTTACTAAACCTGGGGTAGCGGCTAAAGAATTTATTAACGGAAAGCGACAAACGTACGCCAACCCATTTCGGTTTTATTTGAGTGTTTCTCTGATTTATTTCATTTTTAGTGGAATGGAGAGCAAATTTAACGACGAAACAATTCTTGATTTAGATCAATCAATTATTAAAAAAAGTGAAGAAAAGAAACAAGAAAATGAGTCCACAAAAACAAACGACAATCAACTTAATTTAAACGACCCGAAATCGCCCGTACAGATTAACCTTGGCAACAATGAAATAAAAAAAGACACTGTAAAAGAACAAAAGTTATACACTGAAAAACAAATAGCTAATTTCGGCTTTTTTAAAAAAACCTCTCGAAAGATTCAAACTTATGCTAACTTTTTTGATCATTCCAAAACAATCAATCCTTCAAAAATTCTGGACACGCTAAAACACGAGAAGTCAAAGTGGAACTTCTATTTGCTCAAAAAAACCTACCAATTTAAAAAATTGGACGAAGAAGACAATTCGGGCAAAAAAGGTTTTAATAAATTTTTTGACTACTTTACTGATAAGCTTCCTTTTATACTGTTTATCTCGCTACCATTTTTAACTATAGTGTTTGCACTACTCTACTTTAGGAAAAAAATGAATTATGCTGAACACATGGTTTTAGTATTTAGTTTTATGAGCTTTATATTTCTTCTCATTTTTATAAATGAAGTAATATTTCTTCTTTTCAACATTTCATTAGATTGGCTCGTTAACCTCATCGTCATCTTTTACTTCTACAAGTCTTTAAGAAATTTTTATCAACAAAGTAGGTGGAAAACAATTTTAAAATTTGTAATTTTGAGCATTCTTTTACCAATAACTGCTTCATTTGTAGCACTCTTTATTTTATTTATAGGATTTTTGTTATACTAAATTATGGTTTCACAAATAACAAGAGGCATAAAAATTTCAGTTACTACTAGTTTTGAAGGTACGTACTTCAAAAACTACAAGCTTCATTTTGCCTTTAGTTACCATATTACCATTGAAAACCACAGCAAAGATTCCGTTCAATTATTGTCGCGTCATTGGGAAATTTTTGACTCCCTTAATCACAAAGAAATTGTTGATGGTGAGGGAGTTATTGGCAAAAAACCCGTTTTAAAGCCAGGTGAAAAACA
The DNA here is from genome assembly GCF_041392085.1 of Flavobacterium sp. Taxonomy (GTDB): domain Bacteria; phylum Bacteroidota; class Bacteroidia; order Flavobacteriales; family Flavobacteriaceae; genus Flavobacterium. The sequence continues at coordinate 55,713 of NZ_JAWKMW010000010.1, read as the reverse complement.
CACCTACAGCTCGGGTTGTTTACTTTCCTCACCTTTTGGAGCCATGCGAGGACATTTTAACATGGTTAATTTCACTACAACTCGAAATTTTAGAGTAATTGTCCCTACTTTCAAATTGGCTGCTCCGTTTGCTCTTAGCTAATATTTAAAGAAAAAAGCCTTGCTTGATCATTACATACTATTCTTGAGAGCTTTATTTTACATTTAAACAACGACTGCCTCTTATCTACTAAAATGTAACTAACATTACCAAAAATTCAAAAAAACCTTTGTACTTTTGTGTTCAATTATCAAATTCACATTCAATTAATTCAATAATTGATAAAAATGTCTAATATTCAAACAACACGTTTATGTTAAAAGGATTTTTTCACGTACCCAAAGCCATCAACGAACCGGTAAAAACTTACGCTCCTAACAGTGCTGAAAAAGGAGCCGTTTTAGCCGCTTACAAAGAAATGTGGAACAACCAAATTGATGTGCCATTATATATAGGAAGCGAAGAAATTCGCACTGGGGAGACACGTAAAATGAGTGCCCCACACGACCACAAGCACATCGTTGGAACGTATCATTTAGCCGAAAAATCACATGTTGAAAAAGCCATTGCAAACGCATTAGAATCAAGAAAAGCTTGGGCTGCCATGCCTTGGGAACAACGTGCCGCTATTTTTTTAAAGGCTGCAGAATTGATTGCCGGTCCGTATCGTGCTAAAATCAATGCCGCTACCATGATTGCTCAATCCAAAACCATTCACCAAGCCGAAATTGATGCTTCTTGTGAATTAATTGACTTTTTGCGATACAATGTCGAATTTATGACACAAATTTACAACGATCAACCAACCTCAGATTCTTCGGTTTGGAATCGTGTAGAATACCGTCCGTTAGAAGGATTTGTGTATGCAATAACTCCTTTTAATTTCACCGCAATTGCCGCCAATCTACCGGCCAGTGCTGCCATGATGGGTAACGTTGTGGTTTGGAAACCAAGCGACAGTCAAGTATTTTCAGCTAAAATCATCATCGACGTTTTCAAAGATGCCGGTGTTCCTGATGGTGTAATTAATGTTGTTTTTGGCGATCCGGTGATGATTTCAGATACTATTTTTGACCATCCTGATTTTGCAGGAATTCATTATACCGGTTCAACATTTGTTTTCAAAGAAATCTGGAAAAAAATCGGAACAAACATTCACAAATACAAAACCTATCCAAGAATTGTTGGAGAAACCGGCGGAAAAGACTTCGTTTTGGCCCATCCAAGTGCAAATGTTAAACAAGTGGTTACCGGATTAATTCGAGGTGCATTTGAATTTCAAGGGCAAAAATGTTCAGCAGCATCCAGAGCGTATATTCCTAAAAGTATTTGGCCAGCTGTGCATGCCGAATTAAAATCTGAAATGGCAACCATTAAAATGGGTTCACCGGAAGATTTTTCCAATTTCTTTACGGCTGTCATTCATGAAGGTTCGTTTGATAAATTAGCTAAATTTATCGACCAAGCTAAAAAAGACACTGATGCAGAAGTAATCATTGGTGGAAATTATGACAAATCCGTTGGCTATTTCGTAGAACCTACGGTTATATTAACTACCAATCCAAAATATGTCACGATGGAAACCGAATTATTCGGACCGGTTTTAACTATTTATATCTACGAAGATACCAATTGGAAAGAAACCTTAAAATTAATTGATGAAACTTCTGAATATGCCTTAACCGGAGCCATTTTCAGTCAAGATCGCTATGCAATAACTGAAGCTACGCAAGCCCTAGAAAATAGTGCCGGAAACTTCTACATCAACGACAAGCCAACTGGAGCTGTGGTAGGAATGCAACCATTTGGTGGAGCAAGAGCTTCCGGAACCAATGACAAGGCAGGTTCTGCACAAAACTTGTTGCGTTGGGTTTCACCAAGAACAATCAAAGAAACGTTTGTAACTCCTGAAAATTATCGTTATCCGTTTTTGGGATAGTAAATTAATTAAAAATTATAAAGTCCGAATGTTAAATCTTCGGACTTTTTTTTATATTTATAGCTTTAAACAACTCTATTTCACATCAATAACCTCTGCTAATGACAACAAAAATTACTTTCATCGCTTTATTTTCAATTGCATTATCTTTTGCTCAAAAAGGAGAATATGATTTATTGAAAGACCATACTCAGACCAAGATTTTGTATAATCAAGTTTTTGAGATTTCTAAAATTACTCAAATCAAAAAAAACGAAATTTCGGCAATGTATTTCAGACAAGTATATCATGAAATTCAACGGGCTGATTTTTTACAACGATTACCAAAATATGAAAGTCTGAAAAAAGAGGCCGACGATGCTTTTTTTAGTAAACAAATTCCACTTTCAATCTTAATTTCTGAAGTGGAAACCATAAAAACAGAAGCCTTAGAAAACAACATCATTTCAAAAAATAACAATCAATTTGTTTTGAATAATCCGTCTGCTGAAGCTTTTCAAAAACACGAAATTACTTTGATGGCTCCGTTAGTTTCCAAAACAAAAAACAAAACCGTTGAATTCATTCTAAAAGATAAAAATATTTTTAACACAACTTCTAAAAATATTCAATCCATTTTTATCAGCTTTACTAATGAAAGTCTTTGGCAAACGGTTATTGTTAACCAACCTATCAAAGTAGATTTTACAACTGCTGGTCAAAAATCGATTTCTTTCAAAATTGAATTTACAAATGGAGAGAGCAAAATAATCAAATCAACTTTCGATGTCAAAGGAGGTTCAAATCTTACCCATCGCAATGGAAATGAAATCTTAGCCGAAACCATAACTGCCTCGATTCCTTATCAAGGTTTTGGTGAAAATGCTCCCTATCTTGGTCAAGGTGAATACGAAATCTATTTGGATAATGTAGATCAAGTTTTAGACAAACCCATTTTTTTAGTTGACGGATTTGATCCGGGTGACACAAGAAACACAGCATTGATTTATTCTCTTTTGAATTATGGCGATACCAATCAAAATTTAGGCGACATTGTTCGGAATGAAGGATTTGATATTGTGGTGCTGAATTTTCCGCAGTATTCTCCCGCAGACGGAATTGTGATTGATGGTGGTGCCGATTTTATTCAGCGAAACGCGATGATTTTAGTTGAATTGATTAATCAAATTAACGCTCAAAAAGTAGGAACAGAAAAAAATGTTGTGATCGGACCAAGTATGGGCGGACTTATTTCGCGTTATGCTTTGCGTTACATGGAACAAAACGATTTAGAACACGATACTCGTTTATACATTTCGTTTGATTCACCACATTTAGGAGCCAACGTACCCATTGGTTTTCAACATCTTTTTAATTATATGGCTAATGGCCCGCTAGGCGATGTGACACTCCAAGAAATTGTGAATAGTGTGTTATCTAGTCCGGCAGCCAAACAAATGTTGCTCGACCATTATTTAGGACATTTGCAAAGTGAAAGTGCAACCGAATTTGACAATAACATTCAACTTCCAACAGGAGCTCCAAACTTTAGAACTGCATTTCAAAATGAATTAAACACAATGGGATTCCCAACTGAGACCAGAAATGTAGCCATCAGCAACGGAAGTGCAACAGGAATGATGACAGGAACGCCCGGGATGTTTGTTTTGAACGATTATACCGTAAATGCTTCTGCAACCCAAAGAGCTCGATTTGACATTCGCTTTACACCTCCGGCCGGTGTTTCAAATCAATTGGTAAGTCGATTCAGAGCTCAGCAAAATATCGTGATTTGGATAACGATTCTAACCAGTCAGGCAAATGCTGCTTCTCCTGCTACTTCGTCAGGATTAGATTCTGCTCCGGGCGGTTTGTTTAATATAGCAGATTTTACAGAAACCGGGAGCGGAAACCCAACAGTCGATGATTTCTTAGCTAATCTAGCGATTGATCGTTTTTGTTTTATTCCAACGTTGAGTTCACTTGCGATTACTAATCCTAATTGGTATGCAACAGTTGACGATACGTCCATTACACCTTTTGCAGCAACTTATGTTCCAACTGAAAATGAAGATCACGTAACATTATCTGATGGAAATGTTGAATTTGCTTTGAATGAAATTCTAAACGAACCTTTATCAGTTGACCAACCTATTTTATCTGAAACGTTTTTAATCAAAAACCCAATTAAAAATACGATTGAAATGTATAGTTCAAACATGATTTCCAATGCAACAATTTCGATTGTTGATGCTTCAGGCAAGAAAGTTTTCTCTCAAAACAACATTTCTATCGAAGGAAATCATCAATTGGATGTCAATTTATCGAACGGATTTTACTTGATTAAAATTGAATCTGCGGAAAGAAGTTTTGTGCAGAAATTGATTAAGAATTAATCCTTTCTAATTTTAGAAATAAAAACAAATTCTATAATAATTTGTGAAACATGAAGATAAAATTTATAAAACTATTCAAATTCTTTTCTTTACTTACTCTATTAACATTTTATGGTTGCTCAACCGAATTTGAAGTGATAGACAATTCAGTAGGCACACATTTTGGAGTAAAAAATAAGGGTCCAAAAGTAAAAACTTTTAAAGGTGCTGATGCCACACAAATGAAAAACAAACTTGAACAGATGATGGGCAAATCGTCAAGTTTCAACATTTTTAGAAATTCAGGATTATCAGCAAGAGGTTCTGAAAATTTAGAAATTGATTTTTCAGAAATCATGGAGGTTATCGACACATTAGGAGTTAAGAATTATACGTTTAAAATTCTTAACCACCCAGATGATAGTTATAAAGTTTTTCATAATTTAGTTGTAACAGAAAAGGATGAAAACCTAAAGTTAAAATTGATTAAGTATGAAATGACAGATGAGTTTGCTTTGGAATTTGTATTAGATTCAAATATTTTTTCAGAATTTAAAGGGACAATATCATCCATAAGTTTAGATGAAAATCCTTGTGATGACTTAATTATAGATATTCCTGGAAGTTCTGGTGGGGCTTATGAAGGTGGGGATAATACAGGGGCTGACCCTACTAATGGCGGTTCAAGTGGAATAGGCGGTGGTAGTGGAGGTGGTTGCATAAGTTTTTATTTGAGTTGTGAATGTGGGAGAACATATCAAAATTTGGAAAGTTATACTAGTTCAATGTGTGGAGATGGAAGTAACCCTAGTTATGATTTAACTATTGTAGTGGTTCAATTTGCTTGCAGAATGGAATTAGACCCTTGTGATGAAGAAGGTGACTTAGTAGCGGTATTACCTGTAAAAAATATTGAAGATGCTATTGAAAAAAGAATAAACGACACTGATCTTGATAATTGTACAAAAGAAATTCTTAACAAATTAAAGGATTTAAGACAAAATGACATTGCTAATATTATGAGGAGATTTGATGCTCCGTATTCGATTTTTAATGTTAATCTTTCTCAAGTACCAAACTTGGTATATCCTGACACTCAACAACCGGCATATGGTTTATTTGTTCCCACTCAAGAACCATTAAATTATGACATACAATTAAATGCAAATTACTTTAAAGATGATGGGGCTACAAATCTAGGAAAAGCTTCGACAATACTGCATGAATTTATGCATGCGTTAATTGCAAGTGTTATTCAAAATCCTAACACACCAAACAATACAGATTCAACCGACTTTCCGGAAGTTTGGAACGCTTATGTTAATTTAAAAAGAGGAAGTGCAACTCCAGAGGATCATACTTTTATGGGAAATCATTATGTAAATATAATTGGTGCAGCCTTACAAGAATATGATACAGGTGTTCCGGTGCCTGATGGCCAAACGCCACAACAGTTGTATACAGATTTGGCTTGGAGTGGCTTGTATAAGCCATGGACACCAAATTTGTCTTTTAGTGGTGTGCTTTCCCAAAGCGACAAAATAAGGATTGATTCTAGAAAACAAGCTGAAATGACTAATCAAGAAGCTAATGGTGTAATGCCAACGAATAATCCATCATGTTTAGATTAATTTTTTATGAAAACAAATCTAATTGTATTATTAATAGCTATTTTCCTACTAGGGTGTTCAACTCAAAAGGAAAAATATACTTTGATGTCAGAAGTTTTTAAAAATACTAGAGAACCTTATGGATTTAATGATATTGATATTTTGGAGCATACTTCAATTATTTATGAATCATTTTTAGAAAAAGGATATAAATCTCATCAAAAAATTTATAAAGAAAAAGGAATTTATGATTCAGGCGGAATTTTTCATTGGAAAGACACTATCAATGATTGGTTTTTAACAGATTCAGATGTTGAATATATGACCAGTAAATTAAAGACTCAAAAGAAAGAGTTTTGGAAATCAAATAATTTTAAATCGAATAAAGATGTAAAGGTAAATGTCATTGAAACTCCAGTTTTGCAACAAAATAAAACTTTAAAAGATTTTGAAAAAGAAATATATTATGGGGTAAATAATGGAAAACCTTTATATGTTTTTTCAGCACCTATATTCAATAAAAAGAAAGACAAAGCCATTATTTCTAGTCATTTAGTTTTTTTATTTGGTTCAGGGTCGATAATGTTTTATAAAAAAATAAATAATAAATGGGAACTAGTAGGAGAATATTATTAAAAGGTTAAAGAAATTAACATTATTCTGAGAAATTATTTTATTGTATTTAAAAATGTAAGATAGTCTAAGAAATTTCACTTTTATAATAAATCATTATGTAAATATAATTGGTGCAGCATTACAAGAATATGATACAGGTGTTCCGGTGCCTGATGGGCAAATTCCAGAACAGTTGTATACAGATTTGGCTTGGAGTGGAATAATTGCGGTTCCTCAACCTTTTATGCCTTTTGTCACACCTTTTGACACTATTTTATCTGGAGCAGATAAAATACGAATAATAAGCACAAAGCAAGCAGAAATGACTAATCAAATTGCGAATGGAATTCAACCAAGTAATAATCCACCTTGTTTAAATTGATGAGTATGAAAAACATAATTTCTCTATTTTTAATTTTTTCATTATCATCTTGTTCGGTTTCAAAAAATGAGATAATAATATTATCCAAAGTTGTCAATCAAAATGAAGATAAAGACACTATTAATATATTTTATACAACATGTGATTTTCCAGAAATATATTTTGATACCTATAAAGAATTTAAAAACTATTACGTTAAGGGAATTAAAATATCAGATGAGCATAATTTAAGATGGAAATACGACGATTTCAAGTGGACAATTAATGATAGTGATATTGAATGGATGAAAAAAGAGATAAATAATCAAAAAAAGATTGACTTAACAAAAAATAAATTATTTAGAGAGAATATTATTTATGAAGATTATAAAAATATTACAAATTGTAAAGAACTAGATGAACATTTTATCAATTCGATTACTGGTGGGACTCGTTTTTACAGATTATCAACACCATTAATGAATAAAAACAAGACTAAGGCGATAGTTTTTGTTTATACGTATTATACTGAATTTTCAAAAGTTTATATTTTAGAAAAGATAAATGGAAACTGGCAAATTATAACAGATTAATTTTTACAGAGAATGGTTTTAAGATGGATTAACTTGAATTTTGTTATGTAGTAAAATTGAAAATCATTATACAAATATAATAGGTGCAGCATTACAAGAATATGATACAGGTGTTCCGGTGCCTGATGGTCAAACACCACAACAGTTATATACAGACTTGGCTTGGGCTGGAATTTGGGCTCCCGACCCTAGCTATAATCAATTTCATGGTGTTCTAACAGGTACAGATAAGGCACGAATTTCTAATAGGAAAAACACTGAGATGAACAAATCAAGTGCATTCGGAATGACACCTTCTTCAAATAATCCATGTCTTCAATGAAACATTTAGTATTTTATATCAAAATAACTTTCATAATCTTGGTAAGTTTTACTCTTTGTAAATGTGCAACAAAAAATGAGAAATTTTATTTAATTGAAAAATCAATTGATTTTAATTCAGACAAGGACTGTGACACAACAACTTTAATCAATAAAACCATCAAATTTAACTATGATTTTTTTAAGAATTATCATAAAGCTGAACTCAAGTTTATAAACAATGATTTTCCATCTCATCATCCATATATTAGATGGATTGACAATGATAAAAAATGGGTATTGAGTAAAGAAGATGTTAATTTTATGACCACATATGAAAATAAGATAGTCCATTTGAAGAAAAATAATCTAAAGACTAATAAGGTAATTGTTCTAACAAGTTCACCTAAGTTTCTAAATGAAATTGAGAAGAATAAAGACTTTACAAAACAAATTATTAACTGCAACTACTTACTACAATTTAGCCTTCCGGTCTTCAACAAAAAACGTGATAAAGCAGTTTTAATGAGCAAGTTAATATCTAATGGATATTGTAATTATTATATCTTTATCAAAGAAAAAAAAGAATGGATTTTAGTGGGTATTTCAAATAACTATAGCATGCAACCACCCTGCTATTCGGAACGCTTTTGTAGTTTTAAAAACTGGAACAAATGATGATAATAGTCACACTTTTATGGGAAATCATTATGTAAATATAATGGGAGCAGCATTACAAGAATATGATACAGGTGTTCCGGTGCCTGAAGGGCAAATTCCAGAACAGTTGTATACAGACTTGGCTTGGAGTGGATTGTTTAAAGCTTTTTCACCTAATCCATTTCCAAATTTAACATCAGTAAACAGAGCAAGAATTAGTAGTAGAAAACAAATACAGTATTTACGCAATAAAATTAACCACGAATAAACCAATAAATTTGTGTATTCGTGGTTTTATATTTTAAACTTCAACGGCAAATGCACCACTTTTTTCGTTTCAAAAAAATCTTCTGAAAAATAATCGGATAAGTTGTAGAGCGTAGATTTTGGAAAATCTTTTAATTCTTCGGTCAAATCACCACCTTTTAGATATAAAATTCCATTTTTAAGTTCATGATTGTTCTGCTTTTTGATTTTATTCTTTACCCAAGAAACAAAATCAGGCATATTGGTAACGGCTCTGCTAACAATAAAATCAAATTCACCTTTGACATTTTCGGCTCTCAGCTGCTCGGCTTTTACGTTTTTTAAACCAATAGTGGCTGTTACTTCATTGACTACTTTAATTTTTTTAGCAATTACATCAATCAAATAAAAACGCGTTTCAGGAAACAAAATCGCTAACGGAATTCCGGGAAAACCACCACCGGTTCCTACATCTAAAACTGTAGATTTAGGTTGAAATTCCGTCACTTTGGCAATACCTAACGAATGTAAAACGTGTTTCACATACAATTCATCAATATCTTTTCGGGAGATTACATTGATTTTGGCATTCCATTCGGGATACAATTCGCCTAATTTTTTAAACTGAACTATTTGATTTTCAGATAAATTAGGAAAATACTTCAAAATTTCTTCCATATTGTGTCATTTTTAACAAAAGTAAACATTTTGGTGTTGAAATTTTATCAAAAGTTACACGTTATGAAATAGATTAATACTTAACTTTGAAAAAATTTTTTTATTTACATGAATACCACAATTCCCACTTTTTCTAAACAAGACAACCTTAAGTTTTTTAGAACACTAAACAGTCGAGTAAACAATTACTTCAAAGAAAATAACCTTCAAAAAACCGGAAACTGGAAATTACACTTGAAAACAATCATTATGTTTTCCATTTTCCTCTCACCATACTTCTTCCTTTTAGCTATGGATATGCCCTTTTGGACATACCTTTTACTTAACGTAGTAATTGGTGTTGGCATGGCAGGTGTAGGTATGAACGTGATGCACGATGGCAATCACGGTTCCTATTCCAACAAACCTTGGTTAAATAAAATCATGGGAGGAAGCATTTACATTTTGGCCGGAAATGTATACAACTGGCAAGTACAACACAATGTGTTACACCATACATACACCAATATAGTTGGTCATGATGAAGATTTGGATGCCGGAAGAATCATCCGTTTTTCTAAACAAGCAAAATGGCATCGTTTCCATAAATTTCAACATTATTATTCGGTTTTTTTGTATGGATTATTAACTTTCAACTGGGCAATTACCACCGATTTTCTTCAAATGAAACGGTATTTAAAACGAAAATTATCCTACGGTGAATTCAAAAGTCCTGCGATTCGTTGGACAACCTTAATTATCACTAAAGTTATTTATTTTTCGATTTGGTTAGTTTTACCCATGCTTTTGGGAGTGACTTGGTGGAAGGTAGTTTTAGGTTTCATTGTAATGCATTATACAGCTGGTTTAATTTTGAGTATCGTTTTCCAATTGGCTCACGTAGTAGAAGACACGCACAATCCAATTCCTAACAATGAAGGAGAAATTGAAAACACTTGGGCTATTCACCAATTGTTTACTACAGCCAATTTTGCTCCCAAAAATTGGATTGTCAATTGGTACACCGGAGGGTTAAATCATCAGATTGAGCATCATATTTTTCCTCATATTAGTCATATTCATTACGGAAAAATTGCAGAAATTGTAAAACAAACAGCCAAAGAATGTAATTTACCTTACTATGAATTTAAAACCACGCGTGAGGCTATTTATTCACACTTTAAGCATTTAAAGGAATTAGGACAAAAACCTCAAATGGCCTAATTTTAATTAAAATTTAAACACACAAAACACAACTATAATGAATTCGTTATCGGATAGAATTAATAATTTATCTACCTCTCAAACTTTGGCTATGGCAGCATTGGCCAGAGAGTTAAAAGCCCAAGGAAAAGACATCATCAGTTTAAGTTTAGGCGAACCTGATTTCAATACGCCCGACTTTATTAAAGAAGCCGCAAAAAAAGCCATCGATGAAAACTATAGTACTTATTCGCCTGTTGATGGTTATGCCGAATTAAAAGAAGCCATTTGTCGTAAATTCAAAAGAGATAATAATTTAGACTATAAACCGATAAATATTGTGGTTTCAACCGGAGCAAAACAATCCCTTTACAACATTGCTCAATGTATGTTGAATGAGGGTGATGAAGTAATTTTGCCCGCTCCTTATTGGGTAAGCTACTACGAAATCATCAAAATGGCAGGCGGAATTCCGGTTGAAGTTCCAACTTCTGTAGAAAGCGATTTTAAAATCACTACAGAACAATTAGAAAAAGCCATCACTCCAAAAACAAAAATGATTTGGTACAGTTCGCCTTGCAACCCAAGCGGATCAGTTTATAGTCGTGAAGAATTTACAGCTATTGCCAAAGTGTTGGAAAAATACCCAAACATTTATGTTGTAGCTGATGAAATCTACGAACACATCAATTTCTCAGGCACTTTTTGCAGTATTGCTTCCATTCCGGGAATGTTCGATAGAACTATCACGGTGAATGGCGTAGCCAAAGCATTCGCGATGACCGGTTGGAGAATCGGTTACATCGGAGCTCCCGAATTTATCGCAAAAGCATGTACCAAAATGCAAGGTCAAGTGACTTCTGGAGCCAATTCTATTGCTCAACGAGCTACGATTGCTGCTGTGGATGCCGACCCAAAAGTGCTGAATTACATGGTGGAAGCTTTTCACAAAAGAAGAGATTTAGTCGTAGGTTTAATCAAAGAAATTCCGGGACTAAAAATTAACGTTCCCGAAGGAGCTTTTTATGTATTTCCGGATGTTTCTTCTTTCTTCGGAAAGACATTACGCGGCACATTCATCAAAGACGCAACTGATTTTTCGATGTATTTGCTTGCCGAAGCCAACGTAGCCACCGTAACCGGAGATGCTTTTGGAAACCCGGATTGCATTCGCTTTTCTTACGCCACCAGCGAAGAATTGCTCATCGAAGCAATGCGAAGAATCAAAGAAGTTTTAGCATAACACAATAGCCTCAAGGAATCTTGGGGCTTTTTTTATAACTTTGGTGTATTCCGCCCTAAAGGCGAACGGGCTTTTCGCTATATCTTTTTTACCCCGATTACATCGGATAAAAAAAAAGATGCCGCCAAAATCCCTCACGTAAAACCTACTCAATTAGAATATGAAAACAAAAATCCTCCTACTCGGTTCCGGAGAACTCGGAAAAGAATTTGTCATCGCCGCACAACGCATCGGTCAGACCGTAATTGCAGTGGATAGTTATGAAAATGCTCCCGCCATGCAAGTCGCTCACGGTTTTGAAGTCATCAATATGTTAGATGGTGCAGCACTCGACCGAATTGTAGCCAAACACCAACCCGATTTCATTGTTCCTGAAATTGAAGCCATAAGAACCGAACGTTTTTATGATTATGAAAAGCAAGGTATAACGGTTGTACCCTCTGCGAAAGCAGCCAATTTCACCATGAACCGAAAAGCCATTCGCGATTTGGCAGCAAAAGAATTAGGATTACGAACAGCCAATTATCGCTATGCCAAATCAGCAGAAGAATTGGAAAAAGCAGTTTCAGAAGTTGGAATTCCATGTGTGGTGAAACCTTTAATGAGTTCTTCCGGAAAAGGACAATCAACCATCAAATCAAATGAAGATATTACCAAAGCTTGGAATTATGCTGTGGAAGGTTCTCGTGGCGATGTAGTGGAAGTTATTGTCGAAGCATTCGTTACTTTTCATTCAGAAATCACTTTGTTAACCGTCACTCAAAACAACAATTTACCCACTTTATTCTGTGCTCCCATTGGTCACCGACAAGAACGAGGAGATTATCAAGAAAGTTGGCAACCGGCAAAAGTTTCTGAAAAAGATATTTTAGAAGCTCAAGAAATGGCTCGCAAAGTAACCGAAGCCTTAGGTGGAGCCGGATTATTTGGAGTAGAATTTTTCCTAACTAATGAAGGCGTTTATTTCTCTGAATTATCACCAAGACCGCATGATACCGGAATGGTAACCTTAGCCGGAACACAAAATTTCAACGAATTTGAATTGCATTTACGAGCTGTATTGAGTTTGCCAATAGCCGAAATTACCTCAGAAAAAGCCGGAGCCAGTGCCGTTATCATAGCATCTGAAAACTCAAACCATCCCACCTATTCAGGAATGGAACAAATTGCAGCTTTACCTAAAACCGATTTCAGAATTTTTGGCAAACCCACTTCACGACCGTACAGAAGAATGGGCGTTGCCTTGGTAAATGATTCGTTAGACACACCCATCGAAGAAATTATCGAACGAGCAAAAGCAGCAGCAAAATTGGTAAAAGTAAATGCATAATGACCTTGATTTTAGACAACATAGCCAAAATTGTTTCCCTTTCTGAAGCGGAAAAAGAATTGTTTTTGTCTAAAATTGAAACCAAACAGTACAAAGCCAAAACCATTTTGCATAATGCCGGAGAAATCTGCAAACATTCCTATTTTGTTAATTCCGGATTAGTGCGAAGTTTCAACATCAATGATAATATCGTAGAACATGTTTTGCATTTTGCCTGCGAAGGCTGGTGGATTGGCGATATGTATAGTTTGCTCTCTCAAAAACCAGGCAATCTCTTTATTGAAGTAATGGAAGATGCCGAAGTTGTTTTGTTATCCAAAGAAAATCAAGAACAACTGTATTTTGATATTCCAAAATTAGAACGCTTCTTTAGAATTTTAACTGAAAAATCCTTGGTGGCTCATCAAGAACGATTGATGGATAATTTAAGTTTATCAGCCGAAGAACGATTTGATAAATTTTGCAAACGCTATCCTACACTCATTCAACGGGTACCTCAAAAACAGATTGCTTCCTATATCGGTGTAACACCGGAATTTTTTAGTAAAATGAAAAGCCGAATGCTTAAGAAGTAGGCAGTCGCAGTTTACAGTCGCAGTCTCAGAGAACTTACAACCGACAACGGACAACAGACACCCAACAACTTTCTTAACCTACATTAAGTGCTCAACCTTTCTTTGGGTTGTAAATTTGTATCATCAATAACACAAAATCTTTTTTAGTTATGAAAAATGTAGTTTTACACAAAGCCAACGAAAGAGGTCATGCCGACCACGGTTGGTTGAATGCTTACCACAGTTTTAGTTTTGCCAATTGGTACAATCCCGATAAAGTTCAATTTGGAGTATTGCGAGTTTTGAATGATGACACCGTTGCTCCCGGAATGGGATTTGGGATGCATCCACATGATAATATGGAAATCATCACCATTCCTTTGGAAGGCGATTTGGCTCACAAAGACAGTATGGGCAACGCCGAAACCATTAAATTTGGCGATGTGCAAGTAATGAGTGCCGGAACCGGAATTCGCCACAGTGAGTTCAATCCAAATGCGGATCGAAGAACAAAATTGATGCAAATTTGGTTATTTCCAAACAAAAGAAACGTAACGCCACGTTACCAACAAATCACTTTGGATGTAAGCGACCGCCACAATAAATTACAACAAATTTTGTCTCCCAACGCAGATGACGAAGGCGTATGGATTCATCAAGATGCTTGGTTTTCTATGGGAAAACTCGACCAAGGTTTTACAACCGAATACAACGTTAAACGCAAAGAAAACGGAGTATATGCTTTTGTAATTTCCGGAAAAGTAACCATTAATGGGTATGCTTTAAACACCAAAGACGCATTAGGTGTTTGGGATACAGAAAAACTTGATATCAAAGTAGATGAAAATGCCGAATTACTTTTAATGGATATTCCGATGGAATAATTTTGTAACTTTACCTGTCAAGTTGAATAACCTTCTTGACAGGTTTAAAACCTAATCCACATGAACGAAACAATTCAACTCCATCAAAACGAAAAAAACGGCTACTTTTCAGTAGAAGTTGAGGGTAAAACCGAAGCTAAAATGACTTTTGTTTTTGCTGGTACCGATAAAATTATCATTGATCATACGGAGGTAAATCCGGGAAACAATGGTAAAGGTTTTGGGAAAAAGATGGTTACCGCGGCCGTTGAAATGGCTCGAGAAAAAAACCTAAAAATCATTCCTTTGTGTCCGTTTGCCAAAAGTGTTTTTGATAAAACGGAAGCTTTTAGAGACGTATTATAACCAAAAAAACCTAACCAGTATGGAACCCACCACTAAAGAATACACCAACGGAGAAGTAACCATAGTTTGGCAAGCTCACAAATGCATTCACTCTGCGAATTGCGTAAAAAATAATCCGGCTATATTTCAACCTAAAGAAAAACCATGGATTAAAACCGATGGCTCAACTACGGATAAAATTATTGAAACCATACACAAATGTCCTTCCGGAGCTTTAACTTATTTTCTCAATGATGAAAAATCCTCCTAAATGGAAATTCGCGTTTATCGTTTGGATTGCCATTTACCCGAGTATCACTTTGCTAAATTATATAATTGGTGAAGGACTAAATCATTTTCCAATTCCGATTCGCACTTTAATCGTTACCGGAATATTGGTCCCTTTGATGGTGTTTATATTGTTGCCGCTATTGCGAAAAATTTTCGGTAATTGGATGTCAAAATAACTTAAATGACAAAGGAATACAAAAAATCGCCTACTAAAGAAATTATCGAGTCCATATAAATAGTATTTTTGCGAAGACAACTTTATAAAATATACTTATGAAAGCATACGTTTTCCCGGGACAAGGAGCACAATTTATCGGAATGGGTAAAGATTTATATGATAATTCAGCTTTAGCCAAAGAATTGTTTGAAAAAGCCAATGAAATTCTTGGTTTTCGAATTACTGACATTATGTTTGAAGGTACTGCTGAAGAATTAAAGGAAACCAAAGTGACCCAACCGGCAGTGTTTTTGCACTCCGTCATTTTAGCTAAAACCCTACCCGATTTTAAACCGGATATGGTGGCAGGACATTCTTTGGGTGAATTTTCGGCACTTGTAGCTAATGGAGCCTTATCTTTTGAAGACGGATTGCAATTGGTTTCAAAACGAGCCTTGGCCATGCAAAAAGCCTGTGAAATCACCCCTTCTACTATGGCAGCAGTTTTGAATTTAGACGACAAAATAGTGGAAGACATTTGTGCATCAATTGAAGGCGTAGTGGTTGCGGCAAATTACAATTGCCCAGGACAATTAGTAATTTCCGGCGAATACAAAGCAGTTGAATTAGCTTGTGAAAGAATGAAAGAAGCAGGAGCCAAACGAGCATTGATTTTACCTGTTGGCGGAGCTTTCCACTCACCCATGATGGAACCTGCCCGAGAAGAATTAGCGACTGCCATTGAAACAACAACTTTTTCTACACCTATTTGTCCGGTATATCAAAATGTTACAGCAAATGCCGTTTCCAATCCTGAAGAGATTAAAAAGAACTTAATCATTCAATTGACAGCTCCGGTTAAATGGACACAATCTGTAAACCAAATGATTGCCGACGGTGCGACCAGTTTTACAGAAGTGGGCCCCGGAAAAGTATTGGTTGGATTAGTAAATAAAATTAATAAAGAAGTAGAGACGATTTCGGCTTAATATGAAAAACACAAAATGAAATTAAAAAAGGGTCAGGTTATAAAAAAACACTTGACCCTTTTTATTAAAATTATTTGCTAACTTCTAATTTTTTGTTCCCATTTCCAAGCACTTGCTAATGCTTCTTCCAAAGTGGATAGTGCTTTCCAACCTAAAACATTATTTGCTTTATCCGTATTAGCATAGGCGGAGGTGATATCACCCTCTCTCCTGGCAACAATTTTATACGGTAACTTTTTATTGGAAACCTTTTCAAATGTTTTAATGACTTCTAAAACGGAACTCCCGGTCCCGGTCCCAAGGTTAAATGTTTCTACTTTATCTACGTTTTTATTTTCTACTAATCGCTGTAAAGCAACCACATGTGCTTTTGCTAAATCTACTACATGAATATAATCACGAATTGCCGTTCCGTCAGGTGTTGGATAGTCATCTCCAAAAACAGATAATTCTTTACGAATACCAATTCCTGTCTGTGTGATAAAAGGCACTAAATTTTGTGGAACTCCTATTGGTAATTCACCAATTTCAGCAGAAGGATGAGCTCCAATAGGGTTAAAATAACGTAATAAAATGGATTTTATATTGGATACTTTAGCTACATCAGTAATAATCTCTTCTCCAATTTGCTTGGTGTTTCCATAAGGAGACATGGCCGGTTGTACAGAAGCATCTTCCGTAATTGGCATTTTTTCGGCTTGACCGTAAACTGTACAAGAAGAACTGAAAATAAAATTAGTTGACTCTTTTTTCTGTAATTCTTGTAAAATATACACTAAAGCATTAATGTTATTTTCATAATACAATAACGGATTTTCTACACTTTCACCCACAGCTTTTGAAGCCGCAAAATGGATAACCCCATTGATGTCAGCATGTTTTTGAAACAATTGGTTTACGTCTGCTTTTTCTCTCAAATCCATTTGTTCAAAAGCAGGTTTATACCCAATAATTGCTGCAATTCTGTCTAAAACTTCAATAGAAGAATTAGATAAATTATCTACAATCAATGGCTCAAATCCGGCATTATGCAATTCAACTACAGTGTGTGAGCCAATGAATCCAAGGCCTCCGGTTACAAGTACTTTCATTTTTTTGGTAATGGGTTAATAACATTAATTAAAAAATTCTAAAACTGAATCGGTTATAAATTTGATTTGTTCGTCATCTAATTCGGTATGCATGGGTAGCGAAATCACTTCTTTTACCAATTGATTCGTTACCGGAAAATCTTCTTCCTTATATCGAACATCCGCATACGCTTTTTGTGCATGTAACGGAATCGGGTAATAAATCGCACAAGGAATTCCTTTGCTTTGCAAATGATCCATCAAGGCATTTCTATCCGCATCGATTATTCGCAATGTATATTGATGAAAAACATGGCAATCACAAATAGCACAAATGGTTGGAGCAATGATATTTTTATGCCCTTCAAATGCTTTAGAATAACTTCTTGCGGCATTTTGACGTGCGGCATTATAACTGTCTAACAACGGTAATTTAGCATTCAAAACTGCTGCTTGAATACTATCCAAACGAGAATTAACCCCAACCACATCATGGTGATAACGTACATACATGCCGTGATTAACTATCCCACGAATGGTGTGAGCTAACGCATCATCATTCGTAAAAATGGCACCACCATCTCCGTAACAACCTAAATTTTTAGAAGGAAAGAAAGAAGTTGCTCCCACATGACCAATCGTTCCGGCTTTCTTTTTTGTTCCATCCGAAAAGCGACAATTGGCTCCAATAGCTTGAGCATTATCTTCGATGACATATAAATTGTGTTCTTTCGCAATTTGCATAATGACTTCCATATTGGCTGCTCTTCCGAACAAATGAACAGGTACAATCGCTTTCGTTTTTGGCGTAATGGCTTTTTTGATTGCTTCAATTGAAATATTCATGTTTACCATATCCACATCTACTAAAACGGGAGTCAACTGCAATAAAGCAATCACTTCAACAGTGGCGGCAAAAGTAAAATCAGCAGTAATCACTTCATCACCTGGTTGTAAACCAAGTCCCATCATGGCTATTTGTAAAGCATCGGTTCCATTCGCACATGGAATTACATGCTTTACTCCTAAATATTCTTCTAAATTTTTTTGAAATTCGTGAACTTTCGGACCATTAATGTAGGTTGTAGTATCTAAAACTTCTTGAATGGAAGCATCAACCGTAGATTTAATTTTATCATATTGACTTTTTAAGTCAACCATTTGGAGTTTACGCATTGTATTTTTATTAAATTTTAAAAGAGTAAGGTCGAAAACCTTAATCATAACACAAAAGTAATTATTTAAGGAGTTATAACAATGAAAATTCTGTAAAGTGATGTATTTTAGCGACACAATTTATATTCTATGTATTTTTTATATAATGTATTGGTTCATTTAGTAGGGTTTTTATTGAAAATCATTGCCAATTTTAACCCAAAAATGAAGCTATTTGTGGATGGAAGAAAGAATGTTTTTGAACAAATCAAACTGAAAATTTCTTCAACAGACAAAACAATTTGGTTTCATGCCGCTTCTTTAGGCGAGTTTGAACAAGGAATTCCCGTGATGGAAAAAATCAAAATTAAATTTCCTAATCATAAAATCATTGTCACCTTTTTTTCTCCATCGGGTTTTGAAGTCAGAAAAAATAATTCAATAGCAGATATGACTATTTATCTTCCATTAGATACACTACAAAACGCTAAACAATTTTTAGATTTAGTTCATCCTGAAATGGTGTTTTTTATTAAATATGAATATTGGCCAAATTACCTCAACGAGCTCAAAAAGAGGCAAATAAAAATCTATTTAATTTCGGGAATTCTCAGAGAAAATCAGGTCTTTTTTAAATGGTATGGCGGATTTTACCGAAAATGTTTAACTGCTTTTGACTTCTTTTTTGTGCAAAATGAATCCTCCAAAAAACTATTGCAATCGCTTGGCTATCAAAATGTAAAAATATCAGGAGACACGCGTTTTGATCGGGTGGTTTCGATTTTGGAAAGGGATAATTCATTAGATTTTATCGAAACATTCAAAAACAATACAACCACTATTGTTATTGGAAGTTCATGGCCAAAAGACGAAGAATTATTGGTAAATTTCATCAATAATTCAACTGAAAAACTGAAATTCATCATTGCTCCACACAACATCAAACCGGAACAAATTTTGGAATTGCAAAAATCGATTACAAAAAAAACGATTCTATTTTCGGATTATAATGATTCTGAACAATCAGGTCACGACCTATCTCTACAAGCATATGAAGTTTTCATCATCAACACGATTGGATTTTTAACAAAAATTTATTCATACGCCGATATCGCCTACGTGGGTGGTGGCTTCGGAAATCCCGGTGTGCATAACATTTTGGAACCGGCTACCTTTGGCATTCCTATCGTAATCGGTCCTAATTATGCTCATTTTGCTGAAGCAACCGCACTAGTAAACATGGAAGGCTGCATTTCTTTTTCCGACCAAAACGAATTGAATAAAGCATTTTCTACTTTACTTACCAATGAAGATATTCGATATGAAAAAGGTCATATTTGTAGCACTTTTGTGCAAATGAACAAGGGTGCCACGGATATAATTATGCACCATCTTCTTAATGAAACCCTAAAATAATGCTATAAAAATTCAAAAATTGTATCTTGCCACTTTAAACAATACTATAATATGAAACTGCTTAGAATTTTACTTTTATTTATTTCAATTTCAACTTATGCCCAACAAGGCGGTATGTGGATTCCTTCACTTTTGGAAGGAATGAACGAAAAGGAAATGAAATCACTCGGCATGAAAATGTCGGCCAAAGACATTTATG
This sequence comes from Flavobacterium sp., assembly GCF_041392085.1. Lineage (GTDB taxonomy): Bacteria > Bacteroidota > Bacteroidia > Flavobacteriales > Flavobacteriaceae > Flavobacterium. The sequence goes on along the minus strand of NZ_JAWKMW010000010.1, from coordinate 35,523 downwards.
ATGTAAACAAATCGAGTATGAAAGATGCGGTACCGCATTTCAACAACGGTTGTACATCAGAAGTCATTTCACCAAAAGGATTACTATTAACGAATCATCATTGTGGTTACGGACAAATTCAATCACATTCAACGGTTGAAAACGATTATTTAGAAAAAGGTTTTTGGGCAATGAGTTTAGAAGAAGAACTTCCAAACGAAGGTTTAGTTGTTACGTTCATTGTAAAAATTGAAGACATTACGGCAAAAGTGTTAGAAAACACGCAAACCATTACCACCGAAGCAGAAAAGCAAAAAAAAATTCAAGATAACATTTCTGCTTTAACCAATTCGCTACCGAAAGAAAGTTGGCAAGAAAACCGAATCAGAGCATTTTATGACGGCAATCAATACATCTGGTTTGTGGTGGAAACATTCAAAGATATTCGTTTAGTAGGGGCTCCGCCTTCTTCTATCGGAAAATTTGGTTCGGATACAGATAACTGGGTCTGGCCACGTCATACGGGAGATTTTTCTTTGTTTAGAATTTATGCAGACAAAAATAATCGACCGGCGACCTATTCAAAAGATAATGTCCCGTATACACCAAAACACTTTTTTCCGGTTTCTATTCATGGGGTAAAAGAGAATGATTTTACAATGGTTTTTGGTTATCCGGGTAGAACACAAGAATATTTGCCTGCCGTTGCTGTTGAACAAATTGTAAATGAACTCAATCCGGCCAAAATTGAAGTACGTGATGCCGCTTTGAAAGTACAAGACGGATTCATGCGAAAAGACAAAGCTATTAAAATTCAATATGCTGCCAAATATGCTTCGGTAGCCAATTATTGGAAAAAATGGATTGGTGAAACCAAAGGATTGAAAAAATCAAATGCTGTTCAAATCAAAAAAGAATTTGAAAAAGATTTCATGAACAAAGTTGCTAAAGCCGGGAAACAGGCTGAATATGGTAATTTACTTTCAGAATTTGAAAAAAACTATACTGAAATCGCTCCATATGCTTTGAGCCGTGATTATTTTATGGAAGTGGTGATGAGAAATACAGAAATTTTAAGTTTTGGTTATCGTTTAGTTCAACTGGAAAATATTTACAATTCTAGAGGAGAACAAGCATTTATGGATCGAAAGGAGAACTACATACTTGGTTTCGAAGAATTGTATAAAGACTTCAATCCGTTGGTAGATGAAAAGGTTATGGAGCAATTAATTAGATTATACGTTGCTAAATCTCCTAAACAATTTTTACCCGAAGAATTATTGAATCTAGATTTAACAGCGAAAACAGCAGAAATTTTCAAGACATCTAAATTATCAAACTACATCGGGTTAAAAGAATTGTTAACCGGTGATGCCAAATCTGTTCTTGAAAAATTAAACAACGATAGCGGATTTGCATTTGCAAAATTGCTCACCGAAGCGTACACAAAGAATGTTTTACCTAAATATGAAGAAATAAATCTGAAAAATACGGCTTTGCAACGTACCTACATGAAAGGAATATTGGAATTAAGTCCAAAAGAAGCCAGAATATTCCCAGATGCTAATTCTACATTGCGTGTAACCTACGGAAAAGTAAAAGGCTATGCACCAAGCGATGCGGTTTACTACAGCCCGGTTACCTATTTAGATGGTGTAATCGAAAAATACATTCCGGGCGATTACGAATTTGATGTTTCCCCGAAATTAATTGAATTATATAACAACAAAGATTATGGTCCTTATGCGGAAAACGGGAAACTTCCTGTCAATTTCATTGGTACAAATCATACCACAGGCGGAAATTCCGGAAGTCCGGCAATTGATGCACATGGAAATTTAATAGGCTTAAACTTTGACCGTGTTTGGGAAGGAACAATGAGCGATATTTATTATGACCCTGCCATTTGCCGTAATATCATGGTTGATATTCGGTATGTTTTATTTGTAATAGATAAGTATGCAGGTGCCAAACATTTAATAAATGAAATGAAAGTAGTGGGGAAAAAATAAAAACCTTAGTTAAAATGGCTTTTTTTAGGTAAAAATTCTATTATAATTTTAGCTCAAACGTTTGAAAAACAATATGTTTATTTTTTTTTAAAAAAAAATAGTAAAATATTTTGTTAAACCAAAAAATTTATATCTTTGCTCCGAATTAATAATTAACCTTTTATAATTTAGTAAGATGAAAAAAGTAATTTTAAGTTTAGTATTTGTTGCTGCTTTAACTGTAGTATCTTGTAAAGAGAAAGAAGCTGAAGCTACTATGGAAGAAACTACAGAAGCTGTAGAAGAAACTGCTACTGAAGTAGTTGAAGAGGCTGCTGCTGTTGTTGATACTGCTGCTGCTGCTGTTGAAGAAGCTGTTGAGGCTCCTGCTGCTCAGTAATTAGTAACAAACTAATAGAAAAAATAATCCCGACGTTGTTCGGGATTTTTTTTGCTTTAAAGTGAATATAGAATGATTGTTTTTAAAAAAACCTAAAACATTTATTGCAACAACATTCGTCAACTGTTCGTCGCCTTTAAAAACAACTACAGAAGAATTCAACAAAATAAACAACCTAAACTGCTTGAATACAAAAAAATAAAAAAAGCTCCACTTGTAAAAACAAATGAAGCTTTTTGTACTCAAGGCGGGACTTGAACCCGCACGAACATTACTGTTCACTGGATTTTAAGTCCAGCGTGTCTACCAATTCCACCACTCGAGCATTATAATATGGTAGAGCGAAAAACGGGATTCGAACCCGCGACCCCGACCTTGGCAAGGTCGTGCTCTACCAACTGAGCTATTTTCGCGTACATTTTTTTAAAAAGAACAACATTACTTATTGAGCAATGCGGATGCAAATGTACTATAAATATTTACTTTTACAAGCGTTTTTTGCAAAAAAATTAATTTGAAAAACTAATAATTTGAAAGTTAATTCAATAGCTTTTATTTTCTGGTCAACATTCGTTTAATTTCATTCAACTTCATCAAAGCTTCGACCGGTGTTAATGTATTAATATCTAAATTTATAATTTCTTCTTTAATTTCTTCCAATAACGGATCATCTAAATTGAAAAAACTAAGTTGTAATTCATCTTTCGGAGATTTTATGCCGGATAACTCTTCACTTGAATGATTTTTTTCTAATTTCTTTAAAATCTTTTGTGCTTTTTGAATGACGGTTTGGGGCATACCCGCCATTTTGGCTACATGAATACCAAAACTATGTTCAGTTCCGCCTTTCACTAATTTTCGAATAAACAAAACGGTATCTTTCAATTCTTTCACCGAAACATTGAAATTCTGCACGCGGTCAAAGGTAATTTCCATTTCGTTTAACTCATGATAATGCGTAGCAAACAATGTTTTGGGTCGGTTTGGATTTTCGTGCAAGTATTCTGCAATGGCCCACGCAATAGAAATTCCGTCATACGTGCTGGTTCCTCGCCCGATTTCATCTAATAAAACCAAACTTCGCTCGGAAATATTATTCAAAATCGATGCGGTTTCATTCATCTCCACCATAAATGTCGATTCACCCATTGAAATGTTATCACTCGCTCCTACTCTAGTGAAAATTTTATCTACTATTCCCATTCGCACCGCTTCTGCCGGAACAAAACTCCCCATTTGAGCCAAGAGTACAATCAATGCCGTTTGTCTCAATATCGCCGATTTACCCGACATATTAGGTCCGGTTATCATAATAATCTGCTGCGAATCTCTATCTAAAAAAACATCATTAGCAATATACGGAACACCAATGGGTAGTTGTTTTTCAATTACCGGATGACGTCCATTAGTTATTTCTAAATCATATGAATCATCCAAAACTGGTCGAATGTAATTATTTTCAATTGCTAATTGCGTAAACGAATTCAAACAATCCAATTGAGCAATTAAAGCCGCATTCAACTGAACCGGCTTGATATACGTGCCAATCCAGATGACTAACTGTTCAAACAATTGCGATTCTAATTGCTGAATTTTATCTTCTGCTCCTAGAATTTTTGTTTCGTATTCTTTCAATTCTTCAGTAATATAACGCTCGGCATTTACCAATGTTTGTTTACGAATCCATTCCGATGGAACTTTGTCTTTGTGGGTATTTCGAACTTCTATATAATAGCCAAAAACATTATTAAACGAAATTTTCAACGAGGTTATTCCGGTTCGTTCCGATTCTCTTGCTTCAATTCCTTCTAAATATTCTTTTCCTGAAGATGAAATAGCTCGCAATTCGTCTAATTCGGAATGAATTCCTTTGGCGATTGCATTTCCTTTGCTAATGGAAACGGGAGCATCGTGATTCAACGTCGTTTTGATTTTTTCACGTAATAAATCACACGCATGCAAACTATCCCCAATCGCTTTCAACGATTCATTTGCACTGGTCAAAGCCAAAGTTTTGATTGGAATAATGGCATCCAAAGAATGACAAAGGTTCATCACTTCACGAGGCGAAACTTTTCCGGTAGCAACTTTAGAAATCAATCGTTCCAAATCGGAAATCTGTTTAATTTGGTATTGAATTTTCTGTAAAACTTCCGAATTATCCTTTAAAAATGTGACCACTTCATGACGAGATTGAATCTTCGCAACATCCTTCAAAGGCAACGCCAACCAACGTTTCAACAAGCGTGAACCCATTGACGAAAGCGTTTTATCAATCACATCCAACAACGTGACCGCATTGGGATTAGTGCTGTGATACAATTCTAAATTACGAATCGTAAAACGATCCATCCATACATACGCATCTTCTGCAATACGTTGAATGGAAGTAATATGCTGAATTTTGTTGTGTTGCGTTTCAGACAAATAATACAAAACCGCACCCGAAGCTACTATACCTTCTTGCAATTCTTCAATTCCAAAACCTTTAAGTGAATTGGTTTGAAAATGTTTTGTCAATACTTCGTTACCGTAATCTTCTGTATAAACCCAATCTTCGATAAAAAAAGTATGATAATCTTCACCAAAAATTTCTCTAAATCTTTGCTTATGATTTTTGGTTACTAAAATTTCACTTGGACTAAAATTTTGTAACAATTTGTCAATGTATTCTTCATTCCCTTGAGAAGTTAGAAACTCACCGGTAGAAACATCTAAAAACGAAACACCAATTTGCTTTTTACCAAAATATAGCGAAGCTAAAAAATTATTCGCCTTGGCATGCAACACCTCATCATTCATAGAAACCCCGGGAGTAACTAATTCTGTTACACCTCGCTTTACAATGGTTTTAGTCATTTTTGGATCTTCTAATTGATCACAAATCGCTACACGTAATCCAGCCTTGACTAATTTTGGCAAATAGGTATTTAATGAATGATGTGGGAAACCCGCCAAAGCAGTTTCGGTTTCAGAGCCAGCACCTCTTTTTGTCAAAACTATTCCTAAAATTTGAGAAGCCCGAACTGCGTCTTCACCAAATGTTTCGTAAAAATCTCCAACCCTAAAAAGCAAACATGCATCAGGATATTTTGCTTTAATTTGGTTGTATTGTTTCATCAAAGGAGTTTCCTTTGGTTCTTTTACGGCTTTGACTTTTGCTGACAAGGTGCTTTTATTATGGTTAGGATTCAAAAATACAGAAATAAAATTTCAATGCAATGGTAAAAATCAATGACAATGACAAAAATTTATCTAGTGAAATTTGCGGATAGAGACCTCACCCCCAACCCCTCTCCAAAGGAGAGGGGAGCGTGAAATGAAAACATTTAGTAGGTTAACATAAATCCAAATGCATTACTTATTTTTGCAATATGAGAAAATTAGCGAATTCTGAATTGGAACGTAAAAATATTGATGAGTTTAAACAAGCTCAAAAAACACCAATAATCATTGTTCTAGATGATATTAGAAGTTTGCATAACATTGGTTCAGTTTTCAGAACATCAGATGCTTTTTTGATTGAAAAAATCTATTTATGCGGCATCACAGCGACTCCACCCAACAAGGAAATTCATAAAACAGCTTTAGGAGCAACGGATACTGTAGCTTGGGAATATCAAAAAGATATATTATCGGTTATTGAGCAATTGAAAAAAAATAACATTTCAGTTTTTGCCATAGAGCAAGTTGAAAATTCGGTGATGTTAAATGATTTTGAAGTTGAAAAAGGAAAAAAATACGCTTTAATTTTCGGTAATGAAGTCAAGGGTGTTTCGCAACAAGCCATTGAAAAATGTGATGGTGTGATTGAAATTCCGCAATTGGGAACCAAACATTCATTGAATATTTCGGTGAGTACCGGAATTGTAGTTTGGGATTTATTCACTAAACTAATAGTTTTAGGAGAAAATTAGCAATCAGTGAACAAGTCTTTTGCTTTCTAATTCTTACTTTTACAAAATGAACGGATTTTCATTGTTTCGCAATTCCTTACTCATTCTATTTTTTTGCTCCGGTATTTTTTCATCTTTGGCTGATAAAAATTTATCTCTAAAACATGAAGAAAAAAAACCAGTTCTTTTAAATGATGCTCCTATTTTGATTGCGACAGGTAATCAAATTTATTGTCCGGGTTCGCAAATGAATATTGTCACTAATATGACGATTACAGATCCAGATGACACAGGAATTGATGCAATATATATTCAAATTTCATCCGGATATGTGAATGGTCAGGACATATTAATTTTAACCGGAACACATCCAACCATCACTACAAGTTGGGATGCCCTCACTGGAAAACTAACCTTAACAGGTTCTGCCGGACAACCCACATATGCAAATTTGATTGCAGCTATTGAAGATGTAGTTTATTCAAATTCTTCTGCAAATCCAACAGGGGTTAGAACTTTTTCCATTACGGTAGGCCAGGCAAACTATCTTCCTTCAAATGGTCATTATTACGAGTTTGTACCTTCCATTGGCATCACTTGGAACAACGCAAGAACAGCCGCCGCAAATCGAACGTATTATGGCTTACAAGGCTATTTAGCCACAATTACAGCTCCTGATGAAGCTCAACTTTCCGGCGAACAAGCAGCCGGTGCAGGTTGGATTGGCGGAAGCGATGAAGCAAATGAAGGTGTTTGGCGTTGGATGACGGGACCTGAAAATGGTACTATTTTTTGGAATGGTGGAATAAACGGTTCAACACCAAATTATGCCAATTGGAATAATGGCGAACCAAATAATTTAGGTAATGAAAATTATGCTCACGTAACCGCTCCAGGTGTTGGAATTACAGGTTCGTGGAATGATTTATCCAATACAGGTGAAGCAAGTGGCAATTATCAACCCAAAGGATATATTGTGGAATATGGCGGGATGCCTGGTGATCCTATTTTGCAGATTTCTACGAGTACGACCATTACAATTCCGAATATTACTTCTTCAGTAGGTCAGTCAAGGTGTGGAGACGGTTCGGTAACACTAACCGCCAGTGCTTCTGCCGGAAACATAAAATGGTATGCCACACAAACCGGAGGAACACCTTTGGCTTCGGGAAATAGCTTTACAACACCAAGTTTAACTCAGACAACAATTTACTATGTTGATGCATTTGAAATTGGTTGTACAAGCGGAACAAGAACAGCTGTCACGGCAACAATAAATCAAATTCCGATAGTTACCGTTGTTGAACCAATTCCGGTTTGTGGAGAAAATTCAACTGTTTTAAGTGCTTCAACTACTGCAGGAACAATCAATTGGTATGCTGTTGAAACTGGTGGAACTAGCTTGGGAACCGGAACCTCATTCACAACCCAAATTCTTTCAGAAGACACTACTTTTTATGTGGAAGGAATAAATAATGGTTGCTCAACAGGAAATAGAATTCCAATTAATGTTTTGGTATATGACTTACCGGATGTGGAAGACGAAACGGTTACACTTTGCGAAGGTACAGTTATCACTTTAGATGCAGGTGTTTCAAATGCCACTTATCTTTGGTCAACCGGAGAAACTTCGCAAACGATTCAAGTGAATAACAATGCAAACTACTCCGTTGTTGTAACCTCTTTAGATGAAGGAAATTGTTCTAAAACAAAGAACTTCACAATAGTTCAATATGATATACCGGTAATTGAAACTATTGTTGTAAATGATACTTCTGTTGAAATTATTTCTTCAGGAAATGGCGAATATGAGTATTCTATTGATGGTTTTACTTACCAAGATTCAAATTTATTTACCGTTGGCGAAGGCGGATTATACACGGCTTATGTGCGAGAGAAAATCAACAATTGTGGTTATTCCGACGAGGAAACCTTTGTTGTACTTTTGGTTCCTCCCTTTTTCACTCCTAACGGCGACGGTCAAAACGATGTTTTTTATTTGAAAGGAATGGAGTTCTATCCGAACTCTTCGATCTCCATTTTTAATCGTTACGGCAAATTAATTAAACAAATTACACCATCAAATCTTTTTTGGGATGGAACTTTTGAAGGTGAAAATTTACCGGCAGATGATTATTGGTATGTTTTGAAAATTGACAATGCTACAGCGGAACGAAAAGGTCATTTTTCTTTAAAAAGATAATTTATCCGGTTATTTTTTTCTCTATTTCTTCTAAAATAAAAATATAATCTTCCTGATTGTTTACAAAATCTTTATCTGAAACATCAATAATCAATACGTTTAAATTGGTTTGTGTCTTGATGAAATCCAAATAACCTTGATTGATTTTTTCTAAATATTCTGCCGGAATTTGCATTTCATAACTTCTGCCTCTCTTTTTGATGTTTTCTAAAAGTTGCTCTGTGTTTTGATATAAATAAACATACAAATCGGGCTTTGGCATTTCTTTGTGGATGATGTCAAACATCGTATTATAAAGCCTGAATTCATCTTCAGCCAAGGTTACTTTGGCAAAAATTAAGGATTTAAATATATGATAATCGGCCACTATAAAATCTTTAAATAAATCAAATTGTGCTAAATCATCAGAAAGTTGTTGGTATCGGTCTGCCAAAAATGACATTTCCAGAGGAAAAGCATACCTACTTTGGTCTTCATAAAATTTTGGTAAAAACGGATTATCGGCAAAGCGTTCCAACACTAATTTGGCATTAAAATCCTCTGAAATTTTGGTTGATAAAGTCGTTTTTCCTGCTCCAATATTTCCTTCAATCGCAATATAATTAAATTGTTGAAGTTTTATTTTGTCTAATGGTGCTTCTAACCTTTGAACTTCTTTGCAATTGCTTTTATCTTCCGCCAAAGCGACTAATTCCGGTAAATATTTTTGTAAAATGGGGTGTCGCCAATCCAAATTCAAATCACGCATGGGCAACAACACAAACTTTCTGTTTTGCATGTGCGGGTGCGGAACTTTTAATTTTTCGGTGTCGATGATTTCCTCGTTATACGTAATAACATCTATATCAATTACTCTGGATTGATAACCTTCTCCGCCATTTCGTACTCTTCCTAATTTGGTTTCCAGTTGTAACACTTCATCTAAAATTTGTTCGGCATTTTTAGAAGTTTGCAAAACTAATGCACAATTACAGAAGGGTTCACTATCAAAACCCCACGAAGGTGTCTCGTATAATGAAGAAACTTTGATAACAGTGGCAATGGTTTGATGAATGAATTTTATAGCCAACTGAATGTTTTCCAGACGGTTACCTAAATTACTGCCTAACGATAAAATGACTTGGCTTTGATTATTCATAGAAAAGCAAAATAACTAAAACTATTTTAGAAATAAAGTATCTTTACCAATCCTGTTAATAAGTTTCTTTTACTATACATATCTCTGTAAATATTGTGTAACAGAATACATTATTATACTACTAATTAAGAAGTAATTTAATTAAATAAATATAAAATGAAATTTTTAGGAAATGTATTGGCCACTATCATAGGATTATTTGTATTCTTTATGCTATTATTTTTCGGGTTAATGATTGTTGGAGCAGTTGCCGGTAGCGGTTCTGATGTGGCAAAAGTAGAATCTAATTCCGTTTTGGTTTTAGATATGAAGAATGTATCGTTAGATTATACCGGAAAATTCACCGATCCTTGGGTAACTTTACTAAATGAAGAAGAGTCAGTAGGATTAATTGATGTTTTAAATGCTGTTGACAACGCCAAAACAGATGATAAAATCAAGGGAATTTCAATCTTAAACAGTAGCAGTAGTTTAGGATTAGCCCAATCTAAAGCATTGAGAGACAAATTGATTGATTTTAAAAAATCCGGAAAATTTATTGTTTCCTATGCGGATTATTTTACGCAAGGTGAATACTATATCAACTCGGTTGCCGATACGATTTATATGAATCCGGTAGGCGAAATGGATTTTAAAGGTCTTGCTTCCGAAATCATGTTCTTTAAAGACATTCAAGAAAAAACAGGTGTTAAAATGGAAGTCATTCGTCATGGAAAATACAAAAGTGCGGTTGAGCCATTTTTAGAAAATGAAATGAGCGAAGCAAACAGAGAACAAATGACTGCTTTGTTAAATTCGGCTTGGAGTTCGATTGTTAGCGATATTTCAAAAAGCAGAAATATTTCTGTAGATAGTTTAAACAGTATTGCCAATCAACTTTCGGCTAGAACACCGGAAATGGCTAGATCAAAAAAACTGATTGACAAAATTGGCTATGAAGATCAATATCACGACGGCATTAAAAAAGCGTTGAAAGTTAAAAAAGACGAAGATTATGAATGGATTTCTATCATGGATTATGCTAAAAACATTTCCAAAACACCAAAAAAAATAGATTCTAAAGACAAAATAGCCATTATTTATGCTCAAGGAGAAATCTTAGGTGGCGAGGGAGATGTAAATGTAATTGGCGAGGGTGCCATGAGAACTTCATTGCAAGAAGCTAGAAAAGATGAAAAAGTGAAAGCCATCGTAATTCGTGTTGATAGTCCGGGGGGAAGTGCTTTGACTTCCGAATTAATATGGAGAGAAATAGAATTAACCAAAAAAGTAAAACCGGTTGTGGTATCGATGGGTAATTTAGCTGCTTCAGGTGGTTATTATATTGCTTGTAATGCCGATAAAATTATTGCAGAACCCAACACAATTACCGGCTCGATTGGTGTTTTTGGCGTGTTACCAAATATGACCGAATTATCTAAAAAAATCGGAATTAATACCTCACAGGTAAAAACACATGATCATGCGGTTGGTTATAGTCCGTTTAAACCAATTGATGAGAAATTTAAAGAAGTAACCACAGAATCGGTAGAAAACATTTACACCGTTTTTGTTAATCGTGTTGCAGCCGGAAGAAAAATGACGTTTGAACAAGTGGATGCAATTGCTCAAGGAAGAGTATGGACCGGTACAGAAGCATTACAAAATGGTTTAGTGGATAAATTAGGCGGTTTAGATGTAGCGTTGAGCGAAGCGGCTACTTTAGCAAAAATCAAAAAATACAAAACGGTGAACTATCCCGAATTTGATAAAACCTTTATGCAGTTTTTAAGCGACCAAAACGGTATTCCTTTTGCTAAATCCAAAGAGGCTATGATTAAAGAAGAAATTGGAGAAGAAGCCTATCAAACCCTACAACAAGTAAAAAGAGCTACTGCTCGAACCGGCATTCAAACGTTGATGCCTTTTGAGTTGAAAATCAAATAAAGTTGAAACCTGACAGAAACCAAAAACTGTCAGGTTTTTTAATTTTCTTAACAACTGATTGCTTGCTTATTTCCTACTTTTGTTGAAAAAAGAGTTGGAAACAAAAGAGAAGTTGTTTGCTTATAAAATTTATTTCACGTTAGGGGCTTTGTTTATTGCTTCCTTGGTGGTCTCGAATTTAATCTTTCAGAAATTTTTTTATTGGAATTTTTTTGGTTTGTATCGGTTTGAAATCTCGGTAGGCATTCTACCCTACCCGATTACATTTTTAATTACTGATATTATTTCTGAAGTTTACGGAAAGAAAAAAGCCAATGAAGTAGTGACAGCGGGAATTTTTGCCTCTGTTTTTTCGTTATTAATTATTTATGTGGCAAATGCTGCTCCGGCAATAGAAAATTCTCCTGTAGATGATGCATTGTTTTCTAAAGTGTTTGGACAAACTGCGTTGGCGGTTTTAGCTTCTATGATTGCTTACTTGGCGGCACAATATATTGATATTTACATATTCCATTTTTGGAAAAAAATAACCAAAGGAAAGATGCTTTGGTTGCGTAATAACTTTTCTACTTTTACCTCGCAATTTGTTGATACATTTGCGGTATTATTTTTGCTATGTAGCTTTAATATATTAAAATGGGATTTGTTTCCCGGATTGTTACTGAGTGGTTTTTTGTTTAAAGTATTAATTGCAGCCTTGGATACCCCAATTTTATATTTGGCTGTTTATTTTTTTCAGAAACGTTTTAAATTAACTCGAGGAGAAGAATTACTTTTAGATTAAAAAAATATATACTCTTATTTGCTCCAAAAAAATTAACATAATTATGATTAAAAAAATTTTAAAAGGTTTAGGAATATTTTTGTTGGTTGCCATCATTGCTTTGGCTGCCGCTCCGTTTTTGTTTAAAGATAAAATCAAGGCTTTGGTTTTGAAATCGATAAATGAAAATGTAGATGCCAATGTGGCGTTTGAAGATGTAAGCCTGAGTTTGTTTAAGAGTTTTCCACGTGCCAATGTGACGATTGACAAGTTGAGCATCATTAATAAAGCTCCATTCGAAGGTGATACATTATTTTATTCCGGTGAATTGAACCTGAAAATGTCGGTGAAAGAATTGTTTAAATCGGAAGGCGAAGCGATGGAATTAGAGTCATTTTCGAGTAAAGATGGTATTATAAATATCATTTTTAATAAAGACGGAATTGGTAATTTTGACATTGCCATGAAAGACGATGTAGAAGAAAAACCTTCGGACAGCAAGCCTTTTGCAATGAATATTCAAAGTTATTCCATTGAAAATTTGAAATTCACTTTTTTGGATGAAAGTTCAAAAATCAGGATGGTTGTGGATAAAATTAATCATACCGGAACAGGAAATTTTGCGGCTTCAAAGCTGGATTTAGACACTGAAACCAATGCTATGATGAGTTTGGACATGGACAAAACCAATTATATGAAAGACGTTTCATTAACGTTGGATGCCGTGTTGGGTATTGATTTGGAAAACAGCAAATATGAGTTTAAAGACAATGAAGCTTTAATTAACCAATTGCCTTTAAAATTTGCCGGTTTTATTCAGTTGGTTGAATCCGGACAACAATATGACTTGACGTTTAACACCCCAACCTCATCGTTTAAAAACTTTTTAGGATTAGTTCCTTCTGCTTATAAAGGTGATTTAGATAAAATTCAAACCACAGGAGATTTTAAAGTTGCCGGTTTTGCCAAAGGATTATACTCTGAGACAACAATTCCGAAGTTCAACTTAGAAATAGCTTCTAATAATGCTTCCTTTAAGTTTCCTGACTTACCCAAAAAAGTAGAAAATATTATCATTGACACAAAAATTAAAAACGAAACCGGTTTAATCAACGACACGTATGTGAACATCGATAATTTGTCGTTTAAAATTGATCAGGATATTTTTAATGCGAAAGCAAATATTAGAAATGTTTCTGAAAACCCGTTAGTTGATGCCGCTTTAAAAGGAACCCTTAACTTAGGGAATTTAAGCAAAGCTTATCCGATAAAGTTAGATACGCCACTATCCGGAATTTTAAAAGCCGATGTAACCACAAAATTCGACATGCAATCGGTGGAAAAAGAACAATACCAAAACATCCAAAATGCCGGATTAGTTAGTATAACCGGATTCAAATATACCGATGAAAACGGAAAAGGAATGAACATAAGCGAAGCAATTGTTCAGTTTAACCCTAGCACATTGAACTTACAAAAATTTGCTGCACAAACCGGAAAGAGCGACATCAATGTAAATGGTGTTTTAGAAAATTTCTATGGTTATTTATTTAATAATCAGAATTTGAAAGGAAATTTTAATATGACCTCCAATCAATTGGCGGTGAATGATTTCATGACAACGGAAGAACCAACGAAAGAAGGTCAAAAGCCTAGTGAAGCTTTGAAGATACCTTCGTTCCTGGATGTCACTTTAAATGCAAAAGCTAATACGGTTTTGTATGATAATCTTACGTTAAAAGATGTTTCAGGAAAATTAATTGTGAAAGATGAAAGAGTAACATTAGAAAATGTTAAAACAAACATTTTTGGTGGTATGATTGGTGTGAACGGAAATGTTTCTACGAAAACAAAAGTACCAACATTTGCAATGAATTTAGATTTAAGTTCAGTAAACATTAGTGAAACATTTACGCAATTGGATATGATGAAAAGCATTGCTCCGATTGCTAATATTATTAACGGGAAATTGAATTCTACTATTAAAGTTTCCGGTAATTTAGATGCTAAGGAAATGACTCCGGATTTAAAATCATTAACGGGAGATTTGGTTGGGCAGTTGCTTTCTACTACTGTAAATGCTTCCAACTCTACTTTGCTGAGTGCGTTGGACAATCAAATTAATTTTATCGATTTGAAAAAAGTGAATTTAAATGATTTAAAAACAAGTTTGTCGTTTGAAAACGGAAAAGTAAATTTGAAACCATTTGACATTAAATATGAAGATGTTACAGTAAATATTGCTGGAACCCATGGTTTTGATCAATCGATGAATTACAATCTAAAATTTGATGTTCCCGCTAAATATTTAGGAAAAGAAGCAAACAATTTAATTGCCAAATTATCTCCGGCAGATGCAGCAAATATTAAAAACATTCCGGTTAATGCGGTGCTGGGAGGAAATTTTTCAAAACCAATCATTTCAACCGACATGAAACAAGCGACTTCTGCATTAGTGAACCAATTGGTTGAACAGCAAAAAAATAAACTAGTAAACCAAGGAGCATCTGCCCTGGGCAATTTACTAAATCAAACAAAAGATTCAAAAGACACTACAAAAACTAATACCTCAGCAACAAAAGAAGAGGTAAAAACCAAAACGGAAGAAGTTGTAAAAGATAAAGTCAAAGAAGGATTAAACAGCTTGTTCGGCAACAAAAAGAAAAATCAATAAAAAAATTAACCCCAAATTTGAATCATAAATTTGGGGTTCTTTTAAAACTGAATAACTAACGCAACTATTCAACTATTCTGTTTGCAAACTAACAGTCAATTTAATCTCTTCCTTAATTTTTACCATTCCTCCCATTTTTTTTGGAGGAGTAAGATTGAAGTCCGTAAATTGTAACGTTATGTTGCCAACTAAATAATTTTTATCAAATTTCAAAGGGAGGTTTTTATATATCCTTTGTTTTCCAACCAAGTTTAGTGTTAAATCACAACTATAAGAATTGTTATTTTTTTTAAAATCTGAAAGTTCAATTTTAACAGTTGGAAACTCTTTCTCTTTTAGTGTTTTTCTAAAATCATTGTTGAGAACAAAGTTTCCGCATCCAAAGTTTTTGACCGGAACACTGTGTGATATTTTTTTTGTTTTATCCGGTTGATTAAAGAAAAGCGTGTCTTTGGTATTCATATCGTAGTTACATTCAAAACCTCCAATTGATGTAGTACCTTGAACAGTGAACTGTTTTGTACAGACCAACATATAATCTTTAGGTGTTGAAAACAGTACACTAGTTAAAACTAATATGAGACCAAAAACACGCATATCATTTGTTTTAGAATGCAATCACAGCTTCGGCAACAAATCCATTAAATTTACCCTCGTTTAGGATATTTGTTTTAGCAAAACCGTCATACTTTTGATTAACATATTCGAATTTAAGCAAAATATTTTTAGTCATAAACCAACCGCCTCCGATATTGAAACGTGTTACATCTATCTCTTCGTTAGCTACAGTTTCTCCCGAAACGCTATTGTAACGACCCGCTACATAAATATTTTCATTTTTTCCAAAACGGTAGATTAGCTCTGCTCCCAATTGAGTGAAATCTCTTTCATCTACTTCTGCTTTGGTTTTTCCACTTACTTTTTCAACCATACCAAAGAACTCTAGTCCTTTGTATTTCACAAAAGGGTTAATCATAATAGCTGTTAACTCATTTGTAAGTCCGGGGTTTAATAATCCGGAAGAAAAGTTTGCAGAAGAAGTTGCCAAGGTATTCTCCATTACAAAATAATATCGAGAACCGGCTCTGTCACCACCGTAAAGATAGGTTCTTGCAGATTGAGCCGTATTATACAAAGACCCAGTTAATCTAAAACGTAAATCACTATTCAATTGTTTGTCATAACCTATTTTAGCCATTACTGAAGGACTTGTAACTCCTGGGGCATTGGTTGTTTGGTTTAATTTTCCATTTGTAGCTCCAAGCATAGCAATCCAACCACTTTTACGGTAATAAACTTCTGCACCCACTTCTGTGGTAAAAGCATCCATGATATAATTACCTACAAATGGATTATAAATGGCTAAGGCATTGTCTGATCTCCTAAAATGTGCATCGCCATAATTGTTTTCCATATGACCAATTTTGATGGTAAGATTCTTCATTGTTTCGGCCATAAATCCTTTGCTGATAAAATCTAGTTTATCAATTTGAATATAGCCTCCTTTTACATAAGGTTCTGGGTGGTGGCGAGATGAAAGATAGGTTCTTAAATGAAGATTAACCCCATCATACAAAGCCACATCAATGTCTAAATTGGCTGTCGCTAAATTAAAATTGTTTCCTAATGCTGCCAATTGATTGGTGTTAACACCATTGGCATTTAAAACCTCGTCGGCATTATTTTCATGATCCAATGCTTGGTATTGGAGAGCAAATGCTCCACCTATTCTAACTTTCACATTTTCAAATGTGGTAGCGGTATCTTTTGGAGATTCAAACATAGACAATCCTGTCTTATCATATGGTCTCCAATTATCTAACTGATATTGTTGCTTTTGAGCGGTTGCTAGTGTACTTATCAATACAAGAGCAAGGATAAATAAATTTCTCATTTTTTAATTAATTTAGAGGTTGGTTTTTAGAGTTATTTGAATTTTAGTGTAAAACTTATTTTAACATCATCCCCTGTTTTGATGGTTCCCATCAAAGCAGTTGGAGGCGTAATTTTGTAGTCAGTTAATTTAAATGAATAACTTCCTTCCAAAGCAGATTGACCTAGATTTGAAGTTTCTTTGACTTTTAATGTTATCGATTTAGTAACACCCGCTATGGCAAATGTTCCGGTAAAATTCCAAGTGCCATCTGAGTTTTTAGTAGCTGCTTTTAAATCAAATTTTACTATTTTAAATTGATTTGTTTTTAATGCTTTGTAGGCATTTTTGTCCATTCCACTTTTCCCGCTTTTAATACTCTCTGCTGGCATTTCAACGGCAAGAGACGAAATAGAAACTAATCCGTTCCCGTCTATAGTTCCCACAAGTTTTCCGGTAGCCGTTTCAGAAACCATATCCCAATCGTGTAAACTAGATGTTCCGGAGATTTTTAAATGTGGTTTTGCCTGTAGTGTAAAAGTTTTTTGAGCAAAACCTAATGTAGAAATAGTGAAAAAAAACAAAAACAAAATTGCTTTTTTCAAACTGAATAATCGTTTCATAATTGTGAGGTTTTGAATTGTGAGACAAATTTCCGCCCGAAAAAAGACAAAAAACATAATTAATGTCAGTGTTTAAAAAGAAATTTATTTCTTACTTAAAGTAAAGACCGTTCGAAATCGAAATAGTTAATAACTTATAATTTAATTTTTACCACATATCCTTCAAAAGTTCGAATATTAAACACCGTTCCATCTTCGAAAAGCAAATATTGGCCTTTTATTCCGGATAATTTTCCTTGATAAAAAGGTGATTTATCTAAATTTAAACTAGTTACTTTTTTAGGGTATTGTAAAACCGGATAGTGAAGTTCAATCAAATTTTGTTGTTGACTACTGTAATAAGCTTGCACCTCGTTAGGCAAAAACGTTCTTGCCTTTAAGCGTTCTTCTTCTAAATCAACCGAAGGAATTTCATTTTTAAGCATTTTTTGCCAATTGGTTTTATCTGCATATTGACTTTTAAGTGCCACTTCTGTAATTCCGGCTAAATAGCGATTGGGAACCTCTACAATAGGAATGGCTTTCACGGCTCCTTGATCTATCCATCGGGTTGGGACTTGTGTTTTACGGGTAACTCCTACTTTTACCTCACTTGATAAGGCCAAATAAACAATATGTGGTTGCAATTGCACCTTTTTTTCATATGTTAAATCACGGTCCTCAATGTCTAAATGAGCTGTACTGAGTTCAGGTTTCATAATCCAATCACCGGCAGCTGCACTAGACATAAAACAATCATAGCAAAAACCTTGGCGAAAAATTTTTTTCTTTTTTCCACAATGTAAACATTGATAACCTAAAAATGAAATTTCAAGTTCTTTATCTAACAACTGATTAAGATTTAGAAAGCTATTTTCAAACACCAAATAATAGTGAATAGGATTGCCAAGTTCGGTTTGCATTTTTGTTAGAACACCTTCGTATATCATAAAAGAGAAAGTTTATTCATTAAAGTTCAAGGTTCATCAAAAATCATTATTTTTGGTGAAGTTGTAAAGTTAAGTTTGTATTTTCACAAATCAAATCAAACACTACTTTAATTAATAATAGAAAAATGCCACTACCCATTATCAATTCAATTGCTACTTGGATCTTAAAGAAAAGGATTCATCAAATTGAATTGTTTATGAAATACCCGAATGAGGTGCAAGAAGAATTACTTCTTTCGTTACTCAAAACTTCGGAAAACACAGTGATTGGCAGACAATATGAATTTAACTCAATCAAAAATTACCAAACTTTTGCTGAGCGGGTATCTGTTTCTTCCTACGAAGATTTAGAACCCATGATTGAACAAACTCGAAAAGGAATGCAAAATATTTTTTGGCCTACTTCCATCAAATGGTTTGCTAAATCGAGCGGAACAACAAATGCCAAAAGCAAATTTATTCCGGTAAGCAATGAAGCCTTAGAGAACTGTCATTATAAAGCCAGTAAAGATTTGTTGAGTTTGTATTTAAACAACAATGAAGATTCTCAATTGTTTGTTGGTAAAAGCCTTCGTTTAGGAGGGAGCAAAGAATTGTATGAAGATAATAACACTTTTTTTGGTGATTTATCTGCAATTCTGATTGACAATATGCCTATTTGGGCCGAATTTAGTTCGACTCCCAGCAATCGCGTTTCACTCATGGGCGATTGGGAAATCAAATTAATGGCTATTGTTCAAGAAACTATTTATGAAGACGTTACTAGTCTTGCTGGCGTTCCTTCTTGGATGTTGGTTTTGTTAAACAAAGTGTTGGAAGTAACCGGGAAAACAAATTTATTAGAAATCTGGCCACATGCTGAAGTTTACTTTCATGGTGGCGTGAGTTTTGATCCGTATCGAGAACAGTATCAAAAATTATTTCCGAGTAATGATTTTAACTACTACGAAATTTATAATGCTTCTGAAGGATTTTTTGCTATTCAAGATTTGAATAATTCCAATGAATTATTACTGATGTTGGATTATGGCATTTTCTATGAATTCATTCCAATGGAAACTTTAGGAACATCGGAACAAAAAATTATTCGATTAGCGGAAGTAGAATTATTTAAAAATTATGCCGTTGTGATTACTACCAATTCCGGTTTGTGGCGATATATGATTGGCGATACAGTTCGGTTTACATCTTTAAATCCGTACCGTATTAGAGTCACCGGAAGAACCAAACATTTTATCAATGTTTTTGGTGAAGAGTTGATTGTAGAAAACACTGACCAAGCCATTTCCAAAGCATGTCACGCAACCGAATCCGAAGTAATTGATTATACTGTTGCCCCTGTTTTTATGAAGGGGAAAGAAAAAGGGGCTCACGAATGGATGATTGAATTTAAAAAATCGCCTGAAAATATTAACTATTTTAGAAAAATTTTAGACGATACTTTGCAATCCCTCAATTCAGATTATGAAGCCAAAAGACGTAATAATATGACATTAAATCCGTTGATTATTAATGTTGCCAGACCGAATTTGTTTTATGATTGGTTGAAAGAAAGTGACAAATTGGGAGGACAGCATAAAATTCCGAGACTTTCTAACGAAAGAACATACTTGGAGCAATTATTACGAATGCAATTTGCAGAAAAGGTTTAAGATGAAAAAATTACTTTTATTTTTAATCCTAATTACTTTATACTCTTGTGGCCCGAGAAGACTTGGTTGTGGACCGGGAAGGCGATGTGAAGTTCCTACTCAAAAAGAAAAGCTTAATTTAATTCCACAAAAAAATCCTGAAGTAAAAACCTCAGGATTAGTTTGATTTAGTATAGTAAGTAATTCTAAGAAACAGCTTTTAGTCGTTGTAACATGTTTTTGTTCAACGTGTGTTCGGCATAGCTTTTTTCAATATGTAAAGTTTTTTCTTCAGAACTTGGCAAATCATACATTGCATCAGTTAAAATGGCTTCGCAAAGTGAACGTAATCCACGAGCTCCTAATTTGTATTCTAAAGCTTTATCGACAATATAATCTAAGGCTTCCTCAGAGATTGAAAACACCACATCATCCATTTCAAACAACTTCTTGTATTGCTTGATTAAAGCATTTTTAGGTTCTGTTAATATCGAACGAAGGGTTTCTCTGTCTAACGGATTCATATACGATAAAACAGGAAGACGGCCAATAATTTCAGGAATTAATCCAAAATCTTTAATGTCTTTCGGTATAATGTATTGCATCAAATTATCCTTATCAATTTGGTCTGTATTGGCCGAAGCACTATAACCAACTGCTTGGCGGTTTAATCGTTTTGAAATAATTCTTTCAATTCCGTCAAAAGCACCGCCGGCTATGAATAATATATTTTGTGTATTAACTTCAATAAATTTTTGATCAGGATGTTTTCTTCCTCCTTTAGGTGGGACATTAACTACAGTTCCTTCTAATAGTTTTAACAAAGCTTGTTGAACCCCTTCACCGGATACATCTCTAGTGATGGAAGGATTATCACTTTTCCGGGCAATTTTATCTATCTCATCAATAAAAACGATTCCTCTTTCAGCTTTTGCTACATCATAATCGGCTACTTGCAATAAGCGGGTTAAAATACTTTCTACGTCTTCTCCAACATAACCGGCTTCGGTTAGTACGGTTGCATCGACGATAGTTAAAGGTACATTCAACATTTTGGCAATGGTTTTAGCCACCAATGTTTTTCCTGTTCCGGTTTGGCCTACCATAATGATGTTGCTTTTTTCAATCTCAACCTCATCATCATGATTCTTCTGCATCAATCTTTTATAGTGGTTGTAAACGGCAACAGACATTACTTTTTTAGTTTGGTCTTGTCCGATTACGTACTGGTCTAAGAAGGAACGGATTTCTTTTGGTTTTTTAAGCACTAAATCGCCTAAACCATGCGAGTGTTTACTTTGCTTTAGCTCTTCTAAAACAATGCCATGTGCCTGATCAATGCATTTATCACAAATGTGAGCATCAATACCGGCGATTAACAAATTTGTCTCAGGTTTCTTTCTGCCGCAGAAAGAACATTCCAACATTTCTTTTGCCATTTTTATATAGTCAAAAGCCTGAAAATTACAAGTAAAAGTCGTTCGTATGTATTATTAGACTTTAAACTTGGAACTTTAGACTTGATTATTTTCTTCTTAAAACTTCATCAATCATTCCGTATTCTTTGGCTTCATCTGCAATCATCCAATAATCACGTTCTGAATCTTTGTAAACCTTTTCAAACGATTGTCCGGAGTGATTGGCAATAATTTGATAGAGTTCGTTCTTTAGTTTCAACATTTCTTTCAAGTTAATTTCCATATCGGTAGCTACACCTTGTGCCCCACCCGATGGTTGGTGAATCATCACCCTTGAATGTGGTAATGCAGAACGTTTCCCTTCGGCACCTGCACACAACAAAACAGCCCCCATAGAAGCTGCCATACCTGTACAGATAGTAGCTACATCAGGTTTTACATACTGCATCGTATCGTAAATTCCTAGTCCGGCATACACACTCCCGCCAGGTGAGTTGATGTAAATTTGAATATCCTTTGACGCATCAACACTTTCCAAGAACAATAACTGAGCTTGAATAATGTTTGCAACATAATCGTCAACCCCTGTTCCTAAGAAAATGATTCTATCCATCATCAAACGAGAGAAAACATCTAATTGAGACACATTTAATTGACGCTCTTCAATAATGTAAGGAGTCATTCCACTTACAATTTTATCATAATACATGCTATTCACACCATGATGTTTGGTAGCAAACTTTTTAAATTCTTTTCCGAAATTCATTTTTAAAATAGGCTATTATTGTTTCCTCTTTTAAACATAAAAGAGCGTCAAATTTACATTCGACGCCCAAATATACTACTTTTTTTCAAAATTATTATTCTCCGTACATTTCTTTAACGAACTGTTCGTAAGAAACTTCTTTTGACTTTGCTTTTACTTTGTCTTTAAAAAGACCTAACATTTTTTCGCTCATGACTTGTTCTGACAATCTTTTAACTTCATCTTGGTTAGAAAGTACACGGGCTACAATTCCATCAATATCTTCTTGTGTAGGATTCATTTGACCAAATTGAGCCATTTGTTTTTTGATTAATTCAGATGTAAATGCTTTTAAATCATCAAAAGTGATTTGCAAGTTATTCTCTGTCATAATTTTTCCTTCAATCAATTGGTAACGAAGACCTCTTTCAGACTTAGCAAATTCTTCTCTTGCCTCTTCTTCTGTTAATGGTTTTTCCCCTGCATTTTGCAACCACTTAATTAAAAATTCGGCCGGTAAATCAAACTTGGTGTTTTCCAACAAAAAGTCAGTAACATCGTTTAGGAATTTTTGATCGGCTTGTTGAGCAAATTGTTTTTCAGCATCCTCTTTGATTTTTGCTTTTACCTCGTCAACTGAAGTTACATTTCCTTCTCCAAATAATTTATCAAATAATTCTTGATTCAATTCAGCTTTTTCACTTGTTGTTATTCCTTCAATTTTAGCTAAAACTTCAATATCCAAACCATGTACTAAATCGTGGTCTACTTTTAAATAATCCATTAGTTTATGATCATCATCAAATAAACCTTTGGTTGAGATTTCAACTACATCTCCTACTTTTTTACCAACAAATTTTTTGGCTGTTTTTTTATCTTTAAAAGCATCTAAAGAAATGGAAGTTGTATTATTGATTCCATTTGCTTCATTTTCAAAGGTTACATTCAAATCGTCACCTTCCTCCACTGTATCTTTAGAAATTAATTTTCCGTATTGTTTTTGAATTCTTTCTACTTGATCATTCAACATTTTATCATCAGCAATAATTTTGAAAGCTGTAATGTTGTTTTTTGCAGACAAATCAACCGAAAATTCAGGAGCTAATCCTAACTCGAAATCAAACGTGAAATCTTCTTTATTCCAATCGAAATCTTCTGTAACTTTAGGAAGTGGATTCCCTAAAATATCTAATTTTTCTTCAACCAAATAGTTGTTTAAATTTTCTTGAAGCACTTTGTTCACCTCGTCTAACAACACAGCTTTCCCGTATTGTTTCTGAATTATACTCATTGGCACAGCACCTTTTCTAAACCCAGGAATCGAAGCATTTTTGCGATAATCTGCCAATACTTTTTCTACTTTAGAAGCATAGTCATTTTTGGAAACCGCCACGGTAACCACTGCATTCAAAGCATCTACATTTGTTCTTGTAATATTCATTTCTATTTATATACTAAAATTGGGTGGCAAAAGTACAACTTTTTCGCCACCCAACCAACAGTAATGAGCTGAATTTTAACAATTCAGAACTATTATTTTTCGTGTGCTGCGGTTAATTTATAAACAACAGACTGAAAAACCGATAAGATAATACTAAAAAACAACGCTGTCCAAAATGATTCTACATGAAATCCTCCCACAATGTTACTGCAAAGCAGAACGATAAACGCATTGATTACCAACAGAAAAAACCCTAATGTTAAAATGGTTACCGGCAACGTAAACAAAATTATCAACGGTTTGATAAACAAATTAAGCAACCCCAAAATAATAGCTACATAAATAGATTGAACAAAACTATCAACCTTTACACCAGGCAAAAGATGAGAAATTAACATTACTAAACCAGCAGTAATTAGAATTCTGAGTAATAATCCCATACAATAAAATTTTTAATAAAATTACAAAAAAAATTATGGTTTTAAAAAACCCATAACAATTTCGAAAAACAATTTCGGATTTTCGGCATGTAGCCAATGCCCAACGTTTGGAATTGTTTCAAGTTTAGCTTTGGGAAATTGACTTCTTATCTCATCCAAATCTTCGTTTAATATGTATCTTGAATTTCCACCCCTGATAAACAAAGTTGGTTTTACAAAATGCGTATCTTTTGGAAGAGCAATCCCAACTTGTTCAATTTCTTTATTAAATATCTCTAAATTAAAACGAAACGCCAATTGTCCGGGTTCTTTCCAATACAAACTTTTCATTAAAAATTGACGGGTTCCAAAATCCGATATAAATTTTTTAAGCACTTCTTCCACATCATTTCTTTCCGGTTTTACTGAAAAATCAACTGCATTCAACCCCTCTAAAATATCCTGATGATGTGGTTGGTAGTATTTCGGTCCAATATCTGCAATAACTAAACGATCAATTAAATCAGGATAATTTGATGCTAAAAACATTGCCACTTTCCCTCCCATAGAATGTCCGATAATATCAATCTTTACCAATTGATGAAAGTTACAATACCTCAAAATATCTTCGGACATTACAGTGTAATTAAATTCATCCGAATGAAAACTTCGCCCGTGATTTCGCAAATCGAGCATATGAACTTGAAAACCTTGTTCTGCAAATTGCGTTCCGAGGGTTTTCCAATTATCAGACATACCCAGAAATCCATGTAAAATTATCAATGGTTTTCCTGTACCTTCAATTTTTGAATATAGCATTTGAATTTATTTTTAATTATAGATTGAAAATCTATTTGAGTTTATGTAAATACATATTCACCACATTTTCGATTCCCAAATAAAGTGATTCGCAAATGAGAGCATGACCGATTGAAACTTCTAATAAATTAGGAATATTATTTTTGAAGAATAAGATGTTCTCTAAACTTAAATCATGACCGGCATTTACACCCATTCCTAATTGATTGGATAAAACAGCTGCTTCAACATAAGGTAGAATTCCTTTTTCATTACCCAATACGTATTGATGAGCAAATTCTTCGGTGTATAATTCAATTCGGTCTGTTCCGGTTATTTTAGCCCCTTCAATCATAGATAAAACAGGATCAACAAAAATTGAAGTTCGAATATCATTTCGTTTGAATTCCTGAATAACCTCTGTTAAAAAAATTTTGTTTTTAATGGTATCCCAGCCGGCATTAGAGGTTAATGCATCATCCGCATCTGGCACTAAAGTAACTTGAGTAGGTTTTACTTCCAATACTAAATCAATGAATTTTTGAACCGGATTTCCTTCAATGTTAAATTCAGTATAAACAATCGGCTTCAAATCACGAGCATCCTGATAACGGATATGCCGTTCGTCCGGACGAGGATGAATAGTAATACCATGAGCTCCAAAACGTTGCACGTCTTTGGCCACTTGCAACACGTTAGGCATGTTTCCGCCTCTGGAATTTCGGAGGGTTGCAATTTTGTTAATATTTACACTTAACTTTGTCATGTGTTGATAACGATTGAATTAGAAAATGACTGCAAAAATACAAACTAAAACATGCTCTTTTATAGTATTTTTTGATTATTTTGCAACGAAATTAAATAGCCATGTTAGAAATAACGAACTATATTAACAATGATTTTAAACCGTTTAACAGTAAAGAAACTATTGAAAACATTCAAGATTTTTTTACGGACTTAACGTTTTCTCATTTTCCTATTGTTGAGGAAGGGGTTTTTATTGGGAGTATTGCCGCCGATGATGTTATAACATTTGACAATCATAAATCTGTGATTGAATACCGCTATACTTTCGAAGGTTTTTTTGCACGAAACACAATGATTTGGCTAGATGTCTTAGAAGTTTTTGCTCAAAACCACACCAATTTGATTCCTGTTTTAGATGAGCAAAACAATTATCTGGGTTACTACGAACTAAATGATATTGTTCAATTTTTTGCCGAAACACCTTTTTTAAAAGAACAAGGAGGTATTATTATTGTAAAAAAACCTACCGTTGATTTTTCATTCAGTCAAGTTGCTCAAATTATAGAAACCAATAATGGTAAGATTTTGGGGGCTTTTATCTCAGAAGCTAATGTTGATTTTGTTGAAATTACCATCAAACTATCACTTGGCGGAATGAATGAAATTATACAAACTTTTAGAAGGTACAATTACGAAATCATCTCTGAACATCAAGAAGATAATTATTTGAACAATTTGAAAGAACGTTCAGATTATTTGGATAAATACTTAAATATCTAAACATGAAAATTGCCATTTTCGGACAATATTATCAAAACGATACACGACCTATCATTAAAGATATTTTTGTTTATCTAAATCACAATCATGTTGAATTGGTAATTGAAGAAGCTTTTTTAAAAATATTGTATGCCGAAGATATCCTAAAAAAAGAATACAAAACGTTTTCTACATTCAACGATTTAGACTCTAGTTTTGATCTTTTGATTAGTATAGGTGGAGACGGCACAATTTTAAGAGCTATAACTTATGTTCGAAACTCCGGGATTCCAATTTTAGGAATCAATGCCGGTAGATTAGGTTTTTTAGCCAAAGTACAAAAAGAAAATATTGAATTGTTTTTGCAATCTATTTTGGATGGAAATTACAATTTTTCGAAACGCACATTGATAAGTTTGGAAAGTAATCCAAAAAACGCTGAAATCAATAATCTGAATTTTGCACTAAATGAAATTTCGGTGAGTCGCAAAGACACCACTTCGATGATTACCGTTGAAACTTACTTAAACGGAGAATATTTAACTTCTTATTGGGCTGACGGGTTAATTATTTCTACACCTACGGGTTCTACAGGTTATTCTTTAAGTTGTGGAGGTCCGGTATTAACTCCGGATGTAAAAAGTTTGGTTATTACTCCAATTGCTCCGCACAATTTGAATGCTAGACCATTAGTTATTCCGGATAATACAGAAATTATTTTAAAAGTTACCGGAAGAGAACCACAATTCTTAGTCTCTTTAGACAGTAGAATAGCCACAATGAATAACGAAACCGTTTTAACCATCAAAAAAACAGAATTTAAAATAAACATGGTTGAAATACGCGATGAAACATTTCTAAAAACGTTACGCAATAAATTGCTTTGGGGTGTTGATAAAAGAAATTAACACTTTAACATTGAAAAATTAACCCTCATAACTATACTACCTCTCATTTATTTCCGTTTTTTTTGAAATTAATTTGTGATAAATGGCAATTATTTAGCTGTAAACTAGTCATAATTGTTATATTTGCACGCTATTTCAAAAACCAATGAATAGAATTAAGATTGCATTGTTTTTTATACTCATTTATGCCGGATTAAATGCCCAAATTAACGAAATAGGTATTTTTTCCGGTGGGGCAAACTATATAGGTGACGTTGGACCAACTACTTATATTGCACCTAATGATTTGGCTGTTGGATTTATCTATAAATGGAATAGAAGCACAAGGCACACTTATCGTTTTTCTTATACATTTGGAAAAATTTCATCAAATGATTTAGATGCTGACGTAGCAGATAGACAATTAAGAGGGTTTCATTTTAAAAATACTGTTCACGAAGTTTCCGCCGGAATGGAATTTAATTTTTTTGAATTTGATTTACATAGTCTAAAGTCTCAATTTACACCTTATGTCTATACCGGTTTGAGTTATTTTCTTTATAAAGAACTGTACTATACAGATAACAAAGCTAGTGTGGATAATCAACAAGGATCTTTGGCAATCCCAATGATTGTTGGTTTAAAGGCAAAATTGACAAGAGATTTGGTTGCAGGCGTCGAGATTGGAGCTCGGTTTACGTTTACTGACAATTTAGACGGTAGTAATCCTAAAAACGAAAACTTGTCTTCTTTACAATTTGGAAATATCAACAGTAAAGATTGGTATATGTTTACCGGATTTACATTAACTTATACTTTTGGCGAAAACCCATGTTTTTGTCCTGAATAAAATGATTTTGAAAGAATTAATAAATAAAGATAATTTACCTAAACATCTCGCCATCATTATGGATGGCAATGGTCGTTGGGCTAAACAGCAAGGTATGATGCGGGCATTTGGCCATGAAAAAGGAACGAAGTCTGTAAGAGAAACTGTTGAAAGTTGTGCTAAACTCGGTATTAATAACTTAACCTTATATGCCTTTTCAACAGAAAATTGGAATCGTCCTAAAGTAGAAGTTGATACTTTGATGAATTTATTAATAAAATCACTAAAAAAAGAGTTAAAAACGCTCCAAAAAAACGAAATCAAATTAAATTCTATTGGTAATTTATCGCTTTTACCTGCCACTGCACATAAAGAACTTTTAGAAGTAATTAACAAAACTAAAGAAAATAGACGGATGACCTTAACCCTCGCTTTGAGCTACGGCTCCAGAGAGGAATTGGTTTCTGCGGTAAAAGCCATTTGTGATAAAGTTAAAAATAATATAATTTCACCAGAATCTATTGACGAAACAATTATTAATCAACATCTTTACACACACAATCTACCTGATGTTGATTTATTAATCAGAACCAGTGGAGAGCATCGAATCAGTAATTTTCTATTATGGCAAATAGCCTATGCGGAATTGTATTTTACAGATGTACTTTGGCCGGATTTTAGAGAACAACATTTATATGAAGCTATTATTAGTTATCAAAAAAGAGAACGTAGGTTTGGAAAAACAAGTGAACAAATTAAATAAAAAAAACGTGTTGAGAAACTTTACGTCCATTTTTACAATACTTATTTTAGGAAGTATTTTTCAATTACAAGCACAAGAGTCAACGCCATTTGAAAGAGGCTCTCAATACATATTAGGCGGTGTTGAAGTTACAGGGAAAATAACGTTTAACCAACAAACTGTTGTAACCTTTTCAGGATTGGAGAAAGGTCAAAAAATTGTTGTTCCAGGTGAAGAAATAAGTACAGCAATAAAAAAATTAGGCAAGTTAGGTTTGTTTAGTGACATTGACATGTATGTTAATCAGATTAAAGGCGACACCATTTTTTTGGAATTAAACATGGTAGAGCTCCCAAAGCTAAATGAAGCCAAAATTCAAGGCCTCAAGAAAAATAAAGCCGAATCTTTACTCAAAGAAATTAACCTAACCAAAGGTAAAGTGGTGAATGAAAATTTAATCACTACAACCAAGACTACCATTGAAAACAAATACAAAAAAGACGGTTTTTATAATACCAAAGTAGCCATTAACACCATTCCAGATACAACAAGCGGTAATGAAGTAAAAATGGTTATTAATGTTGATAAAGGAAAAAAAATAAAAGTTTCCAGTATTTCAATCGAAGGAAACGAACAAATAAAAGAGGGCAAACTCAGAAGAGCAATGTCTAACACCAAAGTTAAATTCTTTGGAAGATTTTGGAAAGGTTCAAAATTTATTAAAGAAAAATACAAAGAAGACCTTGTTAGCCTTATTGATAAGTACAAAGAGAAAGGTTATCGTGATGCTCGAATTATTTATGATAGTGTAACCTTTAATACTAAAAAAAACACGGTTGATATCAAATTAAAAGTAGAAGAAGGTAATAAATATTATTTTGGTGATATTAAATTCTTAGGGAATACGATTTATACTGATGAAGGGTTAAGTCGGGTATTAGGAATTAAAAAAGGAGAAACTTACAACGGTGTTTTATTGCAGGAGCGAATTGCCAACAAAAAAAATCCTGATGCTAATGATATAACTAATTTGTATCAAAATAACGGCTATTTATTTTCTACTATAAATCCTGTTGAAGTTAGAACAGCTAACGACACTATCGATTTTGAAATCAGAATCTTGGAAGGACCCTTAGCTTATTTCAACAAGATTACTGTAGTTGGAAACGACAAAACAAATGATCATGTAATTTATCGTGAACTTCGAACAAAACCGGGACAAAAATACAGCAAAGAAGATTTAGTGCGTACTATTCGTGAAATTGGTCAGCTAGGATTTTTTGACCCTGAAGCAATCGACCCTAAATTTAAAAATGTTGATCCGGCTGCCGGAACAGTCGATATTGAATATAACTTAGTTGAAAAAGGGTCAAGTCAAATTGAATTACAAGGAGGTTATGGTGGCGGCGGTTTCATCGGAACGCTTGGATTGTCATTTAATAATTTTTCAGCCAGAAATATTTTTAAGAAAGATGCCTATAAACCACTTCCAATGGGCGACGGACAACGTATGTCATTGAGGTTACAAGGTAGTTCCTTCTTTCAAACCTATAGCTTAACTTTTTCTGAGCCTTGGCTAGGAGGTAAAAAACCAGTACAATTCTCCACATCATTATCGCATAGTAAACAATACTTAAATAATTTTCAAACCAGAGATGTAGACAGAAGCAGAAGTTTTAACATTACTTCGCTTTCTGTAGGAATTGCAAAAAGATTAACCGTTCCGGATGATTTCTTCGTCTTATCTCAATCAATCAGTTTTCAATATTATGATTTGAATAATTATAATACAGGTTTATTTACTTTTGGCGATGGTTCTGCCAGAAACTTAGCCTATACTGTTGGATTGACGAGAAATAACAAAGGAGTGAATCCAATTTATCCGGTATATGGTTCAGAATTTTCTATTACTGCAAAATTCACCCCTCCTTATTCACTTTTTAATGGTGTAGATTACAAAAATTTAGAGAATTTAAAAGAATACAAACTCAGAACAACCCAAGAAACCAGCGATCCTGATACAGGGAATATTATTCCTATTGGCACTTTAATTGATGAAAACGGTTCACCCGTATCTGAAGCCAATTTTCAAGATGCTGCTGTAGACCAAAGTAAGGTAGATCAAAAACGATTTAATTGGTTGGAGTTTTATAAAATTAAATTGAAAGCAGATTGGTATACCAAAATTGCAGGAACAAATCAAAACGCACTTGTTCTCAGAACACTTGGAGAGTTTGGATTTATGGGGGCTTACAATAATGAAAGAGGTTTAGTGCCTTTTGAGCGATTCTTCTTGGGTGGAGATGGACTGGCTAACTTTGCTCTAGATGGCAGAGAGATTATTCAATTAAGAGGATACCCTAATCAATCGTTATCATCTACAGATGGTGGAACAATTTACAACAAGTTCACTATGGAACTTCGTTATCCGATAACTTTAAAATCTGCTGCATCTATCTATGTACTTGGGTTTATGGAAGCAGGAGCTTCATTTAATAACTTTCAAGAATACAACCCGTTCAGACTGCAACGATCTGCAGGATTGGGTCTTAGGGTTTTCATGCCTGCCTTTGGTTTATTAGGAATTGACTTCGGACACGGCTTTGATGCAGTTCCTGGTCAGACCCAAAAAAATGGGTGGGAAACACATTTTATCATCGGACAACAATTTTAATTGTTAATTTCTGTTATATTTACAAGATAATTTTAAAGAATATGAAGAAATTTGTTTTTTTATTGTTTTTAGCACTTTCCGGAATTGCCTTAGAAGCACAAACCAGAGGTGTTAGAATTGGCTATATTGATATGGAATATATACTTCAAAATGTTCCGGATTATACAGAAGCTAAAAATCAATTAGAATTAAAAGCTCAAAAATGGAAACAGGAAATTGAAACTAAACAAAATGAAATTGATGCCTTAAAAGAAAGTTTAGCTAACGAAAAA
This sequence comes from Flavobacterium sp., assembly GCF_041392085.1. Classification (GTDB taxonomy): domain Bacteria; phylum Bacteroidota; class Bacteroidia; order Flavobacteriales; family Flavobacteriaceae; genus Flavobacterium. Next base: position 3,766 of record NZ_JAWKMW010000010.1, on the reverse strand, counting down.
GTGCTTTTAACAAAAGAACTAATTGAAGAAAAAGAAGAAGAAATCAAATTCCTTGAAACAGAACTAATAGAATACCAACAAAAAAGATTTGGTCCTAATGGTGATTTAATAGTGCAAAAAGCTGTGTTAGTAAAACCGATTCAAGATCAGGTTTTTACAGCAGTTCAAGATTTAGCAGAAGCAAAAAAGTTTGATTTCATTTTAGATAAATCTTCCGATTTAACGGTGCTTTTTGCTGCCAAAAGACATGATATCAGTGACCAAGTAATCCGAACTTTAACTAGAGCTGCTAAACGAGAACAAATGAGTAAAAAGCAACTCAAAGCGTTGGAAGAAAAAGAACGAATAGAAGATTACAAAGACGATAACAACCCCGCTTTAGAAGAACGTAAAAAAATCTTAGAAGAACGTAAATCAAGACGTGATAGTATTACTGAAGCTCGTAAAGCGATAGCAGCTCAAAAGAAAAAAGATTTTGAAGATAAACGAGCGAGATTAAAAGAAGAAAGGGAAGCGAAAAAGAATGGCACAGTTTCTGATAAAGAGGATAATGAAGGAGATAAAAAAACGGAAAACGGTAGTGCTTCAACTGAAAAAAAAGAAACTGAAAATAATGATTCTCAAGAAACAAAAGAAACTCCAGCCGATGCTAGACTCAAAGCAGAACAAGAAAGACAACAAAAACTAGAAGAAAGAAAGAGACAAATAGAAGAGCGTAAACAAAAAATTTTAGCAGACAGAGAAGCTGCCAAAAAAGCAAAAGAAGCAAAACAAAACGAAGATAAAGAAAACGAAAACAATAATTAATAATAACTAGAAATGATGAAACAATTGAAAACTTTATTTATTGCGACTATTTTATTCTTTAGTGCAAGTCAAGTCACCACTGCACAAACAAAAATAGCACATGTCGACACAAATGAGTTGATTACAAAAATGCCCGCAATGATTGAGGCTCAAAAACAATTAGAAACACTTAGCAAACAATACGATGCTGAATTTAAAACAATGGCTGATGAATATTATGCTAAGTTGAAAAAATATGATGAAGAAGCTGCAACTGTTACTGAAAAGGTAAACGAAGAAAGAGCGAAAGAAGTACAGGATATGGAAAAACGAATCAGAGATTATAGAGAAACTGCTCAAAAAGAGTTGCAACAAAAAGAATCTGATTTGGCAAAACCTTTAATGGAAAAAATTAAAGCTTCAATAGCTAAAGTAGGAAAAGCAAAAGGGTTTAACTACGTTATCGATGTGAACTCTGCAATCTTTGCCGACGGAACCGATTTAACTTTAGATGTTAAGAAAGATTTAGGTTTCTAAGAAATCTATCAAAAAAAAAACATAAAAACTGCTCACCCAAACTAAAGGGATTTGAGTAGTTTTTTTTATTTTTGAAATATGATAAATTCAGATCCTATTGGTCTTTTTGATTCCGGAATTGGCGGAACTTCTATTTGGAAAGAAATTCACAACTTACTACCAAATGAAAACACAATTTATTTAGCCGACAGCAAGAATGCTCCCTATGGACTGAAATCAAAAGAAGAAATCGTTGCGTTAAGTAAAAAAAATACAGAATTTCTACTAAATCAAAACGCAAAACTAATTGTAGTAGCATGTAACACGGCAACTACAAATGCTATCAAAGAATTAAGAGCTAGTTATGATGTGCCTTTTATAGGAATTGAACCTGCTATCAAACCAGCCGCAAACAAATCTGAAACGCATACTATTGGCATTTTGGCAACTAAAGGAACTTTAAGCAGTGAATTGTTTAATCAAAATGTAATGAATTATCCGAACACTAAAATAATTGAGCAAGTTGGCAACGGTTTAGTACAATTAATAGAAGAAGGAAACATAGAATCCGTTGAAATGACCTCATTACTCAAAACATACCTAAAACCAATGATGGAAGCTAATATTGATTATCTGGTTTTAGGATGTAGTCATTACCCCTATCTAATTCCACAGATTAAAAAAATCATCCCCAAGCATATTAAAATTATCGATTCAGGGGAAGCGGTAGCCCGCCAAACAAAGAATATTTTAACGCAGACTAATTTACTTGGTTTAGAGAAAAAAAGCTCACAAATCTTTTACACTAATTACAATCCAATGGTTTTAAAATCGATTTTAAATAATAAATACCCCGTTATAGAAAAAGAATTTTAATTATTTATCTTTAAACCATCCGGAATACATTACATAATTAGTAGAAATTCGATCAATTTCTCCGGCAAAATCAGATTGGTCAATTTCTTTGACTTTTTTTGCAGGAACCCCGGCATAAATTGTTCCGGATTCCACATGTGTATTCTGCGTTAAAACAGCTCCTGCAGCTATTATGGAATTACTTTCTATTACACAATTATCCATCACAATAGCTCCCATTCCAATTAAAACATTATCATGTACGGTGCAACCATGAACAATTGCATTATGCCCTATTGACACATTATTACCAATAATAGTTGGATGTTTTTTATAAGTACAATGAATAATCGCTCCATCTTGAATGTTCACTTTATTGCCAATTTTAATGAAATGAACATCCCCACGCACCACGGCATTAAACCAAATGCTACACAAAGAACCTAACCGAACATCACCAATAATAGTGGCATTATCGGCTACGTAGCAATCACTAGGGATGATAGGGGTTTTACCGTTTACAGTCTTTATTATCATAGATAAAAAATCCCGACAAGTGTCGGGATAAAATTGATTAGTTAATTGCAGGACAGTTACATTGATATTTTTCTCTCTTACAGAATAAATTCATCCCTAACGTAATTTGGTGGAAACCAGCATTATCAAAACGAACATTTCCGGTTAAGTAAGAATAAGTATAAGCGACCATAAATTGTTTAAAATTAACCCCCACTATTGGTGTAAAATATTGTAAACGTTGATCTTTTACACTACTCCCGTCTTGATATTGAGCTCCATCAAAACTTCTTCTATAAGACAAACCTCCCCATAGTTTACCAAAATCCATGTCTTTATACACTTTTAAGTTTAAATCAATTGACTTTTCTTTCGTCTCTTCAACCAATTGAAACAAAATAGATGGCTCCCATTGTAATCGGTCACTATTTCCAAAAACATAACCGGCACTTAATAAAAATTTCCTCAAATTATCAGACTCAAATTCTGTATAAATTTCACGTCTAACATTTGCTATTGCATTTTTTACCGTAAAATGAGCATAAAACTCTAAATAATTATAGGATGCTCCTAAATCTATATTAAAATACGAGTCTTTTTGTTGAAAACCACCAACTATAGGATCAAATGGCTGATTATTTAACCATTCTGTCTCATCCAATTGACTCTGAACCAATGCTCCACTAATACCAAATGACAACTGATTTAAATCGATTTCACTACGTGAAAACATGATATGGTGAGCATAGGTTAATTTTATTCCTTTTTGTGAGTGATACCCATTTTTATCCGAAAATAAAATAGCTCCAATTCCGGAACGATCCCCTACACTTGTATTAAAACTTGCTGTACTTAAACTAGGTGCATCTTCTTGACCAAACCATTGTGCCCTACTGGTTACTCTGAGTTTTCCACAATTTGCAGCACCGGCCATCGAAGGATGTATTAGATAATAATTATCCGTTAAATAATCCGAATATACTGCTATTCCTTCTTGCGAATACATCATTTGTGAAAGAAAAAATGCTGCTAGTAAATAAACTTTCTTTAATTTAAGATTCATGGGGTTTCTATCTTTTTAATGAAAAATGAG
>NZ_JAWKMW010000009.1:0-194122 GCF_041392085.1 Flavobacterium sp. | reverse complement strand
GTTTGTAGCAAAAAGAGTATTCCAACGATTGGTTCCAACTCCCAAGTTTTGCGTGGCATCATTCATCGGCATAAATCTGCTTATCTGAAATTGATATAAATCGTTTATAGTAGTTAATTCATCACCACTATTAGCAATGGTTAAATTGGGTCCGATGTTGTAAATTCGCCAATCGGTATTGGAATTACCACCTCTTTGAAAATCTAAAGCTACATTGCTGGTAGCACCCGTTAAGGAGGTGTTTGTAATTTTAATTGCTGTGAGACCAGCCGGACCAGACACATGAAGTTTTTGGTTTGGAACAGTTGTTCCAACGCCTACTTCTCCGGTAGGTTGTACTGTAACTAAGGTTGTTGAGGTGAGTGAATTTGGTGTCGTAGCGTGTGTTGCAATTTTAAAATTATCTGTAGAGGTGTCCAAACCTAAATTATAATGTCTTGCTCCAGTGTTTCCAATGTGCATGATAGCATCCCCTGTCCCTGACTGTTCTAAATAGAGTTGGCCAATGGTTGTTGAAGTTGAATTGTCTGCAATATGAAATCTTTTGTTAGGAGTTGTGGTACCTATGCCAAAATTTCCATTTGCATCTAATCGCATACGTTCAAGATTATTTGTTCTGAACACAAAAGATTGATTGTCTGAGGTGCCAATAAAATTTGTTGTAGGATCGGTTCCGGCATTTCCTAAAATACTCCATGTATTTAAATCTTGCCAAGAAGCTAATCCGGTCGCACTACTTGTTAATACTCTCCCGGTTTGTTGATTTCCATCTACCATTCTAATATTTCCCATCACTTCTAAAGGGGCACTTGGAAAAGCCGTTCCAATTCCCAAGTTTCCATTAAAAATTCGCATTCTTTCTATATTATTAGTTCTAAAAACTAAAGGTTGTGCATCTGAAGTACCAATAAAATTTATAGTTGGATTGGTTCCCGTATTACCATGAATATTCCAATAATCATTTGTAATTGGGGGGACAACTGGAGTTACTATACCACCTCCACCTTCCGGGTCAATAACAGTTAGCACTCTATGAGCATTAACGCTAAATGATCCCCCAAAACTGGCCGGTGTTTGTACAAAATTAGATGAAACCGTATTTATTGTTGCCCAATTGATTGATATTGTTTGCGTTACAAATGGTGTTACACTTATTGGATACAGAAAATTTATATCCCAAATGGGTCTGTTAATGCCTCCCACAATGTCTTCAACTGAGGTTTGAAAACTTTTTACGATAGTTCCGTTTAGCAAAACATCAAAAAAAACTGGTGTTTGTCCTTGTGCATTAAACCCTGAAGCTGAAAAATTTACCATAACAACACTTGATTTTGGTGTAAATGTAATTTCCATCTCAGGCATAAGTGTTTTTATCGATGTAGATCCAGCATTTGTTGTTCCTAAGGCGGTATAATATTTCGTTTTTCCGTTATTCTCCTCCAATTTTACCCATTTTGTTCCATTCCAATAATGAAAACCGGGCGTTACTTCATTTTCTCCCACTCCAGCAGTTGTTGTGTTATATACTAAAGTACTTTCGGGAAGAGTACCTCCGCTTGGATTGATTATCGGACTGGCAACATTTGCCGAAGTTAATGCAACTCTGGGTACCATAATTCCTTTGTCATTTGAAGCTATATCTAATAAAGCATTTGGTGTAGAAGAGCCTATTCCGGTTGCTCCATTTTTTAAGACCACCATCGCATCACTCCGTTCAGAAGCTTCTATAAAACTATTAAAATTGGCATCAATGGCATTACCAATCACAAACAAGCGATCGGTAGCATTAGCGGCTCTAAATTGTGTTGCGCCATTAGCTGTTAAAGAATAGGTTGTAGCTCCAATTCCTAAAACTGTTTCACCATAACTATTTGAAAAATTATGATACCCAAATGCAGTAGATTCATTTCCATTGGCAACATTTTGCCTTCCAAATACAGTTGATGCTTGTCCATTTGCCGTAGAACTTGTACCAAACGCTGAAGAGCCAAGTCCAGTTGCTGTAACAAAATTCCCAATTGCTACTGAAGCAAAAGCAGAAGCTCTAGTATTATTCCCTAAAGCTACAGATGATGAACCAATATTGGCATCATCCCAAAATGTACCTAATACATTTCCTGCCCTCAAAGCCGCTTTATTTGGGTTCCATACCAGTCGCACACCTGCACCACTTGGAGCTACTGCACCAGAATTTAAAGTACCAGTAGAAACCAAGCCATCTGTACCATTAATTAATACCGCTCCTGCATCAGCCGTAATTGTTCTGCCTGCACCTGCTCCTCCAAAGTCATACGCTTGGTCTAACGTACCAGATGTGCTACTTTGTAAATATTCTTTAGTCACCACTGCTTTTCCATCAGCAGCATCAATCATAGTATTGGTTGTTGAGGGTAAACGTGTTAAGCCACTTTTTTGGATAATTAAAGCATCACTTCGCTCTCCTGATTCTACTATATTGTTATTATTAATATCGGTTGCATTTCCAATAACAAAAAGTCTGTCGGTTGCATTTGAAGGTCGGAATTGGGTATCACCATTGGGAGATGGTATATACGTTGTTGCACCAATACCGATTACTGTTTCTCCATAAGAAGGTGAAGCGTTGTAAGCTCCAAAAGCCGTTGATCTAGAACCGGATGCAACAGTATTGTCACCAAAAGAAATCGAGTTATCCCCAGATGCTATTGTATTTAAACCAAAAGAGGTTGAGATGCTTCCTGATGCTATTGTATTAAAACCAAAAGCAGTTGAAGTGCCTCCACTGGCTGTTGTATTATTTCCAAATGCAGCTGTGTTGATATTGCTTGCCGTGTTGTCAGACCCAAATGCAACTGAATTGGAACTACTTGCAATTGTATTAATTCCGAATGCAGTTGATTGAATTCCTGAAGCGGTTGTATTGAAACCAAATGCAGTTGAAAAAAATCCTACGTTAACATCATCCCATTGAGTTCCCGAAACACGACCTGCTCTAAAGGCAACTTTTCTAGGGTTCCAAACCATTCTTGATCCGCTTCCGCTTGGTACAGTTACTCCACTTCCTAAGGATCCCGTGGAAACCAACCCATCCGTTCCATCAATTAAAACCGCTCCTGCATCAGCAGTAATGGTTCTTCCGTTACCGGCTCCTCCAAAATCATAGGCTTGGTCAAGTGTCCCGGTATCAGTGCCTTTTATTGGAACCCAAGTTGTAGTCGGGTTATTCCAATAATAAAATCCGGGTGTGTTTGTTCCAACCGTTGTGGTTAAAAAAACGAGCATTCCGTTCTGATTTGCCCCCGGATTGACTCCCGGAAATGTATCTACTTTAGGAATCAAAATACCATCGGTATTGGAGGGATTGGCTTGGTTTGTGGATTGTATATCCAATTGTGCATTAGGTGAGGTAGTATTGATACCAACTTGTGCAAAAACACATGTTGTCAAAACTAAAAATAGGTGGACAATTAATTTTTTCATAATAGTGGTTTTTCATGAAAAATCTATTCAATTCATCATCGTGGTTTGTAAATATAAAATTCAGATTATCAATTGAATACCACAATACGAAATTATCCGTAGTGTCTTTTACTCTTTAATATTAAAGAAGATAAGTAATTGCAATACTTTTTTAAAAAAAATTAGTAAAACCTCAACTTAACAATCCATTTAGGCACAAAAAAAATACGCTCTTTGGCGTATTCCTGTTTTCTTATAAATGTTTTGTTCTAAAAAAATATGTTCCTTCTTTTATTTCTTCTTATTTTCAATTTCTGCAATTTTGTTTTTCAACTCTTCAATCTGTACTTGCTGCTCCTGAATGGCTTTCACTAAAACAGGAATTATTTCAGCATAATTAACCCCTAATCTTTCTGTTGATACCCACTCTTTATTTCCATTTTCATCTATACTTTTCCACTCTTTATCCACCACCACTTCGGGAAGTATTTCTTGTAAATCCTGAGCCATAAATCCTAAATGTGGGGTGTGGTTATCGATGGTGGCGTCTATCCATTTATAGGTCTTGGGCTTTAACTGCATAATTTTATCAAGTCCATACGTTAATTTTTCAATATCCTGCTTTTCTCGGGCATCACTAGTTTGAATAGTTCCAAGACTGGCAAAAACAGCTGACCATCTCCGGGTACTGGAGCCCAAGGTTTTTCCATTATTTATAGAAGGAACGAATTCTATAGCCGTAAAATTAAATTCCGATAGTTCTGTTGTAAAATCTGTAACTCCCCTTCTAATTTCTAACTCCCCACTACTATCTATGAGTTTCCAGTCATTCCCGGAGTTTCCGGTTCGCATTAGTTCTAGACCGGCCTGCCCACCACTGGAACTAGTGATTCTTGTAAAAACATTTCCAGTAGCAGAAACTTCGAATTTCCTGGAAGGTGTTAAGGTACCTATACCCACATCACCTGCACTGGTAATAGCCATTCTATTGGTATTTCCTCCCGTTCTAAAGATGAGTCCGTTATTCAATGCTGAATTATTGAAAATAATACCTCCCTCAATTGATGCTGATTCAGAGCCAAAAAGCAACCCCTTTTCGGAAGCACTGGGTGTTAAAAAATGATGATATACATTGCCACCACTTTCTAACAATAAGCCAGTATTGCCATTGGATGTTCCACCACTTACACCATTTGAAATATGTAACCTTCTTTCTGGTGTTGTAGTACCAATCCCAACTAAACCAGAGTTTAAAATAGTCATTCTTGCGGTATTTCCTCCCGTTCTAAAATCTATTTTTTCTGCCTGTGCACTAAAGACCACACCTCCTCTTATATTTCCAGCAGGAGTTCCAAATAAAAGTCCTGACCCGGTAGCTACCGAAGCATTGGATGTTAAAAACTGATGATAGGCATCACTACTACTTTCTAACACCATTTTTGCACCTGAAAAAGGAGCAACTCCTATGGTTCCATCAACTATATGGAGCTTGGTTACAGGAGTGGTTGTACCAATACCTACATTAACACTTGCAGTTGCACCATTAACACCATTAATACTTCCCAAAACCAAACTGTTACTGCTGTCTACTTGCGATCTAGCACCTATAGCTGTTGCATTTGTTAAATTATTAGCCCCTACATTACTATTGGCCCCTAATCCCGTATTAAAAGCTCCTGTTGTATTACTAATTAATGCATCTCTTCCCACACCAGTATTACTGGCACCCGTAGTAGTTAATTGCAGGGCAGCCCCGCCAATAGCCGTATTGGAATTTGCACTAAGTAATAACTGAAGTGCACTAGCCCCAACGGCAGTATTGGTTTGACCACTAGTATTTTCTCGGAGTGCTAAGGAGCCAATGGCTATGTTTGATTGACTATCAATATTGTTCAATAATGCCTCATACCCCATAGCTACATTATGAAATCCCCCAACATTCGCTTGCATGGCAAAAGAGCCTAAGGCTACATTTCTAAACCCAGTTTGGTTAAATCTAAGAGATTGATGACCCATAGCTACATTATCACTACCCGTACTATTGCTATTTAATGAGTTAGTTCCAAAAGCAGCATTTCTGCCCCCAGTAGTATTACCTTCTAACGAAAAAAAGCCAAAAGCGTTATTATTACTAGCTGTTGTATTATTATTCATAGAAAATACGCCAACTGCCGTATTAAATGAGCCAATAGTATTATTTTCCATGGCATTATAACCTATTGCAGTATTTTGACTTACGGTATTTGAAGCAAGAGCAAATCCACCAATAGCAGTATTTTCACTACCAGCAATATTTGCTCTTAAAGAATTAGTACCAATCGCTGTATTATTATCGCCCGTAGTATTACTTCCCATTGACAGAACCCCCATGGCGGTATTATGGCTTCCTATCGTATTGTCCAATAGAGAATTTGCCCCAAAAGCACTGTTTGAATCCCCATTACCCGAAGCCCTTAAAGCCTGAAAACCAAAAGCACTATTAGCAAAACCGCTATTCAATTGCAGTGCAAATGATCCAAAAGCAGCTGTACTAGAAGTATTTCCCAATCCTGCTAATAAACCAAAGGAGGTCTTTGTTGTTCCCAAGATACCTGCCAGATTGTTTCCCCTTACGAATCGTAGATCTTGATTATTGATGGTCCCAAAAAAATTACCCGAAGTTGCTGTATTTCCTGTTAACTTCCATCCGGTATTTCCATTATTCCCTACTGGCACCCAGCTAGTACTTGCCTGTTCCCAATAATAAAAACCAGGAGCATCAGTACCTACAGTGGTCGTTAAAAACACTAACATCCCGTTTTGATTGACTCCCGGATTAACGGTAGGAAAGACATCAACTTTAGGAATCAAAATACCATCGGTATTGGAGGGATTGGCTTGGTTTGTGGATTGTATATCCAATTGTGCATTAGGCGAGGTAGTATTGATACCAACTTGTGCAAAAACACATGTTGTCAAAACTAAAAATAGGTGGACAATTATTTTTTTCATAATAGTGGTTTTTCATGAAAAATCTATTCAATTCATCATCGTGGTTTGTGAATATAAAATTCAGATTATCAATTGAATACCACAATACGAAATTATCCGTAGTGTCTTTTACTTTTTAATATTGAAGAAGATAAGTAATTACAATACTTTTTAAAAAAAATTAGTAAAACCCCAACTTAACAATCCATTTAGGCACAAAAAAATACGCTCTTTAGCGTATTCCTGTTTTTCCAAACTTACCTTTTTATTTTTAATTTACATCGGTATAGTCATGATGGTAGCCAATCCGTTTTGTGTTTTCATAGTAAAGGTCCCCTTCATTAGTTGTACTCGATTTTGAATATTTTTTATACCGTTTCCAAAGACGTTTTCTTTCCTTATACCGGTTCCATTATCTTGAATTGTAATTTGGAGTTGTTTCGAAGAAACCAACTTCATGTTGAAAACAATTTTTGTGGCTTCAGCATGCTTGAGCGAATTATTTAAAACTTCTTTGATTGCATAAAATAAATTTTTTCTTAATTGTCCATTCATTTTAATATGTTCAATTCCCTCAATATTTGTTTTAAATGAAAAAGTAATCGGTGTTTCTTCAAATAGAGTTGCCCCGTATGTTTTTACATATTCCGAAAAATGTTGAAGTGTATTTTGCTCGGTATTTAATGACCAAATAAATGCATTCAACCGTTGTGATATTTCTTTTCCGGTTTGACTAATTTTTGATGCAAAAACTTTTTGTTTTTCAGAAATTGATTCGTTTTTTAATAACAAATCGGCATGAATGAGTATGCTACTTAAACCACTGCCTATATCATCATGTAAGTCTTTACTAATTTCATTTTTTTGGTGTAATAAGGTTTTTTGAATTTTATTCTTACGCCTGATAATAATTATCATTAATGACAAAATGATAACAGAGAGTAAAGCCGCAATTAATTGAAGTACAGTGAATTTTCGTTGTTTTTGTAATTCTTCAACTTGAAGTAATAATAATATGTTTTCACTCTTTGCATATTGTTCCGTAATATTTTGAATGTTTAAGTTTCCCTTTAAACGAGTCTGTTCGTTTATTTTTATAATTCTATCCTGAACAAAAGAAAGTTGCTCCATTTGATTTTTATTTCTAAAAACCTCAGCGGATATTTTATAAAAATAGTATTGATATGTACTGTTTATTATCTTTTGATTAATCAATTCTAATCCTTTTTCAAACCATTTATTCCGCTGTCCCTGATTGTCTTCTGCACATTGCATCAAAAAACCATAATTGAGTAAAATAATATCAAAATAGTCACTTTTTTGAGCTGAAACAATACTCTTTTGAAAGTAGAAAAAAGCACTATCTCGTTTTTTTTCCTGTAAATATATCTGACCAAACGTCTGCTCTACATTAGGAATTCCTCTTTTACTTTGAGCATTTATTGCAAATTGATAGGCCTTTGAATTATACCATACCGCAGAATCGGCTTGATTTAGTTTTAGCTTTAATTGAGCAATATTATTGTATATATGCTCATTTTGGATGTTGCTTCTGACATGAATTTTTAGTTGCTTTGGCTGATAGTTTCTCGCATGCCTCAAAGAATGTTCGGCATCTTTCCATTTATTCATTTCAAATTGGTTTATTCCTTTAAAGAAATAACCATTCGCAATAAGTAAGCTGTCTTGAAGTAATTTCGCTTTTTGTATGGCCTTTTCTGCTTCATTCGTGCCAAATTGAAATAAGCCGTCATAATAAAATAATTCAGATTGAAGACTATGTATAAAAACTGAGGTAGTATCAGTTTGTTTGGGAGAAACTAAGTCTTTTGTTTGATTTAACCACTTTTGAGAAGATTGAATATCATCTGTCTCTAAAAAATATTCAGCCAAAACAAATGTTTTGGCTATTTTACAGTCAACTGTTTTACAATTTTTGAACTGTACGAGTTTGCTTTCATAAGATAAATCTTGTGATTTACCAAGGCTGAAAATCAGTAACACTACAAGATAACAATATAATTTCATCTTCATTTTTAACGTTTTAAAAACATATTCACTGCTTCTACTCTAGTGTTAACATGTAATTTTTCGTAGATGTTTTGGATATGTTTTCGAACCGTTCCATTACTTATTTCAAGTTGATTCGCCACTTCTTTATTCATTTGTCCTTTGGCCAATAAATGCAAAATTTCTTTTTCTCTGGCGGTAAGCATCTCGGTTAATTTATTTTGTGATTCCATTTTAGAGAAACTAGCCACTACTTTTCGGGCTATACTACTACTCATTGGACTTCCTCCTAAAAACATTTCGTCTAAAGCTCCAATTATTTTTGCAGGTCCTTCCGTTTTAAGAATATAACCACTTGCTCCTGCCTCTAAACTCTGAAAAATTTTTACATCATCTTCATAAGAAGTACACATTAAAACCAATACTTGCGGACAAGTAGTTTTTAGTTTATTAACACAAATAATTCCGTTTTCCCCAGGAAGATTAATATCCATTAGTACAGCATCTGCTTCCAAAAATGGTAAGTGTTTTAAAGCTAATTCCGCATTTTCAAAGCTCCCAACTAATTCATAATTATCCGTAAACTGAATCATCAAGCCTAAAGCTTCACGTAAATCTCGGTCGTCTTCAACTATGCCAATTCTTTTTTTCATGAATTATTGAATTACAATCCAAAATTAAAAATAGTAAATCTTTTTTGAAATACGAAAATGTACGTAGAAAACAAAAAACCTCCCATCGCTGAGAGGTTTTTAGAAGTACCCGGAGTGGGAATCTTTACTATTCAAAAGCAAACTTCTGAGAACCTCTTAAAAACCTTCTATATGTCATCATATTCAAAACCTCACATCAAAAGAACCTCTCATTTTATTCTCTTACTTTTGAACTAGATTTAATAGATTTGAACCATGCCGTACAAGAACTGTACAGAAATTACATTTGTATTGTTTTAATAGAATTTAAAAATGGCAACAGTAAATTTTTTATACAGGTCAACAAAGAATAAAGCTGATTTAACTCTTAGATTACTATTTAGATACATGGGTAAAGACATAGTAATAGGCTCAAATTCAAAGATTACAATTGAGAAAACATTTTGGTTAAAACACTTAAATCAGAAAAACCTAAAAGATGTAAATCTCATTAATGAACAAACAAGAGCAAAGAAGGCTATGAATGACTTGACTTCACATATTCTTAATAGGTTGAACTCATCCAATGTTAATATTGTAAATAAAGATTGGCTTAAATACCAAATAAATGAGTTTTACAACCCAAGAGAGTTAAAAACAAACATACCTATTTTTTTAACTGACTATTTTGACTACTATGTTGAGCTACTTATAACTAATAAAAATACTAAAAAGAAACTTATTACCACAAAAAATAAAATTAAAAAGTATGAAGAAGAGGTAAAAAACAAACTAGCAATTGAAGCTTTAGACAATGCTGAATTAAATCTCTTCAAAAGATTTTTAACTGAACTCAAATATAATCAGAATACTATTTTAGTTGATTTCACTAATATTAAAACAATTTGTAGACATGCAAAATCCACATTAAAAGTAAATGAAGAGATTTTTAACTGGTCATTAAAGAAAGAAAAGAACATCATTGTCTACTTAAATTTTGATGAAATTAAAAGAATATCAGAATTAACAGACTTACCAGAATACCTTGACAATGCAAGAGACTGGCTAATAATAAGTTGCTTTACAGGTCAGAGAGTTTCTGACTTTATGAAGTTTGACAAAACTAAGATAAGGACCGAAACAGTAGAAAACGGTAAAATAATTAGTTATGTTGAATTTACACAAAAAAAAACTAATCAAAATATTATTTTACCTTTACACAAAGAAGTTGTTAGGATATTAGAAAAAAGGAAAGGTGATTTTCCTAGACCTACATCAGATGTAAAGTATAATAAATACATTAAACTAGTGGCTAAAATTGCTAATATATCAGACCCTATAGAAGGTTCAAAGTTAGATGCTAAAATTAACAGAAAGGTCAAAAGACTTTATCCAAAAAATGAACTTATTACATCTCACATAGGTAGAAGGTCTTTTGCTACTAATCATTACGGTATAATACCTACTCCACTTTTAATGAGTGCTACTGGTCATCAAACTGAAAAGATGTTTTTAAACTATATAGGTAAGAGTCAAACTGATAGAGCTAAGTCATTATCAAATTATTTTTAATTATGAGTTTTCAAGAGTTATACAAAAATTTACAAGAGTTAGAGTTGGATAAAGCTGATATAGAGAATGGATTTAAGACCTCTTCTAATCCAAAAGAACATTCTTCAGCAATTAGAGAAAATATCTTTCAACTTTCATTAGAGGTCTTCTTAGCAAGTAAAAATGAAAATGTGTATTGGAGTCATTGCCCAACATCTGCTTATAAAATGACCTATGAAATTAGGCTTGCTGAAGCGTTAGTTATGGATGATAATAAAATTTATAATGAAGAAGAATTTATTCTTGAAGAAATAAACCACTTAAACTGGCTTAAAATGAATTTCAGCAATACTAACTACCATCCTGACCTATTTAAGCCAATAGTAAAAAAAATTGGGTTATTAGAGCTTAAGTATCAGAAACTATCTCAAATAGCAGATGATGAGCTATTAAATTATAGTGACTCGTCTGCTCTTGTAAAAGTTATCTATCTTCATAAGACAGGAATTTTGGATTATCTCAGAAAAAAATATGGTCTACAAACTACCACCCATAAACTCGCTGAACTTTTATCTGCAATAACAGGCGAAAATACAACCACACTTCAACCTTATCTCAACCCTATTTACAGTCCTCAAGTTGACCAAAAGAAGAACCCTCTAAACAAAACCACAAGGGTGAAAAAAGTTGAAAAAGAACTTATTAATATGGGAATTTCTACAACAGAGACGAATTAGGCAAGTCCTAAAAAATACCTAATCCTACTTGCACCATAATTTAAAAGATAATTATGGAAAATAGTGTATTAGTGCATAACTTAGATGTACAAGATTTAAAGGACATTATTAATACATCTGTAAAAAAACAGATGGATGATGCATTAGAAGTTCTCAAAGGGGAGAAAAATGAAATCCTTTTAACAAGAGAGGAAACCTTTCGTTTCTTAAAAGTAGATTCAACTACTTTATGGTATTGGACAAAACAAGGAAAATTAAAATGCTATGGTATAGGTAATAAAAGATACTATAAAAAGAGTGAGGTTGTAGAGTGTCTGACGCTTTTAAAGAGCTAATGATATGATAGACTTCATTAAGCTTATTTATAGAGACAATGGCGAGTTCAAAGAACTTGTTATGGACAAAAAGAACTTCCCAGACTTAGAGGGTACATTTGTTTACCATACTGGAGAAATTAAACCATATTATAAAACCAAATTTGTAAGTTTAGATGTAAGAGTATCAGAAGAATCAGGAAATATAAAAAACTCTCTTCATAAGTTTTACAACCAACTAAAACTGTCAGAAGACCAAAATTATAATGACTTTGGCTACTACTCACTTTCTGAAGCAATAGATATAATTCAGAAGAAGTTTAAAGTTATAAATGAAGGAAAGCTAACTCAGTTAGAATTTGGTTTAAATATAGTTTTAGATAGACCTCCAGATAGTATTGTACGTGGAAATTTCATATTACATAAAGATAAAGCTGGGTCAAGTGAAAACTTTAGAGGAAGTGGAGAATTAAAACGTTTTATTCATAGTAATTACATTATAAAAGTTTATGACAAAGGAATGCAGTTTAATCAGGAAATTAACATACTTAGATTTGAGATTAAATTTACCAAAGCTCTAGAGTTCCGTTCAATGGAAATCTATTTTTTATATGACCTGAAAAATAAAGTTATACTTAGAAAATTATTTCTGTATTTAATTAAAAGATTTGATGAGATAGTTATTGTAGATGAATTTAGTACTACCTCTTTAAAAGATTCAAATGACTACAATGACCTAATTAAGTACACCAACCCTCTTTTTTGGTCTGAAGAAATGAAAGGTGTTCATCCACAAACCAAAAAAAGAGAAAATGATAAGTTCAAAAAGTTACTAATTAAAAATGACTTATTAATAACTAAGAAGTACATCAGAAAATTACTTTTTGAAAAGTTCATAAATTTAATGAACAGCTAAATTCCTGTGATAAAATCTTAATATACTATGTGGAGAATTTATCACATAACTTAAAAATTAAGTGTTAGTAATATGACTAATCTTAGTTTTTGAGTTGAGAAGAACCCAAACTCTTTAATTAGAGGTTGGGTTTAAACTTCTAAGATAATTTTATATCATCTATTAGAACCTATTTCATCTAAATTTATCATTTCAAATAAAAAGGGTATAACCTCAAAACCTCTTGAGTATCTTATTCTGTCAACACCCTTTTTACTATCTTTATAATTATTAATCAGCTCTTTAAATTCCTCTATAGTTTCAACATTAAAAATAGGTTTAACTTTTTCAAAGTGACGTTTTGAACTCAACTTATCAAAGATTTCAAAATCATAATAGTCACCTCTATATACATAAGTTGAAGGAAACCATGAATCCTTATAGTCATTTATTGTTTTGTACAAATCCCCAATGTAGTGACATATTAAATCTGCTAGAATTACTTCATTCTTAGTTACCTTATCAGAAAGATTAGTAATTACTAAATGACCAAACCCAGTTAACATATTAAACTTTACCTGAATATAATTCTCTAAGTTGGTTTTAAATGAATAAAGTTCTGTAAATCTTTTAGACTCCCTCTTTCCTATGTATAAATTATTATGGTAATACTTTGAATAGAGTAGCTCGCCTATTAACTCATAATTTTTTCTCTTTAAACAAATTGCAATTGTATAAATAAAAAACTCTTGAAAAAATATTGAGAAATTTTCATAGTTATTAGGACTCCAACTAGAAGCTCCTCCCCTCGGTCTACTATATAAATTCTTTTTTTCAAAGAAATTTATTAAAATGTCAACATCCAAATCATATTCGGGTTTAACTATAATCAAAAGAAAACTAATAAAATCTTCTCTCAAAACTTTAAATGACTTTATATTTTCTATCAAATCTTCACCGTACTTATCATTTACAACTGAACCTCCTTTGATTTCAAATTCCCACATAGACTCTAAAAAAGACTCTAGAAAGTGTTCTACATAGCTATTAAGTTTTTCAGGGTTCTTATTTAACTGGTTTTCTAAGGTTCTTACTATAGAGTTAGTTTGTGTATTATTTACGGCAGATTCAGTTATATACAGGGGTACTTTATCCCCTAACTTTGGTTTGGGTATTGATGGTGCATCTAAAATATTTCTTAATAACTCTTCATAACTATCTTCAAAATATTCTTCTTTGCTAAAGTCTATATATTTTCTAGATGATAAATATATAGGAAGGTATGGGCTTTCCTCTTCATCTCTTTCTCGCACCAGTGGAATAAATTTATCTTGTTTCTGATTACTATAAATCTCAGGTGTTATTATTTGGGTTTCTGTTCCTACCCCTCCATCTCTGTTATCAGATTTACTCTTATAATTCTTGTCACAAATTACGAGAACTCTATAAATGTCATCTGCTTTAACCATACTTTCCATGAAATGAAAAATATCATTACCTTCTTTTAAACTCCATTTGTCTAATACCACATCAATAGTATCATTCATTAATCTTTTACCAAGATTAACAACCCATTCTTGATGTTCTTTTGTTCCCCAACTGTAAGAGATAAATACTTTTTTATTCATCTTTTTAGATTTTTTTTAAAGAGTAAAAGTATAGAAAATTTAATTTATAAATTTTTTAAACACTTTAAAAATAAAAGAATGAGAGTCTCCACGCAAAGCCCCCACATAGTCAGAGTGGATTACAACATCCCCACTGGTTTATAACAGCTAAAAATTTTATCAGGTCAAATTAATGTTATAGGTGATAGCATAACTTTTTTTAACTGAAGATTTTAAAGCTACAAAAAATGTTTAACTCAAAAATTTAAGAAATGGTACGTATTATTAACTATCAAAAAAGACAAGCTGAGGATGGGAGAGAGTTCTTTATCCTAGTGTTACAAGGTGGAATAGAATTGGTAAAATCCCAAGAAACAGGAAAGTTTTATGTAACCGCAAGAAAAGCCGGAATCTCTTCAACCTTTGATGAACTAACATGTAAATCATTAGTTGGCACTGAAATTCCAGGATGTATTGTGAAAGTCAAATGTGAGCCTTACAAGTACACAGTTAAAGAAACAGGAGAGGAACTAACACTAACTCATAGATTTGAGTATAGTGATTCTGATGTTGAAACCAAAACTGTGGAGAAAAGTGAAACAACTATTGAACATTTCATGACTAGCACTCCACAAGGAAATACGTTTTCTAAAAATGGTGAACTAGTTCATTAAAACACTAATTACACCCTCTATTTTGTTGGTACTCTTGCCATCCAAAATGATAAAGAGGGTGTACTTTTTTAAATTTTTTACTTAATATTTTTAAATATACATCTTTAGATATGAATGTTTTAGCCGAAATAAAGGTTTCATACAATAGAGAAGGTATGGAAAGGGAAAAAATTACATCTTGTAGAATAGCTTATAACATAATTTTAGACAACTGGAATAAAGATACTTTAGAACTACAAGAGGAGTTTAAAGTTTTACTGCTTGACAGAGGTAATAAAGTACTTGGTATTTATCCACTTTCAAAAGGTGGCTTATCTGGAACTGTAGTAGATGTTAAGCTTTTGTTTGCAGTATCACTAAAATGTAATTCATCTTGTATTATTATTTGTCACAATCATCCCTCTGGGAATTTAGCTCCAAGTGATGCGGATATTAAGTTAACTGAAAAAATAATAAAATGTGCTGAACTACTTGATATAGAAATGATAGACCACTTAATAATTACCAAAAATGGTTTTTATAGTTTTACAAA
The DNA here is from genome assembly GCF_041392085.1 of Flavobacterium sp. Lineage (GTDB taxonomy): Bacteria > Bacteroidota > Bacteroidia > Flavobacteriales > Flavobacteriaceae > Flavobacterium. The sequence continues at coordinate 178,762 of NZ_JAWKMW010000009.1, read as the reverse complement.
TTCCAGAGCTTTTTTAAACGAGTCAATGAAGCTAAACAGGTGTAAAAAAGAATAAAAACTTTAATATTAATTTTTTAATAATATATTATTAATAGCTAAAACTTAAAAAGTTCAATAAGTTCAACCTCTAATGCTGTGGAAATTCTATTCATAGTTGAGAGCGTTATGTTTACTCTACCAGATTCTATTCTTGACATATTCCCTTTTTCAAAATTACATTTAGCTGCCAAGATTTGCTGAGAAATTCCTTTGGAAGTTCTGATTTCTTGGATGCGTTTCCCCACTTTAATATGTACAGAAGTATCTGTCATTTAACAATTTTGAGTTGTAAAGTAATACAACTCAAAAATTGTTTTATTTTTGCTTTATTCGGTTATCACACAATACAACTTTAAATTAAATATCATGAAAAAGAACCATACTTTGTGCATTACTTGGAGAGAAGAAAAATTTGAGAAACTTGATGATGAAACTCTTAAAAATATGGATAAAGAAATATATAATTTTGCTACAAATAGTAAAGAAAATCAAATAGTATTTGAAAACTCAAATGCAGTTAAATTAGTAAAAACCAAGGCAGTTTATGGCTTAGTTGGCTTAGCAATTGTATATTTTCTTATTGTCTTATTAGGTCATACTGATAATGATTTTTTGATTGACAAAATAGCTCCAGTTATGCTAATTGGGCTAGGTGTCGGAGTTTTAGGTTTTTTAGCCATCCCGTTTACAACTTATAAACAAATAATTTTTGAACTAGACAAACAGTATTATCAGAGTAGAATATTAAAAAAGAATGTTTTAGGTTTAAATTCAGTTGCATTAAATTTTGAATTTCCACAACCAATAGAAAGAATAGTGATAAATGAAACAACTAGTTATAAGTATATTACATTCAGAGAAAAACACCAAGATAAAATTAGTGGTTCAGCTCCAATTATAATTTGTGAATCTAATAATGCAGAAGACTATAATTATATAATCAACCTCCTTGAAGAGATGGTTAAATATTCTAGCAGAGATATTAAACTCGTAACTTTAAAATAAAAATTAAAACCTAAAGAATGAATCCATTTGAGACCTCATCTGATGAACAAATTGCAATATTAGGTTTAATTGTAGTCTGTTTAAAAATTATACACGACAGAAAACAAATGTCCAGAGGAATAATTAAGTCAAAAGAGAAAGATACCATTTTAAAACTTTTTAGTCTCATTATAATGGTAATGTCATTTCTTTTAATTCTTAATCATTATAAGTGGTATGTTGCTATTTTAATATACTTTATAAACTTTTTCATAGCAATAATTCTAGCCAACATTATAAGTAGTTTTATGAATAATAGGCTACTCTTCTATACTTCATCCTTTCTAGTGCTTACATTTGCTGTTATAGAAACATTTCTTGTTTTAAACTAAAGTTTGACAACCTTTGACCTGTCAATCTTCAAAAAAGAAATAAGGTTAATTTAAAAATGAGGAAACTTTATAGTAAAACAAAAGATTACAAATAGACTTTAAAAAAACATAATATAAATCCAACAATACAAAAACCGTACAACTCTAAAAACAAAAAATTCTTAACTTGCAGTTTTACAGCTTGTTAAGAATTTTTGAAGTACCCGGAGTGGGAATCGAACCCACACTCCTAAGAACACGAGTTTGAGTCGTGCGCGTCTACCAATTCCGCCATCCGGGCTTGGGAAGTTATTTGTGGGTGCAAATGTAACTAATTTTTTGAGACATTTTCAAGAAATTTGTGGAAAAATTCCTTTCTAAGTTGATTTTTATTTCTAAATTTGCACCTCGTTTTGACGAGACACAACTAACTAACTACATAACAACCATTTAAAATGTCACACAACGAACCGGAAGCAAAAATATTTGCTTGTTCAAAAAGTGTATACCTAGCCGAACAAATAGCTCAACACTATGGAATTCCGCTGGGTAAAGTAACGTTCTCTGAATATAGTGACGGTGAGTTTCAACCGTCTTTTGAAGAATCGATTCGTGGATTGCGGGTATTCATCGTTTGTTCTACTTTTCCAAGTGCAGACAACTTGATGGAACTTTTGTTAATGATTGATGCTGCTAAAAGAGCATCAGCCCGACACATTACCCCAGTAATTCCTTATTTCGGATGGGCCAGACAAGACAGAAAAGACAAACCAAGAGTGCCAATCGGAGCTAAATTAGTAGCTAAATTATTGGAAACAGCCGGAGCAACCCGAATCATGACGATGGATTTACACGCCGATCAAATTCAAGGTTTCTTTGAAAAACCGGTTGACCATTTGTTTGCCTCCACCATCTTTTTACCGTACGTGAAAAGTTTGAATTTGGAAAATCTAACAATTGCTTCACCCGATATGGGCGGTTCCAAAAGAGCTTATGCCTATTCTAAATTTTTAGAATCTGATGTAGTAATTTGTTACAAACAGCGAAAGGTGGCCAACGTAATTGATACAATGGAACTTATCGGTGAAGTAAAAGGAAGGAATGTCGTTTTAGTAGATGATATGATTGATACCGGCGGAACTTTGGCAAAAGCAGCCGATTTGATGATTGAAAAAGGAGCATTGAGCGTTCGTGCTATCTGTACTCACGCCATTTTATCAGGTGATGCGTATGAAAAAATTGAAAAGTCGCAGTTGAGCGAATTAATTGTCACTGATTCTATCCCTTTAAAGAAAGAATCAAACAAAATTAAAGTGGTGAGTTGTGCACCGCTTTTTGCTGAAGTTATGCACATGGTGCAACACAACAATTCCATTAGCGGGAAATTTTTAATGTAATTTTTTTAGTGATTAGCCGATCGATTACCGAAAAAAGACAACGGACAAGAGAACAGAATTTTTATTTATTAATTTTATATATTTTACAATGAAATCGATTACGATTAAAGGATCAGAAAGAGAAAGCGTAGGCAAAAAGTCAACAAAGGCCTTACGTGATGCTGGAATGGTTCCTTGCGTTATTTACGGAGGAGATCAACCAGTACATTTTGCAGCAGAAGAAAAAGCGTTCAAAAGTTTGGTTTACACTCCTAACGCACATACTGTTGTAATTGAATTAGGAAACGGAACAAAAACCGATGTTATTTTACAAGACATCCAGTTCCATCCGGTATCAGACAAAATTTTACATATTGATTTCTATCAATTAAAAGACGACAAAGAAATCATGATGGAAATTCCTGTGAAAGTAACAGGAACTTCTCCTGGTGTATTAGGTGGAGGTGTTTTGAGGTTAAACCAACGTCGTTTAAAAGTAAAAGCATTACCTAAAAATTTACCCGATTATGTGGAAGCTAACATTTCTGAATTAGAAATGGGCAACAAATTATACGTTACTAAAATTGAAACGAACAGTTTCAAATTAATGCATCCTGATAATACTGTTGTTGCTCAAGTAAGAATTTCTCGTGCTGCTATGAAAGCTGCTCAAGAAGCTGCCAAAGCAGAAAAAGGAGCTGCAAAAAAGAAAAAATAATATCTCTTTTCTTAAGAATAAAAGCATCGGTTTACGCCGGTGCTTTTTTTATGATACAATCTGACCAATCACTACAAGTTTAATTGCTTAAATAATTTTTCTAGGTAGCACTAAAAGTTTGAAAGTCAAAAATAAATCAATTTTAGGCTATTCAAGACTTTCTATCTCATTAAGGACAAAACATGCTACCAAACAAAATGACTTACAATTATAAACTTTCGTACTTTTGCAAAATGATTAACTGGATTGCATCACTTTTTCAAACACAAAAAACAGTCAACGCACCGGATATGAAAAAATTCCTGATAGTCGGACTCGGAAATATGGGAGCCGAATATGTAAATACCCGTCATAATATAGGCTTTAAAGTTCTTGATTATTTTGCAAAGAAAGAAAACATTAGCTTTCAAACTGCCAAATTAGGTGAAGTGGTAGAGTTTAAAATCAAAGGCCGAACATTACTTCTTCTAAAACCAAACACATATATGAACTTAAGTGGCAAAGCTGTTAAATATTGGATGGAAAAAGAACATATTGAAAAAGAGAACATATTGATTATCACAGACGATTTAAACCTTAGTTTTGGAACAATTCGCATTAAAACCAAAGGTAGTGATGGTGGTCATAACGGATTGAAAAGTATTCAAAGTTTATTAAACACAACAGAATATCCTCGTTTTCGTTTTGGAATAAGTGACCAATTTAAAAAAGGGCAACAAGTAAATTATGTTTTAGGCGAATGGGATGAAGAAGAGAAATTAAAATTGCCTGAACGATTAGAAAAATCCAGTGAAATTATCCAATCCTTCGCCCTAGCCGGAATAAATAATACCATGAACGAATTTAATGGAAAGTAATTTGGCTTACTTTTTGAGATATGCATTAAAAATATTAACCATGAAAAAAGTAATTATGCTTGTATTAGTAGGTTTATTATTTTCCTGCAAAGCTCAAAAAAATACTTCCGCAACTCCAGCTATAATCTCAAGTGAATGCCCGATAGATGGAAAATGTAACATTGAAATTTTAAAAAACAAACAACTCATTCTGCTTTATGACGATTTGGGAGGAATGTATTACGATATCAAAAACAACGAAGGAACAACCGTAATTCATTTTCAATATAACAAAACCGAACAAGCTAATTTACAAGACAATCATTACCGAGAAGACATAATTTTTGAGATTGTGAATTCTAATCAATCTTTGTCCTTGACTGATTTAGAGCTAACGCAAACTAAACTCATTTTTGGTCGTCATTGTTTTTGTAAAGGACAGACCGGTTACTTTAAAATAGAAAAGGGGTCATTAATTTTGTCGCAAAAAAAAGATGTAATCCATTTCGATTTATCTTTTTTAAATGAAAAAACACCTCATATTATACGTTCAATTTCTATTTAATATTAAAAAAAGCCCATTTCTCTTAAAGAAAAACGGGCTTCTAAATTTGGATTTCTTATAATTTATTCAACAATCAAACGTTTTGTTTCTTGATTCGACCCATCAGAAACCTTCACTAAATAAATGCCTGTTTGAGGGTTTTCCAACTTTATTTCTTGATTAAAAGCACCGTTGTTTGCGTACAATTGTTTGAAAATAACTCTCCCTCTCAAATCAAATACCGTTATTTCAATTTGCTCAGATTCAACATGATTCATTGCAACTGTAAAATTTCCTCTTGTCGGATTTGGATAAAGTCCGAAAGTTAAACCGGAAACTTCTTCAACACTAGCAGGGGCATTTTCGCTACAGATATCTAAGCTCCAACTATTGATGGCACCCCCATCTTGATTAAAAGTATCCTGCACTCGTAATGTCCAAACACCTTGTGAATTTTGACCGTTTAAAGCAGAAAGTGGTTGTTCCGGAATCAAAATCCCTGAAATCGCTGGATTAGCACCACAAACCAAAATAATTCCATCATCATCAAATGTAGCAATAGCATCCTCATCGCCTTGGTTTGGATTACACTCTCTATTTAGTAGTTGTACTTGTGTACCCGAAGGACTGATTAAGGTTACTATTAAATCATTAATCCAAGTATGAGAAATATTTAAAGTAACCGTAACTTTTTGAATTTCAACATTATCTTCAGAAGCTATCGTTAGTGTTGAATTAACCGTAGGTGTTCCGCTAGAAGGGATTACAACCGGTACATCCGATGAAATTGCTGTTGAACAAAATGTTGTAGAAAAAGAAAATACCGTTGAAAAGTTTCCTAAACAAGCGTTATTCCCCGGTGAAACCCGCCAATATAAAGTAGTTGCATTAGGTAAGCTGGAAGAAACGTAGCTGTTTGTAGTCACTGAATTCTCCTCAATAATGGTATTAAACGAAGGTTCTGAAGCTATTTGTATGGAATAAAGTGTTGCATTGGGGTCTGCTGTCCAACTAAAAGCAACTCCAACAGGTTCAACCGTTGTAGCATTAGCTGGTGAAGTTAACGTTATATCTGAAAAATTTCCACTGACAACCTCTACATACATATTCACTGTTTTTGTCGTTGACCCGGAAGTAGCCGTTACCATAATAGGATGCAATCCTATAGGTGTTGATGCGGTGGTTGTTACTTGCATTTGAATGTTTCCTTGTGTGCTTGCAGACGTAGGACTAAAAGATATTGTAGTTCCGGTTGGATTTCCAGTTGCAGAAAAAGTTGTGTCGGCATTAAATCCACCAAATGTTTGATATGCTAAATTGAAAACTATGTTACTACCTTGGCATACCGATTTGTTTTGTTCTCCTGCTACTCCATTAAAGGCAATTGCCATAGTTGATACCGGAGCTGTGATAGAAAAGTTTGAATTTGAAACATCTAAAAAGATATTATTATGTCCTTTCACCATAATCCTGTTGGTGGTTCCAACACTGTTTGGAACAGTAATTATTTCTGAGCCATCATTTGGCACACTACTAGCTAAAAGAATAGGGAAACTAGAGCCTCCATTGGTAGATAAATAAATATCTACATAAGGAGTGTTGACGCCATTAGATGTTGTTCCGGCTACATCCCAAGTAACATTCTGATTCGTTCCTGCTTGCCAAGAAACATTTGTATTAGGTGCTGTTACTAAGAATGGTCCTGCATTAGCAACAGTTGTAACAGACATATTTGTTCTAGCGGTTTGTCCCCCATTAGGTGTTCTGTTATCTCTCACAACTAATGAAAAATTCATTGTTTTAGCAATGGAAGGTACCACTTCCCAAGCATTGGAAGTTGCTCCTGTTAAAATCGTTGCCATGATAGGCATGTATCTATTTGGATTTGTTGATGGATTTCTAGAACGGAATCTTGGTCCGTTTGTTGCATCCGTAGCGGTTGGTGGTTGAATTGCAAAACCGGTGTCGGTTTGCTCCCAACAATAAGTTAATCCATCACCGTTAGCATCAGTAGCATTTCCCTCTAAAACAAAAGCTGTACTTCTTGGAATCGTATAATTTGGGATGGGTTGAATAATTGGAGCGTCATTATTATTAGAAATATTATTTGAACAATTCCCTACCCCAGATACAAAATTATCCATTTGTGCTAAACTAAAAGCATGAAAGTAGGCATCAGAGTTGTTTTGAACATTTGGTGCACAAATTCCGGCATAACCCATGATAGTTGAAGCACTTCCAGGCTCTACTGCAGTTGCAGCGGTTCTTTGACAATTGTTATTTTGTGTGTGTGTTGCTCCAAATTGGTGTCCCATTTCATGGGCTACATAATCCACATCAAAAGGGTCTCCTACTGGTGCAAAAGACCCTGTAATTCCTCGTGCTTTATTACCAGTACATGGTGCATTAAGTTGTGCTAACCCTCCACCACCAGTACTAACTGTATGTCCAATGTCATAATTTGCAGTACCAATGATTCCATCAATAACTGTCTGACTTTGATTAATCAAAGTTCCTGCATTATTGTTATTAAAGTTATCGCTAGTAATAAAAATGATATCTAAGTTATTAGGCACGAGCTGCATGGTGAGCGACATATCTCTTTCGTAAATACCATTTATTCTGGTCATTGATACGTTCATAGCCGCTAAAACGGCTGTTTTTCTAGTTACTTCAGGAGTTGCAGCAGTCATTCCAGCAGCTTGCCAATGAAATTGAGCATACTCTATCGTACAAGCCATTGCCAATCGATAGGTTCTAAAAATCCCTGTGTCAGAAAAAATGCTATTATTATTTCTTGGCGAAAAATGAATCCCATCTATTTCTCCTACTAATTCATCTTCAACTAAACAATTAAAAGCTTCAGTTGGTTGAATATTTTTTCTGGAATAAACTATATATTCCCTTAAATCATTAGTATAAGTATCTATGTAATGTACCTCTCTGTTTCCTTCAAAAAGCATGGCATGTACACCAAACAATGTAGTGCTAAAACGAATCATTGCCGTTTTATTATCAACACCTAAACCAACATATGATCTAATATCCGAAAATTGTGCTTGTAAATTAGGATGCATAACAGAAGCTTCATAAACTCTGTAATTCTCCAATTCACCTTCAGCATTTGGAAAGGACATGATGAGATTAGACTCTGAAGAAACCTCTCTTTTTGGTGCTGATAATAGCGTCGTTTTAAAATTTTCCAAATCTAAAGAGAACACCTCATAGTTAGTTGGAATGGTCAATCGTTTGATTGTTTGAGATGGCATTATGTTTTCTCTAGCTGACTTTTCCCAAAAATTTAGTTGAGCATGTCCGGTGTAAATAGCCATTAAAGAACATAATAATAATAGTTTTTTCATGAAGTTGATTTTAAAAAGCTAAAAATACTGATTTTGAATAATTAAAACCAAAAAAAGACCATCAGTTTTGACGGTCTTTTAATGTATTGACAAAAAGTATACTTTTTATTCAATAATAATTCTCTTCACTTCTTTACGATTTCCATTGGTAAGATTCAATAAATAAACACCACTTTGTGCATTTTCTAATTGAATTTCTTGATTAAATGTTGAACCGGATTGGTAATCATTATCAAATATTTTTCTTCCTCTAATATCCATCACAGAAATATTAACCATATCATCTGAAGGATTATCAAAACTAACAGTAAAATTCCCTTTGCTTGGATTTGGATAAACTACAAATGATTGTAGCTCATTAAACTCCTCGCTCCCAAGAGTACATCCAAAATTCACTGACCATGAATTTAAGGTTCCTGCATCACCATTATAAAAATCAGTTACCCTCAATGTCCAATTTCCACTCTTAGGTTTTCCAATAAATGGAGCTAAGGCTTGAACCGGGCTATATGTTCCGGTAGTTGGAGTTGCACAAACAATCGTACCTGCACCATCAAGGAACGTTACATTGATATTTCCATTTTGAGGGTTATTACACGTTCTATTCCAAAGATTAATTGAAGTTCCATCAGGATGAACAAGTGCAACAACCAAATCTCCAATCCAAGTATGTGTAATGTTCAGATTAACCTCAATCGTTTCGATGTTGCCTGTTTCAGTAGAGTTTATAGTAGAAACCGTAGTCGCACCAGCTTGATTAGCACCAACTCCGTCTGCAATTGCAGCAACAGTATTATTTGAAATAATAGAACAACTATAACCAATTGAAAAAGGAGCTAAATTCAAAGCATAATAAATATTGCCGGTTGGTCTAATCATAATTCTACATTGTTGTGACGCAACATTGGGTACTGTTATATTTTCTGTTCCATCATTAGGCGTATTAGATGCTAATACAGTAGAAAAAGTTTGTCCTCCATCGGTTGAAAGTAAAATATCTACATTAGATGAACCAACCAAAGTCGTTGTATTATTAACCGCCCAAGTGATTGTTTGTGTTGAACCTTGATTCCAAGAGATTCCGCTTGTGTTTTGAGAAGTAATAGCAAATGGACCAACGGTGCCACTTACTGTGATACTTGTCGATGCCGTATTTGTTTGTCCACCATTGGCAATATTGTCTCTTGCAGTTAGTGTAAACGCCATTGTTCTACCGATTGTTGAAACAGATTCCCAAGTTGATGTTAAGTTGTTATTAAGTACAGAACTAAAAGCCGGCATGTAACGAACAGGTGTATCTGTTGGGGGTAATGATCTAAAGTTAGGTCCCGCAGGTTTTGTTGGGTAACAAATACTGTTTGCTCCCGTAACCGCACCCGTTGCACTATTATTTTGCTCCCAAGTAAAAGTTGCTCCAGCATTATTAGTTGGATTAGTACCGGTTAAAATAAAAGCAGTACCATTCGGTATAGTCCAGTTTCCTCCTGATGTTATTGTTAAAGCAGGATTATTCAAGGTAATATTATTAGCACAAGGTTTATTTGCTAAATTATTTTGAATTTGTAATATACTTCTATATGTAAAATAATCATCACTGTTTCCTTGCACATTGTAGGTTGTAATCCCTGCATAAGCCATAATAGTAGACCCGCTTCCAGGTTCTACATTTACTCCACTTCCTTCAACCCATTCAGAAAAAGTATGATTGGCTCCTAATTGATGCCCCATTTCATGGGCTACATAATCGATGTCAAAAAAATCTCCCGCAGGAACTCCATCAGCAGGTGAAGTAATACCGCTCCCTTTTTGACCATTTACACATACACACCCAATACATCCTGCATTTCCACCTCCGCCAGTGGCTCCGAATAGATGACCTATATCATAATTTGCTTCTCCGATAACATTTGTTAAAGTCGTTTGTAATTGAGAATTCCAACTATCCATTCCGGAAGCGGGAGAATAAGGGTCGGTAGAAGAGTTTGTATACACAACTAAATTATTATTAGCAATAATATTTAGTCGGACAGCTAAATCCCTTTCAAAAACGCCATTTACTCTTGTCATTGTGGCATTCATTGCTGCTAAAGCTCCTGCTGCACCGCCATGGTATGTTCCATATTCACCTGTACAAGACAATGCTAATCGGAATGTTTTTAAAACACCATTATTCGCGAAAATATCTTGATTGTCAACTTCTTCAGAAAGGCGACTACTAACAGAATGATCAACAGTAGCACAAGTAAAAGGCATTTTCCCTTTTTGTCTTGAAGACATATAAGAGGCATAAACTAAACCGTTTTCTGAATATGGCTCCATGAATTCCGTTTTTTTACCAGCTCTAAAAATCATTGTTTGTACTCCTTTCGGGTCGACACTCATTCTTAGTTGAGCTTTTTTATCATCTAAACCAATTCCAACATAAGATCTAATCTCTGGGTATTGAGCTTGTAACTCAGGCTCAAAATTTGAAGCCTCGAACAATTCAAATTGCTCCATCTCACCATTAGCATTTGGAAAGGCAACAACAACTCCTTGTTGTGACAAAAAACGATTAGGTGCTGTGGTTAAAACCGTTTTAAATTCGTTTAAATTTAAACTATACAACGTAAAGTTGGTAGGGAATGACTCTCTTTGAGCCGTTTTAGCAACTGCTGTAACGTTTTCATTTACTGGTGTCCAAAAATTTTTCTTTTGGGCATTCATGTCAATAAATGACAAAATTGTTAATAAAGTTAATAGTACTAATTTTTTCATTTTTTGGAAATTAATTAAGTGACAAATATACCATATTTTTGCAATTTCTTTCTTATTTTTAAATATTTACACGCGTTTTTATTGAATCTTTATTAGAATTTTCTTATTAACAGTAAAATTATTGCGGGTATTTTAATATTAGTTAAATTTGTAGAAAAAAATCGTTGAAAATTTTCCATTCTATATATAGTTTCCAACCTAAGAATAAAACAGTACTAACACTTGGTACTTTTGACGGGGTTCATATCGGACATAACAAAATTATTGAAAAACTAATTCAAAATTCATCTTTGTGTGATTGTGAAAGTCTAGTGCTCACTTTCTTCCCACACCCAAGAATGGTACTTCAAGATAATAACGAAATTAAACTTTTGAACACCATTGATGAACGTATAGAATTATTAAAAAAATCCGGTTTAAATAACCTTATTATACATCCGTTTGATCAAGCTTTTTCCAGACTCACTGCCGAAGAGTTTGTTTCCTCAATTTTAGTAGATCAATTTAATGTGAAGAAAATTATTATTGGTTATGACCATCGCTTTGGAAGAAACAGAACAGCTGATATTCACGATTTAATTGGATTTGGAGAAAAATATGATTTTGAAGTAGAACAAATCTCCGCTCAGGAAATAAATGAAGTCTCGGTTAGTTCTACAAAAATTAGAAATGCATTGAATGAAGGAGATATAAAATTGGCTACTAATTATCTCGGATACAATTATCTTTTAACAGGTAAAATTGTAAAAGGAAAAGGAATTGGTAAAACCTTAGGTTTTCCTACTGCCAATCTTAAAATTCAAGAGCCTTACAAATTAATCCCTAAAAATGGTGTTTATATTGTACAAAGTTTACTGAACAACAACTTGGTCTATGGTATGATGAACATTGGATTTAACCCTACCGTTAACGGAAATTCTAAATCAATTGAAATTCATTTCTTTGATTTTGAAGGCGATTTGTACGATGAAAAAATACAAATTCAACTCATCAATCGAATCCGAGATGAAGAAAAATTTGAAAGTATAGAAAAATTAAAAGAACAACTCCACAAAGATAAGGCTCTTTCACTTGAGTATATAAATTCATTGTAATGCTAAAAAAAGCTTTTGACCCGATTGATAATGCCCCATTAATTCTTTTCAGAATGACTTTCGGATTATTGATTGCGGCCGAAAGTATTGTAGCCATTTTTACCGGTTGGGTTAAAAAAAACTTAATAGATCCATCGATTTCAATTCCTCATATTGGCTTTGACTTTTTAGTTCCTCTTCCGGGTTATGGGATGTATTTTTACTTTAGTATCATGGGAATACTTGGTCTTTTCATCATGCTAGGCTATAAATACCGTATTTCATTGACGTTATATACTTTAATGTGGACAAGTGTTTATTTAATGCAGAAGGCTTCCTATAACAACCACTATTATTTACTCATTTTAGTATGTTTAATAATGTTGTTCCTGCCTGCAAATCGCTATGCTTCATTGGATGCGAAAAACAATCCATCTATAAAAAGTTTGACGATGCCTCGTTGGATTTCATGGGTAATGATTACGCAAATGGCGATTGTCTATTTTTTTGCCACGTTAGCCAAATTTTACCCGGATTGGCTGGATGGTACTTTCACCGGAATACTTTTTTCTAGCTTATCAAGTTTTCCTGTTTTGGGATCTGTGTTTACAGAAAAATGGTTTCACATTTTTATTGCCTACTCCGGAATTTTCTTTGACGGATTAATTATCCCCGCTCTACTATGGAAAAAAACAAGAAACTTTGCCTTGATAGCCAGTTTACTTTTTCACTTATTTAATTCTGTTACTTTACAAATTGGTATATTTCCTTATTTTGCGTTGAGTTTTATAGTTTTTTTCTATCCTTCAGAGACTATTCGACACATTTTTTTCAAAAAGAAACCTCAACTTCAAACGGAAAACGTAAACAAGAATTATCCTTTCTCAAAAGTAATCAGTTACTTTTTTATACCCTTTTTTATCATCCAACTCATACTCCCTATCAGACATTATTTTATTAAAGGAGATGTTTTGTGGACTGAAGAAGCTCACCGATTAAGTTGGCGAATGATGCTCAGACAAAAAAGTGGCATCACAAACTTTAAGGTCATTGATAAAAAAATCAACGAAGTTCTTCCCTATAATATTGTTGAAAAACTAACTCGAAAACAACTTAGTTTAGTTACCAGTAAACCGGATGGAATGTGGCAAATGGCTCAACATATCAAAAAAGAATTTTCAGAAAAAGGTATCGATGTTAGTATTTTTATCGATTCAAAACTTTCTGTAAATAATAAACCATATAAAACCTTTATTGATCCAACCGTTGATTTTGCACAAGCAAAATGGAATTATTTTGGGCATAATGATTGGATTTTATTGTATGACAAAAATGGAAAATTAATCGAAAAATAATTTTGTTGATTACTTCTCTAAAAAATCTATTCCATTCTTTAAAACACTTCTTCATAAAATAAGTATTTTTGAATTATAAAACAATATTATGAGCATCACTAAACATAATTGGACCAAAGAAGAAATTATCGAAATATACAACAAACCGTTGATGGATTTGCTTTTTGAAGCTGCCTCCATTCATCGTGAACATCATGATCCAAATGTGGTGCAGGTTTCTACTTTACTCTCCATTAAAACAGGTGGTTGTCCAGAAGATTGTGGTTATTGTCCACAAGCTGCAAGATATCATACCAACATTGAAGGAAACGATTTAATGAGTGTTCAACAAGTAAAAGCTCAAGCATTGCGTGCCAAATCATCCGGTTCTTCTCGCGTCTGTATGGGTGCTGCATGGAGAAACGTAAAAGATGGTCCCGAATTTGATCAAGTGCTGGAAATGGTTAGAACGATTAATAAATTAGACATGGAAGTTTGCTGTACCTTGGGCATGCTTACTGAAAATCAAGCCCATCGTTTAGCTGAAGCCGGATTATACGCTTATAATCACAATCTTGACTCCTCTGAAGAATATTACAAAGAAGTTATTTCTACAAGAGGTTTTGATGACCGTTTAAAAACTATAGATAATGTCAGAAAAACAAACGTAACAGTTTGTAGTGGAGGAATTATTGGTATGGGTGAAAGTATAGAAGACCGGGCAGGGATGCTGGTCGCATTATCCACCTTAAACCCTCAACCAGAATCTGTTCCAATTAATGCTTTAGTTGCTGTAGAAGGAACGCCTCTGGAAAATCAAAACCCTGTTGAAATTTGGGAAATGGTAAGAATGGTTGCTACTACCCGAATTGTAATGCCAGAAACCCAAGTACGTTTATCTGCCGGAAGAACAGAAATGAGTAGGGAGGGACAAGCATTATGTTTCTTTGCCGGTGCTAATTCAATTTTTGCCGGTGATAAATTATTAACAACCCCCAATCCCGATGTCAATGAAGACATGAAAATGTTTGATTTGCTGGGATTAAAACCTCAGAAACCTTTCATAAAAATCATGCAGCCGACAACTGTTGAAGCGCAAGATTCTAAATTTCAAGCCTTGGGTGAAAAGCCAAAATGGTCCAGACCCGGACATACTATTGAGCGAAATGTTGAGGTATCTATTCACAAAAAGCAAGTTAAGAATTAATATTTTTTGATTTTCTACTACTTTTATCTAAACCTAACTATGTCTTTTCTCAAAACCTAAATATTTTATGAGGAAATGAATAGATAGCTCTTTAAAACGAATTGATAAAAAACACGATAACCAAAAAAAGTAAAAAATCAGAAATTCACTAAAATAAAAGCCTCCGAATATTCGGAGGCTTTACTTTAATTAGCTTAGTATAGTAGAACGTTAGTTCTCTAGGACTTTGCTTTATTGTTTTACTACACGTACAGTTCTTGTTTCATTACCTTGTGTTACAACCAAGTTGTAAACACCTGAAGGGTAACCCTCTCCGAATTGGTAGTTAGTGACATCTTGTGCTTTCACTTCTTTCACTTCTAAAAGTCTTCCTGCCATGTCATAAACTGTCAAACTTACTGCTTCAGTGTTTGAAGTTTTTACATCAATAGTGAAACTTGTCGCAAATGGTTTGGATAAGCAATTGCTTTAAATTCTGTTTCTCCCATTGAGTCCCCTGGTCGGATTACAATGATTTCTCCTCCAGGAGTAATAACACTACATGATTTTCCGTAAGGTCCCCACATACCATTTAAGCGGATAGCTACTCACTGTATACATTTCACCCGGTACTAAACCTGTGAAGTTATTCAATGTAACTGTTCTTGTGGCTCTATCAACTGTTTGGCTGTAAGCTAAACTAACATTCTCCAATAAGAATCTGTATTGCTCAACACCCGGATAGGATTCCGCATACAAGATTTCTGTATTGGAACTTACTAAGTACTCATCACATTGTGCATCTTCCAAGCCAACAGTTGGGAACAATGGTGTAGTGATGTTACAAACAGGTCCATACGATAAATACGTTCCATCTGTATTTCTAACCGCTACCTCTACATTGTACGTTGTATTGTATTGAACATTCGCCAAGTTAGTCATTCTAAAATCTCTAATCGGACGATCAATAGTTTGTACATCGATTGGATTCAACGTATTGGTTACTCTAAAGCGGTAACCCGTTGCAAACGGTACAATATCAGCAAAGATGGAATTATTCACGTTACTGATAACCGTGTTACACTGAGAAGCTTGGATTTGTGTAGTGGTATCCGGTGTAGAAACATTACATGGTGTCCCGTAGAACGGTTGCCAAACATTATTGATTCGCACTGAAACTTCAACCGAATATTCGGTTGCAAAAGCATAGCTTGTTAACTGTGTAAAACGGAAAACACGTAAGGCTCTGTCAATAGTTTGTACTTCATTGGTTGATAAATTGGTTACTCTAAAACGGTATCCTTGTGCTCCCGCTACCAAGTTAGCATAAACATAACTGTCAATCGTTGGTAACGTTATTCCACACTGTGCCGGTTGAACTACCGATACAATTGGCGTACAGCCATTGTCGATGGTACCATCACAATCATTGTCTAAACCATCGTAGCAAATCTCTGCAGCTCCCGGATAAACTGTGTTGTTGGTGTCGTCGCAGTCGCCGCCTACCGATACGTAGCCAAAAGGTTGATCTACGGCTAATAATGTATCATTGTCATCACCAAAACCATCGTTATCATTATCAGCATACCAAAGAACTGGATTTAAGGTTAAAACAGTAATTTCATTCGAATTTTCAGATGTAGAAACAGCATCTACAGCACGAACAACATAATAATAAGTTGTATTAGCGTTAAGTCCGGAAACTAATTGAGACGTTCCATTCACCGTTAAATTTTCAAATCCTGACACATAGACAATATTATTTCCGCTACCGGCAAAATCATGAGCCCCCAAAGTTGCTGGAGTACTAGGATCAGATGCATTCCACACTCTTGAAATTATCCATTCTGAATCTTCAGATGAGGTTCCTGCTGATGCAGTCCAATCTGTATTTCCAACACCAACAGATGATTTTCTAACCAGAATATTATCAACTGTTGCATTATTAGTTCCAGCAACACTCCAGCCTGAACCAGGATCGAAGTCAGGAGTTCCGACAACATCTATTAATACATCGTTTTTGAATAAACCGATGGCATCATCACCATTCCAACCTGCAAAACCTGAATTGTAGATATCTGCCCCTGTAACATCAGTTGAATTATTAGCTATTACTAGTGTTTCACCATTTGCTAAAGTTCCTGATAAAGCTAAAATTGCTGTTCCTGTTGTTGGCCATCCCGCACCATTAGTAGCTCTCATAAGCTCGTATTCAGAAAGATCAACACTTGCACCAGTACCATTATAAATTTCAACAAATTTTCTATTTCCGGGAGCACCTTCTCCATATTCAGAAATAAATAAATCCGTTGCAGGAGTTCCTTCACTTACTGAATAAACATCCAAAAGATAACTTGTAGCTCCATCTACAGCATTCCAATTTGCCACAAAAGAATCTGCTCCAATTGAAGTAGCAGCAATTGCAACCGGTGCATCAATAATTGGATCCGTTCCATTTCCGCTAACTGAAACAATTTGCGTTGTAGCTCCAGTTGAGGAAATTTCAATATCACCACCGGTAAAACCACTTAAAGAGGGTTGAAAACGAACAAATATTGTAACCGGTTGTCCGTTAATATTGCCACCTGTTTGTCCTAAATTTAAAAAGGAAGAAAATGAAACATCATCAGTACTTAAAACAAAATCACCTGGGGCAACAATTAAAGTATTAGCAGTCAAAAAAGACCCGGATACCGTGAAAGATTGACTCCCTGATTCTTCGCCAACAATTACATCGCCAAAGTCAGGTAATGAATTTGTTGAAGCTGTTAATTCAGGTGTTGGTATATATCCGGTAGCTACAACTGATACTGTCTTATCGTCAGCACCTGCAGAAGTTAATGTAATTGTACCATTGTTAAGTCCAGCAGATGTTGGTGAAAAACGCACATATACCGAAACCGGTTCGCCATCTAATACTCCGGCAGTTTGTGTTAACACTACAGATGAAGAAAAGGAAATATTATCTAAACTCACAGAAAAATCAGGTGATGCAGACACTAAAACGCCTTCCGTTAAATTTTCAGCAGTTACTGTAAAACTTTGAGAAGTTGAATCATTACCAACAATGACGTTACCAAAATCAGGTAAGGAGATTTCTGAAGTTGTTATAATAGGATCTGTTTCAGGTAAGGTTGTAACAGTAATTACATTTGAATTCTCAGAGGTTGTCCCGTCAAATGCTCTTACTCTATAATGGTATTCAGTATTTCCTGTTAATCCATTCACTGTTTGAAACAAGCCGTTTACAGTTAAATCCTCATATCCGGCAACAAAAGAAGGTACTTCGGTCAAATTTCTTGTGAAACTCAAATTATCAATTGCCGGACGTGCTGCAGTATTATTATCGATTCGTATGATAAAATTACCTGTAATATTCAATGCACCACTAGTAAAAGTTGAAGCCGCTGCAGAGTATGCAAAAGTTCCTAAATTTGTTTCTGTTGCCATTCCTACTCCGTGAAATACACGAATCGTTAATTCTCCCCCTGATCCAGCAAAATTTTGTTTAACATCAAAACTTAAAGCTGTTAAACCGTTTGCAATTTCTTCAGAGATTAAATAGGCATCCACTGCGTTTTGCAAAGTAATGGCATCATCACCTGTATTTACCACTTGATCGGTTCTTGATTTGAAAGCAGTCCAATTCACATCATCTACTCCTGTCCAAGAACGAGTTAAGTATGAAGATGAAGTGCCTCCTCCAATAGTTGTAAACGTCTCCGTTGTTGTTGTGCCGGGACTAAGTGCAGAAAAAGTTGAACTAGTTGACACATCTAATCGGTAAGAAGTTGCTCCACTGACACTATTCCAATTAGCTATAAAAGAATTTGTCTGAACATCAGTAGCAGCTGTTGCAACCGGAGCATCAATAATTGGGTCCGTTCCATTTCCGCTCACTGAAACAATTTGTGTTGTGGCTCCTGTTGACGATATTTCAATGTCTCCGCCTGTAAACCCACTAAAAGAAGGTTGAAAACGAACATAAATGGTTACCGGTTGTCCGTTGATATTTCCACCGGTTTGTCCTAAATTTAAAAAGGAAGAAAAATTTACATCATCAGTACTTAACACAAAATCACCAGGTGCTACAATCAATACATTCGAACTCAACAAAGTTCCTGAAAGTGTAAAAGATTGGCTAACGGACTCTTCACCTACGGTTACATCACCAAAATCAGGTAATGAGTTAGTGGAAACAACTAATTCGGGTGTAGGCACAACCCCTGTACCTGAAACCGTTACTATTTTGTCTTCAGCATCTGTAGAACTCAAGGTAATTGTCCCATCGTTAAGTCCTGCAGATGTTGGTGAAAAACGAACATATATTGTTACGGGCTCTCCGTCAAGCGAACCTCCGGTTTGTGATAAATTAAAGCCACTTGAAAAAGTTACATCATCTGTACTTACTTCAAAATCCGTTGAAGCTGCTACTGCAACAACATCCGTTAAATTTAAACCCGTTACTGTAAATGATTGGCTAGTTGAGTTGCTACCAGTGTTTACATCTCCGAAAGAAGAAAGTGAAGAAGTAGAAGCTGTAATAGTTGGTGAAAATCCTCCAGTAAAATCTGTAAGAACTACACTGTCTATATTCATTCTTCTATTGGCTGTCCCAGTCTCTGTAGCACGTTTAATTCTGATTCTAACATTACCCGTAACATTGACAGTTTCAGAAAATGTTTGAACATCATCAGTAGTCGGAGGTGTAAAAGTTGAACCAATCTGAGTCCAAGAACCTCCATCATTCAACGAATACTCCACCAACCAATCCACTTGTGCATCGGTTCCATATCGTCTGTATTGAAATGATAATGTGCCTAAACCGTTTGATTTATTTTCAATCATTGAAATAGAAGAAGCTCCATATCCCCTCAATCTAGCAGAGTTGTTGTCTACCTTATAATCACTCGCAGATGTCCCTATTAAAGCTTCAGTCATATCCCATTGAAGCCCGGATAGAGTCACACTACCCGAGGCATAACCCGTCTTGGTAGCGTCTTCGAAACCAACCGCATATTGTGCATTACCAATGAAAGTAAATAGCAGTAACAATACCGGCAAAGATTTAATAATCTTTCTTAGTAAAATTGTTTTCATCATTTAAATAGTTTATTAATTTTTGACAATCACAAATTTACATATAAAGTAAAAAATGACCATCAATTTACATTATTAATATGTTAACAATTGGTAATCTGTTACGTTGATTCTTACTATTAAGATTAAAAAAACCGGACAAATTTGCCCGGTTCTTAATTTTTATAATCATTCTAAATTAAAAAATAATTTTTTTCGTAATAGTTTGCCCATTATTCATCTCTATTTTAATTAACAGAGCTTGGTTTTCAGGAAGTATACCCTTCACTACAAACGATTGTGTTTGAATCTCTTGTTGGTGGAACAACTTTCTTCCTAACACATCAAATATTTGAATATTTTGAATTAATTCAGAGGAGGATTTTAACTCAATTTGTTGATTTCCTGTTGCAATTACTAAAGATTCGGATAAATTTGGATTATTTACTCCTAAGGTAACATCTTCATAAATTATTTCGAATCGATTGGCAAAAAACCCTTCTTCTGACGAAAAAGTATATTGTCCTGATTTTAGTTCATGCACTACACCAAGTAAATTATCCCTTAAAAAAATAGGTTGTTCGCCTTCAAACAATCCATCAACTGTGGCAAGTGAAATGGTAAAATTACCGGGTGAATTTGTTTTGAATAGTAAAGGTACAATATCAGTTATTTCAAAAGGTAGTGCTTTTCCTTGGATTATATATTCTTCATTATCAAGTAATGAAGACAGAGCAATTTGGCTATCACCAATATACTTACCATCAATTAAATGATCCACATCATTGGTAGCATCACTCATATATCCAACCATCATTTGGCTAAAGAAACCATTAGGATTGGTTAAATTTAACCAGATTCTGTGTCGTTCAGCTTCATTTTGTGTTGCTACCGATAATCCAAAATTAGAGCGAAAAGATTGATTACTATTATTGTCTACACGCATATCGTTACTAAATGTTGCCGTTGGATTGGTTACATTTTGAGCCGCAACAATAAACCCTTGTCCTACTTGAATAGTACCATTTGGAACCGGACTGGTTGGCGATGTGGTTGTTGCTCCACCAAGCGTATAAGTGGCATAAGCGGTTCCGGCTGCATTATTTGTTTTTCGCCAAAAATAGAGCGTACCTTCAATTTCTGAAGCATTTGATTGTAGAAATGCCTCTGCATTTATAGTTGACGGATAAGGGTTTCCGATAGCATTATATTTCTGAGTTCCGCTAATATAAGTCAGGTCAATATTAAATTCTCCGTTATTTGGAACTCCATCAAATTCACCTGTCCAAATCGTAGGAGTTGTTGGATGATTATCCGGCATTCTTATTAGATATCCCGTTCCAACATCAAACGTTGAGTTTAAAGGATTAGCAACACTAGTGTAGATATTACTGGATGTCACATAATTATAAAAACGATTATTTAACGTGGAAGGTGAAAAATCTTTCAAACTTTGCGTTCCATCAACCGGAGAAGACCACATCACATAATCCAAACGCATTAATGGGTTAGTATCTCTAAATTGATTGATATTTCCGGTATTAGTAGCGTTATTCAACTGAATTAAGTTTGCGTTACTTTCAATAGTTAATGATGCCGTTCCGGAAATAGACACTTCATTTTCTACAATTAAATTGTTTCCAGATTCAACTATTACTTGAGCAGAATTGTTAACCGTGAAGGAACAACATTCTAAATCATTACTAACTGTAAAATTACCATCAATTACGGCTGCTACATTATTAACCGGATAACCATTACTCCAAGTTGTTCCGTTCCAAACTGAAGTAATATCACCACAACTTAAAGGGGTATCATCTGCTGTACAAATGGTAATTCCCCATGAATTTAAAGTTCCACCATCCTGATTTGCCGAATCAAATACCCGCAATGTCCATGTTCCTTCTGTGTTTTGTCCTATTAAGGCTGAAAGAGGTTGGGACGGAATTAACGTACCGGTTATAGTTGGCGTTGTTGTTTGACAAGTTAATGTTATACCCTCATCATCAAACGTTGCAACGGCATTATCACGACTGGTACATTGCCCTGAAAACAATTGAACTTGAGTACCTAATGGACTGATTAAAGTCACGGTTAAATCAGCCATCCAAGTATGCGTAATATTTAGTGTAACTGTAATTTTATCAATACTTTGGTTTTGATTAGTAGGTATTGTTAAAGTTGAATTGATTGTTGGTGTACCGGATGCCGAAATTGCTAATGGAACATTGGTTGAATTAACTATCGGGTCACAAGTAATTCCACTTCCTGTTGTAAATCTGAATACTGCACTCAATTCTCCTTGACAACCATTGTTTTTTGGTAATACTCGCCAAAAATAATTGGTGTTTTGGTCTAAACTTGTGGCAGTGTATTGATTTGTCGCAACGTTTTGACTCACTAACACCGTCGTAAAATCTACATCACTAGCCAATTCAAAATCATAATTGGTAGCACTCGGATCAGCTACCCATTCTATTGTTACAGCATTATTCGAAACACCGGTTACTAAATCCAATGGATTAACCGGTGAAACAATTTGAAATGTTGAATTTAAAATCTCAACATATAAATTAACTGTTTTGGTAATTGACCCTGAAGTTCCGGTTACAGTCATTTGATAAATTCCCGGAGTAGCTGATTCCGTGTTACTTAAATTCAATTGCACTACTCCATTGGTTGAAATCGTAGATTGCGAAAAACTAACTGAAGTTCCGGATGGATTTCCGCTAACAGACAATGTTGTTGTTCCGGAGAAACCCCCAATAGTTGAATAACTTATATCAAAACTGGCTGATTGTCCTTGACAAACACTTTTATTTTGACCATCAGTCTGACCATTAAAAGCTAAAGCAAAAGTAGGTGTACTACTTGCTATGGTAAAATTAGTATTCGAAACGTCTAAAAAGATGTGATTGTGTCCCCGAACCATAATGCGGTTTTGGTTACCGGTAGTATTGGGTATGGTTACTATTTCAGCACCATCGTTTGGAACTTTACTGGCTAATAAAACAGGGAAACTGCTTCCTCCGTTAGTGGATAAGAAAATGTCAACAAAAGGAGAATTAACTCCATTAGCAGTTGTTCCGGCAACATCCCATGTAACATTTTGATTACTTCCTGTTGGCCAAGAAACGTTGGTGTTGGGCGAATTTACTAAGAATGGTCCCGCAGCTGCGTTAACCGTTACCAACATTAAATCTGAATTTGTCTGACCATTTCCGGCTACGTTATCACGTGCAACTACCGAAAAATTCATGGTTCTGGACACTGAAGGAACTACTTCCCAAGTATTAGAGGTAGCTCCCGTTAAAATAGTCGCCATTGCAGGAAAAAATCTAGATGGTGATGTTGTCCCAGTAATTGATCGAAACATTGGTCCTGCCGGTCTTGTTGAAGTTGGAGCAGCATTTGAAGCTGGGTTTTCAGGGTCGCGTTGTTCCCAGGTATACAATAATGTATCGTCATCCGGATCCGAACCTTCAGCGGTTAATACAAAAGCGGTACTTCGTGGAATAGTATAATCCAAACCGGCAGAAACCACCGGTGTTTGATTAGCTATTGGTGTATTTACTGAACAACTTCCGTTTGCAGATTTAACATACGCCATAATATCACGGATGTTTACATAGGCAAAATAGGCATCGCTGTTTGATTGTACATTGGCAGAGCAAATTCCAGCATATCCCATGATGGTTGAGGCACTTCCGGGCTCAACTTCAGTTTGCCCACTTCCGGAACGACAACTTTGATTACTTTGGGTATGATAACCCCCAAATTGATGCCCCATTTCATGAGCAACATAGTCAATATCAAAAGCATCACCTGTTGGATTGGCTCTTCCGGTATAACCTCTTCCTTTGTGCGTTCCTGACTGAGAAACAGCTCTACAAACACACCCTATACACCCAGCGTTTCCTCCTCCGGTTGTGTTAAAATTATGTCCAATATCATAATTATTAACTCCAATTACACTATCTAAAGTTTGAGCCGTTTTAGTGTTCCATTCATTTGTCCAAGGGTCTGAATTCGTAGCTCCTAAATAAATTACTGCATCATTGTTTGCTACAAAAATCATTGTAATGCCTAAATCTATTTCATAAACCCCGTTTACACGTGTCATAGTGATAGCCATTTGAGCTTGAATATTTGCTTTTTGCTGAGCCAAAGTCCCGGTTCCTGCAAAAATATTTCCGTATTCAGCAGTACAGGATTGAGCTAAACGATACGTTCTTAAGGTGTTATCGTCTGTATTAAAAATATCATGTTCAAAAGCATTTCTGTCTAATTCGGTTGAAGGTAAAGAAATCCCTTCCTCTGTTAAACAGTCAAAATTGGAATCGTTAGCGATTAAATCTGCTTTTTTATAGACAATATAATACTGTTGATTTATTGTATAAGGATCTATAAAAGTTGTACTGGTTCTGGAAGAAAAAGTCATACTATGTAAACCGAATTGCGTCACCGAAAAACGAGCAACTGCTGTTGGATCATCAACCCCTTGAGCAGCATACGATTTAATCATAGGAAATTTATCGGCAAGTTCCTTTTCCATGATAGGTGTTTCCATTACGTGATATCGTTCTACAACCCCTTCCGCATTTGGCAACAGAATTTCATGGTTTGACCTACCGTTAAAAAGACCTCTAACAGGAGCTCCCGACAATTGCTGTTTAAACTCTTGTAAGTCTAGAGAAAAAACCTTGTACTCTTGGGGGACACTGCTTCTATTTACTTTAGGATACGATTCTGGTGTTTGTTTGTTTTCAATTTGCCATGGGTTTTGGCGTTGAGCAGTCGTTTCAAACGAAAAAACAACCACTACAAAAAAGAGTAGGATTTGTTTTAAATTAGGCATTCTTTTGTATTTTGGAAATTAGTTTTCCAAAAATGATAAAAAAAACTTAAAACTTCAATAAAATTTAACAAAATCAACTCCGTTATGTTAAATAATCGATGAAATACATCATTCAACAAAAAATCCCGTCCTACAAAAGGAAGGGATTTCTTAATTTATTTCTCTTTTTCGTTACAAAATCAATTTCTTAGTTATTATTTGATTATTTTCTAATTTGATTTGTACAATTACTGTTTGATTTGAAAAGTTTACAGTTGAAGCAAATTCATTTGTAGGCTGATTTGATTGAGTATATAGTAATCTTCCTAAAACATCATAAACAGCAACATGAGTAATTTTTTCCAAAGTAGATTTAACATGGAGTTGACCATTAGAAACAAATGCAATAACACTTGCAGTAATAGCATTAAAATCTGGGTTAGTTAAAGTCTCATTACTAAAACGCAACTCAAAACGAGTGTCAAAAATGCCAACATTTGAATCAAATACATATGGTGCAACTGTTAAGTCATGAATAATGTTTAGAAGTTTATCTTCTAAATATATTTTTTTATCTCCTAACCCAATAACATCGGCAATAGCTATTGTAAATCTTCCTGCTGTTGAGGTATTGTAACCCATTGGTACAAGATCATTTTGGTCAAATGGTAAAGCTCTTCCCTGTATGATAAATGGTTTATTATCAATTAAAGAATACATTTTAGATGTCCCATCTACCTTGGTTGAGGCATCAAACAATCTGTCTTTTTCATTAGTAGCACCTTCTACGTAACCCACTAAAGTTCTAACAGGATTCCCATTTTCCGGAATAAAATCTAACCAAATTTTAAAATCTTGTTCCCCTTGAATTTGGTCAGACTGTCTGAAAAATTGGTTATTAGCATGTGTAACATTTCGCATAGAATTTTTAAATGTTACTGTTTCAGAAGCTGCCGCCCCATCATTCATTAAAACAAAAAAACCTTGTCCTGATGCTATGAAACCATTAAACCCTAACGGCCCACTTACAGTTCCTGTTCCGTTGTGTACAATGTAATCATTCGGGTTATAATTATACGCAAAATCATTATAAAACGGATCATTAAAAGCCGCATTTGGCAATAACCCATGTGTCCAAATTCGAACTGAACCTTCAATATTTGTATTTTCAGTCAAGAAATCCAAGGCACGAATGGCTGAGGGATAAGGATTCCCAAGTAAATTAAAATTATCATCATTGGCCGTTACAGTAATGGCCGGATTGGTCGGACTAGGATAGCCTGCTCCTGTATAGGAACCACGTTCAATTGAAGGCGTAAAAATCCCATTATTTGGCACGCCTATAAAAGCAGCATTGTAAGGCTGAATGGTATTGTTGAAAGAAGATGGACCTCTTACAATATACCCTTTCCCTTGAACCATATCTTCGTTGGCGTTTGTCCAATTTCCAAAATTTCCGGCAATAGTCGGCAACCACTTGAACACAACTGCAGCAGGTGTAGATGGTGAAATATTCAACACGGGGAAAGAAGCCACCGGCGACGACCAATACACATAATCTAACCGCCGAATATTGGCTGTTCGGGTTAAATTTATATTTCCTGTGTTCGCAGCATAATCATCTAATTGAACCAAACTACCATTATTTTGAACGTTTAATGTTCCGTTGTTTACTATTTTACCGGCAGATTGAATGTAATTTCCATCAGTAATTGTAACTATTCTAGGTGAATTTATTTGGCATTCACAAGCAGTCACATCGCCATGAATATTAGTATTATAATTACCGGCAAATATAGCTTTCTCTACAGAGGTTGGTGGTAATCCGTCTCCGCTCCAAGCTACTCCATTCCATGTTTTAGGAACAGGTAATCTACCTCTTAATTGCACATTATCAATTACCCATACTTCATCATTACGGTCAACATCTAATTCAATTTTTACTTGTAATTGTGTAACTTGCGGCAAATTGGTTAAAGTTAATAACCTTGTCCCGTTTGCTACTGAATTAGCTGTGGGCTGCACTTCATAAGGAATGTCCAACCCTTTGAAAGGATTTGTAAATGTTGTACCTCCACCAAAAACATTCCAAATGGCATTACTGTTCCCTTTCACAATGGCTTCTCGAGACCACGTTGCTCCTCCGTCTCCACTTACAGAGATAGTTACCCAATCCGAAACATCAAGACCTTGTGTTCCATTAGTAGAATATGCTCCAATATTAACATAAAAAGACACATCTTGATAAATCGATGTATCAACAACATCAAATGTCACGATAACTTTTGCTTTGGGGTCAAATGTACTTGGATAGGGACCAGTTACTTGTAAACTATTGTTATTTAAAAATTTATTTGAAACTACTGTTCTACTACCTCCAAATGCAGTTCCCCCAGTAATTACGGGAGGATTTGCTCCTAATGCGGTTGAAACAGTGTACCCCAAAACATTTGTACCAACAGCTCCTTCAAAAGTCTGAGTCTTAAATATTGAAGATCCTCCTATGATACATTCATCAAAATCAATTCCTACTCCGGAAATAGCAAAGGTAAACGGACTTTTCCCGGGGACATTATTGTTTACCGTTACTAACGCCTCTCTTAAGCCTAATGCAGAGGGGTCAAATGTAATTCCTAATGTAGTACTACTGTTTAATCCTACACTTGCCGATGGTGTGGTTGTTACGGTAAAATCCGTTGCATGTGTTCCCGTGATAGTAACACTAGTAATATCTAAAACATCTCCTCCTAAATTGATAATAAAAAAATTGCGAAGTTTAGTTCCGGCTGTCACATTAGCATTACCAAAATTGGTATGGTTATTCAAATCAGGAATTGTACTGCCTGACAACACTTGATTTCCATTCCCTACAATATTGATATCAGGTGCTAAACCACCGCCCTGTATAGCAAACGTATAGGGTGCTTCATCGGAATCGTTATTGATAATTGTAACCGTTGCATTTCTTACTCCACCTGCTGAAGGCGAAAATCGTATAACAAAGACACTATTTGCTCCTGAAACGATGGAAGCGGCCGGTTGTGTGGTTACTGTAAAATCGGCGGCATGCGTTCCTGTTATTTGAACCCTGGGTACACCCGTGAGTGTTAAGTTAGAAATCCCT
Source organism: Flavobacterium sp. (assembly GCF_041392085.1). GTDB lineage: Bacteria > Bacteroidota > Bacteroidia > Flavobacteriales > Flavobacteriaceae > Flavobacterium. The sequence goes on along the minus strand of NZ_JAWKMW010000009.1, from coordinate 151,142 downwards.
AAGTTTTCGATACGGAAGTCTTTGTCTTGGTTTGCTCCCACAGCAATACTTGCATATAAAGTATTGTTAAAGGCATTGGGAATCGTATTACCGTTGATAATGTTATTTGTTCCACCCGAAGCTCCTCGAATATTAATTTCCGGACCGGGATTGGTGACGGTTAAAATTAAGGTTTGCTCATCGAAACCAGTTCCATTCGTTGCTGTGATGGTGACAAAAAAAGTACCCGTTGCTCCGGGAGTACCCGTAATAACTCCTGTTACAGTGTCTATGCTAAACCCGGGAGGTAATCCTGTTGCGTTAAAAGAAGTTGGTGTATTGTCTGCCAAAATCGTATAGGAAAAAGGAACTCCAACAAAAGCCGAAGCATTTAAATCACTTGTAATTACCGGAGCCATAGGAACTGTTGAAGTCACCGTTCCATTCACAACAATATCATTCCCTGCACCGTCTCCGGGACCTCCTGAACCTGGTGTAAACTCAGCATACATATACATTCGGTATGTAACCGCTGTTGTAGAATTAGGTTGAGCAAATGTAAATGTAAAGGTTTGTGTACTTGTATTATCCGTAATAGCATACTCCGCATCTAAATTTGATGTATAACCATCCAAAGAACTTCTTAAAGCTATAGCACTTGGTCCTGTGCTGGATCTTTGCAATTGAACAAAAATGGATGATACTGAGAATTGATAGCCGGAATTGGGTGTAATGGTAAATTCCATGTAATGATTACCCGATACCGCATTGGCAATATTGGTCAAAGCCCAACTTGTTGCATTGAATCTATTAAGATTACCTGCAGCAGTTAAGCCGGCACCTCTTGAAATTGTGGAAGTCGTAAGGTTTGGGTTATTGAAATTTGAGGTTCCTGTGGCTTCATTACCAGCATAACCATCAAAGTCAAACGTTAAAATTTGCCCCCACGAAAAAACACTCATCAAAAGTGCTAAAAAAAGTAATTTTGTTTTCATTTGAAAAATGATCGTTTTTTTGTTGCTTTTTATTTCATTAAAGCGGGTACAAATTTACGGCTAAATTACAGAATTTCAATACCTTTGCGTTACTAAATTATTAACAAAAAAATATTAAAATTTTTAGCATTGCACTCACTATCAAACACTTCCGTTTTGGATACCATTCAAAAGATGGAATATTACTGCTCCTACCAGGAACGTTGCCATGCCGAAGTGGTGCAAAAACTCTATTCCTTATCGGTTCCTCAAAATCGGCATGACGAAATAATTGTGCATCTTATTCATCATAATTTTCTGAACGAAGAACGGTTTGCGAAGCTATTTTCCATTAGTAAATTCCACCAAAAAAAATGGGGAAAAAATAGAATTTCAAACGAATTGAAACAACGAAACCTTTCTGATTATCTGGTAAAAGTTGGGTTGAATGAAATTCCCGAAGAAGAATATGAAACCACTTTTCACGAATTGGCCGAAAAAACTTGGGATTCTATTACAGAAAAAAACACCCTAAAAAAAAGAAAAAAATGCTGCGACACACTACTTAGAAAAGGTTGGGAAAGCGATTGGGTGTATGAAAAAATAAAAGATTTGGAAAAAAAAGTGTAACCTATAATTTTTTGCTTAGCACAATACTCACCGCATTGCCACCAAAACCCACGGCATTGACCATGATTTTTTGTAACGGTCGGGTTTGCTGTTGTGACTCCAAAAAAGGAACGTTTATAAATTGATTATGTTGCAACATCAATAACGCCATTTCTACACTCAACATGCCGGAAGCTCCAAAAGTATGACCTATTTTCCATTTGTTATTCGTAAGTAATGGAAGGTTCTTTCCAAAAACAATTTCTATTGCTTTTCTCTCACTCAAGTCACCTTGAATGGTTCCGGGAGAATGAGTGACAATCACATCAATTTCTTCGGGATTCATTTTCCCTAAAGCCATTTTCATCGATTTTTGAAAACAAGTCGCCTCCGCCGAAATGGAAACAGAATGGGTTAAATTTTCAGTGGCATAACCAAATCCATCTACATAGGCGATAGCGTTTTTTTTCGCTCCGTTTTCCAAACAAATCACAGCAGCTGCCTCTCCCAACACCATAGTATTTTTGGTTTTAGAAAAATCAAAGGTTCTACACGGATACGGAGTATTAATTTCTGCCGAGGAATAAATCTTCATGGCTTGCATTTGTGCAATGGTAAATGGCGTAAGCGGTGCTTCACTCCCACCCACTAAAAATTTATCGGCCATCCCCGACCGAAGCCAAGCAATGCCATTCAGCAACGCATGTAAAGCGGTTGAACACGTAATGGAATGTGAAATTTCAGGGCCGTTGTTTTGCAAATCCTGAGACACCCAACTGGAAATGTTTCCCGACGTTGTGGTTGGCGAAGCTAACGTCTGAGCTTTTCCGGTGGATAAAAATTCCGTGTGGTGTTTTTCGAACAACTGCGTAGCTCCGCGAGAGGAACCGATGTTAATGCCAAAAACAGTATCCGGTTTCCATCTTGCCGTTGCCACTGCTTGTCGCGAAGCAAAAATGGCAAACAAAACGGAATCGTCTAGTGATTTATAATTGGATTCCGACGAACGCAAAGCGGCTACTTTTTGTTTGCTTTCTTCCGATAAAAAAGAAGCAAAAACAGTAGAAGTTCCGATTGGGTTGGGCTTGATTAAGGTATCTTCTGATTGATAGGATTCCCAGACAGCAACCGAATCATTTCCCAGAGGAGAAACAGAAGCAAAGGAAGTTATGGCGATTTTTGAGTTCAAAAAAGAGGAATTTGTGTCAATTTATAAAATGCAAATTTACACTATCTCTAAGGCTTTTTCAATGGTTTTGTAAATTATTTCCAATTGATCATTGGTGGTAATATACGGTGGAAGAACATAAATAGTATTCCCAACCGGACGAAGAATGATACCGTTTTCAATAAAAAAAGTATAGAGTTTATTTCTGAAATCACCATAATAACTCACTGCCGTTTCTCTTCTAATTTCAAAGGCCAAAATGATTCCTAAAGTTCTACTATTTTGAACGTTGGGAAACTTTTCCAATCGGTGAACAAATTGCAAATGTTGTTGTTCAATCCGCGAGATGTTTTCTTGCATTTCGGCAGAAAAAAGCAACTCAATTGCTGCCAAAGCTGCGGCACATCCGGTTGGATTTCCGGTAAATGTATGTCCGTGAAACAATGCTTTACTCACATCATTAGACAAAAATCCATCAAAAATTTCTTGTGTAAAGCTTGTCACCGCCATCGGAATGGTTCCGCCGGTTAATGCTTTCGACAAGCACATCATATCAGGTTGTTCGGTTAAATAATCACTCGCGAAAGTTTTTCCCGTTTTGCCAAAACCGGTCATGATTTCATCGGCAATGGTAAACACCTTATATTTTTGGCAAAGCGAAATTAATTTGTTCAATTCTTGTGGTTCATACATGACCATTCCGGCAGCACCTTGTACAAGCGGTTCAAAAATAAACGCGGCAAATTCATTGGTTTGCAGTAAATTTTCCAACAAAGTCAAGCTATTGTTTTCTGCTTTTGGCAATGGAATCCGAATCACTTCCAACAACGAACCTTGAAAAGCTTCCGTAAAAAAAGTAATGCCGCTGGCAGCCATGGCTCCAAAGGTATCGCCATGAAAACTTTCTTCGAAAGCGATGATTTTGGTTCGCTTTTCTCCTTTGTTATAAAAAAATTGCAATGCGGCTTTGATAGCAATTTCCACTGCGGTTGAACCATTATCGGAGTAAAATAATTTTTTTTGATTGGAAGGTAAAATGGAAAGTAATTTTTCTGCCAATTCCACAGCCGGTTTATTCGTAAAACCACCAAACAAAACGTGTTCTAACGTGGTTAATTGTTTATAAATCGCATCGGCAATGATTGGGTTGGAATGTCCAAACGGATTGACCCACCAACTGGAAATGGCATCAATGTATTGCTTGCCGTTTTCATCCCACAAATAAACACCTTCTCCTTTAACAATAGCTGGTAAAAGTCCGGTGGTTTGGTGCTGGGTATATGGATGCCAATTGTAAAGTTGATCTTTTTGGGAAAGGTTCATGAGAGATTTTTGGATTGTTAGATTTTTAGATTGTTGGATTGTTGATTGTTAGACGATACATTGAAGATTATCTCTAAATTTTTCAGCGTAATAGGAAATGACATTTTGATCGAAATACGGCTCGTTGTCAATTCGTCCTAAAAAATTAACCCCGGTTTTAGATAAAATGATTGATTCGGTAGCCGGGTTTTCATCACCTGAGAAAATAATTCCGGCTATAGCGATTTTTCTGTTTTGAAGAGCTTCGATTGTCAACAACGTATGATTGATACTTCCCAAATAATGACGTGAAACCACAATTACTTTATAGTCGGATTGAATTAACTCAAGAATGGTTTCAGTTTGATTGAGTGGAACAAAAAGCCCGCCTGCTCCTTCAATCACCAAATGATTTTTGGTTGTTGGTACTTTTATTTTTTTAATATCAATAGTTACTCCATCAATTTCTGCAGCAAAATGCGGACTGGCTGGTGTTTGCAGAGCATAACTGTTCGGGTGAATTTTTGTTTTTGAATTTGACAATAACGATTGTATTTTATGGCTATCGGAAAAATGTAAATCACCGGCTTGCACGGGCTTCCAATAATCGGCTTCCAAGGCTTCGGTGATGATGGCTGCTGTGATTGTTTTTCCTACGTCGGTGCCTATTCCGGTAATAAATAATTTCATGTTGGACATTTAACCGCAAAGTTCGCAAAGAATGCTGAAAGTTCACAAGGATTTTAGAAAAGATTAGAATTATATTATCTTTTTTAATAAAGTTAAAACAGCTCGTATCTCTTGTTCAGAATTGAAACTATGCAAACAAAACCGCAATCTTTCTTGTCCTTCGGGAACGGTGGGAGACAATATTGGTTTTACATCAAAGTCATTTTGTTGGAGTTGTTGAGCAATTGTTTTTACTCGATCGTTTCCTGGGATTATGACGGAATGGATGGATGAATTGGAAGGAAGATGGAAAATGGAAGTTGGAAGACATGACTTAAAACAAGCAATGTTTTGAATAAGTTTTGCTCTATCTTGCTGACTTTTTAACAAATGTTGATAGGCCACGAAAATCGTTGCAACAGAATGGGGTGATAATCCGGTGGTATAAATAAAACTTCGGGCAAAATTGACTAAATAGTTCACAAGCTGTTCGCTCCCCAAAACGGCTGCTCCGTGGCAACCTAATGCTTTTCCGAAGGTGATGATTCGAGCAAAAACCTTGTCGTGTAAGTTCAATTGTTGCACCAAACCTTCGCCGTTTTTTCCAAAAATGCCCAAGGCATGGGCCTCATCAACTACTAAAAAGGCGTTGAAGTTTTCAGCTAATTGTATCATTTTTTCTAAATCAGGTGAATCGCCATCCATGGAAAAAACGCTCTCGGTGATGATGTAAACGGTTGTCCGTTGTTCGTTGTCGGTTGCTTGGGTGTGCTTGATTAGTAAATTTTCTAAATCAACCAAATTGTTGTGTTTGAATTTGAATGATTTGGCTAAACTCATTTGAATGCCATCACGAATGGAAGCATGACTAAGTTCATCAAATAAAATAATGTCATTGCGTTGCGGAACGGAGCTGAAAAAGCCTATATTAGCATCGTATCCGGAGTTAAAAATCAGAGCTGCTTGAGCTTGATGAAATTGAGCGATGTATTTTTCTACTTCAAAATAGAAAGCATGATTTCCTGAAAGTAATCGCGAACCTGTCGCTCCGTTTACTTTGTAATTTCTAGAAACTAAAAATTCATGTGTTTGCTGAAATATTTCTTCATTTTTGGCTAAACCCAAATAATCGTTAGAGGAAAAATCAACTAATTCATTGGGCTTTGTTAATTGCCGCAGGGCGTTACTTTCTATTCTTTGCAATAATTTCTGAGAAAGTTTTTCTGGAAAAGCATCCATGATAAGTAGCGTTATTAATTCGTCAGCAATTCCAAAAACAGCCCTTACCGGTCAGTAAAGGCTATTTTATGGTTTCCATTATAGCGTTTCTTTCAACCATCCAAAAAATTCACGTTGCCAAACAATCGCATTTTGAGGTTTTAGAACCCAGTGATTTTCATCCGGAAAATAGATAAATCTACTTTTTACACCTTGTAATTGAGCCGCTTGAAACGCTTCTTGTCCTTGACCAATTGGCACGCGGTAATCTTTACCTCCTTGAATAATAAGCATAGGAGTATCCCACTTGTTTACCATTTTTACGGGATTAAATTGGTTGAATGTTTTTTGAGCAGCTGCATTGTTGGTTTCCCAATAAGCTCCACCAACATCCCAATTGGTGAAGAAAACTTCTTCAGTAGTTCCATACATACTTTCTAAATTAAACACACCACAATGGGAAATAAATGTTTTGAAACGTTTGTTGTGTATACCTGCCAAATAAAACACGGAGTAACCTCCATAACTAGCTCCAACAGCTCCTAAACGAGACTTGTCTACATAACTTTCCTTGGCTGCATCATCAATAGCAGACAAATAATCATCCATTACCTGTCCGCCCCAGTCTTTACTGATTTGTTCGTTCCATTCCACTCCATGACCGGGCATTCCACGTCGGTTGGGAGCCACTACTACATAACCTTGTGAAGCCATCAAACTGAAATTCCAACGGAAAGAATAAAACTGTGATAATGCACCTTGAGGTCCGCCTTGACAATACAACAACGTTGGATATTTTTTGGTTTTATCAAAATTGGGAGGAAGAATTAACCACACCAACATTTTTTTACCATCTGTTGTGTTTACATATCTTTTTTCAATTTTAGGCAAGGCTAATTTGCTGTAGATTTCATCGTTTACTTTGGTGATTTGAAACCATGCATTTTTCTTAAAATCATAGGAAAAAATCTCTTTGGCGTGGTTCATGTCAGTTCTCCCCACAATAATTTTATCTCCTGAAAATCCAACAATATCCGTTACATCAAAATCACCCGAAGTGATTTGACGAACAGTAATGGCAATTCGAGTTAGACCCGGAAAGTTTACTTCAAATAATTGTTTAGTACCATCCACCGGAGCTAAGAAATAGATTTTCTTTCCGTCTGCACTCCAACTAAAACTGTCCACTGTACCATCCCAATTGGCAGTTAAGTTCATATCTATTCCTTTGAATCGAACGATGATGTCGTTTTTATCCGCTTCATAACCATCGCGTTTCATTTGCAACCAAGACAATTCCCCGTTTGGTGAAATGGTGGGATGCGTGTCATAACCCAAATTACTTTCAGTAAGATTTTTAGTGGTTTTAGTTTCTAAATTGTATTCGTATAAATCGGTGTTGGTAGAAATAGCATACGCAGTACCTGATTTCTTTTTACATACATAAATAATACTTTTCCCGTCTTTTGACCAAATATAATCTTCATCGCCACCAAATGGTTTTTGGGGAGAATCATAGGGTTCATCTTTCATGATATCAACAAAAGAATCTACCTTGTTTACTTCTGCAAAACCAACGTGGTTATGATTACCTTCGTTCCAGGTATCCCAATGACGGTAATTCAATCCGTTATAAATTTGCACATCTGATTTATCAAGTTCAGGATAAATGTCTTTCCCGTTTATTTTTTCTATTTTTATGGCCTTGTGAGTTAGCATATACTTCCCGTCTGGGGAAAGATTTTTATCTTTTAAAAGTCTTTTTGTATCTGTAATTTCAGAAGCTGAACCTCCTTGAACAGGTATACTATAGGTTTTGGAATTGGATTTGTTCTCTTCCACTGAAGGTGTGCTCACTTTATATAAAATACTTTTACCGTCATTGGTAATTCCTAAAGGGGAAACCCTTCCTAATTCCCATAATATTTCCGGTGTCAACACTTGTTGAGCAGTAGCTGCGGTTAATCCCATAAAACAAGTTACGATTAAAATGATGTGTTTCATTTGAAAAAAATTAAAACGTTAAAAGTAACGATTTTTTTGGCATAAAAAAAGCCATCTCAATTGAGATGGCTTTTTTAAACAAATTAAACTATTGCTTGATAAATGCTTTTGTTTTAGAACCGGTTTCGTTTGAAATTTGAATTAAGTAAGTTCCTGTGGCTAAAGAACCTACATAAATACTTTGGTTTTCAATTTTACCTGTACCCAATTCTTGTCCCATCATATTATAAATCACATACGTTGAATCGCCTTCTAAGTTGGCAATACTTAATAGATCTCCCTTAACAGGATTTGGATATAAAACAAAATCAGAACCATTTTCGTCTGATTCATCTAAACGATTTCCAATTCCGTTGCACGTGTTGGAAGAAAATGAATCCCAATCAGCCGTTTTGTTAAACGTTGTACTTGGTGATAGAATTGATGCTTTTCTACGCAATGTTGTATTGGCAGCAAAATTTGCCGAACCTCCATTGAAAGTTCCAATCACATCGATCAATACACCATTTTTAAATAATCCAACCGGATCATTTCCGTTAAATGTCATGGCTGTGACTGAGGTTGAAATATTTGCATTTGAACTATTATAACAAGAAGTACTAATAGAACTATGTACGATAACGAACTTTGCTCCATTGTTAATGGTACCGGAGAGGTTTAATGCAGTTCCCCAAGAACCCGATCCATTGGTTTGCTTTCTAATTGAGTAACCACTTAAATTAACGGCACTTCCGGTATAATTGGCAATTTCTAGTGCTTTGTTATTTGAAGTCCCTTCCACATATTCAGAGAACAAGAGATCCGTTCCATTACCTGCTGTCGCCAATGTTGTAACATTTACAACGTTACTGGATGAGGATATATTTCCGGCAGCATCTTTTGCACGAACACTAAAAGTATAAGTTGTAGAGGCTGTTAAACCTGTAATTCCTGCAGAATTTGTTGCCACAGTTCCTAATAAAGTTGTTCCACTATATACATCATAACCAGTGACCCCCACATTGTCTGTTGACGCATTCCAAGTTAAATTGGTCGTCGTTTGCGTCGTGCCTGAAGCCGCTAAATTAGTGGGAGCAGAAGGAGCTGTTGTATCTGTTGTTCCAACTATAAGATTAACGGTATAATCTTCCACTTGACCATATGAAAATGTTTCACATGCTGTTGGAATTCCGTTGTATTTCATCGATACTCTCATTCTAGTTGGGCCCGTTGCTGCTGTGGTTGGAATTGTAAAGTTTCCTGAAACAGGAGTTGAAGTTGTAGCAGCTAAACTCCAAACAGTTTCACCGGCATCTGTAAAATCCCCATCTTGATTATAATCAATAAATACGGCATATCCCTCACTATAAGTTGTACCTGTCCAAGTGGGTGTTATGATAATTGTAGCACTTGAGCCTTTTGTTAAATCGGTCGATAGTGATGTATAATCTACATAACCGGTTACTCCCCCGGTAGCATTATCGATTGTTCCTATTTGAACTCTTCCAATATACTCATCTGCAACACTGTTTCCTTGTGAAGTACAATATGTCAATCCTGCTGCAAGTGTAGTTACGCTTACTGTGTTGCTGTTTGCTGACACATTTCCGGCGGCATCTTTGGCTCTTACATTGAACGTGTAAGTAGTAGAAGGTGTTAAACCGGTTGCTGCAAAAGTGGTGGCAGTTGTAGTAGAACCAATCAATACACCTCCTCTGTAAACATCATAACCGGTTACACCCACATTGTCTGTAGCACCTGACCAAGATAAGTTAGTAGAGGTAGAGGTCGTTCCGGCTGCTGATAAAGTTGGTGCAGTTGGAGCAACGGTATCCGATGAACCTGCTGTAATAGTAAAATTAGCATTCGAAACATCAAAGAAAATATGATTGTTTCCTTTCACCATAATACGGTTTTGATTTCCTTGTGTAGTTGGAATTGTAATTGCTTGTGAACCATCATTTGGCGTTGCTGTAACTAAATTTGACCATGTGTTTCCACCATCTGTTGAAATTAAAATGTCAACATTGGCACAATTTACACCATTGGCTGTTGTTCCGGCTACATTCCAAGTTACGGTTTGTGTACTTCCGGCGGGATAAGAAACGGCTGTGTTTGGTGAAGTTACCGTAAAGGGTCCGGCTGTTCCATTGACCGTTACCACCATATCGTCACTGTTGTTAGCAGAACCTCCCGCTCTGTTGTCGCGAACAGTTAATCTGAAATTCATCGTTCTTGCGACAGAAGGAAGAGCTTCAACCGTTATTTCTGTGCCTGCTGTTGTAGTAGCACCCGCTAAAACAGATTGCATTCTAGGAAAATATCGTACCGGTGACGAAGTTGGACTATATGACCTAAACGTTGGCCCAGTTGTTCGAGTAGCACTTGCAGCAGAACTTGCACCCGTTGCATTAGATGCAGCATTATCAAATTGCTCCCAAACGTAGGTTAAGGCATCTCCATTAGCATCGGTTCCTGAACCGGTTAACATAAATGGTGTGCTTCTTGGAATGGTATAATCTGAACCTGCATTTGCCGTTGGTACTGCATTTCCGGTTGCTGTATTCGTCTGACAAGTTTTGTTTTTAACGTTATTGGTTACTTGTTGAATACTAAACGCGTGAAAGTAGGCGTCAGAGTTCGGTTGCACATCTTGACCGGTAATACCTGCATACCCCATAATGGTTGAACCGGAACCTGGTTCCATGTTAGCTCCAGTTCCTTCATTACTGAAAGAAAAAGTATGGTTGGCTCCAAATTGATGACCCATTTCGTGAGCTACATAATCAATATCAAATAAATCACCGGTAGGAACTGTGGCTGCCGTAAAAGCACTTCCTTTCGAACCATTAACACAAACACAGCCAATGCAACCCGCATTACCATTGTTAGAAGCTCTCACAAATAAATGTCCAATGTCATAATTCGCTTCACCAATAACTGAAGTTAATGTACTTTGAACTTGACTGTTATAGCTGGTTGTATAAGGATCTGTAGAGGCATTAGTATAAATCACTAAATCAGTATTGGCAATTAAAACCATTCTCACTGCAAAATCTTTTTCAAAAACACCGTTAACACGAGTCATTGTTGCGTTGATTGCAGCTAAAGCTTGTGCTTTTGTACCACCAAAATAGGCAGTATATTCACCTGTCGTTGAAACCGCCAAGCGAAAAGTTCTTAGGGTACTGTCATCAGCATTCGGTCTAAGTGTAGAAGGATCAATCTGTTCAGTAACCGTATCAATAATACCACATTCAAAAGGAGAAAAATGTTTTACTTTATCTGCTTTTTTATACACTGAATATGTAAGTAAATCTTCGGTAAGCGGTTCGATAAAAACAGTTGGTTTTCCTCCGTTCAGTTGCATGGATTGAAATCCTAAGGGAGAAATACTAAAGTAAACCGTGGCGGTGGGATTGTCTATTCCTATTCCGATATACGATTTAATTTCGGGGTAATTGGCCGCTAATTCAGGTGCAAGAATTGCGTTTTCATACACACTAAAACGTTCCATTGTTCCCTCAGCATTTGGAAAGGAAATGACTTTCCCGTTTTTGGTCTGTGCAAACCGATCGGGGGCTGCGGCCAGGACCGATTGAATACCATTGATATCCAATTCAAACACTTTACTTTGAGGAATTTCTTTTTTGCTCTCCAAAAGAGTCGACGTACTTTTTAGAGCAGAAGATTTCCAGAAATTGCTTTTCTCTTGAGCATTCAAAAAGCATACACTTGCCAACAGTGCAATAGTAAGTAATTTAAGCTTCATACATTTTGGTTGATTAGTTAATAGAAAACCAAATGTAGAATTATTTTTATGCAGTTAACGGATGGTTATATTAATTTATTAACAATTTAAAAAAAATATGTTTTACATATTGACATATTGACAATGGTTATGTTAAAATTTAGTTTTTACGCAAAGGCAAATCCAGTAAAAATCATCACTATTCAAAATTTTTTCCTATCCATTAAAATATAAAGTACATTTATGAAAATTTTTCAGAATAATGCAACTTAGTTTTTGGGAACTTAAAAATTGGTTTACAAATGTAGATTTCACGATTGTAGGTAGTGGAATTGTTGGGTTACATTGTGCTCTTGAATTACGTGAAAAATTTCCTTCTGCTAAAATTTTAATGCTTGAAAAAGGTTTTCTTCCGCAAGGAGCGAGTACAAAAAATGCCGGGTTTGCATGTTTTGGATCGGTTTCTGAAATTTTGGATGATTTGAATTCGCACACGGAAGAAGAAGTGTTACAATTGGTCCAAAAAAGATGGGAAGGATTACAATTTCTTCGTAAGCGAGTTGGCGATGAAGCTTTAGATTTGAACCCTTTTGGCGGATATGAATTGTTTTTGAAAGAAGATGAGTCTACGTATGAAGAATGTTTGCAAAAACTACCTTTTATCAATGATTTATTAAAACCGTTTTTTCAAAATGACGTTTTTTCAAAACAAGTGGATCGATTCGCCTTTAAAGGGATTAATGAATATGTTTTATTTAATCCGTATGAAGCTCAGATTGATACAGGAAACATGATGCAACAATTGTTGAAATTAGCAGTTCAAAACAATATTCTAATTTTAAATCAACAAACTGTTTCTTCGTTTATTGAAAAAAATAATGCAGTGGAAGTTGTGTTAGATGATTTTTCTTTTCTAACTAAGAAATTGTTTTTTGCCACTAACGGATTTGCGAAGAAACTGACCAATGGTGAAGTAAAACCGGCAAGAGCTCAAGTTCTGATTACCAAACCAATCCAAAATTTAGACATTAAAGGAACGTTTCATTTGGATAAAGGGTATTATTATTTCAGAAATTTTGAAGATAGAATATTACTCGGCGGAGGAAGAAATTTAGATTTTGAAGGAGAAACTACCACAGCATTAGCTCAAACAGAAATCATTCAAAACAAGTTGGAGCAATTGCTAAAAGAAGTAATTTTGCCCAACCAATCGTTTGAAATTGAACACCGTTGGAGTGGGATTATGGGCGTTGGCAATCACAAAAAGCCAATTGTGAAACAGTTGAGTGAAAATGTGTATTGCGGTGTGCGTCTTGGCGGAATGGGTGTGGCAATTGGTAGTTTGGTGGGTAAAGAATTAGCAGATTTAATTGATTAATATATGATAAAAAAAATAGTCCGCTTCTTTTGGAAAGCAATGTTGTGGTTTTTTGGAATTTCTATTTTTTTAGTGATTCTTTTCAAATTTGTTCCGGTTCCTTTTACGCCTTTAATGGGGATTAGAGCGATTGAACAAAAAAAAGAAGGCAAAGAAATGATTTGCAGTCACGATTGGGTGCCGATTGAGGAAATTTCCATTAATTTACAAAAAGCAGTAATCGCTAGTGAAGACAGTCATTTTTTAACCCACAATGGTTTTGATTTTGAGGCGATTGAAAAAGCCATGGAAGCCAACAAAAAAGGAAAAAAACTGCGTGGAGGAAGCACGATTTCGCAACAAACGGCAAAAAATGTTTTTTTATGGCAAGGCAGAAGTTATTTACGTAAAGGATTGGAAGCCTATTTCACTGTTCTCATCGAACTCATTTGGGGAAAAGAACGCATCATGGAAGTGTATTTGAACAGTATTGAAATGGGTAACGGCGTCTATGGAGCACAAGAAGCATCCCGCGTTTGGTATCGAAAAGATGCCAAAAATTTAACCCCAAGAGAAGCAGCAGGTATTGCCGCTATTTTGCCTAATCCGAGAAAATTTAAAGCCTCTAATTCTTCTAATTATATTAACCGAAGAAAAAACTTCATTGTTAAACAAATGAGTTATTTGGGGAAGATTGAATATTAAATGGACTGTAAAAAAGAAACCACTTATTCTAAAATAAAATTTTAGAATAAGTGGTTTTGAATTTCGAAACGTAGGTTTAAATTTTCTTTATTCCCATACTATATAATGTAAACGCTTGAATGTCGGCATTTTCTTCAATGGTTTTAGAAATTGGTTTTCCGGCTCCATGTCCGGCATTCACATCAATTCGAATCAAGACAGGGTTTTCTCCCGCTTGTTTGTCTTGCAATTCCGCGGCAAATTTAAAACTGTGAGCCGGAACGACTCTATCGTCATGGTCGCCGGTTGTGACTAAAGTAGCAGGATATTTTACTCCTTTTTTTACATTGTGAACTGGCGAGTAGTTTTTTAAATACTCAAACATTTCTTTGCTGTCATTGGCTGTTCCATAGTCATATGCCCAACCTGCTCCGGCTGTAAACGTATGGTAACGCAACATATCTAAAACACCCACTGCAGGCAAAGCTACTTTGGCTAAATCCGGACGTTGGGTCATTACGGCACCAACAAGCAATCCACCATTTGAACCTCCACGTAACGCTAAATAATCGGAAGAGGTATAATTTTGAGCAATCAAATATTCGCCGGCGGCAATAAAATCGTCAAATACGTTTTGCTTTTTCATTTGTGTTCCTGCATCGTGCCATTTTTTCCCGTATTCGCCGCCACCACGCAAATTGGCTACGGCATAAATCCCACCATTTTCCATCCAAACAGCATTGGTAATACTGAAACTTGGCGTTAAACTGATGTTGAATCCACCATATCCATACAAAATGGTTGGGTTTTTACCATCTAATTTCAATCCTTTTTTGTGTGTAATAATCATTGGAATTTTGGTGCCGTCTTTAGAAGTATAAAACACTTGTTTACTTTCATAATCGGCAGAATTGAAATCTACTTTGGGCTTTTGGTATTCTTTTGATATTCCTGTTTTTGGATCAAAGGAATAAATCGTTCCCGGTGTAACATAATTGGAAAAAGAGAAATATAATTCCTTTTCTGTCTTTTTCCCTCCAAAACCTCCGGCAGAACCTACGCCAGGTAGTTTCACTTCACGTATAGCTTTTCCTTCATAATCATACTGAACCACTTGAGAAATAGCATCTTTCATATAACGGGCAAAAATATAACCACCACCGGTTGAGGGCGATAAAACATAGTCTGTTTGAGGAATAAAATCTTTCCAATTCTCTGGTTTGGCATTTTTGGCATCCGCTGTTACAATTTTTTGATTAGGAGCATTCAAGTTCGTAACGATGTATAATTTTGAACCCACATTATCAATTACATAATTATTACTATTAAAATTATCCACAATCGTTTCTAACTTACTGTTTGGATTGCTTAAATCTTTGATGTATAATTCATTTCCGGTAGTAGAATTAGCCGCTGTGATAATCAAATATTGTTGGTCTTCCGAAACGCCACCGCTAACATATCTTCTTTTTTCGTTAAGACCAAAAATCACTTTATCTTCTTTTTGAGCAGTCCCTAGTTTATGATAATATAATTTATGTTGATCGGTTTTAGCAGAAAGTTCACTTCCTTCCGGTTTGTCATAACTGGAATAAAAGAAACCATCATTTCCCATCCAAGAAATGCCACTGAATTTTACATCAACAATGGGTTGTTCCAACACCTTTTTTGAAACCGCATCCATGATAATAATTTTATTCCAATCGCTTCCTCCTTCAGATATGGAATAGGCAACCAATGAACCATCTTTAGAAAATTCTAAATTCGCTAAAGAAGTTGTTCCGTCCGCTGCAAATGTATTTGGGTCTAAAAATATTTCTTCTTTACCGGTTTTATCTTTTCGGTATAAAACCGACTGATTTTGAAGACCATTATTTTTATAGAAATACGTATAATCACCTTCTTTAAATGGTGCCGAAATACGCTCGTAATTCCAAAGTTTCTCTAATCGTTCTTTAATTTGATTACGATAAGGAATGGTGTTTAAATAGGCAAACGTAACGTCGTTTTGGGCTTTTACCCATTCTTCTGTTTCTTTAGAACGGTCGTCTTCCAACCAACGATAAGGGTCGTTTACTTCCGTTCCAAAATAAGTGTCTTTTACTTCTCCTTTTTTCGTTTCAGGATATTGTATTTGAGAATTAGTTTGTGCATTTATGCTCATCACACAAACAATTGCAAATGTTGATATTGATTTTTTCATTGAATAATTGATTGATCCTACAAAAGTAGTCAAACAAGATGTTAATTTTAGTTAAATAAAGGTTTGTATTTGGGCCAAAGCTTATACATCAACACCCCATTTATGACGGTAACGAGTAAAGCTCCACTAATACCGGGAATATCTAAAAACAAGTGAAAGAGTAAAATATTTACTGAAATAGGAACCAAAACAATTAAAGCAAAAGCCACCCATTTATTTAACATTAGTAATGCTCCTATAATTATTTCCACAATTCCAACAACTTGTAAAACATATCCGGTAGAGGCTAATGAATTGATAAAATCAGCAGCGTTTTCTGGTAATTCGGGAGCCGGAATAAAATTTAAAAATTTGTTTAAACCAAAAACTATCAAAATAGCTCCCAGTAAAATTCTCATTAGTTTGGTAAATTGTGAATTCATATTATACAAGATTTTAGTTAGAAAATGACATTAAAATAACTAAATTACTAAAAAATAGTTTATAAAATTCACAATATGAAATAAAAAAAGCAAACCCAACGACTGCGTTTGCTTTTTTTGACAATCTTTTTTACTACTCAACAACAACAGGGAAAGAAGCTTCAACATCGGTGGAACCACCGGCATTACTTATATCGCCTTCTGCAACACCGGCTGCATTTTTGTTTAATAAGTGTCTTAAAATAATGGTTAAACTTCCGGTACCCGGGTTCGCTCCGGTTGTAAAGGTAAACGCTAATCCAAGCGGATTTCCGTCACTGTCAAAATCAGCATAGGTAAAGCTGCCTAAGCTATTAGAAATTTGATAAAATATTTGGTGCTCCAAATCCTTTTCTTCTATTTCTTCCGTAATATTTTCCGCCGGATTTTCCAATTCATTCAAAAATTGAACTGAACCGGTATACGTAGTTGAAGGAGCAAAATTTCCACTTACGGTGATGACCGGATCATTCGGGTCATCTCCATCTGCATCTCTTGAGGTTAAGGTAATGGTTTGTCCGCCACCTACAAATGTTGCGGTTAAAGTGGTGATTAATTCTTCTTCAACAACCGGCGAATCGTCATTACTGCAAGAGTTTAATATGAAGATTGTTGTTAAGGCTAAAGCCATCATTTTTAAATTTTTCATTTTTTGTGTTTTTTAATAATTAAATTTTAATTGAAATTGTATGTTTCTACCCATTTCATCCACAAAAAAGCGTTGGCGATTTAAGTAGTCACGGTAGTTTGTGTTGAATATATTTTGAACGGATAAAGCGATTGTGGTTTCCAAATTTTTGAAAGTCTTCACCTTCATTTCCGAATAAAAATGAAACAATTGATACCCTTTTGGCGGAGTACTGATGTCAACCAAAACCGGAACAAATTCGCCATCCACAATAATATCCGTTTCAAAATTGAAATTAGGATAACGGTTTTGACGAAAAACGGTCTCCGATTGAAGTTCTAAAAGCAATCCATTCCATTCCGGTTTTTTAAAGTGGATGGAAGTAGAAATCGTCATCGGCGGCATGTTTATCAACGGTTGATTTTTGGATACATCTTCGCCGTTTACGTAGGCAAACGAAAATTTGTGTTGCCAATTGGAGCGGATGTTCCAAGTCGAATGAAAGTCGAGCCCCATTAAGCGGGCATTCGTTTGTTGAAATTCCCAAACCGGAAATGCTCCGCGAATCGTGGTTTCAAAACCAATGGGTCGTAAATACATGAAATTAGAAATGTAATGCAAAAATGGGTTGATTTCCATTGAAAACGACTTTCCATTTTTCGATAAAGAAGAAGAAAATTTAAGCGATTCTTCTTTTTTCAAACGTAAATCACCCAACTCAATTTGTCCGGTTGAATGATGTAACCCATCAGAGAAAAATTCAGATGGATTCGGATTTCTGTTCGACAAACTCAAGTTGTTCAACCATTTCCAATCCGATTGAAAATCTTTTCGTATACCTAAACTCGCCGAAACATTATGAAAGGTAAAATGCGGTTTGGTCAACCATTGGCTTGCCGCTTCACCCACAATAATGTCACCAAAATCAGCTTGATAACCGCGTTCGTCCCATCGTGATTTCAAATAATATTTCGTTGCTTCGATGGTAGAAAAATCATATCGGATTCCGCCATCAAGCACCAAATCTTCTTTGATTTCATAGGTTCCGATGCCATACCCACTTCCATCAAATCGAACATAAGTCGGAATCAAAGGTCGCACACCCGTTCTTGGATTGGCAAAATTATTTTGAAACAATCCGCTGATTCCGGTTTTCAATGTAAATCGCTCCCATTCCTTTTTATAATCCGATTGTAGAGAATGTGTGGTCAATTCCAAATCCAAAGCCGCTTTGTTGGCATCTTCACCCAATCTCAAATCAAATTCATTTCGGTTGTTGAATTGAAGCGAATAAAAAGTAGAAATCGAACTGCTTTCATCCAGCTTTTGCAAATAATTGAACTTAAATAAATGATGCTGAATGGCTTGTTTGGGTTGTTCAATCGAATAGGTGAAATCATCAATTCTATACGGAATTTGATTGTTGATGGAAGTATACAAATCGGTCACATTGCCAATGTGGGAAGCACTCAAAATACCAATTGTGGCATTATACAAACTGTAAAAAGCCGATAATTCGTAGTTTTCTTTCACATACGAAACATCACCAGAAAAATTCAGTTCTCGATTTCCGGAATTGGACAAAACATAATCCGGAGCCTCCCGATCACCAAAATAAGTGAACGTTCCCAACGCATTCCATCGCCATCCTTCCGAATTTCCTTTGTGAATACTCGAACTTATCGTTCCGCCACGACCGTTGGATGAACCACTGACAATCGTTTTACCAAACAACGTATCTTGTTTCACACGAATTGATTCGATAATTACCATGCCGCCCACCGCATCGCCACTGTATTGCAAGCCCGAAGCACCTTTGACAACTGAAATTTTTCCGGCTGCATTTAAGTCAAAATTTGGAGCGTGTTCCGTTCCCCATTGTTGGTCTTCCAAGCGAACTTGATTGGAAAAAATGGGCACTCGACTGCTGTGCAAACCGTTAATCACCGGCTTCACAATGGAAGTCCCGGTTCGCAAAAGGGATACCCCGGGAACTTCTTTCAAGGCTTCAGCCAAGGTTTTGGAACTGTTTCGCTCAATAGCCGCTTTCGAAATTTGTTGCTCTGATACACTACTGCTGACTTTGGTCGTTTTTTGTTTGACGGTAACCGTTTCTAATTTCGTTTCGGAAGGTTTCAATTGCACATTCAGCACCACATCTTCGGTCATATCCACCAGCGTATCACAGGTAGTGTAGCCCACATAGGAAATATACACCCGCAATTCGCCTTTGGGCAAACCGTTGATTTCGAATTCGCCAATTGGGTTACTAGCGGTATTCAGGTACTTGGTATGAATGTGACTTCCGGTTAGCGGTTGGTTTTTTTCGTTGGTGATTTTTCCACTTAACGTGAATTGACCATAGCTCGAAAATCCAAACGACAACAAGAAGAAAAGGATAAAAAAGTATCGCATTTTTCCGGTTCAAAATATAAAACACATGGAGTCATTACTATTGATGTAGCAAATGACTATTTTTTGTTTTTGAGATTTTAAACAGTTTGCGGCGGTCCGCGATGCGAAAAAAGAGAACCTGAAAAGGTAGAAATAATGGCTTGTTCCTTAATTAAATAGGGAACAGGTTTAATCAGTAAATCAAAACGATACGTTAGTACCTCCGGTTGAGTGTAAAACCAAAAATGAAAATCACAGATGGAACAACTTTCTTCCGAATGTTGATGCGATAAACCATCGTGCGAATGATGACAAACTTCGGTTTCCTCAACATCATCAGCCACTAAATATTGATAGGTATGCAATGACTGAAACAGTATCGTGAACAATACTGCCGACATTAAATACAGGTTTAGTATTGCTAATTTCTTTTTCATTGGATGCAAAGGTAGGGAAAAGCTCTAAACTAAGCAGCTTTTAAGTATGGTAATGTTGTGTTAAACTGCTATTCAGATTGGCAATTTTTATGTTTTCTATCAAAGTATTTACATTTTTCCGATTTCTGCCCATTGACACAACAGAAGTTTTTTTGTTAGGATCGCAAATGCTATTTATCATTAACCGTGATTTATCGAATACAATTGTTATCTGTTCACCCCAACTTCCAGTCCACCATTTGGGATGAGTTTTCGCGATTATTATTCTCTCGTTAATTATCTCAGGATACCATTCTAGTTCTTCAGCTGTCTGTTCAATAATCTCTTTAATTTTATCTTTTGAAAGGTTAGTTTCAACAGTTTTGAATTTTAGTTTATTTCTTTGAATAAAGTAAAAAGCAATGGCAATTATTCCAAAGGGTAAAGTTGCTAAGAACATTTCTTCAGGACTTCTTACTCCTTTATAATTATGCAATATATATTTTTGAACGAAACTAAAAAGACTCAACACAAATGGAAGCAATAGGAATATAACAATCGAATAGTGAATTAACAAATCTGTAAATTTGAGTTTTAATGTTTCATTTTCAATCATCAACTGAATCCATTCTTTTTTCATTTTATATTGTTAAATTGACATTGTGGATTTTCTTACTTTTTGTTGCCAACTAATTTATTCTCCACCAAATACTCCGCAATTTGCACCGTATTGGTTGCAGCACCTTTGCGTAAATTATCCGCTACAATCCACATATTTAAGGTGTTGGGCTGGCTTTCATCACGGCGAATTCTACCTACAAAAACATCATCTTTTCCTTGAGCATAAATGGGCATCGGATAGGTTTTGGTGTCTAGATTATCCTGAACGGTCACGCCCGGTGTGTTGTGTAAAATCGAACGCACTTCATTCACCTCAAAATCATTCAAAAACTCTACATTCACCGCTTCACTATGTCCGCCAACTACCGGAATTCGGATGGCAGTTGCGGTCACGGCAATGCTTCTGTCGCCCATAATTTTTTGGGTTTCACGAACCAATTTCATTTCTTCTTTGGTGTAGCCGTTGTCTTCAAACACATCACATTGAGGGATGGCATTCCTATGGATGGGGTATGGATACGCCATAGCTCCTTGGATGTTGTGGTACTCATTCTCTAATTGTTGCACCGCTTTTACACCCGTTCCGGTAATGGATTGATACGTGGAAACAATTACTCGTTTTACGTTATATTTTTTATGTAACGGATTTAAAACCATTACCATTTGAATCGTTGAACAGTTAGGATTGGCAATGATTTTATCGTCTTTGGTTAATTCCGAAGCATTGATTTCAGGAACCACTAACTTTTTGGTAGGATCCATTCGCCAAGCAGAAGAATTATCAATTACAGTTGTGCCTGCTTCAGCAAATTTGGGTGCCCAAGCTAAGGAAGTTTCTCCTCCGGCAGAAAATAAAGCAATATCAGGACGCATTTCAACAGCTGTTTGCAATCCAACGACCTTGTATTTATTTCCTTTGAATTCAATTTCTTTTCCAACCGACTTTTCAGAAGCAACCGGAATTAATTCCGTAATCGGAAAATTTCTCTCCGCTAAAACTTGAAGCATAACTTCGCCAACCATTCCGGTAGCACCAACAACTGCAACTCTCATGTGTGAATTTTTAAATTTAAAGTACAAAAGTAAAGAATAGTGCGATGAAAAAAATCAGTTTCACAAAATTTTGGTTTTTTGTAAAAAAAGACCCCGAACAAGTCGGGGTTTAGTCAGAATATATAGTGTAGCGGAACGACTATTTTTTCAATAAATCTCTGATTTCAGCCAATAATTCTTCTTGTGTTGGTCCGGCCGGTGCAGCTGGAGCTTCTTCAACCGGTTTTTTCATTTTGTTGTAACCTTTAATAATTATAAACATTACTAAACCAACAATTACCAAGTTCACTAAGGTATTAACCCAAGCTCCCCAACGGATGGCTACTTCAGGAACAGCGGCAACACCTTCTGATTCAGCTACAGCGGCTTGTAAAATAACTTTCATTTCTGAAAAATCAACGCCACCAGTTACCATTCCAACAATTGGCATCACTATATCACTTACAAATCCATTCACTACAGCTCCTACAGCTCCTGCCATAATTACTGCCACGGCAAATTCAATAACATTGCCGGTCATGATAAAATTCTTAAATTCTTTCAACATAATTTTAGTTTTTAAAGTTTTGTTAAAACGAAGTTAATTAAAATTTTAACAATTGCAATAAAAAAATTACTCTCTGTAGAAAATTCGCTTCACGCGTTGTGAAATTCCGGTCAGAATTTCATACGGAATAGTATTTAATTGCTTAGCCATAAACGTAACGGATGGATTTTCGCCTAAAACAATCACTTCATTACCTTCTAAACAAGGAATTTCGGTTACATCCACCATCAACATATCCATACAAACACTGCCAACAATCGAGGCTTTTTGGTTGTTGATGATGACAAAACCGAGTCCGTTGCCCCAACTTCTTCTGATTCCATCAGCATAACCAATAGGAATGGTGGCAATTCGGGTTTCTTTTTCAGCCATAAAGCGTCGACCGTAACCTACACTTTCTCCGGCTTGAATGGTTCTGATTTGAGAAATCACCGATTTTAAAGTGCCTACATTTTCCAAAAACTTTTGCTCGTTTGCATCGTTTGAAATACCATATAAACCAATTCCTAACCGAACCATATCAAATTGAGCTTGCGGATAATTGGAAATTCCGGACGTGTTTAAAATATGCCGAATCGGATTAATTTCTAATTGCTTACTTATGTAGGTAGAAATACTGTTGAATTTTTCAATTTGTTCCAAAGCAAAATCGTTGTGTGTTAAATCATCACTCGTTGCCATGTGCGACAAAATACTTTTCACTTGAACGGATTTACCGTTTTTTAAAATAGAAATCAATTCTTCCAAGTGAATTTCATCAAATCCTAATCGATGCATTCCGGTATCAATTTTCAGATGAATCGGAAATTGTTTTAACTGTTTTTGTTTGGCTATTTTTAAAAAGGCGTTCAATCCTTTTAAACTGTAAATTTCGGGTTCCAATTGATGCTGAATAATAGCTTCAAAGCTGGTAGATTCAGGATTTAAGACCATAATTGGTAATTGGATTCCGTTGCTTTTGAGAGCAATTCCCTCATCGGCGAAAGCCACTCCTAAATAATCTGCTTTGTGGTATTCGAGCAATTTGGCAATTTCCAAACCGCCGTTTCCATAGCTAAACGCTTTGACCATCGCCATCATTTTGGTCTCCGGTTTTAGCTTAGCTTTGTAAAAATTAAAATTGTGAGAAAGAGCATTTAAGTTAATTTCCAAAACCGTTTCATGTGTTTTTTCTTCTAACAACGAAACTATTTCTTCAAAATGAAAACTGCGTGCCCCTTTGATGAGAATAGTTTCATTTTCAAAAAGTAAACTGTCAAAATGAGCTAAGAAGTCGGCTTGAGAAAGAAACGTTACGCCGTTTAAAAATTTTTGTTTATAGTGTGAAATAGTTTCGCCTACACCAATCACACGACTGATTTTATTGGAAATCACCATTTGTGAAACACGCGAATACAATTCGTCATTTTCCAAACCACTTTGAAAAATATCCGATAAAATCAAGGTTTTTTTATGGTGTTGTTTTTGGTTTTCTAAAAAGTCGAGAGCAATTTTCAACGATTGAAAATCAGAGCTGTAACTATCGTCGATGATGGTCGTATTGTTAATGCCTTTTTTCACTTTTAACCGCATTTCAATCGGATACAAAAGCGACAAGCGATTTTGAATGGTGTCAAAATCATACTTAAAATAAAACATGACCATCAAACACTGAATCACATTTTCAATAGAAGCCTCATCAGAAAATGGAATGCTAATTTTAAAACAAGTTTCGTGATAGGTAACATTCAGAGATGTTCTTTTATTTGTGGTTTTATGATGTATCATCACATCTGCCGATTGATCACTCGAACTCCAAGAAAACGTTTTGATGTTGGGAGGTAAAAAAGCATCAATCGATTTATTTTTGTTGTAAATCAGCACGTCTACATTTGGGAAAAGTTTTAATTTTTCTTTGATTTTCTGGCCCAAATTCTCAAAACCTTCATCGTGAGCAGAACCAATATTCGTTAAAATTCCTATGGTAGGCTGAATGATGGCTTCCAAGTTTTGCATTTCGTTTACGGTGGAAATTCCCGCTTCAAAAATGCCTAAATTGTGCTGTTCGTTAATTCCAATTACAGAAAGCGGTACACCTACTTGAGAGTTATAGCTTTTCGGACTTCGGATAATATTATAATCGGGACTCAATAAAAAATTCAACCATTCTTTTACGATGGTTTTTCCGTTACTTCCGGTGATGCCAATGATAGGAAAACTGAATTTTTTTCGATAAAAAGCGGCAAATTGTTGCAGAGCAACCAAGGTGTTTTCCACTTTTAAAAAATTCACCCCTTCAACAAATTCAACATTTTCGGAAACCACAAAATTGCAAACACCTTTTTCAATAAGCTCTTTTATGAAAGTATGACCATTGTGGTTCGGTCCGATGATACAAAAGAATAATGTATGTTGATTATTTTGAAACGATCGACTATCAATTGAAACATTCTTAATACTTTTTTCAGGATGATTCCCAAAAAATTCAGCTTGAAGTTGAGGAATAATATCGTTGACAACGAGACTCACGGCTTAGCTTTTTGATTTGTTTTCAGCTTCAATTTTGTGTTCGGCTTGTTCACGCATAGCATGATAGTATGCGGCTCTGCTTAATGGTTCGTATTCTTCGGTTTCACCTAACATAACCAATTTGTCATTGTCAGCTTTTCGGAAACTGTAATTGGCTAAATTTCCGGTTCGGGTACAAACGGCGTGCACTTTTGTCACATATTCAGCTGTTGCCATTAATGCCGGCATTGGGCCAAAAGGATTTCCTTTAAAATCCATATCCAAACCGGCTACAATTACTCGAATGCCTGAATTGGCTAAATCATTGCAAATGGTCACAATTTCATCATCAAAAAACTGTGCTTCATCAATACCAACTACATCGCAGCCTTGAGCTAAAATTCGAATGTTAGCAGCAGCTGGAACAGGTGTAGAACGAATTTCATTTGCGTCATGCGAAACCACCATTTCATCATGATAACGCGTATCGATGGCCGGTTTAAAAATTTCCACTTTTTGCTTAGCAAACTGAGCTCTTTTGAGTCTGCGGATAAGTTCTTCTGTCTTTCCTGAGAACATCGAACCGCAGATAACTTCGATCCAGCCAAATTGTTCTTTATGATTTACGGTATTTTCAAGAAACATTTTCTACTTTTCTAGCTAAAGAATAACATATTTTATGTTATTTTGTATCAGAAACAAATTTATAAAATTCCATTCGCTAAATTCAATATAATTGTAAAAGTTATGAAGAAAAAGTTAGAAGCAGATTTAATTAGTATTGCACACCGCATTTTAAAATTAAAAGGAAAAGAAGATGTCGTTCAATTGCATCAGGAAGCTCAAAAATTATATGAAAAGTTAGCGGTTCTTCGGTTTTATGAAGAAAACATTAACGTGCTGAAAAATGAAATTTCAGAAGAAAAATTAGAAGAAAAACTTTTTACTGAAACTCCAACTCAACCGGAAGTTGTTGTAGCGGAAGAAAAAAAACAGGAAGTTGATACAGAAATTTCTGCCGAAACCGTTGAAGAGGAGGCTCTTCAAGAGGTGGTTCCAGAAGAAACTATTGAAGAGGAAATAGTTGTGGAAAGAGAGGTGGAAGAAGAAATAGTTGTAGTAGAGGAGGATGATATTACAATGGAAGCGGAAGCAGAACCTGTCCAAGAAGAAATAAAAGATGAAAAAGAGGAATCTGTTTTTAGTCCGTTGTTTGAACTAGCATCTGAAGAAGAGGAAAAACCGTCTGCCAAAATGGAACAAAAACAAATTTCGTTTGAAGATTTACTTGGGACAGATTATAAAGAACCGGAATTTGTAAAAGTAAATGACGTTCCGAAAGAAGTGGAAAAAGTAACCGAAATTTCATTTGAAAAAATTGAAGAAACAGGTATCCATGAGGTAAAATTTGAAAACAAAGTAGAGTCCTTTGCTGCAAAAACAGAAATAAAAACTTCTTCCCTAAACGACACACTAATTAAAGGAATCAACATTGGTTTAAACGATCGTATTGCGTTTGTAAAACATCTGTTTGGTGGTAGTAACGAAGATTTTAACCGTGTCGTTTCGCAAATCAGCACCTACGATTCGTTTGAAGAAGTGCAACAATTTATTGTGGATATGGTAAAACCCGATTATAATAATTGGGAAGGAAAAGAAGAATATGCCGATCGTTTTATGAATTTGGTGGAGAAAAAATTTGCCTAGATGAGCAAACTCTACATCGTTCCCACACCCATCGGAAACCTAGAAGACATGACTTTTAGAGCCATCAAAGTGCTCAAAGAAGTAGATTGCATCTTAGCCGAAGACACTCGAAACAGCGGAAAATTGTTGAAGCATTTTGAGATTGGAACGCACATGCAAAGCCATCACATGTACAACGAACACAAAACGGTGGAAGGTTTGATCAAACGTTTGCAAGCCGGAGAAACCATCGCATTAATTTCCGATGCCGGAACACCAGCGATTTCCGACCCTGGATTTTTACTCACTAGAGCTTGTGTGGAAAATAATATTGACGTAGAATGTCTGCCTGGAGCAACCGCTTTTGTTCCCGCTCTGGTGAACAGCGGTTTGCCAAACGATAAATTTGTATTTGAGGGGTTTCTCCCAGACAAAAAAGGAAGACAAACACGTTTTTTAGCTTTAGCCGAAGAAGTTAGAACGATGATTTTTTATGTTTCTCCACACAAATTAAATAAAACTTTAGCCGAATTTGTGCAGTATTTTGGTGCTGAAAGAACAGTTTCTGTTTCCAGAGAACTATCAAAATTGCACGAAGAGACCGTTCGCGGAACAGCAGCTGATGTTTTAAAACATTTTGAAGCTAAACCCGCCAAAGGTGAAATTGTAGTGGTAGTTGGTGGAAAATCTTCAAAATAAAAACACGTCTTATTTTAAAATTACTTTGGAATGACACATCAAATTTCTACAAAATGGTTAGGTGGAATGGCGTTTGAAGCGACCAATCCCGGAGGAAATTTCAGAATTGATGCCGATATTGAAATTGGTGGAACAAACAATGGACTTCGTCCAAAGGCTCTGATGTTGGATGCGTTGGCGGGTTGTACCGGTATGGATGTGGCGTCTTTAATACCCAAGATGAAAATTGCTGTACATTCCTTTCACATTGATATAGAAGGTGATTTGACGGAAGAACATCCCAAATATTATCATTCGGTTCGTGTGGTTTACCATTTTTATGGAAATGATTTAGAAAAAGAGAAATTACAAAAAATTGTCAATTTATCAGTAGAAAAATATTGTGGCGTTATGGAAATGTTTCGTAAATTTGCCCAAGTGGATGTGAAAATTGAGTACCATCCAAAAGTATAAGCCATTCAAAATTAATACACTATGCGTTGGACCATCAAACCAAAGCCGGAACCACAGTTGGTTTCGCAATTAGCTAACGAACTTAATGTTAGCAAACTTATCGCCTCACTTTTAGTACAAAGAGGCATCACAACTTTTAATCAAGCCAAACAATTTTTTCGACCGTCTTTAAACGATTTGCATGATCCGTATCTGATGAAAGATATGGATAAAGCAGTTCAACGAATTGAAAAAGCTATTACTAATCAAGAAAACATTTTAGTTTTTGGCGATTATGATGTGGATGGAACAACGGCTGTTTCACTGGTTTCTTCCTACTTAAAAACGATTTATCCTAATATCGCCACCTATATTCCGGATCGCTATGACGAAGGTTACGGCATTTCATATAAAGGAATTGACTTTGCTGATGACAATGGTTTTTCGTTAATCATTGCCTTAGATTGTGGAATAAAATCAATCGATCACTTGGCGTATGCCAAAGCAAAAAACATTGATTTCATCATTTGTGACCACCATCGTCCGGGTGAAATTTTACCCGAAGCCATCGCCGTTTTAGACCCAAAAAGAAGTGATTGTACTTATCCGTATGACGAACTTTGTGGTTGCGGAGTTGGCTTTAAATTAATTCAGGCATTGGCACAAAATAGAGGAGAAACAATTGATGATTTGATTCCGTATTTAGACTTGGTTGCTACAGCCATTGCGGCAGATATTGTTCCGATGACGGGAGAGAATCGCATTTTGGCTAAATTTGGTTTAGAAGTAATCAATTTAAATCCACGTCCCGGAATTACAGCATTGATTCAAAATGTAAAGAAAAAAGTACTCACGATAACCGATGTCGTTTTTATCATTGCACCTCGAATTAATGCCGCCGGAAGAATTAAGCACGGCAATCACGCAGTTGAATTATTGACTGAATTTAATTTAGAACAAGCGGAACAATTTGCTTCTGAGATTGAAGGATATAATCTGGATCGAAAAGATTTAGACAAACAAATTACTGTTGAAGCCTTGGCTCAAATTGAAGAAAACAACGAAAAAGAAAAATTCACAACCGTGGTTTACAATGAAAATTGGCACAAAGGTGTAATTGGAATTGTCGCTTCGCGTTTGACGGAAACCTATTATAGACCGACTTTAGTTTTTACGAAAAGTGGCGATAAATTGGCCGCCTCAGCTCGTTCTGTAAAAGATTTCGATGTGTATAATGCATTGGAAAAATGCTCCGAACATTTAGAACAGTTTGGCGGACATATGTATGCGGCAGGAATGACGTTGAAAGAAGAAAATTATATACAATTTAAAGATGCATTTGAAAAAGTAGTTCAGGAAACGATTCATCCCGATTTGTTAATTCCAGAAATTTCAATTGATGCCGAAATAGATTTAACAGAAATTAATCCGAAGCTAATTCGTCTTTTACATCAATTTGAACCATTCGGTCCCGAAAACATGACTCCGGTTTTTATGGCAAAAAATGTTGTGGATACCGGTTATGGAAAAACACTAGGTCAAAACGATGAACATTTGAAATTATTTGTCAAACAAAATAACTCAGAAGGTTTTGGCGTAATAGGTTTTGGTTTAGGAAAAAAATTAGAGCTAACCAAAAATCATCAACCGTTTGAAATGGCTTTTTGTATTGATGAAAATGAGTTCAATGGAAATGTTACGGTTCAATTAAGAGCGAAAGATGTTCGTTAGTTTTTGAATTCTTTCAACTCAAATTTTTCTCCATCAAAAACTCCGTATGTAAAATAACCAATCCAATCGCCTAAATTGATGTAGGTTGAATTTTCACCTACTTTCAATTGCATGGGTAAATGGCGATGGCCGAAAATGAAATAATTATAGTGTTTGAATGTCAGTTTTCGTTTGGCATATTGCACAAGCCATTCGTTTTCTTCGCCTAAAAATTTGATATCCTCATCTCCGGAAATTAATTTGTTTTTAACAGATAAATATTGAGCTAATTTCACGCCAATATCCGGATGCAACCATCGAAACAACCATTTTGAAAAAGGATTGGTAAACACTTTTTTCATGCGTTTGTAACCTTTGTCCCCCGGACCTTTTCCATCGCCGTGACCAATTAAAAAGGTTTTCCCGTCAAATGTATATTCTTGATTATCATGAAAAACAGGAATATTTAATTCTTTTTCAAAATAATCGTTCATCCACAAATCGTGATTGCCAACAAAGAAATAAATCGGAATACCATTGTCGCGAAGTTCAGCCAATTTGCCTAAAACACGCACAAATCCTTTGGGAACAACCGTTTTGTATTCAAACCAAAAATCGAATAAATCGCCAAGTAAAAAAAGAGCTGTTGCATCCTGTTTGATTTCATCTAACCAAACTACAAATTTTTGTTCTCTTGGGAAACTAGCTTCAGGTGTAGGAGCCCCAAAATGTTGATCAGATGCAAAGTATATTTTTGTTTTCAAATTATTATTTTGAATGTCAAAGATACAAAAAATGTTTGTTGCTCATTTTATTCCCAAAAAAAGGCTTTTTTGTGAATATCTAAACATTTTACCGCTTTTTTGTGAATTACATCGTTGATTCCTTCATTTTATCGTTTTTGCATTTTCCTCCATGTTTTTTTTTCTATTTTAGTTGTCTAAATAACAACAACCTAAACAACTTTATTTTTATGAAAAAAATTACTTTACTACTGCTGTTATTTATACTGACCGGAACGGTTTCCTTTTCTCAAGAGAATTTTGAAGGAGGAATTCCAACCGGATGGACAGTATATAATAATGGATTTGGTACCAATCAATGGACTACCATCTCAACAGTAACCAATCCCCCAACGGTGTGTGAGGGAACAATTTCTGCCTTTGTAAATGGTCGTGAAAACATTGGCGTTGGAAACACTTCTGAAAAATGGATGGTAACTGACCTAATGACCGTTCCTCAAAACGGTCAATTATTGTTCTCTACACGTTCCACAATCAATGGATTTGATAACACAACTTACCAAATTAGAGTTTCTACAGTCTCTCAAACCAGTGGATTTACCATAGTAGCTCAATGGACTGAGGCGGAGTTGAATACAATATTCAACATCTGCGAAGAAAAAACAGTCGATTTAGGAGTTGCAGGATTTGCTGGACAAGATATATACATTGCTTTTGTCATGTTGGTCACTCAACCTACAGCTGCTCCCACCGGAGACAGATGGATTGTAGATGATATGCGATTGGTCGAACAGTGCATCAATCCGGAAAACATACAAGTAGGTGGTATTTCGTTAGATAGTGCCACGATTACTTGGGATAATCCCGGTGGGGCTTCTCAATTTGAAGTTGAAATAGTGGAATTCCCTAACACTCCTACCGGATCTGGTGAAGTAGTCTCCGGAACTTCCTACAATGCAACCGGACTCTCGGCTACAACTCAATACGAAGTATATGTTCGTGCGGTTTGCGAACAGAGTAATAGTGAATGGGTTGGTCCGGCAAATTTTTTAACCACTTCTCCCGGACAAACGTGTAATGCCCCTATCCAAATAACCTCTTTACCTTATTCAACTACAGACAACACTTCCGGATATGGAGATGATGTTAATGGAAGCCCGGGTACAGGTTGTGGAAGTGCTAGTGGTTTCTTAGATGGAGATGATGTTTTTTATTCATTCACAGCACAAAATAATGGTGTTATTAATATTACAATGACACCTACCGGATCATGGTCCGGATTATTCGTATATAACAGTTGTGCAAATGTTGGAGTTAGTTGTGTTGCCGGTGTGGCCAATGGAGATCAAACTCCCAGAGTGATTGATTTACCGGTAACTGCCGGTCAAACGTATTATATTGTTATTTCAACTTGGGCTGCACCACAAAGTGTTGCTTATACTTTAACGCTGCAAGTTGTTAATTGTCCACCACCAGCTTCACTTTCCGCAGCTAACATAGGACAAACATCTGCAGAACTCTCATGGTCTAATCCAAGTGGTGCAACAGCTTGGGAAGTGGCGGTACAACCCGCGGGTTCAGGTATTCCAAGTGGTTCAGGTGAACTTGCAACAACTAACATAGATTTTCCTGTTGATGAATTGACACCAGCAACTGCCTACCAATATTATGTTAGAGCAGATTGTGGCGACGGGACATTCAGTGTTTGGTCAGGACCATTTTTGTTTAATACCACTATTTGTGACCCAAGTGAACAGTGTACCTACACTTTTAGGTTGCAGGACAGTTTTGGTGATGGTTGGAATGGAGCAACAATGTTAGTTCGACAAAACGGAATTACTGTGGCAACTTTAGGGCCAACATTTACAAATGGCTCTGGGCCGGTAGATATTACTGTTTCGCTTTGTGACGGACTGCCTTTTGATTTATTCTGGCAAAATGGTGGTGGCTTCCCTACAGAAGTTAGAGTTTCAATCATTAACCCTCCTCAGTTTAATCAGACACTGTATGCTTTAACAACATCTTCACCCGGATTGGTTGGTAGCGTCTTATACTCTGGAATTGTAGATTGTAATAATCCGGCTTGTTTACCCCCAAGCGGTGTAGCCGTTACTAATATCGGAGACACCTCTGCTACAGTATCATGGCCTCCTATTACCGGAGTAACCCAGTACGAGGTAATTGTTTTACCTGCAGGTTCTCCCGCACCAACAGAAGTCAGTACTGGTGAAGTTGTTACTGGTAATTCGTATGAATTAACCGATTTAACAGCCGCTACATTATATGATGTGTATGTTAGAGCAATTTGTTCAACGCCTACACCAAGTAATTGGACAGCACCAACAACGTTTAATACAACTATTTGTGAGGTGTCTGAACAATGTTTGTATTCTTTTGTTTTGACCGATAGCTTTGGTGATGGATGGAATGGAAACACGATGAATGTCACACAAAATGGTATTGTAGTTGGAGTTATTGGCCCAACTTTTACAAATGGTTTGGGACCGGTTACTGTCACAGTACCACTTTGTGATAATTTACCTTTTGAATTGTTCTGGAATACAGGTGGTAATTTTGCCTTTGAAGTAGGCGTTGAAATTATTGATCCTTTTGGAGAACAATTGTTTATAAAATTACCGGGTGAAGGAACACAAGGCACAACATTATTTTCTGGCTTTGTGAGTTGTACACCGCCAAGCTGTCCTAAGCCAAATACATTAGTAGCTTCAGCTTTAACACAAACCGGTGCTACCTTAACTTGGAATGAAATTGGAACAGCCACATCATGGGAAGTAATCATTTTACCTGCCGGTTCTCCTGCACCTCTTCCAACAGATACAGGTGTTGTTGTTTCAGAACCAACATATACAGTAAATGATTTAAATCCCGGAACTGCTTATGTGTTTTATGTAAGAGCCATATGTGACATAAATGACTTAAGTAATTGGGCCGGACCAAGAGCTTTTGTTACTTTAATTGCAAATGATGAGTGTGATAACGCAATTTCTGTCCCTGTAAATCCGGATACAAATTGTGGACAAACTGTAAGCGGAACTGTTATTGGTGCAACAGCCTCCTCACAACCTAACACTTGTTTTGGAACAGACGATGATGATGTTTGGTTTGAATTTGTAGCAGAAACAACTGCACACTCTATTGATTTATTAAATGTTACCGGCTCTACCGCAGATTTATTTCATGTTTTATATGAAGGGGATGAGTGTGGAAATTTAACACAATTATACTGCAGTGATGCTAATCAGAGTGTTGCTACAAATTTAACCCCTGGTCAAACCTATAAAATTAGAGTTTACACATGGACAGCAACTCCAAATCAAACTTCTACTTTTGATATTTGTATTGGTACTATTCCTCCTCCAATTTCAGCAAATACTACGCAATATACTGTGCCGGAATTGGTACAAGACGTTTTGATTAATTCTACTTGTGCGTTGGTGAGTAACATTACTTGGTCTACGGGAAGTAATTTTGGATCTACCAATGGAATAGGTTATTTTGAACAAAATGGATCAACATTCCCTTTTGAAAATGGAATTGTAATGACAACAGGTAATGCAGCAAGTGCCCCGGGTCCAAATCTAACTGACTTGGGTGATGGTAATCAAGCTTGGGTTGGAGATAATGATTTGGAAGCAATTGTTCTAGCTGCAACTGGCAATCCTATGAATTCAAGAAATGCTTCAATTATTGAGTTTGATTTTGTTCCATTAACGGATTTTATGAGTTTTGATTTTATTTTTGCCTCTGAAGAATATGGAACCTATCAATGTAATTTTTCAGATGCCTTTGCTTTTTTATTAACTGATTTAAGCACTAATACTACAACCAATCTTGCAGTAATTCCTAATACAAATGTTCCTGTATCAGTTGTTACTATTCGTGATCAGGCTCACAACCCTGATTGTGATTCTGTAAATCCTGAATATTTTGATAATTTCTATGAGTTACCAACCGGATTAAATCCTTTGGGAGCCCCTACTAATTTCAACGGATTAACTATCCCAATGACAGCCTCATCTACTGTTATCCCTAATAACACCTACCGTATTAAGTTGGTTATCGCTGATCGTTTAGATAACTCTTTCGATTCAGCTGTATTCTTAAAAGGTGGAAGTTTCAATATTGGTGATATTGAATTAGGGGAAGACTTTTTAATTGCTTCCGGAAATGCTTTGTGTCCTGGAGATACTACAGTAATTGATTCGGGTTTAAACCCGGAAACATTTACCTTCCAATGGCTTTTAGATGGAGATATTATTGCTGAAGAAACAGGTTCTTCTATTGTAGTTGATGAGTCGGGACAATACACGCTTATAGCACAATATACTAACACCAATTGTAGTACTTCAGATTCGATTGTGATTGAATATTTTGATGATTTTGTAACTGGTGAACCAAATGATTTATACTTCTGTAGTGCATCAGGCTTTGGTACGTTTGATTTAACTCAAAATGATGAGCCGTTGACAGCTCCTTTAGGAAACAATTATGTTATTGGATATTATTTAACTGAAGAAGACGCTACACTTAATCAAAACGTTATTGCTAATCCAACTGCATTTAACAATACAGAAAATCCTCAAACCATTTATGTCAGAGTTTCTCCTGTGAGTGGTGACTGTTTTGCGTTGAATAATTTTCAATTAATTGTTGAAGACTTAACTCCTCAGTTTACGATAACGGCTGATTTCTCTATTTGCGAAGGTGCTACAGGAACGATTGAAGTAACACCAACCAACTATGATCCGAATTCTGTTTCTTATTTTTGGACAGTTGATACCAATCCACTTCCTGATACAACCAGTTCAATTTCTGTAACAACAGCTGGTATTTATGAAGTTACTGTTGACTTTGGAGGATGTGCTAATACAGCATCTTCAACGGTGACAGTTATTCCTTTTGTTGATGTAGAACCAATTGAGGATATTTCAGCTTGTGATATTTTTGTACTTCCTGAACTTTCAGTTGGAAATTATTACACACAAACAGGTGGAGCCGGAGAGCAACTGATTGCCGGTACAGAAATTACAGAAACAACCACGCTATTTGTTTATGTTCAAAACAATGATTGTTCTGATGAAGAATCGTTTACTATCACAATTAACACAATAGTTGCAGATGTTTTTACAGATGTAACAGTTTGTGAAAGTTACACATTACTTAATTTAAGTGCTAATAATGCATATTATACTCAAGCAGATGGTTTAGGAACACCCTTACTTCCAGGAGAAGTTATTACAGAAACAACTACGATTTACATTTATGCAAGTTCTGAAACTGTTCCAAACTGTATAGATCAAAGTAGCTTTACTGTCACGGTATCCACTGAGATATTACCAACGTTCGATGTTATATCAGTATGTCAGGGAGTAGAGCCACCGGTTTTACCGACTACTTCTTTAGAGGGCGTAACGGGAACTTGGAGTGGAGTGATTGACACGAGTGTACCGGGAATGTTTGATTTCACATTTACACCGGATGGCACACAAGAATGTGCTATTGCGACAACAATAAGTGTTGAAGTTCGTCCTACTGTTGTGGCTACATTTGAACCGATAACTACCACGTATTGTCAGGGAGCTATGGCAGATGCTTTACCGGTTTCGAACAATTCTGTACCGGGAACATGGTCACCGGCAGTCATTGATACGGCTACCTTGGGAGAAGCTACTTATACCTTTACCCCTGATGCGAGTGTTGAGTGTCAAGATACAACAGTAATAACAATAACAATCAGTACCCCAGCAACGCCTTTATTTACGGCTTTAACCACAACGTATTGTTTAGATGATACTCCGAATGCTTTACCTTCTGTATCAGAGAATGGTATAAATGGAACATGGAATCCTTCGGCAATAGACACTTCTGTTCCTGGAGAAAATGTAGAGTATGTATTTACTCCTGCTATGGGTGAATGTGCTGATGTTGTTTCGGTGTTCATTACAATCAACGATAGAGTTGTGCCAACTTTTGCACAAGTAGGTCCATTGTGTGTGGGAGAAACAGCAAGTTTACCCCAGACATCACAAAATGGAATTACAGGAACATGGAGTCCTGCCTTTAGTAGTGCAACAGCAGGACAAACCACGTATACTTTTGAGCCAAGTGAAGGTATTTGTGCTACAACACAGACGATGACTGTTGAGGTTATTGCCCGACCATTGGTTGATACAAGTGTAGACCAAATACTTTGTGCTACAGATGGAGACTATGTGTTACCGGCGTTAACCAATGGTGTTTACTATTCAGAGCCAAACGGAATGGGTAATGTACTTACCACAGTTACCGTTAGTACTACTCCGCAAACGGTTTATATCTTTGCTCAGGGTACTTTAGCAGGATGTTCATCAGAGTCTAGCTTTACGGTTACTTTTGTATCAGTAGAGGCAGATGAGTTAAGTGATGTTGAAGAGTGTACACGCTACTTCTTACCGGAATTATCAACAGGTAATGCGTATTACACAGGTCCCGGTGCCACCGGCACTCAATTATTTGCCGGACAAGCTCTGGAAGAAGATCAAATGGTATACATTTATGCCGGAACATCGCAAGGATGTTTTGACGAATCATCTTTTGAGGTAGTGATAAAGAATTGCGGCATTCAAAAAGGGATTTCACCAAACGCTGACGGGCTGAATGATTTCTTTGATTTAACAGACTTTGATGTTCGAAAGTTATCTATCTTTAACCGTTACGGAACTAAGGTATATGATAGAACAAACTACAGCAATCAGTGGTATGGACAAACCAATAGCGGTGATGAATTACCCGATGGTACGTACTACTTTGTGATAGAGTTCAATAACATTGAAGCTAAAACCGGTTGGATTTATATCAACAGAGAGCGTTAGTAGATATACATAACTCACCATTACAGAAAAACAGTAATGGTGAGTTTAAAAAAATAAACCCTATAAAGAAATGAGAAAAATATATTTTGCAACATTGATCGCCGCGATTAGTTTCTTTGAAACCAAAGCCCAGCAAGATCCACATTATACACAGTACATGTATAATATGAACGTAATAAACCCGGCCTATGCAGGGAGTAAAGAGAATCTATCCTTTGGATTACTTTACAGAAAACAATGGGTTGACATTGAAGATGCTCCCACCACAGCTACTTTTTCCGGACACATGCCCGTAGGAAGAAATGTGGGGTTAGGATTGAGTGTTATCTCGGATAAGATAGGACCTGTAGAAGAGAACAATGCGTATGCTGACTTCTCCTATACGCTTAACTTAGGCGGAGAGCACAAATTGGCTTTTGGATTAAAAGCGGGGCTTACCTTTCATAATGTTGGTTTGTTTAGCGATGTATACAACACGCTCCCACAGGAAAACGACCCGGCTTTTAGTGAAAACATCAGTAACACGTATTTGAACATTGGTTCAGGACTCTTTTATTACACCAACAAGTATTACATTGCTTTTTCGGTTCCCAATATGCTTAAGTCAAAACATTTGGATTTACGCGATAATGGACAAGAGAGAGAATTTGGTTCGGAGGTTTCGCACTACTTTTTAACAGCGGGATATGTCTTTGATTTGAGTCCGAACACAAAATTCAAACCCTTTGCAATGTTAAAGTCAGCTTTTAACGCACCTACTTCCTTGGATGTATCGACCAACTTTTTATTCTTTGAGAAGTTTGAAATTGGAGCGACCTATCGTCTAGAAGACAGTTTTGGAGCGATGATTAATTATGCCATCACCCCCAATCTTCGTGTTGGTTATGCCTATGATCACATCGTCTCAGATTTGAATATCACCACTCCTTCTTCACACGAGTTTTTCTTGTTGTTTGATGTAAATTTCCCCAAGAAAGTATCCCGTTCACCACGATTTTTCTAACCTAAAAAGCAACTCAAACGATGAAAAAAGTATATCTATCGATTCTAAGTATTGTAAGTTTAAGTCTTACCTCACTTAGTGCCCAAAATAAAGACACCCAAAAAGCCGATAAGCTTTTCAAACGATTGGAATATGTTGATGCCGCCCAAGAATACCTTAAACTGACCGAGAAAGGAAAAGCAGACGGGTATGTTTACAAACAGTTGGGCGACAGTTATTTCAACACCTTTAACGCCTCGGAAGCCTCCAAGTGGTACGCCAGAGCCGTTGAAACACCACAAGATGCCGAAACCTACTACCGTTATGCCCAAATGCTCAAAGCACAAGGTAAGTATGAAGAGGCCAACAAACAAATGCAAAGTTTTGCCTCCAAAGCACCTAGTGATCAACGAGCAAAAGATTTTAAAGCCAATCCAAACTACCTTCCGAGTTTACTAGACAAACAAAAGAAGTTTGATGTAAAGTCACTGGATATCAATAGTGAAAAATCAGATTTTGGAGCGGTATTACACCAAAATAACCTTTACTTTACCAGTGCCCGAAACGGAGCCAGAAAGAACTACGGTTGGAACGAAGAGCCCTATTTGGATATTTATAAAGCCACTTATAATGTAGATGGAACCATCACTAATGCAGAGCCGGTAGGCGATTTAAATTCAAAATGGCACGATGGCCCTTCTTCCCTTAGTGCTGATGGAAACACGATTTATTTTTCAAGCGAGAGTTTTAAAGAAAAAGACGGCTATGAGAAAGACAAATCCATCAATGCCAAGTTAGGTCAAGTCAACTTGTTTAAGGCTACCATGGCCAACGGGAAATGGTCAAACATCACCCAATTGCCATTCAATAGCAATACCTACTCTACCGGAAACCCTTCCTTGAGTAAAGACGGTAAAACGTTGTATTTTGCTTCCAACAGACCCGGTAGTATCGGTGGAACAGATATTTGGAAAGTGGCCGTTAATGCAGATGGTTCTTATGGCGAACCGGAGAACTTAGGACCTAAAGTAAACACCGAAGGCGAGGAGAACTTCCCGTTTGTTACAGAAGACAACAAAACGCTTTATTTTGCCTCAAGTGGCAGACAAGGGTTTGGTGGGTTGGATGTCTTTGCCTATGATATGACCAAAGGTGAATCAACCAACTTAGGAAAACCAATTAACAGTGAGAAAGACGATTTTGCATTTTCGTTAAATGCAGAGAAGAACATCGGATTTTTGTCTACCAACCGCTCGGGTGTTGATAATATTTACCTTGCTACACCCGTATGTGGCGTAGAGGTAATCACAGTAGTTACTGATGCTAAAACAGGCAAAGTACTTGCCAATGCTAAAGTAGCCATTGTGGATGATAAGAAAAACGTGATTGCTACAGAAACATCAGGAGCCAATGGTGAGGTGGCGTATTATGTAGAGTGTAACAAAGCCTATACGATACAAGCCTCAAAAGACGGTTATGAGAGCAATACCTTCCCGGTAGCAGCCAGCAAAGGCGAGGCAAGAAAAGTAGAAGCCGCCTTGAACCCAATTGATGTAATTGTGACCGAGAAAGAGATTATCCTTAACCCGATATTCTTCGAGTTTAACAAAAGTAACATCACCCAAGAGGGAGCCTTTGAGTTAGACAAACTGGTTCAAGTTTTACAAAACAACAAAGCGATGGTTATCTTAGTTAAATCACATACCGATAACAGAGGTAGTGATGCATACAACTTACGATTATCCGATGCCAGAGCTAAATCAACGGTTCAGTACATCCTGTCAAAAGGAATTGCAAAAGAACAAATCTCCGGTAAAGGAATGGGTGAAACAGAACCTAAAACAGACTGTAAAGACGCTTGCACCGAAGAACAACACGCAGAAAACAGACGAAGTGAGTTCTTGATTGTGAAGAAATAAAATAACAGTAACAATAAAACAAAACCCCTGAAACAATTTACTTTCAGGGGTTTTCTTTATAATCAAGATGAGTATTAGTTGTCATACGCATACCATTCAGCAAAGGATGTCTCTGTTTCTTGTAATTTTAAAGAATGCAATTCGATGGTATTAGGGAGTCTTTTTTTGATTTTTTCTGCAAAATCAATCACCATATTTTCACTGGTTGGCTGGTAGTTTACTAAAATAACATGATGACCACGATTTTTTAGCTCATTAGCCAATTCAATATGTGGTGTGTTTTGATTAAAAACGGTAGCGTGGTCAAATTGGTCAACAATTTCTTCTTTTACAATTTTTTTTAAATCACCAAAATCAATTACCATTCCGAATTTTACATTTGAATGATCTGTAATCGGTGTTCCAATAACCGTCACGGAAAGTTTATAACTATGCCCGTGCACATTTTTACATTTTCCATCGTAACCGTAAAGGGCATGTCCGGTTTCAAAACTAAATTGTTTGGTAATTCTAATTTTTGCCATTTCACATTTATTTCGGCACAAAGATAGGTAATGCTAGGATTTATTTTCTCTTTTTTTTGCCGCATAATACATCCAATAGGCAATTCCCACCAACACAATAAAAGGAATAAATGAGCCAATGATCAAACCAATTTGATAGGAATCGTCAGGAGCATTTTTTAGTTTATCTTCAATATCAACAGCTTGAACGAATAAAAGCAAGTTTTTCATTTTCGATTATAGTAAAAAGAATCCGAACAAAATTACAAATTAAAGTACAATTGATCGCTCAGAAAAATTAAAAACAGAAAAGAGATAAAATAAAATAAATTTACTTAAATTTGCCTTCGATTTGGGGATGTAGCTCAGTTGGCTAGAGCGTTTGGCTGGCAGCCAAAAGGTCGTGGGTTCGAGCCCCATCTTCTCCACAAAAAAACCGCAAGTCTAATTAGATTGCGGTTTTTTTTGTTTCATAATTTTAGGCATCCGGTAATGGATCACCCACTTTAATATCACATCGGTGATGCGGTTGACCATGTGGCGGATTATTTTTTGGTCTTGGACCATCTACTTTTGCGGTGGTTGGTGTTGGAGTGGAAGTCGGTTTTACTTGTGTTGTTGGAGCTGTGGCTACTGGTTGAGTTGCGTTGGCTTGTTGCTCACTTTGAACCGTTTTAAAAAATGATTTCGGGGCATTTTGTTGAACAGGAGCAGGTGTTGCCCCTTGTGCCGGTGCAGAACCGTCTAAAGGTGCTCCAACGGCAATTTCACAACGATGAAAAGGTTGACCATGTGGTGGATTTAATTTTGGTGGTTGCCCTGCCGGAGTAGCCGTTTGGTTAGCTGCCGGAGCCGGAGTGGTGGTTATATTGGAAACATCATTTGAAGCCGGTGTTTCTTTCGCAGTTGTTTCTGTTTTTTGTTCTTTTGAAGCCGGTGCTTCCTCTGTTTTTTTACAGGAAGTGAAAAAAAGTGAACTTCCCAAAAGGAAAAGTACTATCGATTTTGATTGCATAACATTCGTTTTTATCCATTCAAATATAATCATTAAAAAAGAAATGCTTTTATTTTTAACAAATTGGTTTAAAAAAATGCTCGTAACTGGATACTTCCCGTGTGAATCGTATCACTGGTTTCGCTTTTTCTTCCTTGGTAATTGATATTTACATCTAAATATTGGGTCAAGTTTTTTTGGATGAGTAATCGCCACGTTTGGTTTCTCCCGGGTTGAAGACCTTCTAACATTTGAAAACCTACTGCTGATAAAGCATCGCCTGTAAAATCATTGTTGTAAAGCGAAAACTCTCCATTCATGGTGAATTTTTTCTCGCCTGCATACGTGAAGGAAGTACCTAATCTGCTTTGTTTTAAAGTTTCACTATTACCTAATTGGTTTTCTTTGTTTTGCATTTCATAAAACACATCCAAACTCGTATTTTTTGAAAATAAATAACTCAATTTCGGAGCAATTTGATAACCTAACACATCAAAATTGCGTGCCGGAAAATTATCAGAAATGCTTTCGGTGGTTAATGTTTTTCCCGACAAGGCAAACAGCCAACTCTTTTTTAGCAAATGAGCATATTGCACTTGATGAGCAAAATTGATGTTTTCTTGTGAACCAATCGATAATAAATTGCGGGTTCTGCTCTTCAAAATGGTATAGGTAACCGAATGATGTTGTTTCCCACGGTTGAAAAAGAAACTATTCATAAAACTCGAATTCAATCCTAATAATTCTGATTCATCACTATTAAACGGATTGAGGTTGAAATTATCGGAATTGCGTTCGATTTTTCGGTCAATTAAAAACGAAGTTTGATTGTAGAAGTAGGACAAAAACTTTTTAAATCCTGTCTCATTTTGCCAGAT
Organism: Flavobacterium sp.; assembly: GCF_041392085.1. GTDB lineage: Bacteria > Bacteroidota > Bacteroidia > Flavobacteriales > Flavobacteriaceae > Flavobacterium. The sequence goes on along the minus strand of NZ_JAWKMW010000009.1, from coordinate 109,220 downwards.
GGAAGGATTCATCGTAAGTGAAACGGAAAACTTGTTTTGATGCGTTTTTACGAATATTTGATTCGGTAAAAATACTCGAACATATTTGGCTTGGTCGGGAAATGGAGCGACTTCAAATTCCTGTAATTCCTGAATACCATTGCCGTTATAGTCATTCCACATAAAAACACCTTGTCCGGGTTCTACTTCCAAATAGGTAAATTCTTGTTGTGGCAAGGTTCCTGAAGCGGTTTCATAAGCAGTGGTCAGCAAAAGGAATTGTTTAAAAAATCGGTCATTATACAAAATACGGGAATTCAACGAAGGTTCGTTTGGACGCGTTTTATCTTCAAATGCTAAATTTCTATAGTTGATAAAAACGCTTAAATCACTTTTTTCAGTTTGCAATAATCTCGATTTTAAGTAATAGGAATGCGAACGGTTTACCCGTTGTACAAACCCATTTTGCAAACTGTCGTTCACGCGATGTAAATAGCCAATTTCCATAAAAACTTTGGTTGAATCTCCACGACCAACAAAACCGCCATATTCTAAAAACCGTTGGCTGAGCGGAGAAAAAGTGTTGGTGGCAACAATTTTCTCGCTATTGTCTTCCAATCGAAGTGAACCACCCACCCAATTTTTTTTCCAATCATATTTGGTTAGGGTTTCGCTTCGGGCAAAAGTGGAATTGGCAACAGAGCCATCGCTTTTCATCACACTACTGTTGTTGGAAACGGTCCAGTTTTTATGCCGAAATCTTCCATTCAACACATGTCGGATTCCCGAAAAATTATCGGAAAAGTCTAATTTTTCCAATTGATAAGTGGCAAAACCTTTTTCAGGATCGTTCCATCGTAAACCGGAAATAACCAAACTTTGATTTCCGGTAGGAGAAGTCAAATTCCAATCCCGATTAAATTCGATGGTAAACAATCGCTCTATGGTTCTGAAATCTTTTTGTATAAATTGCACATTTGCAAAGGCATCCAATGTCCATTTTTTGGTAAAAAGGCGTTGATTGGCATTAAGCCTCCCTGCGATACCTTGATTGTCTTCATTATCTAAATTGGAATATAAATTCAAATCATTGTTGCTGATGCCTATTTCAAAATCAACATTGGTTTTGTCGGATGGATTGTATTTTCCCATCACGGTGGCAATTTGAATTTTGGTAGGAGCAATCAGTCGAATAATCGGTTCATAATTTCCTTGCGGAATTCCGTTTATGGGTTCAATATATTGGTAAATTCTACCCACCGCTTGGTTGTTGGCTAAGATATAATTCCCTTGGTTATTTCCCACCAATGAAAAACGAACATTGAATAAAGTTTCTTCCGGATTATTAGAAAATTCAAAAGCTTCCACACCGGAGACAGTTATTTTTCGGTACAAAACTTTGTTTTCAGAAAAGGAATCTTCAAACGCAGAAGGAGCATTCATCAGATTGATGTTATCGCCCGCATTTTGTAAAATTTCAACTTGCTCTTGCGACAAATCTTGTTGCAGAGGTTGATTTTTGACATCATTTTCAGAATATATAAATCCTCCAATACTCCATTTTTCTCTTTCGTGTGTTGCTCCGCCATAGGTTACAAATCGGGTAAAACTGCGGTCAGAATATTGGTATTCAATGTTTATCCGCATTTCGGAATTGATGGGGAAAAGTGAAGTAAAGGTTACTTCTCCGGCATTGTAATCTATCGTGTAATGATTATTTTCTCCTCTTTGCAAGAGAATGCCGTTGACAAAAACCCGTTCAGAACCGGAAATCACTAATACATATAACTCACCGTTGTTTCCTCTGAGTTTATATGGCCCTTGATTTCCCTCCTGACCTACAAAAGTACTTTTGGCATATTGACCACGAACCAAAGCAGCCGAGGCAAAAAGGGTGGTTTTATTTCCTTCTTCGCCCAGTTGAAATTGTGTAGAAAGACCTTGTACCTTTTTATTAAAATTCAAAAAGCGGGATTGTCTGTTTTCTAAAAACAAATCCCCAGCTCGAATAGTCCATTTATTCGAATACAATTCGATAAAAATCTGGTCGAATTCGTCCAACTTTTGCGAATAACCACCTTCTTGTAAAGGGATATTATTGTCCTGAATGGAAGCTCGTAAACTTACTTTATCAGACAATTTTCCAACAATTTGCAAATCTAAATTTGAATTGACAACTGCATTTTGATTGTTTCCAATGGTAACACCTCTGGTAATGCTCCCAGAAGTGGTAAGTCCATCAAAAGGTTTAAAGTTATTGATTCTATCTTTGGAAAGTGAGTACAATTGACCTTTTCCCTTAGAGTTAGGAACAACCTTACTTTCATCATAGACACTGTATGTTTTGGTTAAAAATTCAGGAAAAGTGAGATAACGAACGGTTAGCGTGTCGTAGGTTTGAAAATTATTTTTAAAAACGAATGTCCCTTTTTGGAAGTTAACGTTATAAAAAGCTGTGTCAATCGGATTACCATTTCCGTCTAGAACTTTGAAAAACTCCTTGTTAATACTCCCTTTTTCGAGCGAAATTGTATCGGTTGAAACGGTAATTCTTTTCTTTTTATAAGGTGTTTCGTTTTCCTGAGCCCATAACCCGGAAACCAAGAGTAACAATATCCCTAAAAAGCCCTTTTTCAACATAATTATACAAACTCCAAAAACTCAAAAGTAGTATTTTTGAAGGGGTAAAAATCAATAAGAACATATTATTCCTTGTTCACTATACAATTACAAATAAACTTATTACTTGAGAAAGACTAGAATTACTCCTTCGTCACTACTTGCAACGTTTCTCTACTAATCTGTTTTACCAAAACGGTTTTATTTTCTTCTACCATCTGAGCTGCTTTTTCCGTAAAATGGCGGATAGTGTAAAGTGATACATTTTCGTTATAGGCTACTTTGAATTTTTTGGAAAGAATAGTTTTTAGTTCCGGAAAGTTGCCAAATTTATCTTCAATACACACTGAAAAACTAATGGCAGTATTCTGAATTAGACTAACTTTTACTTTATATTGATGAAATAATGCAAAAATTTCGCTAATGTTTTCTTCCATAATAAATGAAAAATCGATGGAGGAAAGTGAAATCAATAGTTGATTTTTTTTCACAATAAAACAGGATACTTGAGGTTCTAGGTCGGCTCCTTTATACACTCTTGTTCCGGGTAAAAGTGGGTTTATAAAAGATTTCACCAACAATGGAATTTCTTTTCTCTGAAGAGGCTGTAGTGTTTTGGGATGAATAACTGAAGCTCCATAAAAGGCTAATTCAATGGCTTCTCGATATGAAATTTGATTCAATAAAATTGCATTTTCAAAGTATCTGGGGTCAGCATTTAAAACACCGGGGACATCTTTCCAAATCGTTACGCTTTCCGCATTTAAACAATAGGCAACAATAGCCGCTGTATAATCTGAACCTTCTCTTCCTAAAGTGGTGGTGAAATTATTTTCATCTGAACCTAAAAAACCTTGCGTAATATTCAAGGCTTTTTTCTTTACATTTTTGGAAATCAAGGTTTGCGTTTGCTCCCAATCTACGATTGCATCACGATACGTAGCATCCGTTTTGATGAACTGGCGAACATCTAACCAATTGTTTTTTAGTCCGCTATAATTAAAATAATGACTTACAATGGTGGTTGAAATAATTTCTCCGTAACTCACCACTTGGTCATACACAAAGTTGTAGTTTGGGGACTTATTGTGACTCAAAAAATAATCCAGTTCTTCAAAATGAAAATTCACCGCTTTAAAAACCGGATGTTTATCGTCTTCAAAAAGTTCTAATAAAATTTGGTTGTGGTATTTTCGCACCTCTTGAATCGACGCTTTTAATTCAGGAGATTTTTCAAAATAATGTTTAATCACCACTTCCAACGCATTTGTAGTTTTTCCCATGGCAGAAATCACGAGCAAGACGTCTTCATGCCCCACCTTTTGTAAAACCGACAATACATTTTTTACGCCTTCAGCATCTTTTACCGATGCTCCTCCAAATTTGAATATTTTCATTCGTTTAATGTGTCTTAGTCAATATCAAAAATCATTAATCAAAAATCTATTTATTCCTTCTTCATTCATCTGCACTACTCGCCAATCATCCAACACTTTTGCCCCCGATTTTTCATAAAACCGAATGGCGGATTCGTTCCAATCCAGCACATTCCATTCAATGCGTCGCACTTTATCTATCTTGCCTTGTTTAATGATTTCAGTGTATAATGCTAAGCCGGCTCCAGTTCCACGATGTGCTTCTTTTACTATTAAATCTTCCAAATGTATTGTTTTACCTTTCCAAGTAGAATAGCGATAGTAAAACAAGGCCATTCCAATAATTTCATTATTCATCTCTGCCACAAACGTATGAAAAAGAGGAATTTCTCCAAAACCGTCACGTTCTAAATCGTTAACTGTAATCACAACCGCCTCAGGTTCTTTCTCAAATGTAGCAAGTTCCTGAATCAAACCTAGAACGGCTGGCATATCATTTATTTTCCCTTTTCTAATGTTCATTCTTTAGGAGTTTTTCTACCACCCTTTAATAGAGCTAGTAAACAAATGCAAAAGTACAATTCTTTAACATAACAAAATAATAATCTGATTATATCACAAAAATTTCGATATTTGTGCCACTAACACTACTACAACGTTTTCGCAATGGAAGAAAGAAACAAAACACTTGGTGAGTTTATTATTGAAAAACAAGAAGAATTCCAATATTCGACAGGGGAATTGTCTCGTATTATTAATTCAATCAGGCTAGCTGCCAAAGTGGTCAATTATAAAGTAAATAAAGCCGGATTAGTAGATATTGTAGGTGCAGTAGGTGAACAGAATGTGCAGGGAGAAGACCAACAAAAATTGGATGTATATGCCAATGAAGTATTCATTCAAACCCTTATTAATCGTGAAATTGTGTGTGGTATTGCCTCTGAAGAGAATGATGAATTCATTACGGTTGCCGGAAGTGACAATTCGCACAACAACAAATATGTTGTATTAATGGATCCTTTAGACGGCTCTTCAAACATCGATGTAAATGTTTCGGTTGGAACTATTTTCTCTGTTTTTCGTAGAAAAACTCCTGTTGGAACGCCTGTAACTTCAGAAGATTTTTTACAACCCGGTGTAAATCAAGTTGCTGCGGGTTATGTTATTTACGGAACATCAACTATGTTAGTTTACACAACAGGTCACGGTGTAAACGGATTTACATTGAACCCTGCCATTGGTACGTTCTATTTATCGCACCCAAATATGACCTATGCTGAAACCGGAAAAATTTATTCGATTAATGAAGGGAATTATGTTCATTTTCCTCAAGGAGTAAAAGATTATATTAAATATTGTCAGTTAGAAGAGGATGATCGCCCGTATACCTCACGATACATAGGAAGTTTAGTTTCCGATTTTCATCGTAATATGATTAAAGGAGGAATTTACATTTACCCAACGAGTTCAAAAGCTCCCAATGGTAAACTTCGTTTATTATACGAATGCAATCCAATGGCTTTTTTAGCCGAACAATCCGGTGGTAAAGCTTCAGATGGTTACCAACGTATTATGGAAATACAACCAACCGAATTACACCAACGCGTTCCTTTCTTTTGTGGAAGTCGAAAAATGGTTGAAAAAGCGGAAGAGTTTATGGCGAAATATAGAAAGTAATAACGCTTTATTAATTAGCCAATTATAAATTCAACTACTAAAATACAACAAATATTCTAATTTAATTGCACAATCATTCTTAACCACTTTTCCCATAAAAAATGCCCAAAAAAGTTAAACACTATTTGGGCATTTTTATTATGACAAGACGTCATTTTATTTATTCATGTTTTGCATTTCGAAAATAAAAGTATCTAAATCTACATTTAGAATCAGCAGTGATAATGCTTTGTCAACAATGTAATTAACATTTCCCGGTGTAAAACCTAAAGCCAAGGCAAATTTGGTTAAAATTTCTTTTTGCTTTGGTCCTAAAACATGATCAGCATATACCATACGAGCCAAATCATATAAACGCTCTAAGCGATGGATATATAAATAAGGAGGATTAATTGGATATTTTAAAGGATTATCCATTATTTCGTCGTATTCATCCGGTGAAATTTCCAAATTTTTAGCTAATCTATCGATAAACTCTTTTTCTTCTGGGGTGATGTCTCCATCACTCAAAGCTACCCGAACAATCGCTGAAAAATGACCTTTATTTCTGTTTTTAAATCCACTATCAAATAAATCTGAAATTGACATAAGTTTGTTTTTAATTATTTAGCAAATATAAATCTATTTCGTGTTTTTTTAGGTAAACCAGAAAAATTCTTTTCAAAAACCACTACTCTTTAACATCATTTTAAAAGATTCAATTTCAAACGTTTCAAAATAAATCGTAAGTTTGAACACCCTAAGTTTAAAATCTATTAATCTATGTCAGAATTTTGGTTATACTTCAACATTGGCCTTCAACATGTATTGGATATTGAGGGATACGACCATGTCCTTTTTCTAATTGCATTAACAGTTCCTTATGCTTTTAAAGATTGGAAGCGTGTTTTAATTTTGGTATCACTCTTTACATTAGGTCATACTTTAGCTTTGCTGCTTTCTGTATTTGACGTTATTATGATTAAAGCAAGTTTGGTTGAGTTTCTTATTCCAATCACTATTTTAATCACTGCTCTTTATCATCTTTTCACTGCCGGAAAATCGGCAAAAAAAGAGAGTATTACCTTTGTTGCTTTTATTACTCTTTTCTTTGGAATTATTCATGGATTAGGGTTTTCAAATTATTTCAAGTCTATTTTACCCGGTGATACAGTTGATAAGATTGTACCGCTTTTGGAATTTGCCTTAGGAATTGAAACAGCTCAACTTATAGTTGTTTTAATTGTTTTACTTTTATCGTACATTGTTCAAACCTTTTTCCGTTTTTCTAAACGAGATTGGACATTGGTCGTATCTGCTTTTGTCATTGGAGTAGTGCTCCCGATGATTATTGACAATGCTATTTGGAAAGGATAATAGCCTACACAAGATGTTAAAAAATGAATAAAAAAAAACTACATAAATACGACAAAGCCTACCTTCGTATAGCCAAAGAATGGAGTCGTTTATCCTATTGTAAACGGAAACAAGTTGGAGCAATCATTGTAAAAGACCGCATGATTATTTCGGATGGTTATAATGGAACTCCTTCCGGTTTTGAGAATTGCTGTGAAGATGAAAACAACCTTACAAAATGGTATGTGTTGCACGCTGAGGCAAATGCCATTTTAAAAGTAGCTGGTTCAACACAATCGTGTGAAGGAGCAACACTATACATAACTTTGTCACCATGCAAAGAATGTAGCAAATTAATTCATCAATCCGGCATAAAAAGAGTGGTTTATCACGAAGGATATAAAGACAATAGTGGACTTCAGTTTTTAGAAAAAGCTGGTGTTGAAATTGAATTAATTGAAGAATTAGAATAAATTTCTAAATAGTTTATTTAGTGAAAATTAAAAAAGTATATTGGCCAATAGTACTCTTTTCTGCCATTGCATTAGGTGTAATTGTAGGCGGAAAACTAAGCTCCTATTCTTTGAACACTTCATTCTTACCTAATGTCCATAAAAACAAACTGAATCGTTTAATAGATTTTATCGAAAGAGATTACGTTGATCAGGTTGATACGGATAGTATTGTTGATTTAACAGTCAATGGAATTTTGGAAAAACTTGATCCACATTCGGTTTACATTTCTAAAGATGACTTTGCAGAGGTTTCTGAGTCCATGCGGGGTGATTTTGTGGGTATCGGTGTCAATTTTTATATGTATAAAGATTCTGTTGCTGTCATCAAACCTCTGCAAGGAGGGCCTTCTGAAAAAGCCGGAATCAAATCAGGAGACAGAATTTTGTATGCCAATAAATATAAATTATTCGGAAGAAAACTACCCAATGACTCTCTTTTCTCGAAATTAAAAGGTGAAGTAGGTTCTGAAGTTACCTTAACATTATTCAGAAAAAGTGAGAACAAGCAACTTAAAGTCAAATTAAAACGCGATGTCATTCCGATAAAAAGTGTTGATGTTGCTTTGCTGATTGATCCATCAATTGGCTATATCAAAATTAATCGTTTTGCCGAATCAACCTATAAAGAATTTAAAGAAGGACTTATAAGCCTTAAAAAAAATGATGCTAATACCATCGTAATTGATGTGCGAGATAATGGCGGCGGTTATTTAGATCAAGCTGTAAAAATTGCTGATGAATTTCTTGTTGAAGACGCCCCCATTGTTTCCACTAAAAACAAAAAAGGACGCATAGACAAAACAAAAGCAACTAGGGGAGGACTTTTTGAAAACGGAAAAATAATTGTTTTAATTAATGAAAATTCTGCATCAGCTTCCGAAATTTTAGCCGGAGCCATTCAAGATAACGATAGAGGTTTGATTATAGGACGTCGCTCTTTTGGAAAAGGTTTGGTGCAAAGAGAAATGCCTTTGGGCGATGGCTCGGCTGTTCGTTTGACCGTGGCTAGGTATTACACCCCTTCCGGACGTTCTATTCAAAAACCGTATGTTGAAGGAAATGAAAGTTACTTTAATGAATTTGAAAAACGTTTTTACAGCGGAGAATTATACGAAAAAGACAGTATTAAAGTAGCCGATAGTTTAAAATTCAAGACGTTAAAAGGGAGAACTGTGTATGGTGGTGGTGGAATTATTCCGGATATTTTTGTCCCTTTAAATGGTAAACACGGCGACGAAGCCACCGAAATGTTAATGCAATCCGGAATTGTAAGCTATTTTGTGTTTGAACAATTAGACCAAAACCGAAAAGAATTTGAAGGATTGCCTTTTGAATCTTTTAAAAAGAAGTTTGAGGCAACTAATGTCTATGTAGAAAAATTTGAAAATTATCTTAACTCTAACGGCGTTTCATTAAATTTAGAAAGTCACAAACCAATAGTCAAAAACTATTTGATGGCAGAATTTGCCCGTCAATTGTTTGATGAAGAAAAATATTTTTCCATTCGATTGAAAACCGATTTGATGATTCAGGAAGTGTTGAAGAAGTAAACTTTTGTTCAAAGTTTAATTTCTGATTTTCCGACAACTGACAACAGATAACAGACAACTACTTTACCCGAGCACTATCGTGTACCTGAACATCCACGCCGCTGTTCCATAGCGTTAAAATATCGGTAGCCACAGCTGCACCACTTCCGGCAGCAATAGATAATTGACTTCGCCATCCGGCTAAAACACCGCAAACATAGATGCCGTCTTTAACCAAATGATCATGATTTCTCAACTGAATCCGGTTTTTTTCAGGATTGGTTTTTTGGTGTGGTATTACATATTCTTCCAAGCCTTCAATTGAAAAAGGATTTCCTGCTCCAACACCTATCACAATTACTTTTGTATGATAAACATTTTTATTGGTGATAACCAAAAAATTTCCGTTTTCACCTTCAATTTTTAATACTTTTTCGTTTGGAATTTGTTGAATATGAGGATAAACAGATGATAGGTGAGCCAAACTTTCCGTTAATAACTCACTGCCCAATTTTCCGGCTTCAATACCATATGCATTATTAAACAACGCATCTTGCAGTGAAGAAGCTTTTTGATGTGAAATTATCGCGATTTTTTTATCGAAAGCAAATGGTTTTGAATGAGCAGAACCTAATAAAAGAGCACATGAAACTCCGGAAACACCACCCCCAATAATAAGTACATCCAACATAATTTATTGGTCTTTTAGTTTGTCTTCTATTGATTTCGACATTCTAAATATAAGAAGTATAATAATTGCACAAAAAGCAGCCACAATTCCGATTAGAGCAATCATACTTTCCTGTTCAAAAAGATTGTTAAAATCCAATTGAGTTACATTAAAGATAATTAATCCGAAAGCTAATGCAATAATAATGTAAGTGAAAATTTTCATTTCTAATAAAATAATGAAACAAAGGTAGGTTTTATCAAACTATTCAAAAAGACCTTTAACATTAGCCGCAAATAATTTAACAGCAATGGCAAGTAGCACTACACCAAACACTTTTCTAATCACACTGAGTCCGTTTTTGGTCAAAAAACGTTCAATTTTGGCAGATGATTTTAAAACACCATACACCAATATAATATTAAGTACAATAGCGATGATGATGTTAATGGTTTGAAATTCTGCTCTAATCGAAAGTATAGTCGTCATTGTTCCTGCTCCTGCAATCAACGGAAAAGCAATCGGCACAATTGAGGTAGAACCGTGATCTTCATCACGGTATAATTTAATTCCTAAAATCATTTCCAACGCTAAAAAGAAGAGAACAAATGCTCCGGCAACAGCAAAAGAGTTAATGTCAATACCAATTAATTTAAGTATTGTTTCCCCCACAAATAAAAAAGCAATCATAATCACGGCAGCTACTATGGATGCTTTTTCAGATTGAATATGTCCTGCCTTTTGACGTAAATCAATGATAATTGGAACACTTCCCACAATATCAATTACAGCAAAAAGAACCATTGTTGCAGTAAAAATTTCTCTTAAATCTAATCCCATACCATTCAAATTTTCGGCAAAAATAAAGTTTTTAAATTGGCTTTTTCTCAAAAAACCGTTAATAATTGCAAACAGTTTTAAGGAAACCTTTGTACCTTTGCATCCTTATAACTTTGCACTTTTTAAAATGTTTCAACTAGGGAAAACCATCGTTTCAGAAGAAATTCTGGAAAAAGAATTCGTTTGCAATCTTACCGCTTGTCATGGAGCTTGTTGTGTTGATGGCGATGCTGGTGCACCTTTAAGTGAAGAAGAAACTAAAATTTTAGAAGAGATATATCCTAAAGTAAAACCCTTTCTTCGAAAAGAAGGAGTTGAAGCTGTTGAAAGTCAAGGAACTTGGATTAAAGGCGAAGACGGCGAATTGGAAACACCATTAATAGGCGGAAAAGATTGTGCCTACGTGATTTTTGACGGAAAAACCGCTTTATGTGGCATCGAGCAAGCCTATAATCAAGGAATCGTGTCTTGGAAAAAACCGGTTTCATGCCATTTGTATCCCATTAGAGTAAAAGACTTTTCCGATTTTGCGGCTGTGAATTATCACCGTTGGGATATTTGTAGTCCGGCTTGTTCTTTAGGTAAAGAATTAGAAGTTCCGGTCTATAAATTCGTCAAAGATGCTTTAGTTCGAAAATTTGGCGAAGAGTGGTATCGCGAACTTGAAAAAGTGGGGGAAGAATATCAAAAAAAAGGATAATTCATTAGTCCTTTTTCCTTTTCTGAAATGACTTTACAACAGAAAGAATTCCTTTGTAATCACTAATAAAGTGGTTTTCAAATCATTGATTAACAGTTATTTAGTTTTCTTTTTAAAAAGTAAGAAAAAAACTATTCGTTGTTAAAAACTATCCTCGATTGTGAATAAGTTTGACTTTTATTTACCAATTTGAATTGCAATCTTTGTAACTCTCTATCACCAAATAATATTCATAAATAATACTTAAAACAGAAAAAGATGGCAGCAGTAGAACCAATTTTGCAAGAAAATAAAGACAGATTTGTTATTTTTCCAATAAAACATCACGATATTTGGGAATGGTATAAAAAGATGGAAGCGAGTTTTTGGACCGCAGAAGAAATTGATTTACACCAAGATTTATCCGATTGGAATACAAAATTGAATGAAGATGAAAAATATTTCATCAAACACATTTTGGCTTTTTTTGCAGCTTCAGATGGAATTGTAAATGAAAATTTAGCAGAAAACTTTGTAAATGAAGTACAATATCCGGAAGCAAAATTTTTCTACGGTTTTCAAATCATGATGGAAAACATCCACAGTGAAACCTACTCTTTATTGATTGACACGTATGTAAAAGATGAAAAAGAAAAAGATCAATTATTCCACGCAATTGAGGTATTCCCAGCTATTCAAAAGAAAGCCAATTGGGCATTACGATGGATAGGCTCTGATTCTTTCGCTGAGCGATTAATTGCATTTGCAGCTGTGGAAGGAATCTTTTTTTCCGGTGCTTTTTGTTCCATTTTTTGGTTGAAAAAACGTGGTTTAATGCCGGGATTAACCTTTTCAAACGAATTAATTTCACGTGACGAAGGTGTTCATTGTGATTTTGCCGTGCACTTACACAATCATCATTTGGTAAACAAAGTATCAAAAGAAAGAATCAAAGAAATCATTACCGATGCGTTAACCATTGAAAGAGAATTTATTACCGAATCACTTCCCGTAAGTTTAATCGGGATGAATGCCACGTTAATGACACAATATTTAGAATTTGTAGCCGATCGATTATTGGTAGAATTAGGATGTGAAAGAGTCTATAATTCAGCTAATCCATTTGATTTTATGGATATGATTTCACTACAAGGAAAAACCAATTTCTTTGAAAAACGTGTAGCAGAATACCAAAAAGCCGGAGTAATGAACAATGACTCAGATGCTCAGAAAATCAGTTTCGACGCAGATTTTTAATAACTATAACCCTTCAAGGGTTTCAAACCCTCGAAGGGTTCAGTGTTCAAAACCGGGATTAGCTTCCCAAACTCAACTAACAAATAACCCAAAACAGAAAAGGGATTTTCTGTTTTAAAAAACATGTAACAGTATGTATGTAGTAAAAAGAGACGGTCACAAAGAACCGGTAATGTTTGACAAAATCACGGATAGAATTAAAAAACTATGTTATGGTTTAAATGATTTGGTAGACTCTGTAAAGGTCGCCATGCGAGTGATTGAAGGATTGTATGACGGTGTAACTACATCAGAATTAGATAATTTAGCAGCTGAAACCGCAGCATCGATGACAATTGCTCATCCGGATTATGCTCAGTTAGCGGCTCGCATTGCTGTTTCTAACTTACACAAAAACACCAAAAAATCGTTTTCAGAAACAATGTCAGACATGTACCACTATGTGAATCCACGTACAGGGCAAAAGTCACCATTAATTTCTGAAGAAGTATATAACGCCATTATGGCCAATGCTGAAACATTGGATTCCATGATTATTTATAATAGGGATTTTAATTATGATTATTTTGGTTTCAAAACATTAGAACGTTCGTATTTACTAAAAATAAACGGAAAAATTGTAGAACGACCACAACATATGTTGATGCGTGTTTCAGTTGGAATTCACTTGAATGATATTGAAGCAGTGAAAGAAACCTACGAATTAATGTCGAAAAAATTCTTCACACACGCTACTCCTACCCTATTTAATGCCGGAACACCAAAACCGCAAATGTCATCTTGTTTTTTATTAACTATGAAAGATGACAGTATCGACGGAATTTATGATACCCTTAAACAAACTGCTAAGATTTCACAATCAGCGGGTGGAATCGGACTTTCTATCCACAATGTTCGTGCAACCGGATCTTATATTCGTGGGACAAACGGAACATCAAATGGAATCGTACCGATGTTACGTGTTTTTAACGATACCGCTCGTTATGTAGACCAAGGCGGTGGAAAAAGAAAAGGAAGTTTTGCCATTTATTTAGAAACATGGCATGCTGATATTTTTGAATTTTTGGATTTGAAAAAGAATCATGGTAAAGAAGAAATGCGTGCCAGAGATTTATTCTTTGCCATGTGGACATCCGATTTATTCATGAAACGTGTGCAGGAAGATTCTACTTGGACGTTAATGTGTCCAAACGAATGTCCGGGTCTTTGCGATGTATATGGAGATGAATTTGAAGCATTATATACTTCGTATGAAAAAGCAGGAAAAGGAAGAAAAACTGTTCGTGCTCGTGAACTTTGGGAGAAAATCTTAGAGTCGCAAATTGAAACCGGAACACCTTACATGTTGTATAAAGATGCTGCGAACCGAAAATCGAACCAAAAGAATTTAGGAACCATTCGATCATCTAACTTGTGTACAGAAATATTGGAATATACTGCACCGGATGAAGTTGCTGTTTGTAATTTAGCTTCTATATCACTACCTATGTTTGTTGAAAACGGTCAGTTTGATCACCACCGTTTATTTGAAGTAACCAAGCGAGTAACCCGAAATTTAAATCGCGTTATTGATAGAAACTATTACCCCGTTCCGGAAGCAGAAAACTCCAATATGCGTCACCGACCAATTGGATTGGGTGTACAAGGATTGGCTGATGCTTTTATTTTATTGCGTTTGCCTTTCACTAGCGATGAAGCCAAACAATTGAATCAAGAAATCTTTGAAACATTGTATTTTGCTGCTGTAACCGCTTCTATGGAAATGGCAAAAGAAGAAGGTCCTTATTCTACATTTAAAGGATCACCAATTTCGCAAGGAGAATTCCAGTACAACCTTTGGGGATTAAAAGACAGCGATTTATCCGGGCGTTGGGATTGGGAGAGTTTGCGTAAAGAAGTAGTAGAACACGGTGTGAGAAACTCATTGTTAGTAGCCCCTATGCCAACTGCTTCTACGTCACAAATTCTGGGCAACAATGAGGCTTTTGAACCGTACACATCCAACATTTATACAAGAAGAGTACTTTCAGGTGAATTTATTGTAGTTAATAAACATCTTTTAGAAGATTTAGTTAATCTTGGTTTATGGGACGATTCTTTAAAACAAGAAATCATGCGTCATAATGGTTCGATACAAAATATCGATGTTATTCCTGATAACATTAAAGAATTATATAAAACTGTTTGGGAAATGAGTATGAAAGACATTATCGATATGTCACGTCAACGAGGTTACTTTATTGATCAATCCCAATCGTTAAACTTGTTTATGGAGGGGGCAACGTATGCTAAATTAACTTCAATGCATTTTTATGCGTGGCAATCCGGACTAAAAACAGGAATGTACTATTTACGTACAAAAGCTGCCGTTGATGCTATTAAATTCACTTTGAATAACGACAAGAAAGCAGAACCAATAGAAGCAAAACCACAACCAGTCATCCAAAAATTAGAGTCAATCTCAGTATTAAACGAACCTGTTGAAATGACTCCGGAAGAATATCGGGCTATGATTGAAATGGCGAAAAATGCAGGTCCTGACGATTGTGAGATGTGTGGCTCATAAATAATTAAGTTTAAACCATCTTCAAAAAAATGCCCCAAATAATTTATTTTATTTGGGGCATTTCTATTGAACTATTTTAAATTATTCAGGATCATTCATTTTAAAACTTTCCATGAATTTTGTAGTATAATTTCCGGCAACATAATCCGGTTCCTCCATCAATTGTCTATGGAACGGGATAGTGGTCTTAATTCCTTCTATATAAAACTCGTCTAACGCACGTTTCATTTTGTTGATAGCTTCTTCTCTTGTTTGTGCAGTAGTAATTAACTTCGCAATCATCGAATCGTAATTAGGCGGAATGGTATATCCTGCATACACATGCGTGTCTAGACGTACTCCATGTCCGCCAGGAGCATGAAGACCAGTGATTTTACCTGGTGAAGGTCTGAAATCATTATACGGATCTTCCGCATTTATTCTGCATTCAATGGAATGTAATTGTGGTAAATAATTTTTACCTGAAATTGGCACACCTGCTGCAACTAAAATCTGTTCACGAATGAGATCATAGTCAATTACTTGTTCAGTAATAGGATGCTCAACCTGAATACGAGTATTCATTTCCATGAAATAAAAATTTCGATGCTTGTCTACCAAAAACTCTACAGTCCCTGCTCCTTCGTATTTGATAAATTCAGCAGCCTTTACAGCGGCTTCACCCATCTTTTCTCTCAACTCATCTGTCATAAACGGAGATGGCGTTTCTTCCGTTAACTTTTGGTGACGGCGTTGAACAGAACAATCTCTTTCAGACAAATGACATGCTTTTCCGTAAGCATCACCCACTACTTGAATTTCAATATGACGAGGCTCTTCAATCAACTTCTCCATATACATACCATCGTTTCCAAAAGCAGCTGCAGCTTCCTGACGGGCACTTTCCCACGCTTTTTCCAATTCGTTCTCTTTCCATATGGCTCTCATTCCTTTTCCACCACCACCAGCAGTAGCTTTCATCATCACCGGATAACCAATTTCTTTAGCCACTTTTTTGGCTTGTTCAAACGACTCTAAAATACCATCAGAACCAGGAACACATGGCACTCCGGCTGCTTTCATCGTAGCTTTAGCGGTTGCTTTATCACCCATTTTATCAATCATTTCAGGAGACGCACCAATGAATTTGATTCCATGTTCTTGACAAATTTTAGAAAATTTGGCATTCTCCGATAAAAACCCATAACCAGGATGAATCGCATCGGCATTAGTAATTTCTGCCGCGGCTATAATATTTGACATTTTTAGATACGAGAGATTACTAGGTGGCGGGCCAATACACACTGCCTCATCTGCAAATTTCACATGCAAACTTTCAGCATCAGCTGTAGAATAAACAGCAACCGTTTTAATACCCATTTCTCTACAAGTTCTAATTACACGTAGAGCAATTTCTCCTCGATTGGCTATTAATATTTTTTTAAACATATTTTTTTCAATTAGATAATTAGACAATGTGTCAATTAGACAATTAAGAAGATAGAAATGATTCTAACTCCCAACTTCTAACTTCTAACTTTTTTATGATGGATCTACTAAAAACAGAGGTTGGTCAAATTCAACGGGGGACATATCGTCAACCAAAATTTTGACTATTTTTCCTGAAACTTCAGATTCAATTTCATTGAATAATTTCATTGCTTCAATCACACAAACCGGGTCACCTTTAGAAATTGTAGCTCCAACTTCTACAAATGGTGCTTTATCGGGAGCTGGTTTTCTGTATAATGTACCAATCATAGGTGATTTAATTGTAACATATTTAGCATTATCATCAGCTGTTGCGGTAACTGGATTAGGTTGACTTACCGGTGCCGGTGTAGAAGGTGCCGCAACTGGTTGTATCATTGGTTGTATTGGTTGTGACGTAGGATAATGTTGAAAATAAGAGGCTTCAGCAGCTCCTGCCTCAGTAGTTTTGATTGTGATTTTAAAATCATCCATTTCAAGCTTTACTTCTGTAGCACCAGATTTAGCTACAAATTTAATTAGGTTTTGAATTTCTCTAATGTCCATGATATTTTAGTTTAGTTTTTTTATTTATTGTTGTAAGCCCATTTTAAATAGATTGAGCCCCAAGTAAAACCTCCTCCAAAAGCAGCAAAAATGAGGTTATCCCCTTTTTTAAACTTGTGCTCAAAGTCACTCAATAATAAAGGCAATGTTGCAGAAGTAGTATTGCCGTATTTTTCAATGTTTACTAACACTTTGTTTTCATCAACTCCCATTCGGTTTGCTGTTGCATCAATAATCCGTTTATTGGCTTGATGAGCCACTAGCCAATCAACATCATCATGAGTAAGATTATTTCGCTGCATAATTTTCTCACTCACGTCAGCCATTCCTGAAACAGCATACTTAAATACTGTCTTCCCGTCTTGAAAAACAAAATGTTGCCTGTTTTTTATCGTTTCTTCAGAAGGAGGGAGAATGGATCCGCCAGCATCGATTTTTAGGAATTCGCGACCTATACCATCGCTTCTTAGATATTCATCCTGTAAGCCGAGACCTTCATTGTTTGGTTCAAAAAGAACAGCACCTGCACCATCTCCAAAGATAATGCAGGTTGCTCGGTCGGTATAATCTATAATAGATGACATTTTATCGGCTCCAATCAAAAGTACTTTTTGGTATCTTCCGGATTGAATGTAGGCCGCTGCGGTTGACATGCCGTAAAGAAAACTTGAACATGCCGCCTGTAAATCATAGGCAAACGCATTTGTAGCTCCGATCTGAGTAGCTACATATACCGCCGTAGAAGCAACAAGCATATCGGGAGTAGCCGTAGCTACAATAACTAAATCAATTTCTTCCGGATTAATATTGCTTTTATCTATTAAATTTTGGGCTGCTTTAATAGCTAAAAAAGAAGTTCCTTTCCCTTCTTCTTTTAATAATCTTCTCTCTTTGATTCCTGTTCGGGTGGTAATCCACTCATCGTTTGTATCTACTAATGTTTCAAGCACTTGGTTTGACAACACAAAATCAGGAACATAAGCACCTACTGCGGTTATAGCGGCCGTTGTTTTACTCATATGGTTTGATTATTTTTCTTTCACCGTAAAGGTTATAAGAGGTGGAAATTACAAAAAAAAATCTAAACTTGATTGTTTTCGAAAGGCTAATTTTATTAAAACATAGGTATAACAAAAAACTCCCACAAGGTGAGAGTTTATCTATATACGATAAGAAAATACTAAGCAACAGCTTCTGTTTTATCAATTACAACTTGACCACGGTAGTACATTTTACCTTCGTGCCAATATGCTCTATGGTATAAGTGTGCCTCTCCTGTTATAGGGCAAGTAGCAATTTGTGCTGCAGTTGCTTTATAATGAGTTCTTCTTTTGTCTCTTCTGGTTTTCGAGGTTTTTCTCTTTGGATGTGCCATTTTACTATATTATTTATCCGTTAATAGTTTTTTTAATTGATCCCATCTAGGGTCTGTTTCTTCACCTTTTGTCTCTTCTTTTTTCGCTTTGACTGTCAGTTGTTCTAATTTTTCGATTGCTTCCGATTTCAATGTTCCGTCTTTTATTCCGGGATGAGTTCTTTTTAATGGGATTGAAAGCACAATCATTTCATAAATGTATTGTGATACGTCTACTTGGTGTTCACCATGAGGGAGTATAAGCAATTCTTCATTATCATCATTAAAAGTATCTCCAAACTGAACTACCACATCGATTTTCCCTTTAATTGGTAAATCAAAAGGTTCTCCTGTTAAGTCACAAGGAACATTGACAGTTCCTTTATGCTTAAAATGCAATTCCATTAGGGTTGTTTTTTTTTCTAAAACAACATCTACTTTCACATTACAACTTTCAAACTCATCGTATTCGAAGCGATCAAAGAACGTTTTATCTATTTGATAGTCAAATTGATGTTTGCCTAGCTTTAATCCTATGAAAGGGATTAAATATTCATTAGATACTTTCATCTCAACAGCAATTTGTCCCAAAAATTTGGTTTGCAAAGATATAAAATTATCGCAAATCCAAGTGCGTTATAAACATTTTTTTGTTTAAAACTGTTTTTCCTTTATTTTGAGTGGTTTTTCGGTTATTTGTTCGTATTCAATTCTAGCCTTGTAGATATCAATTGCCAAATAAACCGCTTCTCTAAATGAATTAAAATCGGCTTTATTTTTCCCGGCAATTTCAAAAGCTGTACCATGATCGGGTGATGTTCTTATTTTGTTTAATCCCGCAGTATAATTCACACCACTCCCAAAAGATAATGTTTTAAAAGGAATTAATCCTTGATCATGATAACATGCAACAACAGCATCAAATTTGTCATGCATATTATTTCCAAAAAAACTATCCGCAGCATAAGGTCCAAAAACAAGAGTACCGGAATCAAATATTTTTTTAAGAGCGGGTCGAATAATTTCGTCATCTTCGTTTCCTATAACACCATTATCACCGCAATGAGGATTTAGTCCTAAAAGAGCAATTTTAGGTTTTCCAATTTTAAAATCTTGTATCAGTGCTTTTTTTACTGTTGCTATTTTTTGAACAATTAATTTTTCCGTTAAGTGTTTAGCAACTTCCGTTACCGGGACATGATCGGTAAGCAATCCTATTCGCAATGAATTGCTGACCATCAACATAAGTGAATCACCCTCAAGTTCTTGGTTTAAATAATCGGTATGTCCAGGAAATTTGAATTCTTCCGACTGTATGTTAAACTTGTTAATTGGGGCTGTAACTAAAACATCGACAATTCCTTCTTTGAGAGCTTTTGTGGCAGCTACAAATGATTTAATTGCATAACTCCCCACAATTTCATTTGCAACTCCGTACTCTAAATTAAAACTGTCTTTCCATAAATTAAAAACATTTATTTTTCCTGGGACAATTTGATCCAATTTATCTATTCCGTGTAATGTTGCTGTTGAATCAAAACTTTTTCGCAAATAAGACAGCATCTTTACATTGGCAAAAATTACCGGTGTACAAAATTCCAACATTCTGGAATCTTCAAATGTTTTAAGAACAACTTCGCTTCCAATTCCGTTTAAATCTCCTATTGAAATTCCGACAAGGATATTTTCTGCTTTTTTTACCATGACAAGACCTAATTTATTGCTATTTTTGAAGAGCAAATTTAAGAAAATAAAACCACAAATGTTTACCGGTATCATAGAAACTCTTGGAATAATAAAATCTATTGTAAAAGAACAGAGTAATGTTCATTTTACCATCACTTCTAAAATTACCTCAGAATTAAAAATAGATCAGAGTGTTGCACATAATGGCGTTTGCCTAACAGTGGTGGAGATAAAAAACGATGATTACACTGTTACGGCCATTGAAGAAACTTTAAAAAAAACGAATTTAGACAGATTAAAAATTGGTGATTCCGTAAATTTAGAACGTGCAATGAGGCTAGGTGACCGACTAGATGGTCATATTGTTCAAGGTCACGTTGATCAAATTGGTGAGTGTATTGACATAAATGAAGCAAATGGAAGCCGGTATTTCACTTTTAGCTATGATGCCTCTTTAAACAATATTACGATTGAAAAAGGCTCCATAACCATCAATGGAGTTAGTCTAACTGTTGTAAACTCCAAATTAAACGAGTTTAGTGTTGCAATCATACCATATACTTATGAACACACTAACTTTCACAAAATAACTAAAGGTACAATTGTTAATCTGGAATTTGATGTTATCGGAAAATATGTTATGCGATTAAACGAAATACGAAAAAAAGAATAGACAAAAAACGCTGAACTATTTCAGCGTTTTTTTATGTTGTGATTGAAGTTATATTTGTAAAAGGCTAGCAACAATCCTATTAGTAACAAAAGAACTACTCCTCCATCAATCGGCAAGCCCGGTGGAGGTGGTGTAGGCGGTGGTGGGTTTTGGATATTCGTGGTAGCAGAGGCATAAGACGATATCGAAACCATTCCTATAAAGCATCCCATTAGGGTAGTTAAAAACTTATTTGGAACAATTCTCATAGGGTGTAAATGTAAATAAATTTTCTCTTTAACAAAATATTTTGACAAATAAAGTAAAAATCTCTATAAAACAAAAACTATGTTACTTTTTTTTTAAATCAAATCTATGAATTTCTCAAATCCTCGGCAAAAGTACATTTTTTTTGTTAACAACTTTGATTTCAAAATTATATTAACGTAAAATGTTTGACTTTGGTTTGTAAAAACTCAAAAAACTTTCTATTCAAAAAAAGAAAGCCTTCCTGCTGGAAGGCACTGTGGTCCCACCTGGGCTCGAACCAGGGACCACCTGATTATGAGTCAGGTGCTCTAACCAACTGAGCTATAGGACCGGTTTAGAGAGTGCAATATTACTACTATTTTTGATTTACTCAAAATATAAATCGATTTTATTGTAGTTCGCATGAATTGTTTGGGTTAACATCACTTTAATTTGTTGATTTAGAATTCCTCAAAAAGTACTTACTTTTGCAAAAAAATAATGCGATGCGAAAAATATACTATCTCAAAACCTGTGATACTTGTAAAAGAATCATTAAATCACTTCCCAATACATCAACCTTTTTATTTCAAGATATTAAAGAAAACCCCATAACTGTTAAGCAATTGGAAGAAATTCATAAACTTACAGAAAACTATGAAGTGCTTTTCAGTAAAAGAGCCAAGCTGTATAAAGAAATGGGGTTAAAAGATGAAAAACTCACCGAATCAGACTTTAAAAGATATATTTTAGAACATTACACTTTTCTGAATCGTCCGGTAATTGTGATTGATAATGCCATTTTTGTTGGAAATAGTCCTAAAACTGTACAAGCTGCCATTGATTTTTTAGCAAATGAGTAAAAGACATTGGGCATTAATGGCGGCCACCATGGTTTCTATTATTTATGGGGTCACTTTTACCATAGCCAAAGACGTAATGCCCGAATTTATTGAGCCATTTGGTTTCATCGTTCTTCGGGTGGGTGGCTCTGTTTTATTGTTTTGGATGGTTTCCTTTTTTGGACCAAAAGAAAAAATTGCCACCTCTGATTTCCCCAGAATAATAGCCGCTGCATTTTTTGGAGTAGCATTAAATATGCTCACGTTTTTTAAAGGATTGAGTTACACTTCGCCCATCATGGGAGCGGTTTTGATGGTTACCACACCTATGATTGTACTTATTCTTTCAGCCATTATTATGAAAGAACGGATGCTAAAAAGAAAAGTATTCGGTATCGTTTTGGGTTTGGCCGGAACAGTTTCGCTCATACTTTACGGAAAATCGATGATTAATGCACCTAACGAAATGTTAGGAAATTTGTTGGTGTTTATCAATGCCGTTTCTTATGGTTTTTACCTTATCATCGTTAAAAAATTAATGGATAAATACAACGCATTCACCTTTGTAAAATGGATTTATAGTTTTGGTTTTTTAATGGTATTACCTTTTGGGTGGAGTGAATTTGACGCCGTAAATTGGTCATTAGTTCCTACCGATATTTACTGGAAAATTGGTTTTGTCGTCATTTTTTCAACTTTTTTAACGTATTTATTAAACTTGGTTTCCATGCGGGAATTGAAACCTACTACGGTTGCCGTTTTTATCTATCTACAACCTTTATTTGCAACCATTTTTGCCATCAGTTTAGGAAAAGACGAATTGAGTTGGGTGAAAATAGGTTCGGCTATTTTGATATTCACGGGAGTTTATTTGGTAACGCAGAATAAAAAGTAGTTTACAGTCGCAGTTTACAGTCACAGTAAATCTGAAAACTGAGACTGAGACTGTAAACTTTTAATTATCTTTGAAAACATTTTTATACAAGCATGATACAATCAATGACCGGTTTTGGAAAAGCCTCGTTGCAACTTCCAACCAAAAAAATAACCGTAGAAGTTAAATCGTTAAACAGTAAAGGATTGGATTTGAATGTTCGAATGCCTTCTGTTTATCGTGAAATGGAATTGGGATTACGCAATGTTATTTCTCAGAAATTAGAGCGAGGCAAAGTTGATTTTTCCATTTATATTGAAATTACCGGTGAAGAAACTTCTTCCAAAATCAATGTTCCGATTGTTAAAGGCTATATTAATCAAATGAAAGCTGTAATTCCGAATGCAGATGAAACCGAATTGATGAAAATGGCCGTTCGTATGCCGGACGCATTGAAAACCGAGCGTGATGAAATTGATGAAAACGAATGGAATGAAATCTTAAAAGTAGTGGATGATGCGATGAAAAACATTGCTTCTTTTCGTATCGATGAAGGAAAATCATTAGAAAACGAATTCATCATGCGAATCGAAAATATTCGAAATTTTATGAATCAAGCGGTGAGTATGGATGCCGAACGAATTGAAACCGTAAAAAATCGACTTCGGACTGCTTTAGCAGAATTGGAAGCCAATGTAGACGAAAACCGTTTTGAACAAGAGTTGATTTTTTATCTTGAAAAATATGACATTACCGAAGAGCGAGTTAGATTAGAAAATCACCTGAATTATTTTATCGAAACCATTGCCGGAACCGAAGCTAATGGAAGAAAACTGGGCTTCATTACGCAAGAAATCGGTCGTGAAATCAATACAATGGGTTCCAAATCCAATCATTCTGAAATGCAAAAATTGGTGGTGATGATGAAAGATGAATTGGAGAAAATTAAGGAACAAGTTTTGAATGTTTTGTAAGTAGAAAATAGAGAAAAGAACAAAGAGAAAAGAACAAAGAGAAAAGATAACAACGCAATGACTAAAGGAAAATTACTAGTCTTCTCCGCACCATCCGGCTCAGGAAAAACTACCATTGTTCGACATTTGTTGGCTCAATCCGACTTGAATTTGGAATTTTCGGTTTCTTGTACCACTCGAGAGCCACGAGGTGAAGAAGTGCACGGAAAAGATTATTATTTTATATCGCTAAAAGAATTTAAAAACCACATTAAAGCGGAAGAATTTGTTGAATGGGAAGAGGTTTATCGCGATAATTTTTACGGCACCTTAAAAAGTGAAGTCGAACGCATTTGGGCCAAAGGAAAAAATGTCATTTTCGACATTGATGTGGCCGGCGGATTACGAATAAAATCGAAGTTTAAAACCGAAACATTAGCCGTTTTTGTGAAACCGCCGAGTATTGATGAGTTAAAAATTCGTTTAAAAAAACGCTCTACAGAATCGGATGATAAAATCAACATGCGAATTGCCAAAGCATCGGTTGAATTAGCTACCGCACCCCAATTTGACAAAGTGATTAAAAATTATGATTTGGATGTGGCGAAAGCAGAAGCATATGAATTGGTGAGGGAGTTTCTTAGTTAGTCCTTAGTCCTTAGAGGATGAAACATAAAAAACATATTTATGGCAGCTGTAAATTCATATAAAGATTTACTTATTTGGCAAAAAGGCATAAGAATTGTCATTTTAGTATATAAACTGGTTAAAAATTTTCCTGAAGATGAACGTTTTGCTTTAACAAGCCAATTAAAAAGAGCATCTGTTTCAATTCCATCTAACATTGCAGAAGGTTTTGGTAGAAATACGGATAAATCTTTTAGTTATTTTCTTGATATTGCTAAAGGCTCATTAAACGAAATAGAAACGCAACTCATTATTTCCAAAGAATTAGAATTTGTTAAAGATGAATCTTTATATGATGAGCTAATGCTAATGATTCAGGAAGAATCAAAAATGATCTATTCCTTTTCAAAAACTATCAAAAACTAAGGACTATTCACTAAGGACTAATCTATGAAAATCGGTCTCTATTTCGGCACCTTCAATCCTATTCATGTAGGGCATTTAATCATTGCCAATCACATGGCTGAATATTCCAATTTAGATCAAATTTGGATGGTGGTTACGCCTCACAATCCGCATAAACAAAAAAACACTTTGTTGGATGATTATCATCGCTTGGAAATGGTTCATTTGGCGACCAAAGATTATCCGAAAATAAAACCGTCAGACATCGAATTCAAATTACCTCAGCCTAATTATACCATCAATACATTGGCACATCTTCAGGAAAAATATCCGAATTATGAATTTGCTTTGATTATGGGTGAAGACAACCTGAATTCACTACATAAATGGAAAAACTACGAAGTAATTCTTCAAAACCATGACATTTTTGTGTATCCGAGATTAAATTCCGGGGTGATTGATGAACAATTTATCAATCATCCAAAAATTCATCGTGTAGGTGCTCCGGTGATAGAATTGTCTTCTACGTTCATTCGCGAAAGCATCAAACTCGGCAAAAATGTGAGAGCCGTTTTACCCGAAAATGTGTGGGCGTTTTTAGATCATAATTTGTTTTATAGGAAGTAATTCTCTACTCTTAACACTCCTTTACCACTTGTTTCCTCAATCGTTTTGTAACTTTGTAACCGTTTAAGTAGTGTCTCTTTTAAACGCTTAAACATTTAAACCCTTAAACAAAATACAAATGACAAACTTCGAATTATACAACCCAACCAATTACATTTTTGGAAAAGGTCAAATAGCCAAATTATCCGAATTAGTTCCTGCCAACAGCAAAATTTTATTGGCGTATGGCGGTGGAAGTATTTTTAAAAATGGCATTTATGATCAAGTAAAATCAGCACTTTCCGAGTTTGAAATTGTTGAATTTGGGGGCATCGAACCCAATCCGCGTTATGAAACCTTGATGAAAGCGGTAGAAATCATTCGCAATGAAAAAATCGATTTTATTTTAGCCGTTGGTGGCGGAAGTGTGATTGATGGTGTGAAATTTATTTCAGGAGCCGTTAATTTTGAAGGAGATCCGATTGAGATTTTGAAAAAACGCGTTTTGTTTAAAGATATTTCCAAAGTCATTCCGTTTGGAACAGTTTTAACCTTACCGGCAACCGGAAGCGAAATGAACTCGGGTGCGGTAGTGACCATCGAAGCCACGCAAGAAAAATTAACCTTGGGCGGAAGTGCGTTATTCCCAAAATTCTCGATTTGTGACCCAACTGTGGTGGCTTCTTTACCGAAAAGACAATTGGAAAATGGCGTAGTCGATGCTTTTACGCATGTGATGGAACAATACCTCACGTATCCGCATGACGCTTTATTGCAAGACCGAATTGCCGAAAGTATTTTGCAAACGCTGATTGAAATTGGACCGGATGTGGTTCAAAACCCATCAGATTATAAATTGGCTTCCAATTTTATGTGGTGTGCCACGATGGCCTTAAACGGATTGATTCAAAAAGGAGTGCCGAGCGATTGGGCAACACACATGATTGGGCACGAATTAACCGCTTTATATGAAATTGATCACGCGAGAACGTTGGCCATTATTGGTCCGAATTTATACAAAGTAATGTTTGATTCTAAAAAAGAAAAATTGGCTCAATACGGTGAACGCGTTTGGAAAGTAGAAGGAAACTCAATTGAAGAAAAAGCAACACAAGCCATTGAGAAAACGGTTGAGTTTCTTCATAAAATGGGTATGGAAACGAAACTTTCTATTTATACTTCTGATTATGAAAAAGCTTCTGATTTTATCGTAAATCGTTTTGAAGAAAGAGGATGGAAAGCGATGGGAGAAAAACAAAATATCACGTTGGAAAAAGTGAGACAAATTGTGGAGATGAGTTATTAAGAGAGTTACTGAGTAGCTGAGTGGCTGAGATAAAAATGCAATCATTATCGTATTACTTAGAAGCTCAATTTCTCAGAGTCTCAGTAACTCAGAAAAAAAATTCAAAAGGCGTTCCGAAAGTAATTTTCGGAACGCCTTTTTCAAAACACCAAAACAAAATTTAACTAACTCTAACTTGCTTTATTCAAATGATTGTTGAGTTACAACGTTGGGTTTTATAATTTATTGTATTGATTATTAATATTTTAACTTAATTACCAAATTCGCACTCTTTTGTCTTCGGCAATGTACATTCCATCGCCCGGTTTAATGTTGAATGCTTCATAAAAAGCATCCACATTTTGAAGCGGAACATAGGCTCGGTACTGACCAGGAGAATGGGTATCCGTTTTTACTAAATTTTTTATTGCTTCATCTCTGGCTTTGCTTCTCCAAATGGTTGCCCATGAAATAAAGAAACGTTGTTCCGGAGTAAAACCATCAATTAAACCAGGGTTTCCGGTTTGTTTTAAGTGAATTTTTAATCCGTCTAAAGCGGCATTTACTCCACCTAAATCGCCAATATTTTCACCAAGCGTAAATTTACCATCCACAAAAATTCCCGGTATCGGTTCCAATTGCGAATATTGATCTGCCAAAGCTCCGCCTAATTCGGTAAATTGCTTTAAATCTTCCTCACTCCACCAATTGACTAAATTTCCATCGGCGTTGTAACGCGAACCGCTATCATCAAAACCATGTGAAATTTCATGACCAATTACAGCTCCTATTCCACCATAATTTACAGCTTCATCAGCTCTGTAATCATAAAATGGAGGCTGGAGTATAGCTGCCGGGAAAACGATTTCATTAAACGACGCACTATAATAAGCGTTTACCGTTTGAGGTGACATTCCCCATTCGGTTTTGTCAACCGGTTTCCCTAATTTGGCAAAATTTTCATCGTTACGCCATTTGGTAATTCGTTTTGAATTTTCAAAATAAGTTCCACACTCTTTTGGACTGACTATAGTTATTTTTGAATAGTCTTTCCATTTATCAGGATAACCGATTTTTACATTGAATTTTTTTAACTTTGCAATTGCATTTGCTCTGGTTGATGGTGCCATCCAAGGTAAAGCATTGATTCTGTTTTCAAAGGCTAAAAAAACATTATCTATCATTTTTCTAGCTTTTTCTTTGGCTTCGGGTGGGAATTTTTTCTCAACATAAATTTTTCCTAATGCTTCACCAAAAGACCTATTCACATTTTGTAAAGCCCTTTCATCTAACGGTCTTTGTTTGATAGCTCCAGTCAGTGTTCGTCCGAAAAACTCCCAATTTGCATTTTCAATTTCAGTAGAAAGCATTCCGGCTGAACGGTTTAATAATGTCCAACGCATATACGCTTTCCAATCATCCACTTTATTTTCTTTGAAAATAGTTTCTAATGCAGTCATGTACTTGGGTTGCGACACAATCAAAGTATCGACGACCGGTAAACCAACTCCTTTTAAATATTCTGTCCAATTAATCGTTGGTGTTAATTTTTGAAGCTCGTCCACCGTCATGGGGTTGTATGTTTTTCTTCTGTCTCTTCTTTCCACTCGGTCTAAACGAGGTGTTGCCATAGCAATTTCGAGAGCTAAAATTTTATCCGCACTAATTTTGGCTTTTGAAGTTTTTTCGCCCAAATAACTCATCATTTTAATGATATGAGCATGGTATTTTTCTCTTTTTTCTTTACTGTCTTTTTCATCGGAAACATAATAATCTCTATCCGGAAGTCCGAGACTTCCTAACCCAACACTCACGATATTTCGGTTACTGTTTTTCGCATCCGTACCAACATTAACACCAAAAAATCCGATTCCGCCTTCGGTTTCCATTTCGATTAAAAGTTTTTTTAAATCGGAAACGTTTTTAACCGCATTGATTTTTTTTAAATAGGGTTCCAACGGTTTGATGCCGAGTTTGTTTCTGGAAACCGTATCCATAATTGAACGGTAAAGATTCAGAGCTTTTCCTTGATCAGTTTCATTTGTATAAGCCGCATTTTGCAAAGCTTCATTGAGGATAACTTTCATGTCGTCATCCGTTTTCTTTCGCAATTCATCAAAGCTTCCCCAACGGGTTCTATCGGCAGGAATTTCATTTTTATCTAACCAATTTCCGTTTACGAATCGGAAAAAATCATCACTTGGTTTAACCGACTTGTCCATATATTCTAAGTTAATCCCGATGGTTTCTTCACTTTCTTCTTGAGCAAATCCAACCATTAAGGAGGACAATGTCAGTACGTAAACCAAATTTTTTTTAATTGTATTCATTTCTTAATTTTTAATTATTCGTTGAACAGTTTGTCCGTTTTCATTTGAAATTTTAATAAAGTAAACTCCATTTGAAACGTGTGATAAATTTAATTCGGTTTGATTTTCGGTTAAATCAGTTTTAACCACAGACAAAATATTTTTACCCGTAACATCATATATGTCTATGTTTTGTGGGTTAAAATTCCGATGTGACAAGGTGAAAATTCCTTTTGTAGGATTTGGGAAAACCGCTATGGTTGTATTTTCAAAACCTGTTGTTGATAATGTTCCGTCAATAACAAAATCGTCAATAACAGCACCTTCTTTTGTGATTGTATAATCTGAATGAAATACAAAACGAAAGATAATGTTACTTTCATTCGTAAAAGCATTCAAGAGATAACTGTATTCTTCTAAATTAGTATTTGTTCCGGTCCATTGAGCACCGGGACAAATATCGCAATCATTTGCAGTTTCCGGACTTCGATCACTATTGTACCAATTTGGGTCATTCGCTGTTCCTAAAACCGCCCAGTTTTCACCAAAATCAGTTGAATATTCCACGTAAAGCACATCCCAATTTTCTTCGATATCAAACGCTAATTTAAAACGCATTATTGGGTTTGTAATTTGTGTGAGGTCATAACATTGTGAATATAAGTAGGCTTTGGTGAAATCGATGTAATTTCCATCTAAATTTGTTGCATATACATTTGCTCCGGATGCAGCTTGGTTTAATAATGTTCCTGCAGGAATTCCTCGTTGCCAACTATCCTCCGAACCTTCATGATTAGATAACAAAGTAGAATCCTCTGTTTCAAAAGTATTTACTACCCCTACTTCACCATCATCATTGTTTAAAATTTGTAAGGTTAATGAATTATTATTTTCAAAGGCATCATTTACCAGAACAACATTCGCAAAAATTGTAGAAATTCCTTTTTCAAAAACAACGTTTGGAATTTCAACTGTAGTGGATATTTGTGAAGGTAAGTTACCACTCCATTCATAAGTTGATTCCATCTGATTGATGCTATAATTTAATGTAAAATTAGTTATTGAAGTTGCCCCTGTATTTCTTACCAAAAATGATATCCCTTCTGTGTTACAATTAATGTTTGAAGCTACAGGATTTTCGATGCTAAGTAATGCAATTTCATTTTCTGCTAATTGTGATGGAATTGGAGATTGCCAAACACCTCTTCCGTAAGTGGATGCAATGATTTTTCCATCCAACACATTTATTTCTAAATCAGTAACAGCTACATTGGGCAAATTAGTATCATATGGAATCCATGCATTCAAAGAATCATCTCGGTAATACACCCCTAAACTTGTTCCTAAATATAGAGGATTTAATGGATGATTTGATTGGTGTTTGATGATATTTCTCCCAATTGGAGGAAGTCCTTGTGCGAGGTTAGCAAATGAAACACCTCCATTAATTGATCTCGAAACTACTCCGTTGATGCCTGAGCACGTGATATAAATCATATTATTATTGTGCACATTTACCTCTACAGAAGTAATATTGGAAGAAAAAGAAAAAAGAAAATCAAATGTTTCTCCACGGTTTATGCTTTTATATAAATCTTCCCCATCTGCTATGTACATGATATCATCATTGGAAGGATCTACAATAATTCGTTCAATATTACCGTCAAAACTTGTATTAATGGATACGTTTTGCCAATTATTACCCACTAACTTATATAAACTAGAATAACCGGCAAATAATTCTCCAACGGAATTAAAAACTAAAGGTGTGATCCAATTACCATCCTCACCATCCGGAGCTCCTACACTTCCTGAGAGAGTTGCCCCGGCATTATTGGTGAAATATAAACCTCCTCCGTTTTGAATGAAACCGTAGTATTTATTACTGTTATTTGGATCGATGGCGGTTTCCATACCATCTGCTCCATAAAAGTTTTTCCATTGATTATTACTTAAGGCATAACCTCCATTATCTTGCAGACCGCCGGCAATCTTTGAGCTTGATTGTTTAGAAACAGAAATTCTATAAAACTGACCAATTTGAGCTGTAGCAGTTAAATCTGTAAACGAAGTTGCGTTGTTAGCAGAAACATACACTCCTCCATCACTACCACAATATAGCACGCCATCATAAAAACGTAAAAAATGAATGTCCGCATGCGTGTAAGTAGCTTGGAATGGATTTGACCAACTATTGATTTTTGTAAAATTATTTCCGCCATCTGAAGATTTCCAAATATTTAATACGCCGGTATACACCTCTTCCGGATTGGTGTCTGAAACCGCTAAAGCTAAATCAAACCAAGCTTGATTGGCCTCGAAAATATCTGCCGAATTTTCAGTAATGGTAAAATTAATTCCGGAATTTGTTGATTTATAAAGCCCTTGATGACTCCAATTTGTTCTGGCACTCAATACATAAACATATTCAGGATTTGCAGGCGTTACATCAATAATTAAACGTCCGGAATTGGCCGGCATGCCTGAGGTAATCATTGTAAAACTATTTCCGCCATTGGTTGAGCGATAAAAACGGTTGTTAGTAACAGCATAAACAATGTTTGGATTGCCGGGTTTCAATTTTAAATCTTTTACATTTCCACTGAGGTTGTTTGTCCAAGTTGTTCCGCCATTCGAGGTTTTAAAAAGTCCTGCACTCGTTGCTACCCATAATGTTAGAGGGTCATTAGGATGCATGAATATATCTGCTGCAACGGTTGAGGTATTGCTAAATGTCAATCCGGTAGTATTCCAAGTCAATCCTCCATCAGTAGATTTTAATACACCTATCGAATATGTATCGCTGGCATCTTTATCACCGGTAGCTATGTAAATTATGTCTGGATTAGTATGGTCTATAGCTATCCCTGACACACCTATTTGAGGTAAATAATCGGACAAAGGTGTCCAATTTTGTCCTGCATCAGTAGATTTCCAAATCCCACCTGCGGGAGCACCAATATATATTTTATTTGGATTGTTGGGATCAACTACTACCACATTCACACGTCCTTGACCCGATGACCAAGAACCTGTGTTAATGTGATTAAAAGGCCCTATAGGCTCCCAATTGCTAATGTCGTTTAATATTTCTTCCCGACCCAGCAATCTTTCTCTCTTTTTATTCCATGCTTCCCACATTTGGGTAGGCGTCATTAAATAACCATTTTCATCAACTTTATTTTGCCAATGTGTTTCCCAACGCATAAAAGGTTTATACCCACTCCCTTTTGCTTTATGGTTTTTTTCTCCCCAATACGCATCAAAAGCAGTTTTAATTTCATCAAGTGTTGCCTCTTCTTTATTCTTTTTTTTAACATTTTCCATCCATGGAGCGATTGGATTAAATTGAGCAATTGCGAAAGAACATTGAATTATTAATAAAAGAAATAGATGCTTCCTCATTAAGTTTGAATTTTAATCAAAAATAGAAAAACGTTTTCAATTGATAACTATTAATTAACAGTTGTCTAAAGAGAAGTTTTGACGTTTACTTTTTTACCTTTGCAAAAACAAAGGCAATGCTACGCTACATCAAAAAATATAAATTTCAAATTTTAAGTTTTGTTACTTTTTCTGCTATTTTCCTGTCCATTTCTTTCCATTTATTAACGCCAAAGAAAAAACTTCCAATTTTCAATCCTTCTGATGTAAATCCTGAGTTGGTTGATAGCACTATTCAGCATGTAAGCAAATACCATACTATTGCAGATTTCTCATTTACCAATCAAAATGGTGAACTCGTTACACAAAAAAACTATGAAGAAAAAATTTATGTTGCCGATTTCTTTTTTACCACTTGCCCAACCATTTGCCCCATAATGCAAGACAATATGGTAGAAATTCAAAATACTTTTAAAAGTATTCCGGATGTAATGCTTTTGTCTCATACTGTAATGCCGGATATTGACAGTGTGCCGATTTTAAAAAAATATGCATTAGAAAAAGGAGTTATTGATTCGAAATGGAATTTGGTAACCGGTGATAAAAAAGACATTTTTTATATAGCTCGAAAATCGTACTTGGCAGTAAAAACCGAAACTGAAGGAGAATTATATGATATGGTTCATACGGAGAACCTTATATTAATAGATAAACAAAGAAGAGTTCGCGGATTTTATGATGGGACAAATAAGGAAGAAATCAAACGATTGATTGATGATATCCGATTTTTATTAGAATAAACAAATAAATCCATTCATGATTTTTATCAATTGCATTTGATAAAAAAAAACTACTTTTGTATTTATATTTATTCTAAATAAGTTTTGCAAACAACTGTTGATCTACTAAAAAAAGGTGAAAAAGCTGTCATCGTAGCTTTTAATTTAGAAACCATCCCGTTGAAATTAATTGAAATGGGTTGCATGGAAGGTCATACGGTTGAATTAATACAAACGGCTCCTTTTGGCGATCCATTATATTTAAATATGAATGGCACTCACTTGGCCATCCGAAAGGAGACAGCTAGAGAAATTGCTGTCGAAATCATTCAAAACTAAATTGCTGAATGAATATTTCTACTATAAAAGTTGCTCTAATTGGAAATCCGAATACCGGAAAAACTTCCCTTTTTAACCAGTTAACCGGACTTAATCAACAAGTTGGAAATTATCCTGGTATTACCGTTGAACGAAAAGTAGGTTATTGTTCTTTAGCTCAAAATAGAAAAGCTAGAATTTTAGATTTGCCGGGAACTTACAGTTTAAACACCAATTCATTAGATGAAAATCTGGTCATTGAATTACTACTAAATAAAAACGACAAAGATTATCCCGATGTTGCGGTTGTGGTTACAGAAGTTGAAAATTTAAAGCGTAACTTACTCCTTTTCACTCAAATAAAAGATTTAGAAATTCCAACCATTTTAGTCATCAATATGGCTGATCAAATGGAGATGAGGGGAATTTCATTGGATATCCCAAAATTAGAAATTGCCTTAAAAACTAAAATTGCCCTAATTAGTTCAAGAAAATCAACAGGTATAACTGAATTAAAAGAAATGATTCTTAATTATAAAGAATTATCTACCGAAGCATGTCTAAATGCATCGGAAATTGATTCAGAATATTTTGATAATCTTCGAAGAATATATCCGAATCATCAAAATTATAAACTTTGGCTAGTAATATCACAAGATGTTAACTTTGGTGAACTCTCAAAAAAAGTATTGCAAACTAATTCTTTTTCAAAGACAAATGAAGAATTGAAAAAATTACAACATAAAGAAACCATCAAACGATACCAATTTATTAATGAAATTCTAAAAGAAGGAAAAAAAGAAGATTTAACTAAAGCTACTGATTTTAGAAATAAACTTGATAAAATTCTCACACACAAAATAAGTGGTTATATTATTTTCTTTGCGGTTTTGTTCCTGATTTTTCAATCGGTTTTTGAATGGTCAAGTGTTCCAATGGAATGGATTGACGAATCATTTGCTTTTTTGAGTAGCTGGGTAAGTGATTATTTACCCTCCGGAAAATTGAATGATTTAGTTTCACAGGGAATAATTCCGGGAATTGGTGGTGTCGTGATTTTTATTCCTCAAATTGCTTTTTTATTCTTGTTTATATCTCTTTTGGAAGAAAGTGGCTATATGAGTCGGGTTGTTTTTTTAATGGACAAAACAATGAGACGATTTGGTATGAGTGGGAAAAGTGTTGTTCCTTTAGTTTCTGGCACGGCATGTGCTATCCCTGCCATTTTGGCAACAAGAAACATTGAAAACTGGAAAGAACGATTAATCACCATTTTGGTCACTCCATTTACTACTTGTGCAGCTAGAATTCCTGTTTATGCCATATTAATTGCTATAATTATCCCTGACAAAAGAATTTTTGGTTTTTTAAATTTACAAGGACTTACCTTAATGTTGTTATATACCTTAGGATTTTTAACAGCAATTCTTTCGGCAATGATTTTAAATAAAATACTCCGACTCAAATCGAGAAGCTTTTTTGTTATCGAAATGCCTAATTACAAAATTCCATACTACAAAAACGTAGGACTAAATGTACTTGAAAAAACAAAAACCTTTGTCTTTGGAGCAGGTAAAATTATCGTTTCTTTGTCAATTATACTCTGGTTTTTGGCTTCTTATGGCCCGAGCGAAAGTTTTGAAAAAGCGGAAGAAATCATCACTACTAAAAGACAAAATCATTCGCTTACGGATAATGAACTTCAAGATAAAATTGCCTCGTTTAAACTTGAAAATTCTTACATTGGAATTATCGGAAAAACAATTGAACCGGTAATTGAACCGCTTGGATATGATTGGAAAATTGGAATAGGAATTGTTGCTTCATTTGCTGCCCGTGAGGTTTTTGTGGGAACGATGGCCACCATTTACAGTGTTGGAAGTCATTCTGATGAAGAAAAAACAATCAAAGAAAAAATGAAAAAAGAAGTAAATCTAACATCCGGAAAACCCGTTTATACCTTTGCCTCCGGAATTTCTTTATTACTTTTTTATGCCTTTGCCATGCAATGTATGAGTACGTTAGCGGTGGTAAAAAAAGAAACGAATACTTGGAAATGGCCAATTATTCAACTTTTGTTCATGAGCGGACTTGCTTATTTAGTAGCTTTTTTTGCTTTTCAAGTACTGAATTAAAATAACTTTCATTTCCTAAAATTTAGAAAGATTTAATTTTCAAAAGCTTACAAAAAACTTTTTATTTTTATTATTTATATTTTGTCTAAATAAAATCTATGACTACTTTTGCAACTTATATTAAATCTAAATAACAATAATGAAAAATATAATTGCTCTTTGCCTGCTTGCTTTAACAGGCTTTTCTTTTGCTCAAAATTCAGAATCTCAAGACGATTTAGCACTAAATGACACTGTAAGAAGACTAGAAGGTGTTACGGTTAATGCCGATGTTTTGGTAGGAAGTAAATTCAAAGCAAAGAACAGAGCAGGTTCAACTTATTTTATATCACCTGAAGAACTAAAAATATTCAATTATACCGATATAAACAGAATATTGAGAGCGGTTCCCGGTGTAAATATTGTAGAAGAGGAAGGCTTTGGTCTTCGCCCTAGTATCGGTTTAAGAGGAACGAGTCCATCAAGAGCTTCAAAAATTACCATCATGGAAGACGGAATTTTGATTGCTCCGGCACCCTATTCTGCTCCGGCTGCTTATTATTTTCCAACGGCAAATAGAATTCAAAGTTTTGAAATTTTAAAAGGTGGAAGTCAAATTCAATACGGCCCTTACACAACCGGAGGAGCAATCAATATGGTTTCAAATCAAATTCCATCAAAATTTTCGGGAAGAGTGGTGGCTTCTATGGGAAGTTTTGATACTAAAAATACTTACGTGAATGTTGGTGATAATTTTAAAAACTTCGGTTATTTAGTTGAATATAATAATCGTAATTCTGAAGGTTTTAAAACCATCGACTTTAGCAAAAAAACAACCGGTTATAACGGAAATGATTATGTAGCAAAGTTCAGAGTAAACACCAATCCGGAAGCAAAAATGTTTCAATCGTTGACGTTGAAAGCTCAATTATCAAATGAATATTCTGATGAAACCTATTTAGGATTAACTCAATCTGACTTTGATAAAAATCCATACCGTCGTTATTTATCTTCTGAAGCTGATAAAATCGATACAAAACACGACCAACTGATGTTAACGCATTTGTTCATTCCGGTTGATTATTTAACTGTTACAACAAAAGCTTACCGCAATAATTTCAAAAGAAACTGGTACAAATTACACGATGTGAATGTGGGTGGTTCAAACGTTTCATTAGCTTCCATTTTAGATAATCCTGAAGATAATCAAGCGGGTTACGACATTATTACGGGAGCAGTAAATACCGCAGATAATGCATTAAGAGTACGAAATAACAATCGTGGTTATTTAGCAGAAGGAATTCAAACCGTATTAAATTTTAAATTAAACAGTGAGGTTGTTAACCATGATATTGATTTTGGAATTCGATATCATTTAGACAGCGAAGACCGTTTCCAGTGGGATGATCGTTATAAAATTCAAAATAATGCCTTATTCAGAACGGCTACCGGAACTCCGGGTACACAAGATAATCGTGTAGAAAGTGCAGAAGCAGTTTCCGCTCATATCTTATATAATTTGACCTTTAAAAAGTTTACGTTTTCTCCCGGAATTCGTTATGAAAATATCATTCGTCGCAGTTTAAATTACGGTACAGCCGATTTAGACCGAACCGGAGAAAATTTAAACCGCAGACAAAACCGAACAGAAGAATACATTCCCGGTTTTGGGGTTTTATATAAAATTAATGATAGTTATACCGCATTCACAAGTTTACACAAAGGCTTTTCACCTCCTGGTGTGAATGATGAAGATAAGGGCGAAAGTAGTATGAATTATGAAGCCGGATTCCGTTTTGCTAAAAAGGCATTAAACGGAGAAATCATCGCTTTTTACAACGATTTCAACCGTTTGCAAGGTGCAGATACGAACGCAGCAGGCGGAACAGGAACAGGCGATTTATTTAATGCCGGAGCAGCTCAAGTGCAAGGTTTAGAAGTTTTGGTTTCGTATGATCTTTTGAATGATGAAAATTCTAAATTCAAATTACCAATTACATTTAGCTATACATTAACAGATACAGAATTAAAAAACAACTTTGAAAGTGATACCGAAGCGTGGGGAGAAATTGAAGCAGGAGATGAAATACCTTATATAGCAAAAAATCAATTTTCAATCATTGCCGGATTAGAGCACAAAAAATTCAACATTTCCATCAGTGGAAAGTACAATGATCAATTTAGAACGGTTGCCGGACAAGGTTCAATTCCGGATAACGAATTGGTGAAAAGCAATTTTATTGTGGATGCTTCTGCTAAATATCATTTAACCGAAAAAGTAAGTTTGATGAGTAATATCGTGAACTTATTAGATATAGAATACGCTGTTTCAAGAGTACCAGCCGGTTTACGTCCGGGAATGCCATTTGGAATCCATTTCGGAATTACAGCACAATTTTAAAAAGTGTTTTATTTGTTTGTTAAAGGTTCTCTGTTTTTGATGGAGAACCTTTTATCTTTGTAGTATGATTGATTTTCAAGAAATAATCGCATTTATCATTTTAGGAATTGCAATTGCTGTTCTTTATTTTCATTTCTTTGGTAAAAAGAAATCGAAAAAAAATTGTGGC
The DNA here is from genome assembly GCF_041392085.1 of Flavobacterium sp. GTDB lineage: Bacteria > Bacteroidota > Bacteroidia > Flavobacteriales > Flavobacteriaceae > Flavobacterium. The sequence continues at coordinate 71,155 of NZ_JAWKMW010000009.1, read as the reverse complement.
GGTAATGATTGTGGTTGTCACTAACTCCCTAACGCCACATCCAAACTCATCATCACCACAAATCCACCAATAAATCCGAGTGTTGCAATATCGGTATGTTTGTCTTGTTGCGTTTCCGGAATTACTTCTTCCACCACTACAAAAATCATTGCTCCGGCAGCAAATGCTAAAGCATACGGCAAAATTGGTGTAAAGAACGTTACTGCAACCGCTCCTAAAACGCCGGCAATGGGCTCGACTAAAGCGGAAGATTGCCCGTATAAAAAACTCTTTTTTCTGCTCATTCCCATTCGTCTCAACGGCATGGAAACAGCAATTCCTTCCGGAAAGTTTTGAATACCAATTCCAATCGCTAAAATTGTAGCTCCTGCAATGGATGCTTCGGGAATTCCTGCCGCAACACCACCAAATAAAACGCCAACCGCTAACCCTTCAGGAATATTGTGCAAGGTAATAGCCAAAACCAAAAGCGTTGTTTTTTGCCAAGGTGATTTTACCCCTTCGGTTTCTTTAAAATTGATGTGGATATGGGGTAGCAATTTATCCAATCCGAACAAGAAAAAAGCTCCTAGAATGAACCCAACTGCGGCGGGTATCACTTTTACAAATCCTTCCCCTTCCGACATTTCAATAGCAGGTGCAAGCAAACTCCAATAACTGGCTGCAACCATTACACCTCCGGTAAAACCGAGCATTCCGTCTAAAGCGGCACGATTCATGGTTTTAAAAAAGAACACTACCGAAGCTCCCAAAGCGGTTAAAAACCAAGTAAATAACGTGGCAAACAAAGCCGCTAAAATGGGGTCAATACTCGATAAATAAGCAACAATGCTATCAAACATATTAGATTACTTTTACAAATAAATTTCCGGCAATTTTATTTGAGATTAAAATCTCTTTTCCATTCATTAAAATAGTCAACGACATATCAAAAGCTTCTTTATTGATAATTTCAATTTCAGAGCCTAACGAAATTTGATGCTTATCTAAATATTGCAAAAAACTAGGCGAACTGTCTTTTACACCCAAACACATCACTTTTTTGTTCAAACCAACTTCTGAAAGTAATTGTTTTTCCACTTTGATCATTTGCCCATATCGATCAGGAATCGGATCACCGTGCGGATCTTCTTTAGGGAAGCCTAAAAATTCATCCAATCGATTGATTAATTTCTCCGATTTAATGTGCTCCAATTCTTCGGCTAAATCATGTACTTCATCCCACGTAAAATCTAATTTTTCTACTAAAAAAACTTCCCACAATCGATGTTTTCGCACAATCATTTTGGCCGCATGTAATCCTTTTTGAGTGAGTGTCACACCTTGGTATTTCTGGTAGTCAACCAATTCCTTTTCGGCTAATTTCTTCACCATATCCGTAACCGAAGAAGCCTTGCTTTCAATCATCCCTGCAATCGCATTGGTATTAATTCCTTTAGGCGAAACCAACGATAAATGATAAATTACTTTGATATAATTTTCTTCCGAATAGGTCATAAGTTCAATTAATTGAAAACAAATATACTAAGATAATTTGATATAAGTAAAATAATTTTTAGTTTTGTCTAAATTTATTTTTTGGTATGAAAAAAATTATACTTTTAGTTGTTTTATTGTTTACTCTATTTTCACAAGGTCAAGAAAAAGGAACGGTTGTGGGTCATATTTTATCTGAAGGTCAAGCGGTTCCGTTTGCGAGTATTCTTTTAAAAAATGCAACAACAGGGACTTCGTCTGATGAAAACGGAAATTATTCCATTGAAGTTCCGTCAGGAAAGCAAACCATTATCGTGCAAGCAATCGGCTTTAAAAACCAAGAAAAAAATATTAATGTTCCTTCGGGAGGAAAAATTCATTTGGATTTTAATTTAGAAGAAAGTGTTTTCGGACTCAATCAAGTAGTTGTTTCAGCTACACGCGGATTACAAAAAAGAACAGAAGCACCGGTAATTGTAACGGTTACCAATTCAGAAGTTTTACAAAAAGCACAAGCCATCAGTTTATCCGAAGGATTGAGTTTTCAACCTGGCTTGCGGATGGAAACGAATTGCCAAAACTGCGGATTTTCACAAGTTCGAATGAATGGTTTAGATGGAGCTTATTCTCAAATTTTAATGGATAGCCGACCGATTTTTTCAGCTTTAAATGGTGTATATGGTTTGGATCAAATTCCAACCAATATGATTGAACGAATTGAAGTGGTTCGTGGTGGCGGTTCGTCTTTATATGGGTCGAATGCGATTGCGGGCACCATCAACATCATTACCAAAGATCCGATAGAAAATTCGTTTGAAATCAATTCCCATTTAGGCCTAATTGACGGAAATGTGCCAGACAAAGCGTTAACCTTAAACGGAACCGTTTTATCAGATGATTTGAATTTAGGCATTCAACTTTTTGCAATGCTTCGTGACCGTGATTCTTTTGATGCAAATGATGACAATTTTACAGAAATTACGACAATGCAAAACCGAACGTTCGGATTCAAATCGTTTTACCGCCCGTTTGAAAGAAGTAAAATTACAGCTGAATTTCACACCGTAAATGAATTTAGACGTGGAGGCGAAAACCGTTTTGATTTGCAACCGTTTGAAGCTCTTACTACAGAACAAATTACTTCCAAAATGGTGGGTGGCGGACTCACGTTTGAAAATTATTCGGAAGATGAAAAGAACAAATATGCCGTTTATTTCAACACCCAACAATCCAAAAATGATAACTTTTATGGTGGTCGTGCGGATGATGAATTTGGAAATATAGACTATGAAGAAAGCATTCGTGGTTACGGAAATACTGAGGTTATAACTTGGATTGGTGGAGCTCAATACAATAGAAAACAAGAATCATTTTTAGGCGGATCGGCCACTTTGACAACCGGAGCCGAATACAAAAAAGAAAAGATGTTGGATGCGAAACCGGGTTATAATGCGTTCGTCAATCAAACGTTAGATATTTTGGGAATTTATGCTCAACAGGAATGGAAAGTCAATGAAAAACTAAAAGTTTTAGGCGGATTACGAGCCGATTTTCATAATGCTGCCGATGAGGCTGTGATTTTCAACCCAAGACTAAATATTCTCTACAATTTTAAAGAAAATTTACAATGGCGAAACAGTTATGCCAAAGGATTTAGAGCTCCGCAAGTTTTTTCGGAAGACATTCACGCCCGAATTGCAGCCGGTGAAGTTGCTTTGGTTGAACTGGCAGATGGATTAGAATCAGAAACATCACATTCCTTTTTAACTTCATTAGATTGGAGTAAAGTTTCTCCGAATTCTGAAGCCGGATTAACATTTGAAGCTTTTTACACCCGATTAAACGACCCATTTGTTTTAGAACAACTTACAGAAACCATTTGGGAAAAACGCAATGGAAAAGGTGCTGATGTATATGGTGTGAACTTAGAAGCAAAATATGCTCCTGGACAAAAGTGGCAATTTCAAGCAGGAGCAACCATTCAAAAAGCATTGTATGACCAAGCGGTTCAATGGAGTGAAAACTCAACGAATACAAATAGAAATTTCTTCCGTTCGCCAAATGTATATGGAAATTTAATGGCGACATTTTCACCCAAAAAAGCCTTTCAAAACAATATTTCTTTGGTGTACACCGGAAAAATGTATGCTCAACATTATGCAGGATTTATTGCTGAAGACCGTTTGGAAAAAACGGGAGATTTTTATGAAGTCAATTTAAAATCTTCGTATACATTTGTGGTAAAAGAAAAATTACATCTTCAATTGAGTGGCGGAATTCAGAATTTATTCAATCAGTATCAAAACGATTTTGACTCGGGTGTAAATAGAGATGCAAGTTATATTTATGGTCCATCTCGCCCCAGAACCGTTTTTATTGGACTGAAAATTGGAACCGATTTGTTGTAATATGCTATCGAATCATAACAAATCTTTATGATTGAAATCAACAATTGAAATTGAAAACTTAGTAAATTTGCATAATCAAAAAATCAAATATCAACAATCATAAATCTTAAATAAGTATGTATCCAGAAGAAATGGTAAAACCCATGAGAGCCGAATTATCGGAAGTAGGTTTTCAAGAATTATATAGTGCAGAAGCAGTAGAAAATGCAATTTCACAAAAAGGAACAACGTTAGTAGTTGTAAATTCCGTTTGTGGATGTGCTGCCAGAAATGCAAGACCGGGAGCAAAAATGAGTCTTGACGGTGCCAAAAAACCAGACCAATTAGTGACTGTTTTTGCCGGTGTAGACAAAGAAGCCGTTGATGCAGCAAGACAGCATATGTTTCCGTTTCCACCTTCGTCGCCAAGTATGGCTTTGTTTAAAGATGGTGAATTGGTGCACATGTTAGAACGTCATCACATTGAAGGGCGTCCTGCCGAAATGATAGCTGAGAACTTAAAAGATGCGTACAACGAGTTTTGTTAAGAAAATAAAAGTTTATAACTGAAACCCTTTCAGAAAATTAATTTCGAAAGGGTTTTTTTATTTTCGTGAATAACGCAACCTTTAAAAAAAATTTCATCTTACCTATGTTAACCAATAAAAAAAGCTATGAAATCTATTTTAAAATTATTTGTATTAGCCTTATTGCTTCAAAGTTTTCAGTGTGATGAAGATCGTCAGGATCCGATTACAGAGCAACAATTAAATCTCTTGAAACAGGAAATTGTAGACTATATCGACAGTTTTGAGTGCGAAAATTCAGAAAACTGCAACACCATTGCATTTGGCGTAAAACCTTGTGGCGGCCCTATTGAATATTTAACTTTTCCTTCCTCTGTTGATTTAAATGAATTAGAGGCTATGGTTGAAAGTTATAATCAATTAAATTTAGAATACAACATTCAAACGAATGCAGTTTCGGACTGTGCTTTTGTTCTACCTCCCCAAACAGTGGAATGTGACAATGGCAGTTGTATTATCGTAGATAATTAATGAAAGTTCATTGCCATTTAAAAGAGCGTTGTTCCATAGAAAAACAACGCTCTTTTCTTTATTTTAATTCTGGAATACAAAATAGCACTTGTTGTTCCATAAAAACATGAATCAATGATTCTTCATCTTCGGAATAATTTTCTTTGAAATTTCCTTTTAGAATTTCTTCAACCGAACTTTTCATGGTCAAATCACGGTATTCAATCAATAACTCATTTTCATTTATTTTGAGCAAACAATCTTTTTCAGAAAAATCAACTTCTAAAAGAGGGTTCACTTTTAATTCAACAGCCAAATCTTCGTAGGCTTTTTGCAAAAGTGTATATAACGCACTCAACACTTTTGGAACGGTTGTAGAAGACAAACAAACCCGATCAGGACAATTGATAATCACATCATAATTACATCGTAATTCACAATTCCCTTTTTTGCCCCAAATAATCTCGTTGAACTCGGCAAAACTCCCCCAAGAACCGGGACCGGTTGGGCCGTAAATTCCAACAGTTGGTACGTTAAACGCACCGGCTACATGGGTAATTCCCGCATCGTTTCCTATGTGGAAAAAAGCACGCTCCATGACTTTACCAATATCATCTAAACCACCTGTAACATAATCGATATGAGGCATTTCTTTGGTAAAAAAATCAGCGGGATTAGGATCTTCTTTCCCTAAAATAATTTTACATTTTAGTTTAGGGAACAAACGATGGAGTTCTTCTATTAATTTAGCATAATTTTCTGTTGGCCAAATTTTTAGTAAAAAACCGGCACCGGGATGAACGGTATAATAGGGGTTTTCATAATCGGTATCTCTTTCAAAATAGGGATAACCTTTGTATTGATTGGAGTAATTCTTATGAAATTTTGCCAATCCGTCAATGTGGTGCTGAATAGCGTGTTGTTTTACTTTTTTATGTGTAGAATATCGCAAAGCATGAGGCAAATCATAACCACGAAAAGCAGGATAATTTCCTAATTCGATGATTTTTTCAAAATTGGCTTCCTTTTCTTTGATTTTTTCTTCATCCACAATGGTAATTTCTTTAAAATACCTGGTAAAGAAAGAAACTAATCTGGGATGAACCGCAAAACTCACCGATTTTGAAACTTCTTTTAAATGGATTAAACTTGGCAAACAGAAAAAAATATCGCCTAAACCACCATAACTTTTATAAACCAAAACATTACCTAAATCAGGAACCGTTTCAGCTTCATTTTGGTTTAAAATCCGACCCACATTATCCCAAAATAGTTGTGGCGTTTCTTTCATTTCTTTTTTCGCTCTTTCTTTATTGTTGGGATAAAAATCAAACGACCAAGTTCCTACTCTATCGTTTGTAATCATTTCACAATCGGACAAAAAAGCTTCTGCGGCCAATCTACCAGAAGGTTCGGGCCAAACAGGCTTGCAGAAAAAGTATTTTGAATGTCCTAGAATTTTTAGAACTTCTTCATTTGGTATATAATCATTCAAAAAAACATTAGAAGGTAATTCTCTTCTCAATTCATTTTTTCCGTATACTTGAAACGTAAATTGAGGATTTTCAAGAGCATAATCAAGCAATGCTTCGCCACCTTTTAAATAACTAACATCACCAAAGAAAGGAATGACTGTTTCATTTTTTAGTTCAGAAACTTGCAATTTTTCGACCTCAACGGTTGGAGGCATAATTATTTTATTCGCAACCGATTCGCCATAAAAAGCATAATGGTCTTCAAAATGTTTGGGAGATTGAAACGCATTCAACTTTGCATTCCCGAAGACTTCATGATATAAATGATATTTTTCGTTGTCGCAGCAGTTTCGAATTCCTCTATCGACCGTACATAAAATATTTCTTCGAATGCAAAAATTATAGTCGAATTCAATTTTGATGTAGTTTATATTTTCATCAACTAAATAACGAAGTAACTTTTTTTCAAATCGGCACCGAGAAGTACTATTCAATACAATTAAATCGGTTTGTTGAATTTTACTCGTTGTTACTTCAAAATTAGTCAACAAATCAGTCTCAACTAAGTAACCCAATTGTATGCCGAGATTGACCAATTGGGTTATAGTTAATTCTGCACCTCTTTTTAACGAGATGTTTGTATCATGTAAAAAAAGTACTTTGTTCAACGAATTGTTATAGGTGATTAATCATCATAATAACCATCGTCATAATAACCATCGTCATAATAACCGTCATCATAATAGCCATCGTCATAGTAACCATCCTCATAATAACCGTCATCATAATAGCCATCGTCATAATAACCGTCGTCGTAGTAGCCATCATCATATGAATCATCACTATCCGACGAACAAGAGGTAACTAAATTTCCGGTGATTACTAAAGCTGAACTGACGAGTATCACCTTTCCTGAATTTTTTAAAAAATTACGTCTATTCATAAACTCAAAAGGTTTGGTTAAACAAATATATCGTTTTAACTTTATAATAACAAATGATTAAATAAAAACCCTACCCTAAATTTTAATTTAAATTGTTTATTTTTGTAACGAATTCTTCCATTTAGAATTTATCTTATTGAATTAACCCTAAAACGTTTATAGCATGCAACTGTATAACACGATGAGGGCAGAAGAAAGAGCCGAACTTATAGATCAAGCCGGCAAGCAACGCCTTACGTTGTCTTTTTATGCCTATGCCAAAATTGAAGACCCTAAAAAATTTAGAGATGATTTGTTCCTAGCATGGAATCCGCTGGATGTCTTGGGTAGAATATATGTAGCTCATGAAGGAATTAATGCTCAACTTTCGTTGCCGGCAGATTATTTTTATCAATTCAAAGATACGCTGGAAGCATATGATTTCATGCGTGGTATTCGATTGAACATGGCTCGCGAACAAGACGATCATTCCTTTTTAAAATTAACCATAAAAGTACGACATAAAATAGTAGCCGACGGTCTTGACGACTCCTCTTTTGATGTCACCAACAAAGGAATTCACTTAAAAGCGAAGGAATTCAACCAACTTTTAGAAGACCCTAACACGATTGTAGTTGATTTTAGAAATCATTATGAAAGTGAAATTGGTCATTTTAAAGGAGCGATTACCCCTGATGTGGATACATTTAGAGCATCGCTTCCTATTATTGAAGACCAATTAAAAGACCTTAAAGAAGAAAAAAATCTTTTAATGTATTGCACAGGTGGAATTCGCTGCGAAAAAGCCAGTGCTTATTTTAAACATAAAGGTTTCAAAAACGTCTATCAATTAGAAGGCGGAATTATTGAATATGCACGTCAAATTGAACAAGAAGGTTTGGAAAGTAAATTCATTGGTAAAAACTTTGTGTTCGATCATCGTCTAGGCGAAAGAATCACAAAAGATATTATTTCGCAATGTCACCAATGCGGAAAACCATGTGACAATCATACCAATTGCGTGAACGATGGTTGTCATTTATTATTCATCCAATGTGATGAATGCAAAGAAAAAATGGATAACTGTTGTTCTTCAGAATGTCGGAAAATCATTCATTTACCATTAGCTGAACAAGTCAAATTGAGAAAAGGAATCCAAAAAGGAAACATGATTTTCAAAAAAGGAAAATCCCCCGCTTTAAAATTCAAACATTCCGGTGAATTAAGTGATACATCTTTAGCTATTGCAAATGAAATAGAAAAACCAAAACCCATTCGCGAACGCATCAAACGTAAAAAAATACTGATTGGTAATGCCGAACATTATTATACAAAGGCTCAAGTAGGTTTGTTTTTGATTGAAAATCAGGATGTAAAATCAGGAGATAAAATTTTAATTTCCGGACCAACCACTGGAAATCAGGAATTGATTTTAGATAAAATTTTTGTAAATGGAAAAGAAAGTAATCTCGCAAAACCAGGTGATAAATTGACTTTTACTGTTCCGTTTCGTATTCGTTTGTCTGATAAATTATTTAAGTATATCCAATAAATTTTTAATTAATAAAAATTATCAAACCCCATTTCAATTTTTCGAAATGGGGTTTTTTGAATCTTAAAAATCTGAAAAAACTTCCCGTTTACTTCTATCAAAAAATACTATCTTTACACACTTAACGTTTACTATCTGTAGTCTTGTTATACATAACGAGATGACCAATATATAAAATTATGGCTTGTACAAATTGTTCTACCGGGAGTAAAGAAGGAGCTCCCAAAGGATGTCAAAATAAAGGGACTTGTGGCACCGACAGCTGCAACAAATTAACAGTTTTTGATTGGCTTTCCAACATGAGTTTGCCAAGTGGTCAGGAACAGTTTGACTGTGTTGAAGTACGATTTAAAAACGGAAGAAAAGAATTTTTCCGCAATACTGAAAAAATTTCACTTTCTATTGGTGATATTGTGGCCACGGAAGCTTCTCCGGGTCATGATATCGGAATTGTCACACTTACCGGAGAATTGGTAAAGGTTCAGATGAAGAAAAAAGGTGTCAATCCTTCGGGCTCTGAAATCACTAAAATCTATCGAAAAGCGTCTCAAAAAGATATTGATATTTGGTCCGATGCTCGTGCTAAGGAAGAACCTATGAAGGTTACGGCTCGTGAAATTGCGATTCGTTTACAATTGCAAATGAAAATTTCCGATATTGAATTTCAAGGAGATGGCTCTAAAGCTACTTTTTATTACACCGCAGAAGACCGCGTAGATTTTCGCCAATTGATTAAAGAATACGCCCAATCTTTCAAAACCCGAATTGAGATGAAACAAGTTGGTTTCCGTCAGGAGGCAGCTCGTTTAGGGGGAATTGGCTCTTGTGGCAGAGAATTATGTTGCTCCACTTGGCTGACTGATTTTAGAAGTGTTAATACATCTGCCGCTCGTTACCAGCAACTTTCCTTAAACCCTCAAAAATTGGCCGGACAATGTGGAAAATTAAAGTGTTGTTTAAACTACGAGTTAGACACCTATATGGATGTCTTGAAAGATTTTCCTGACTTTGAAACTAAATTGGAGACTGAAAAAGGAGTGGCGTATTGCCAAAAACAAGATATTTTTAAAGGATTAATGTGGTATGCTTATGCCGAAAACATGGCTAATTGGCATGTTTTAGAAATTGCTCAGGTAAAAGAAATAGTAGCGGAAAACAAACAAAAAAGAAAAGTAAGTTCTTTGGAGGATTTTGCTTTAGATATAGCTCAAGAACCAAAGCAAGATTTTAATAATGCGATGGGGCAAGAAAGTTTGACTCGTTTTGATCAACCTAAAAAGAAAAAAAATAACAACAAAAAAAGAAGACCAAATAAATCAGTTAAAAATGATCAAAAAAAGTAGTCTGATTTTTGTCTTGCTAGTAATTTTTTGCACGTCATGTGACAAAAGAAGGCTTTTTGATGAATACCAAAAAGTAGGTAACACTTGGCATAAGGACAGCATTATTTCTTTTGTATATGAAGAAAAAGATTCCTCTTTACGTAAAAATTTATTTGTTACGATTCGCAATAATAACAATTACCCTTTTCGCAATTTGTTTTTAATTGTAGAAATGGAACAACCGGATAAAAAAATCATTATTGACACTTTAGAATATGAAATGGCTAATCCGGATGGTTCTTTGATGGGGAAAGGAATTACAGACACAAAAGAAAACAAATTGTTTTACAAAGAGAATTTTACATTTCCTAAAGTAGGAAAATATTTTATCAACATTCAACAAGCTGTTAGAAAATCAGGTAAAATTGAAGGGGTTGAAACGCTAGATGGCGTTACTGACGTTGGTTTACGAATAGAAAAAGTAGAATAATATGGCAAAAAAAAATAATTCGTCTGCAAAAGACATCGCTTACTATCAAAAAAAATTCTGGAAAGTATTTTTCTTTGGTTTGGGTGGTGTAGTTCTCTTTTTTGTATTTGCTAATTTTGGTTTATTTGGCTCTATGCCCAGTTTTGATGAACTGGAAAATCCTGATTCTAATTTAGCTACTGAAATTATTTCCTCAGACGGTGTGGTTTTAGGTAAATTTTATAGAGAAAATCGTTCTCCGGTAAAATATGAAGAACTCCCAAAACACTTAGTTGACGCTCTAATTGCAACAGAAGACGAACGCTTCTATGAACACTCCGGTATAGATGCCCGAAGAACATTTGGGGCAGCTTTAAAATTAGGAGCTGATGGAGGTGCTAGTACAATTACACAACAATTGGCTAAATTATTATTCCACGGTGAAGGCTCTCGATTTATTCTTTTTAGAATGGTCCAAAAAGTTAAAGAATGGATTATTGCTACAAAACTTGAACGGCAATACACCAAAAACGAAATTATTGCTCTATACTTAAATAGGGCTGATTTTGTAAATACCGCAGTGGGAATAAAATCTGCCGCTAAAGTATATTTTGGGAAAGAACCAAAAGAGTTAACAATTGAAGAAAGTGCTTTATTAGTGGGAATGCTAAAAAACCCTTCTTTATACAATCCAACCCGAGAAAAAAGAAAAGAATTAGTTCTAAAAAGAAGAAATACTGTTCTCAATCAAATGGTAAGAAACAATTTTTTAGAACCGGAAGCCAAAGCTCAATTGGAAAAAAAACCAATCATTTTAGATTTTAATCCGGAAAGCCATGTAGAAGGAATCGCTACTTATTTTAGAGAATACCTCCGGGATTACATGAAAAAATGGGTAAAAGAAAATAAAAAACCGGACGGCACAGAATACAACATCTATAACGATGGCTTAAAAATTTACACAACCATTGATTCTCGCATGCAAAAACATGCCGAAGAAGCGGTACACGAACATCTAAAAAACCTACAAGCAGAATTTTTTAAAAGTCAGAAGAAAAACAAAAATGCTCCTTTTTACAGAATTACAGAGGATGAAACAACAAGACTGTTAAAAAGAGCAATGAAAAATTCAGAGCGTTGGCGACAGATGAAAGCCCAAAATAAAAGTGAAGAGGAAATCATCAAATCCTTTGATATAAAAACAGAAATGAGGGTTTTTACTTGGAAGGGAGAGCGTGATACAATTATGACCCCCATGGATTCCATTCGGTATTATAAGCATTTTTTACGAAGCGGTATGATTTCAATGGAACCGCAAACCGGACACGTTAAAGCGTGGGTGGGCGGTATCAATTATAAACACTTCCAATATGACCATGCCGGACAAGGAGCCAGACAAGTAGGATCAACTTTTAAACCATTTGTATATGCCACAGCTATACAAGAACTAAGAATGTCTCCCTGTGATTCAATTATTGATGCTCCCTTTACCATTCGTAGAGGAAGGCATAACGTTAGTGCCGATTGGACACCAAGAAATTCGGATGGTAAATATAGAGGAATGATTAATTTAAAGAAAGCATTAGCAAATTCCGTAAACACCATTTCTGCCAAATTAATTGATAAAACCGGTCCAAAAGCAGTTATAGATTTAACGCATAAATTAGGCGTTTCTGCTGAAATCCCTGAACAAGTATCCATTTGTCTAGGTGCCGTTGAAATTACAGTACATGATATGGTGGCTGCATTCAGTACTTTTGCCAACAAAGGTATTTACATCAAACCACAGATGATTACCCGTATCGAAGATAAAAACGGGAATATTATCTATGAGAACATCCCGGAAAGTCATGATGTTTTGAGTCAAGATATTGCTTATGCAGTTGTAAAATTAATGGAAGGTGTAACCGAGGATGGAACAGGAACCCGACTTCGAGGAGGTAGGGCAGGATTCAGGCATTATGATTACAAACTTGACAACCCAATTGCCGGAAAAACCGGAACTACTCAAAATAATTCCGATGGATGGTTTATGGGCTTTGTTCCAAACCTATGTACAGGTGTTTGGGTAGGATGTGAAGACCGTTCTGCTCGATTTAATACTACTGCCATGGGACAAGGAGCCACAATGGCATTGCCAATTTGGGGAATCTACATGGATAAATGCTACAAAGACAAAAAACTTAATGTATCTAAAGATCCTTTTGAAAGACCCGAAAACATTACTGTAAAAGTAGATTGTTGGAAAGCGGCTAAAGACACCTTGGATTTTGATCAAGACTTAGATGAATTCAATTTTTAGAAAATTCATCTAAAAATAATTATAAAAGAATGGACTTTGCAAAAAGCCCATTTTTTTATACCTTTAAAATTCGAAAACAAACAAACAATATGATTACAAGAAAAGTAAATTCTGTTCAAGAAGCTCTTGTTGGAATTACCGATAATATGACCATTATGCTTGGTGGATTTGGCCTTTGTGGCATTCCTGAAAACAGCATTGCTGAGTTGGTTAAGATGAATGTAACTGACCTCACATGTATCTCGAACAATGCAGGAGTAGATGATTTTGGATTGGGATTACTTCTTCAAAAAAAGCAAATAAAAAAAATGATTTCATCTTATGTTGGAGAAAATGCAGAATTTGAACGTCAAATGTTATCGGGAGAATTAGAAGTAGAACTTACCCCACAGGGGACTTTAGCCGAAAAATGCAGAGCTGCTCAACATGGAATCCCTGCTTTTTTTACACCTGCCGGATATGGAACCGAAGTGGCGGAAGGAAAAGAAACCCGCGAATTCAATGGAAAAATGTATGTAATGGAAGAAGCTTACAAAGCTGATTTCGCCATCGTTAAAGCTTGGAAGGGTGATGAGGCCGGAAATATTATTTTTAAAGGAACTGCCAGAAATTTCAATGCGTGCATGGCCGGAGCAGCAAAAATTACCATTGCTGAAGTGGAAGAATTAGTTCCTGTTGGAACATTAGACCCCAATCAAATTCATATACCGGGAATTATGATTAATCGCATATTTCAAGGTGAAAAATATGAGAAAAGAATTGAACAAAGAACAGTTAGACAGAAATGATGTGGCAATGGTACAATTGACACATCGACTAATTTACAAATTGACACATTAAAAATGGCCTTAGATAAAAATCAAATTGCAAAACGTATTGCAAAAGAAGTAAAAGACGGTTACTACGTTAACTTAGGAATTGGCATTCCGACCTTGGTTGCCAATTTTGTTCGCACTGATATTTCTGTTGAATTTCAAAGTGAAAACGGGGTATTGGGTATGGGCCCATTTCCATTTGAAGGCGAAGAAGATGCGGATATCATTAATGCAGGAAAACAGACGATCACTACGTTGCCCGGAGCTTCCTTTTTTGATTCGGCTTTTAGTTTTGGAATGATTCGGAGCAAAAAAGTAGATTTAACGATTTTAGGTGCGATGGAAGTTTCCGAAAACGGCGACATTGCCAACTGGAAAATTCCCGGAAAAATGGTGAAAGGAATGGGCGGAGCGATGGATTTGGTCGCTTCTGCTGAAAATATCATTGTAGCCATGATGCATGTTAATAAAGCAGGAGAATCAAAAGTTTTAAAACAATGTACACTGCCGCTAACAGGTGTGGGCTGCGTTAAAAAAATTGTCACCGAATTAGCCGTTATGGATGTTACTTCTAAAGGTTTCAAACTCCTTGAACGAGCTCCCGGTGTTTCTGTAGAAGAAATCATCAAAGCTACCGAAGGAACATTAATTGTAGAAGGAGAAATTCCGGAAATGGTTTTGGATTAAAATCATCCTTTCGGAATAGCTTCAATTAATTTTTTGGTATACTCACTTTTTGGATTGGCATACAGTTCATCTGCATCGGCCATTTCTTCAATCTTTCCTTTGTTCATGACCAAAACTTGGTCGCTCATGTATTTCACCACAGCCAAATCATGGGAAATAAAGATATACGTAAATCCGAAATTTTCTTTTAATTCATTCAATAAATTCAAAACTTGAGCTTGAACAGAGATATCTAACGCCGAAACCGATTCGTCACACACAATCAACTTGGGTTGCAAAGCAATGGTTCGGGCAATTCCGACACGTTGGCGTTGACCACCTGAAAATTCGTGAGGATAACGGTTAAAAAAATCTTCACCCAAACCCACTCGCTCCAAAATTTCAATTGTTTTCGCTTTTCGCTCTGCATCATTTTTATACAAACCGTGCACTTTCATCGGTTCCATAATCGCTTTTCCAACTGGAATTCTTGGGTTTAAAGACGAATAGGGATCTTGAAAAATAAGTTGAATTTCTTTTCTGAGTTTTCGAATTTCGTCTTTATTCAATTTCGTAATATCATTTCCTTTGTAAAAAATTTGTCCGGCAGTTGCTTTATCCAATTGCAAAATGGCGTTGCCTAAAGTTGATTTTCCACAACCCGATTCGCCAACCAACCCAACCGTTTCGCCTTCGTAAATTTTAAAACTCACGTCATCAACCGCTTTAAACGACAGCTTTTTACCGAATAAACCTACCGTTGACAAATATTCTTTTTCTACATTTTTCACTTCCAAAAGAGGAGCTTTTGCGTATATTTTTTTCTGATTTTCTTTTCGTTCTTCGGCAGAAACAACTTCTCTTTTTCCTCTTTCACTTAAAAAATCTTGAATTGTTGGAAGCCTTTTTAACCGATATTCCAATGACGGTCGGGAGGCAATTAAAGCCTTTGTATAATTATGCTGTGGGTTTTCAAAAATGGCTTTAGCATTTCCTTGTTCAACAATTTCACCTTTGTACATGACCAAAACCCGATTGGCAATTTCGGAAACCAGCGATAAATCATGCGAAATAAACAAAATACTCATCTTGGTTTCTTGTTGCAAATCCTTCAATAAATGAATGATTTCTTTTTGAACGGTTACGTCTAAGGCGGTTGTGGGTTCATCGGCTATCAGTATTTTTGGCTTACAAGCAATCGCCATTGCAATCATCACGCGTTGTTTTTGTCCGCCTGAGATTTGATGTGGGTATTTGTTGAAGAGTTCTTTTGGGTTGGGCAATTTTACTTTCTCAAATAACGAAAGAACTTCTGTCTTAATTTCTTTTTTTGGTAATGAAGTATGCCTTGTTAAAATTTCGGCAACTTGAAAACCACATTGTAAAGATGGGTTTAACGAACTCATTGGCTCTTGAAAAATCATAGCAATTTCGTTACCTCGAATTTTTTGGAACTCTTTATCCGATAAATGTGTGATATCTTTCCCATCAAAAATAATTGAACCGTTATTGATTAATGATATTCTTTTTGGCAACAATCCCATGATAGCTAATGATGAAACCGACTTTCCAGAACCGGATTCACCAACTATTCCTACTATTTCATTTTCATATAAACAATATGTTAAGTCATGTACCACCGGCACATATTCTTTCTCTTTTTTAAAAGAAATAATCAACTTTTTTACGGCTAACAGAATCTTATTTTCCATGACTATAAAATTAACCGATTTTTTTTATCTACATCTGCATTTTATATTTTTTCGTAAATACTAATAAATTCTTTACAATAAAGAATTAGACATTAAACCATTGTTAAATAATGTTTATTTTTTAAAGTAAATCATCAGAAAAATTTAAATTTATATCTTTGAATTCTTAAAATTCCAAATCAACCGATGAAAAATTGCTACTTTTCTAAAATTTGTTTTAGTATAACGCTCCTACTAATACTTGTTCCCTACATCACTGTGGCTCAGACGCCTGATCAGAAAAAAGCAGTGATAGAGCAATACGATTTATCTAAAATAAGACAATTACAGTCAACACTTTATGAAAAAGCAAAAGTTGATAAAGAAAAAGCACTTTCCACTGCTAAAGCGAATCAATGGGAAGTCTTTAAAAGAAACCCTGATGGAAGTGTTGATGAATTAATAGGTTTGTTTTCCGATGGAAGTCCGAAATATTATTCGATTCAAAATGTTGACGCGGCAATTTCAACTCGTGCTAATCATGTGAATTCAGGAGGAAGTTTAGGTTTAAACCTTAATGGTCAAGGAATGGTGGGTGGTGTTTGGGATGGTGGCCCAACACGTGTATCACATCAAGAATTTGGTGGAAGAATGATTGTTGGAGACGGCACCACAGAATTGAATGGGAATAGTTTTCATGCCACACACGTTACAGGAACGGTTGGTGCAGCAGGAATAGATATTAATGCAAAAGGAATGGCATTTCAAGCAACAGTTAAAACCTTTGATTGGACACAAGACGAAGCAGAAGTTTTAGGAGAAATCCAAGATGGATTGTTGCTTTCTAATCATTCTTATGGCTCGCGTTTATTTAATGTACCCAGTTGGTATGCCGGAGCTTACACGCAAGATGCACTTGAATGGGATTTAATTCATTACATCTCTCCCTATTACCTTATGGTTACAGCTGCTGGTAATGATGGTAATGTTGATAACGAAAACCCAACAACAATAAATTACGATAAGCTCAACGGAAATAAAACGGCAAAAAACAATCTGGTTGTAGCTAATGGCCAAGATGCAGTAATTGACAGCAATGGAAATCTTATTTCGGTAAATATTAATTCAGCCAGCAGCGAAGGTCCTACAGATGACTTGCGTATCAAACCCGACATTACAGGAAACGGCACTGGCGTATATTCTACCAATAGTAGTGGTGATAACGATTATACAACACTGTCCGGAACCTCAATGGCTAGCCCAAATGTCATGGGAACATTATTATTATTACAACAGCATCACAACAGTTTATATCAACGATTTATGAAATCGGCCACATTAAAAGGGGTGGCATGTCATACTGCAGATGATGCAGGAAATCCTGGCCCCGATGCTGTCTTTGGTTGGGGTCTACTGAATGCTAAAAAAGCAGCTACTGCTATCACAAACAACGGATTAAATACGTGGATTTCGGAGGAAAAATTAACCCAAAATCAAGTTTACACTAAAACTATAAAATCAATTAGTGGACAACCTTTAGTTGCTACAATCTGTTGGACAGATTTACCGGGAATTGCTAATACGGGTAATTTGAACGACCCAACACCGGCAATCGTACACGATTTGGATATTCGAATTACTCAAGGAACTTCTGTGTTTTACCCTTGGCAATTACAAGCTGATGCGAGTTTAAACGCTATAAGAACTGAAGATAATTTTGTAGATACTGTAGAAACTGTTACAATTGATTCGACCAACGGTGGAGATTACACCATTACTGTTTCACACAAAGGAACTTTACAAACCAATCAACAAAATTATTCCTTGATTATTTCCGGAATTGATTCTGAATTTGGTTTTGTACCTCTTGGATATAACCAAACTGTTTGTGCTAATGAAAACACCTCCTTTTTATTTGCTTTTAACACCAATAGTAATGAAAATGTAACATTGACAGCTATGAATTTGCCGGAAGGTTCCGTTTCTAATTTTGATCAAAACGTCATCAATAGTAATGGTACTTTTGAATTAATTTTCTCTGATCTTTTGAATGTGGTTCCAGGTGAATATGAAATAGGCATTGTTGCTTCAACAGCTACTGAAACTGAAATAAGATATGTCTCTTTGAAAGTATTACGAGCTGATTTTGGACTTATTCAACCAATTTCTCCCGCTAATGGACAAACTGCCGTAACCGCATCAGTAAATTTATCATGGGAAGAAGACATCAATGCAGAAAATTATTTGGTTGAAGTGGCCACAGATGTTACTTTCAACACTATTATTTGGTCTGAAAACACTGAAAATTCAACTATTACTATTACTGACTTAAATAGTCAAACAATATACTATTGGCGAGTAAAACCAAGCAATCGTTGTGGAGAAGCATCGGAATTTACAGTGTCAAGTTTTCAAACCGGTATTTTTGAATGTGGCTTTCTGTTTGATGCTACTGATTTTATAGATGCAACGATTGGCAATACTGCCAATTCTGAAGCGTCTGTTCCAATTTTAGTAAATGGTGGAATGACAATAGCCGATGTGAATGTTAGTCTTTCCATTTCTCATACTTGGGTTCAGGATTTATCTATTTATTTGATTGGTCCTCCCGAGATTGGTAGCCCTTCTGTTGAATTATTCGATGAACCTTGTGGTGGGCAAGATGACATTCTGGCAACACTCGATGATTCAGGTTCATTACTGAGTTGCGGTTCAAATCCTGCTATTTCAGGGACTATTAAACCAAACCAACCTTTACATGAGTTAAATGGTCTTTTGGCTGATGGTATTTGGACCTTGTTTGTGATTGATAAATACAATAATGATGGTGGTACAATTAATGCTGTTAGTCTAAGTTTTTGTAATTCCGAAAACATTGAAAATGAGATAAACTTTATTAATAATGGTGTTGTCACGGAAATAAATACAACAAAAATAATTTTACAAAATGAAATCAACGCCACTACTCCACTACAAGAGCCAAATAATCACTTTTATACTTTGTTAGAGTTACCTTTATTGGGTTCTTTAAATAAAGATAATATTCCTTTGACTATTGGTGATAGTTTTTCGCAAGAAGATATAAATTTGAATAGAATAACGTATGACAATTCTCTTTCTGAAGCTGCTACAGACAGCTTCAAGGTTAATGTTTTGAATGCTTCTTCGGCGTGGTTGCCCAATATCATCATTCCAATTACTATTGAAAATAGTCTTGAATTGATTGAAAACAACTTCCTGGATGTGGTTGTTTATCCAAATCCGTCCACAGGGATTATTTCCATTAACTGGAAAGACAATTTAGAAACTTTTATCAATGTAATTGATTTACAAGGTCGGATAATCTTAACCAAAAAAATTAACGATTCCACTACAGAAATTAATCTCAACTCTTTTTCTGAAGGGATTTATTTGGTTTCTATTCAAAATGAAAAAACAAAAGTGACCAAGAAAATTGTTTTAGAAAAATAAAAAGAGGCTCCTGAAACGGAGCCTCTTTTATATGTGAATAATTTCATCTTCGATTAGTAAATCCTCTCTTCTAAATCGTAAGAAAATTTGTGCCACAGCGATTACATCTTTTTCGCAATAAGAGATAATCCTGTCGATGTCTTTTTCAACATAATACACATGAGCCACTTCGCTTCCGTCGATATCGTCTTTTGGTGATGGAATTTGAAGTACTTTAGTTAGCAAACGCATGGAAGAAAAGTGTTTGTAATCGCCAAATTTCCACAACTCCATAGTATCAATATGAGGAACTTCCCATGGTTTTTTACCGAATAAATTCAACTTTGCCGGAATTTCAATTTGATTAATAATCATTCTTCTGGCAATAAAAGGGAAGTCAAATTCTTTGGCATTATGGCCACATAAAATATGCTGCGGTTGGTTAAAATGGTTATTCAGTAAGTTACTGAAGTCTTTTAAAATTTTTTGTTCTTCTCCAAAAAAAGTGGTCACCCTAAAATTTCGTATATCACCTTTGGTGACAAAATAACCTACAGATATGCAAATTATTTTCCCGAATTCTGCCCAAATTCCGGCACGATCGTAAAACGCTTCGGGTGTAAATTCTTCTTTACGTTGGTATTGTGTTTTAGACTCAAAGAGATATTGTTTTTCTTCGTCTAAAAGATTAAAATTCTCCGCTTCCGGAACGGTTTCAATGTCTAAAAATAAGATGTTGTCGAGTTTAATTTTATCTATCATGGCTTTTCAATTAATATATAAATATATAAAAAAGAAAAACACATGTATATGAATACTAAAATTTTTTAAAATAAAAAAACCATCTTGATTTTCAAGATGGTCCTGATGAATTATAATTTAGAAGGTAGATTATTGGTTTACAGGTGTTGTATCGATAACTTTTCCTTTAATCGTAAGTACTTTTGGCACCTCATTTTCATTTAAAGAAACGGTAACTGTTTTGGAGAAATTCCCAACAGAAGCCGCGTTATAAGTAGCTGTTACAGAAGCTGTCTCTCCTGGTTTTACCGGAGTTTTTGTATAGTTGGTAGCCGTACAACCACAAGAAGCTTTTACATTTGTAATAATAACTGTTTGCTTGGTTGTATTTGTAAAAGTAAAATCGTGAGATACCGGTGTACCTTTTTTGATTTCACCAAAATCATGAGAAACCTCTTTCCAAGTTACCGGAGAAGTTGGTTTTTGAGCAGCAGGTGTTGTGGTTATAGCCGGTTTAGTAGCTAACGGTTTTTTTTCTTGTGCATTTACTCCGGCTGAAAAAAATAATGTGGCAGCAATTGCAAATAATGATACTTTTAATGATTTCATACGTAATTATTTAATTAGTTAATTTATTCATCTTTGAACATAGCAAATATATTCACAAGAAATCAGATATTTGTTAAGCACAATATAAGTTTTGTTAATAACATGTTAATCGAAACAGATTAACTAAAATATATCTCTTTCTCACAGTAAATTTGTTAACTTAAAACAAACAAAGGATTGAAATTTAGTCGATTAAACAGCATCATCTTTGCAGGTCTTCTCTGCATCATCGGCGTATTAGTCATGCAGCTACTGATGTTGAACCAAGCCTATCAATTTGAGAAAAAAGATTTTGAAGAAAAAATTCATTTTGCACTTCAAGATGTGGTTAAAAGAATTTATCGCGACAATAAAACCCCATTAACCATTACCAATCAAGTAAAAAAAATTACAGACGATTACTACATTGTTAACCTTGATGATGTTTTTGAGCACGAAGTGTTGGAATATTATCTTAAAACCGAGTTTCAAAAAGTAAACCTTGAGTTAGATTATGAGTATGCCATTTATGATTGTGCTACCGACGAAATGATTTATGGGAGTTATATTTCAAGTGATGCCGGAAAACCGGAAAAATGCGAAAAATGTTTTAAAAAAAATGAAGGTCTAATTTATTATTTTGGCATTCGCTTTCCCGATTTACAACACAAATTCATTACATCATTAGGTCAATATTGGATTTATACGGCCATTTTATTTTTGGTTTTAATCATTTATGTTTACTCTGTTATTTTGTTATTAAAGCAAAAAAAATATACTGAACTGCAAACAGATTTTATCAACAATATGACCCATGAATTTAAAACGCCTCTTTCGTCTATTTTGATAGCCTCGCAATATGCCACTTCTCAAGAAGAAATTAAAGGTAATCCTAAATTGGCTAAGTACATGCAAATTATCACTAATCAAAGCCATAAATTAAATCATCATATTGAGCGGATTCTAAATGTAGCCAAAGGAGATGCCAAATGGATTGAACTGGAAAAAAAAGCCTTCAATTTAAAAGAAATACTTGAATTGGTTAAAGAAAACACCTTGCTCAAATCAACCAAAAAATGTACAATTGATATTGACGTCTCTGCTAAAATTTCAATTGTAGCAGACGAATTTCATTTTAATAATATCGTATTCAATTTGGTAGACAACGCAATCAAGTACTGTCAAGAAAACCCAAAAATCACAATCAAATCTGCAACAACCCAAAAAGGATTATTACTCAATTTTTCTGACAATGGCAGTGGAATTTCGGCACAACACATCGACTATGTTTTTGATAAGTTTTACCGCGTTCCCAGAGAAAACAAAAAAGACATTGAGGGGTTTGGCATTGGTTTGTTTTATGTAAAAAAAATCATTGATTTGCACCAATGGAAAATTTCAATCAAAAATAATTCAACCAAAGGGATTACAGTTTCTATTTTCATTCCAAAAAAAGATGTTTTATGAGTAAAAAGAAAATTCTTTATGTAGAAGATGATGAAACTTTAGGTTTCTTAACCGCCGATAGTTTGGAAAACCAATATGAGGTAGCTCATTTTACCAATGGTCAAGCAGGTTTTGAAGCTTTTTGTCAAGAAGATTTTGACTTGTGCATATTAGATGTTATGTTACCGGACATGGATGGTTTTGAAATTGCTACACAAATCAGAAAGCGAAATCAGGAAATTCCGATTATTTTTCTTTCGGCAAAAACAATGAAAGAAGATCGAATTAAAGGATTAAAATTAGGTGCTGATGATTATTTGGTAAAACCTTACAGTATGGAAGAATTGACTTTAAAGATTGAAGTGTTTTTAAATCGAAGTCAAAAAACAGTATCTAAAAATAATGCAACCTATTCGATAGGTTCGTTTCAATTTGACCCAACCAATTACTGTGTTTCTAAAGGTAAAGAATTGACCAATTTAACCGAAAGAGAGGCTGCTTTATTGAAGTTATTTTTGGACCATAAAAACACCGTATTAAAGCGAGAAAAAATCTTGATGGAGCTATGGGGAACCGATGATTATTTTGTGGGAAGAAGTTTAGATGTGTTTATTTCCCGCTTGCGTAAACTGTTTAAAGAAGAACACAACATACGGTTTGAAAATATTCCTAGAGTTGGGTTCAAATTAGTTGTTGAGTAAAATTATTTTTAATTACTAAAGCTATAAATGTAGTGCTCAATTGCTTCTAATTCATCCTTTTTCATTTTTTTGGTGATAGCAAAATTGGCTTTCATTACCTCATACTGACTTGGGTCTACGATAGGTTTGCCGTTCCCTTTGAGAAATTCTACCATATTTGCCTCTTTTTCTTTATATACTGTTGCTATTTCGGCAATGCTCGGCCCAATTACCTTTTGGTTTGGCTTGTGACAAGTATAGCACAAGCCCACACCGTTAAAAAGTTTTTCTCCTTCTTTAATTTTTTCATCACCGGAATTATTTGTGCCTTCAGAAACCACTTTCGAATCAGTCCAAAAAGGTTCTTCTTTTGTATTACGACAAGAGAATACCATTACAACAACAACAAAAAGAACAATTTTTTTCATGAACCAAGAATTTGATATGCTCAAATGTACATTGATAATTTAGGTGTAGAGGTGATATTTATCAGCTGTGCAATAATTTTACCACATCTTTTGCAAAATAACTTGCAATCATGTCGGCACCGGCTCTTTTAATTGCAGTTACTTGCTCCAACATCACGGCATCATGATCTAACCATCCTTTTTCCGCAGCAGCTTTTATCATAGCATACTCACCGGATACTTGATAAACCGCCACAGGAACATCAAAAGTATTTTTAATCTCCCGAACAATATCTAAATAAGCAATACCGGGTTTTACCATCACAATATCAGCTCCCTCGTCAATATCCATTTGGGTTTCGCGAATGGCTTCGATGCGATTATGGTAATCCATTTGATAGGTTTTTTTGTCTTTCGGAACGTGTTGTCCCTCTATAGGGGCACTATCTAAAGCGTCGCGAAAAGGCCCGTAATGAGCCGATGCATATTTGGCACTGTAAGCCATAATACCTGTGTTTACGTAACCCTCGTCTTCCAAAGCTTCTCTGATTTCTAAAATTCTACCGTCCATCATGTCGCTTGGAGCTACAAAATCGGCACCGGCTTCAGCATGCGAACAACTCATTTCGGCTAAAATAGCCGAAGTAACGTCGTTTATAATCATTCCGTTTTCTAATATACCATCATGACCGTAAGATGAATACGGATCCAAAGCTACATCTGTCATCACGACCATATCGGGAACAGCATTTTTTATTACTTTAACAGCTCGCTGCATCAAACCATTAGGGTTTATTGCCTCTGTCCCTTTATTGTCTTTTAAGTTGTCTGAAACTTTTACAAAAACCAATACAGTTTTTAAATTCAATTTTGCAAGTTCTTTCACTTCTTTTTCCAACAAATCCAAACTTAACCTGAAGTAGTTGGGCATAGAGTGAATTTCTTCCCTTACGTTTTTACCCTCCACAACGAAAAGAGGTACAATAAAATTATTAGGAGAAAGTATCGTTTCTCGCACTAAGGAGCGAATGGTTTCGTTGGTTCTGAGTCGACGGTTTCGTATGAGTGGAAACATATTTTGATTTGTTTTAGAATTAGGATTGTAACCAATTGAAGAGCTATAGTCCTATTTTTTCTGCTGTTTTATCGTATACTTGTTTTACTTTTTTAGGTGGGTCAAAACGATAACCTGCTGTTATTTTTATAGTCGATATTTCGTCATTCAATTGAATTTGAGCCTCTGAATCTTGAATAAAATCTATGTAATTCAGGTTAATAAAGGTAAAAAAGGTATCTGAATTATAGCCTATTTTTGCACTTGCACTCCATTCATGAATCAGTGAAAAATCACCATCTACACTATTAAATCCTGACCCCAAAGACAATCCGCCGGAAAGTAAAAAATGATTATTGATGACAAAATTATAAAAATAAGAAGGAGCTAAAGAAACAAAAAACACATCGCTTTTAGAGCTGTTCCCACCGTCATTTAAATCGAAGTTGGTGTAATACACCGAAAAAGTCGGGATAAAACTACCCGCACTTTTAGATTGCCATTCTTTTTGATTAGCAAGTGTTCTAAACGAAAAATTTTCATTAAAAATATAAGAAGTAGTACCTCCAATCTTAGTTGTTCGCAATCTTGGGAAAGAAACTTCTACTTCATCGTTACTCACATAAAACCCTTTTTGATTAATGAAAGAAACAGATTGCATCCATTTTTTATAATAAAATCGTGTAGATAATGTAAACAATTTGGAATCATTGTTATCTTTATTTTCAGCAAAAAAAGTTGGCGAAAATCCGTAGGAAACATCAATTGATTTATAACTCACATTAATCCCTATTTGTTCTCGTTTGTTTGGAATTAATTCCAAAAAGTTTTTTATTCCCTCTTCTGTGTAGTTAAACAAAAAACTATTTGACATATCAAAATAATATAAACTGGTTATTACTTTCTGGTCGTAGTTTGTAAAATGGCTACCTTGTTCAGCATCCTGCTGAGCAAACGAACAGTTAATTCCTCCCAAAAATAGTACAATTATAATTTTTAGACCCATTCTTTTGGATTTTGGAGTACAGAAATTAATTTTTCTTCTTCGCTTCCTGCTTCCGGGTGATGGTCATACACCCATTGTACATGTGGAGGCAAACTCATTAAAATACTTTCAATTCTACCGTTGGTTTTGAGACCAAAAAGGGTTCCTTTATCGTGAACCAAGTTAAATTCCACATAACGACCCCTACGAATTTCTTGCCATTCCCTTTGTTCGTTTGAATATGGTAAATTTACTCTTTTTTCAACAATTGGAACGTATGCATCTAAAAAACTATTCCCTACTTCGGTCACAAAATCATACCAATCTTCCATCTTCATCGTGTCGGTAGCTTTGCAATAATCAAAAAACAAACCGCCAATTCCACGGGCTTCGTTGCGGTGTGCATTCCAAAAATAAGTATCGCATTGTTTTTTATATTTCTGATAAAATTCAGAATTGTGATTATCGCAAGCTTTTTTGCACGTTTGATGAAAATGAATGGCATCTTCTTCAAAAAGATAATACGGCGTTAAATCCTGACCGCCACCAAACCATGAATTGATAACCGTACCCTTCTCATCATACATTTCAAAATACCGCCAATTGGCATGAACGGTTGGAACCATCGGGTTTTTGGGATGAATCACTAAACTTAATCCACAAGCAAAAAAATCGGCTTCACCAACATTGAATAATTTTTGCATCGAATCAGGTAACTTTCCGTGAACAGCAGATATGTTGACACCGCCTTTTTCAAAAACTCTTCCGTTTTCAATCACGCGGGTTCTGCCACCGCCGCCTTCGGGACGTTCCCAAATGTCCTCTCTAAATTTGGCTTCGCCATCTACTTCTTCTAATTTGGAAGTAATTTTATTTTGAAGATTTTGTATGTATGGATAGAATTTATCTTTCATTGAAATGGACTAAGCTTACTAAAGCAAAATGTTTTTTTACAAAAATAGGGGAATTTTGGCTTGTGAAGTGAATTTGCTAGTAATTTAGTAGTTAGAGGACAAACTCCGTACCGCCACCGCACGAATCCCTTCGTGTGGCGTGAACGAATTTCAATTAATCAAACTGCTTCTTACTCATCAACCAAAAATACAAAAACATTTAAAACTCAAACCGCAACTGCACCACCACCGTTTTTTTAATTTCAGTATTCAAATTATTTAATGAAATGCCCAACAAACGAACGGATTCTTTTAGTTTTTCTTGGTATAATAATTCTTTGGCAGTTTCTAATAATAAGGCTTTATCCGAAATAAAATAAGGCAAGGTTTTGCTTCTGGTTTGTTGCGAAAAATCGGAATATTTTATTTTTAAGGTTACTGTTTTTCCTGCGATTTTATGTTTTTGTAATCGTTTTTCGAGTTCTTTGGCGATGCTTTCCAAACGTTCTTCCATAAACACTTCGGAGGATAAATTTTCATTAAATGTTCGTTCGGCTCCCACCGATTTTGAGATTCGATTGGGCTTTACCGGACTGTTGTGAATGCCTCGAACAATGTAATAATAATGTGTTCCGCTTTTGCCAAAATGTTGTTCTAAAAATGCTAAACTTCGGTTTTTTAAATCTTTTCCGGTGTAGATGCCAAATTGATACATTCGTTCGGCTGTGACTTTTCCTATTCCATAAAATTTTCGGATGTCTAAGGCTTCCAAAAAAGGTTCAACTTCATCTGGAGTAACCGTTTTTTGTCCATTCGGTTTATTATAATCCGAAGCCACTTTTGCCACAAATTTATTAATGGAAATTCCTGCCGAGGCGGTAAGTCCCGTTTCTTCAAATATACGTTTTCGGATTTCTTGTGCGAGTAAGGTTGCACTTGGGTTTCCTTTTTTGTTTTGTGTCACATCCAAATAAGCTTCATCCAACGAAAGCGGTTCAACCAAATCGGTATACTCATAAAAAATACGTCTGATTATTTTTGAAATTTCGGAATACCTTTCAAAACGCGGTCGCACAAAAATCAATTCAGGACATAATTTTTTGGCCTGTACCCCACTCATCGCACTACGAACACCAAATTTTCTTGCCTCGTAGCTGGCTGCCGATATAACCCCTCGAATTTCGCTTCCGCCAACAGCCAAAGGCTTTCCTATTAACTCAGGAAAATCTTTTTGCTCCACAGAAGCATAAAAAGCATCCATATCAATGTGAATGATTTTGCGAAGTTTTTTCTCCTCCTTCATGGGTTACAGGTTTGGTTCCGATGGGAAAAAAGAAAGAAAATGGTTTTTGTTTGAAATAACTCCAAATTGAAATAGCAATGCTTTTTACCTCGGAAAAAGGAATATCTCTTGAACGAAAAGCGAGTCCCAACGATAAACCAAAACTCACAATAAAGTTAACCAATCCGATGATTCCAACCCCAAAAATTCCCCAAAAAAGCAGTGAAAAATCAAGGGAAAAATTAGAGCCATATAGTGCCAAAGCAAGATTTCCACTGGCAAAAGTAATATGGCGTATATCCAAATTCAATCCGAAAAAGATTCCTACCGAAGCTGTTGAGCCCA
Organism: Flavobacterium sp.; assembly: GCF_041392085.1. Taxonomy (GTDB): domain Bacteria; phylum Bacteroidota; class Bacteroidia; order Flavobacteriales; family Flavobacteriaceae; genus Flavobacterium. Next base: position 43,170 of record NZ_JAWKMW010000009.1, on the reverse strand, counting down.
TAAAAATACCAAACCAAAAATTAGATGTTATTCCTGCCCATTTATGCTCGTACCAATGAGCTAATTTTTCGGCATCTCGCTTTCCTAGACTTCTTTTCAAGAAAGGGTTTTCTTTAATCCGTTGATAAATTTCGTAATGTTTATCGCGGTTGGCAACACTACCGGAAATAATTCCCGATAAAAAAAGAAAACACCCTGCTATGGCTGCATGAAAAATAGCCATCGAATGTATCGGACTTAAATTGGTTGCTAACGTAAGCCATTTGGTCTCAGCAATATTGTAATCTAAAAGTAAATCGATTAGCCAAATTCCAAACAAAGAAACCGGAAACGCCATAATCACATTCCCTACAAAAGCAATAAACTGCGAGCGAAAAACACGTGCAAAAAATATGGCAAATCCTCTGTGTTTTTCATCTGTATCCGGATTATTCATCCCTTCTTTTAAAGCTCTGATTAAAGCTGCTGCAGTCATCGCAGGTTGCTTAGTAGCGAGAGTAAAACCCAACAAAAAAATGGCAATAAAACCAAAGGAATAATTCATACTATACAAAAATGCATAGCCAAAATCACTAGTCTCCACTTTTGAGAATAATACTTTGATAATACATAAAATGCCTACTATTAATCCCCCGCCTAAAGCAGAATTAAACATTTTAAAATACTCTCCCTTGGATTGTGTAATATATTTTTCGCCCGTTTTGGCAGTATGCTGCGTAACTTCATAGGACAACAATTGAATACTATCGCCAATGAATTTTCGAAGATTATTTCGTGTACTATTGTACTTGATGAGTTTGTAAGCTAAGCGAATAGTATTTCGCTTTTTATCAATTTCATAATCGACTGTAAGTAAGGGCAACACTACTTTTAATCGCAATAATTGTTGGCGAATTCTAAGCAAACTTTGATTTACATGAATTGTGATACCATATTTAGAAGAATTGTGAAATGCTTTTTCTACATATTCTTCGCATTGTTTATGTAATACTAAAAGTTGTTTATATGTTAGGTTTTCAGAAGTAACACTTGGATTACGCTCTTTGGTTTTCAGGTCTTTTTGTAAAATTTGAAGCTCTTTTTCAAAAGCAGCAAAAGGGCTTTCGTGATGAAAGTACTCCGGCACCATTTTGAGTACATCCGACTCCAATGCACGACCGCTCATACGTTGAGCAATCAATGTCATCGACATGATTAATTCTGATAAAATAGAGTCTTCACCGATTGATTCATAAATAGATGTCAATTCTAACAAATCATACAGTGTTTCAATTTGTCCTTGTGGAATTTTTTGCAACCAAAGTGAATCTGTATCACTGTAAAATACCTGATTTAGTATGTACTCTAATGAGTCTGTTTGATGTTGATAGGGTAAAACTTTAGCAAATATTCTTTTTTTAACCTCAAATAAAAAATCAGTGTCTTCCAAGATAGCAGCATCAGCAATAATCTTATTTATCTTTTTCCCGGAAAACAAAGTTTTAATATATCGTGAAAATTCTTTTTTAATATGTTCATTATCAGCCAATAAACAAATCAAATCGGAGATGTCAACGGGTGCAAGATTTTTTAATTTTTGGGGGCGAACAGCCGCAACAATATTGACTAATACTTCATGGGTGTCGGTTGCATTTTCCCATCGTTTTTCTTCATCAAAATAGTAAAGCACCATTTCAACAACCGATTCTTTTTTCTTTTTCCCAGACAATTGTGGCATTTTACAATTTTGTTTTTACAATACGAATGTATTGAATTATCTTTACCTTACAATATAAAGGATAACTATTTCTATGATAGAAATTGAACGAAAATTTTTAGTACTTACCGAAGCTTTTAAAACAGAGGCATTCAAACAATATAGCATTGTTCAAGGCTATTTAAGCTCTGCTCCAGAACGAACGGTTCGTGTTCGAATGAAAGGCGAAAAAGGATTTTTGACCATTAAAGGTAAAGGAAATGATTCCGGCATGAGCCGATTGGAATGGGAAAAAGAAATTACAGTTTCCGATGCAAAGCAACTACTTTCCATTTGTGAAAAAGGCGTTATTGAAAAAATGCGTTACGAAGTAAAAAAGGGCAATCATGTGTTTGAAGTAGATGTTTTTTGTGGCGAAAATGAAGGTCTTGTATTAGCAGAAATTGAATTGAATTCTGAATCAGAATCTTTTGAAAAGCCCAATTGGTTGGGCAAAGAAGTAACCAATGATGAAAAATATTACAATGCATATTTAAGCAATAATCCCTATAAAAACTGGAAAAAATGAACAAATTAATCAACCTAGTTTGCCTTTTACTATTCATTTCCTGTAACTCAACGAAAGAGCAAAACACTAAAAAAGTTCATACAATAAGTACTCCTATTGCTAAAACAAAACACGAAACATTTGCTTATCAAGAAGGAGATACCACTTACATAATGCAAAAATATTTTTTGGTTTTATTAAAAAAAGGCGAAAACAGAAATCATTCTAAAGAAGAAACTGCCGAAATACAAAAAAAGCACTTGGCTCACATTGCTTGGTTGGATAAAACCGGTAAAATCAGTTTGGCTGGCCCATCTGAAAACCATAAAACCATTTCTGGTTTTTTACTGTTTAATACCGAGACGCTTGAAGAGGCTGATAGTTTAGCCAACCTTGATCCTGCGGTAAAGGCGGGTCGATTGGCAGTAGAAACACTTCCGTGGTGGGCAGCAAAAGGCAGTAGATTGAAGTAAGTAACTACTAATCCAATTTTAAACTGTCTACCACTTGTTCCACAATTTCAATAGTTACTTTCATTGTACCGTAGCCGTGATGTCTGGCAATATCTCGAAAAGCTCTTTTGCTTAAATCAATTTCTCGTCCTTTGGTAAAAGGTCCGCGATCATTAATGGTAACCATCACCGATTTATCATTGGCTTCATTGGTTACACGCACTTTAGTACCAAATGGTAGTTTTTTATGGGCGGCTGTATACTTTTGATTGTCAAAAATTTGACCACTCGCTGTTTTCCTTCCGGTAAATTTATCATGATAATAGGAGGCATGTGCTCCTTTTTTGTACACTATAAAACGATAGTTACCTTCTATTTTTATACTATCATTTGTTATACTATCTTTCTTAATCGTGTCGTTGAGCATCAAACGTTGTAGGGTAGGTTTTTCAAAACGATTTGTCTTAAAAGAAAAACTACTAAAAAAAAGTAAGGCTATTGAGCCAAACACAAGAAGTTCGGTTTTGTATTTCATAATCCAACTTTTATTTGTGTTTTTCATTTAACAATAAATGTCCCAAAAAATAAAAAAACCACGTCTTCCGTGGTTTGTTTTTTTATGCTAGCCAAGATTTCCATGGAAGTCGGCTTAATATAAGTACCAATCCAATGCCGTAAAAGAAAAATATCTTTTTAAATTTTAGCTCTTGAGCTACTTTTTTGTGTTTAGACCAACCAATAGTAATTAAGGCGATGGCAATAATATTAATCAAAGGATGCTCTAACATTGTGAGACGCAATTCAGCGTTTTTCATTGCTCCTTCAACACCAAAAGCCTTAAGCCCTTTTTGTGAAACAAAAAAAACAGCTAATCCCAATAACAATTGAATGTGTGTAAAAATTAATGCAAAAAGTGAAATGCGTAAATCTTTGGATGAAAACATTTTTTTAGAAGTATAGCCTAAGAAAGCGTTTACAACTGCAATAAAAAGTACTAGAAGAGCTAAATAAGCCCACCAAGAATGAAGTTTTTGAATTAGTTCGTACATATAAATTTTTTTGAAAAACAAATATAATCAAAAAAGAGAAACCTTTGGCTAAATTAACCAAAGGCTTCTGTCAAAACAAATGAAAAAAGTCGCTACGTTAATTGAATGTATATCTTACTCCAATTTGCATTTGCCATCTTGAGGAATTTAACCCCTGATCATCTACTTGATTTAATGATTGCTCAACAGCTGGGTTGTAACGAAATGTTGGTGTTGTACCATCTGCCAAAAAACCTACTTGATTTAATAACTGTACTTGGTCAAAAGTGGCAAAATAACGTTTTCCCCAATCTTTATTTAATAAGTTTGTAAAGTTAAAAATATCGGTGGTTAACTCAAATGTATGCTTCTTGTTTTTAATGTTTAAAATAAACTCTTGAGCAAATTTTAAATCAATTACATGACTCCATTTTAAGCGATCTCCATTTCGTTCCGCATAATTACCTCTTTTACTTCTTAGGTAATCATTTCCTTCAATAAAAGTATTTAAAGCATCCCATTGTTGCTGAGGGTCCAATCCTGTAGAAGGGTCTGTAACTAAAACAATTTCAGATTGACTTGCCGGTACGTAAATAAGAGCTGAATTTGAGAAGGTATCGCTTAAAAGTCTTCCGTTATCATTGTAAACATAGCTAATTGGGGTTCCTTCAGTACCTTCATAAAATAAACCGATTCTTGTTTTCAAGTTTTTATTCCACTTGTAAGTAACGAAAGAATTTGCTAGAACTCTATGTCCTTGATCAAAATCGGAACGAGCTACTCTTCCTATTGCGTTAGAACCGTTTACTGTTTCTATATTATTCCATTGAGAACTATTTTGTGAAGAAGTAGCATCAAAGAGCGTAGTTGATTCGCCATAAGAATAAGTAGCTTGTATACTAGCATCTATTTTATCTGTTATAAAATTTCTTGTTAAAGTAAATGCTGCATTCCAAGATTTTCCTTCATTTGTGTTAGAGGCTAAATAAATTCCTTGATAAGTATTATCAATTCTATTATTCGCATTATATCTAGGACGATTGTCTGCCCCTGTTAAATTTGATGCAGGCTCTCTTAGGTTTATGTTCTCGTAAGTTATTGCACTTATATTATCGTTGTACGTAAAATCAGTTGTTAAACGTATTCCTAAAGGTAATTTTTGGTCAATTGCCAAATTAGCTTTAAATACTTGTGGTAATTTAAAATCTTTTGCAAACAAATCCACAGCACCAGAAAATTGTCCGGGAGCACCAGGGTTACCTTGAGCTGGAGCAATATTAGAGGGCAATCCGGCAATTTGAGATGACACACTTGTATTAGAATTAAAATCGGGCATATTAGGGTTTGTTGCTCCATTAATATCAACAGTCCCTTGTGTAACCCCATTATTGTTATACGCTCCACCTGGCCATACTAAAGGAAGTCTTGACGTAAAAATTCCTAAGCCACCTCTAATTTGAGTTGTTTTTTTCCCGCTCACATCATAATTAAAACCTAATCGAGGCGAAATGTGTGCTCTGGTATCGATTCTACTACCTACTTTTGCTCCTTTTAAATCTTTTCCGGCAGCTTCAAGAAGAGGAATTGTTCTGTTATTAAAATCCTCATTCACAATATAATCATCCCAGACAGGAACATCTACTCTAAATCCGTATGAAAGTCTGAAATTGTCAGAAAGTCTCATTTCATTTTGTAAATATCCCCCAAACTGTACCACATCAAATTCGGCAGCTCCTTGAGAACCATCTCCATCACCACCCACTAACGAATAACCAATTCTAAATCGGTTTGGTTTGTTGTTGTCTAAGAAATCTTGCAAATTGCTATAACGATAATAGCCATAATTTCTTCCAAAGAAAACATTTTTAGAAGAACTGAATTCGTTGTGGGTTCCAATGGTTATTGTATTAATACCCGCTTGTATTTCTACATTGTCGGTAAATGTAAAAATATTCTGTTCCAATAAATTTGCTGTAGAAAAAGGCTCTGAACCTACAAAAATAGTTCCTAAACCATCTCTAATTTCTAAATACGGAAAAGGGTCTCCCAAAGCATTACGGTCATCTTTAACACTAGTATATCCCAAAACTAAACTGTTTGAAACTCTATCACTAAACCTTGAACTTAATTCAATTGAAGATGAGTTTGTTGTAGAAGTAAACTCTTGGGCTCCGTTATAAAAATTGATAGCGGTATTAGAGGATCTGTTTGGCGAAATATTTACTGCTTTTACTAAACTGTGACGAACAGCCAACTTATGGTTGTCATTGATGTTCCAATCTACTTTAGCAATAAATTTATCACTTACTAAAGAAGACTTTGTACTACTGTAATTTCCTGGGTCATAACCATAATTCGAAATTAAATAATTTCGTAATTCTTCAATTTTTGTAGCCGCTAACCCCGGAACAACATCCGGGCTACTTCCTTGTAGAGCGATGTTTCCAACATAATTATTCACTTCAAAAGGTTGAGGCGTTTCATTATCTTGGCGTTCATAATTAATAAAATAAAACAACTTGTCTTTTTTAATTGCACCTGCAGCTCTAACTCCAATAGTAGTGGCATCAAAATCAGCTAACTTGCTTCTATTAGTTTCACTAATTGCATTGGGTGTCATACCTGCTAAATTTTGATTTCGGTTTAAATAATAAGCCGAACCTTCAAAATTATTTGTTCCTGAACGGGTGATAGCACTTATTGAACCTCCGGCAAATCCCGAAATTTTCACATCAAAAGGAGCAACTTGCACTTGAAATTGCTCAATAGCATCTACGGAAATAGGGCTAACTCCTGTTTGTCCTCCATTAGTTCCGTTGGCAGCCAAACCGAAAACATCGTTGTTTACAGCTCCGTCGATATAGATAGCATTGAAACGATTGTTTTGTCCACTTATCGAAATAACATCATCTCCTCTCAATTGGGCTTGAGGAGTTAAACGAGCAAAATCAGAAACATTTCTTGAAAGCGTTGGTAAGTTTTGTATACGTTTAGAATCAATAATTGTTTGTGCTCCCGTTTTTTTAGAGTTAAAATCCGCATCTTTCGACCCTGTTAGAACCACCTCTTCTAAAGCACTAACCTCACTATCTAAATCAATATTTATCAGTCTAGAATCACCTAGTTGAAGGTAAATATTTTCGCCTTTAAATGGTTTATAGCCAACATAAGTAACGTCTATAACATAAGGTCCTCCTACCCTCATATTGGCAATTCGGTAAGCTCCTTTATCGTCGGTTGTAGCTGTATAGCGAGTTCCGGAAGGTTGGTGCGTTACTATTATAGTTGCTCCAGGTAAAGTATCCTCCCCTTTTTCTGCAACTTTACCCAAGATGGATGCTGTTGTGTTACCTTGGGCATGCCCTTCTGTCATAAAAACAGACATAAAGCAAAGAATTAAAAATAAGTGTAAATTTTCTTTCATCTTTTTTGATTTAATTTGACCGCAAAATTCAGTCTTTACCAAACCAAAATCGTTATGAAAATGTTAAGGAAACTAACGTGAAGATTTTATAAACTTATGCTTACACAAAAGAAACATAAACTGTGATTATGCCTTTTTTAATCATTTTTAGGAAATTATAACTTGACAATAAAATAATATACTTCCTAAAAATAAAAAAACCATGCAATAGTTCTCTGCATGGCGTAAAAGATATGGTAAAAACTGTTTATTTATTGTCTAAAAAATACTTCAATAAAAAGTTAGTAGAACTATCATGTTCCTTGATGGTTCCCGAATGAATTTCATCCAAAATAGAATTTGCCAATTGTTTTCCCAATTCAACTCCCCATTGATCGTAACTAAAGATATTCCAAATCACTCCTTGTACAAAAATTTTATGTTCATACAAAGCAATTAATTCCCCCAAACTTTCAGGAGTCAATTTGTTGATTAATAGCGTATTGGTGGGACGGTTTCCTGAAAATATTTTAAAAGGTAATAAAAATTCTGCTTTTTCACCGGATATGCCTTGTTTTTCGAATTCTGCCAACACCTGCTCAGCCGATTTCCCGTTTAATAAAGCTTCGGTTTGAGCAAAAAAGTTAGACATTAATTTATCGTGATGGTCTTGGTTACCGTGAAGCGATTTAACATAACCAATAAAATCGGTCGGAATCAATTTTGTTCCTTGGTGAATTAATTGAAAAAAAGCATGTTGCGAATTCGTTCCCGGTTCGCCCCAAATAATTGTTCCCGTTTGGTAATTGACCGGATTTCCATCGCGTCCAATGCTTTTTCCGTTACTTTCCATTATTCCTTGTTGCAGGTAGGAAGCCAATTTTTGTAAATATTGTGTATACGGAATCAACGCTTCACTTTCCGCTCCAAAGAAATTGTTATACCAAACACTCAACAAAGCCAGAACAACCGGAATGTTTTTGTCAAAAGGAGTCGTTTTAAAATGTTCATCCATGTTGTTTGCTCCTTTTAATAATTTGTCAAAATTATCAAAGCCTACGGCTAAACTAATCGATAAACCAACAGCACTCCACAGCGAAAATCGTCCGCCAACCCAATCCCACATTGGGAAAATGTTTTCAGAATGAATTCCGAATTCGGTTACTTTTTGAATATTTGTAGAAACAGCCACAAAATGTTTGGCTACATCTTCTTGTTTGGCCGATTGTAAAAACCAATTTCGAATGGTTTCTGAATTGGATAACGTTTCTTGTGTGGTAAATGTCTTGGAAACAATAACAAACAAAGTGGTTTCAGGGTTTAATTTCTTAATCACCTCATTCACGTGGTCACCATCTACGTTGGAAACAAAATGAACGTTTAAGTGATTTTTATAATATTGAAGAGCTTCAACCACCATCGCCGGACCTAAATCGGAGCCGCCAATGCCAATGTTTACAATATCTGTGAAATATTTCCCGGTATATCCTTTTCTACTTCCGTTGACAACTTCGTCTGTAAAGTTTTTAATTTTATTTTTAACTGAATAAATTTCCGGCATTACATTTTGACCATCCACTAAAATTATTGCATCAGACGGAGCACGCAAAGCCGTGTGTAAAACCGCTCTGTTTTCTGTTTGATTAATTGCATCTCCGGTAAAATATTTTTTAACAGCATCTTCTAAATTGACTTCTTTTGCCAAATCCAAAAGATGGTTCATTGTTTCTTGGGTGATGATATTTTTAGAATAATCTACCAAAAAATTATTCCATTGCAAATGAAAGTTGTCTGCCCTTTTCGAATCTTTTTCAAAAAGTTCTTGCATCGTGACATATTGCATTTCTTCAAAATGATTTCGCAAACTTTGCCAAGCTGCTGTTCCGGATGGATTTGTATTTTCTAAAGCCATTTTATTTTAATTTAAGTGTCGCGATACTGTCTAATTCTTTCTTTAAAGGAGCAATGTATTCTAAATATTTTGCTTTGTGCTTTGCATTCATTGGTTCGGTATTGGGTAACTTTTGAGACAGCGGATCAACTTGCACGCCGTTTTTCCAAAAGCGATAACATACGTGCGGACCGGTAGCTAGGCCAGTGCTTCCTACTTTTCCAATGACTTGTCCTTGTTCTACTCGTTGACCTTGACGCACCAATATTTTAGACATGTGGAGGTATTGGGTAGAATAGGTTCCATTGTGTTTTACTTTTACATAGTTTCCGTTTCCGGCGGTGTAGCCAGTTCGTTCAACTACACCGGAAGCGGTGGTTTTAATTGGCGTTCCGTGTGGAGCAGCATAATCAGTGCCTTTGTGAGCTTTCCATGTCATTTGAACGGGATGGAAACGTTTGGGCGAAAAACGAGAAGATATTCTAAAAAAATCCAAAGGAGCTTTTAAAAACATGGTTTTCAACCCCTTACCTTCCTCGTCATAGTAATCTAATTTTCTGGAAAGACTATCTAATTTGTAAGGAAAAGCATAAATTCTCTTTCCTTTATGTTCAAAAAACGAGCTTTCTAATCGGTCTACTCCGGCATAAATACTATCGTTGATGAATTTTTCATAAAACGTAACAGCAAATTTATCTTCTTTTTGAATCTTAAAAAAGTCGATGGAATATTCGTAAATCTTAGCCAGATTATTTGCCACTCCAGCATCAACTCCATTTTTGTTCAACGTTTCTGATAATGAACCGTGAATGGCAGTAGCAATGGTTCTTCGTTTGATTGTGATGGGTTTTTGTTTGTTGTAAGCCTTTACAATCGTATCTCGAAAATCGACTACGCTATAATTAATATTATCTTTTTGATAGATAAAAACTTGAAGTTGATTGGGTTTTTCCTTTGATTTGAGTAATGTGATTGGTCTTCCTATGCGAATATCACGCATTTTGAAACTGTCTTTCACTTGTTCGGTTACTTCATGCACTTTGAAGTTTCCTATATTATGATTTTCTAATAATTTTCCGAAGGTATCGCCACTTTTAATCGTGTCTTGAACAACCAAATAATCGTTTAGCGTGAATCCGAATTCAACGACAATTGGAATTTTAGGTTTTGTATCTTCTTCTATAATGACTTTATCAACCTTTTTTTCGCATGAAAACAAACTCAATGCAAATAGTATAGGCAGTATTTTGTTAAATTTCAATTTGCTGCTTTTAATCTAATTAAACACTTTCTTTTTCTCCCCAAGTTGCCAATTCTTCTTCTGACCATAATTCAGGGAAGAAAATTCTTCGTTGGTATTTAGGAAGCATGTACTTCTTCCAATCGCTTCCGCCGGTTGCTTCGCCGCTACCGTGACCACTTTCGATGTATTTCTTTGCGGCATTAAAATGACCCATTACCCACGTGATATTAACGGTATAATCATAGTGTCGCATGGCTTTAACCAAAGCTTCATTTTTTTGATCTTCTTCCGGTAATTGCTTAAACTTTTGCCAAAGATTAATCGTATTGTATTCTTCCATGAAAGACAAAAATTCTTTCTTGTATTTTTTTTCGAATTCTAAAATTAAATAGGACTTTTCACCTGTTTTATAATCTTTACCGGCTGCTTGCCAATACAAATGTTCCAACGCATGTTCATAAGGTGTATTGCGATCAATTGAACTTCTGAATCGATAATCAATTAGATTTATTAAATCGGTTGATGCAAACTCTATCAATCGGTATTGAGCACTTTGAAAACCGCTGGCCGGTGTTAATGTATTTCGAAATTTCATGTATTGTTCTACTTCCATACCGTCTTTCATAATAGTAAAAGAAGTGGTAAGCATATCGAAATAACGACTAATTCGCATTAATTTTTCGGTAAAAAAAGAAGTTTCCGGTTTTTGGGAACGACACACTTGTTCGATTTCCCAAAGAATCATTTTAAACAACAACTCATTTACTTGGTGATACATTACAAAAACCATTTCATCGGGCAAAGTGGTGCGTTGCGTTTGAAGGTTCAGCAAAGCATCGGTTTGAATATAATCCCAATAAGTGATAGGTTTTGCCCACAGAAGTCCTTCTAAATGCGTTTCAGTTTTTTGGTTAATTGCTTGAAACTTTTCTTCTAATTTTTCAAGAATTTCTTCGTGTGCGGTAGTATTCATTACGGTTTTGCTTTAACGGTAAATGTATGTTTTAATCCTTTAAATTTTTCCAAATCAGCTTTGAGTGATCCTACGGCTAATTCGGCTTTAATTCGAATAGGTAATTTATTGTCGTCATCTGAAATCCAGACAGTTAAGCTTTCTTGTTCCTTAAAAACACGTCCGGCTTGCACATACGGTCTGAAAATCATTGTGGGAACGACCCCAAATTTAGTTTTTAAATCTTGACGACCAATAAATTTAAGTTTAAATTTTGTTATTTCTTCATCAAAAAACATATCGATGTCTATTGACTCACCTACTTTTAGTTTATCAACATTAGGGTGATTTCTCAAATAATAGAATGTAGATAAAATATCTTGGGTTTTGTCGGGTACTTCAAATGTTTTTTCTGTCTTCCGTTTATAATCTTTTACTAAAACCGTATTGCTACTTTGGTTAAAGAAACCTTCTTGGTTTTTGGTATAACCTCCTTCATCAATTTTTCGAACAAATTGATAAGGTTTTCCGGTTTGTTTGTCAAAATAACTTTGATAATCATCTTCTACTTTAAAGAAAAATTTAGTCATTCCAGTAGTGTAACCACGTCCTTTGGCATGAAAAACTTTTTTATTGTTTCTAATGGCTTCGTGCACACTCAACTCTGCCATACCGGCATTTATTAAACCATAATGAATGCGAAACTGAAACCATTCACCTACATCAAAAGCATCTTCTTTTGGAGGATAACTCGTTTGAGAATCAAAGCTTACGGTTAATAAAAACAGGAAGAGAAACAGTACTTTTTTCATAAAACTTTGTCTTTTTTCAGAAGCCGTTGCAATTTCTGTTCCAAATGTAATAAATCTAAAAAAGACCTCAAAAAAAGGGGAGTTTTTAATATTTTTTTATGATGTTTTTAAAAAACTTCACCTTTTAGTAGGGTAATAAGTTTGTAGATTGTTTCATGTTTGAATCTAATGACTTAAACGCAGTCAGGTGACATTTGTCACATTTTTAATGATTTTTTTAAAATAACTTTGAATACTGCAACTTTAACAACATTATAATTTATAAATCAAAAAACAATGAAATACTTTTACTTATTCGCAACTATTTTATTCTTTCAAAGTTCTTTTTCTCAAAATTTATTATGGGAAAATGTCTACCCAAATTATCTTGTTTTAGGGAAAATGATTGTAGTAGATTCTGCGGATAAAATAATTTCAGTAGGAAATGGGCTCAATCAAGCCGGGTATGCTAATTATATTTACACTCAAAAAATGGACTCCGAAGGAAACTTAATTTGGAAGGATTCTATTTCAACGACATTACCAAACAACTCACATCGTGCAACCTGGACCGGAACGGACAGCAGTAATAACATTATCGTAGTGGGTTATCAATTTATTTTCTCACTTCAAAATGAAATTCCTAATGCAATAAAAGTATTAAAATATTCTCCTTCAGGCGAATTACTTTATAATTTAACAATTCCAGGGACATTTAATTCAGGAGATATAATGGGAATCCGTAAACGAAACATGGGCATAATTGATGAGTTTGACAACTTGTATGTTGGCACTGCGGGTATTTCAAATACATCATCACAAGCAGGATTTATCTTGTTCAAACTTAGCAGTGATGGAGAGTTAATTTGGGAACGGGTAAAAAGCTTTGGTAACGTTCACGGTATTCATGGCATGAATTATAAAAATGGAAAAATTGTCTTAGCTGGAAATACGTTGATCTCAGGTTACAATAACCAATATGCCGTTTGGAATTCGGATGGCAATTTGATTTGGTCAGGAAACAGTCAAAACAGCTACCAAACGTGGGCAACAGATGTTTTGTTAGACAATTCAGGCAATACATATTCTCTTACACAAACTTATGTAGGCTCCATTCCATACATTGGATTAACAAAATACGATACTAATGGTAATGTAATTTTTTCTCAAACTTACGATATTCAAGTTCCAGCTACTTCAGGAAGGTTAAAATCGTTAAGTTCCGGTGAATTAATTATCTCCGGAACAAATTGGTCTACTGGTGGAGAGAACAAATTATATGTAGCAAAAGTTTCTCCAACAGATGGTTCAGTTTTATATCAAAACGAACAGCTTTTATCACAAAGTAATAATTGGGTGTATGATGTCACTGTTTCTGAGAACGATAATTATTATTTTATTGGGAATTCTAATAACAATGGAGGTGCTCCCTCAGAAACATTTATTTATGCTTATTCTGCTGAAAACGGGTTTGAATGGACAACTATGTATAACATTCAAGGCACTGAACCGATGGCGATTGTTTTAGACTCTGAGGAAAAAATTTACACGGTTATTCAAAATAGATTTACAGTAGTTAAATTTGGAAATGCATTAAGTGAAAACTTAAGCCTCGCACAAAACAATCAACGCAACACAATTTACCCGAACCCAACTACCGATTTTTTGAATTTTCATTTAGAAGACGGTATTGCAAATTCAATTAGACTGTTTGACATAAATGGAAGAGAAATTTATCGTGGTGAAATTATCAATAATCAATTGGATGTTTCAAACCTTACAACAGGTCTTTATTTGGGCAGAATTGACTCACCTAACTTTGAAAGTTTTACAGTTAAATTTGTGAAAAAATAATCAAAATTGTTTGTTGAATACTTTTTGTAGCAGGAAGTAGTATTGTTATCTTTTTTAAACGTATTTCGTTCCCAACAAATTGGCGTATCGACCAATTGGCAGATTGCCCAAACGAAACATTATAAAAACACAAAGCCCAACTATTTCCAATTGGGCTGTATGCTAATTAACTAACCAAAAAAACTATAAATTATGAAAATTTATACTTCTTAAAGAAGGTAACCACTCCTCCTTTTTTGCGAGTGCAAAGGTAATTAGTTGGTTGCTAAATTGTTAGTTGTTTTTTGACTTTAACACATATTCAACAAAAAACACATCTAAAGAAGGTGTAAAATTTCACTATTCGTAATTTTAAGCCTGCTTGATTAATTTTTTTGTACAAAAAACTTCTTGTTATCGTAATAAAATAGAAATCCGCTAAGTTTTATACACATTGAATAAGGCTTAGCGGATTTTAAATTTACAAAAGCGTCTATAATGTTCCTCGTAAGGCTTGTTCTCGCTCAATACTTTCAAACAAAGCTTTGAAATTACCGGCTCCAAAACCTCTGGCACCCATACGTTGAATGATCTCAAAGAAAAGCGTTGGTCGGTCTTCTACCGGTTTGGTAAAAATCTGCAACAAATAGCCTTCTTCATCCGCATCAATCATTATGCCCAATTTTTGAAGTTCGTTGATGTCTTCTTTAAATTTCGACATATGGTCTTTTAAACGTTCCGGAATGGCATCGTAATACGCTTGCGGTGGGGTGCTCAAAAACTCTACTCCTCTTTTTCGCATTTCAGCTACGGTGGAAATGATATCATCGGTGGCAACCGCAATATGCTGCACACCCGGACCTTCATAAAAATCTAAGTATTCTTCAATTTGCGACTTTTTCTTCCCTTCGGCCGGTTCGTTGATGGGGAATTTAATTCTTCCGTTTCCGTTGCTCATTACTTTACTCATCAAAGCAGAATATTCGGTGGTAATTTGCTTGTCATCAAACGATAAGAAATTCACAAATCCCATGACATCTTCATACCATTTTACCCACGTATTCATTTCATTCCAACCCACATTACCCACCATGTGATCGATGTATTTTAGACCAACTGATGTAGGGTTGTAATCCGATTTCCATTCTTTATAACCCGGTAAAAAAGTCCCTTCGTAATTTTTGCGTTCTACGAATAGATGAACGGTTTCGCCGTACGTATAAATTCCTGCACGAACCACTTCGCCATATTCATCCGTTTCAACCGTAGGTTCCATGAAAACTTTTGCACCGCGTTTAGTCGTTTCTTCAAACGATTTACGAGCGTCTTCTACCCACAAAGCCACGATTTTTACTCCATCGCCATGTTTTTTTACGTGTTCCCCAATTGGCGAATCACTTTTTAAGGCGGTGGTTAATACCAATCGAATTTTGTCTTGCTTTAACACATACGAAGCTCGGTCTTTTACTCCGGTTTCTAATCCGGCATAGGCTAATGATTGAAAACCAAAAGCCGTTTTATAAAAGTGAGCGGCTTGTTTGGCATTCCCAACATAAAACTCTACATAATCGGTTCCCATTAAGGGAAGGAAATCTTGTGCTCCTTCAAATATTTTTTCTAATCCGTATTCTACTGATTTTATTTCTTGTGACATGATTTTTCTTTTAATTTATTAAACAATTACAACCACGACTGGTAATACTTATCATCAGCAACTTTCATTGCTTCATCTGTTACCATCAATGGTTTAAAGGTGTCAACCATTACGGCCAACTCTTTTGTTTCTGTTTTTCCGATACTACGTTCATAAGCACCCGGGTGCGGACCATGCGGAATTCCCGCAGGATGCAACGAAATATTACCGGGTTTTATGTCGTTTCGACTCATAAAATCACCATCTACATAATACAATACTTCATCGCTATCAATGTTGCTGTGATTATAAGGTGCAGGAATAGAAAGCGGATGATAATCATATAATCTCGGGACGAACGAACAAACCACAAACGCATCGGTTTCAAAGGTTTGATGAACCGGAGGTGGTTGATGAATTCGTCCGGTTATCGGTTCAAAATCGTGAATGGAAAACGCATACGGATAATTATAGCCATCATAACCCACCACATCAAAAGGATGAGAAGCATATACCATTTCGATGATTTCATCTTTTTTCTTCACTTTGATGATGAAATCTCCTATTTCGTCATGCGTTTCTAATTCTGTTGGACGACGTAAGTCGCGTTCGCAAAAGGGTGAATGTTCTAATAACTGACCGAACCAATTTCGATACCGTTTTGGTGTATAAATTGGTCTTCTGGATTCTACAATAAACAAACGATTATCTTCGGTATCAAAGTCGATTTTATAAATAATTCCACGTGGAATCAACAAATAATCACCATATTTAAAGTCGATATTTCCTAAAAGGGTACGAAGTTTTCCACTTCCTTTATGGATAAAAATCATTTCGTCCGAATCAGTATTTTTATAGAAATAATCCTGTGTTTTGTTTTGAGGTGCTGCCAATGTGATGTGACAATCTGAGTTGGTCAATACAATTTTACGGCTTTCTAAATAGTCTTTTTCGGGAGTAACATCAAAACCGTGCAATTTATAGGATTGCATATTATTTGATTTGGCGATGGATGGTGCCACCGAATATTGTTTGCGAATTTCTTTTACTTGCGTTGGTCGATGAACGTGATACATGTTGGAATACATTCCATCAAAACCAACAGTACCAAAGAGTTGCTCATAATAAAGCTCGCCGTTCGGTTTTCGGAATTGTGTATGCCGTTTGGGAGGAATTTCTCCTAATTTATGATAAAATGGCATTTTTTTGAATTTAGATTAAACATTCTATGAATTGTCACATTGACAAATTGCCATGTTGGCTAATTAACCCAAATCATTCGGGATTCCGTTTGATAAGGAATTGAAGGTAATCTAATAATCCAGGCCAAAAAGCATTCATTCTACAAGTTGTTTGAATTTAGTTTTGATTTTTTTTGATGTTTACACCCACTATAATACCAAGACCAAAAGCGACTAAAAAACCAAGAATTATATACATTTTAAAGTTTTATAAAAATACTATACAAATATCGTAAAAATTTGAATACAACACAATTAAAACCAAAAACCTACACTAAACCACGTATGGTGATCTTTTGTTTCGGGAGACCAACTGTGTTTTATTTCTACCGGGCCAAAAATAGTTTCTAAACCATATCCAAACCCATAACCTGTATAAGAGGGTTTTGTGAGCCATTCATCCGATTCAAATATTTTATCGCCGGCATTTGCAAAGTTGGCAGAGAAGTTCAAATGGTTCTTTTTAAAAATTTCATAATCCAACTGAAACAGTGCTTTAACATAACTATTCCCGGCAAAACTTAAAAAATCATAGCCATAAAACGGTTTAAAGTTGTTGATAGGATAAAATCCATATCCCCCAAAAACAAAATTAAAAAAGGGAACCGTTTGTTCTCCAATGGTTAAACCTCCTTCGGTTTGAAGATTAAGTGTCGTTCGGTTAAACAATTTTTGAGCAATACCGGCTTCTGCTTTTAAAATTGAAAAATTGTTATACGTGTTTGTGTAATCCGTAGAATAAAAAAACGATTGTATATCACCATTAAAATACCAACCTCTTTTGGGAAAATATTTATTGTCAAAGGAGTCATACTTCAAATACCCAAAAGCACTCAAATAATCACTGTTTTCTATAACCGGATCACCTGTGTTTAAGGTTTCTGATTTTAGTTTGAGATGTTGATGTTCCAACCCGCCCCCAATCAAAAACTTTTGAATAAAAATTGTTTGTACATATACCTGATTCGTAAAACTTGAAAAATCAACATTGATAGAATTCACATCTTCCGACGTAAATAATACCCCTTGACTAAAATCGGTGGTGACATTTCGATTGAAAGTAGTAAATTTTGATTTGATTCCGAAACTCCAATAAAAGCCATTATCAACATAATAATCCAAATAATACCTAAAGTTATCACCCAACACTATATCAGTAGAAATAATATCGTTTTTGAACAATATTTTCTTATGTGTAAAATTCACTAATATTCCACTTTTAAACAACCCATCGTAATGCAACCCTAATTTTAAAAAAGCTTTATAGGGATTTTCAGTTAAATTTAAATGAACCCTATCACCTTCTGCATCATCATTTTCCAAAGTGTAATTAATTGATCCAAAATTTTGTGTGGCATTCAAATTTTCTATTCCCTGTTTTAAATCTGAATAGCTTATTTTTTTGCCTGCCCTGAACCTTAATTTCCCCACAATATATGCTCGGGTGTAATTTTCTAATTGCGTATGTGAAATAGCAGAAATATATAAACTATCTCTATCTGTTAAAGGAATTACTGTTTTTTTCTTTTTAAAAGAAGTGCTTAGTTTATCGAGCTCTGCTAATACTTCTCGAGCAGCTTCTTCTCCGGCATCAATAATTTTACTCCCTTTGTCGAAAGAAATTACAGAAAATCCTTCAACTTTTGGACGAATGTAAACATCTGTCCTTTTTTTCTTTTCTTGCATTTTTTGAATCATTTGCAAATTCGAAATCTGAACCAATATACGAGTGGCGTCTTTTAGTGATTCGCGGTTTTTTAAATCATCTTGAACATCTACACCAATGATGATATCAGCCCCCATCTTTTTTACTTCATCTAAAGGATAGTTATTGACAACTCCACCATCAATTAAATACTTCCCATCAATAACTAACGGTGAATAAAGTGAAGGGAAAGCTCCACTCGCTAAAACAGATTGAGCCAAAAAACCTTGGTTCAACAACACTTCTTGACCGGTTTCAATATCTGTAGCGATACATAAAAAAGGAATGGGTAATTTTCTAAAATCCCGCTCATGACGAACATTTGCTGTTAAGCGAGTCATCATGTTGTAATTGTACAGCCCCTTAGAGAGTGCAGTTGGAATTCCAATTTTAAATTTGTCAAAGGGTAACGCGAAAGCATACCTTTCATCATTTGCTTTCTCATAAAAATTTTTAGATGAGCGAGGAATAAAATCTTGAATCACAGCGTCGTAATCGGTATTGTTAAAAATACTATCCAATTGAGTTGCAGTATAACCTGATGCATATAAACCCCCTATTATTGCTCCCATACTGGTTCCGCCAATATAATCTATTTTTATACCGGCTTCTTCAATGACTTTAAGAACACCTATGTGAGCTAATCCTTTGGCTCCACCACCACTTAAAACCAATCCGATTTTAGGCTTCTTCGGAATGGAATCTTGAGCGTAAATGCCGAATGGGAAAATATACAGAGCTAAAAATAATAGACAAAACTTTATTGGCCCGGATTGAGCCTTTATCCGCTTAACAAAAAGTTTAGACATAAGCAAAGACGGAAAAACGTAAGCCAAAAAGCTGAAAAAAATTCGCTTCAAAAAAATTATTTTATAAATGTTCTGTAAAATTCGTGAATTTTTTTTGCTTTTGACATACCTACTACTTCAGAAATTTCACTTTCGGTGGCTAAAGACAATCTTTTAACACTTTTGAAATGTTTTAGCAACGTTATCGTCGTTTTTTCTCCAATACCAGGAATGGTTTCGAGTGATGTTTGCAAAGCAGATTTACTCCGCTTATCACGATGATGTGTAATGCCAAACCGATGAGCTTCGTTACGCAACTGCTGAATAATTTTCAGTGTTTCCGATTTTTTATCTAAGTACAATGGCACAGAATCACCCGGATAAAACAATTCTTCCAATCGCTTGGCAATTCCAATAATAGCCACTTTCCCACGTAATCCTAAATCATCTAAACTTTTCAGGGCAGAAGAAAGTTGACCTTTACCTCCGTCTATAACAATCAATTGTGGCAAAGGTTGTTTTTCCTCCAATAAACGTTTGTAACGACGGTACACTACTTCCTCCATGGAGGCAAAGTCATTAGGTCCTTCCACTGTTTTGATATTAAAATGACGGTAATCTTTTTTGCTAGCTTTTCCATTTTTAAACACAACGCAGGCAGCAACAGGATTAGTCCCTTGAATATTGGAATTGTCAAAACATTCGATGTGACGAGGCTCTACCGAAAGGCGTAAATCTTTTTGCATTTGAGCCATAATTCGGTTTGTATGCCTATCCGGGTCAACAATTTGAATTTGTTTCAATTGCTCCAAACGGTGGTACTTGGCGTTGCGTTGCGAAAGTTCTAAAATTTGTTTTTTGTCGCCCAATTGCGGGACGGTAACTTTGATTTTATCACCAAAATCCAATTCAAAAGGTAAAATGAGTTCTTTGGAAGTCAAATGAAATCGTTCGCGAAGCTCTACAACGGCCAATTCCAATAGCTCCTCGTCAGTTTCGTCCAACTTTTTTTTCATCTCCAAGGTATACGAACGAATAATTGCTCCATGAGCAATTTGAAGGAAATTAACATACGCCATCGACTCATCAGATACAATTGAAAACACATCAATATTGGATATTTTTGGGTTGAGAATCGTGGATTTAGCTTGGTAATTTTCTAAAACTTCTATTTTTTCTTTGATTTTTTGAGCTTCTTCAAATTGCATAGCAGAGGCAAAATCATTCATTTTATACTTGAATTCTTTTAAACTGTCTTTAAAATTTCCTTTTAAAATTTCACGGATGGTATCCACTTGCTTTTGATAATTTTCCAACGATTCCAATCCTTCACAAGGTCCCTTGCAATTACCAATGTGGTATTCTAAGCATACTTTGTATTTATGATTGCGGATATTTTGCTCACTTAAATCGTAATTACATGTTCGCAGTGGATACAATTCTTTAATCATCTCCAACAACGTATTTACCGTTTTAAAATTGGTGTAAGGACCATAATACTCTGATCCGTCTTTAATCATTTTTCGAGTGGGAAAAATGCGGGAAAACGGTTCTTTTTTGATACAAATCCACGGATAAGTCTTGTCGTCTTTTAAGTTGATGTTATAGCGAGGTTGTAGTTTCTTAATCAAATTATTCTCCAACAATAGTGCATCTTGTTCCGATGAAACCACGATGTGACGAATTTCCACAATTTTCTTCACTAAAACCGCTGTTTTATAATTGTCATGCGATTTGGTAAAATAAGAAGCTACTCTTTTTTTTAAATTCTTTGCTTTTCCTACGTAGAGAATTTTGCCCTCTTTATCAAAATATTGATACACTCCCGGACTGTCGGGAAGTGTTTGAAGTTGAAGTTCTAAAGATGTGGTCTGCATCGTACAAATATATTAGTAAAATGAAGAGCAAACAATAGAGGATGAACTAACATTTATCATATTTCCTTTAGTATAATACTTTTAGTTTTGTCCAAAATAATTTTATTATGACGTATTGGAAAAAATATTCACATCAGGAACGGATAAACCGAGTTAATTCGGCTTTGGAAGAAAACGTAAACTTTTCTAAAGATATTTCGTTGGGATTTCCGGCTTCCAAACTGGATGGAAAAGTGTTTTACGACAATGCTCCGTTTTTGAAAGAAGCTCCAACACTGCAAACTTTTGTGGCCAACCCCAATCATATTGGTTGTCACACCTTAGGTCAATCCGAAAATGTGTTTAGTGGCACACAACAATTGGAAAAAGAGGTACTTAACGCGTTAGCAATTGATGTTTTTAAATCAAAACCCAATGCTTTTGACGGATATATTTCCCCCGGGGGAACAGAAGCTAACATTCAAGCCTTATGGATGTACCGCAATTATTTCCTTCAAGAACACCAAGCTTCTTTAAAGGAAATTGCTATTGTTTCATCAGAAGATACACATTATTCCATCCCGAAAGGGGCTAACCTTTTACAAGTAGATTGGCTCAAAATACCCGTTGATTTTTCAACCCGTCAAGTGGATAAAAAAGCATTAAAATTGATTCTTTTACTGGCAAAAGAAAAAGGTAAAAGACACTTTATTGTTATCTCAAATATGGGAACTACTATGTTTGGTTCGGTTGATAACCCAAATGATTACATAGCCGTTTTGAACGAGTTAAACCTATCGTTTAAATTACACATAGATGGAGCTTACGGTGGGTTTGTTTATCCGTTTAGCAATCAAAATTCGCTTATCAATTTCACGAATCCAGACATCAGTTCAATAACTATTGATGCTCACAAAATGCTACAAGCTCCATATGGAACCGGTATTTTTATTTGCCGAAAAAACCTCATCCATCATGTACTCACCAAAGAAGCAGAATATGTGGAAGGGATGGATGTTACCCTTTGTGGTAGTCGTTCCGGAGCAAACGCCATTGCGGTATGGATGATTTTGTCAACTTACGGTCCGCACGGTTGGTTTGAAAAAGTAAGCACGCTACAATTGCGTACCGATTTTCTCTGTCGCGAACTTGACCAATTGAACATTCGTTATTTCCGAGAACCATTTATGAATATTGTGACCATCGAAGCAAAATACATTTCCAACGCAATGGCTCAACGTTTTCGTCTCGTCCCTCAATCGCACCTGAACGATAACAAGTGGTATAAAATTGTCGTGATGAACCACGTAGAACCCGAACATTTAATTACTTTTATAGCCGAATTGAACGCTTCGGTATATGCATAAAAAAGAACTTCGGGTAAAGTATAAATCCTTAAGAGCCACACTTACGTCGGAAGAGATAGAAGAAAAAAGCTTAGCCATTGCCAACCAATTGCTTCGGTTGAACATTTGGGATAAAACCTATTACCATCTTTTTCTTTCCATAACCGAACAAAAAGAAATTGATACCGAATTCATCCTGCAAATTCTCGCTGGAAAAGACAAAGAAATTGTCCTTTCCAAAAGTGATTTTACAACCGGAACCATGACTCATTTCCTGTTAACCGACAACACCAAAATCAAAAAAAACGAATACAATATTCCGGAACCCGTTAACGGATTGGAAGTGCCGGTAAATAAAATAGAAGTAGTGTTTATTCCGCTATTGGCGTTTGATGAAAAAGGCCATCGGGTGGGTTACGGAAAAGGATTTTATGACCGATTTTTAAAGGAATGTCATCCCAAAACCCTTAAAATCGGATTGTCTTTTTTTGAACCGGAAAAAAAAATTGAAGACGCTTTTGAATCGGATATCCAATTGAATTACTGCATTACACCAAATGAAATATATTCGTTTGATTAAGCAGCAACTTCCTCAGTTGATTCTTCTTTTTTATCTGTACCAAATGCCTTTTTGTTGAATACAATCAAAATACCCACACCGGTAGAAATAGCCATGTCGGCAATATTAAAAATGGCATTAAAGAAAGTAAAGTAGTTTCCACCTACAACAGGGAGCCATTCAGGCAAAGTTCCTTTCCAAATGGGAAAATAAAGCATATCTACCACTTTACCATGAAACCAAGTCCCATAAGGATTATCAGAGAATAATGTAGAAGCTGCGTGATGACTATCGTTAAAAATCACACCATAAAAAACACTATCGATAATGTTCCCAAATGCTCCGGCTAAAATCAAAGCAACCGCAACAATCAGGTAGTTTGAACTGTGTTTTTTGACGCTATCCCAAAGCCAATACCCAATCCCAAAAACGGCCACTATGCGAAATAACGTTAAAAACAATTTTCCGTAATCACCGGGTATTTTGGTTCCCCAAGCCATGCCTTCGTTTTCGATAAAGTGAATTCTGAACCAATCAAAAACTTTAATTTCTTCTCCTAGAACAAAGTTAGTTTTAATGTATATTTTGGAAAGTTGATCAACTAACAAGATGATAAAGACAATCAAATAAGCTTTCTTTAAAGACATGCTGACAATTTTATCGTGCAAAAATAACAATTATCTCAAACAAATGCCGATTTATAAAAACAGAAGGCAAAACTTTAAAAAATTTTTAGCATTTTACGCAACCTTTTTTAGATTTTACGTCTCAACTACATACAACAATTTGTACATTTGTTTAACCTAACCTAACTGATAATGAAAACAATAAAATTACTTTGCTTGTGCTTGTTTGTTGGCTTTTTTGCAAGTTGTAATCAAGAAGATGACCGTTCCACGGAAACTGCAAAATTTGCGGTTCCCGTAATCAAATCATTAGAAACATTACGAAATTCCATTTCGGTTACTTCTGCTCAAGAAACTAATTCCGAGGGCAAAATTTATATTGCAGAAAACCTATTGTTTTATATTGCTCAAGAATCCGGCATCCACATTTTTGACAATTCTAACCCGGCTAATCCCAAAAATATGGCTTTTATCAACCTAGAAGGAGTGCATGATATTGCGGTAAAGGGAAACTATTTGTATGCGGATAACTTTGTGGACTTAGTGGTTTTTGATATTAGCAACATCAATAATATAGAAGTTGTTCGTGTGACTGAGAATGTAATTTCCTTCTACCCTACTTTTCCTAGTGATGCTGAATTTTATGCCTATGACATTTATCCTTCCGAAGGTGAAATCATGGTTGGATTTACAATTGAAACTAGGGAAAGACCTTCTGAGGAATATGCGAATTGGGCTGACGATGCTCTTGCAAGCTTTGAAAGTGCTAGCGGAGGAAATGTTGGAACGGGTGGTTCCTATGCCAAATTCCAAATCAACAACAACGCTTTGTATACCGTTGAATCGTTTAATTTAAAAGTCTTCAATATTACCAATCCTAGCCAAACTTATTACGACAAAACGGTGTATATGAGTGAGTGGTTGGGAGGTGGACAATTTGAAACTTTGTTTAAGCAAAAAGAGTTTCTTTTTATAGGTTCAACAAACGGAATGTATATTGTGAATGCTGAGGATGAATTTAATCCGTATTTTTTATCTAGTTTTTCACATGCAACGGCTTGTGACCCGGTAGTGGTAGATGGTAATAAAGCGTATATTACTGTTAGGGGTGGTTCTACATGTGGTTCAATTGAGGACCAAGTAAATGTTATTGACATTACAACAATAGAAAATCCAACTTTGATTTCAACTTATTTATTGACACAACCCTATGGTTTGGGTATCAAAAACAATGTTCTTTACGTTTGTGCCAATGGTAATTTAAATGTATTTGACGCAACAAATGCAGCAGATTTATCTCTAGAAAACACCTATGAAGACGACGTTACCGATGTTATTGCTTTAGATTCACACTTGATTGCTGTAGGAACCAACAAAATTATTCAATACAACTATGGTGCAAATCACTCATTAGAGCTAATGAGTATAGTGAATTTTTAATTCTAAAATTAGTGGTGAAATAATAAAAGAGATAACCCGAAAGTTATCTCTTTTTCTATTATTTGTTATTCTCTAAAAATTATTTCCATTGGCAACTACGAATTTCTTATCGTTGCATATTCTTCGCCTCTATACTCATAGTAGCATGCGGTACCAATTTTAAGCGATCTTTCGAGATTAATTTACCCGTCACTTTACAAACACCATACGTTTTATTTTCTACTCTGAAAAGAGCATTTTTTAAATCGCGGATAAATTTTTCTTGGCGAATGGCCAATTGAGAATTTGCTTCTTTACTCATGGTTTCAGAACCTTCTTCAAAAGCTTTGAAAGTAGGAGAAGTATCATCTGTTCCATTATTCAAATCATTCATATAGGCACTCTTGATGAGCTCCAAATCATTCTGTGCTTTCTCAATTTTTTTTAAGATAATTTCTTTGAACTCCGCCAAATCGGCTTCTGAGTAACGTACTACTTCATCTGTCATAATCTAATCTATTTTGAAATTATTATTATTGTTTTTATATCATCAAACTCAATTTCTGTACCATTTTTTATATCCTCTTCAAAAACCAAGGTTTCCGTTAATGTTTCCGACTTAATATACGTTTCATTGGCTAAAACGGCTTCTTCTAAACTACCATTTCTCAACAATTGAACTTTTATTTTATCAGTAACTTCAAAACCACTGTCCTTTCTAAGGTTTTGAATACGATTGACTAACTCTCTTGCAATGCCTTCTTTTCGCAATTCATCTGTAATAGTGATGTCTAAGGCTACTGTAATTCCGTTTGCATTAGCTACCAACCAACCCGGGATGTCTTGTGAAGAAATCTCCACCTCATCTTGTGTTAAAGTTATTGAATTTCCCGAAATAACAAGCGTGTAACTGCCGTTGCGGTCTAATTCATTGATTTGTTCCTGACTAAAGTTTTGTATCTCTTTGGCAATCAATCCCATATCTTTTCCAAAACGAGGGCCTAGGGCCTTGAAATTCGGTTTTATTTGCTTCACCAACACCCCCGAAGCATCGTCTAACAACACCACTTCTTTTACGTTTACTTCCGCTTTTATCAGGTCAGAAACCGCTTCAATTTCAACACGCTGTTGGTCGTCAAGTATAGGAATCATAACCTTTTGCAACGGTTGACGTACCTTAATCATCTCCTTCTTGCGAAGCGATAAAACCAGTGACGAAACCGTCTGTGCTTTCAACATTTTACTCTCCAGCGATTTATCAACATATTTTTCAACATATTTCGGAAAATCGGCCAAATGTACACTGTCAAAATTTTCTGAATGTGTGGCTTGTGTTAAATCTCGGTAAAGTCTGTCCATGTAAAACGGTGCAATAGGAGCCGACAATTTAGCCACCGTGATTAAACACGTGTACAACGTTTGATAGGCCGCTATTTTATCTGTTCCGTATTCGCCTTTCCAAAATCTTCTTCGGCACAAACGAACATACCAATTACTCAAATTCTCCTGAACAAAATCAGAAATCGCTCTCGCGGCTCTGGTTGGTTCATAATCGGCATAACTTTCATCTACCAACTGCACCAACGTTTGCAATTCCGATAAAATCCAACGGTCAATTTCCGGTCTTTCCGTTAGAGGAATTTCTGCTTCTTTATACGTAAATCCGTCAATATTCGCATACAACGAAAAGAACGAATAGGTATTATATAAGGTGCCGAAAAACTTACGTCGCACTTCGGCAACCCCTTCTATATCAAACTTTAAATTATCCCACGGATTCGCATTGGCAATCATGTACCATCGCGTGGCATCCGGACCGTAATCAGCCAACGTTTTAAACGGGTCAATCGCATTACCCAAACGCTTCGACATTTTTTGCCCATTTTTATCCAATACCAAACCGTTGGAAACGACATTTTTATACGCAATTGTATCAAAAACTAACGTTCCGATGGCATGTAAGGTATAAAACCAACCACGGGTTTGATCCACTCCTTCTGCAATAAAATCAGCCGGAAATGCTTCGTTATTGTCAATTAAATGCTTGTTCTCAAACGGATAATGCCATTGAGCATACGGCATCGCTCCACTGTCAAACCAAACGTCAATCAAATCGGTTTCGCGTTTCATCGGTTTTCCGGAAGGCGAAACCAATACAATTTCATCCACTACATTCTTGTGTAAATCCACTAAGTCATAGTTCTCCTCGCTCATGTTGCCAATTTCAAATCCTTTAAACGGATTATCTTTTTGGAAACCGGCCGCAATGGATTGTTCAATGGCCTTGTACAATTCTTCTACCGAACCCATGATTACCTCTTCCGATTTATCTTCTGTACGCCAAATGGGTAACGGAATTCCCCAGTATCTGGAACGAGATAAATTCCAATCGTTAGCGTTTTTCAACCAGTTGCCAAAACGACCTTCTCCAGTAGCTTTAGGTTTCCAGTTGATGGTGTCGTTCAAATCAAACATACGGTCTTTGATTTCCGTTACTTTGATGAACCACGAATCCAACGGATAATACAAAATCGGCTTATCCGTTCGCCAACAATGCGGATAACTGTGCACGTATTTCTCTACTTTGAAGGCTTTATTTTCTTCTTTCAACAAGATGGCAAGTTCTACATCCGCAGATCGTTCCGGAGCTTCACCTTCGTTGTAATATTCATTTTTCACATATTTGCCGGAAAAATCACCCAATCCTTGAATAAATTTCCCTTGTAAATCCACCAATGGAACCGGATTTCCGGCGGCATCCAACACCAACATCGGCGGTACTTCAGGCGTAGCTTCTTTCGCCACTTTCGCATCATCTGCACCAAAAGTGGGAGCCGTATGTACGATTCCGGTACCGTCTTCCGTCGTCACAAAATCACCTGAAATCACACGAAACGCATTTTCAGGGTTTTGATACGGTAAAATCCAAGGCAACAATTGTTCGTAACGAATGCCCACTAAATCTGCTCCTTTGCATTCGGTTAAGATTTGATAAGGTATCTTTTTATCTTCTGCTTTATAGTTCGTAAAATCAGCTTCGCTCTCGGCTAAAGCGAACTTTCCGCCCAATTGTTTACCCACTAAATTCTTCGCCAACACTACACTTATCGGCTCAAACGTATATTGATTAAACGTTTTCACTAACACATAATCAATCTTTGGTCCAACGGTCAACGCCGTATTACTGGGCAATGTCCAAGGGGTAGTCGTCCAAGCTAAAATATGAATGTCGCCAAATCCTTGTAAAAAGCTCGGTAAGGTTTCCGGTTTGGTTTTGAATTGAGCCACAACGGTGGTATCGGTCACATCTCTATAACTTCCGGGTTGGTTTACTTCGTGCGAAGACAAACCAGTTCCCGCTTTGGGCGAATACGGTTGAATGGTGTAGCCTTTGTACAACAAATCTTTGTCGTAAATCTGCTTTAATAACCACCAAACCGACTCCATGTATTTCGATTTATAGGTCACATACGGGTCTTTCATGTCTACCCAATAGCCCATTTTCTCGGTGAGGTCGTTCCACACATCGGTATACCGCATCACGGTGCGTTTACAGGCTTCGTTGTATTCGGCAACGGTAATTTTGGTGCCGATGTCTTCTTTGGTAATGCCTAATTCTTTTTCGGTACCCAATTCTACCGGCAAACCGTGGGTATCCCAACCCGCTTTTCGTTTTACTTGAAAGCCTTTTTGGGTTTTATAACGGCAAAAAATATCTTTAATCGCACGAGCCATCACGTGATGAATTCCCGGCAAACCATTGGCCGAAGGCGGACCTTCAAAAAACACATACGGTGGTTGCCCTTCACGGCTAGTGACACTTTGTTCAAAAATCTGATTTTCCTTCCAATACTTTAGCACTTCCGAAGCCACTGTGGGCAAATCAAGTCCTTTGTATTCTGCAAATTTTGTACTCATGTTTTCTCGTTCTAAAAAATCAATTTGCGAAAGTAAGGAATTTTGGGATAATATGATAAGAGTGTGAGAATTGTTTAAACGTTTATTGACTCATGAAAGAGTGTCTCTATTCAGAACATAGAAACTTAACCAAACTTACAAATGCGGTCTGAACAAAACGTTGTTCAATGTTATTCAATTCTGTTATTGTGGTGATTATTATTTTTTAAATCGTTTAAAATCTTCATTTAAGCATTTAAAATCCAAAATACCATTTCTGTTTTTCAAATGATCTAAAATAACAAACGATTTTTCAATTCGTAGCTGTGAACTTTTGTATTTATTGACTATGTGAATTAATGAGCGTTGTTTACCGGGAGTTAGTTTATGAAACAAATCACTTCCTTCTGGGTCGCTAAAAAAAACTTCTTCCATTTCTTCCGAAAGTGACATCCCGTATTTGCTATCATCTTTTATTAATTCAACTTCCACATCATCATTCAAATGCAAATTCAATTTTCTAGAGATTTCTCTATTCAATAAAATATAATGAAAACTACCTTTGGGTAACATCGCACAATGAAAAGAAAATTTTTCATTGAGTGTGCATACCACACGTTTGTCTTTGGCTTCTTCAATTAATTCTTCGAAAATTGCAGCCGGAATCGGGATGTGTAATTCCCAATACAACGCATTATCTTCAAACGAACAAACCTGACCGTTAAATTTCATCCTAACCTGATTGAATTTGATTATTTTTGTAAAGATAAAAATAACAACACAACTCTTTATGAAAATCTCAATTGGAAACGATCACGCTGGTCCGGATTATAAAAAAGCCATCGTTGATTTTTTAGAAAAACAAGGTCACCAAGTCATCAATCACGGTACAAACACTACTGATAGTGTAGATTATCCTGATTTTGGTCATCCTGTAGCCGCCGATGTTGAAACCGGAAAAGCGGATTTTGGTATCGTCATTTGCGGAAGTGGAAACGGCATTGCAATGACTGTCAACAAACACCAAGGTATCAGAGCAGCATTGTGTTGGACCAAAGAAATTGTAGCTTTAGCCAGACAACATAATGATGCAAATATCATTAGTATTCCGGCAAGATTTACTTCGATTCCGCAAGCAGTGGAAATGGTGGAAACCTTTTTGAATACTGATTTTGAAGGCGGAAGACATTTAAATCGAGTGAATAAAATAAGTTGCTCTTAATGGTTTAAAAAAATCCTAAATGTCCTCCAATCCAAAAATCCATAAACATAACGTCAAAGGCAATAATTTAATTTATTCAATTTTATTAAATACGTTAATTACCATTGCTCAAGTAATTGGTGGAATTGTTTCAGGTAGTTTGGCATTAATTTCGGATGCGTTGCACAATTTTTCCGACGTGCTTTCACTGATTTTTAGTTTAGTGGCTCACAAATTATCGCGGCGTAAAGCGTCTATCAGTCACACATTTGGATACAAAAGAGCGGAATTAATTGCGGCATTTATCAATGCCTCTACCTTGATTATTGTGGCGTTTATATTGATTTATCATGCAATACTAAAATTAATGCATCCCGAGCCTATTGCATCGGATTTAGTGATTTGGTTGGCTCTTTTAGGGATTGTAGTCAACGGATTTTCTGTTTTATTACTTCGTAAAGATGCCGCTCATAACTTGAATATGAAATCGGCTTATTTGCATTTGCTAACCGACATGATGGCTTCTGTAGCAGTTTTAACAGGTGGTTTATTGATGAAATATTATGAAATTTATTGGGTGGATAGTGTGATGACATTATTGATTGCTGTCTATCTAATAGTTGTAGGATTTGATTTGTTTTTAAAATCCACCAAAATGTTGATGTTGTTTACACCGGATACCATCGACATTAAAGAAATTGTTCGCGAGGTACATCAAATCAAAGGAGTAGGGAAGTTGCACCACATTCACGTTTGGCATTTGAACGAAGAAGAACTGCATTTAGAAGCTCATCTCGATTGTGCTGCCGACATCAAAATGAGTGAATTTAACGACTTATTGCACGAAATTGAAGAAGTGCTTTATGAAAAATTCAACATCAATCATGTAAATATCCAGCCGGAATTTCAAAAAGTGGATCCAAAGGATTTTATTGTGCAGGATTAGCACTATAATTCGTCTATTTCATTAATTTTTTTAAAAGATTTTTCATATTTACCATCAATAAAATAGATAAAACTTCCTTCTATTGTTTGATTTGACGTTATCCCTGAAACAAACAAATTCAAGTATTTTTCTGTTAGATTTGTGTTGTAGTATTCAACATCAATTCCAAATAGCGGTTTTTTTAGAAGATAATCTATATCCATTAATGTAGCATCATAATATTCCGCAACTACAAATAATTCAATATCATTTTGTAAACATCTATTTTGCACAATATTCAAAGCATAACAAAACTCACTTTTACACTTTGGTTTCCAAATATAGATGAGCGACTTAGGGTTTTGTTTCAAGCAATTTTTTAAATCTTCATGATTGATTACAATCACTTTTTTTTGGTTTTCAAATTGACATTCTTTTGTTATATCATATTTTTCAATTAAAGAAGGTTTCGCTTTTTTTGTTGAATGATAATAACTGTAAAGCCCCTGAAAACTTCCGTTTATTTTACAAGAGTAAAGAATAACTAATAAAACAAAAAACAACAATATTTTTAGTTTATGAAGAAAAGGAAAGGTTTTAAACCTTTCCCTTGATTTAAACTTTAGAAGCTTTGATAATATAACCCCCATATCTTCCTACATTTAAATTAAATTCATATTCACCTTTGTGAAGTTTTACACCATCATTAACTAAGTCTTGATCAATGTATAATATTAGTTTATTATCAATTGCATTTTTTTCATCTGGAAATACTACATCAAGATTAATTTCCAAAAATCCTTCTTCATTGTCTTCATATAAAACAATTTTACCCGACCTAGATATTCTGTTTTGATTTTCATTACATGAAACAATTACTCCGTTAGAATCTGTGCAACAAAAGGTACAACTTCTAAAATTACACAATCCCCAACCATCGCAATCTCTACTTGTTCTACCCCATTCTGACCAATCTGCAAAGATTACATGAAATCTTATTCCATCCCTTTTAAATATAGTATCATTATTTGAAGTTTTGTTTGTTTCATCATTGTTTTCACATGATAAAAATCCAAAAGAAGAAATTATAAAAAGAAAAATTAATTTTTTCATAAATTTGTATTTATTAAATGAATTGCAGTCTTACTATGTCGTCGAAAACATTAAAAAAGTAAGGCTGCTTTTTTGTGTTTGTTAGGTCTTTCAAATTGTTGCTCAACAAACTTCAATAGTCAACAATTAGTTTCTAAAAAAAGTACTTACAAAAAAATAGAAAAGCATTTTTTGTGTCGTGTCACAAGCGGGTGGTTAGTCCTTTTAAACCCTTATTAATTTGAATGTTATCTTAATTATTTCAAATTTAAGGAGTTAAAAATGATAAACCTAGTCAGAATCTGACTAAAATTAACACTTAAAATTTGTAGGAATCATTTTTTTTTTTTTTCTACTTTTGTAAAACCCAAAACAAATTTGCCTAAAACAGTTATTCATGTTTTAATGCAATGCTATGTTCTCTAAAACCTTACTTAAAATTCGTCAACTCAGAAACGATAAAAACCTTACACAAGAATTTGTGGCAGATAAAATCGGTGTTTCTCAAAGTCATTATGCCAAACTGGAAAATGGAAAAGTGAAGTTAAATTTAGCAACTATACATAAAATAGCTTCTGTATTAGAGGTAAATATCACTGAATTAATGGATTAAATTCATTTTATATTGTTTGATATTTACATGTTTTTGTAAATTCCGTCAATCAATTGACTGAATTTACATTTTTTTGTATTTTTTATATCAAGGTTTTTACAATACATATAGAATTTATTACCTAATGACCCACATCCAATATATCCAATCAGCCACACAACTTCCCGTTAAAGGAATTGAAAACACGTTACAACTTCTTTCCGAAGACTGCACAATCCCATTCATTTCCCGTTACCGAAAAGATCAAACCGGAAATTTAGATGAAGTACAAATCGAACAAATTTTCAAACTCAACAAACAATTTGAAGAAATCGTTAAACGAAAAGAATCTATTTTAAAATCGATTGACGAGCAAGGACAATTGTCGCCGGAATTGAAAGCAAAAATTGAAAATTCGTTCGACTTACAAGAAATAGAAGATTATTATCTCCCTTACAAAAAAAAGAAAAAAACCAAAGCCGATGTAGCTCGCGAAAAAGGGTTGGAACCTTTAGCCAAAATCATCATGGCTCAAAACAGCGATGATATTGAATTTATTGCTTCAAAATACCTGAATGAACAAGTAGCCAATGAAGACGAAGCGTTACAAGGAGCAAGAGACATTATTGCAGAATGGATCAATGAAAACACGTTTATTAGAAAAAATCTCCGACGATTATTTCAACGAAAAGCGATTGTTTCTACCAAAGTTGTAAAAAGCAAAAAAGACGACGAAGCGGCACAAAAATTCAATCAATATTTGGATTGGGCCGAACCACTTTCAAAAACACCATCGCACCGATTGTTGGCCATGTTGCGTGCCGAAACCGAAGGTTTTGTAAAAATGAATATCGAAATTGAACCTGAAGAAGCTCTTGAATTCATCGAAAATAATACGATTAAAAACAACAAAGAAACCGCACATCAATTAAAGTTAGCTATAAAAGATAGTTACAAACGCTTGCTCGTACCGGCTATTTCCAACGAAACACTTCAAGAATTTAAAACGAAAGCAGATGCCAAAGCAATTGATGTTTTTGCTCAGAATTTGAGTCAGTTACTACTTGCTCCGCCTTTGGGTGAAAAGCGAATTCTGGCTATTGACCCGGGCTATCGCACCGGATGTAAAGTAGTTTGTTTGGATGAAAAAGGCGATTTGCTCTACAATGAAACCATTTATCCACATCCGCCACAAAATGAACATGCCATGGCGATGAAGAAAATTCGTTCAATGGTAAATGCTTACAATATTGAAGCGATTTCAATTGGTAACGGAACGGCTAGTCGCGAAACTGAATTTTTCATTAAAAAAATTGCATTCGATAAGCCTGTTCAGGTTTTTGTAGTTTCTGAGGCGGGAGCATCTGTTTATTCGGCTTCCAAAATTGCACGAGATGAATTTCCGAATTATGATGTAACCGTTCGTGGTTCAGTTTCCATCGGAAGACGATTGGCCGACCCGTTGGCTGAATTGGTAAAAATAGATGCTAAATCTATCGGAGTGGGGCAATACCAACACGATGTAGATCAAACGAAGTTGAAGGAAGAATTAGATACGGTTGTGGTTCGATGCGTGAATTCGGTGGGTGTCAACTTGAATACCGCCAGTAAATCGTTGTTGAGTTATGTTTCGGGAATTGGCGAAAAAATGGCCGAAAACATTGTAGCTTTCCGTTCAGAAAATGGTCCGTTTGAAGATCGAAAGCAATTGAAAAAAGTACCACGATTGGGCGAAAAAGCTTATCAACAAGCAGCGGCTTTTATTCGTATTCAAAACGGAAAAAATCCGCTAGATAATTCAGCAGTGCATCCGGAAGCCTATGCACTTGTGGAAAAAATGGCTAAAGATTTGAAAATTTCCTTAACCGATTTAATCGGAAACAAAGAAAAAATAGCATTAATAAAGCCTGAAAATTACACCAATGAAACCATTGGAATTTTAGGAATTAAAGACATTCTAAAAGAACTCGAAAAACCCGGACTTGACCCCAGAAAATCGGCCAAAGTTTTTGAATTTGACCCGAATGTGAAGAAAATGTCCGATTTGCGAACCGGCATGGTTTTACCGGGAATTGTCAATAACATTACTGCTTTTGGTTGTTTTGTAGATGTAGGATTAAAAGAAAGCGGTTTGGTGCACATTTCGCAACTCAAAGCCGGATTCGTTTCTGATGTAAATGAAGTCGTAAAATTGCATCAACACGTGCAAGTAAAAGTAGTTGAAGTAGATGAAGTGAGGAAACGCATTCAGTTGACGATGGTGATATAAAAAATCCAGATACTGAATATTGAATCAGTATCTGGATTTTTAATAAAGGAAACCAAAACTACTCTTTTTTATCCTCTTCTGTCTTTTTATCGGCCGGTTGATCTTCTTTGGCAGCGTTTTTAAATTCTTTGATGCCACTCCCCAATCCTTTCATTAGTTCCGGAATTTTTTTACCTCCGAAAAGTAATAGCAAAACCACTACAATCAAAATGACTTGTGGTACACCAATGAAACCTAAAACTATTGTTAATGCATTCATAATATCTAAATTAAGACTACAAAGGTAAAAATAATTTTATGTATTTGGTCAGAACACAAGC
Organism: Flavobacterium sp.; assembly: GCF_041392085.1. Taxonomy (GTDB): domain Bacteria; phylum Bacteroidota; class Bacteroidia; order Flavobacteriales; family Flavobacteriaceae; genus Flavobacterium. The sequence continues at coordinate 7,865 of NZ_JAWKMW010000009.1, read as the reverse complement.
AATTCTTAACCCAAAATTGCGTTAAAGTAAACTATATTTTTTATAAACAGGAAAACCGATACATTTTCAAGAAGCATTAATTCCTATATTTGTATAATAATTTTTGAACATGTCTGCAAAAAGACTAAAAAGACAACGCCTAAAAAAACAACTTTTCACAAAAAACAGATTAGTCATTTTAAATGAAGAATCATTTGAAGAGATTTTTTCATTAAAACTAAATTTAATGAATGTTTTTGTGGTTGTGACTATTTCTGCCATTTTGATTATTTCTATCACGACCTATATTATTGCCTTTACCCCTTTGCGAGAATTTATTCCGGGTTATGCCTCTAATAAATTGAAAAAAGACGCTACTATTTTAGCTGTTAAATCTGATTCTTTGGCTTTGGAAGTTAAAAAAAACGAACTGTATATTGAGTCTATCAAAAAGATTCTCACAGGAGATTTAGAATATGCTAACTTTAACAAAGATTCTATATTAAATCCTGAAAACAATGATATTTCAAAAGATAAATTAAACCCCTCGGAAGAAGAATTAAAACTTCGTGAACAAGTGGCATTAGAAGATAAATACAATCTTTTTGAAAAAGCTCAATCAAAGGTAAATTTGGTTTTATTTCCTCCGGTAAAAGGACATATAACGGAGCATTACAGTGCCGTTAACAAACATTTTGCAGTAGATATTGCGGTGCCAAAAGACACACCAATCAAATCGGTTGCTAATGGAACCGTTGTCTTTGCTGATTGGACGCCCACTACCGGAAACGTAATTATCATCAAACATCGTGATGCTATTTTATCTGTCTACAAACACGCGGCAACTCTAACCAAAACCCAAGGCGACGTGGTGCGAACAGGCGAGGTAATTGGTTTGGCCGGATCTACCGGAAAAGAATCAACGGGAATTCATTTACATTTTGAACTTTGGAAAGACGGATTTACAATCGATCCTACTCAATTTATTGATTTTGAATAATGACGCGAATTAAAGTTTTAGCCGCTAAACTTTTAGCTAATAAAGTAAATAAAGATACTCAGAAATGGTCTTCAAAACCGATTGAAACTCAACAAAAGGTTTTTAAAAATCTAATCAAAGATGCTACCCAGACCAAATTTGGAAAAGACCACCATTTTAACCAAATCAACACTTTTCAAGATTTTGCTGAAAAGGTTCCGGTTCGCGATTATGAAGCACTACGGTCATATATAGATTTAGTTGTAGAAGGAAAACCAGATATTTTGTGGAAAGGCAAACCCATTTATTTTGCTAAAACATCGGGAACAACATCGGGTGCCAAGTACATTCCGCTTACCAAAGAATCGATTCCGTTTCATATTCAAGCCGCTCGAAATGCGTTGTTAAGTTATATTCATGAAAGCGGAAATGCCAATTTTGTCAAAGGAAAAATGATTTTCTTACAGGGAAGTCCGATTTTGGATGAAAAAAACGGAATCAAATTGGGACGACTCTCCGGAATTGTCGCCCATTATGTTCCGAAATATTTACTCAAAAACAGAATGCCATCATGGGAAACTAATTGCATTGATGATTGGGAAACCAAAGTAAATGTCATTGTTGATGAGACTATCGACGAAGATATGACGGTTATCTCCGGAATACCGGCATGGGTGCAAATGTATTTTGAAAAATTGCAGGAAAAGTCAGAAAAAAAAGTGGGTGAATTGTTTAAAAATTTCAGCTTGTATGTGTACGGCGGTGTAAATTTTGAACCGTACCGAGCTAAATTTGAAAATTTAATCGGACGAAAAGTCGATTCGGTGGAATTATTTCCCGCTTCCGAGGGATTTTTTGCCTATCAAGATAAGCAAAGCGAAAAAGGAATGTTATTGTTGTTGAATTCCGGAATGTTTTATGAATTTATAAAAACAGAAGATTTCTTTACAGAAAATCCAAAACGATATACGATTGGGGAAGTGGAATTAGGGGTGAATTATGCACTCATTATCTCAACTAATGCCGGACTTTGGGCCTATAACATAGGTGATACTGTGCAATTTACATCGCTAAAACCACATCGTGTAATTGTTTCAGGCAGAATCAAACATTTTATTTCCGCTTTTGGTGAACATGTGATTGGCAAAGAAGTAGAACACGCTTTGAAAGAAGCGATGGAAGGCACGTCTATTCGTGTGAATGAATTTACCGTTGCCCCACAAATTACACCCAAATCAGGATTACCCTATCACGAATGGTTTATCGAATTTGAAAACGAACCTGAAAATTTAGAGGTTTTTGCTCTAAAAATTGATGATGCCATGCGAAAACAAAACTCCTATTATGACGATTTAATAGTGGGTAAAGTATTGCGAACATTAGTGATAACAAAAGTAGATCAAAACGGTTTTCAAGAGTACATGAAATCTATTGGGAAATTAGGAGGGCAAAATAAATTGCCTCGTTTGAGTAATGATAGAAAAATTGCAGATTATTTTAGCCAAACTAAAAAAGTGTAAATTTGCAGGTTAGAAAACAGAATTTAATGAAAGAAATAAAAAACATATCCCGTTCAAGAGCTCAGGAATCTTCTGCAGCCATTGAACGATTGTATATTACCATGCGTCACCTGTTCAACAGAGGTTTCTATAAACCAATGGGTGTTTCGGGTGAAACCTTACGTGAAGCATTGTTGCAATTACGCCCTGAAATTTATGGTTCTATTGCCGAAGAAAAAGTTGAATTAAACGGATTATTGTATGTAATTGAACGACTTCCTATTGGAATTGAAGAATGTCGCTACATTAATTTAACTTCAGACGAAGGGTATTCTAAATCGCACTTTCAGGCGATTGTTCCTCCCAAAAGAAGACGTAATTGTTACCGCATTGACGAAGAGCAAATGAATGTAGAAATTACACGTGGTCGTTCGGATATTTATGATATTTTGACACATTTAACGTTTATTTTTATAGAGTCACACAAAATTAAAGACCGCGTTTTATTGGATGAAAATCAATTTGAGGTAACTCGCGATTGGAAAAAGGTTGAACACTATGTTTTACAAAACAAAAAGTTAGCACAAATAGATAAAGAAAAGGCTATTTCTCATGCTTCGAATGTTTTAGGAAGAAGTTTTTCGGAGGTTTTAGAAATTTATGATTCGTTTGGTTCAACCGAAAAACCGGATCGTTTTTTACACATCATTTATTGGTTGGGAAAATTAGCTATTGAAGAAGTGTTGGATAACAATAAAAGAACCATCACCTTTAGTCCAATATTAAGAGAGCGGTTAGGACATCATATCCACGGTGAAATTTGGGCAACTAGAATCAAAGAGGTACTAAAAGAAAATAATTTATTGGAAAGACCGATCCATATTATTAGTGCCAACATGCACAGTGTGATGAATTCTATTTTTGCTACGCAAGTTTTAAAAACGAAATTTAAAGACAAACCTGATTTCTTTATATATGAAGAATTGAGCAAGCCCGGAGCGAATGATCTGAGAAACAAAGTAGAAGAATTTGCACTTAAAAACGGTATGATTTCATTGTTGGATACATCAGGTACCAATATTGACGTACAGGTTTTTGATACGGCTAAAATAGATTTTACGAAAACTAATTTTTCAAAAGCTAAATTCAACGGACAAAAACCCGTTTTAATTGTAATGGATTATGCTTTTGGTGAACAGGCGTACGAAACCATTGATGAATTATTAAAACCTTACAAGGAGGGCAAAGCAAAACAAACCTTTTTGGATGTTGAATCGGTTTCGATCATGGGCAAAGCCGGAATTTTACAAGGAGGTAAAGGAGATATTATGATTCCATCTGCACATATCAACGAAGGAACAGGCGATAATTATCCGTTTGAAAACGAGCTTACCGCAGCGATGCTAATGGGTAATGATATTCCGGTGTATGCTGGCCCGATGGTAACGGTATTGGGCACTTCACTTCAAAACAAAGATTTATTAAAGTTTTTTCATGAATCTACCTGGGGAGTTATTGGATTAGAAATGGAAGGAGCCTATTACCAAAAAGCCATTCAATCTGCCTCAAGAATTCGAAAAAGTATACCACAAGAAGTAAAAGTACGTTATGCTTATTACGCTTCTGATAATCCTTTGGAAACCGGAAGTACATTAGCGTCCGGTGGATTAGGAACAACCGGCGTAAAACCAACGTATTTAATTACCATTAAAATAGTAGAACAGATTTTTAATTCTAACTAGATTACTTATGAGCTCTAACTCAACTCAAAATTCTGATAATCAAGAAATTGATTTATCGCAAATTGCCCAAAAAGTTAACGGTATATATGGGCGTTTAATTGATAAACTTTTTCATTTCATCCTTTTTGTAAAAAAGAATTTCGCCATATTTGCCATCCTTTTTATTCTAGGAGCCGGAATTGGATATTATTTAGATAAAAAAATAAAATCTTATGATCATCAAATTATAGTTTCTCCTAATTTTGGAAGTGTCGATTATTTGTATGCAAAAGTTGATTTGTTAGAGTCTAAAATCAACGAAGGTGATACTACTTTCCTAAAAAATATTGGTATTCAAAACACAAAAAAATTTGGTACAATTGAAATAAAACCAATTATTGATGTGTACAAGTTTATCAATAATAACAAAGATAATTTTGAATTAATTAAATTATTAGCTGAAGATGGAAATATTGACAAAGTGGTTGAAAACGAATTGACAAGTAAAAATTATCCTTTCCATTTACTCACTTTTAGTACTTCAAAGTTAACTTCGGATGATGAAACGGTTCTACCTATTTTGAACTTCTTAAACGACAGCAATCATTTTAAGCAATTAAAAAAAGAATATTTGAATAATATTCAACTAAAAATGAAGGCGAATGATTCAACCATAGCTCAAATAGATGGTTTAATGAATCAATTTAAAAGTAGAACAAATTCAAACAATAGTGATAAATTGGTTTATTTTAACGAAAACACACAATTAAATGATGTTTTACAAACCAAGGAAAACTTAATTGGCGAACAAGCTAATTTAAGGATAAACTTAGTTAATCTTGATAAAATTATTAAAGAAACGAGTGTTATTTTAAATGAAAAAAACACAAAAGGAATGAATGGAAAAAGAAAATTGATTCTTCCGTTTCTTTTTGTTCTTCTATTTATTACTTTCAGTTTCGTAAAAAACTTTTATATCAAACAAATGTTTAAAAAACATAATAATAGTTAAATGAAAGGTATCATTTTAGCCGGAGGATCAGGCACTCGACTACACCCTTTAACACTGGCGGTTAGTAAACAATTGATGCCAATTTATGATAAACCGATGATTTATTACCCTTTATCTACTTTAATGTGGGCTGGGATTAGTGAAATTTTAATTATTTCTACACCACACGATTTGCCCTTATTTCGTCAGCTATTGGGTGACGGTAGCAAGTTAGGTTGTCGGTTTGAATATGCGGTTCAAGAACATCCAAACGGATTAGCCGAAGCTTTTATAATTGGAAAAGAATTTGTTGGAAACGATAAAGTAGCTTTGATATTGGGCGATAATATTTTCTACGGAACCGGTTTGGCAGAATTGCTCCAAGCGAATAATAACCCAAATGGAGGAGTCATTTATGCTTATCATGTGCATGACCCTGAACGTTATGGTGTGGTAGATTTTGATACAAACGGGAATGTTTTGTCGATAGAAGAAAAACCAAGTCAGCCTAAATCAAATTATGCGGTTCCCGGCATTTATTTTTACGACAATAGTGTTTTAGAAATTGCTGCAAACATAAAACCTAGTCGTCGAGGAGAGTTAGAAATCACCGATGTAAATAAAGAGTTTTTAAACCAAGGAAAATTAAAAGTTAGTATCTTAGACAGAGGAACAGCTTGGTTAGACACCGGAACGTTTCAATCGCTGATGCAGGCAGGACAGTTTGTTCAAGTAATTGAGGAACGACAAGGGTTGAAAATTGGTGCGATTGAAGAGGCGGCTTATAAAATGGGGTTTATTGATGCAAATCAGTTAAAATATTTGGCAGAACCATTACTTAAAAGCGGCTACGGAACTCACTTAATGGGTTTAATCTAAATTGGCACATTACTGTATGAAATTTATAGAAACCAAATTAAAAGACTGCTTTATTATTGAACCCAAAATTATTCAAGATGAACGCGGATATTTTATGGAGAGTTTTAACGAGCAAACTTTTAAGGAGGGAATCGGTCAAAAAGTTGTCTTTGTACAAGACAATCAATCGTTTTCAACAAAAGGGGTTTTACGAGGTTTACATTATCAAACGGGCGATTATGCTCAAGCTAAATTAGTTCGGGTTTTGCAAGGTGTAGTACTCGATGTAGCGGTCGATATTCGTCCAAATTCAAAAACATTCGGTCAATATGAGGCTGTTATTTTATCAGGTGAAAACCAAAAACAATTTTTTGTACCCAGAGGTTTTGCCCATGGTTTTTTAGTGTTAAGTGAAACAGCCACTTTTTTCTACAAATGTGATAATTTTTACAATAAAGAATCAGAAGGCGGGATCATTTACAACGATGAAACGATTGGAATTGACTGGAATTTTGACGCTGAAAAGCTAATTATTTCCGAAAAAGACACACAATTACCCACTTTAGCAAATGCCAAAAAAGCATGGTAGTTTTAGTAACAGGAGCGGGTGGTCAATTAGGACAGAGTTTACAGTTTATTGCAGCCAATTATCCTGGTATTCAGTTTATTTTTTGTGATTCAAGTACGTTGGACATAACCAATTTGAACAACGTAAAACAAGTATTTAAACAATTTAAACCAACTTTTTGCATTAATGCTGCTGCCTACACAGCCGTTGATAAAGCGGAAAGCGAACCTGAAAAAGCCCAATTAATCAATGTGGTTGGTCCAAAAAATCTAGCCGTTGTTTGCAAAGAATTTGACACTGTTTTACTTCACATTTCCACTGATTTTGTATTTGATGGAACAAAAAACACTCCCTACACAGAAGCGGATGTTCCAAATCCAACAGGAATTTACGGTAAAACCAAATTAGAGGGTGAAAAAGCCATTCAAGAAAATTGGCAAAAGCATTTTATCATCCGAACTTCTTGGGTTTACTCACAATTTGGTAATAATTTTATGAAAACAATGCTTCGTTTAGCAAAAGAAAGAGATAAGTTATCCGTGGTTAACGACCAAATCGGCACACCAACAAATGCAGTCGATTTGGCAGAAGTTTTAGTAAAAATCTGCCTAGCTTACAACCTACAACCTACAACCTACAACCATTTTGGAATCTACAATTTTTCGAACGAAGGTCAATGCAGTTGGTACTATTTTGCTAAAAAAATATTTGAATTTAATAACATTAAAATCAATTTAGAACCCATTCCAACAACAAGCTTTCCAACACCTGCAAAACGACCGGTGTATAGTGTTTTGGATAAGAGTAAGATTAAAAAGGTGTTTGGCGTTGAGGTAAAGTATTGGGAGGAGAGTTTGAAATCTTTCTAATTTTTTTTTGTAATTAACTAGTTTAAATCATTTTTTTACGAACAATTTTGATTAATTTAAACACAAACTTTTTAGTTAATTTAAAATTAGATTTTATAATAGAATTATCTACTTTTGAAAAAGCAATTAAAACCCAAAAAAAATAATTTTGGAAGAAATAAAAATTTCTATCGTCGTTCCGCTTTATAACGAAGAAGCTGTCTTTGATAAGCTTATTCAACGTATTTCTAATGTAATTAACCAAACAAATTTTTCTTGTGAAGTTATTTTAATTAATGATGGCAGTAGAGACAGAACTCCTCTTTTAATTGAACAACTATGTAAAAAAGATAAACGTTTCACAGGGGTTTTGCTATCTAGAAATCACGGTCATCAATTAGCAGTAACAGCTGGCTTAAACT
>NZ_JAWKMW010000008.1:0-235408 GCF_041392085.1 Flavobacterium sp. | reverse complement strand
TAGTCCAAATGCTTTTCTAACAGGCTCAATAAAATCTAATTTTTCCCAAGTAAATAATTCTACTTCAATGGTTTTGGACAAACCGCCGGGGGCGTTAAATGTTTTCGTAACAATTGCTGGAGTTCTACCCATATGACCATAAGCTGCTGTTTCGCTGTAAATTGGGTTTCTCAATTTCAAACGTTCTTCAATAAAATAGGGTCGCATATCAAAGATACTTTCTACAATTTTACTAATTTCACCGTCTGTCATGTTTACTTTTGCCGTACCATAAGTGTTCACATTAATAGAAGTTGGCTCTGCAACACCAATCGCATACGAAACTTGTACTAAAATTTCATCTGCAACACCGGCCGCAACTAAATTTTTAGCGATATGACGCGTAGCGTAGGCAGCACTTCTATCTACTTTAGAAGGGTCTTTACCCGAAAAAGCTCCACCTCCATGAGCTCCTTTACCACCGTAGGTGTCCACAATAATTTTTCGGCCTGTTAATCCCGTATCTCCATGAGGACCACCAATAACAAACTTTCCGGTTGGATTAATATGGTATTTAATTTTGTCATTAAACAAATGGGCGTATTGAGGGTTTTTAGAAATGACTCTTGGAATTAAGATGCTAATGATATCATTTTTAATCTTAGCTAACATGGTTGGCTCATCAGCAAATTCATCGTGTTGAGTTGAAATCACAATGGCATCTATTCTAATTGGTTTATTATCATCTGAATATTCTAATGTTACTTGTGATTTTGCATCAGGTCGTAAGTAAGTAATTTCATCATTTTCCCTTCTTAAAATTGCTAATTCTTGCAATAATTGATGAGACAATTTTAATGCCAATGGCATGTATTCTTCGGTTTCGTTGGTAGCATAACCAAACATCATCCCTTGGTCCCCTGCACCTTGCTCTTCTTTACTGGCTCTCTCAACACCTTGATTTATATCGGCAGATTGTTCATGAATAGCTGATAGAACACCACAAGAATTTGCTTCAAACATATATTCGCTTTTGGTGTATCCAATTTTTCTGATTACATCTCTAGCTATGGTTTGAACATCTAAATAAGTATTTGATTTTACTTCACCCGCCAAAATTACTTGACCGGTTGTAACCAAAGTCTCACAAGCTACTTTTGAATGACTGTCAAATGCTAAAAAGTTGTCTATTAATGCATCTGAAATTTGATCTGCAACTTTATCAGGATGTCCTTCACTGACAGATTCTGACGTAAATAAATAAGCCATAATAAAAATTTAATTTTGTTGAATTTCTTCAAAGATTAATAATAAAAACAAAGGAAAAGTAAGTTGCAAAAAAACCAAAGAAGACTTCTGCTTTAGCATTTTTTTATGAGGTTGCAATCAGTACAAATTTTTCCTCTAGTAAAATCTCTGCAAATGTATAGAGGATTTTATTAAAATAAAAATTATATTTTTTTTAAAGTTAATTTTTTTTTTAAAAGTTTGATTTTCAAAAAAAAGTTTTACTTTTATGAATTAAAATATAAAACTTTTGATTTATGAAAAAACTTTTACTTTTTGTTTTTACAATGGCACAAGCTATTGTTTTTGCCCAAGGGACTTGTGATACTGCAATTCCTGTGACAATCGGGACATACTCCTATGGCACAATTAATGGAACCTACCAAGCTGGTTGTTTTACTACAGCAAGTGTGACTTCAGGATTATGGTATTCATTTAATTCTTCAACGGAGACTGTAGTTAGGGTAAATACTAATATTGCGGCTAATCCTACAACTGGAGATTCTAGAATTTCAGTTTTTGATGGTTCATGTGCTGCATTAGTGTGCGTGAATGCCTCCGATGATGTAAGTGACACAAACTATCTTACTGATTTGTCTTTTTTAGCAGAAGCTAACGTGACTTATTACATTCAGTTTGATAATCGTTGGGGTGCTGATGCTCAGAATCTTTCATTTGAGATTTCAACAGTTGATTCGCCTTGTGACTCAGATGTGCCTTTCAATGAGGCATGGACTAATCAATTTACTTGTTGGAGACCTTTTGATGCTAATGTAAATGGTTTATCATGGTCCTTTAATAATGGTAATGATGTAGACGGTGATTCTGTTAACGATCCTATAGCATTGATATTTCCAACAGCTGCAACAAATGTAGCTAAAGATGATTGGTTAATTTCAAATGGAATTTCATTAACGGCAGGCATAACATATGATGTAGAAGTTGTTTATAATGCTTTTAACAATCCTGGGACTGCTAATGAGAGTTTAAGAGTTGTGATGCTCGATAGTAAATCACCAACTGCAACGTTTAATCAAGAAATTGGTTCAGCAACAGGAATTGTTCAGGTAGGTGCTGGGGTGTCTAGTCTTCTTCCTGAGGCATATGCATCAACTTATACATTTACACCTTCTTCTTCAGGAAATTACCATATAGGTTTACATTGTAATACGCCTGGACCAGGGGGTATTTTTATGGTTTTTAATGTAAATATGACAACCAGTTTGAGTGCTCAAGATTTCTTTGCTAGTAACCTAAAAATTTATCCTAATCCAACTAATGATATCATCAACCTTTCTTCGACTACAACATTAATTAACACAGTTGAGGTTACAGACTTAAACGGAAGAGTTGTTAAGTCATTTAAATTAAATGGTATTTCACAAACTGAATTGAATGTTTCAAGCTTACAATCAGGGTTATATTTTCTCTCTGTTGAAACAGATTTAGGAAAAGGGACTACCAAAATTATCAAGAATTAAATAGTTTCTTTTAATATAATTTAATCCGGACTTAGTTCCGGATTTTATTTTTTATATTACTATTAAAAAAAAACTATATTTGTAGTAATAATTTACCTATTTTTTAACTCTTTAAATTAAATAAGCATGAGAAGAATTTTACCTATAGTTTTATTGTTGACAGCTTTTTTGATAAATGCACAGACAACAATTTTTGTTGAGGATTGGGACGGAAATGGACCAGGTATTGGTGAATGGACTTTATATAATCTTGATAATAGAACTCCTGTTGGTCCGGGTGGAACTGATGGGGAAGCATTATCTTTTTTAGTGCAAGATGCCTGGACAGTACTTTCTTTTGAACAAATTCAGGGAGCTAATCCGCTTTTTGAGGCATATCCTACGGCAGCCACAGGAATGGATGGAAACATTATTGCTAGTAATTCTTGGTATAACCCTGTTGGAATTGCAAACGATTGGCTTGTGTCTCCTTTGATTACTATACCGGCAGGAGCTACAAACATTAGTTTAAATTGGGCTGCTACAAGTTTAGGGAATGCAACTTTTCTTGAGGACTACAGAGTTCACCTGTCGCCAACAGGTGGATCTCAGGTGGCTAATTTCACAAATCTTTTAATTGATGTTAATAATGAGTTAAATACAGGGAACTTTCGTACTCAAGTACTTAATGACAACCTTGCAGGAACTTCAATTAGATTTGCTTTTCAAAATGATGGAAATGATCAGTATGTAATGTTTCTAGATAATATTACTTTAACGGCCACATTAACCGCATCAACTAATGACTTTTTTGCTAGTAACCTAAAAATCTATCCTAACCCAACAAATGGAATGATTAACCTGTCATCTTCTACAACATTAATTAATACTGTTTCAGTAACAGATTTAAACGGAAGAATTGTAAAATTTTTCAACTTAAGTGGAATATCTCAAACAGAATTAAATGTTTCTGAATTAACTTCAGGAATGTATTTTGTCTCAGTTGAAACAGATTTAGGAAAAGGAACTACCAAGATTGTTAAGAATTAATTAATAAATTCATTTACAAAAGAATCCGGACATTGTTCCGGATTTTTTTTTGCTACTATTCACTTTTTTAGAAGATATATTTTTTATAATTTTTATATTTAGCAGATGTATTTTCTAAAAAATGACTTTTAAAAATTATTTTTTAGATATTTTTTCTAAATAACAAATACTTTTCTATATTTGCCCCGTTCATATACATACTGATTGTTATCTCGAAAGCTGGAGGGACTAGACCCTATGAAAGCTTAGCAACCCTGCAACTGTAGAAGGTGCTACATTCTATCTCGTTCAAAAAACGAGAACAGATAACCCATTTATTTCCTCCATTTTCCTGATAATTTATTGATTTAGTAGCTAATCCCGCTTTCCGCTGCAATTTTTTGCGTCTTCCGGCTTTTTTTCTACACTTCAAAAAGAGCTTCCGTTGGTCGCTTTTTTAAAGCAACAAAAAATAGCCGTCTGCCACAAAAAATTTCCGCTACAATCGGGGCTAGACATTAGTGCAACAAACAAGTCTTAGCGAACTTTGCGAAAACCCTTTGCGAACTTTGCGGTTAAATAAAATAAAATGTCAAAAATAGAAAAAGCCATACAAGAAAGAATCCTTGTCCTCGACGGAGCGATGGGAACAATGTTGCAACGCAACAACTTTTCTGAAGAAGATTTTCGTGGCGAACGTTTCAAAGATTTTCCACATCCACTTAAAGGCAATAATGACCTACTTTCTATAACCCAACCTGATGCGGTTAAAGCCGTTCATCGGGCCTATTTTCAAGCTGGTGCCGACATAGTAGAAACCAACACGTTTTCTGGAACCACCATTGGAATGGCCGATTATCATCTGGAGGAGTTGGTCTACGAACTCAATTACCAATCCGCCAAAATCGCCCGCGAAGTTGCGGGCGAATTCACCGGTAAACCACGATTCGTTGCCGGTTCTATCGGTCCAACCAATCGAACCGCTTCTATGAGTCCCGATGTGAATGACCCCGGATTTCGTGCCGTAACGTTCGACGATTTACGCATTGCTTACAAACAACAAGTCGAGGCCTTGATAGAAGGAGGTTGTGATATGTTGTTGGTCGAAACTATTTTCGACACCCTCAACGCCAAAGCAGCACTTTTTGCTATTGAAGAAGTCAAAGAAGAACGAAACATCGATATTCCGGTTATGGTTTCAGGCACCATTACAGATGCATCTGGACGAACACTTTCCGGTCAAACCGTAGAAGCTTTTTTAATTTCCATTGCACACATTCCATTGTTAAGCATCGGATTCAATTGTGCATTAGGTGCAGACCAATTGAAACCTTACTTGAAACGTTTGGCGATTAATACACAACTCAATATTTCTGCTCATCCTAATGCCGGATTACCAAACGCTTTCGGGCAATACGACCAAACTCCAGAGGAAATGCAAGCGTTAATTCGTGAGTATTTGCAAGATAATTTAGTCAACATCATTGGTGGTTGTTGTGGCACTACTCCGGATCACATCAAATTAATTGCCGAAGTTGCCAAAGAATTTAAACCTAGACAAATTTTAGAAAAGATATAATGCCTGAAGTTGATTGTAAAAAACAGTTGAAATTATCCGGTCTAGAACCGCTAATTATAACTCCAGAAACAAATTTTGTTAACATTGGCGAACGAACTAATGTGACCGGCTCTCGTAAATTCCTTCGTTTAATTAAAGAAGAAAAGTACGAAGAAGCTCTTGATATCGCTCGTGCTCAAGTGGAAGGGGGAGCTCAAATCATCGATGTCAATATGGATGAAGGAATGTTGGATGGTGTTCAAGCCATGACCAAATTTCTCAATCTAATCGCTGCCGAACCTGATATTGCTCGAGTTCCGGTGATGATTGACAGTTCCAAATGGGAAATCATCGAAGCCGGATTAAAAGTCATTCAAGGAAAAGGAGTCGTCAATTCCATTTCGTTAAAAGAGGGAGAAGAAACATTTATTCATCACGCCAAATTAATTAAACGTTACGGTGCAGCTGTAATCGTCATGGCTTTTGATGAAAACGGTCAAGCGGATACCTACGAGAGAAGAATCGAGATTTGCAAGAGAAGCTATGATATTTTAGTAGATAAAGTTGGTTTTCCGGCAGAAGACATCATTTTTGATCCCAATATTTTTCCGGTAGCCACCGGAATGGAAGAACATAAATTAAACGCATTGGATTTTTTCAAAGCCACCAAATGGATTCGTGAAAATCTGCCTTATGCTCATGTTTCCGGTGGAGTGAGCAACGTTTCTTTTTCTTTCCGTGGTAATGATAAAGTACGTGAAGCCATGCATTCTGCTTTTCTTTATCACGCCATTCAAAACGGAATGACGATGGGAATTGTGAATCCGGAAATGCTTGAAATTTATGATGAAATCGACAAGATTTTATTAGAACATGTAGAAGATGTTTTATTAAATCGAAGAGAAGATGCTACTGAACGACTTTTGGAATTAGCCGAGAGTTACAAAGGTGATTTTAAAGTCAATGAAAAAGCGATACAAGAATGGCGAAATGGTTCCGTGCAAGAACGATTAACCCATTCCTTAGTTAAAGGGATTGATGAATTCATCGAAATAGATGTGGAAGAAGCTAGACTAAATTCCACAAAAGCTATTGAAGTTATCGAAATCAATTTAATGGCTGGAATGAATGTCGTAGGCGATTTGTTTGGTAGTGGAAAAATGTTTTTACCACAAGTCGTAAAATCTGCCCGAGTGATGAAAAAAGCGGTTGCCTATTTACTTCCTTTCATCGAAGCCGAAAAAGACTCAACCGCTTCGTCGTCTGCCGGAAAAGTGTTGATGGCAACCGTGAAAGGAGACGTACACGACATTGGTAAAAATATTGTCGCGGTAGTTTTAGCTTGCAACAATTTTGAAATCATCGATTTAGGCGTAATGGTTCCGCCGGAAAAAATAATCGAAACTGCAATTCGTGAAAGCGTAGATATCATTGGTCTAAGCGGATTAATCACACCTTCGTTGGATGAAATGGTTTATTTAGCCAAAGAAATGGACAAGTTGAACATCAAAATCCCAATTATGATTGGTGGTGCAACGACATCTCGTGCTCATACGGCTGTAAAAATTGCACCCGAATACAAAGAAACGGTTGTGCATGTGAATGATGCTTCCCGAGCGGTGACAGTTGCCACAAATTTATTGCAACCGGAAACAAAAACAACTTACGCTAAAACAGTTCGAGAAGAATATGACCAACTTCGTGAGGGTTATTTAAATAGGAGTAGAGAGAAGAATTTTTTATCCATTGTAGAAGCTAGAAAAAATAAATTGTTGTTGGATTGGAAAAATTATCAGCCCGTTAAACCAAATTTCATTGGAACAAAAGTTGTCGAAGTTGAGTTATCTGAATTAGTTGATTTCATTGACTGGACACCTTTTTTCCAATCGTGGGAATTGTATGGGAAATATCCTGCCATATTAATTGATGAAGTAGTGGGTGAACAAGCTACCCATTTATTTGCAGATGCTCAAAAAATGTTGAAACAAATTGTCTATGAAAAGTGGTTCACTGCCAAAGGAATTTTGGGAATTTTCCCTGCAAATTCAATAAATGATGATGACATCTCTGTTTTCCCGACAACCAACAACCGACAACCGATAATTTTTTTGACCCTAAGACAACAATCCCAAAAAACCGCCGGTGCTCCAAATCTCGCTCTTGCCGATTTCATTGCCCCAAAAGAAAGCGGAATTCAGGATTATATTGGCTGTTTTTGTGTCACAACCGGCTTTGGTGTAGATGAAAAAGCATCCGAATTTGAAAAACAATTAGACGATTATAACTCCATTTTAGTAAAAGCATTGGGCGACCGATTAGCAGAAGCTTTTGCCGAATATTTACACCTAAAAGTGCGAAAAGAAATTTGGGGTTATGCTTCCGATGAAAAATTATCCAATGAGGATTTAATTAAAGAAAATTATGCCGGAATTCGTCCGGCTCCGGGATATCCCGCCTGTCCGGATCATTTAGAAAAACCTACCATTTGGAAACTATTAAATGTAGAAGAAAAAATAGGTGTAACATTAACCGAAAGTATGGCCATGTGGCCCGCAGCATCGGTTTCGGGATACTATTTTGCCCATCCGGAAAGCAAATATTTCGGATTAGGAAAAATTAAAAAAGACCAAGTAGAAGATTATGCCAAACGAAGAAATAGTAGTGTAGAAATGACGATAAAATGGCTTTCGCCGAATATAGCAGATTAAATAATTTGTTTCAGGTTTAAAGTTTCAAGTTGCTCAGCCAACCTGAAACCTGAAACCTGAAACCTGAAACTTAAAACATGAAAGTAACCCAACATATCGAAAACGCCAACGGCAAACCTTTATTCTCATTTGAGATTTTACCGCCTTTAAAAGGTCAAAATATTCAATCTATTTTTGATTCGATTGATCCATTGATGGAGTTCAACCCGCCTTTTATTGATGTAACCTATCATCGGGAAGAATACGAATTCAAAGAATTACCCAGCGGATTATTGCAAAAGAAAATTGTAAAAAAACGTCCCGGAACGGTTGGTATTTGTGCCGGAATTCAAAATAAATATGAGGTTGATGCTATTCCGCACATTTTGTGTGGCGGTTTTACGAAAGAAGATACCGAAAATTTATTAATTGATTTAGATTTTTTGGGTATTGATAATGTGGTGGCTCTTCGAGGAGATGCCTTGAAAAACGAAATTTATTTCAAACCCGAAAAAGAGGGAAATGAGTATGCTTCGGAATTGGTGACGCAAATTCATAACCTAAATAAAGGAATTTATTTGGATGAAGATTTGCAAAATTCGTCATGTACCAATTTTTGCATTGGCGTGGCCGGTTATCCTGAAAAACACATGGAAGCACCTAGTATGGACAGCGATATTTATTTTTTAAAACAAAAAATCAAAAATGGTGCAGACTATATTATTACTCAAATGTTTTTTGACAATCAAAAGTTTTTTGATTTTGTTGACAAATGTCGTAAAGCTGGTATTGATGTGCCTATTATTCCCGGGCTAAAACCAATTACGACAAAAAAGCAATTGAATTTAATTCCGCATCGATTCAAAGTGGATTTGCCGGATGATTTGATTATGGAAGTCGTAAAAGCTAATGATAATGATGCCGTTAAACAGATTGGTATTGAATGGTGCACCGCTCAAAGTAAAGAACTAATCGCTAGAGGAATACCTGTTTTGCATTATTATTCAATGGGTAGAGCAGAAAATATCAAAGCAATTGCAAAGGAAATATTTTAATATCAATTTTTTTATAAAGTTTCCGTACTAATTATATTCTTTTATATTTGCCGGAATAACTTTTAGAATGAGGAAACTTTATTTTTTATTATTATTTTCTTTTTATCTATCTGCCCAAGAAAAAACAGAGACAACTGCTTTAGATGTTCAATATTTTCGTGGAAATGTTTTGCCTCACACGGATGATTTACAGCACTTTCTGCAAGGTCATCCCGATGGAGTTCTAGTCAGTTTATATAAAAAAACATACGGCCATCAAGAATGGGAAAGAGCATTTAATTATCCGGATTATGGGGGTTATTTTATTTTTCAAGATTTTAAAAATGATATTTTAGGAAAAGTTTATGGAGTAGGAGCTCACTATAATTTTTATTTTTTAAATCGAAAAGTTCAGTTTAAAATTGCCCAAGGGGTAGCTTATACAACTGACCCACATGATAAAGAAACCAATAGTAAAAATTATGCTTTTGGTTCCAAAATAGTAGCAAATACTAACTTTGCACTAAATTATACCACACCGCTTGTTGATCGATTTGAATTAAAAGCAGGATTGTTATTCACTCACTTTTCTAATGGAAGAATTAAAGCTCCCAATAGTGGAGTGAATTCGTATGGCGTAAATCTTGGCATTACTTATAATTTTCAAGAACCACTTGAAAGAAAAATAGATACACTACCAAAGGTTAAATTTACAGAACCACTAAAATATAATTTAGTTTTAAGAACCGGAATTAGCGAAAACCCGATTATAGGGAGTGGTCAAAAACCCTTTTTTCATCCGGCTTTTTATGTTGATAAGAGGATTAGCAGAAAAAGTTCTTTTCAATTGGGAGCGGAAGTGTTTTTTACCAATTCATACAAAGAATTTATCAAGTTTCAATCCATAGCTTATCCTGAAGAAAATGTAACGGCAGATACAGATTATAAAAGAGCAGGTGTTTTTATTGGTTATGAACTTTTTATTAATAGAATTTCGCTTGAAGCACAAGTAGGATACTATGTCTATCAACCTTACAAGTCAGATATACCGGTTTACGACAGGGTAGGAATGAAATATTATATTACTAAGAAAGTATTCACCGGATTATCCATTAAAACTCATATTTTCTTAGCGGAAGCCATGGAGTTTGTGATGGGTGTAAGATTTTAAAACTATGAAAAAGTTAATTTTAATTTTCGTAATTGCTATTTTTTTTTACAATTGTGAAAAACCTGGAGATTGCATTAAATCAACAGGGGAAATGATTACAAGAGAAATTGAGGTAACTCCTTTTGAAACTGTTTTTGTTTACACGGGTATAGGATTAGTCATCAAACAAGGACCCGAATATAAGGTAGAAGTTAAAACGGGTGAAAATTTAATTGATGATATTGAACTAAAAGTAGAAAACAATACGCTGACTGTAAAAGATAAAACCACTTGCAATTGGGTTCGCGATTACGGACAAACAATTGTTTATGTTACAGCTCCAAATTTGACAGATATTCATTCTAAGACAGAACAAGATATTAAGTCTGATGGTGTATTGACATACCCAATTATTCGGTTGTATGCTATGGATTTAACAGATGGTGCCGGAACCGGTGATTTTATTTTTGAAGTTGATAATGGTCAATTAGTAATTGCGAATAATAATGTTTCTCGTTTCTTTATTTCCGGAAATACTCAAGAAGCTTTATTAAATTTTTATGATGGGAATGGAAGGTTTGAGGCCCAAAATTTATCTATTGATGTTGCGAAAGTTTTTCATCGCGGTTCAAATGACATGATTATTAAACCAATGCAAAGTGTGGAAGGAGATTTATTTAGTACCGGCAATTTAATATTAGAAAATACACCTCCTAATGTAAATCTAACTGAACATTACCAAGGAAGAGTAATTTACAACTAACTTATTTCTTCGTTTTTTCTCTGAAAATAGTTTCCAAATTTTTACTTTTCAAATGAATTTGAAGGGTTTTCAAGCCATTTTCATTGGCAAAATCAAATAGTTTTGATCGCATATCTTCTGAAGAGATGAACGTTATTTCCCAAACAAAATCTGTTATTTTTTGGGCTGATTTAAAATTGGGTAAAGTAGTAAGCAATTCTTCTGAAACGGCTTTATCAAATTCCACTTCAATCACCTGTTCTTGTTCATCTGACATTAATTTTTCTAATTTTTTATCGGTAACAATTTTTCCTTTGTTAATAATGATGACGCGGTCACAAATGGCTTCCACCTCTTGCATGATGTGTGTAGATAGAAAAACAGTTTTATCTTTTCCAATATTTTTTATCAAATCTCTTATTTCAACCAATTGATTCGGGTCTAATCCGGTCGTTGGTTCATCTAGAATTAAAACATCAGGATGATGTAATAAAGCACATGCTAAACCAACCCGTTGACGATATCCTTTAGATAATTGTCCGATTTTTTTATGGCTTTCCGATGCTAATCCAGTTAACTCGATAACTTCTTGAACTCTGTTTTTTGAAATATGATATACATCGGCATTAAAACTAAGATATTCCCTAATATATAAATCCAGATAAAGTGGATTGTGTTCCGGCAAATAACCAACAACTTTTTGCACCTCTTGACGGTTTTCACTCACATCAAAATTACTCACCAACGCAGTTCCTTCATCAGCTGTAATGTAGGTTGTCAAAATTTTCATTAATGTAGATTTTCCGGCACCATTTGGACCCAAAAAACCGACAATTTCCCCTTTTTTTACAGAGAAAGAAATGTTATCTAAAGCTTTTTGAGCACCATACATTTTTGAAATATTTTTAACCGTAATTGACATACTAATATGATTTTAAGCAAAAGTATAGTTTTTTATTTAACTGATTTTTTTTAAGAAAAGTATTTTCGTAAAATTAAATTACTATATTAGCAAAACAAAATCAAAAAAATGATAACACAAAACACCTATTATTTTACCAATTTCTTTTATTTTTTCTTTGGGAAAAAATCGGGATTGGTATTGTGTTATGTAAGGTAAATTTTTAATTCACAACAAATATAAATCCCGGTTCTTTAGAGTCGGGATTTTTTTATGTATTTATGATAACAAAAATCGCAATTCAGGGTATAAAAGGTTCATTTCACCATCAAGTGGTAGAAAAATACTTTTCGGAACCATTTGATTTGGAAGAATGTCATTCGTTTGAAAGTCTTGTGAAAAATGTAATGAATAATAAGTCAAGCAAAGGAATTATGGCTATTGAAAATTCAATAGCAGGTTCAATTATTCCAAATTATGCATTAATCGATGCTAACAATTTACATATTATTGGCGAATACTATTTGGATATTCATCATCATCTGTTAGCTCTTAGAGGGCAAACAATCGCAGATATAAAAGAAGTACAATCACATCCAATGGCTTTATTGCAATGTGCTGTTTTCTTTTCCAATTATCCACATATTAAATTAATTGAAAGTAGCGATACAGCAGAAACAGCCAAACGAATTCAAGAACAAAAGTTGCTTGGCGTTGCCGCTATTGCAAGTAAAAAAGCAGCAGAATTATATGATTTAGAAATTTTAGCTAATGGAATTCATACCGTAAAAAATAACACTACTCGGTTTGTTATTATAAAATCGGAAAATAAAGAAATTTTGAGAAAAGAAATCAACAAAGCATCTTTAAAATTTGAATTGGAAGATAAACCCGGAAATTTGGCCATTGTGTTGAAGAAGATTAGCGATTGTCAATTAAATATGACTAAAATACAATCGTTACCCATCATTGAAACCCCTTTTCAATATTCATTTTTTGTTGATGTGGTTTTTGACAGATATGAATTTTATGAAGAAGCAAAATTTATTTTACAACAAAAGACTAGACATTTTAAAGTATTAGGGGAATATAAAAATGCACGAACATGATAGCAACAGCAGAACGTTTGAACAGTGTTCAGGAATATTATTTTTCAAAAAAACTAAGGGAAGTAAATCAACTGCTTTCCGAAGGTAAACCAATCATTAATATGGGAATTGGAAGTCCGGATTTATTGCCGCATTTTTCCGTTGTCAATGCTATTCAACACTCAATGAATGACAAAAAAGCCCATGAATACCAAAGTTATCAAGGTTTACCCGAACTTCGAAAAGCGATGGCGAAATTTTATCAAAATCAATTTAATGTTTCACTGGATTTTGATTCCGAAATTTTGCCTTTGATGGGTTCGAAGGAAGGAATTATGCACATATCTATGGCATTTTTAAATAAATCCGATGAGGTTTTAATTCCAAATCCTGGCTATCCAACGTATGCATCCGTTACGGAATTAGTTCAAGCAAACCCCATTTTTTATGACTTATTAGAAGAGAATAATTGGCTTCCTGATTTTGAATCTTTGGAAAAATTAGATTTGTCCAAAGTCAAAATCATGTGGGTGTGTTATCCGCATATGCCAACCGGAGCCAAGGCTACCAAAGAAGTTTTTGAAAAACTAATTACTTTTGGGAAAAAACATCAGATTTTAATTGTCAATGATAATCCGTATAGTTTTGTTTTGAATGATAATCCGATGTCGATTTTTCAGGTTGAAGGAGCAAAAGAAATTGCGTTAGAACTCAATTCGCTCAGCAAATCATTCAATATGTCCGGTTGGCGTGTTGGGATGGTTTTGGGTAATAAAGTTTTCTTAGAGGCTATTTTAAAAGTGAAAAGCAACATGGATAGCGGTATGTTTTACGGCATTCAAAAGGGTGCAATCGAAGCATTAAATTTGGATAAAAATTGGTTTGTGAGTCTAAATAAAATTTATATCAAACGAAGAGATTTACTTTTTAAATTAGTTGAAAAATTAGGTTGTTCGTATGATGAAAAAGGCGTAGGATTATTCATTTGGGCAAAACTTCCAAACAAGGAAATTTCATCCGAAGAATTTATTGATGAAATGTTGATTAAAAAAAATATTTTCATTACACCGGGAACAATTTTTGGCAGTAATGGAGAAGGATACATTCGGTTTTCCCTGTGTATTGAAGAAAAAAAAATAAAAGAGGCTCTAACACGATTTTGATATGAAAGTATATATTGTTGGTTTAGGATTAATAGGTGGTTCAATGGCCTTGGATATTCAACGATTGTATAAAAATACTAAAATCATTGGCATTGATTCTAGTGAGAGTCATCTTAACGAGGCATTATCATTAGGTTTAATTCATCAAAAAGGAAATTTGGAAGATGATTTAGATGGCGATTTTGTTATTTTGGCTGTACCGGTTGATGTGGCTATAGTACTATTACCAAAAATTTTGGATAAAGTTTCAGATAATACAATCGTTTTTGATGTTGGTTCTACCAAAAAACCAATTTGCAAAGCAGTGGAAAGTCATCCTAAAAGAAATAACTTTTTAGCGACACATCCAATTGCTGGAACCGAATTTTCAGGGCCAAAAGCAGCCATCGAAAATTTATTTGAAGACAAAGTAAATATTATCTGTGAAATTGAAAAAACTTCCTATAAAAAACAAGAAAAAGCTTTAGAGTTATTCCGAAGTTTGAATATGCGAATTCGGTATATGGAACCCAAGTCACACGACAAACATATTGCGTATGTTTCTCATTTGTCCCATATTAGTTCGTTTATGTTAGGGAAAACCGTTATCGAAAAAGAAAAAGACGAAAAAGATATTTTTGATATGGCAGGAAGCGGATTTGAAAGTACCGTCCGATTAGCCAAAAGTTCACCTTTAATGTGGACACCAATTTTTAAACAAAATAAAAAACAAATTATCAAATCATTAGAAGAATACATCGCTAATCTATCTTGTTTTAAATCTTTTTTAGAATCCGATGATTATGAAGCCATTTTTAATGAAATGAAAAACACAAACAGAATTAAAGAAATTTTAAAATAAAAAGTTGTCTGACAACCGATAACAGACAACCGACAACCGATATGGAAAACGATAAAAATTTAAAAAACTGGTTAACAGATTTTCAATTAGATCATCCGTTAGTAATTGCAGGACCTTGCAGTGCAGAAACCGAAGAACAAGTAATAAAAATTGCTCACGAATTAAAAGATTCGGATGTGAGTATTTTTCGTGCCGGAATTTGGAAACCTCGTACACGACCGGGCGGATTTGAAGGAGTAGGTGAAATTGGATTAAATTGGTTACAAAAAGCAAAAGCAGAAACCGGACTACTTATGGCGGTTGAAGTGGCTAATGCAACTCATGTAAAATTAGCGTTAGAACATGATATTGATGTGCTTTGGATTGGTGCCAGAACTACCGTAAATCCTTTTGCCGTCCAAGAAATTGCTGATGCCTTGGAAGGAACGAATAAAATAGTGTTGTTAAAAAACCCCGTAAATCCTGATTTATCATTGTGGATTGGCGGTTTAGAACGATTATACAATGCCAATATCAAAAAATTAGGTGTTATTCACCGTGGGTTTTCTACGTATGAAAAAACAAAATACCGTAATAATCCGGAGTGGCAAATTGCCATTGATTTACAAAATAGATTTCCCGATTTACCATTGATTTGTGATCCTTCACATATTACGGGAAGACGTGACATGATTCAGGAAGTTTCGCAACAAGCGTTGGATTTGAATTACGATGGCTTAATCATTGAAACTCACATTGATCCGGATAATGCATGGAGCGATGCGGCTCAACAAGTAACACCAACGGTTTTGAAACAAATTTTTCATGATTTACGCGTTCGAAAAGTAACCGATGAAGCCGATGATTACACTGTGAGGATGAATAAACTACGTACTCAAATTGATGAATTTGACAGTAAAATTCTTGAGATTTTAGGAGGAAGGATGAAAATTGCAGATAAAATCGGTACTTTAAAAAAGGAGAAAAATGTGGCTATTTTACAAAACAAAAGATGGCAAGAAATTTTGGATAAAATGATTGCAGAGGGAAGTCAAAAAGGACTGAGCGAAGATTTTATTGTGCAACTCTTTAAAGCCATACATCAGGAAAGTATTGATCATCAAGAAAAAATTATCAATTCTTGATTAACAAAACGTGTATCTTTGTTCTATGACAGGAATCGTTTATAAATCTACCGGGAGCTGGTACACCATTAAAACCGAGAACAATCAGTTTTATGATTGTCGAATAAAAGGTAAATTCCGTATAAAAGGAATTAAAAGTACCAATCCAATTGCTGTGGGCGATGTGGTAGATTTTGAATTAGATGAAACGTCTGATGAAACCATAGGGTTAATTCATAATATTCATGAGCGGACGAATTATATCGTTCGAAAATCTGTAAATCTTTCTAAGCAATCTCACATAATTGCATCCAATATTGATATAGTTTTTTTATTGGTAACCATCAATAATCCGGTTACTACCTCCAGTTTTATTGATCGGTTTTTGGTAACTGCGGAAGCGTACCACATCAAAGCAGTTTTGGTTTTTAACAAAATTGATACGTACGATGAAGCTACTTTGGAAGAACAATTATATCTTCAATATGTTTATACACAAATAGGATACGAATGTATACGTATTTCTGCCACTGCAAAAAAAGGATTAGATGAGCTGAAGCAAATGATGGAAGGAAAAGTGTGTATGTTTTCAGGTCATTCCGGTGTTGGAAAATCAACTTTAGTGAATGCTTTAGAACCTAATTTGAATTTAAAAACCAAAGAAATATCCGACCTACATCAACAAGGACAACATACGACCACCTTTGCTGAGATGTTTGACTTGTCTTTTGGAGCTAAAATTATTGATACACCCGGTATACGTGGATTTGGGATAGTTGATATGGAAAAATCGGAAATTAAAGGTTATTTTCCCGAATTTTTTGCTTTGGAGGACCAATGCAAATTTAACAATTGTCTGCACAAAGACGAGCCCTATTGTGCTGTAAAGAAAGCCTTGGAAGAAGATAAAATTGCTTGGTCGCGTTACAATAGTTATCTTCAAATTTTAGAGGGTGACGAAGAACAATATCGAAATGATATTTATGCTGATGGAAGAAATCAGGATTTAGATTAACTAGTTTATCTTTACCATAAAATGAAAGCCCTTATCCAAAGAGTTTCGCAATCCTCTGTAACCATTGATGGAACAATTGTCGCCTCCATCCAAATAGGATTATTGATTTTAGTTGGAATCGAAGAAGTCGATACAAAGGAAGATATTGAATGGCTTTCGTCAAAAATTGTCAATCTTCGCATTTTTGCTGATGAAAATGATGTCATGAATTTATCTGTAAAAGATATTAATGGTGATGCAATAATTGTTAGTCAATTTACCCTTCATGCTTCCACCAAAAAAGGTAATCGTCCTTCTTATATCAAAGCCGCAAAACCGAACATTGCAATTCCGATTTATAATCAATTTATTCAACAAATTGAAAAGGATTTAGAAAAAAAAGTACAAACCGGACAGTTTGGAGCGGATATGAAAGTATCACTTTTAAACGACGGACCGGTTACAATTCTTATTGACACGAAAAATAAAGAGTAAATACTTATATTTGTGCTAATTCCTTTATAAAGGCAAAATGAAGTACAACAAAATTCGAGAAGAAGAACTAAAAAATAAAGTAGGAGCCGATTGGTTTAGACAATTTGACACTACTGAAATTATTGGAAATATTGATTTTACTGTTTTTCCATATCAAGATAATTTATTCGGACGCACTCCTTTACTTTGGGCAGAAGCCAAAACAGGTAATTTTGATGTAGCAACCATGTTTGTTCAACTCATTTTAACGATTGGAAAAGCAAGAACCTTTGACAAAACTATACCGCCCGCTTTTTTAGGAGCTTTTGATTTTAAAAAAATAGCGTTTGTGCCTTATATCAATGTGCAAGATATTTTTTATATTAATGATTTCAATTGGAATGTTACACCGAGTAATCATGAAACCAAAGAATTTCAATTGATTAAACAGCGTATTGAGGCCACACTCAAAAAAAACACGTATGTTTATGATTTTGAAAATGACGAAAAAGAACTGCTTGCTTTTATAAAAAATAATGTTGCAAAAGCTACAACAGCGAACAAACTAAAAATCGATAAAAATAATTTTATTCCTATTTATTTACGTTGGTTGGAAACAATAAAACCGATTATCGATGTGAATTGGGACGAACTCAAAAAAGCCAATATTTTAGACAGCGATTTCTATTTGGCCGATTTGTTTGTTGACGATAAAGACACACAAAACATTGAAGATGATCTATCTATTCGGGATAATTTATTTGTCGTTTTTCAAAATGAAGGGTATAAAATTGCCAAGGAAAACCTAAAGCAAATGTTTGATGCGGTCATTCGATTAAAAAACAAAGATACGTATCTTCATTTTTGGAAACGCTACAAACGACCGCCACTTAAAGAATTTCAAGATTACATCATAGAACGCCGTGATTTAATGGTACCACAAGATATTCGTGAGCGTAAAGGTGCATTTTTTACACCACGTATTTGGGTAGAACTTTCTCAAAAATACCTTACCGATTATTTAGGTGAAAACTGGCAAGACGATTATTACATTTGGGATTGTGCCGCCGGAACAGGAAACTTATTAGCCGGATTAACCAACAAATACAACATTTATGCCAGCACACTCGACCAAGCCGATGTAAACGTAATGCACGAACGTATAGACCACGGTGCCAACTTGCTTAAAAATAATGTGTTTCAGTTTGATTTTTTGAATGATGATTTTGCCAAGCTACCTAAAAGCTTGCAAGACATTATTAAGGATGATGAAAAACGGAAAAAGTTAGTAGTTTATATTAATCCGCCTTATGCGGAAAGTGGAGATAGTAAGCAAAGGATGGGAACTGGAAAAAATAAAGCTAATGTTGCTTCTGAAACAATGATATATAAAATTCATAGTGATAATTATGGAACTGCAACAAGAGAATTATTTACTCAATTTTTAATTCGAATAAATAGTGAAATTAAAAACTCTATTGTTGCACATTTTTCTACATTAAAATTTGTGCAATCCCAAAATTTTAGAAAATTCAGAAATTACTTTAAAGCAACATACAAATCTGGATTCCTTGTTCCTGCTAATACATTTGATAATGTAAATGGTCAATTTCCAATAGGATTTTATATATGGAATTTGAAAGAGAAAAAAAATATCGAATCTTTTAAAATAGATGTTTATAACCTTAATGGTTACATTGGAGAAAAATTAATTCACACACACATTAAAGGAACTTTTTTGATAGATTGGCTTCGTAGTTATTATGATAAATCAGGCTATAGTCTTGGATTTCTCAGGGTAAACGGTCCAGATGTACAAAATAATTTAGGGGTGTTTATAACTAGTAATCCTACAGAAAATGATATAAAAAAACATTTTATTTATAACATTACTCTAATGAATATAATTCAGATGTCAATATATCATTCTGTACGAATATCAACAAAAGCAACTTGGCTAAATGATCGAGACCAATTTCTTTTTCCAAATGAAGGTTGGCAAAATGATTTAGAATTTCAAAATGATTGCTTTGCATTTACACTATTTAGCAATAATATTTCCTCAAGTTTTGGCACCAACCACTGGATTCCGTTTACAGAATATGAAGTAAACGCCCAAGCCAAGTTTGAGAGTAATTTCATGACCGATTTTATAAAAGGTAAAATCAAAAAAGAAAGCGGGTCAACTACACTTTTTGAACAATCTACAACAACAGAAAATAAACCACTTGTTTTTTCAGAAGAAGCCACCGCCGTTTTTGATGCCGGTCGAGAACTTTGGAAATATTATCATTCCCAACCCAATGTAAATGTGAATGCCAGTTTATATGACATCCGCGAATATTTTCAAGGTAGAAATGACAAAGGTAGAATGAACAGTAAAAGTGATGATGCTATTTACACTAAACTAATTGCCGAACTAAGAAACAAATTAGCTGTTTTAGCTGATAAAATAAAACCTAAAGTGTACGAATACGAATTTTTGAAAGAGTAAAAACGTTTACAAAAAACAGTGTTTTCTTATTCATGAAACAGTAACATACACAAAAAACATCACTTTCTTGTACATAAAAAAATAACGTGCATAAAAAACACGACTTTCTTGTGCATGAAAAAACAATGTGTATAATTTTCTTTATTTTTTATACATGACATAAATAACGTGCACAAAAAACGTCATTTTCTTGTGCATAAACAAATAACGTGCACAAAAAACGTCATTTTCTTGTGCATGAAATAAGAATGAACACAAAAAAACACCTAAATTTGTGTATAACTAATAGAACATCATGGATAACTTTGAAGTTACAGCATTGCCGCCAAGTATCAATTTAGAAAGTATAGCTATATTAAAGGCATTGGTAACAGCAACTAGAGCATTAGGCGAACTGCGTGGTGAAATAAAAAAAATACCTAATTCTCAAATTCTAATAGATACTATTGCTTTGCAAGAAGCGAAAGATAGTAACGAGGTAGAAAATATTGTAACTACAGATGATGAGTTGTATCAGGCAGCAATTGAAGATGAAAACATTTCACAAGCAGCAAAAGAAGCTCAGAGTTATGCAAAAGCTTTAAAAACAGGTTTTTCAATAATAAAAGAAAAAGGTATTTTAACCATTAATGATATAAAGAAAATACAAGAAATAGTTTCTCCAAATCATCCAGTTCGAAAAGTTCCCGGAACGGTTTTAAAAAATCCAAAAACAAAAGAAATTGTTTATACACCACCACAAAATCATTTAGAAATCATAAAACTTTTAGAAAATTTAGAAGTTTACATCAATGATGCATCATTTCATGAAATAGATGGATTAATTAAAATGCCAATCATTCATTATCAATTTGAAAGTATTCATCCGTTTTATGATGGAAATGGTCGGACAGGTAGAATTTTAAATATGTTGTATTTAGTACAGCAGCAATTGTTAGATATTCCTGTTTTGTATTTGAGTAGTTATATCATTAAAAACAAATCAGATTATTACAGATTATTGCAAGAAGTACGAACAGAAAATAAATGGGAAGAATGGATTACTTGGATGTTAAAAGGGGTTGAGATAACATCAAAAGACACAATTAAAGTGGTTAATAATATAAAATTATTAATGGATGATTACAAACAAAAAATACGAGCTAATCATAAATTTTATAGTCATGATTTAATAAATACTATTTTTAAACACCCTTATACAAAAATTGATTTTATTGAAAAAGAGCTCGGTGTACACAGAAATACAGCCGCAAGTTATCTTAATGCATTAGTTGATGATGAAAATCAGTTTTTAAAGAAAATAAAGATTGGTAAGAGCAATTATTTTATAAATGATAGATTGCTTCAAATATTAAAAAACAGATAAATGAACCTCCAAAACGCCCAACTCGAAGTAGACAACTGGATCAAAAACCACGGTGTTCGCTACTTTAACGAACTCACCAACATGGCACAACTGACCGAAGAAGTAGGTGAGGTGGCACGAATCATAGCCCGTCGCTACGGCGAACAATCCGAAAAAGAAAGCGACAAAAACAAAGACCTTGGCGAAGAATTAGCCGATGTAGTTTTCGTAGTGCTTTGCCTCGCCAACCAAACCGGAGTTGATTTACAAGCCGCTTTTGATAAAAAAATGGACTTGAAAACCAAACGCGACCACGACCGTCATCACAATAACGAGAAATTGAAATAGGTTGAAAAAGAAAGTTATTCATTTCATAACCGCTTTGATTATTTACGGACTCATAGGTTGGTTAATGACCTATTTTTTGGAAGATGAAAATCATAATCCTTGGTTTTTTGTTCTTTTTTGGGCAGTTTCCATGGCTTTGGCTGAATTGTTTATCTTTGAAAAAATAAGAAACAGAAAAAAGAAGTGAACTGGATTCTCCTTATCATCGCCGGTTTATTTGAAGTAGCCTTTGCAGCTTGTTTAGGCAAAGCAAAAGAAACCACAGGAGCAACTATGTGGTTATGGTATACTGGATTTTTAGTTTGTCTAATTATCAGCATGGTTTTATTGGTCAAAGTAACCAAAGAATTACCCATCGGAACCGCTTATGCTGTTTGGACCGGAATAGGTGCGGTTGGAAGTGTACTAGTTGGTATATTTGTATTCAAAGAACCCGCCACTTTTTGGCGAGTATTTTTTATCAGTACCTTAATCATCTCCATCATCGGACTTAAAGTTGTGACTAAATAATGAATTTGCACTTAAAATATAACTCCAAACTCCCAACTCCCAACCCCCAACTTTCCATAACAGGTTCCAAATCCGAAACCAACCGATTGTTGTTGCTACAAGCTCTATATTCAAACATCAAATTAGAAAACACTTCTAATTCTGATGATTCAGAGGTAATGCTCAAAGCCATCCAAAAACACACAACAGACAACGGACAACAGACAACAGACAACGGACAACAGACAACCGTAATCGACATCCACCACGCCGGCACCGCCATGCGTTTCCTCACTGCCTATTTTGCCATTCAAGAAGGAAAAGAAGTCCTACTCACCGGCTCGGCTCGTATGAAAGAACGTCCCATCAAAATTCTGGTAGAAGCCCTTCAGCAACTGGGTGCCGAAATCAGTTATGAAGAAAACGAAGGTTTTCCACCCATTCGCATCAAAGGAAAAAAAATTACTCAAAACAAAGTTGCTCTTCCGGCCAACGTAAGTAGTCAATATATTTCTGCATTATTATTAATTGCACCCAAACTGGAAAAGGGATTAGAATTAACTTTAGAAGGAGAAATTACGTCAATTCCCTATATCAAAATGACATTGGCTTTACTGAATGAAATTGGAGTAGAAACCTCTTTTATTCAAAACCAAATTACCGTCAAACCACTCCATACTCTCAACTCCCAACTCATTACTATTGAAAGTGACTGGTCTTCCGCTTCCTATTGGTATTCCATTATTGCCTTATCTCCTATCGGAACACAAATAACGCTTTCCAGCTACAAACAAAACAGTTTACAAGGTGATGCTTCTTTAGTTGAAATCTACAAAATTTTTGGAGTAGAAACGGTTTTCAAAGGCAATTCAATTGTTTTGCACAAAATAAACAACCTGAAACCTGAAACGTTAAACCTGAAACTAAATAATTCCCCCGACATCGCCCAAACCATCGCTGTAACCTGTTTCGGTTTAGGGATAGGCTGTCATTTAACCGGTTTACACACCTTGAAAATTAAAGAGACGGACAGATTAGAAGCGTTAAAAACTGAGTTAACAAAGTTAGGAGCTAAAGTCTCAGTTACTAATGATAGTTTGATTTTAGAAAATTCAATCAGCATCAACGAAAATATTGCAATTTCCACCTACCAAGATCACCGCATGGCTATGGCTTTTGCACCATTAGCCATAAAAACATCAATTATAATTGAAGAGGCTGAAGTCGTCTCAAAATCCTATCCCACTTTTTGGGAAGATCTAGAAAAATTCGGATTTCAAATTTCAAAATGAGACCATTATGAGTATAAAAATTAGCTCAGAACCTTAGTGCCTTAGCACCTTAGCATCTTTCCAAAAAAAATAAACCCCAAAACACTTGACAACCCCTATTTCGCAATCGTATATTTGCCTCCGGAATTTTAGAACTAGTGAAACTATTCACTAATTACTATTCACTAATCACTATATATGAAATTATCTCATTTTAACTTCAATTTACCTGCCGAATTATTGGCAGAATTTCCAACAGAAAACCGCGACGAATCTCGTTTAATGGTGGTAAACAGAGCCAAAAAAACAATTGAACACAAATTATTCAAAGACATCATTGATTATTTTGACGATGGCGATGTAATGATTATGAACAATACCAAAGTTTTTCCGGCTCGTTTGTACGGAAACAAAGAAAAAACCGGAGCGAGAATTGAAGTGTTTTTATTGCGTGAACTCAATGCAGAACAACGCCTTTGGGATGTGTTGGTTGACCCGGCAAGAAAAATTCGAATCGGAAATAAATTGTATTTTGGGGATGACGATTCATTAGTGGCTGAAGTTATCGACAATACTACTTCTCGAGGTAGAACCCTTCGTTTTTTATACGATGGTTCGTATGATGAGTTCAGAAATAAATTAACCGAATTGGGTGAAACCCCTATTCCAAAATATATCAATAGAGAGGTTACGCCTGATGACGAAGAGCGTTACCAAACGATTTACGCCAAAGTAGAAGGAGCTGTGGCGGCTCCAACTGCCGGTTTACACTTTTCAAAACATTTGATGAAACGTCTTGAAATTAAAGGGGTTGACTTTGCAGAGGTAACCTTGCATGTTGGGTTGGGAACTTTTAGTCCAGTTGAAGTTGAGGACTTGTCTAAACATAAAATGGATTCCGAAGAACTAATTATTACCCAACAAGCTTGCGATGTGGTAAACAATGCTATTGCAAACAAAAAACGTGTTTGTTGTATCGGAACAACCTCCATGAGAGCCATTGAAAGTTCGGTTTCTTCTGCCAAAACATTGAATCCTTACGAAGGATGGACCAATAAATTTATTTATCCGCCTTACGACTTCAGTATTGCCAATTGTATGGTTACCAATTTCCATACACCAAAATCAACACTCTTAATGATGATTTCGGCTTTCTGTGGACACGATTTAATGAAAAAAGCCTATGAAGAAGCTATCAAAGAAAAATACAGATTTTACTCCTATGGAGATGCTATGTTGATTATTTAGTCTGAACCTTTTTCAGATTCTATAAATACCAAATCCCAATCTTTTCCGGTTGGGATTTTTTTTGGCGTGTTCCGCCTAAAAGGCGAACGGGCTTTCGCCACTCGCTTTTTTATTTCATCCCCCTGGGCTGAAATAAAAAGAGCTCAAACAATGGCTCTATCCCTCACGCAATCTGTGCAACATAAAGTTTCAAATCAAAAGTTTATCAGAATTAGTGCAATCCCAAGATGCTAAAAAATTCCTATCTTTACCACACAAACAAACTACTACATGAATTTTCAAAATACACGCGAATTTGCTCAACAATTAGACGCACAAGACGAACTTTTTAAGTACCGTGACGAATTTATTTTTCCCAGTATAAACGGTAAAAACGTGATTTATTTCACCGGAAATTCACTTGGTTTACAACCCAAACGCACTCAGGCCTATGTAGATGAAGTTATGAACGATTGGGCAAAATTAGCGGTAGAAGGTCATTTTTATGCCGACAAACCTTGGTGGGATTATCACGAACGTTTTGCTGTTCCCCTAAGCGGAATAATGGGAGCAAAACCCTCCGAAGTCACAGTGATGAATACCTTAACGGTAAACCTTCACTTGATGATGGTTTCTTTTTATCGACCTACACCCAAAAAATACAAAATCATCTGCGAAGAAAAAGCCTTTCCATCTGACCAATACATGTTTCAAAGTCAGGTTAAATTTCATGGATACGACCCCAAAGAGGCCATCATTGAAATTAAACGTAGAGAAGGAGAACACAACATTCGCCTTGAAGATATCATTGCCAAAATCGAAGAAGTAGGAGAGGAGTTGGCCTTAGTTTTAATTGGAGGTGTAAACTATTATACCGGACAAGTGTTTGACATCAAAACCATCACTGAAGCTGGTCATAAAACCGGTGCTTATGTGGGTTGGGATTTGGCTCATGCTGCCGGAAACATAGAACTTCTATTGCACGACTGGAACGTAGATTTTGCTTGTTGGTGCAGCTACAAATACATGAATTCCGGACCGGGTAATGCATCGGGTTGTTTCGTTCATGAAAGACATCACCACGACAACGATTTACCTCGTTTTGCCGGTTGGTGGGGACACAATAAAGAACGACGTTTCAAAATGGAACCCGATTTTGATCCCGTTCACGGAGCCGATGGATGGCAAATCAGCAATTTACCGATTTTATCTTTAGCTCCTTATCTAGCTTCGGTTGAAATGTTTGCCGAAGCGGGCATGAAAAAATTAATTCAAAAAAGAAATCTGTTAACCGCATATTTAGAATTCATCCTCCACGAAATCGATCGCGAAATTGATGGAACCGAATTTGAAATCATTACACCGCAAAACCAAGAAGAAAGAGCGTGTCAATTATCGGTTTATCTTCACGGTCAAGGTAGAGCATTATTTGAATATTTAATGAAAAACGGCGTCATCACCGATTGGCGTGAACCCAATGTAATCCGCCTTGCTCCCGCACCGTTCTACTGCTCTTTTGAAGATATGTATGAATTTGGACAAATATTAAAAGCAGGAATTAGTAAATAGGATTGTTAGATTATTAGATTTTTGGATTTTTAGAAAGTTTTGAGAATCGAGTAGTTTAATATCCAATAATATGAAAATCAAGAGAATATGCATAGATACAAAGATTTAGAAATATGGAAATTAAGTAGAAAATTTTGTACGCCAATTTACAAAGTTACCCAAAGTTTTCCTGATTCTGAGCGTTACGGGTTAATAAGTCAATTGAGAAGAGCAGCTATATCTGTTCCATCAAATATTGCCGAGGGGTCTGCAAAATCATCAAATAAACATTTTTTAGTTTTCTTAGAAAATGCAATTGGCTCATGTTATGAAATTGAAACCCAGTTGTTGGTTTCCAATGATGTTGGTTATTTGAATGATTCTGATTTAAAAGGTTTATCAGATGAACTTTATAAAATTACATTAATGACAGCAAAATTCATGTCAACATTAAAATAAATACGATTTTTAGATTACCTAATTGTCTGGTTTTTCAAACAATCTAACAATCTAACAATCCAACAATCTAAAAATCCAACAATCTAAAAATCCAACAATCTAAAAATCCAACAATCTAAAAATCCAACAATCCAAAAAATGACAAAACAAGAAATACTCCAATCCTTCGACCCCAGCCAACCCGGTTTAGCCGATGCCACCATTTTTGGCTTACCATTTTCTATAGAAGACAGTGAAATAATCGTAATTCCCGTTCCATGGGAAGTAACAGTAAGTTATGGTTCCGGTACTTCAAAAGGACCGGAAGCCATTTTAGACGCTTCTTTTCAAGTGGATTTAAATCACCAAGAATTCCCTGAATTATGGAAATTAGGAATCTTTTTAGACGAATCGCCAAAAGGAGTTAAAAAGAATTCAAAAAAATATAAAAAGAAAGCTGCTCCCATTATCGAAGCACTCGAAAGTGGTTCGGTAATTGAACATCATCCCGGTTTACAAAAAAACTTGGATAAGATTAATTACGCTTGTTCCGATATGGTAGAAGCCGTTCGTGAAAAAACATTACATTGGTTGAATCATGGTAAAAAAGTAGTTTTATTAGGTGGTGATCACAGCACACCGCTAGGCTATTACCAAGCTTTAGCTGAAAAACACGATAACTACGGAATTCTTCATTTAGATGCTCATATGGATTTGCGAATTGCCTATGAAGGTTTCACGTATTCGCATGCTTCCATTATGTATAACGCTTTGCAAATTCCGCATGTTTCAAAAATAGTACAAGTAGGCATTCGTGATTTCTGCGAACAAGAAGTGGAGGTGGTGAAAAAAGAAAACGGTAGAGTGGTTATTCACACCGATTCCGATTTGAAAAAAGAAACGTTTGAAGGGAAAACTTGGCAACAACAATGCGATACTATTATCGCGGCATTACCACAAAAAGTCTGCATCAGTTTTGATATTGACGGCATGTATCCTTGGTATTGTCCCAATACAGGAACTCCGGTTCCGGGTGGATTTTCCTTTGAACAAGCCGCTTATTTGTTGAGTCGTTTAGCTGAAACAAACAAAGAAATCATCGGATTTGATTTAGTAGAAGTCGCTCCCGGTGAAAATGACGACTGGGATGGAAACGTCGGTGCTCGCATGTTGTTTCACATGTGTGGCGTTTTAGCCAAAAACAATAAAATGAATGTTGGAGAGAAAATCAGCTTTCCACGTAAATAGTATTTTTTAAACTATATACCATTAAGAAGTTGAGAAATTGAGCATCAAAGCTTAATGAATCTTAATTTCTTAATGGTTTTTTTGTAATTTTAAATCAAAATTCTTTCCCATGCGAATTCTGAAAAAAATTGTTGTCATCATTTTTATCCTTTTTGTAATTTTGGCTATAGGTGTTGGAAGTTATGCCTACTTTTTAACCCCAAAATACGATGGTGAAATTGCCTTAAATTCCATCCAAAAAGAAACCACTGTTTATTTTGACGAATACGGAATTCCGCATATTTATGCTCAATCTCAAAAAGATGCAATGACTACATTGGGTTATGTGCATGCTCAAGATCGTTTATGGCAAATGGAACTCATGCGACGCATTGCTCCGGGAAGATTATCCGAAATTTTTGGTCCGGTAATGCTTAAAAACGACAAATTTTTCTCTGGTTTAGGATTAAATGAAGATTCCGAAAAAGCCATCGCTCAATTGGATAAAAATAGCGAAAGTTATCAATTAACATTAGCTTATCTCGATGGAATTAATCAGTTTTTAGAAGAAGGGCCAACATCCATCGAATTTCAATTGGTTGGCGTTCCAAAAAAAAAATTTACCATTAAAGACGTGTATAACATTTTTGGGTATATGGCTTTTAGCTTTGCTATGGCTCAAAAAACCGATCCATTATTGACCGATATTCGGGATGAATTGGGAATGGATTACCTCAAAGATTTTGGAATTGATGGTTCTTTGGCCTATACCAAACTAAAAAGTTTCAAAGGAAAATCAGAAGCGTATTCAGAAATTTCAAAATCGGTCGCTTCGTTGTTGGAGCAATCTCCCATTCCGCCTTTTATTGGAAGTAACAGTTGGGTGGTTGGCCCTCAAAAAACAAAAAGTGGAAAAGTGCTGTTTGCCAATGATCCACACATAGGTTTTTCACAACCGGCCACTTGGTACGAAGCTCATATTGTTACGCCCAATTATGAAATGTATGGCTATTATTTAGCCGGAACGCCTTTTCCGCTTTTAGGACATAATCGTGACTATGCGTATGGTTTGACCATGTTTGAAAACGATGACATGGATTTGTTTTTGGAAACCAACAATCCCGAAAATGAAAACCAATACCAAACTTCGGAAGGATTTAAAAACTACCAAGTTGCTGAAAAAACCATCAAAGTAAAAGACAGTTCCGAAGTAGTTATCCCTATAAAAAAATCGCATCACAGACCTTTAATGAATAGTTTGCTGGAAGGTTTGAATGAAGACAAACCCATCTCGTTGTGGTGGACGTATTTGCAACATAAAAATCAAATTTTGGATGCCGTTTATTCACTCTCGCATGCTAAAGATTTAGAACATTTTCACCAAAGTATCGAATTGATTGCCGCTCCAGGATTGAATATCATGTACGGCGATGCCAAAGGAAATATCGCTTGGATTACCTCCGGGAAGCTTTATAAAATGCCCGAAAATGTCAACGCCAATTTTATTTTGGATGGTTCAAATGGTTTAGACGAGCAAAAAGAATACTATGATTTTTCCGAAAATCCGTATGCCATCAATCCGGATTGGAACTATGTTTATTCGTCCAACAATCAAGTAGAACCTATAAATGATTATTTGTATCCGGGTTATTATTTGCCTGAAGATAGGGCTAAACGTATTGTGCAATTACTCGAACCCAAAAACGATTGGACTAAAGAAGATATGATGAACATGATTAACGATGATCAATCGTCGGTAGCTCCTTCAATCGTAAAAAGTATTTTAAATGGAATTGTACAAAATAAGCTTTCGGAAACTGAAAAAGCAGCCATTTCAGAACTTCAAAAATGGAATGGAAGAAATGGTTTAAATGAAATAGCTCCCACCATTTACAACCAATTTCTATATCATTATCTTCAAAACACCTTTGAAGACGAATTGGGAAAAGACCGTTTTACGATTTTATTGAACACGCATATTATGAAACAAATGATTGCGTTTCAAATTGCGAATGAAACTTCACCTTGGTGGGACGACAAAACTACGTCGGATAAAAAAGAAACCCGAAGTGAAATTTTAACGCATTCTTTCCAACAAACCATTTCACATTTAGAAAAAAAATTGGGCAATCAAGTCTCGGAATGGACGTGGAATAAAGTGCATACAGTAGAACACAAACATCCGTTGGGTGAAGTAGCCGCTTTGCGAAGTTATTTCAATGTGGGTCCGTTTGAAATCAATGGTTCCAATGAAGTCATCAATAATTTAATGTTTACGTTTACTGAAGCCGGAAATCACCAAGTAAAAGCCGGACCTTCCACCCGAAGAATTATCGATTTTTCAGATATTGAAAATAGTGTGAGCATTCTTCCTACCGGACAATCGGGAAATCCGTTGAGTGAACATTATAAAGACCAAGCTGAACTATACAACCAAGGCAAATTCCGAAAAATGAAAATGAATAAAAAAGAGATTGAAGCGAGTGCAAGAAAGTTGTTGTTTAAGCCTAGGACGAAGTAATTTCAAGTTTTTAAAATTTTTATATTAAAATTTGAACAGTTTAAAATGACTCAAAAGCAAGAAATATTTTTAAGGCAATATAATGAGGAGAGAGATAATTTGAGAGATCCTGAAATTTTTTTCAGAGAAAATACAATGATTATTAATCCAAAAAAAATTAAAAAAGTAAATTTAATTGGGGATTTAATTTTATTGTTTTCATTACCGCTTATTGTTTTTGTTGCAGTTTACAAATTGAATTTTGATTATTTTTTTAGAATATTTTGTTTTGGAGTTTCATTGATATGGATAATTATCATTTTGAAAACAAGAGCTATCCGATTTAAAATGAACAATAATATTCGAATTGATATCGAAAAAGAGTTAGTAACAATAACACCAATTGATTATTTGAGAAAGGATATTTTAAAACAAAAAGGTTTAATTTTATCTTTTAATTCTATTGATGAAATAGAAACTAAACGGATTAAATTTGATAAATTAAACATTGGAATAAGGATAATTCTTAGCTTCAAAAAAAGCAAAATAAATCTAATTGATATTTGGACTAAATCTTTAGGAGATAAATTGGTCGAATTCACAACTGAAATAATTCTAAAAAAATAGTTCTAAACAGTATCCAACCCCCCATTATCTCCTTCGCCTTCATTTTAATCTGATACAATTCCTCCGCCGGAATCTTATGCAATAAATTCAACATCATCGCCATGCGTTGGTTGTTTTTGAAATGCTCTTTTTTGTCATCCAAAAAATTCCAATACAAAGAGTTGAACGGGCACGCTTTTTCGCCCAATTTGTCTTTGACATTATAGTGACAACTTCCACAATAATTACTCATTTTGTTAATGTAACTACCCGAAGAAACATAGGGTTTCGTGGCCAAAATTCCACCGTCAGCATATTGACTCATCCCACGCGTGTTGGGCATTTCTACCCATTCAATCGCATCGATATAAACACCCAAATACCAAGCATCTACTTCATCGGGGTGCATTTGCGTGAGTAACGAAAAACTCCCAATGATCATTAATCGCTGAATGTGATGAGCATACGCTTCTTCCAAACTTTGCGAAATGGAATGTTTCATGCAATTCATTTTCGTCTTTCCTGTCCAATAAAAATCGGGTAATTTGTTTTGGTTTTCTAATGCATTCATTTGTCCGTAATTCGGCATTTCTTTCCAATAAATCCCGCGAACATATTCTCGCCAACCTAAAATTTGTCGAACAAAACCTTCAACTTGCGAAAGGGTAATTTCAGCTTCATTTTGTTGATAGTAATGGACAACTTGCTCAATCACTTCCTTCGGCGAAAGCATTTTCGAATTCATCGCAAACGACAAACGCGAATGAAAGAGAAATTTTTCTTCCGTATGCATCGCATCTTCGTAATCGCCAAAATGTTTTAACAAGTGATGACAGAAATAATCCAATTGCTCCAAACATTCTTCTCTCGAAGTCGGCCAATTGAATTTTTCCGCATCAATAAAACCAAAGGTTTTGACTTCCATTTTTTCTAATTGATGAATCACTTTTTCCACATTTTTACGAAAAGTTTTTGCCTTCGGAATCGGGACTTCGCCTTTGTATTTTTTGCGATTGTCGTGATCAAAATTCCATTGATTTCCAACCGGATTAGCTCCA
This sequence comes from Flavobacterium sp., assembly GCF_041392085.1. Lineage (GTDB taxonomy): Bacteria > Bacteroidota > Bacteroidia > Flavobacteriales > Flavobacteriaceae > Flavobacterium. The sequence continues at coordinate 203,367 of NZ_JAWKMW010000008.1, read as the reverse complement.
ACCATCAAAACATCGTGCTTTTTTCGCATCATGCGATAGAAATTCTCCATCAACAACAATTTCTTTCCCTGAAAAAATTCTGCTAATTCGGTTCGGGTTGTATAAAAATGTTCCGTATCAAAAACTTCAGTTGAAATGGAAAGTTTTTGACAAATTTGCTTTAATTGTTCATCCAATCGAAATTCATCCGGTAATTGGTATTCAAATTTTTGAATGGAATAATGTTCAATAGTTTGTTGAATTAATGCTTCTAAATGTTGCGGATTTTTGGCATCATCAATTTCAAAATAAACCACTTGATAATTGTTTTTTTTCAAATACAAAGCAAAATTCCGCATACTCAAAAAGAACGCCACAACTTTCTGAATGTGATGTTTTACATAATCGGTTTCCTGACGCATTTCCGCCATCAGATAGATGACATTTTCATCGGTTTGTTGAAACCAAGAATGGTTGTGATTTAATTGGTCGCCGAGAATGAGTCGAAGTGTTTTCATTTTTTTTTGTTTCAAGTTTCAGGTTTCAAGTTTTGTTATGCTCTGTGAAATAATTTAATTAGTGAAATTCATGTCAAATGAATTCTACTTTCAGCTTCAATCAACTTGAAACTTGAAACCTGAAACAAACTTAACCTAACCATAATTTTTGATACTTTCCATCCCCATCATACATTTCCGCTTGGCGTTTGATGTTGAATTTGCGATCTCTCGGGTCATTTCCCACACCGGCATTATAGATCCAATTGCCGTAATTGGAATGGACATCGTAATCAATCAACATGCTTTCAAAATAAGCCGCAGCTACTCGCCAATCTTGCTCCCATTCCTTTGCCCAATAACTCGCCACATTTTGCCTGCCTCGATTACTCATGAAGCCGGTTTGTTGCAATTCAATCATATTGGCGTTTACAAAAGGCTCACGCGTATTGCCGTTCATCCATTGACGAAGGGCTTTTTCATTGAACTTCCAATCGTATTTTTTTCCTAAAATGCCATCAAGTTGAAAGATTTTGTTGCCGTGTTTCAGTGAAATGTATTTGAAATAATCCCGCCAAATCAATTCAAAAATCAACCAATACGTGTCTTCATTTTTACAAATTTCTTGTTCATAATTTTGCACTTCCCAATAAATGGTTCGGGCAGAAATGCTACCGTTGGCCAACCAAGCCGAAAATTTCGAACTGTAATCGGTGCCCATTAAACCATTCCGTGTTTTTTTGTATTGCGATAAATTTTCGGTATCAAAAAAATAGTGATTCAAACGTTTTAATGCTGAAGTTTCTCCACCCCGAAAAGGGAAGGCCGAATGTTTATGCACCTTAAACGATTCCAAACCCAAATCTTCTAAACTCGGAATTATATTGGATGTTTCCACCAAATTTTCTTTGGGTTGAACCGAAATTTCAACTGTAGGTCGAATCTTAGATTCTTTTTCACATTTCTTTCGAAACTCTGTAAAGACTTCCGGAATTTTGGTAAAATCAGCATACGGAATATCATCCGGATGAAATAAAAATTGGTCGTACGTTTCTACAAATTCAACCTCTGAAATTTGATTTTTGCCATTGTCATTGCCATTGTCATTGACATTGACTTCTTCCTGCGTCCATTCTTTTTGAAGAAAAATAGTTGAAATGTGATGTTCTTCCACCAATCTAGGAATCACATTTTCAGGCAAATCATGAAAAATGAGCAAAGAAATATTTTTTGCCGCTAAATTATTTTTCAAATCTCGAAGCGTTTCCAATAGAAATTTTGCTCTGTATTTTTCAGTTTTTTTGAAACCAAAGCGAGTCATTTCAAATTGTCTGGGGTCTAAAAAGTAAACGCCAATGACTTTACCGGTTTTTTGGCAAGCACTGTATAATGAGTGATTATCTTCCACTCGTAAATCATTTCGAAACCAAACGAGATTGTTCATTTTTTATGGTAATGGGTTATAGGTAATTGGTAAAGGTTAATTATAAATTGAAAACTGTTACAGCTCCCGAAGCCTCGGGATGAAAACTCCCTACTCCTTACTCCCAACTTTATTCCTCCTGCATCGCTCACTACAATACAACACATCCTCCCAATTTTTCTCCCATTTTTTTCGCCAGGAAAACGGAAATCCACAAGTTTTGCAGTTTTTTTGAGGAAGATGTACTTTCTTATGAGCCATTTTAGAGCATCGATTTTGTTGGAACATTCGGGCGTGCATATTCAAATCGGTCCACTAATTTTGGTACACAATAGCCATCTAGTCCATTAATAGCTACTACGTTTTCTTCGTCCAATCGCAACCAATAATCTTTTTGAAGTAGTCTTTCCTCAACAAATATTTTTTCAATAGATGCAATGATATGAATCGTTCCGTTTTCATTGATTTCATATTCGTTGAGGTATTTGCAAAGAATTTGAACCGGACTACCTTTTACAAACGGAATGGAAATGCCTTCATGATACGTTTCTTCCAAGTTGGTTTTATCAAATTCGGATATATGTTCATCATAACTTGCTGAGGAATGATGAGCATCTGCAATCATGGTTTTCGTAATATGATTCACCGTAAAAAAGCCTACATCTTTAATATTTTTATAGGTATTTCTCGGTACGGTTGTCGGTCGGAGAATAAATCCTAATAGAGCAGGATCACTTCCTAAATGCGTAATACTGCTAAAAACCGCCACATTGGAAACTCCTTCAGCTGTTTTTGTGGCTATTAAATTTGCCGATTTGTAGCCGGTACAACTGTTAATCAAATTCAATCGTGGAATTTTAGCAAGCTCTTGGATAGCTTCTTTGGTAAACTTTTTCACAAGCAATTTTTTTCAAAAATACAAAATGTTTAACAATTGTGTAAAAATGTTAAACAAAATTATTGTTAGAGTTAAAAAATTCTCATCTTTAGGGCGTTTTATCTTTTGGTATTCCGTACTTTTGTAATCCATTTTTTGATTTTATATCATGCAAAATCCTCAAAAAATTGCTGTTGTTGGTTCCGGTTTAGTAGGAACTTTATTGGCAATTTACCTCAAAAAATTAGGGCATACCGTTCATGTTTTAGACCGAAGTCCAGATATTCGCACAGTTGAATTTTCCGGTCGTTCGATCAATTTGGTGATGTCAAACAGAGGTTGGAAAGCGTTGGAAGATATCGGCTTGACCGAGGAAATTAAAAAAATTGGAATTCCGGTTGATAAGCGGGCCATTCATTTAAAAGATTCCAAACTCAATTACCAATATTACGGTAAAGAAGGGGAAGCCATTTATTCACTCTCCCGTGGGGTTTTGAACAGAAAAATGATTGATTTGGCAGAAGAAGCCGGAGTTGAATTCTTTTTTGAACACCGCATTTGGGATGTTACTTTAGCTGATGCAACCTTACACATCGGCGAAACCGAAAGAGGCGAGTGGACCGATTTAAAATACGACAAAGTTTTTGGTGCAGATGGAGCTTTTTCAAGAATTCGCCATCGGATGCAACGCCAAAGTATGTTCAATTATTCACAAGAATTTTTGAATATTGGGTACAAAGAATTACACATTCCGGCTAACTTGGATGGTTCACATAAAATTGATAAAAACTCGCTACACATTTGGCCGCGTGGTAATTTTATGTTGATGGCTTTAGCCAATCTGGATGGATCTTTTACCTGTACTTTATTCATGCCGTTTGAAGGAGAAAATTCCTTTGAAAGCTTGAAAGATGAAAAATCATTAGTCGGTTTCTTTGCCGAATTTTTCCCTGATACGAAAGAAGTGATTCCGGATTTAGTGCGAGATTTTTTTAAAAATCCAACGAGTTATTTGGTGATGATGAAATGTTTTCCGTGGACGCATGCTGATAATGTGGCTTTAATTGGCGATTCGGCTCATGCCATTGTCCCTTTTTATGGTCACGGAATGAATGCCGGATTTGAAGACATTACTGTTTTAAATGAAATGATTTCAAAGTATGGCGATGATTGGGAGGCCATTTTCAAAGCGTATGAAAAATCTAGAAAACCCAACGCTGATGCGATTGCCGAACTCTCCTATCGCAATTTCATGGAAATGAGTGCCAAAACCGCCGATGAGAAATTCTTGTTACAAAAGAAAATTGAAAAATGGTTTTCCGATAAACATCCCGACAAATGGATGCCCTTGTACAGCCGAGTAACCTTTAGTTTGCAACCTTATTCTGAAGCTTTGGCCATTGGTGATTTCCAAAATAAAATCATGGAAGAAGTGATGCAAATGGAAAATATTGAGGCCATTTGGAATAGCAAAGCAGTAGAAGCGAAGATTATTTCGCTTCTTTCAAAATAAATTACGCTTCTTCCCGATTTATCTTCTCAAAATCAAAAGCCGGTTGGCAAATGGTAATGTATTCACACACTTCCTCAAACGGATTGGAATATTGAACACGTGTGTTTTTCTCAATTTTGATGGATTGCCCGGCTTTTAAAATAACCACTTCACCTTCAATAATAAATTGTTTTTTGCCTTTGATGATATAAGTATATTCATCAAATTCAGGCGTTTGGAAAGGTTCGCTCCAATGCGGCGGAGCAATCATGTGAGCAATGGAAATATTGCTGTTGCCATCGGAAGCTTTACCAAAATGTTCTTCGATTACTTTTCCATCAGTTGTTGGAATAATGAATGGGGATTTTTGGATGAAATATTTTTTCATAACGTCTATTCTCTGTTTTTTTTCTCTATTTTCTAAAAATAAAATAAACCGCTAATACCAAACAACACATTCCCACAAAATGATTCCATTTAAACGTTTCGTTTTTAAAGAAAAGCATTGAAAAAATCACAAAAATAACCAATGTAATCACTTCTTGAATCACCTTTAGTTGCATGAGTGAAAAGGGTCCGCCATTTCCTTCATACCCAATCCGATTGGCCGGAACTTGAAAAAAATATTCAAACAAAGCCAAACCCCAACTGATTAAAACAATTGTTATTAATCCGGCATTTTCAAACCATTTCAACTCTTTAAATTTCAAGTGTCCATACCACGCCAATGTCATAAAGATGTTGGAAAGTATGAGTAATCCGATGGTTAAAAATCCCTTCATAAGTTAAACCTCAAATTCTCACATTGACACATTTACAAATTGACACATTTTACTTTTTAAACATCTTACTCAAAATTCCCAATGCACCGCGTATAAAAGTTGCACTGGTTAATACTTTTACCACCGCTTTTGTGGTCTGACTTTCAGGTGCTCGTCGAGATGAAGTAGTTGTAGTTTTTTTAGCTTCTTTTTGTTTAGCTGCTTCTTCTGCTTGTTTGGTGGCTTGCTCTTCAGCAACGGCAATTTTTTTGTTTAATAATTCGTACGCACTTTCACGGTCAATCACTTCATTGTATTTTTTTGCCAATTTTGAACTAGAAATATGCAAATCAATTTCTTGTTGCGTTAACACATCCATGCGACTCATCGGTGCACGAAGCATGGTGGCAACCAATGGTGTCGGAATCCCTTTTTCGTTCAATGCTGTCACAAATGCTTCTCCAATTCCGAGTTGTGTAATCACTTCATCCGTTTTGTAATAATCGGATAATGGATAATTTTCAGCCGTCATTTTAATCGCTTTTCGGTCATTGGCTGTAAAAGCTCTTAACGCATGTTGGATTTTTAAACCCAACTGACTCAACACACCGGCCGGAATATCTTGAGGGTTTTGTGTGATAAAATAAACGCCAATTCCTTTGGAACGAATCAGTTTTACGATGGTTTCAATTTGATCTTGCAAGGCTTTACTGGCTTGGTCAAAAATTAAGTGAGCTTCATCAATAAAAATGACCAATTCCGGTCTTCCGGCATCGCCTTGTTCCGGCATGGTACTGTAAATTTCAGCTAACAAACTCAACATAAAGGTTGAAAACAACTTCGGTTTATCCTGAATATCGGTCAAACGGATAATGTTCACATAGCCATTTCCATTTTCATCTATTCGCATTAAATCATTGATGTCAAAGGATAATTCCCCAAAAAACACATCAGCACCTTGTTGTTCCAATTCAATGATTTTTCGCAATATCGAACCGGTAGAAGAAGTGGAAATCCGGCCGTATTCTTTTTCAATTTCCGCTTTACCTTCTTCGGTAATGTATTGTAAAACTTTTTTAAAATCTTTTAAATCCAAAAGTGGCAAATGATGGTCGTCGCAATATTTAAAAATGACAGCCACCACACCACCTTGCGTATCATTCAAATCTAAAATGCGTGAAAATAAAACCGGACCAAATTCAGAAACGGTAGCTCGCAATCGAACGCCATTTTGTTTGGATATGGTCATCAATTCCACCGGAAAACCTTTGGTTTCATAGCCTAAATTGATTTTTGCGTGTCGTTCTGTGATAAAAGATTGTTCAATTCCCGGCATGGCAATTCCGGAAAAATCACCTTTGATATCCATCATCAACACCGGAATTCCGTTTTGAGAAAGTTGTTCAGAAAGTACCTGGATGGTTTTGGTTTTACCCGTTCCGGTTGCTCCGGCAATCAATCCGTGACGGTTTAACGTTTTTAAAGCAATATTTACATGGGCTTCTCCACCAACCGGAACACCATCTAACATGGCGCCTCCCAGCGTTATAAAATCACCTTTGGTGGTGTATCCGTTTTTAATATGTGAACTGAATTCTTCAACTTTATTCATGATAAAAAATTTATATTCCAAATGTAGTAAAAGCATTTATAATTCAAAAGGTATCATTTTCAAATTTTCAAATGGCTTCATTTTCAAATTAACTATCTTTGCACACTTATTTCAGAAAAAATGCTTCAAAAAGAAATACAATTAGCCGTTGAAAAAGGAGAAATGCTTCCGTTGATGGAAGAGTTTTACACCATTCAAGGTGAAGGATACCATACAGGAACTGCTGCTTATTTCATTCGAATTGGGGGTTGCGATGTAGGTTGTCATTGGTGTGATGTGAAGGAAAGTTGGAATGCTGAACTTCATCCACCCACGGAAACAGATATCATTGTTTCGAATGCTAAAAAATATTCGGATACGGTTGTAATTACCGGCGGTGAACCACTTACTTGGGATATGAGTTCATTAACTGAAAAACTCAAAAAGGCAGGAATAAAAATTCATATTGAAACTTCAGGTTGTTATCCCGTTACTGGAAAATGGGATTGGTTTTGTCTTTCGCCCAAGAAAAACAAATTACCGGTTCAAAGTGCTTATGATATGGCGAATGAATTAAAAGTCATCATCTACAATAAGCACGATTTTATTTTTGCAGAAGAGCAAGCGGCAAAAGTAAATACGAATGCCATTTTATTTTTGCAACCCGAGTGGAGCAAAAAAGAAGAAATGACACCGTTAATTGTAGATTATGTAATGAAAAATCCAAAATGGCGAGTATCTTTACAAACGCATAAATATTTGAATATACCTTAAATAAAAAATTATAATTAGTTTGATTTAAATTCCAATGAATTCATTTTATTGGAATTTTTCGTTTTAAGATAATCTCGCTAAATAATCATAATGTTCACCTTCTTGCATTAATTCGCAATTCAAACCATTTTCATGAGCAGCATTTTGAAGTGTATTGTAATCCAAATACAACCAATCAAAAGGTTTTTCTGTTTCTCCTTTGTAATGAACGGAAAAAGTTAATTCCCCATAATATTTATCTGCCGGAACTTCATATGCACCCTCTTCATCTTGGTCATACATGTAAATTAAATCGGAACTGTCGATTAGTATTTGACCGCCATCGTTTAAAAGTGATTTTAATTTTTTTAGATAAGTAGAAATATTTTTTAATTGACCAAAAATCCCCGTACCGTTCATTAACAATAAAATAGTCTCAAATTTTTCAGAGGAATTTAGATTTAAAATATCCGAAACAAAACAATTCGTTAAACCCCTCAATCGACAAGCACTTATAGCGTTTTCAGAAATATCAATCGAAGTCACATCGTAACCTTTTTTTTGTAAATACAAAGAATGACTTCCGGCTCCGCAACCCACATCCAAAACTTTTCCTTTGCAAAGTGATAAAGCCTTTTGTTCTAATTTTGGCATTTCCTTAAAACTTCGAAACAAATAGGCTACACTCATTTCATCTGCCTCTGAAATGGAAGTTTCGGTTATCAAATCTTCCGGATTATTTCCGGTTTGATAGTCTAAAATGGCTTTTCCAAAGAGGTCTTTCATTTTTTTGTTTCAGGTTTCAGGTTTCAAGTTTGAAGTTCACTAATTTTGTAGTTCAACTTGAAACTTGAAACTTGAAACCACAATTAGAGGAACTCGGAAAACTAGCCAAAGATAAGCATATCGAAAACAAAAAGTATTTTGATAAGCTAAAAAAGAAAACACCCAAAAATTTGGATTATGTGATGCAAGATTTACATGAAGCCGAATTTAAAAAAACGGATTGTTTAGCATGTACCAATTGCTGCAAAACAACCGGACCGCTTTTTACTTCGGCTGATATTGATCGAATTTCAAAGCATTTTAAACAAAAACCACAACAATTCATTGACCAATACCTTAGAATAGATGAAGATAATGATTATGTGTTAAAGTCGGTTCCATGTACATTTTTAGAAAGTGACAACAAATGTTTTATTTATGATGTTCGCCCAAAAGCGTGCCGGGAATTTCCGCATACCGATAGAAAAAAATTCCAACAAATATCGGATTTAACGTTGAAAAATGTAGCTATTTGTCCAGCCGCTTATAATATTGTGGAAGAAATGAAAAAAAAATTACCTTTATAATATGAAAACGTATAGATCAAAAGTAGATTGGTGGTTGATTCTGATTATAGTAGGAATCTTTAGTTATCCAATTGTGGAAGGCATATCGACTAAACAATATGGTTTATCAATCACAATGATTTCAATTTTAATGATCATGTTTTGGATGTTTTCTAAAATAAAATATGTGATTGAAGGAACTATGCTCAAAGTTTGGTGGATAAAAATCGACATTCATTCTATAAAAAGAATATTTAAAACGAACAATCCTTTGAGTTCTCCTGCTTTATCTTTAGATAGAATTGCCATTGTTTATAATAAATATGATGAAGTACTAATTTCACCAAAATTTAAAAAAGAATTTGTGGATGAATTATTGAAAATCAACCCTTCGATAATTGTTGAAATTTAGGAATAAATCAAATAGTTTTTCCTCATTTCTTTAAATTCCTTTAATCCTTTCTCCCAACTTTTTCTGATTTCATGTTCAGAAATACCTTTTTCAATTTGCTCTTGTAATTTTTTTGTCCCCGCCAATTTCACAAAAAACGAATTAAAAAATGCTTTTTTATCAGATGTTGATTCATAAGCTTTGATGAGCCATTTTAATTCCAAACGATTCACTTTTTCAATGTTACTTAAATCTTCACCATAACAGAGTTTCCCTTTATGCATTGGGTCTTTGGCACCCATATTTGGTTTTGGTGTGAAGCTGTAATCAGTGATTGCTAAAAAAGGAGAACCATAAATTTGGAATTGCTTTTCCGTACCGCGACCCACACTCACATTTGTTCCTTCAAAAAAACACAAACTTGCATATAAATTGATTGACTGATCGTTAGGCAAATTTGGCGAAGGTTTTACAGGTAAGCTATATTTCATGTTTCGATTGTAATTCAAACAAGAGATTACAGTCAATTGACATCGAACACCATTTTTTAACCATTTTTCACCATTTATCATTAAAGCATATTCACCAATGGTCATCCCATGCAAAACCGGAATAGGATGCATACCCACAAAACTCGAAAATTCCTTTTCTAAAATCGGACCATCAACGACACTTCCATTTGGATTAGGTCTGTCTAAAACAATCAGCGGAATATTATTTTCTGCACAAGCTTCCATTACATAATGCAAAGAGGAAATATAAGTATAAAACCTCGCACCAACGTCTTGCAAATCAAACACCATTACATCTATTCCGGTTAATTGCTGAGGTTTTGGTTTTTTATTATCACCATAAAGCGAAATTATTGGTAAACCGGTTTTAGTATCTTTTCCGTCTTTAATTAATTCCCCTGCATCAGCCGTTCCTCTAAAACCGTGTTCGGGGGCATAAATTTTTTGAACTTGCACTTTTCTTTCAATTAAAAAATCGACTAAATGAACATTACTAAAAATACGTTGATATTCTTTTGTGCCATTTTCAACAATAATATTTTCAGATTCGATTTTTAAAATTCCGGTTTGATTGGTTATTACACCAACTTTCTTTCCGACTAATAGGGGCAAATAGGCAACAAAATTTTCCGCCCCGGTTCTTAATTCAGCGGATGTTGAAAGTTCATAAATAGTTGAAATTTCTTCGTTTATTTCAGTGTCATCTATTTTCTTTCTTCCTCCACAACAGATCAACAAACACAACAAACTCAAACACAAAAAATAATATTTCATAATAAAAATTGTTTATTAAAAATCTTAGCCACTCAGCTTCTCAGCCACTCAAAAAAACTATATTTGCATCAAATCAAATTCCATTGAATTTAGAATATTTCATTGCAAAAAGATTAACTACGTCAAAACACCATAAAAGTAGTATATCCAAACCAATTATAAAAATTGCAATTACCGCTATTGCAATCGGAATCATCATGATGATTATTTCCGTTGCAACCGGTTTGGGATTACAACAAAAAATACGCCAAAAAGTTTCGGCGTTCAACGGACATATTATTGTTTCTAATTTCGATGACAATCAATCCGAAGTCAGCAAAGTACCCGTTTCAACAAAACAAGATTTTTATCCAGAATTCAAATCTGTCGAGGGTGTTAATCATATCCAAGCAGTTGCTAGCAAAGCAGGAATTATTCGAACAGAAAAAGCATTTGAAGGAGTTATTTTTAAGGGTGTTGGTGCCGATTATAAATGGGATAATGTTAACGAATACGTGGTCCAAGGGAGCATTCCAAATGTTAAAGACAAATTGAATCCAGAAGTGATTATTTCTCAATATCTGGCTAATCGCCTACATTTAAAAATTGGTGATAGATTCAACACTTTCTTTATGAAAGAAGATAGTAACGAAATGCCAAACTTGCGTGTTTTTACCATTGTAGGTGTTTATAATTCCGGATTTCAGGAATTCGATGCAACGTATATTATTGGTGATATCCGTCATGTACAAAGAATCAACAGATGGAAACCCGATGAGGTAGGAGCTTTCGAGATTTTTATTGATGATTTTAATAAAATTGAGCAAAAAGGAGAAGAAGTATATGAACAAACCTCTTATATGCTCGACAGTAAAACCATCATTGAAAAGTACTATTTTATTTTTGAATGGTTACAACTCTTTGATTTCAATATCATTGTTATTCTTGTGATTATGATTGCGGTAGCAACTATAAATATGGTTGTAGCACTTTTGGTTCTTATTCTCGAACGTACTCAAATGATTGGGATACTCAAAGCACTTGGAGCAAATAACTGGACGGTCAGAAAAATATTCCTTTACAATGCGTTCCACATCATCCTCCGTGGATTACTTTGGGGAAATGTCATTGCAATTACTTTAATGCTTATTCAGCAACAATTTGGAATTGTAAAGCTTAACCCTGAAAATTACTACGTTAGCGAAGCTCCTGTTTATTTCAATTGGTTCTATATTATATTACTCAATGTAGGAACAATTATCGTGAGTCTTATGGTGTTACTGATACCATCTTATATCATAACCAAAATATCTCCGGTAAAAGCAATCCGTTTTGATTAATTTTTATTTTCCAGAAGCTATTTCCTGCTTTGCATTCCAAGCTTGTTTGTCTTGTTGTTTTTTTTCTAAGACCAAAAGAGCTTCCGTTGGTCGCTTTTTTTCGCCAAGAAAACATACATCAATCCTTCACTAGGCTTTCCATTTCAATCGGGGCTAGGGGTAGCAGAGATAAAAAGAAGTTTCAAGTTTCAAAGCTTCGTGTTTTGATTTCTTAGTGGTAAAAACAATCAACCATTGTGAAGCAATCCTTTTCTGTGTATTTTGTGTTTTCCGTGCGAAATAAAGTTTTCCACCAACCCACCCCTGCAACTTTAAGCCCACCAGCTAAAACCTCAAAGAAAAAAAACTTTCGTTTATTTTCGTCTCAGATTCAGCGAGTTAAAAAAAAGATTAAAAAAGAGTTTAAAAAAGATTTTGAAAGGCGAAAAAGAGTGCTACTTTTGCACCCGCAATAAGGGCGATGTTCAGCATAGTATATTGTAGAAAAAAAATCTATAAAAGATTTGGTAGGAGAGTAGAAAGAGTATTATCTTTGCCCTCCGCAAATGCCAAAATCGGGGTTTAGAAAAAGGGGAAAAAAGAAAAAATAAATTTTTTTTTCGAAAAGTTTGCCTAATCAAAAAGAAGTTGTACTTTTGCACCCGCTTTGAGAGACAAGCGAATAAAATAAGTAGATACGTTCATAGACATATTGGATTGACAGCACAATTAGACAGTGATGTTTAATTGAAAAAAAGAGAGAGTAAGGTTAATCGAGAGATTAAGAAAAAGACTAGTAATCTTTGTCTAAAAAAACAGTTTGGTTAATATAACCAAACGAACAATATACGATGAAGAGTTTGATCCTGGCTCAGGATGAACGCTAGCGGCAGGCCTAACACATGCAAGTCGAGGGGTAGAGGAAGCTTGCTTCCTTGAGACCGGCGCACGGGTGCGTAACGCGTATGCAATCTACCTTGTACAGGGGAATAGCCCAGAGAAATTTGGATTAATGCCCCATGGTATAGTTGACTGGCATCATTTGACTATTAAAGTTTCGGCGGTACAAGATGAGCATGCGTCCCATTAGTTAGTTGGTAAGGTAACGGCTTACCAAGACGATGATGGGTAGGGGTCCTGAGAGGGAGATCCCCCACACTGGTACTGAGACACGGACCAGACTCCTACGGGAGGCAGCAGTGAGGAATATTGGGCAATGGGCGGAAGCCTGACCCAGCCATGCCGCGTGCAGGAAGACGGTCCTATGGATTGTAAACTGCTTTTATACGGGAAGAAACACTCCGACGTGTCGGAACTTGACGGTACCGTAAGAATAAGGATCGGCTAACTCCGTGCCAGCAGCCGCGGTAATACGGAGGATCCAAGCGTTATCCGGAATCATTGGGTTTAAAGGGTCCGTAGGCGGCCTTATAAGTCAGTGGTGAAATCTCCTAGCTCAACTAGGAAACTGCCATTGATACTGTAGGGCTTGAATTTTTGTGAAGTAACTAGAATATGTAGTGTAGCGGTGAAATGCTTAGATATTACATGGAATACCAATTGCGAAGGCAGGTTACTAACAAACGATTGACGCTGATGGACGAAAGCGTGGGGAGCGAACAGGATTAGATACCCTGGTAGTCCACGCCGTAAACGATGGATACTAGCTGTTTGACGCAAGTTGAGTGGCTAAGCGAAAGTGATAAGTATCCCACCTGGGGAGTACGCACGCAAGTGTGAAACTCAAAGGAATTGACGGGGGCCCGCACAAGCGGTGGAGCATGTGGTTTAATTCGATGATACGCGAGGAACCTTACCAGGGCTTAAATGGGAGACGACAGTTTAGGAAACTAGACTTTCTTCGGACGTCTTTCAAGGTGCTGCATGGTTGTCGTCAGCTCGTGCCGTGAGGTGTCAGGTTAAGTCCTATAACGAGCGCAACCCCTGTTGTTAGTTGCCAGCGAGTAATGTCGGGAACTCTAGCAAGACTGCCGGTGTAAACCGTGAGGAAGGTGGGGATGACGTCAAATCATCACGGCCCTTACGTCCTGGGCTACACACGTGCTACAATGGTAGGTACAGAGAGCAGCCACAACGCAAGTTGGAGCGAATCTATAAAACCTATCTCAGTTCGGATCGGAGTCTGCAACTCGACTCCGTGAAGCTGGAATCGCTAGTAATCGGATATCAGCCATGATCCGGTGAATACGTTCCCGGGCCTTGTACACACCGCCCGTCAAGCCATGGAAGCTGGGGGTACCTGAAGTCGGTGACCGTAAGGAGCTGCCTAGGGTAAAACTAGTAACTGGGGCTAAGTCGTAACAAGGTAGCCGTACCGGAAGGTGCGGCTGGAACACCTCCTTTCTAGAGACAAAAAGAAGAAGAACATCTTAAATTAGTCAGATAGATTTATTTTACTCTCGCTGTTAATTCAAAAAATACATAAGCAAAAAAATACAGAGTCTCGTAGCTCAGCTGGTTAGAGTACTACACTGATAATGTAGGGGTCCCCAGTTCGAGTCTGGGCGGGACTACTATTTTTAAGAAGCTTAAAGGAAATTCTGGAGGTTGGCTAACCGTTTTAGTTACTGTTAACTGATAACTGTTAACTAATCACTGAAAGCGGGGGATTAGCTCAGCTGGCTAGAGCGCCTGCCTTGCACGCAGGAGGTCATCGGTTCGACTCCGATATTCTCCACTATTCTAGTGAATAGTAATGAGTAAATAGTCCTTAGTCTTTTGACTAAGTGCTAATTACTGCGGACTAATGACTAGAAAAAAGTTCATTGACATATTGAGATAAAACATTTAAAAAGTAGAAAACACATATAATTGTAATTATTTACGATTATATAATAATAGAGTAGAGTCGTGACAATGTTACGATTTTACAGAAAGGTCTTGTTATGAAAATAGCAAGGCGGCACATAAGCAAAATAAGGGCGTATGGGGGATGCCTAGGCTCTCAGAGGCGAAGAAGGACGTGATAAGCTGCGAAAAGCTACGGGGATTGGCACACACGAGATGATCCGTAGATATCCGAATGGGGCAACCCAATGCATTGAAGATGCATTACACCGATAGGTGAGCAAACCCGCTGAACTGAAACATCTAAGTAGGCGGAGGAGAAGAAAACAAAAGTGATTCCGTAAGTAGTGGCGAGCGAACGCGGATTAGCCCAAACCAGAGTTGTTACGGCAATTTTGGGGTTGTAGGACCACGACATTTCTTGCTAATTGAATTAGAACTACTTGGAAAGGTAGACCAAAGAGGGTGATAGTCCCGTATAAGTAAGAGAGGATAAGGATAGTGGTATCCTGAGTAGGGCGGGGCACGTGAAACCCTGTCTGAATTTGGCGGGACCATCCGCTAAGGCTAAATACTCCTGAGAGACCGATAGTGAACCAGTACTGTGAAGGAAAGGTGAAAAGAACCGTGAATAACGGAGTGAAATAGATCCTGAAACCATACGCTTACAAGCGGTCGGAGCAGAATTATCTGTGACGGCGTGCCTTTTGCATAATGAGCCTACGAGTTAACGTTGCCGGCAAGGTTAAGTGATTCAGTCACGGATCCGTAGCGAAAGCGAGTCTGAATAGGGCGAATTAGTCGGTAGTGTTAGACGCGAAACCGTGTGATCTACCCATGGGCAGGATGAAGCTGTGGTAACACATAGTGGAGGTCCGAACCGGTTGACGTTGAAAAGTCTTCGGATGACCTGTGGGTAGGGGTGAAAGGCCAATCAAACTCGGAAATAGCTCGTACTCCCCGAAATGCATTTAGGTGCAGCGCTGATCGTAAAGTTATATAGAGGTAGAGCTACTGATTGGATGCGGGGGCTTCACCGCCTACCAATTCCTGACAAACTCCGAATGCTATATAATGTTTATCAGCAGTGAGGGCTTGGGTGCTAAGGTCCAAGTCCGAGAGGGAAAGAACCCAGACCATCAGCTAAGGTCCCCAAATGTATGCTAAGTTGAAAAAACGAGGTTTGTCTGCCCAGACAGCTAGGATGTTGGCTTGGAAGCAGCCATTCATTTAAAGAGTGCGTAACAGCTCACTAGTCGAGCGGACGAGCATGGATAATAATCGGGCATAAGCATACTACCGAAGCTATGGATTTGTAGTAATACAAGTGGTAGGGGAGCATTCTATGTGGGTTGAAGGTGTAGCGTGAGCTATGCTGGACCGTATAGAAAAGAAAATGTAGGCATAAGTAACGATAAGCGGTGCGAGAAACACCGCCACCGAAAGACTAAGGTTTCCGCAGCTATGCTAATCAGCTGCGGGTTAGTCGGGACCTAAGGCACACCCGAAAGGGGAAGTCGATGGCCAACGGGTTAATATTCCCGTACTACTTATTATTGTGATGGAGTGACGCAGTGGTGAAAGTACCGCGGACTGACGGAAGTGTCCGTTGAAGGTTGTAGCTAAACGATTTATAGGCAAATCCGTAGATTGTGGCAAAGACTGATAGTACTCGGAGTCTTCGGACAAAGAGATAGTGTACCTAAAGGCTGCCAAGAAAAGCTTCTAAACTTAGATAATAAGTACCCGTACCGTAAACCGACACAGGTAGTTGAGGAGAGAATCCTAAGGTGCTCGAGAGATTCATGGCTAAGGAATTAGGCAAAATAGACCTGTAACTTCGGGAGAAAGGTCGCCAGCAGCAATGCTGGCCGCAGTGAAAAGGTCCAGGCGACTGTTTATCAAAAACACAGGGCTCTGCAAAATCGTAAGATGAGGTATAGGGCCTGACACCTGCCCGGTGCTGGAAGGTTAAGAGGAGATGTTATCTTCGGAGAAGCATTGAATTGAAGCCCCAGTAAACGGCGGCCGTAACTATAACGGTCCTAAGGTAGCGAAATTCCTTGTCGGGTAAGTTCCGACCTGCACGAATGGTGTAACGATCTGGACACTGTCTCAGCCATGAGCTCGGTGAAATTGTAGTATCGGTGAAGATGCCGATTACCCGCAGTGGGACGAAAAGACCCTGTGCACCTTTACTATAGCTTAGTATTGGTCTTGGATAAGTGATGTGTAGGATAGGTGGGAGACTGTGAAGTGGCGTCGCCAGGCGTTGTGGAGTCATTGTTGAAATACCACCCTTTGCTTATCTGAGGTCTAACCCGTCTAAGGCGGGGACATTGCTTGGTGGGTAGTTTGACTGGGGTGGTCGCCTCCAAAAGAGTAACGGAGGCTTCTAAAGGTTCCCTCAGCACGCTTGGTAACCGTGCGTAGAGTGCAATGGCATAAGGGAGCTTGACTGAGAGACATACAGGTCGATCAGGTACGAAAGTAGAGCATAGTGATCCGGTGGTTCCGCATGGAAGGGCCATCGCTCAAAGGATAAAAGGTACGCCGGGGATAACAGGCTGATCTCCCCCAAGAGCTCACATCGACGGGGGGGTTTGGCACCTCGATGTCGGCTCGTCACATCCTGGGGCTGGAGAAGGTCCCAAGGGTTGGGCTGTTCGCCCATTAAAGTGGCACGCGAGCTGGGTTCAGAACGTCGTGAGACAGTTCGGTCTCTATCTACTGCGGGCGTTAGAAATTTGAGTGGATCTGATTCTAGTACGAGAGGACCGAATTGGACAAACCGCTGGTGTATCTGTTGTTCCGCCAGGAGCACCGCAGAGTAGCTACGTTTGGAAGGGATAAGCGCTGAAAGCATATAAGCGCGAAACCCACCACAAGATGAGATTTCTTTAAAGGGTCGTGGAAGATGACCACGTTGATAGGCTATAGATGTAAAGGCAGTAATGTCATAGTCGAGTAGTACTAATAACCCGTAAGCTTATGTGAATAAAGTTCCCCCGATGCAAGTCGGGGGATGAAAACTTTTCTACAACATTAATTTTTATCTCAGTATGTTAAGATATTAGCCTCGTTTTATAACGAGATAGTTAGGAGTTGAGAGTTAGGAGTAAGTAGTGAAAACTGATTACTGTAAGCTGAGAACTGAAAACTAAAAATTTAAGGTGGTTATTGCGGCGGGGCTCACCTCTTCCCATTCCGAACAGAGAAGTTAAGCCCGCCTGCGCAGATGGTACTGCATTTTGTGGGAGAGTATGTCGCCGCCTTCTTTTGAGTAGGGTTGTCCAAATAGGATAACCCTATTTTTTTATAGGGCGTCGCAGTCGCAAGGCTCGTGTCGCCGCCTTCTTTTGAGAATCCTCATTCACTAGAGCGAATGGGGATTTTTTGTTTTTAGTTTTGCCTGAATCAAAGAAAGGCACTCGTCTTAGGTTGATTTAGAGCTTAGCAGTGTGCTTTTTTAAAAGCTTTATATACTGAATGTTTGCATCAGGGATAGTAGCACAAAGCCCACAGAGAGGAACACTAACGACGAATAATAGCCCGACCCGAAATTTGTACTTGTTGAAGGGGAATGCTTAAATTATAAAATTACCCGTGAACCGCTTCTTTATTGCCATAGTTAGAAATGAGTTTGCCTTCAAAATCTAACCATTCTTGCCATCGTTTATCAACATCAACCTTTTCGGAATATTTACGAGCAAATTTTAAGAAAGTTGTATAGTGGTTAGCTTCACTAATCATAAGTTCTCTGTAAAACTTGGCAAGTTTTTGGTCTTTTATGTTTTCGGAAAGCACTTTAAAACGTTCGCAACTACGGGCTTCAATCATCGCAGCAAAAAGCAATCGTTCAATTAAAGCATCATTACGAGATCCTCCTTTTTTACTGAATTTTACAAGTTGATTAACGTAATCATCTTTTACTTCACGCCCAAATTGGTAGCCGCGTTCTTGAATGATATTGTGTACCATTTGAAAATGTTCCATTTCTTCGATGGCAATTTTGGCCATTTCGGTAACCAATTCAACATTTTCAGAATTATTGGTAATAATGTAAAGAGCATTGGCAGCCGCTTTTTGTTCGCACCAACAGTGGTCGGATAAAATTTCTTCGAGGTTTGATTCGGCTATATTAGCCCAACGTGGGTCGGTTTTAAGTTTTAATCCTAACATGATTCAAGTGATTTAATACAAAAATAATGTTTTTTATTTGAAAAGAATTGGCTCTTTTATTACTATTTTAGTCGGATGAACACATTGGAAAATAAACGAATTTTAATTATTGGTTTTGTATGGCCAGAGCCTAATTCTTCAGCTGCCGGAACAAGAATGATGCAGTTGATTTCTTTTTTTAAGAAAAAAGGAGTGAAAATTACGTTTGCCAGTACAGCTTCTGAAAGTCAATTTTCGAAAGAATTAATTGGTGTTGACAAAAAGAGAATAGCATTGAATTGTAGTTCATTTGATGAGTTTATATTGGAATTGAAACCAGTTTTTGTTTTATTTGATCGTTTTATGACAGAGGAACAATTTGGATGGCGAGTTGCTCAACATTGCCCTGATGCAATTAGAATGTTGGACACTGAGGATTTACATTGTTTGCGAGAAGCAAGGAGAATATCAGTTTTGAAGAACAAGCCGTTTGAGTTAATTAATGATATAGCGAAACGTGAAATTGCCAGTATTTTTCGTTGTGATGTAACGTTGATGATTTCGGAATTTGAAATGGAATTGTTGCAATCGCATTTTAGAGTCCCGCATTTTTTATTGTTTTATTTACCGATTTGGGTTGAAGATGAAATATTAAATTTACCCAATTTTGAAGAGCGAAGTGATTTTATGTTCATTGGGAATTTTCTTCATTCTCCTAATCACGATGCCGTTGTATATTTGAAAGAAGTAATTTGGCCTTTATTGTTTAAAAAATTTCCCGAGGCAAAGATGCAAGTTTATGGAGCTTATCCGACACCAAAAATAAATTCATTGCATAACCCAAAGCAGAGTTTTTTTGTTCACGGTAGAGCGGAAAGTTCTTTTGAAGTGATTTCGAAAGCGAAAGTTCTTTTGGCTCCCATTCGTTTTGGTGCGGGAATTAAGGGAAAATTGTTGGAAGCAATGCTGTATGGGATTCCGAGTGTAACTTCAACAATTGGAGCAGAGGCCATGAATGGTGAGTTTGAATGGAATGGTTTTATTAGAGATTCACCAATTGAATTTGCGGAAAAAGCAATCGAATTATATCAAAACAAACCAATTTGGTTGCAAGCTCAACAAAAAGGTCTTGAGATTTTAAAGCATCGGTTTTCGAAACATTTATTTGAAGATACATTTTGTGAAGTGTTGATTGATAAGTTGAAACAATTCAAAAAATATCGTGAGGATAATTTTATTGGTGCTATGCTGATGCATCATTTTTTACAAAGCACAAAATATATGGCGAAGTGGATTGAGGAGAAGAATAAAAGATAACGCAAAAAAAAAGCCTTTCCCGTCTCAGGAAAGGCTTTAAAACTTTTGAAGCAATTAAAAATTTATCGGTCCAGCCCATTCACTTGTACTACCATCTGAACAATTTGCTCTTACGTAAAATTGATTCCAACTACAAAACATATTGGAAAATGCAATTGATTCATTACTGGTGGTGAATTGATTTCCATTTTGCGGTAAGCCACCCTGACCTACTAAAGAAATAGTGAAACTTTGTGCATTACTATAGTCATAATTCCAGCTAAAGTTTCTGTATGCAGTTCCTTGTGTACAACTTCCTGAAATTAGCGTGGTATTTAAAAAAATAGGTTTTGGACACGGACCAATAGTGGTATAGGTGTATTTTTGAGCTTCCGATTTATCACTTTGATAACAAATAGCTCTAACATAAATGTCATAGGTTGTATTAGTTAGAATTCCTTGTATAGTTCCACTAGTAGAATTAAAAGTAAGTTTAGTACCATTTCCTACTGTAAAACCTTGTAATCCATATTCAACTTCAAAACTCTCAACACTACCTCCATTATATTCAAAATAGATTTCGATGTTTTGTGTGCTGTACCATTGGTTTAAAGTTGCACTTACTTGACCTGTACATTGACTTTGTTCAGTGGCAATATTAGCAATTTTATAAAAATTGGTTTGTCCTTGTTCACATAAGCTGGTAATATATATATCGTATAAAGTACCGGGTGTTAAGTTTTCAATAGATACACCATTTTGGGATGTTGGAAATGAAGTGCCGGTGCCTTTTGTAAAACCAGCAACACCGTATTCAATCAAATAAGAATTGACATTATTTACGGTTTGAAAGTTAATACTTATTTGAGTAGGACTTGTACTATATGATATATTGGATACTTTTCCGCATCCTTCCTCATCATTAGAAGAACAGGAATTAAATGTTATCAATAAAACTATTGATAGAAATAGGCTTAGACAAAGTGTCTTCATTTTTAAATTGTTATTTATTAGTAAAAGTTTGTAAAAATTTTGCCGCAAGATATAAATATCCCCTTAGAACTGCAACAATTTTCTCTATGCTAGATGTTATCACAAAAAAGCGAGTCCAAATTGAACTCGCTCTTATATATAGTTATAGTTAAATCTAAGCTAACATAGTAACCGGATTTTCTAAATACGTTCGAAGCGTTTGAAGAAATTGAGCACCTGTTGCACCATCTACGGTTCTATGATCACATGCTAGAGTTACTTTCATCGTATTTCCCACTACGATTTGACCATTTCTTACCACAGGCTTTTCAATGATCGCTCCCACTGATAAAATAGCAGAATTGGGTTGGTTGATAATAGATGTAAATTCAGTTATACCAAACATACCTAAATTGGATACGGTAAAGGTACTTCCTTCCATTTCGGAAGGTTGTAGTTTTTTGTTTTTAGCTCTTCCGGCTAAATCTTTTACCGCAGTACCAATTTGCGTTAAACTCATTTGGTCTGTAAATTTCAATACTGGAACTACAAGTCCATCTTCAACTGCTACAGCCACACCGATGTTTACGTGATGGTTGATAACTGTTACATCATCTTTCCATTGTGTATTTACTTGTGGGTGTTTTTTCAATGCCATTGCACAAGCTTTTACAACCATATCGTTAAACGATACTTTGGTATCCGGAACGGTATTGATAACTGCTCTGGATTTCATAGCTTCATCCATACCTACTTCAATCGTTAAGTAGTAATGAGGAGCAGTAAATTTAGATTCAGAAAGACGACGAGCGATGGTTTTACGCATTTGCGAGTTTTTCACTTCTTCTGAATAAGATTCTCCAGCCGGTACGAATGGTTGAACAACAGCTACAGGTTGAGTAACACTTTCTTGTTGTACTGCTTTTTGAGGAGTAACTGCTGATGGGGTGAAGTTTTCAACGTCACTTTTTACAATTCTACCGTTTTCACCGGAACCTTTTACTTGAGAAAGGTTTATTCCTTTTTCCTTAGCTATTTGTCTTGCTAATGGAGAAGCAAAAATTCTACCGTTAGATTCGGTTACAGTTGTCTCAGTCTTATGTTCGGATGAAGGTTTTGATTCTTCCTTTTTTGTTTCTGTTTTAGGATTTTCTCCAGCTTTAGTGAAATTTTCAGCAATACCGGTAACATCCGTTCCGGCCGGGCCGATGATAGCTAAAATACTATCTACCGGAGCAGACTGGCCTTCTTGCACACCAATGTATAATAATGTTCCGGAATTGAAAGATTCAAATTCCATCGTGGCTTTATCGGTTTCAATTTCGGCAAGAATATCGCCTTCTTTTACAGTGTCACCAATTTTTTTCAACCAAGTTGCTACTGTTCCATCAGTCATGGTATCACTTAAGCGAGGCATGGTTACTACTTTTACTCCTGCAGGAATTTCAGTAGCTACTTTCGGTTTAGTTTCATCAGCTTTTGGAGTTTCAGAAGTAACAGAAATACTTGAAGTAGCAGCACTTCCTCCGGCCAATAAACCGGAAATATCTTCACCTTCTTTACCGATGATGGCTAATAATGAATCAACGGGAGCAGATTCACCTTCTTGAATTCCGATGTGTAATAACGTTCCAGAATCAAATGATTCAAATTCCATTGTTGCTTTGTCGGTTTCAATTTCGGCTAAGATATCACCTTCTTTTACTGTATCGCCAACTTTTTTAAGCCATGTTGCTACAACTCCTTCTGTCATTGTATCACTCAAACGTGGCATAGTTATAATTTTTGCCATAGTGCTTATAGTTTATGTGGGATAAAAGGATAGTTTTCTTGTTCGTACACCACGTCATACAATTGTTGTACTTCCGGGAAGGGAGATTCTTCTGCGAATTTTTCGCATTCATCAACTAAGTCTTTCACGCGTTGATCAATTACTTCAATTTCTGCATCAGTAGCATAATTGTTTTCTTTGATAATATCTAAAACTTGTGTGATAGGGTCAATTTTTTTGTATTCTTCAACTTCTTCTTTACTTCTGTATAATTGTGCATCAGACATAGAGTGACCTCTGTATCGGTATGTTTTCATTTCTAAGAAAGTAGGTCCGTCTCCACGGCGAGCTCTTTCGATAGCTTCGTGCATGGCTTCGGCTACTTTTACTGGGTTCATTCCATCAACCGGTCCGCATGGCATTTCATAGCCTAAACCAAGCTTCCAAACATCAGTGTGGTTAGCAGTTCTTTCTACTGAAGTTCCCATGGCATACCCATTGTTTTCGCAAATAAATACAACAGGAAGTTTCCACAACATAGCCATATTGAAGGCTTCGTGAAGTGAACCTTGACGAGCAGCCCCATCTCCAAAATAGGTCAATGTAACGCCACCCGTGTTGAAATATTGATCGGCAAAAGCCATTCCGGCACCAACCGGGATTTGAGCTCCTACAATTCCGTGACCACCATAAAAACCATGTTCTTTAGAAAAGATGTGCATTGAGCCACCCATACCTTTAGATGTTCCGGTTGCTTTTCCGTAAAGTTCAGCCATTACTTTTCTAGGGTCAACGCCCATTCCAATGGGTTGAACGTGATTACGGTAGGCTGTAATCATTTTGTCTTTTGACAAATCCATTGCATGTAATGCACCAGCTAATACAGCTTCTTGGCCATTATATAAATGTAAAAACCCTCTGACTTTTTGTTGGATGTAAACGGCAGCTAATTTGTCTTCGAATTTTCTCCAAAACTGCATGTCTTCATACCATTGCAGATAAACTTCTTTGGTTATTTTCTTCATTTTTCTATTTTGAATCTTATATGATTGTTTTGTTGTTTTTACAAATAAGTTATGCACAAATTTGCGAGAAGCAAAAATAAGACATCCTAAGTAGATGTAAAAATTTAATCGGCTTAAAATATCAAAGTTTATAAAAAGTTATTTACGATAACGTTTTAGTAAGTAAATAATTTTACAGATAATTTTTGTCAAATACCAGTGGTAATAAGTTAGTCAAAGAGTCAGACTTATAAATTTCTCCAGATTCACCCATGAAGTAGATTTCAATAGGTGAATTTTGTTTAAATTCATACTCAGCGATTGATTGACGACAAGAACCACAGGGAGGAATAGGAGATAAAACAGGTTTCTCTTCTGAGGTTGCTGATATGGCCAATTTTAAAATCTTCCCATCAGGATAAATTGCTCCAGCTTGAAAAATAGCCACACGCTCTGCACAAAGTCCGGACGGGTAAGCCGCATTTTCTTGATTAGAACCCAAAATTATTTTTCCATTATCAAGTAAAATAGCTGCACCAACTTTAAATTTGGAATATGGGGCATAAGCTTTTTTTCTTATTTCGATTGCCTTTTTCATTAGGTCTTTTATTTCCTTTGGCAATTGTTCTATGTTTTCAAAAACAGTAAATTCGGTTGATATAGTAACTTTTTTCATAATGTATAGTGGAAAAAAAATCCAAATCTCTATGTAGAAATTTGGATTGTTTTTTTGTTAGTATGATGGATTAATATTCATCGTATTTATCGCCAAAATTAAAGGTTAAAGAGAAACGCAAGGTGTTTTCGAGCGGGTTTTTAACTTTAGAAGCAGAAAACAAATAAGAAACGTCTAATTTAATAACGGTATATTTAAATCCTGCTCCGAATGAAAAATATTTTCTTGCTCCTTTTGTTTCGTGTTCGTTAAAATAACCTAAACGTAGAGCAAAAGAATCCTGATAATTATATTCAGCTCCCAATGCCCATGTAAACTCTCTTAGCTCTTCGCTAAAACCATCCGGTGCATCACCAAATGATTTGAAAATTCCGGACACCCAACCTATACGTTGGTATTCATTTCTAGCATTTTGTTGTGCATTAGTGTTAATAGGGTCGCCAATATCTGTTTCATCAATAATCCCATTATCATCAACATCAATATATTTTGGAGGGATTGGGGTAGGTACTAATAATTTAGTCACTTCGGCATTTAATCCAATTTTGTTATATTCATCAAAAATAAAATCGAATCCGGCACCTAATCGCATATTAGCCGGAAGGAAGTTAGAATTTAATTCCGAAACTTCATCTTCATCATAATTAATTTTAGGACCAATATTTTGAAAATTAAATCCAGCTCTCCATCTTCCATTGAAGCTGTCATAGGCTTCTTCTTCAGATTGATAATAGCCCGCAATATCAAAGGCAAAAGAACTTGCCGGTTTGGCATCGGTTGTTCCCTCAGGGATTCTTAGTTGTGAGCGGATGTATCGAAAGGCAACTGAGGTGGAAAAACGTTCACTCAATTTCAATGCGTAGGATACATCTACAGCTAACTCATTTGGGCTTACAATTCTTGCTTCGTCATCAAAATTTTCTCTTAATTCAATGTCTCCTAAGCTGAAATAACGCAAACTTCCTCCAAAAGCACTTTTTTCACTAATACGATTGTAGTAATTTAATTGACCTAACGAAATGTCATTCACTAAATCTGTTAAATATGGGGTGTAGCTTACACCAATACCAACCTTTTCTAACGCAAAAGCATATTTTGCCGGATTCCACTGTTGCGAATAGGCATCTGGAGAAGTAGCTACTCCAATGTCTGCCATACCGGCTGCACGAGCATCGGCTGCAATCAGTAAAAAAGGTACTCCTGTGGTAATTACTCTATCTTGATTCTGAGCGAATATGTTTTGAAATGCAAAGAGACAAATTAAAAATACGGTTATTTTTTTCATTATAAAATCTGGATAATATTCAACAAATATAGTGTTTTCTTAAAGGATAACAAGTTTTTCTATTTTTTCAACTTTTTTATTGGTAAGGTTTGATTTGACAGTGAGTTTGTAAACATACACACCTTTTCCGATTTTGTCACCAAAATCATCTCTTCCGTCCCAAGTAATTTCTCTCGATAAAAAGCCTTCAGTATTAATGACTTGGTTTATGGTTTTTATAATCTTTCCGGTGATAGTAAAAACTTGTACCTGAACATCCAACGGTTCAAAGGGGCGATTATGCGAAAACCAAAATTGAGTATAATTGACAAAAGGGTTTGGGTAATTGAGTACATTGGTTAAACTGATGGTTTCTTCTCCAACGACAATAAATTGAATTTCTGCCGAAATCGGATTATTATACACATCCCAAGCTCTAAAGGTTATGGTATGTAATCCGGGAGCCAAATCTCTAAACGGAAAACGAACATTGCCTTTTGTATAATCATTCAGTTCTGTTTCATAATAATCATTTAAGATATATGGGTTGTTTTCGTCACCGTCTAATATGGCTACAATATCGTGACCAATTCCGCTTGCCGTATTTATTCCGTTTTCGTCTTCTAAAAAAGCCAAGAAAATTGGACTTGCATTTGTGATTCCACCTGAAATAAAGGATTGATCATTCATATAAAGTTTCACGCTTGGTCCAATGTTATCTTCCGGTGCGTTCTCATTTATTCCTCCTATTAAGATGGATGTGTCGTATCCTGTTTGGTCTTGCAAAGTAGGGTTTGGACTTTTTGCATAAAAACTAATTCTGCCATTTCCAACCGGTATAGAAATGTCTTTCGGAACAATAAATTCAATTTCAAACAGGCCGTTTGTAACCGATGCATTTCCCCTAAAAATTGTTTCGCCCAAGGTTTGAAAATTCATTAAAATCAAATTATTTGAACTGTCTCTCGTGTTGTCATTACCTAAAGTTGTTCGGTTGATTGATTTGTCAAAAATTTGAACAGCAATATCGCCATTGTAATTTGATAATAGTGCGTCTCCATTTTCATCTCTCACTTCACCGGACAATTTTATTTTACTTAAAGCATTAAAAACTAAAGTAGAAGATTCGGTTGGAACATCGTTAACTTTGGTCAGAACAATTTTAGGTTTAGGGATAGCTAATTTTAAGGCAGGGTCTCCAATATAGAAAACCATTAATGTTTGGCTGTTGTAAGCATTTTTTGCTCTACGTAAAGCTTCGGCAATGGTTGAATCTTCATTAGAATCAGAGCCATAGCCATAAAGAAAACTGGAAAATTCTTCATTTATCTGTTGACCCGTGGTAACACCAATTTGTCTGGTTGTTGTAATTAATGAAATCGCACCACCTGTTGGATTCCAATAAGTAAATTCTCCAGCAGTAGCTCTATATGGGTTGTCAAACCGAGTGAATTCACAAGTTACGGTTATGATAAGAGGGTATCGGTATTGGTTGTTTAAGTTTTGAGCATCTGTTTTTTCAAAAATACGTTCAGAGGCTAATTGGTCTTCGCCTCCATGGCCAAAATAATTAAAAACCAGAGAGCCATTTTGGATTGCATTCAAGAGTTCTTGCTTTAATTTGGGATAACGTTGTCCTCCTGCTGAAGCTTCTTGAACATAAGAATCCGCATGAAATTTGAGTACATTTACAAACGGTTTTTCACTATTAATAGTGTTTCCTAAATTGTCTATTCCGTTTTGAATTTGATTTTCCCAACTATCATCAACATCATCTGATACTAAAGTAAAATTGTTTCGCCATCTTCCGTAGGAATCAATGTCGTGGTATTGAATAACTTTGTCAACCATTTCTTTTGCCTGCTGTACCGAAGAAACCAGCATTCTGCCCACTGCAATATCTAAAGCTTCAAATCCTGGTAAGTTACTCTGGCTAGTCATTCTACCTTCGTGCGGGTCCATCATACCATAGAAATCATCTGTCATGGTTGAACTTAAAAGTGATTCACTATTCTGACTATGAAAAACGGGAACAATATTGGTGTTGTTTGGTATTCTGTCTTTGTAATCAAAGGAGGCATCCCCAAATAAATTGAGGTATTTTATTCTTTTAGAATCATCAGAAGCGTTGAAATAAACATATTTTACCAAATTACGGATTGCCCCAATATCTTGTTTTCCTGATGAAAATTCATGGTAAATTTTATCAAGCGTCACTACTTTAACATGTAAACCGGAGTAGTTTCTGTGAAAGTTAGCTAATCTTTCTGCTTCAGAGGCTAAATTAACAGGACTTATTATCAGATAGTCGATATCTTGAAATTGACCTTGTGCATCAGTGAAAATTGTTCCTTTTATGTTTTGATTGACTACTTTTGATTGTGATTCTCTTGAAGGGTTATAATAATCGTTTGGTTCAAGAGCAATGTATTTTCTGTTTTCTCCCAAATCAGTTCTAAAAGAAAAAGTTTGATTTCCAGTGTTTTCAAATCGGGTTACATTGTAAATATCTGTAATATCCCAAACTTGTTGAATTGATGAGGCATTTGATAATTGATATTCTCCCACACCAATTAAAGTTGCTGCCGCTTCATTTTGAAACCGAAATTGTTTACCGTAACCTATGAGGTTTCTAGTTGCACGAGCCACAATGTAATTTAAATATCCTCTCGCACTTGGTACTCCATTATTGTTGTAGTTCAATTCTATTGAGACATCTTGTGTGGCTGGAATGTTAAATTGAGCTGTTCCGGATGAAAACAATACGGAACTGAATGTTGGTATAGCTGTAAAGTTAATGTTTTGTGTCTGTCCGCCCACATTAATTGATAAACTAGAACTTGATAAAGAAACTGCAGCACTCGTTACTGTAAATTGAATAGTAGAATTCGTTAGAATGTTTGGAAAACCAAAATTAACAGAAAGGGATGTTTGAGAACTAAATTGGTCTCCAAACCAATTTCTTCCCAACCTACCAATATTTACGAGGTCTTTCTCATAAAATTGGTAGTCATCAAATGTTGTAAAAACAGTTGTGGCCGGATTAGTAGGTTGTGTAGCTTGCGTTATTCTTTTGCCAGTTCCGCCCAAAGAAGTGACATAATAATAGGATTTGTCTTCGTATAAATTAAGGTGGGTTAAGCATTCAGAGTTCCAATTATCGGTTCCCTCAGCATAGAATAAAATGTAATCTTCCGGATTAAATGTGCCGTCCTCTTCCCCCACAAATAGTATGGCGTTTTCTGCTAAATCAGACGGGTATTCAATACTATTAAGTAAAGGAATCATCCTTCCTCCATTCCCATATATTTTGATTGTTCTGGGGTCAACATTGGTATTCATGCCAAGTTGACTTAAGAAATTTCTTGAAATTTTATATATTCCAGATTTTTCAACATAAAACCGATACCATTCTCCCGTGGCTAAAACTGAATTTTGAATTGTATTGAAATTTAAGAGACTATCGTTTCTTTGTTGATAATTGTTAGCATTATTATATGTAACAACGAATGATTTTACTTTCTTGAAACCTTCATTTGTCTTGATTATAGGTGAAAACGTAATTAGAGCTTGTAGTAAACCTCTTGCTTTTCCGTTTTTTATTGTTATCGTAATATCATTTGGAATTTTGTCTAGTGCTAAATCTCCAAGCTCATTTTGCGAAATGTTTTCATAAGTTAGAGAAGTTACTTGAATTGAATTTTCGTCTACTGGAGTAGATAAATTTATTTTTTGATTGTAAAGAATTACCTTGCTAACATCGTCAAAAAAAAAGTTACTTTGCTGAAAATGAGGGATGTTTAAATGATGGTCTCCAAGGTTAAGTTTATTGTCTTTGTCCCAAGATACTTGAATGTTTACACTGTTTTGAGCAATGCTAAACAATCCATATAAAATGAAATACAGGAGTATAATCTTTTTCATAACAAGGTTTAAACGTAACGAATGCAAATTTATTACAAGATATAAATTTTCGCAACGATTTTTAATTTATACTAAACAAATTATTTTTTCGTTATAGGTTTGTATTTAAGACAATAAATTTGTTCTTTTGACAAAAATTTTAAAAAACTGTTGTAATATAAAGGTTTATTAGTATATTGCGGCTCTAAATTTATTACCTACTTAACGTATGAAAGTAAACAAAGTTATGACATTAAGATTGCTATTTGGATTGGCAGTGATGTTTCTTCTTGCAAGTTGTAGCAAGGGTTCAAGCTCAAAAAATTCATCTACGGCAACCGGTTGGAAAATCAACGATAAAAAAGGTGGTTTTCAGTACGCATCAAACTTCAAAAAGCAACAGGCTGCCCCTGGTCTTATTGCAATTGAAGGAGGGACTTTTACTATGGGAAAAGTTCAGGACGATGTAATGCATGATTGGAATAATACTCCAAATCAGCAACACGTTCAATCTTTTTTTATGGATGAAAGTGAGGTTACCAACCTTATGTATATGGAATACTTGGATTGGTTAAAGCGAATTTTTGATCCAAATAATGAGAACTATACCAATATTTATAACGGTGCTTTGCCGGACACTTTGGTATGGAGAAATCGATTAGGTTATAATGAACAGATGACAAATAACTATTTGAGACATCCTGCTTACAAGGATTATCCGGTAGTTGGTGTAAATTGGATTCAAGCTGTAGAGTTTTGTAAATGGAGAACTGATCGTGTTAATGAAGATATTTTGGAGAAAAATAAGTATCTAAAAAAAGACGCTAAATTACTTGATGCAACTGCAGAAAAATCTTTTAGCACAGAAACATATATCAATACACCGTCTCAAGCTTTTGGTGGTGATGAAGAAATTGTTTTGAAAGGTAAAGGTGGTCGTGCTAAAGCAACTACTAATAGAGAGGGTGAATCTTCTGAAGCAAAAAATGTTTATGCAACACGTTCTTCTGGTTTAATCCAGCCGGAATATAGACTACCAACGGAAGCTGAATGGGAATATGCTGCTGTTGCTAATGTTGGAAACAGAGAATACAACTTATACCAAGGTAAAAAGAAATACCCTTGGAATGGTAGCTACACACGTTCTGGAAAAAGAGTTGTAAAAGGCGACCAATTAGCCAACTTCAAACAAGGTAAAGGTGATTATGGTGGAATTGCAGGTTGGTCAGATGATGGTGCTGATATCACTCAAGTAGTTAAGTCATATCCGCCAAACGATTTTGGATTGTATGACATGGCAGGAAATGTGAACGAATGGGTTGCCGATGTTTACAGACCAAGAGTAGATGATGAAGCAAATGACTTTAACTACTATAGAGGGAATGTTTATATGAAAAACAAAATTGGTGAAGATGGTAAAGTTGAATTAATCACTTCAGAAAATATTGTTTATGATACATTAGCAAACGGAAAAATCATTGCCAG
This sequence comes from Flavobacterium sp., assembly GCF_041392085.1. Classification (GTDB taxonomy): domain Bacteria; phylum Bacteroidota; class Bacteroidia; order Flavobacteriales; family Flavobacteriaceae; genus Flavobacterium. The sequence continues at coordinate 172,348 of NZ_JAWKMW010000008.1, read as the reverse complement.
AAATCTTCCTGGTCAAATTGCACAAGTGCCTGTTGATGAGAAAGAAACGTACTTAAGACAAAATTTCGACAAAAGTGACAACAGAAATTACCGTGACGGTGATAAACAATCCATCCGTTTTTATAAATTCGGTTCAGAGGAAGAAGGAGACAATACAGTAAGTGAAAAAAACAGAATGTATGACTCGCCAAAGCATCAAGTAACTGTCGATAGTGCATCTTCTGAAATGGTAAGAAAATATGACAGATCTTCGAAAAGAACAACACTTATTGATGATAATGTAAGAGTTTACAAAGGAGGTTCTTGGAGAGACAGAGCTTATTGGTTGGATCCGGCTCAAAGAAGATTCTTCCCTCAAGATATTGCAACAGATGACATTGGTTTCCGTTGTGCAATGTCTAAGGTTGGACCAAAATCAAACAAAAAATCGGCAAGAGGAAAACCTAAATCAACTCGATAATTTTCTTTATGCAAACTATAAAAAAGCCCTTTCGTGGGGCTTTTTATTTTTAAACTATTTTTGTTTATGACTATTGCTCAAATTCATACTTGCTTTTTAGAATGTTCTTCTGTTTCCATTGATACCAGAAAAATAGAGAAAAACTCATTATTTGTTGCCCTAAAAGGAGCAAACTTTGATGCAAATGCTTTTGCTAATGAAGCATTAGCGAAAGGAGCCTCTTATGTATTAATTGATAATGATCAATACTATTTGAATGATCAAACAATTTTAGTTTCAGATTGTTTAGAAACATTGCAACAATTAGCTAGTTTTCATAGAAAATATTTAAATATACCTATTATTGCTCTCACAGGTAGTAACGGAAAAACAACAACCAAAGAGCTGTTTCAAGTTGTATTGTCACAAAAATATAGAACCAAATCAACCTTTGGTAATTTGAATAATCATATTGGTGTTCCGCTGACATTACTTTCCTTTACTAAAGAAACTGAAATTGGGATTGTGGAGATGGGTGCAAATCATCAACAGGAGATTGCATTTTTATGTAAAATTGCTCAACCTGATTATGGCTACATTACTAATTTTGGTAAAGCACATTTAGAAGGATTTGGTGGTGTAGAAGGGGTAATAAAAGGGAAGTCTGAAATGTATGATTATCTTTCTGAAAATAATAAAAAAGTAATTGTAAATCTTGATGATTCAATCCAATATTCGAAAACATTAGAGATGGATAAAATTACCTTTAGCTCATTGTACCCTAGTAGCTTTGTTTTTGTTAATGCAATTGAGGCAAATCCATTTGTGAAGATAAAGTATCATGATGTTGAAATTCAATCTAACCTAATCGGACTTTACAATGCTACCAACATCTTGGCAGCTATTACTGTTGGGATATATTTTAACGTTGATACTAATGCCATAAAACAAGGCTTGGAGAGCTACTATCCAAAAAATAATCGTTCACAAATAATTTTTAAAAACAAACACGAAATTATTCTCGATGCTTATAATGCCAATCCAAGTAGTATGGAGGTAGCAATACAAAATTTTATTCAATTGGATAGAAAGAATAAAATTGCTATTCTGGGGGATATGTTTGAATTGGGTGAAGATAGTTTTTCAGAGCATCAACAAATTGTCAATTTCCTTCAAAATAAAGTTGATTTTATTTGTTTTTTAATTGGAAAAGAATTTTATAAAGTAAAAAAAGAAAGCTCATTTTTACATTTTTTTGAAAATTTCACTGAATTTTCAGAATATGTTAAGCATTTTTCTTTTAACAATAACTTTATTTTAATCAAAGGTTCTCGGGGCATGGCCCTTGAAAGAACACTTGAATGTTTGTAAATTAAAAATGAAATAAAAAAGTGGGTCATATTGGATTCGAACCAATGACTTCCACGTTGTCGACGTGACACTCTGAACCAACTGAGTTAATGACCCCTTTAGAAATCAAAAACTCCCTAAGCTATTAGGGAGTTTTTTTGTGGGCGATGAGGGGTTCGAACCCCCGACCCCCTCGGTGTAAACGAGGTGCTCTGAACCAGCTGAGCTAATCGCCCGATTAGTGCTTGATTGCGAGTGCAAATATAGAACAGTTTTTGGTATCTGCAAATAAAAAAACAAAAAAAATTATAAAATTTCTGCCACTACAAAAGTACTACCCCCGATGTAAATTAAGTCTTTTGGCTTGGCCATTTCCTTTGCTTTTTGATAAGCCTCTGAAACAGAATTATATATTTTTCCATTTAATCCAAATTCTTTTGCTTTTTGTTTAAGAATTTCAGGATTTAAACCGCGTAAATTTTTAGGGCTACAGAAATAATACAATGCATTTTTCGGGAATAAAGATAAAATTTCAGCTAAATCTTTATCGTTTACAACTCCTAGAACAATATGAAGTTTTTCAAATTTTTGTTTTTTCAGTTGTTTGAGTACAATTGATAGTCCGTGTTTGTTATGAGCCGTATCACAAATTATTTTCGGCTTTTCTCCCATTTGATGCCATCTTCCTGTTAAGCCTGTGTTTTTTATTACGTTTAAAAATCCTTTTTTAGTGTTTTCTTCAGAAATAGTAAATTCTTTTTGTTGTTGAAGAACGCAAATAATTTGCATCACTGTTTTTCTATTCTGAATTTGATAATCACCTAATAATTCGGTGGGATATGTATCGTTAATTAATTCAGAGGCAAAATATATTTGTGAATTAGTTTCGGATGCTTTTTTTAGGAAAACGGGTTTAGTTTCAGTAGTAAATTCACCTATCACTACCGGAATATTGGGTTTGATAATGCCTGCTTTTTCAAAGGCGATAGCTTCCAATGTATTTCCCAGAAATTGAGTGTGGTCTAATCCAATGTTCGTAATGACAGAAATTAAGGGTGTGATGATGTTGGTGGAATCCAATCGTCCGCCCATGCCAACTTCAATGATTGCGATATCTACTTTTTCTTTCACAAAGTAATCAAACGCTAAACCAACGGTCATCTCAAAGAAACTTAATTGATGATTTTCAAAGAATGATTTGTGTTTTGAAACAAAATCGATAACAAAATCTTCTGAAATCTCTTTTCCATTAATTTTAATACGTTCTCGGTAATCTTTTAAATGGGGTGAAGTATATAAACCCACTTTATAACCTGCTTCTTGTAATACGGAAGCGAGTAGGGAAGAAGTTGAACCTTTTCCATTGGTTCCTGCAACATGAATGGTTTTTAATTTTTTCTCCGGATTGTTAAGGTAATTCGACAACAAAATTGTATTGTCAAGGTTCGGCTTGTAGGCCGATGTTCCTAAGTTTTGATACATTGGTAGCTGATTGAACAACCAGTTGACAGTTTCTTGATAATTCATGAGTAAAAATAAACCCCACAATTGTGAGGTTTTTAACAATAAAAATTATTTTTTATTCTCCATTACTAAAATTAAAAACTATAAATCCAATTTGAGTATCAGGGGCATTCTCATCATTATTCCATTTGTATTTGTAGGCCGATTTTATGGCAGCTTCTTTAAGGCAAGTACTAGTAGTATTTGATCCGCTTGGACTATATTTTGCGTTGGTCACCCCTCCGTTTTTGTTAACTTTTACTTCTACTACAATTGTTCCCTCGTCATTGCAATCCGCTTTGACGGCTCCCGGACTGGAAAGTCGTCTACCGTTTAATCCCCAAGATCCGTTGCCGGTTCCTGTTCCTTTACCGCTGCCGTAGTAACTGTTGGAATAAATGCTTCCATCAATTTTTCCTTGATTACCCGGCGAAGTGGAAGTGCCATCTCCTCCAGTAGTTTTTCCTTCTGATTTTTTTACGCCACCAATTAAGGCATCCAGTTTAGCTTTCTTCTCTGCTTCTTCTTGCTTTTTTTTCTGTTCAGCCGCCTTTGCCACTGCTTCAGCTTTTGCTTTAGCATCTGCAATCTCTTTTTGTTTTTTTAAGGCAATTGCCGCTTCATTATCAGCCGTGATTACGTTTTCTGATGCTTTGCTAGGTGATGTAGGTTCTGAGGTTGCTTCTTCAGTTGGTTGTTCGGGTGTTTCATTGGGTTCAGATTTCACAAGTTCTGTTGTATTGGTTTCTCCTGAACCGGCATCTGTGTTTCCAAAATTAATGGCTATTCCGTTTTCAGGTGGTGGATCCATGTAGGATAATCCGAGAAAAATAACTAATAAAAGCAACACTGCCATTATCGCTGTGGAAATAGCAAATGATTTTTTTTCGTATTCGGTTTCTAAATATTTCATGGTCTCTCTTTTTAGCCCTGATGGTAGTGGATAGCTTTTTTTGAAAGAAACGCTATTTTTTATTGCTGTTTCAAAGCGACTATAGAAGCTCTTGAAACGGCTTATAAAAAAAGGGTTTATTCAAAAAAACTAAGAACGGACAGCAGGATTTGCTTCTTATTATTTTGGACGGACCGCTAGTACCACTTTAATTTGGTTGCGGTTGGCGATGTCTAGCACATTGACTGCTTTTTCAATTGGAACACCTTCTTCTGCTCTTAGAATAATAGCTTTTTCATCTTTATTAGGAAACAAGGCTATTAATTTTGCTTCTAAATCAGTCTCTAGCACCTTTTCTTTGTCAATAAAAAATTCTAAATCTTTATTGATACTCACCGAAATATTTTTGTTACTGTCTGTTTTTCCTTTTGCTTTAGGTAGCACTAAATCCAATGCATTAGTGGTTACCATGGTGGAAGTTAACATGAAGAAAATCAACAACAAAAAAACAATATCTGTCATAGATGACATATTGAATTCTGGTGATACTTTATTTCTACCTCTGATATTCATATTATGACGGTTCGTTTAAAAGATCAAGGAAATCAGTTGCATTGGCTTCCATTTGGTGAACAACTTTGTCGGTTTTTACAACCAAGTGATTGTATCCGATGAAAGCTACAATACCCACTATTAACCCTGCAACTGTTGTTGTCATTGCTGTATAGATACCTTCTGCTAAAGCACCCACTTCAATTTGTCCGCCGCCACTTGCCATTTTGTGAAAGGCAAGAATCATACCAATTACAGTACCAAGAAAACCAATCATAGGGCCTGCACCAGAGATAGTTGCGAGCATACTAACATTTTTTTCCAATTTATAAATTTCTAATTTTCCGGCATTCTCAATAGCAGTATTAATATCTTCAAGAGGTTTACCAATTCTAGAAATACCTTTTTCAGTCAATCGGGCAACCGGAGAATTGGTTTGGGCACACAGCATTTTGGCAGCATCAATTTTACCGTTTAGGATATTCATTTTGATGTTGTTCATAAAATTAGTATCAATTTTAGAAGCTGAATTAATTGCCATTAGTCTTTCAAAATAGAGGTACAAAGCGAAAAATAATAATAACGCAAGGGTAATCATGATGAGTTGACCACCGATTCCGCCACTGGTAATTAAATCCCAAATGGATAATGTTTTTTCTACGGGTTGGTCTTCTAATAAAGCATTTTGTACTGTTGTTAAACTATCTGCTGGTTGCATATTAATTTTGTTTTTTGATTGGTTAAAAGATAACGCTAAAATACTATTTTAAATTGTTTATCGTGCAAAATGTTCAATAATCATAAATGTGAAAGCTCCGGCTAAGAATCCTACAAAGGCTAACCAAGTAATTCGTTTAAGATACCAAATGAAATCAATTTTTTCCATTCCCATTGCAGCAACACCTGCTGCTGAACCGATGATAAGCATACTTCCACCGGTACCTGCCGAATAAGCAATAAAATGCCAAATAGAATGATCAACTTCGTAGGTATACATACCCATTGAGGCAGCTACTAGAGGAACGTTGTCAATCACAGAGGATAGCATTCCTAAGAGAATAACTACAATATCCATATTAGGAACAGCGTTGGAAAGGGATTCTGCCGCATATCTGAGTGTTCCCGTGTCATTTCCATTGATTTGACCAAAAACCATACTTTCTAAAGCTGCTACACCCATTAATATCCCCAAGAAAAACAAGATACTTGAAAACTCAATTTTTGTCAACGCTTTGTGTCCGGAATATAAATGTTTATCGTTTTTATTAAAATTATCAAAGGGTGTAACGTATTCTGATGCTAACCACACAAAACCTAGACTAAACATCATTCCAACATATGGAGGAAGTCCGGTAATCATTTTAAAAACAGGTACAAAAACTATTGCACCTAGGCCAATGTAAAGCATTTTTTTACTACTCAACAATCGTTCCGATTCTTCATTAACTCCAAAAGCCTTTCTCTCGGTTGACCCTTTAAAAGGCTTTAATTTAGATGCTATGACAAAAGGAACAATAAAACATACGATAGATGGAATAATAACATATTCTGATAACCCCAAAGCAGTAACTTTGTTGGCAATCCACAACATCGTGGTTGTTACATCGCCAATAGGAGACCAAGCACCACCTGCATTTGCAGCAATGACAATGAGGGATGCATACCATATTCTGTATTCACGTTTAGGTATAAGTTTTCGCAATAACGTAATCAAAACAATAGTTGCTGTTAAGTTGTCTATAATTGCAGAAAGAATAAAAGCAACAATACCCATTGTCCATAATAAACGAACTTTGTTTGTTGTTTTTATTCTGTTTTTAATCACATCAAAACCTCTATGTAAATCGATTATTTCGACGATGGTCATCGCCCCAATCAAGAAAACTAAAATTTCGGCTGTTTTTCCAAAATGGTGCATCAAATTTTCTAAAAACCCTTCATGATTATGTTCTAAACTTCCTTCATTCATATTAAAAACATGTCCGTGAGCATCAATTACCGATAGCCAACCGTTGTTGAATCCAAACGATAAAAAAGCCCACATAACAGCAGCCATCAAAAGTGCGGGTACAGTTTTGTCTAATTTTAAGGGATGTTCTAATGTTATCGACATATATCCGATAACAAATAAGAGTATGATTAATAATGCCATTTTTAGTTAGATTTAAGTTAATTGTTTTAGGGCTATTTCAAATGCAGTTGCACTAATGTTAGATTTAGACGAATTTATAAGATGCGTTTTTTCTATTGCTTTTTTGATGGTTTCTGAAGTGTCAAAAAAAATGGCTTCATCTGTCATTTGTACTTTCTTTTCCATGAAATAAGCAAAAACGCGAGCCATTCCACAATTAGCAATAAAGTCAGGAATTAAACTTACTTTAGAGTCTGTTTCTTCCATAATAGGGCCAAAGAAAATTTCTTTATCTGCAAACGGCACGTTTGCTCCGCTTGAAATAACTTCTAAACCAGAAGCAATCATTTGATCAATTTGACTTTTTTGAACCAATCTGGAAGCCGCACAAGGGGCAAAAACCTCTGCCTGTATGGTCCATATTTGTTGATTTATTTTTTCAAACGGTATCATATTTTGAGCGACCAATTTATTACCGTCTTTGTTTAAAAATAACCGTTTGATTTCTTCAAATGAAAATCCTTCTTCATTAATAATTCCACCTTCCCGATCGATAATACCGACTATTTTAGCACCCATTTCGGACAAATAAAAAGCGGCAGAAGAACCTACATTTCCAAAACCTTGTACAACGGCTCTTTTGCCTATAACACTTCCACCATAAATATCATAGTAATGACGAACCGCTTCGGCAACACCAAACCCTGTAATCATATCAGCTACAGTGTATTTTCTATTTACATCAGGCGAAAATTTCGGGTTTTCAATTACCTTTATCACTCCTTGACGTAATTGACCAATACGATTGATTTTATCGGCCTCAGTGGGTTTAAAATGCCCATTAAAAACACCTTCTTGTGGATGCCAAACACCACACTCTTCCGTAATTGGAATCACCTCATGAATTTCATCTACATTTAAATCACCGCCGGTTCCATAATAACTCTTTAATAATGGAGAAACTGCTTTGTACCAACGTTGTAAAACTTCTTTTTTTCGAGGATCGTTAGGGTCAAAATTAATTCCTGATTTTGCTCCCCCAATAGCAGGTCCTGATACTGAAAATTTTACTTCCATGGTTTTAGCAAGTGAAAGTACTTCATTCATGTCAAGTCCTTTTCGCATTCTTGTTCCGCCACCGGCAGCTCCGCCTCTTAGTGAGTTTATGACTGTCCATCCCTCTGCGTCTGTTTCGGGGTCTTTCCAATTAAAAATTATTTCAGGTTCTTTTGTCTCAAATTTTTTGAGTAATTCTTTCATTTTAGTTTGTTTGTGATGCAAATTTAATCGAACAAATTCGATTAAATTTATTTTTTTTCTAAAGTTTTCAAGACATTTATCTACATTTTCAAGGTTCATAAATAAAACCGGAACTGTGATTTTTTTTGGCTCCGGTAACACTTTTCAAAACATTTATTTCATTTCTTAATTTTAGTACTCCCATCAACCCAAAAATCAGGGCTTCTTTGAATTCTAAAGTTTTAGAATCAGGAACAACGAGATAAATATCTGGTAAATAATTTTTCATTCGTTCAATAAGAAATAGATGATAAGCTCCTCCACCGGTAATCAGTAGTTTACCCTCTTTTACAGGTAATGCTAGTGCAATTTGGACGGCAACATGTTCAACAAATGTGTTTAATTTGTCTTCAATAGCGATAGAGTAGCTGTCGATTAGCGGAATTATTACACTTTTTACAAATTCAATCCCGAGTGATTTGGGATATTTTTTTTGATAAAAATCAAGGTTATTCAGTTCAGTCAATAGATATGGATTTACATTTCCAGAGCGAGCAATTTTGCCTTTATCATCAAAATTCATATCTAATTGATTGGCATAAAAATTTAAAACAGTATTCACGGGTGAAATATCAAATGCGATTCTTTCTCCATTTTCTTCAAAAGAAATGTTTGAGAATCCACCTAAATTCAAACAATAATCGAATTTCGAAAACAATAATTGATCGCCAATCGGAACGAGCGGAGCTCCTTGTCCTCCTAATTTCACATCTTGAACTCTAAAATCACAAACAACGGTTTGGTTTATGATTTCGGCAATTTCAGGTAAATTACCTATTTGCAACGTTAATCCGATATGAGGTTGATGCAAAATGGTGTGGCCATGACTGCAAACGGCATCTAGCTTTTCAAGTGAATTTTCGTGAATAAAATTGCGAATAGTTTTGCCTAGAAATTTTGTGTAATCTTTATTGAGATTTTGTAATTCTTCATTCGAATAATGTAGTGCGTTCTTCAATTTGTTTAACCAACCAGAAGAATAAGAAACAGTTTGACAATTTCCGATTTGGTAGCTCCAAAAGCCATTTTCAACCGAAAAATAAAGGTGAGCTAAATCTATACCGTCTAGGGAAGTCCCGCTCATGACACCCACAACCTGATAGGATTCTTTAAACATGGCTTAAAAATACGAAATCGTTTGAGAATTAGTGTTAATTGTACTATTTTTGCCTTCAAATTTATAAAAACAAACCTTCAATTTAACACATATGGATTTCAATCTTACCGAAGAACATTTGATGATTCAACAAGCAGCTCGTGATTTTGCTCAACAAGAATTACTACCCGGCGTAATTGAACGCGATGAACATTCTAAATTCCCAACTGAACAAGTAAAAATGATGGGTCAATTGGGATTCATGGGAATGATGGTTGATCCAAAATACGGTGGTGCCGGATTAGATAGCGTGTCATATGTTTTAGCAATGACTGAAATTGCTAAAGTAGACGCTTCGGCTGCTGTAATCATGTCGGTGAACAATTCGTTGGTTTGTGCCGGAATGGAAAAATATTGTTCTGAAGAACAAAAAATGAAATATTTGGTGCCTTTAGCCAAAGGTGAAGTAATAGGTGCTTTTTGTTTATCTGAACCGGAAGCCGGTAGTGATGCTACTTCGCAAAAGACTACAGCAGTTGATAAAGGTGATTACTATTTGCTAAACGGAACCAAAAACTGGATTACCAATGGAGGAACTGCATCTACTTATCTAGTTATCGCTCAAACGGATATAGAAAAAGGTCACAAAGGAATCAATGCGTTTATTGTAGAAAAAGGTTGGGCAGGTTTTGAAATTGGTCCCAAAGAAAAGAAAATGGGAATCCGCGGAAGTGATACCCATTCGTTGATGTTCACGGATGTGAAAGTACCTAAAGAAAACAGAATTGGAGCAGACGGATTTGGATTCAGTTTTGCCATGAATGTTTTGAACGGAGGAAGAATCGGAATAGCGTCTCAAGCATTAGGAATTGCTACCGGAGCTTATGAATTGGCTTTGAAATATTCGCAAGAGCGAAAAGCATTTGGAAAAGAAATTTTCAAACACCAAGCGATTGCTTTTAAATTAGCTGATATGTACGTGAAAATAACTGCTGCAAAATTATTGGTCATGAAAGCAGCTTGTGAAAAAGATGAGGGGAAAGATATTGCTCATTCCGGATCTATGGCAAAATTATATGCTTCTGAAACTGCTTTGGAAGTTGCTAATGAAGCTGTGCAAATTCACGGTGGTAATGGATACGTAGCCGAATACCATGTAGAACGAATGATGCGTGATTCAAAAATTACCCAAATTTATGAAGGAACTTCTGAGATTCAACGTATCGTGATTTCGAGAGGTCTGGTGTAGAAATTATTCACAAGTATAATATATTTTAAAACCCTTTGAGTGCTATCTTAAAGGGTTTTTGTATTTTTAGCACTTATAAAAAGTGTATGAAAAACATCATTATTACCGGAACATCTCGTGGCATTGGATTTGAACTGGCTTTGCAATTTGCGAATGAAGGCCATCAGGTTTTGGCTATTTCCCGAAAAACACCAAAAGAATTAATTGAACATTCGAATATAACTTGTCTTTCCGTTGATTTGTCAGAAGAATCCGGATTGAATGTAATTAAAGAATTCATTGCTCAAACTTGGAAAAATGTAGATGTATTAATTCACAACGCAGGAAGTTTGGTTTTAAAGCCATTCTTGCAATTATCACAAGCCGATTTTGAAAAAGTATATCAAGTCAATGTATTTGCTATGGCTAATTTAACCCAAGTTTGTTTGCCTTTTATGCAAAAAGGCAGTCATGTGGTTACGATTAGTTCGATGGGTGGTGTTCAAGGGAGTATGAAATTTTCCGGTTTGGCAGCCTATTCTTCCAGTAAAGGAGCGGTGATTACGTTATCGGAATTATTGGCAGAAGAATTCAAAGAACAAGGCATTTCCTTTAACGTTTTGGCATTGGGAGCCGTTCAAACTGAAATGTTACAAGAAGCTTTTCCAGGCTATCAAGCCCCACTTTCTGCTAAAGAAATGGCCGATTATATTTATGATTTTTCGTTAAACGGAAACAAATATTACAATGGGAAGGTGTTACAAGTAAGTTCTTCTACACCGTAATTTTTTACAATTGAATGAGCGAAGTCCTCTTAAAATATCTCCCCGAGCATGCGGTTGAACCCATTTTTGAGTTAATCAAAACCAATTCTGTTCACCTAAAAATTGTAAATGAAAGGGTGACGCGTCACGGCGATTATAGAAGGCATCCATCGGGAAAACATCAAATTACGGTGAATGCCAATTTGAATAAATACCGTTTTTTGATTACGCTGGTGCATGAAATTGCTCATTTGGCCGCTTTTGAAAAATACGGACGTATGATAAAACCGCACGGCAACGAATGGAAAATCACCTTTCAACGGTTGATGATTCCGTTTATTCGGCCGGAAATTTTTCCGAATTCGGTTTTGCCTTTGGTAGCCAATCATTTTAGAAATCCAACGGCCAGTAGCGATACCGATGCTCGATTAGCGTTTGCTTTAAAACAATTTGACGAACGAAAACCGGATATTCATTTTATGCACGAAGTGCCTTCCGGAAGTTTTTTCAGACTCAAAAACGGAAGAGTTTTTCAAAAAAAAGGACTTCGGGTTAAACGGTATGAATGTTTGGAGGTGCAAACCGGAAAGTTATATTTATTTAATGCCAACGCTGAGGTAGAGATTATTCCGGGTTGATTAACGATTTAAGAATAACGATTGATGATTTTAGAACTGTTTAAAAAAAAATCTTATTTTTTGTTGCTTTTGGCAGCAGTTATTTTTTTGATTTTGTCTTTTATAGTAGATAAAAACGAAACATTGGATATTAATGTTCACGATACTTATTATGTAATTACTTTTCAGCATGCATATATTTTATTGTGTTTGATATTTTTCATTACAGGATTGATATACTTTATTTTTAATTTTTTTGGAATTCAATTCATTTCAATTCTCTCCTTAATTCATGTTTATGGTTCGTTGATTTTCATAGGATTATTTTTCTACTATTAACATATGGTTAATTTGGTAGATAATTTTCCACTTTTTGATTCAGTTGATTATAATTTTAAGACTATAATCTCATTATTAATTTTTGTAGGATTGCAATTATTGTTTGTTTTCAATTTTTTTATTTCAATCTTAAAAAAAACTCAGCATCTTAGTCACTCAGTAACTCAGCAACTTTACTATATTTGTAAAAAACTTAGTAACTCAGCGTCTCAGTAACTCAAAAAGATGAACAAAAATTATTACGCAATAGTAATGGCCGGTGGGGTGGGTTCACGGTTTTGGCCGGTAAGCACGACTGATTTTCCTAAGCAATTTCACGATATGTTAGGTTCGGGAGAGACGTTGATTCAAAAAACGTTTGGTCGATTGTCAAAATTAATTCCGTCTGAAAATATTTTCATTTTAACAAATGAACGATACAATGATTTGGTTCTTAGTCAATTACCTATGGTGAAACAAGAACAAGTATTATTGGAGCCCGCGATGCGAAACACTGCACCTTGTATTTTGTATGCTTCGTTAAAAATTCAAAAAAGTAATCCTGATGCGGTGATGGTTGTTGCTCCCAGTGATCATTGGATTGAAGATGAAACCGCTTTTGTCTCAAATTTGCAACAATGTTTTGAGTATTGTCAGCATAATAACGCTTTAATGACATTAGGTATTCAACCAACTTTTCCCAATACCGGATTTGGATATATCGAGTATGATAAAACGGATGCAAATCCCATCAAAAAAGTTAATCAATTTCGTGAAAAACCAAATTACGAAACTGCAAAATCTTTTCTCGAAAGTGGTAATTTCCTTTGGAATGGAGGTATTTTTATTTGGTCTGTCAAATCAATTATTGAAGCTTTTTCTTGCTTTCAACCTATAATGAGCGAATTATTTTTGCAAGGATTTGATAAATATAATACCATTTTAGAAAAAGATTTTATCCAACATAATTATGCTTATGCTGAAAATATTTCGATTGATTATGCCATTTTGGAGAAAGCAAAAAATGTATATGTTTTACCCGCTTCGTTTGACTGGAATGATTTAGGAACTTGGGGTTCGTTACATGAAAAATTAGAAAAAGATCAACATAATAATGCCGTTGTAAATGCAATCACTTGGTTTAACAATTCTTCCAATAATATTGTTCGTACGGAAGGGAAAAAGAATGTTATACTAGATGGCTTGCATGATTATATTGTGGTTGATCAAGGAAATGTATTGCTGATTTATCCTAAAGAAAAAGAGCAGGAAATTAAAAAAATGGCCAGTTTATTAAAAGATATATAAAATGGAAACAAATCACCCTAACTCCCCACTAAAAAGTATATGGCAGAATTTTAAACTGTTGTTAAAGTCTACCTTAGATATTCGGGAAGACACAAACCATGATGCTACGATTGAAGAGGTTAAGGCCGGAATTTCAATTAAAGGGCAAGGAGCTTGGGTCTTGATTTTTTCTATTTTGATAGCTTCGGCCGGGTTAAATACAAGTTCTACTGCAGTTGTTATTGGAGCGATGTTAATTTCTCCATTAATGGGACCGATTGTTGGTATTGGTTTGTCACTTGGTGTTAATGATGTGGACTTAATGCGAAAAGCCATCAATAATTTTGGAATTATGGTTGTATTAGCAATTTTTACATCCTTTTTATTTTTTAGTATCCCTATTTTCCAAAAAGAGACACCCGAGCTTATAGCTCGAACTTATCCTGATGTAAGGGACGTAATTATAGCTTTTGCCGGAGGTTTTGCATTGATAGTAGCACTAAGCAGAAGAAATAAACAGTTTAATACGATAGCCGGAGTAGCAATTGCGACGGCGTTAATGCCCCCTCTTTGTACTGCGGGATATGGTTTGGCAACAAGAAAATGGGATTTTTTTGGAGGTGCCATGTTCTTGTTTACCATCAATACTATCTTTATTGCCTTAGCTACTTTTATTATTGTTAAATCTTTGAAGTTTCCTATGCAGGAGTATTTGAACTCCTCTAAAAGTAAACGAATTTCTCGCCTACTTTATTTGGTTGCTTTTCTCATTTTAACACCTAGTATTTATATGTTTTATGGTTTATACAAAAAAACAGATTTTGAACAAAAGGTGAATACCATTATTACAAATTTCAACCTTGATAAGGATGTCGTGGTACTTAACCAAAAAGTAAATTTTCAAAACAAAACAGTCTCATTTGCTACAGTAGGAAAATCGGTTACCAACGAAGACGTTAAAGAATGGAGTGATAAATTAGAAAAACAAGGCTATTCGGGTGTAAAGTTTGAAATTACACAAAGTGTAGAGAATTTGGAGACACAGAATATGTTAGAAAAATTAGAATCTACTTATTTCACAACACAACAAATATTAAATAAAAAAGAAGAAATTATTGTCAAACAAGAAAAAGAATTGCTAGTGTTGCAAAAGCAATTGTATTTATCTGAAAAATCCAAGATTCCTTTCGATCAGATAGCGAATGAAATTAAAATCAATTATAAAAATGTTGATGAAATTGCATTTTCAAGACTGATTAAAACTAATTTTAATACAATTGATACTATTCCAATATTTTATTTAAAATGGAATAATACAATAAGTAATAATAGAATAGTAAGTGATGAGGAAAAAATTGAGAAATGGTTGAGACTAAAACTCCATAATGACAAATTAGTTGTCAGAAAATTGAATTGATTTTTATTCTTCTTTGTTCTGAGCTTTTCTGATTTTTTTAAATAAGTTAGACGAATAAACGAAATCAACAATGGCTTCATTATCTGTTTTAAATATGTCTTTTTTAGTTCCTTCCCACGCCAAAACACCCTCTTTTAAAAAGATAATTTTTTCACCGATTTCCATCACTGAATTCATGTCATGTGTATTGATAACGGTTGTAATATTGTATTCTACCGTAATTTCATGAATAAGATTGTCAATAACAATGGCAGTTTTTGGGTCTAAACCAGAGTTGGGTTCATCACAAAACAAATACTTGGGGTTGTTTACAATTGCACGTGCTATAGCCACTCTTTTTTGCATTCCACCGGAAATTTCAGAAGGTTTTTTGGTGTGAGCATTTACTAGATTTACACGGTTCAGCACAAAATCTACACGTTCTTGTATTTCTTTTGCGGTTTGATTGGTAAACATTTTCAAAGGAAAGCCAACATTCTCTTCAACAGTCATACTGTCAAATAAAGCACTTCCTTGAAAGACCATGCCAATTTCTGTACGTAAATCTCTTTTCTCATCGGCTGTTAGTTCAGAATAAATTCTGCCATCAAAAGAAATAGTTCCAACTT
Source organism: Flavobacterium sp. (assembly GCF_041392085.1). Lineage (GTDB taxonomy): Bacteria > Bacteroidota > Bacteroidia > Flavobacteriales > Flavobacteriaceae > Flavobacterium. The sequence goes on along the minus strand of NZ_JAWKMW010000008.1, from coordinate 156,847 downwards.
CCGGAGTATGAATTCCTAAAAGTGATTTTAATAAAACCGTTTTCCCGGAGCCGCTTTGTCCAATAATTAAATTAGTTTTACCGGTTTCAAAACTTGTCGAAATACCTTTTAATACTTTGGTTTCTCCGAATGATTTCTCTATATTTTTAATTTCAATCATTTACTTAACAATAATTGAGTTAGAATATAATTAGAAAGAATAATTGCCACTGAACACCACACAAATGAAACAGTACTTGCTTTTCCAACTTCTAATGCACCGCCTTTCATATAATAACCATGATAAGAGGGAATTGTTGCTAAAATAATGGCAAAAACAACTGTCTTAATAAACGCATATGTAATATGGAAAGGAATAAATTCTGTTTGTAAGCCCATAATAAACTCATCACTAGAAGTAAAGCTGCCATAAACACCGGCCATCCATCCGCCTAAAACACCAAGAAACATACTTATTCCAATTACAAAAGGATAGAGTAGAAGAGCAATTATTTTTGGAAAAACTAAATAATTTAAAGAGTTAACACCCATTACTTCCAAGGCATCAACTTGTTCTGTAACTCGCATGGTCCCTATACTTGACGTAATGAAAGAACCCATCTTTCCAGCCATAATAATAGAAATAAAAGTAGGAGCAAATTCTAATATGACAGATTGTCTTGTGGCAAATCCAATCAAGTATTTGGGAATAAGTGGATTAGTAAGATTCAATGCTGTTTGAATGGAAACTACTCCTCCCACAAAAAAGGAAATAAATGCCACAATACCAAGAGAACCTATTATTAAATCGTCGATTTCTTTAAAGATTAAATTCTTCATAGCACTCCATTTTAGAGGTTTGTTGAAGACTTCTTTGAGCATTAGGAAATATTTTCCGATGTGGGTAAGCATTTTTAGCATGAGACAAAAATAGAAAAAAGTTTCTGTTTTTGAAGGATTTTACAGCATAGCTTTTTTAGAAGAAAAAAATTTGTACATCATTTTTTTCCAACGGTATTTGCGAATAAATTTTGCTTGTTCAGAAGTCACTAGCAAAGGTTTTCCTGATGATTTTGCATGCCAAAAACCTCTCAGGTAATCAAAAATAAGTAGTGGTTTTTTCTTGAGAAAAGCCAATTTTATAGAAGCAATACAGGTAATCCAAAAACCATAACCTAAACTGTAAAAGGCCTCTCCTTGTTTGAATTGGGCAGCTTTATTATAACTTGCTCCCGTGGGTTTGAGATGTTTTACCTGTAATGTTTTGTCGGTAACTACTTTCCAGTTGTAAAACTTGCAAAGCAATTCATCTAACGTGTCCCAACCCATTGCGGGTTTTAATCCTCCAATTTGTTCAAACGTTTTTTTTCGATAGGCTTTAAAGGCTCCTCGAATATGGTCTTTGTCTGTAAGGTTTTCTAAAACCCACTGATTGTTTTTTTTGATATAGGCAAAACCACCTACCATTCCGATTCGGCTGTCGGATTTAAAATGTCGTATGATGGTTTTAAAATAGTCCGGAGGGAAAATTAAATCTGCATCTGCTTTTACTATAAAATCATAGTTTTCATTCAGCGTTTCTAAACCTTTATTGAAAGCTTGAATCACTTTACTCCCCGGAAGATGAATCGCCTCCGAGGGGTTGTTCACTAAAGAAATAAAAGAATATTTTTCTGTAAACGATTGAACAATTTCTACTGTTTTATCTGTCGATCCATCATTTACAACAATCACTTTAGTAGGTAGAACCGTTTGCCCCATAATAGATTGAAGTGTAAGCGAAATAAATTTTTCCTCGTTGAAGGTGGGAATTATAATGTAGTAATTCATTCTAAAATTTCTATTTTCTTACAGCATAGACCAAATAATACCGATTTGTAAAAAATCGCAGCAAGGGACGAAGTCCTATTTTTTTTACAGGATGGGTAAATTTGATGCAATCCACAATGGTAAATCCTGTTTTTTCTAATAACCAATCCAATTGCCAATCTTCAAATTCGTGGTAATGCCTGTCCCATAAATCTGTTTTACTTTTATAAGCTGAAGAAAACCATAGGCGTAAAGGAATTGAAATAAAAATTTTGTCTGATTTTATGTTTTGTAAAACAGTAAATGGATTGAGTAAATGCTCAAAAATTTCAAACGCGGTAACTACGGTGTAATCTTCATTTTTTAAACGAGATTGATCGATGTCTAAGTCTTCACCAAAAGTATTCTTTACTTGGAACCCTTTTTCTGTCATGATTTTAGAAAATGGATTGGCTATACCTAAGTCTAGAATGGACTCAGATTTAGAGAGATGTTTTTCCAAAAATTGCAGGGTTAATTTGAACCGCTTATTGGGAAATGTTTTTTCGTACATGGTTTGTAATTCGTAGCACAAATGTACTAAAATATTTGAAGCTTATTGTGTTACTAAGATTGTAGAGGCACCTGTATTTTACAATCAAGTTTTTATTTAGGTAGATTTAAATAATAATAATATCACATCCTATACACAATAGCATTGATATTCATTCCGGCTCCAACCGATGCGAAAATAATAACATCACCTTTTGCAATGGAATGATTTTCCAATTGGTTATTAACCAATAAATCATATAAAGTAGGAACAGTCGCAACACTTGAATTTCCAAGCTTGTGGATGCTCATGGGCATAATTCCCTTTGGTGGGCTTTGTTTATAATGTTTATAAAACCGTTGAATAATTGCTTCATCCATTTTTTCATTGGCTTGGTGGATAAGTACTTTTTTGACATCTTGAATAGGAATACCGCTTTTTTCTAAACAAGAAACCATAGCTTTGGGTACTTCGTTCAATGCGAATTCATAAATTTTTCTACCCTGCATTTTGATGTACCGCACATCAGGATCATGTGTTTTGTTAAAAGAGTCACCAAAGTATAAAAAGTATGCCTCTTCATAAGTAAATGTGGCCGATTCATGAGCCAATATGCCACCTTCTTCCTCAGTTGCCTCGATAATTGTTGCACCCGCTCCATCCGAATAAATCATTGAATCCCGGTCGTGCATATCAACTACTCTAGAGAGTGTTTCGGCACCAATAACCAAACATTTTTTTGCCATTCCCGATTTGATAAATGCTTGAGCTTGAATTACACCTTCAACCCATCCCGGGCAACCAAAAAGCATATCGTAAGCTACACATTTTGGGTTTTTTATGCGTAAATCAAATTTGACACGGGTAGCTAAACTAGGTAAAATATCCGTTTGAATTGCTCCTTTTTTAACATTGCCAAAATTGTGTGCAAAGATGATATAGTCTAATGTTTCGGGATCAATATTAGCATTCTTAATGGCTATTTTGGCTGCAATGGTAGCAATGTCAGACGTGTTTAAATTATCTGTAACATAACGTCTTTCTTCAATTCCGGTGATATCTCTAAATTTTTCAGCAATTACTTGATTTGGTTGCGGAAAAGGTGTTCCGTCGTCATTAAGAAAAACATGTTTAGCAAAGTCAATATTGGTTACTATTTCGGTGGGGATATAGCTCCCGGAACCGGTTATTTTGATATTCATAATTATTTTTAGATATTATAAACAAAATTATCACTAATTAACGTAAACAATGTTGATTTTTTTAATATGAATACAGAATTGCGAATAAATCAGTATTTGAGGGTTGAAATTTTGTAACTAATAATTATTAGCTCTTTTTTTGATTAATCTTTATTTGTATTACCGTTGCAATGCTTAAGGCTTGGGTTTTAATTTGTTCTGCTTTTTGACCACTAAAATTTTCGTCGACACTATTATTAAAATGTGTAAGCCAAATATCAAAAAGTTCAGGAGATAAATATACTTTTTCATTTATATCCAAATGAATTTGGGTTAAGTTATTGGTGTAACCACCGGTTCCCAAAATTCCTTGGGACCAAAAAGTAACTAAAATGGGAAGGTGTTCTTTCAGTTTTATTTTAACAATATCCGTAAAAATGTAACTGATTCTATCATCAGACAAGAGTTTTTTGTAGAATTCATCTACAATGATATATAAATCTTCTTGGTTTTTTATGTCTTTCATTTCTAACTATAATTAGAATACAAATTTACTTCAATGTGGCATTAATAATATGATTTATATCATTTAGTAGAAAAGAATAAGGTTTCAAAATTAATTTGAAACCTTAAACTAATCAATTCTGACTATTTACTAATCACTATTTTACATATACGCTTCAATCGGAGCACAACTGCATACTAAATTCCTGTCGCCATAAGTTTCATCAACTCTGCGAACACTAGGCCAAAATTTATTATCAGCAACATATTCTAGAGGATAAGCTGCTTTTTCTCTTGTATAAGGCTGCACCCAAGAATCAGCAGTTAGCATATTTAATGTGTGAGGAGCATTTTTTAAAACATTATTAGGTTCTTCCGCGATGACTTCTTCAATTTCTTGACGAATAGCAATCATAGCATCACAAAATCTGTCTAACTCTGCAACATCTTCAGACTCCGTAGGTTCTACCATTAGCGTTCCCGCAACCGGAAAGGAAACAGTAGGGGCATGAAAGCCATAATCCATTAAACGTTTTGCTATATCAGTTACCTCAATTCCTTTGGCTTTAAAAGCTCTGCAATCTAATATCATTTCATGAGCGGCTCTGCCTTTCTCTCCTGAATATAAAATGGGATAATGTTTTTCTAAACGAGCCTTCATGTAATTGGCATTTAAGATGGCGTATTTAGTAGCATTTGTAATTCCTTCTGCACCTAACATACAAATATATCCATAGGAAATAAGACAAACCAAAGCAGAACCGTAAGGTGCTCCAGAAATAGCAGATATCGCTTTCTCTCCACCTACTTTAACAAATGGATTACTTGGTAAGAAAGGGACTAATTTTTCATTTACGCAAATTGGTCCAACACCCGGACCACCACCTCCATGAGGAATGGCAAACGTTTTGTGTAAATTTAAGTGGCAAACATCCGCACCAATAGTTGCAGGATTTGTTAGACCAACTTGTGCATTCATATTTGCTCCATCCATATATACTAAACCACCATTGTCATGAATGATTTGTGTAATTTCTCTAATGGCACTTTCAAAAACACCATGAGTAGAAGGGTAAGTTACCATTAAGCAAGATAATTCATCTTTATACAGTATGGCTTTTTCACGTACATCTTCCACGTCAATATTGCCGTTTTCCATGGTTTTGGTTACGATAATTTTCATACCAGCCATTGCGGCAGATGCCGGATTTGTTCCGTGTGCAGATGCAGGAATCAAGCAAACAGTGCGTTGATGATCTCCTCTAGATTGGTGATAAGCACGAATAGTCATTAAACCGGCGTATTCTCCCTGGGCTCCGGAATTTGGTTGTAATGTAGTTCCTGCAAAACCTGTGATAACATTCAGCTGATGCTCTAATTTTTTTAACATTTTGGTGTAACCTTGCACTTGTTCAAGCGGGGCAAAAGGATGAATAGTAGTCCAATAAGGCATGCTTAAGGGTAACATTTCTGCAGCGGCATTCAACTTCATGGTACATGAACCCAAAGCAATCATAGAGTGGTTTAACGATAAATCTTTCCGTTCTAGCTTTTTAATATAACGCATCAAACTTGTTTCCGAATGATACTTATTGAATACTTCGTGAGTTAAGAATTCAGATTTTCTGTTTAAGTGCATTGGGAAATTGTTTTCTAAAACATATTCAGAAACTTCAAAAGCTTTTTTTCCTAATGCTTCTGCGAAAATGGCTATTACTTGATTTACATCGGTAAATAAAATAGTTTCATTCAAGGAAATGGATATCGTTTCATCATCGATATAAAAAAAGTTGACTTCATTTTTTTCGGCAATAACTCTAACTTTTTTAGCATCAGCTTTTACAACAATTGTGTCAAAAAAGGCCGTATTTGTTTGATACACACCTAGTTTATTGAGAGCCTCTGCCAAAGCGGAAGTCATTCCATGTACTTTGTCTGCTATATATTTTAATCCTTTCGGACCGTGATAAACAGCAAACATTCCTGCCATAACCGACAGTAGCACTTGTGCAGTACAAATATTTGATGTTGCTTTTTCACGTTTGATGTGTTGCTCACGGGTTTGTAATGCCATTCGTAATGCTCTGTTTCCATCAGCGTCTTGCGATACGCCAATAATTCTTCCGGGCATTGAGCGTTTATATTCTTCTTTTGTGGCAAAATAAGCAGCATGAGGACCTCCATAGCCCATGGGGATTCCAAATCGTTGTGTCGTTCCGATTACAACTGCTGCACCCATTTCACCTGGTGGAGTTAATTTTACCAACGATAAAATATCAGCAGCAACGGCTACCTTAATTTCTTTTTCACTTGCTTTTTTTATAAAATCAGTATAGTCGTAAACTTGACCAAATTTACCTGGGTATTGAAGAATTGCCCCAAAAAAGTCTTCTGAAAAATTAAACTCTTGGTGATTTCCAATAACTAATTCAACCCCGATAGGTGTGGAACGTGTTTGTAGAACAGACAAAGTTTGAGGTAAAATTTCCTCTGAAACAAAGAATTTGCAAACGTTATTTTTCTTTTGGTCGCGAGTTCGCACATCAAATAAAAGCGTCATGGCTTCTGCTGCTGCTGTACTTTCGTCTAATAAAGAGGCATTGGCAATTTCCATACCGGTTAATTCAATAACCATTGTTTGAAAATTTAAAATAGCTTCTAACCGACCTTGGGCTATTTCGGCTTGATAAGGAGTGTAAGCGGTGTACCAACCTGGATTTTCAAAAATATTTCTTTGAATCGCAGGAGGAACAATGGTTGGGTGATAGCCTAAACCAATGTAGGATTTAAAGACTTTGTTAGTTCTTCCTAAAATTCTTATGTGGTTTGCATACTCATACTCTGTCATGATATGTTCTAATTCCAGAGGCTTTTTTAAACGGATATCAGAAGGAATGGTTTCGTAAATTAATTGGTCTAATGTTTCAACACCAATAGTTTCCAACATTTTAGGTAAATCGTTTTCTCTCGGGCCTAAATGTCTTAAAGCAAATGAATCTGTTTTCATGTATTTATGGTCGTAAAATTTGTGTTGGTAAAGAAATCGAAATAGATTCGATTCGTGCGTACAAAAATAATTATTAGTCTTCTAAATATTCGTTAAACATGGACTAATATTTTTAGAATTTTTCAACCAAAAATATAGTTTATCAACAAAAGTTTATTTTTTTAAATCTTTAGGAAATAATTTTCTGTCGTTCAACGTCATTAAATTGTAATATAACGAGAATGTTACCATTGTGTTATTTCTTTCTTTAATTTCGCCCAAATTTAATTGTCTCAAATTATGAAAAAAATTACTTGTATCATATTTTTATGTTTAACGTTTTTTCAGTTAAGTGCTCAAAATGTGGTGATTAATGAAATAATAACGTCAAATACAACTGTTATTACAGATGAAGATGACAGTTATGAAGATTGGATAGAGCTTTACAATACTGGAGCTGTAGCTATTAATCTAGAGGGATACGGTTTAACAGATTTGTCAACCGAACCATATCAATGGGTATTTCCTGAATATTGGATTGAACCTGGTGAGTATTTACTAGTTTGGTGTTCAGATAAAGATAGAACCGATATTAATTTTCCTTTGCATTCGAATTTTAAAATAAGTTCAGGCGGAGAAACAATTACGTTAACTAAACCCAATGGCCAGGTAGAAGACAGCTATCCTGCAGTGTTGGTTCCTCAAAATTTTACATACGGAAGACAAACAGATGGTTCTGCAGTTTTTGTTTTTTTTCCTGAACCAACTCCGGGTGCTTCTAATAACTCATCTGTTGGTTATTCTGATATTCTTGACCCACCAACTTTTTCTGCAAATAGCGGTTTCTATACAAATAGTTTCAATTTAACGATTAGTCATCCGGATCCGTCAGTAACGATTATTTATACAACGGATGGTTCAGACCCAAACATTAACAATTTAGGTGGTACTACATACCAATATAAAAATGAATATCCGTTTGAAGAAGGTCAATTGCCGTCGGAAACATTTTTAACTAAAAGTTTTCAATCTTTACAATATACAGCACCATTAACGATTGTAGATAGAACGAATGAACCAAATGATATTTCAACCATTTCATCAACCTACGACTCTGATCCTTCCTATTACATTCCTAACTTCAACATTTTTAAAGGTACTGTTGTACGAGCAAGGGCTTATAAGACAGGAGCTTTAACTAGTGATATTCTTACGCAAAGTTATTTTGTGTCTCCGCAAGGAACTGATCGTTTTTCGATTCCGGTTATTTCACTTAGTTTAGACGAAAACAAGTTCTTTGATTATAATGATGGAATTTATGTTGCGGGTGTAGATTTCGATAATTGGCGTTTGGAAAATCCCAACGAATCAGCTTTGTTTACCGAGTTTTCAAATTACGATCGTTCGGGCGACGCAACTGAAAAAATTGGGAATTTTAATTATTTTGTAGATGGTAATGAAGTACTGAATCAACAAGTTGGGATTCGAATAAATGGTGGCGGAACCAGAGCTTATCAACACAAATCTCTACGTTTGTATGCTCGTTCTGAGCTAGGTGCTGCAAAATTCGATTATCCTATTTTCCCAAATGAAAATTATAATAGTTATAAAAGATTGGTTTTGCGAAATTCTGGGAATGATTTTTTTAATACTTATTATAAAGATGCTTTCACCCATGAATTGATTGAAAAAACAGGTTTAGATAATCAAGCTTATCAACCTTCTGTTGTGTTTTTGAACGGAGAATATTGGGGAATTTTAAATATACGCGAACGCTTGGACAGACATTATTTTGAACGAAAATATGGAATTGTAGAAGAAGATATTGAAATCATTGGCGATGCCTACTATGTGAGTGAAGGCAGTGATGAACACTTTTTGGCAATGTATTCCTTTTTAGAAAATAATTCCTTAGCCAATAATGCAAATTATGACTACATCAACACCCAGATGGATGTGGAGAATTTCAGAGATTATTTTATAACGAATATTTTTATTCAAAATACAGATTGGCCCGGTTGGAACACATTGTTTTGGAGAAAGAAAACTGCTACCTATGAGCCGGATGCACCTTATGGAAATGATGGTAGGTGGAGAACAGCCATCAAAGATACTGATGCCGGGTTTGGTTTAATGTTGGATATAAATGATCACAATACATTAGATTTTGCAACTGCAGTTGGAGGAACTGAATGGCCAAATCCGGAGTGGTCTACTTTGATTTTAAGACGTTTATTGGAAAACGAAGCATTTGAATTAAGCTTTACCAACCGTTTTGCCGACATGATGAATACATTCTTTTTACCCGAACGAGTGGTTGGATTATCTAATCAATTTGCAGCTGTTATTGAACCTGAAATTGCACAACAATACAACCGATGGGCAGCACCTTACAGCTTTGCATGGTGGTTAGAAAGTCAAAATCTTGTGGAAACATTTGCGATGGATAGACCCATATTTCAACGAGAACACATCCGTACTAAATTTGGCATAAGTAATGATATTGAAGCAACGTTGGACGTGAATGACGATACTAACGGATATGTAAAAATAAACACAATCAATATTACTTCTGATACTCCCGGTGTTGCCGCAAATCCATATCCTTGGACCGGTATTTATTTCCATAATATTCCTGTAACATTAACGGCTATACCGTTTGAAGGCTATGTGTTTAGCCACTGGAGTGGTGATATATCAAGTACAGAGGCTCAAATTACCTATACTCCAACAGGGAATTTCTCCGTTACTGCCAATTTTATTTTATCTGATGAACCGGCATCTGAGGAGCCAATTTATTTTTGGATGATAGATAACAACATTACCAATGACACACCTTTAACATCAATAAATTCTACATTTGAAATCTTAAATGATGGGATATTGAGTTATCAATCATGTTTAGCAGGTTATCCTTTTGATAATACTCATCCAAGTTGGAGAAAAGCTTCTATGGAAAGAAGAAATAGTCCAACGGACATCAATTATATTCCCGAAGCAAATAATGATTTGCCTTTTGCTTCAGCTAATATGAGAGGGTTACAGATTAAACAGCCTTTTCAAAATGGGGGCTTAGAAAACACGATGATTTTTAGTTTTTCAACAGTAGGGTATAGAGATATTGTTTTTGGTTTTGCCGCTAAAAATGAAAATGCAGCAGATGGATTACTTATTGATTATTCAATTGATGGGGTGTCTTGGACAACAAGTGGATTAATAAATTCAAATTTACCATTAACTGCTGATTACCAATTATTCGAAACAAATTTTTCTGAAATAATAGGAGCTAACAACAATGCAAATTTTAAAGTTAGAATTCGTTTTTATGGAAGCAACATGACAGTTGATAACGGAAATCGTGTAACATTTAATAATTTTAGTGCAAAAGGAGTGGAATTAACCTTAAGCGTACCTGTAAACACAGCTTTAAACCTTAAAGTATATCCTAATCCGGTTTCTGAAACACTAAATATTAAACATACTTACACTGTAGTTACCTTTAATTTGTTTACCATTGACGGAAAAATAATTAAATCAGGAAATTTAGAAAACCAACAAATTAATGTTAGTGATTTGCCAAGCGGAATGTACTTATTACAATTAAATGTGGAGGGAAAATCAGAGACCAAAAAAATTATAAAAAGATAGCATATTAGATTTATCGATTAAAAATGAAAAAGGAGGGGTTTATCTCTCCTTTTTCATTTTGTCGATTAAATGAGTTGATAGTCGATAAAAAATTGATAAGCATTAAGTTTAAGTTAAATTTGAACATATTTCCACCCTAAAATTTAGTACAAATGAAAAAAAGATTGCGACTTTTTGTTGCAGTAGTACTTATTGCCTTTTGTCAACCTTTATATAGTCAGAATTTGGTTGTCAATGAAGTACTCGCAAGTAACACATCAGTAAACACAGATGAGGATGACAGTTACGAAGATTGGATAGAACTATTTAATAACAGCTCAGAAATTGTTAATTTAACCGGTTACGGATTGAGTGATGACCCAAATGTGTTGTTCAAGTGGGTTTTCCCTAATGTTTCAATTCTTCCTGGAGAGTACCTTTTGGTTTGGTGCTCAGATAAAAACAGGGTGATTCCGGGTAATCCGTTGCATACAAATTTTAAAATTAGTGCAGATGGTGAAGCAATTTTACTAACCAATCCGGGTGGGATTGTGGTTGATTCAGCACCATCAGTTCCAATGTTAGCCAACGTTTCTTTTGGTAGATCTCCAAATGGAACAGGTAATTTTGTGTTTTATCAAACACCAACACCGGAATCAGAAAATGTTGGAACAGGATATTCAGAGACATTAAGTCCACCACAGTTTTCACAAAATTCAGGGTTTTTTACTACGGGTTTCGATTTAACAATTTCGTCAGTTGATGAAGAGGCTACAATTTTGTACACATTAGATGGGTCTGTCCCCGATGAAAACAATTTGTTAGGTACAACATACAGCTATAAAAACCAGTATCCTAAATTACCTGGACAAGAGTTTGGCCCTTTTTTAACTAATAGTTTTGAAACACTAAATTATTCAGAACCAATTAGCATTATAGATCGTTCCCCTTTGCCGAATAAAATCTCGATGATTTCTTCAACGTATGATTTTGTTCCGCCCTATTTTCCGGATGTACCTATTATTAAAAGCACAGTAGTTCGTGCTAAGGTAATTAAAGCGGGTGCAATGGCAAGTCCCGTGGTAACTAAAAATTATTTCATTTCATCTGAAGGCAGCAATCAGTTTTCATTACCCGTTGTTTCATTAAGTATTGATGAAGATAAATTGTTCGAGTACAATAATGGCATTTATGTAGCGGGAGTCGATTTTGACACTTGGCGAACTAATAATCCTTCAGAGGTTCCTGATTATGAAATCGGAAATTTTGCACGAAAAGGAGCCACTTCAGAACGAGTTGCTAATTTCAGTTACTTTGTGAATGGAAATGAAGTAATTAATCAAAATATTGGTATTCGTATTCGTGGAAATTATTCAAGAGTCTATCCCAGTAAGTCCTTTAATTTCTATGCCAAAACAGAATATGGTGATAATGATATGGATTATGCCTTTTTCTCGGATTTAACAGACGACAGTTTTACCAGACTTTCATTGAAAAACTCAAGTGGCGATTTTTATCATACCAACTTTCGGGATCCATTAAATCACGAATTAATTAAAGGATTGAGAGTTCAAACAGAGGCGTATCAGCCAACAATTACCTTTATTAATGGTGAGTTTTACGGAATTTTGAGTTTTAGAGAAAAATATGATGACAAGTTTTTTAAACGGGTATATGATATTGATGAAGATGAAATTGATGTTCTGGAAAATGATGCCGTTGAAGAAGAAGGTGATAATCTTCACTATTTACAAATGATTGATTATGTAGAGAATAATTCTTTGGTGACAGAAGAAAATTATAACTACATCAAAACGCAAATGGATACTGATAATTTTCAAGATTATTTCATAGCCAATATATTTTTTCAAAATGTTGATTGGCCCGGAAATAACATCATTTATTGGCGAAAAAAGACAACGCAATATGAGCCAAATGCACCTTATGGGTTAGACGGTAGATGGCGTTGGGCAATACACGACATGGACTCCACATTTGGATTGAGTGGTGGTAGTATTTCCATCAATTCACTCGAAAATGCAACCGCTTTAGGTGGACCGGATTGGCCTAATCCGGAATGGTCAACATTACTACTCAGAAAATTATTGGAAAATAATGAGTTCAAACATGAATTCATTAGTCGATTTGCCGATTTGATGAATACCTATTTTCATACAGATAGAATTCTGACCCGAATTGATGAAATGAAGACAGTTATTGCTCCCGAAATGCCTCGTCAATATATTCGTTGGAAAGTGCCAAGTGAGTTCAGTTGGAATTACTTTATCAATGAATTAAAAATATTTGCTAATCAACGACCCGAAATTCAGCGAGGTCACATACGTGGAAAGTTTGAAATTACAAACGATATCAATGTAACAGTTGATGTTTCTGATGACGAGCATGGTTTTGTTAAGGTGAATACAATAGAAATTGTCCCCACAATTCCCGGAATTGCTGCAAATCCTTATCCTTGGACAGGAATTTATTATGCTAATATTCCGGTCAAATTAAAAGCGATTGCCAAACCCGGTTATGTTTTTAGCCATTGGGAAGGAGCATCTACCAGCAACGAAGAAGAAGTTGTTATTGATTCTGCAGAAAGCTTCGCTGTGACTGCTGTTTTTATTCCGGAAGGATTTTCAATTGACACCAGTGAGCCAATTTATTTTTGGATGATGAATTCTACTTTACCTAATGATACTCCTATTGTATCAATTAACTCCTCATTTGAGATTGCAAATAATGGAGTACTCACATATCAATCTTGTTTGGAAGGTTATCCGTTTACTAATGCTCATCCAAATTGGAGAAAAGCATCAATGGAACGCAGAAATAGCCCAACAGTACTAAATTATATTCCTGAAGCCAACAATAATATTCCTTTTGCCTCAGCAAACATGAGAGGAATACAAATCAAACAACCATTCCAATATCAAGGAATGGAAAACACGTTGCTTTTTAATTTTTCTACAGAGGGCTATAAAAATTTAATTTTTGGTTTTGCCGCCAAAGATGAAGATGCCGCTGATGCCATTGTAATTGATTATTCGATAGAGGCTGGTAATCCGGTTTGGATAACAACCGGTTTGACACAGACTTCTTTACCGCTTTCATCCGATTTTGAATTGTTTGAGGTTGATTTTTCAGCTATTTCAGGTTCGGAAAACAATCCCAATTTTAAAGTTAGGTTGCGTTTTACAGGTTCAAATATGACAATTGATAATGGTGACCGGGTTACGTTTAATAATTTTTCTGTCAAAGGGGTTCCCTTACCGTTGCAGTATCCTACACCGAACGTATTTACATTTGGTACAGAAATTTCTCCCTTAATTCCAATGGTTACTGCAGTTGCAGATAGTTATTCCATTGAACCGAGTTTGCCAAACGGATTGACTTTCGATACAACAACCGGAATCATTTCAGGAACACCAACGGAGCTTTCAGTAGCAACGAATTACACTGTTACGGCAACCAATTCAGGCGGAAGTACAAGTTTTGTGTTGTCAATAGAAGTGATTGATGTGGTTCCTTCTTCATTATCGTATTCCACACCGAATGTTTTCACGATTGATGAAATGATTTCAAATTTAGTTCCGACAATCTCGGGCGGAACGGTTGAAAGCTATTCCATTGAACCGAGTTTACCAAACGGATTGACTTTCGACACAACAACCGGAATCATTTCAGGAACACCAACGGAGCTTTCAGCAGCAACGAATTACACCGTCACGGCAACCAATTCAGGTGGAAGTACAAGTTTTGTGTTGTCGATTGAAATAGTAAAATTATTATCAATTGAGGATCCAACAAAATCAAGTTTTGTAATTTATCCAAATCCGTTTGAGAATAGAATTAATGTGATTCATTCTTTTGGAAGAGTAAATTATACTTTGTATTCTTTGGATGGAAAATCAATTCGAAAAGGAATACTTGATTCGTTTGAATTAGTGATGCCGGAATTACCGAACGGGACTTATTTATTACAACTAGAAACAGAAGGTAAATTTCAAAATTTCAAGATAATAAAAAAATAAATTTTTAGAAGTAGAAGTTAAAAAGGAGTTTGTTTAGGCAAGCTCCTTTTTTATGGTATTTTTCATTAAAAAGCTGTTTCTTGCAGAAAAATTAGCATTTCATTTTTGAAACTATTTAAAAACATATTCGACTTTTATATTCAATCCTCCTTGCATGTTTCCTTTGCTATTTTTGCATTGGTTCGAATTACTGAAATTTCGCTTGAACTTACAGTGCATAAATATCTTGAATGGACCATTTTTTTTGGAACCATCGTGGCGTATAATTTTTTAAAATATTTTGAAGCGTTTCAAAATGGCAACTTCGATTTCAACAAGAATCGCTTTATAATTGGACTGACTTTTTTATCCATTATTGCTGTGATTTTTTATTTTCTGCAATTAAATTCTGTAACTCAAATCTATTTTATCAAAATAGGATTATGGGTTGCTCTTTATCCTTTTTTGCGAAAATTTGGTTTTTGGAAATTGTTTTTAGTTAGTTTTTGTGTGACAGCAATTACAGTTTATGCACCGATTATTCAGCAAGATTTTTTTTCAACTAAAGAAAAAATTGTTTTGTTTCAACGGTTTCTAATTGTCATTGCTTTGATGATTCCGTTTGAAATTTTAGACAGTGAAACCGATGATAAAACTCTGAAAACTCTTCCGCAACGATTTGGAATTTTTAAAACGAAAATGTTCGGAATTGTTCTTTTGTTGCCGTTTGTTTTATTGGAGTTTTTTAAAGAAAAGTTTGAAATATTAACAGTTATAATTGCTGTTATAACAGCAATTTTCATAGTATTTACTTCTTTCAAAAGAGATAAATATTACACTTCTTTTTGGGTGGAAAGCGTGCCGATTTTGTGGTGGTTGGTGTTGGTTTATACCTGAAAATTTTCAGAAGTAAAAACCAATCAAATTTTGAATAAACAAAGCCGAATTTACAACTGCAAAAAGTACAAATAAAGTATTCATTCCATAGCTTCCGAATTTGAATAATTTACGTTTTGGAATGTCATACATTGGATAATAAGCAATTTGAGTCGCTACTTTTCCCACCCAATAAGCAGCAATTAATCCGGTTAAGGCAACTGCCAAAGCAGATTGTTCTTTTAATTCATTTGTAAATAAAATAGCAATCAATCCAAAAGAAAAGTTTAAACCTTGAATATATCGTCCATACGTTTTAGCAATTTCTTGATTCAATGGTTTGAGTTGTTTCACATCATTATACCAATCAAAAACTTGATGACGGATGTATGGATAAATTAAAGCGGTAAAAACTTGACCTATTCCGCTAAGAATAATTAGCCAGTTTGGGATTATAATAGTCATGATTTAATTTTTTTGAGTGTAAACGAGTAATGATAAATAAATACACAAAATGGGTGGCATTATCCAAAAACTATCTGAATTAGTCAATGAAATTCCCATAAAAAATAATATCACACCAACTAAATAAAGGATGATGAAAAAATTTTCCCATTCTTTAATCCAAAATAATATACCAACAATCACTTGAATAAACCCTGTTGCCATTGTTGAAACTAAAGCCATCATAAGAAAGGATTCATCAAATACACCAATTAGTGCAAGTATAATTGGTATCCCAATCGCTACTGTATTCAAAATTTTTAAATAGTTCATCTTATCTATTATTTTAAACTTTCAGAAAAAAATGAAAGTTATTATTAAAAAAATTATTTCATTATTTTCACTACCAATTTAGCCAACCAATTGTCTTTGTATTCGGTGATTTTGTCCAACACATTATCGGCTTTCAACACAAAATCATACAACTTAGTCGTTTGATCTACAAAATGTTTTTCGGCGGCGGTTCCGTCTGATTCGATGGCAGAAACTTCTTTCAAGACTTTCAAAGCAGGTTTAATTTCGCGTTTGCTGCGTTCTCTCGAAATTTTCACGGCCAATTCGTCTAAATCTTTTTCGGCGGTAAAAAATTCTTTGCGTTCGCCGACTTTGTATTCTTTGTACACAATGCCCCAATCCATTAACGCTCTTAAATTCATCGAAGCATTTCCGCGAGAAATTTGCAATTCCTCCATAATGTCTTCCATCGAAATCGGTTCGTGCGAAACCATCAACAACGCATGAATCTGAGCCATGGTTTTGTTAATTCCCCATTGCGAACCTAATGCTCCCCAGGTTTGAACGAATTTATTTTTTGCTTCTTTGAATTCCATGAAACAAAGGTATGTAAAAGTTTTTAAACTTTCAAAAAAAAATGAAAGTTTATTTTAAAAAGAAACCGAATTTGTTTCTTCGGTTATCTTTTTTAAAGAATTTTAGAGTATTCTTCGAAAATTAATTCTAAATATTTAGAAATAGTTTTATTTCTTTTTGATAAAATAGTGTTTTTAAATGATGAAATTACTCTGTTTTCTGCTAATCTAATTTCATTTTTGACATTTAAATCATTCCATAATTTTTGCCAATTCTTTTGAGTATCCATATCAATGTCGTCGCTTTTTGAAGCTAGGAAAACAGTAAAAATTAATTCTTCATTTTCAATTAATCTTTCTCGAGCATTGTTTTCATTAATAAACAATTTTTCGATGAGTTTGTTTAACTTCTGTCTATAATATAGATTATTCATTTGTTATTTTTTAAACCAACCCCGCTCTTTTCAACAACGCCTCCACTTTCGGTTCCTGACCTCTGAATTTTTTATACAATTCCATCGGCAATTCCGTTCCTCCTTTTGAAAGAACGTTGTCTTTGAATTTTGTCGCTACCTCAGGATTAAAAATTCCTTTTTCCTGAAAATAAGCAAACGCATCGGCATCCAAAACTTCCGCCCATTTATAACTGTAATACCCCGATGAATAACCACCCTGAAAAATATGCGAAAACGACGTACTCATACAATTTTCTTCCACATCAGGATACAATGAAGTTCCTTCAAAAGCAGCTTTTTCAAATACTTTTACATCAGCAATGGTTTGCACTTTGGCGTGATAAGCAATATCCAAAAGTCCAAAACTCAACTGACGCATCGTTGCCATTCCTTCCAAGAAACTTGCACTCTCCTTGATTTTTTCTACATATTGTTGCGGAATCACTTCGCCGGTTAGATAATGCTTCGCAAACAAAGCCAAGGCTTCCGATTCGTAACACCAGTTTTCCATCACTTGACTCGGCAATTCTACAAAATCCCAATACACCGATGTGCCGGACAAACTCGGATAGGTCGTATTCGCCAACATACCATGCAACGCGTGACCAAATTCGTGAAACAAAGTCGTCACTTCACTAAAGGTGAGGAGCGAAGGTTTCGTTTCCGTCGGCGGCGTAAAATTGCATACAATTGAAACGTGTGGTCTTTCGTTCACACCATTTTTGATATATTGTGGTTTAAAAGAGGTCATCCAAGCACCGTTACGTTTACCTTTTCTTGGGAAAAAATCAGCGTAGAAAACGGCAACCAATTCATCTTGAAAATCCAACACTTCAAAAGTTTGCACATCATTATGGTATGTATCAATATCAAAAACTTCTTTGAATCTGATTCCGAATAATTTTTCGGCAATCGTAAAAGCTCCGTTCAACACATTTTCCAATTTGAAATACGGTTTTAGCAATTCATCATCCAAACTGAATAACCTTTGTTTCAATTTTTCAGAATAATAGGCTCCGTCCCATTTTTCTAATTGTTCAATGCCGTCCAACTCTTTTGCAAAAGCAGTTAGTTCAGCAAATTCTTTTTGAGCGGCTGGTTTGGCTTTTTCCAATAAATCATTCAAAAAAGCTTTCACTTTGTTAGGATGTTGAGCCATTCGTTCTTCCAACACAAAATGCGAATGCGATTCATAACCCAACAAATTCGCTCGTTTATGACGCAATTCCACTATGCGTTTCACATTTTCTTTGTTGTCAAATTCATTGTTTTGAAACGCTTTTTTTCCGGCTGCAATGGCGATTTCTTTTCGCAATTCACGGTTGTCCACATACGTCACAAACGGCAAATAACTTGGGAAATCCAACGTAAAAACCCAACCATTCAAACCTTTTGATTTGGCTAAACTCGCCGCCATTTCTTTCGCACCATCAGGTAAACCTTTTAAATCGGCTTCGTTGGTAATGTGTAATTGATAGTTATTCGTTTCCGCCAACACATTTTCGCCATACGTCAATTTTAACTTGGCTAATTCGGTATCAATTTCTCGTAATTTCAATTTATCTTCTTCCGAAAGTAACGCTCCATTTCTAGAAAAACCTTTGAATTTTTTATCTAATAAAGTCGCTTGTTCAGTCGTTAACGTCAGTTTGTCTTTTTGGTCATAAACCGCTTTCACACGTTTGAATAAGTCTTCGTTCAACGAAATATCATTGCTAAAAGCGGTCAGCAAAGGCGAAACTTCTTGAGCGATTTGCTGCATTTCATCACAGGTTTCAGCCGAATTCAAATTAAAGAAAATAGAAGATAATCGGTCTAACGTTTCACCGGAAAAATCGAGTGCTTCAATTGTATTTTCAAAAGTAGGAGCTTCAGGATTGTTTACGATTTCGTCAATCTCAACTCTTGCCTGAGCAATCGTTTCTTCAAAAGCCGGTTTGTAATCGGCTAATTGTATTTGCGAAAAAGGTGCGGTGTTGTGTTTGGTTTCGAAATTTTGGGTAAGTGTTTTCATAGTAATTGCTCGGAACGAAGTAATCTCATTCCGTATTTTTATAATTTAAAATTTTCTAAATCTTGGTACGTATTCCAAAAACGAAGTAATTCTAACTGATTGGAATTGATTTTGTAATAAAGTGTAATGTATTTTGTAATGACAACTTTGTTTACATTTTTGTAATTAGTTGAAATAAAATCTACATTATTTTTTGTCAGTAAATGAATAGTTTTCTCTACTTTTTCAATAAAATTAAGCGTTACTTGAAATGACCATTCTGCTTCTAAATAATCAATATTTTGCCAATAGTCTTTTTTGGCTTGCGGAGACCAAATGACATTCATTTATTTAAAATATTTTGAATACCGATTTTTGGTTTCTTCCATCACCATATTATGAGGAATTCCTTCATTATTTTTTAGCGAGACAAGAGCTTCATCAATTGCCTTTTTTTGTTTTTCAGTCAATAAAGATTTTGATTGAATTAAATGAATAATTTCTTCAATCAATGCAGGATTTTCAAGGTCTAAAATAACCTTTGCCAGTTCTATTTTTGAAGTTTTAATATCCATATTCATTTTTTATCAAAGATAATTATTTTTTCAATCCTTCCGAAGCTTTCAAAACCGCTTCTTTCAAACTTTCTTTATAAAAAACAATTTTATCCAATACACATTTATCTTGACTTCCGATAATTTGTGCCGCTAAAATTCCGGCATTTTTGGCTCCGTTCAAAGCAACTGTAGCTACCGGAACTCCCCCCGGCATTTGTAAAATTGACAAAACCGAATCCCAACCATCAATCGAATTACTTGATTTCACCGGAACGCCAATCACAGGCAACGGCGACATCGAAGCGACCATTCCCGGCAAGTGTGCCGCACCACCAGCTCCGGCAATAATCACCGAAATGCCGCGAGTGTGAGCATTTTTACTGAACTCAAACAATTTTTCAGGTGTGCGATGTGCCGAAACAATATCCACTTCGGTTTCAATATCAAATCCTTTTAAAATGTCGATGGCTTCCTGCATGACCGGCATGTCGGATATACTTCCCATTATGATGGCTACTTTGCTCATTGTTTTTTTGTTTCAGGTTTAAGGTTTCAAGTTAATTCGGTTTAACTGCCAACTACGATTGTCAACTGCGACTAACCACTCTAATACTATTCTTCACTTCTTCCGCCACTTTTCTCGCTTCCTTCATATCTTCATTCACAATCGTGACATGTCCCATTTTGCGAAAAGGCCGGGTTTCTGTTTTGCCATAAATATGCGGCGTTACACCATCAATCGCCATGATTTTCTCAATATTTTCATATTTCACGGGTCCGGAAAAACCTTCTTCACCCACCAAATTTACCATAATTCCGGCAACTTTGCTAGCGGTATTTCCCAAAGGTAAGTCTAAAATGGCTCGCAGATGATTTTCAAATTGTGAAGTATAACTGGCTTCAATACTGTAATGTCCTGAATTGTGTGGGCGAGGAGCGACTTCATTCACTAAAATGTCATCATTTTCGGTTTGAAACATTTCCACCGCTAACAATCCCACATGATTGAAAACTTCTGAAACTTTTAGTGCAATTTCTTGAGCTTTTTGAGCTACTTTTTCGTCAATTCGAGCCGGACAAATCACATATTCTACTTGATTGGCTTCGGGATGAAATTCCATTTCCACTACCGGATAGGTTTTGACTTCTCCGGAAACGGAGCGAACAACAATAACGGCCAATTCATTTTTAAACGGAATCATCTCCTCAATAAGGCAAGGTGTTTCGGGTAAACCTTCTAAATCGTTTCCCGATTTTAAGATTTTTACCCCAAAGCCATCGTAGCCAAATCGGTCTTGTTTCCAAACACAAGGAAATGTCAATTTTTCTTTTTGTGCTTCTAAATCTCCTTTCGATTCAAAAAGTAACGCGTTTGCTGTCGGAATTTGATTTTCTAGGTATAATTTTTTCTGCGTAATTTTGCTCTGAATATTTCGTAAAGTCTTTGGCGAGGGAAATACTTTTTTGCCTTCGGCTTCCAATTGATCTAAGGCATCTAAATTGACATTTTCAATCTCAATGGTGAGCACATCTACTTTTTTTCCAAATTGATAAACAGTGTCAAAATCGAGCAAATTTCCAACTTCAAAAGAATGAGCTCCAAACTGACAAGGAGCAGCTGCACTTGGATCTAACGCATAGGTTTGAATGTCAAATTTTCGGGTTTCAGCCAGTAGCATTTTGCCCAATTGACCACCTCCTAAAATGCCTAATTTAAAATCGGATGAAAAATAGTTCATGGTATTGTGTTGTTGTTGGGCAAAGATAAGTAACAAATTATGGATTGAAAACTTATTTCATTCTTTTCAAAATATTCTTCGCTGCCGCTTTATAACCGGCAGAATGATTTGCATAATCCTGACTCAATATCGGTTTCAATTCTTCATAAATCCAATCGTGTTTTTTTCCAAAAACAAATAAAGCTTTCATGGCATACGCTTTAGAAGCTACTTTTTCATCTTGAATTAATCGGTCGATTAAGGCTTCAATCAAATTATGTTCTTGTTCTTGCGATAATGTAATTCCGTTTTTTCGATGGTTACTTTTAGCCAAAAACATTGCTATGCGAGTGGCAGGTCGCAATGAGGAATCGTTCTTAATTTTAGGCAAAACTTCACAAAATGCATCCAAATAAGGCACCAATAATTTCAGTTTTTTTTCACCAACCAAATCCAAACTCCAAAAGGCTTTGATATGCAATTCGTGGTGAATATCAAAAGCAATTGAAATCAATTCCTTCAAATTTTCTTCACTTTTCATAGCAAAATTGCTTGCCATCACTCTGCTTTTCACATGAGCAGTGCCTCCTTCTATTTTTTGGTACATTATTGAATTCATGTTGTAAATATACCAATTTTGCAAAAAAGTAAGGATTCTTACTTCTTAATACTCAAGACTTCCTTAAATTTGCACTTTATTAAAAATCAGAACATGATACACCTTCACGACAAAACATTTGTGCCGTTTATTTCTTCAGAAGAATTGAATTTTGCCATTAAAAATTTAGCCAAACAAATGGATGACGATTTTTTTGATGAAGTGCCTGTTTTTGTTGGTGTTTTGAACGGAGCTTTTATGGTTTTGTCTGATTTAATGAAAGAATATCGTGGTATGTGTGAAGTAAGTTTTGTAAAAATGGCTTCCTATGAAGGCACACAAACCACCAACCAAGTGAAACAATTAATTGGTTTAAATCAAGATTTAGAGGGTAGAACGGTAGTAATTGTTGAAGACATTATTGATACCGGAAATACCATCGAAGAACTAAAAGCCATTTTTAAAGATAAAAAGGTCAAACATCTCAGAATTGCCACTTTATTTTTAAAACCTGACGCATATAAAAAAGAAATTAAAATTGATTATGTCGGGATACGAATTCCAAACAAGTTCATCGTGGGCTATGGTCTTGACTATGATGGTTTGGGAAGAAATCTACCGGACGTTTATCAACTTGCTGAATAAAATCCAAAAATCTAACAATCCAACAATCTAATAATCTATATTAAAAAATGATTAACATCGTTCTTTTCGGAAAACCAGGTGCAGGAAAAGGCACACAAGCTGAATTTTTAAAAGAAAAATACAATTTAACGCATTTATCAACGGGTGATATTTTTCGTTTTAATATTAAAAATGACACTGATTTAGGTAAATTAGCCAAAACGTTCATAGACAAAGGTGATTTAGTTCCGGATGAGGTAACCATTCAAATGCTGCAAAGTGAAGTGGATAAAAATCCAAATTCTGCCGGTTTTTTGTTTGATGGTTTTCCAAGAACAATTGCTCAAGCTGAAGCGTTGGATGCTTTTTTAGCTTCAAAAAATCAAGAAATTACTGCTACAGTTGCTTTGGAAGCCGATGATGAAATTTTAGTAAAACGCTTACTGGAAAGAGGAAAAACCTCAGGACGTCCCGACGATCAAGACGAAGAAAAAATCAGAAACCGTTATCAAGAATATAACGAAAAAACAGCTCCTTTAATGGAATACTACAAAAACCAAGGTAAGTTTCACGGTGTAAACGGAATTGGAACCATTGCTGAGGTAACCGAACGGTTAAATTTGGTATTCGATAATTTGAAATAAATCTTATTTATCTAAAAAAGGGCAAATTAGTGCTGTTTTTTTTAGATATTTGCAAAATTAAAAGGAGCTTCATCCGGTTTAACGGAATTGTTGCTCTTTTTTTGCTAAAATATAGCGATGGAAATTGTAATCATTTTATTTTTAATTGTATTGAATGGCGTTTTTTCGATGTCAGAAATCGCTTTGATTTCTGCACGCAAAAATAGGTTGGAAACCGCTGCAAAAAAAGGAAATCCTGCAGCAAAAGCAGCTTTAGAATTAGCCAATTCACCCAATAAGTTTCTTTCGACTGTTCAAATCGGAATTACGTTAATCGGAATTTTAACCGGTATTTATTCCGGTGATAAAATTACTACCGATGTTCAAAATTTTGTAGCCGGTTTTGAAATGTTAAAACCCTATGCCGATTCGATTGCAGTGGGAATTGTAGTGGTAATTTTGACTTTTTTTTCTCTAGTTTTAGGGGAATTAGTTCCGAAACGAATAGGGTTAAACTACCCGGAAGCTATTGCCAAAGCTGTAGCCGTTCCCATGAAAATCATTTCAAGAATAACCGCTCCATTTATTTGGTTGTTAACGATTTCTACAGAGTTTATTTTAGATGTATTCAGAATTAAGCCAACTGCAGACGGAAAAGTAACAGAAGAAGAAATCAAAGCCATTATCAAAGAAGGAACAGAAGTTGGTGAAGTGCAGGAAATTGAACAAGATATTGTGGAAAGGGTTTTTCACATAGGAGATAGGAAAGTAAATTCACTGATGACCCACCGAAAATCAGTTGATTATTTATCGTTAGAGGATTCACCTGAAGAGTTAAAAGATAAAGTGTTGAACGATTTACATTCGTTTTACCCGGTTTGTTATGAAAATTTAGATGAAATCATTGGAATTGTCTCCTTAAAAGAATTGTTTTTAAATTTTGAAAAAGGATTCTTTGATTTAAAAACCATGATTAAAGAACCGGTTTATTTTATTGAACACACTTCTGCCTACAAAGCATTAGAAGTATTTAAAAAATCAAGAGTACATTACGCTTTGGTGGTTGATGAGCATGGTGTTTTTCAGGGAATTATTACGTTAAATGACATTTTAGAAGCCTTAGTTGGAAATGCCTCCGATTTTTATGAAGAAGAATTTCAATTAGTGGCAAGAGAAGACGGTTCATGGCTGGTTGATGGGCATTATTCATTACATGATTTCTTGACCTACTTTGATATGGATGAACATATTGGTGATTATGAAGTAACAACAGTGAGTGGATTCATGATTACCGAATTAGGCGATATTCCTAAACAAGGACAAAAATTGATTTGGAATAAATTAGAGTTTGAAGTAATTGATATGGATGGAGTGAAGATTGACAAAATTCTAATCAAAAACTTAAAAGAATAAAAAATAGTTATCAGTTGGCAGTTATTAGTAAGCAGTTGATTTTACTTATTTAGATAACTGACAACCGACAACAGAAAACAGAATTATGACAGAAGGAAATTTCGTTGACTACGTAAAAATATATGTTTCTTCCGGAAAAGGAGGAAAAGGTTCTTCACATCTTCACCGTGAAAAATTCATTGAAAAAGGTGGGCCAGATGGAGGCGATGGTGGTCGTGGTGGTCACGTTTATTTAAAAGGAAATAAAAATTTGTGGACACTTTTTCACTTAAAGTTTGTGAAACATATTCGTGCCGGCCATGGTGGTGATGGAGGAAGTTCAAGAAGTACGGGTCATGATGGCGAAGATAAATTTGTAGAAGTTCCTTTGGGGACAGTAGTTCGCGATCAAGAGACAGGAGAAATTCTTTTTGAAATCACCGAGCACGATGAGGTAAAAATCGTAGCAGAAGGAGGAAAAGGGGGATTGGGTAACTGGCATTTTCGTTCGGCAACCAACCAAACCCCACGCTATGCTCAACCCGGGATGCCAGTAAAAGAAGTGGACATTATTTTAGAACTGAAAGTGTTGGCCGATGTCGGTTTAGTTGGTTTTCCAAATGCTGGAAAATCTACATTACTTTCGGTGATGACATCTGCAAAACCCAAAATTGCGGATTATCCTTTCACTACTTTAAAACCTAATTTAGGAATTGTGTCTTATCGAGATTTTCAATCGTTTGTAATGGCCGATATTCCCGGTATTATTGAGGGTGCTGCAGAAGGTAAAGGACTCGGACATTATTTTTTGCGTCATATTGAACGTAATTCTATTTTGTTATTTTTAGTACCTGCCGATGCAACCGATATCAAAAAAGAGTACGAAATTTTGTTGGATGAACTCCGTCGTTACAATCCGGAAATGTTGGACAAAGATCGCATCTTAGTAGTCTCTAAATGCGATATGCTGGATGATGAACTAAAATCAGAACTCGAAAAACAAATGAAAAAAGAGTTCAAAGGAACTAAATACCACTTCATATCTTCTGTAGCACAACAAGGTTTACAAGAGTTGAAAGATATGTTGTGGAAAATGTTAAACGAAGAATAAGTAAAAATTACATATTTCTTTCAGAAGCATCCCTAATCGGATGCTTTTTTTATGGAATTCTAAAAAATAAGTTAAAAAAAACGATAACGTTGTAGTTTTTAACTCAAAAATCGAGTCTGAAAACCCAAAAAAAAGTATATTCGCAAACAGTAAAAATGAATCAAAAAATGAAAAAAATTATTTTAAGTTTTGTAGCATTAATTGCATTGGCTCCGGCAACAGTTTTTGCTAACGAAGGAATGTGGTTTTTAATGCATATTCAGCGTCTAAACCAACGCGATATGCAAAAAATGGGATTACAATTAACTGCTGAAGAAATTTACAGCATTAACAATTCCAGTTTAAAAGATGCAATTGTTCAGTTTAATGGCGGTTGTACGGCAGAAATGATTTCTAAAGATGGTTTAGTTTTAACCAACCACCATTGTGGATATGATGCGATTGCCGAATTATCTTCACCGGAAAGCAACTATTTACGCGATGGATTTTGGGCACAAAACCGTAAAGCAGAGTTGAAACCGAAAAGTTTATACGTACGATTCTTCGTTCGTATGGACGATGTGTCCAAAAGAATTTTAAGTTTGGTAAACGATAAAATGACAGAAGCGGAACGTGAAGCAACTATCAACAAAGAAATTGCTAAAATTCAAAAAGAAAATGATGGTGGTGGAAAATATACGGTTTCAGTACGTTCATTCTTTCAAGGAAATGAGTATTACTATTTTGTTTACGAAGATTACAAAGATGTTCGATTAGTAGGAACACCAACTGAAAGCATCGGTAAATTTGGAGGTGATACTGATAACTGGGAATGGCCTCGTCATACCGGAGATTTTTCATTATTCAGAGTATATGCAGATGCCAATGGTAATCCTGCGGAATATTCAGAAAGCAATGTGCCTTTAAAACCTAAACACCATTTACCTATTAGTTTAAAAGGTGTTCAAGAAAATGATTTTGCTATGATTTTAGGTTATCCCGGTCGTACAAACCGTTGGATGCCGGCAGAGGGAATTGAGCAAAACGTAAAATATGCTTATCCGGCTTGGGTAGAAGGTTCAAAAATGTCGATGGATAAATTAAAAACACACATGGACAAAGACGATGCTGTTCGATTAAAATATGCTTCAAAATATGCTCAAATTGCAAATTATTGGAAAAATAGACAAGGTATGATTGATGCGTTGTCAAAATTCAAAACAGCTGATTCCAAGAGAAAAATAGAGAAAAAATTTGATTCGTGGGCGAATAAAAAAGCAAACAAAGCTCAATATGGCGATGTGATGAAAGACATCAATGCCTATTATGCCTTAACCAATGAAAAAGCAAAGCATGATAATTATTTAATGACGCTTTTGAGAGGTTCAGCATTTGGAGTTATGCCTTCTCGTTTGGGGAATCAATTAGCAAATTATGCTAAAGCAGATGCTAATCAAAGATCAAATATGAAACCTCGTTTAATAGAGATGATTGAAGGTTCATTTGAAAGTTTGTATATTCCAGCAGAAAAAGACGTTTTAGCCGGACAATTGAATTTGTATACAGAAAAAGCTAAGGGTTATATGCTGGCACCTAGTGTGGATGCTCTAGTAAAGGAGAACGCGAATTTTGATAATTATGCGGCAAATGCAATCGATTTGAGTGTTTTTTCTTCAAAAGAAAGATTGTTAGCCTTTTTAGAATTGCCTAATGAAGAATTAATTAAAAATGATCCACTATACAAATTGTCTTCTGATTTGTTAGACCATTACAGTAAAAAGTCTGATGAATTAAAAGCAGCAGAGGAAAAGTATCAAATTGGTTTCAGAAAATTAGTAGCTGGTTTGAGAGAATCTAAGTTGAGCCCGATTTTATATCCGGATGCCAACTCTACTTTGCGTTTAACCTATGGAAAAGTTCGTGCTTTACCGGCTGACAAAAGAAACGATGCTAAAATCAATAATTATACAACCCTAGAAGGAATGGTAAAGAAACACAAAGCTGGTGACCCGGAATTTGATTTATCACAACCTTTGATTGATTTGTATAACAAAAAAGATTTTGGTCAATATGCAGACAAAGCAGGTTACATGCCGGTAAACTTCCTAACAGATAATGACATTACGGGAGGAAATTCAGGTTCTCCCGTGTTGAATGGAAAAGGCGAATTAATCGGATTAGCGTTTGACGGAAACATCGAAGCGATGGCCGGAGACGTTATTTTTGATGACAAATTACAAAGAACAATTAATGTAGATATACGCTTTGTGTTATTCATTATTGAAAAATATGCCGGAGCAAAACATATTATTGACGAGTTAACCATCGTTAAATAAGGCTTATTATTAATTCAAAATAAAAATCTGCTTCAGTGATGGAGCAGATTTTTTTATTATTTGATTTTCAAGTTAATCAACTTTTACTTTCGTGTTGATGGAATGAGCAGAAAATTCGGGGGCATACATACTTTGTAAGGTTGAAATTCCGTCAATAAAGCTACCGGAATGATTGATGCGTACGTCATATTCTAAAACATAAGTTCCTTTCTTAATTGTGTCGAAGAAAAAGTGTGTTGCGACATCTTTTGTACTTTTGTAAAAACTTAAACCATCTTTCCACTCATGTTTAGAAATCACATCAACAGGTTCAAAACTTGATGCTCTTAAATCTTTTAAATGAACAAATTCTAAATCGTTATCAGTTTTTATAATTAAACGAATGGTAATTAAATCACCGGGTTTTACTATTTCTTTGTTCAATTCTATTAATTTATCTACATCAGAAGATTTTATTTTTTTATATAAATTTTTTGTAATGGATAAAACCGCTGTACTGTCAGATTTAATGTTTTCCAAATTCTCAAAATATTGCCAATACAAACCACCAAAACCTGCTACAGACGATTTGTTTTCAACGGAAATAGAACCCATTTCTTTAGTAATTTCCTCTTCATTCCAATTCATTTTGATATAACCTGTTTCCGCTTCTTTATCTTTTTCGGATAATTTTTTGGTCAATATTTTTTCGTTGCCAATTTTGAATTTGGTGTTGTCTTTAATGTTTGTCCAATCGCTTCCTAGTAACAATAAAGCATAAACCGCTTCTGTTGTGGCTTTTGTAGTTGGCCAATTTTGTAATTGTTTTTGTTTGAGTAGCCAAACTTTCATTTCATCAACGTATTTTTTATCTTTTTCAATTTCAGCAAAAGCTTCAATAAGTAAAGCTTGTGTTTCTATTGCAGATTGATACCAATGATATCCGTTTTTATTTTCAATCCAATACATACCAAAATAATCATTTCTTGAAACTGTTTCTTTTAAATTAGTGATGATTTTTTCAGCAAAATTTTTATCTCCAAAACGATGCATCGTTAAAGCCAAAAGTACTTTTTTATATAAGGAATACTGCAACCAATTCGCTTTAAATTCAATTTTTTGAATAGCAATAATGGAGTCAATTTTCTTTGAAACAGGCATTTTTTCCAAATAAAAACTTCGAGCATACAAATAATGTAAATCCGAATAAGCATAATGGTTTATATGTTTATTTTTTAAAGTACTGTTTTTAATGAAATGATCATCAAGATGTGGAATTGCTTTGGAAGTTATCTTTTCAAATTTCGAATTACTTTCAGGAAACAATTTACCTAAATGACCCAACCCAGCAACGATGTGTTGTGTGATAAACATATTTTCATCACCACCATCAAACCAAGGAAAAGCCCCACTAGACAATTGTTTTTCTTCTAATTTTTTGAATGTGCTTTCTTGCGATTCTCTCATCGTATTCAAATCCATCAACAAAGCCAATCGTTTGTTTTTCAATTCCTCATTTTCTGCATCCAAAAGCCAAGGTGTTTCGTTTAACACAATGGATTTCAATTCTTCATTTTGATTTAATTTTGAAATTGATTTTGGATAGTTTTTCCATGATTCAAATAAAGTAGCAATTTTTGGGTTGCTGTTGATGATTTCAGTAGCAATGAAATTCCCATAATATCTTGAAAAAGTCTGCTCGGCACATTCATGTTGAAATTCCATCAAATAAGGCAATGACTGCAACGCCAACCAAGTTGGATTGGAAGTATATTCCAACGTAAATTGATGATTTGTTAAGGTTTCAGAAGTATTGTTTTTTAAGTTTTCAAAAACATATTCTTTCTTCGAATTTTCTTTCACCCAAATCGGAATACTTTCTGTAATGAGAATTTTGTTGCTTAGAACAGGAAGAATATTTTCTTCACCATCTGAAAAATTACCTGATTTTGCTACAATTTTATACTGTAAACCTTGTAAACCTTCCGGAATTGAAATTCTCCAAGTTAGCTGAACACTTTCTTTTGGTTTGCAATCGAAATTTCGTGTATTATCGGTGTTTAATGTGATGCTGTCGATAGCTTTCATAGTCGTGGCATCAAATAGCATTAGCATCGCAATTCCTGATTTAGTTTCATTTGTCATATTGACCACTTTAGCAGAAATTGAAATGGTATCTTTTTCTCTAACAAAACGAGGCATATTGGTTTGAACCATCAGATCTTTTTGAGAAATTATCGAGGATTCAAAATAACCGGATTCAGCTTTTTTATTGTGACCATACAAACGCAATTTCCAACTCGTTAATGATTCAGGATTGGTAAAATTGAAACTAAATTTTCCATCGTTATCTGTTTTTAAATGTGGATAAAAAAATGCCGTTTCGTTGAAATTGGTTCTGGTTTTTACTTGTGCTAATTCTTTTAAGGTGTTTTTAGTTGTAATTATTACAACACCACTGGCAGCTCTAGAACCGTATAGTGCTGACGTCGCTGCATCTTTCAAAACACTAATATTGGCAATATCTGAGACATAAAGTTCATGGTCATAATTTTCAACAATTACTCCGTCAATCACATAAAGCGGTGCATTACTAGTATTCATGGAACCAACTCCTCTTATTCTGACAAAGGAAGAACCGCCTGTTTTACCATTAGCGGGAGAAACAGTTATGCCATTAGCTTGGCCTGATAAAACTCGCAAAATTTCTTCGTTTTCATCTGAAATTGTTTCAAATGATGCTTTTAAATAAGAGGCACTTCCGGTTAATGATTCTTTTTTTGTTGAACCATATCCAATCACAACTACTTCATCCAATATTGCATCTGTTTCCAAAATAATTTCATAACTTTTGTTTTTTTCGATAAGGACGAACTCCGATTTCATTCCTACATAATAAACTGCTAAAATTTCACCTTTAACTGCCTCAATACTAAAATTCCCATCAAAATCACTTGTAGTTTCACGGTTCGTACCTTTAATTATAATAGAAGCCCCAGGAAGCGGTAACCCAAAATCATCTAAGACAACTCCTGATACATACTTTGCATTTTTAGGTGTATCTGCAATTGGTTTAATTTTATTGAGGTAGGTTTTTAAAACATAACTATTTTTTGGCTCATTGAAGTTAAAACCAAACCAATTAATTTGAGGGTTTTTGTTATATTGAGATTGAAATTTAAAATCCCGTTTAAAATTTTCAAATGTTTTGTAACTGTTATTTGTAATTTGAAATTTCGGATAATAGGGTTGATTTGCATATTCACTAAAATAAACGGAAGACCAATTTTGAATTGCAAACTGATCTAAAGAGCTATCGTACATACTAGCCAAAACCTCAGATTCTAATTTTTGATCAATAATTTTAAAAGACCAATTTTCAAGACTACCTGGCTCAATTTTATTACGTAAACTAATGATTTCAAAATTTAAGCTGTTTTTAATGGTTTCTTTTTTAATAGTATGTGTCTTTTCATTTGAAGTATTCTCCCAAATGGCGGAAAAATGAAAATGAACATCGGATTTGTAATCCGGTTTTTTACTAAATTTAAATCTTGTTTTTCCGTTTTTTAATTGGGTAACTTGCTCATTTTCTGAGATATTATCATCATCATAATATCGAGTTGTTATCCATAAATCAGGAATCACAGATTGAATTTCTATTTCAAAAAAATTCTCATTTGATTTAGAAATATCTTTGAAAGTAAACAATTCATCATGCGAGTAAGGTTTTTCTTTTGAGTCTAGGTTAAAATAAGTTTCGGATTTAATAAGATTATTTTTTTGATCATATGCTTCTGCAATTACTTTGTAATTTCCGTTTTTAAATGACTTTAAAAAAGCCAAGGAAACATCTTTACTTTTTTTGGTATCAAAAGAAATTGACTTAACAAGAACTTCTTTTGTTTCAGTATCCGATTGGTCAAAAGGTTCATGTGGAAAAAGTTCTTCAAATTCACTTCTTTTGAGCATTTGAATCTCAGGAAAACCAAAAAGACGATTTTTTAAAAAGCTCTTTTTTTGTATTTCATATAGTTTAATTTCACCTTTAGCCACAATAGGATGATCATTAAGAGTAGTACTTTGAATGATTAATTTATTTTCATCTTCTTTAAATAGTTTGTCTTTTAAAATTATTTTTAATTCTAACATTTCTTTTCCAACTCGGAGATATTTAGAAACACTTCTCGTTTCTCCTTGAATGTCAGTAACATCTGCTTTTATAGTGTATCTAATCAATAGGATGCTGTCATTAGAAACATCTTCCTCTACAGCAGGAAAGTGAATGCTAAAATTTCCATTTTCATCTGTATTCGTTTCTGCAATTATAAAATCATCGTCACTAGAATAATAACTATCTTTTGCACTTGTGTTTTTTGAAACAGTATAAGCAACTTTCGCATTAGTCAAATTGTTTCCTGCCAATGCTTTTGCATTTCCACTAATTTTTATCAAATTACCAATTGTGTAGTTTTCTTTTATTTCATCAAACTTTACTTCAAAAGTTGGTCGTTTATATTCTTCAACTTTAAAACTGAAACGTTCATCATTAAAATCTACATAATCCCAAAATTTGTGTTCATCTTCTTTTGTGTCAACTTTATCGTTATCAGGCTTATCTACAGTCAAATAAAAATCTCCGGTCAACGTGTTTTTTGGAATGTCAAATTCGCCGGAAAAAGAGCCGAATTCATTGGTTTGAACTTCAAATTCTTTTAAAATATTTTCATTGACATCACTAATTTCAACCCGAACACTTACAAAAGGGACAACACTTTTTATATTTTCTTTGTTTTGAATTAAAACCCCCTTGTAATGCATTTTTTGTCCGGGGCGATAAATGGCACGGTCAAAGTAAACCATGACTTTGGCATCAAAGTTTTCGTATTCTTCATCTTCATCAACTTTATCATAAATAAATCTCCTATTGTATTTTTTTAGTAATGTATCATTTTCTTTAATGACTAAAATATCATTATTATAAACTTTATTTTTAATATGTTTTTTTAGTTTAAATTGAGCTTTGCCCTCTTTATTAGTGTAAATAGTTTCATCCTCATTTTTTATACTTACATTTTTTATTGGTTGTCCGGTTTTCCGATTTAAAATATAAACTGAATTATTCTTTTCATCATAATCTTCAACAATTGAAAAGTTTGTTACTTGTAGGTTTTCATAAGCATAGGCAATTTTATTTTCAATGGTATCATTTAATGTTTCCATAAAGATTAAATAATTACCAACATCCATTTTTTCTAATAGAATTTCTGTTGAATAATTTAAAAAATCACCTTTGGAAGGTAATTTCACCGTGTAGCTTTTTTCAGGTTTGTTTTTTAGTTTAAAATCAAAAATTATGGAATCTCTGTTTTTTCTCTGGTTACTTTCACGATTATAATAAAGAGAATTATCCATTAAATAATTAAATTTCACCGGAAAGCGGTAGTAACTGATTTTAATTGAATCTACATTTTTAAAATCAACTAATGCTCGATTATTTTGGTTAGGATATGTAATCTTTTGTAAATTTATTGATAGGGATTTCCTTAGTATTTTATTTTGAATGGACTCAGCTTCTGCCAAAGCATTAAGATTTATTTTTGTATTTAATACCGTATCAATTAATACAAGTGCTTCTTTGTATTTATTGGTACTATTGTATTTAGAGGTTTGACTAAAATAGTTTTTTATGCGTTCTATTCTTAACGATTGTTTTAAAAAGGAGTTAGTTGTTTTGGTTTCTAAAAGTTTAATCTTACTAACATAAATAGAATTATCACCATATATAGAGTGAACGTATTTTAATCGTTCAAAATATGTAAAATCCGCTTTTTCTTTGTTATTAGACAAGTAGTAACGTTCATTTTCTTGTAAAATACCAAGTAACCTTTTTAGATTTTCATCAACTAGTGTTGATAATTTATATTCAATAAAAGTGGTTGATGGAGCGTAAAGGTTTTCAAATAAATCAGATTCGTTTTTTTTATTTCTAATATCCCAGCTTTTAATTTTTGGTTTATAATGTTCAATACTTTTTTCAACTAAAAAGTCATATAAATTATAATTTTTAACATCGGTGCTGGGTGAGATTTCAAAAATTTCTTTGATAGATTCGAGCGATGTATCCCGTAGAAGTTTTTCATCTTGCAAAGAAGCATTCATTTTTTTATCAATTTCAGTGGTAAAATCAATCGATGTCCATGATAAAAAATCATTACTTTTTTGATTGGCTAATGCAGTTCTTTCATCAATAGTATAGGAATAGCGTTTATAATAATCTTGTAAAATATTAGCATAAATATAGTTTAGCAGTGCTTTTGAAACCGGTTTAGCATCCTTAATTTCCTTTTTTAAGTTTGAAATAATCGTAGATTGAGCCTTTTCATCAAAAACTTGTTCAAATTTTGACAAATAGAAAAAGCATTTAACGATTTGTATTTCGTTATTTTTCTTTTTGGCTTTTTTATAAATTTCCTGCACTTCTTTGTGTGCAGATTGGATTTTTCCTTCTAATTCATGTTTGTAAACTTCCTTCCATTGTTCATCAAAATTTTGACCAAATGAAAAAGATAAAATAAAGAGGAAGTAAAGAGTTGCTAATTTACGCATAAGTTTTTTTATTTAATAGAGAATAAAATAGCTTAGAAGGTTGGATTTGATAAAAAAATATTCACTAAAATACTTAAAATTTGTGTAACTAAATGGAAACGCAAAAACATTTCCTTATTTTTGAATTCAAATAAAAAGCATGACAACTTTTAGACTATTTTTTTTATTCCTATCCTTTCAGCTGATGGCTAATTCAGATTTTGAAAAAGCAGAGCAATTGTTCCAAAGAGAAAAATTTTCGGAAGCTAAAGTTTTGTTTGAAAATTTTTTAAAATCGAATCCAAACCATACTAAAACGTTAGAATATTTAGGCGATATTGCAGGAAAAGAGAAAAAATGGGATGAAGCAATTTCTTATTATAAAAAAATATTAGTACAATTTCCCAAAAATGCAGATTATCACTATAAATATGGTGCGGTAATGGGAATGAAAGCTAAAGAGTCTAATAAATTTTCAGCATTAGGCCTATTAGGTGAAATTGAAAATTCTTTCTTGACTGCGGCTAAGTTAGATTCAAAGCATATCAGTGCACGTTGGGCTTTAGTGATTTTATATGTTGAATTACCGAGTATTGTAGGTGGCAGTGAAACAAAAGCTCAACAATATGCAAATGAGTTAATGAATTTATCTAAAGTAGATGGTTTTTTAGCAAAGGGTTATATTGATGAATATTTCCAAAGATATGATTTGGCTGAGGTCAATCTAAAAAAAGCTCATGCAATTGGAAACTCCATTACAACCTATCAAAAGTTATACAATCTGTATCAGAACAAATTGAAGCAACCCCAAAAAGCATTGGAATTAAAAAAGAAATTTGAAAAATAAATAGCCGTTGTCAGTTATTCGTTATCTGTTAACCGACAACCTACAACCGACGACCAAAAATGAGAACCCACTTTATCGCCATTGGCGGTGCCGCCATGCACAATTTAGCACTTGCTCTTCACCACAAAGGATATCACGTTACCGGAAGTGATGATGCCATTTTTGAACCTTCCAAATCACGTTTAGCAAAATTCGGACTTTTACCGGAGGAAATGGGATGGTTTCCTGAAAAAATCACAACAGATATCGAAGCCGTTATTCTCGGAATGCATGCCAAAGCTGATAATCCTGAATTGTTGAAAGCAAAAGAATTGGGGTTGAAAATTTATTCGTATCCAGAGTTTTTATACGAACAATCCAAAAATAAAACCCGTGTTGTGATTGGTGGTTCACATGGAAAAACGACTATTACTTCTATGATTTTGCACGTCATGCACTATCATAACATTGAAGTCGACTATATGGTTGGAGCACAATTGGAAGGTTTTGATACTATGGTTCATCTCACAGAAAAAAATGATTTTATCGTTTTGGAAGGCGATGAATATTTATCCTCTCCAATCGATAGAAGACCGAAATTTCATTTGTATCAACCTAATATTGCTCTACTTTCGGGTATTGCTTGGGATCATATTAATGTGTTTCCAACGTTTGAAAATTATGTTGAACAGTTTGAGATTTTTGTCAACCAAATTACCAAAGGTGGTATTTTAGTCTATAATGAAGAAGACGAAACGGTAAAAAAAGTAGCGGAAGAGACCACCAACACCATACGAAGATTGCCCTATCAAACACCCAATTATTCTGTTGAGAATGGAACTACGTATCTCGACACACCCGAAGGACCAATGCCCATAGAAGTATTTGGAGCTCACAATTTGAACAATCTTGCCGGAGCGAAATGGATTTGCCAAAACATGGGTATTGATGAAGCCGATTTTTATGAAGCTATTGCCAGTTTTAAAGGAGCATCCAAACGATTAGAGAAAATTGCAGAAGGAAAAGGAAAAGTAGCCTACAAAGATTTTGCTCATTCACCCAGTAAAGTTTCTGCGACTACCAAAGCAGTTAAAAATCAATATCCCGATAGAAAATTAGTAGCTTGTTTAGAATTGCACACGTATAGTAGTTTGAATGCTGAATTTCTAAAAGAATACGAAGGTGCTTTAGATGCTGCTGATGTTGCTGTTGTGTTTTATTCGCCAGATGCTGTTAAAATAAAACAATTGGAAGAAGTTACATATGACCAAATTGCTCAATCGTTCAAACGAAATGATTTGATTATTTACACGAATCCAACCATATTTAAAGACTTTTTATTTTCAACTAATTTGGATAATTCTGCTTTGTTATTGATGAGTTCCGGGAATTATGGAGGGTTGGATTTTGAGGAGGTGAAGGAATTGGTTAATTAGGAAATTTGTTCATAAGGCAATAGGTCAGTAGTTTAGTAAAAAAAATGCCTCTTTTTGTAAAGAAGCATTTTTTAGAAAAATAAATTATAAATTTAGTCTTTTAAGTATTCTTCAAATGATTTCAATGAAAAAGGAATTTGAAGTTTAGTAGCTTGTTCCACTAATTTGTTTTTGTATTTTGATTTTAAATCGTTAAAACCACTTTTTGCCGTATTGAATTTATCCATTATATTTTCGATATTGGCAATTTGCGATGGAGATGGAGCATCAAACTGAGAGGCAACGGTTGCATAAATAGCACTTAGTTTTTCTCTTAATTGTGGTTCAGCAGCACCTACATACATGTCTCCTGTCGTTACAACCATTGTATTTTTCAAAGAATTAAATTCTGAATCAATTTTGCCATTGGATTTAGCTAATTTGGCATCTTTCTCCATGATTTTTTTGTTTAAAGCAATTATCTCGTCTAATTCATAAACGATATATGCTAACTCTTCATTTTTGTCAAACAGCATTTTAGTGGTTTCGGCTTGTTTTTTTCTTTCAGATATTGAAATCACACTTTTTGGGTCATTAATCACATCAAACTCATACTCAAATTTTTCATTTCCTTTAGTTAGAATTGCTTTATATTTTCCTGCTTCAACCCTTGGGGAAGTAAAACCACCGTAACTTAACGTTTTTGCTGTCGCAATTTTAGGATTTTTTGTATTGAAATTCCAAGTAACAATATTGATGCCTTTTTGTTTTCCAGGTATTAAAGTAGCAATTTTATGACCATTTAAGTCTTGGATTTCCATTTCCATCTTACCAAAAGTGTGTCGTTTTTTCAAATAATAAATAAGTTGAGCCGACGTATTGGGATTCGGACCAACAAACTCTAATTCAGAAGCTGTTCCGCCAAAACTGGATTGTTCTTCAATCACAAATGGTTTCGTTTCAAAGAAATGAACGTCTTTTTTCAAAATGTCCGGAGTAATTTGACGTAGTGGACTCACATCATCTAAAATGATAATTCCTCTTCCGTGTGTAGCCATTACTAAATCATTCGTTTTAGGGTGTAAATCAAGGTAATGAACAGCTACGGCCGGCATATTGTTTTCGAATTTCGACCAGTTTTTTCCACCATCAACAGTAATGTAAAGTCCTTTTTCTGTTCCTAAAAACAATAAGTTAGGATTTTTATAATCTTCTTGAATATTTCTAGCAAAACCATCGATATCGGCTGTTACGATAGATGTCCACGTTTTTCCAAAATCAGAAGTTTTATAGACGTAAGTTGCATAATCATTCTTCGAATGACCATCAAAAACAGCGTAAGCAGTTCCTTCGTTAAAAACACTTGTTTCAATATGATAACACCAAGTGTTTTTTGGTAAACCTTTTACATTCGGAGTAACATTTGACCATGTTTTTCCACCATCTTTAGTAATTTGAACATTTCCGTCATCGGTTCCGGCCCAAAGAACATCTTTATTTAGAGGAGACTCTGCAATGGCAAAAATGGTACAATGGTTTTCAGCACCCGAATTATCTACAGACAAACCTCCTGATTTTTCGGTATTGGTTTTTGTTGGATCATTGGTTGTTAAATCGCCTGAAATTTTTCGCCAAGTCTGTCCCATATCATCTGAAACATGCACAAATTGGCTTCCTGCATAAATTCTGTCCGGATTATGAATACCGGTTAAAATCGGCGTATTCCAATTAAAACGCAATTTGGGATCACCTTTTTCAGGAAGCGGTTGAATCGTTTTTAGTTCTTTTGTTTCTAAATTATATCGCCAAATATTTTCGGCACCTTGCATCTCACTATAAATAATTTTTTTGGTTGGATGTTTCAAAACGCGGAAACCATCGCCGTAGCCCACACTATGCCAGTCGCGAGCTTCAATGCCGCCATCGCTTTTACTTGGACCATACCATGAACCGTTATCTTGTAAACCACCATAAATATTATACGGTTCTTCATTATCCAAACTCAAATGATAATATTGTGAAAGCGGCAAATTCTTAACAATATCCAAGGTGTTTCCTGAATCCCAACTTCTGTATAAACCACCATCGGTCGCTACATAAATTCTATTGCTATCATGTAAATCAACGGTAATGTCATGAATATCAGCGTGCATATTTCCAAGCGGTTTAAATGTTTTTCCACCATCACGACTAATAGAGCCTCTTAACCCACCTTTGTATAGAGTATCTGGATTTCTTGGGTCAATCGTAATTCTTGAAAAATAAAACGGACGAACAACCAATTCAAAATCACTGTTCAAATGTTTCCATGTAGCACCTGAATCATCCGAACGATATAACCCTTTGTCTTTGTCTTGTTCAGTTTCTAAAACTGCATATAAAATTTGCGAATTAGAAGGAGCAACACCAATCGCAATTCTACCTAACTGACCTTTTGGAAAACCATTGTGAATTTTATTCCAAGTTTTTCCTCCATCGATAGTTTTGTATAAGGCAGAATTGTTACCTCCCGAATTAAATGACCAAGCCGTTCTTCTAAATTCCCAAAAACTGGCGTACATGACGTCAGGATTTGATGGGTCAATAACCAAATCGGCACAACCGGTTGTTTGATCAACATAAAAAACTTTGTTCCATGTTTTTCCGCCATCGGTTGTTTTATAAATTCCTCTATCTTCGCTGTCACCCCAAAGAGCACCTAAAACTCCTGCCCAAACAACATCACTATTTCTTGGGTCAACAATGATAGAGGTGATACGGTCGGATTTTGGTAAACCCATGTTGTTCCAGTTCAAACCGCCATCGGTAGATTTGTAAATTCCATCGCCAACGGAAACACTGTTTCTGGTCCAAGGTTCTCCGGTCCCCACCCAAATTGTATTGTCGGGATTGTTTGGATCAATGGCTACACAACCAATCGATTGAATATGTTTATCAAAAACAGGTGAGAAGGAGGCTCCACCATCAGCACTTTTCCAAACGCCTCCACCGGCTGCTCCAATGTATATGATTTTGTTGTTAGTGGGGTGGTTGGCAATATCCGAAATTCTCCCACTCATAATTGCCGGACCAATTTGCCGTGCTCTAATATCACCAAAAAGTTCTTTTCCTTTTAAAATCACATCCTCTTGGGCCTTTGTTTCAAGGCTGAAAATCAAACCTACCGTTAAAAATAATTTGAAAATGTTTTTCATAAGTTCGTTCAGTTAAAAAAAATCCCCGTACTAAAATTAATAAGGGGAATTTTTATGTTTATTGATTGATTTATTCTTTGAAAGTAAAAGCACTTGGATCAACCGTTGGATTCAAGGTTACTTTTTTAATTTTCATAGGTTGTCCACCTTGATTCATAGAGAAAGGAAAATACATTCCTTCTACTTCTTGATAATCACTCATGGTTGTAACCGATAATTGACCTTTCATTGGTCCGGATTTAATTTCGGCTTCAGTAACAATCGGAACATTGTTTTCAGTATCAAAATAGTAAAAAACTACATTGTCTACTTTTTGACCGTCAACCATTTGAGGTTTTTTAGTTAGTTTTACTTTATAACATTCTGTCCCTTCCTTAGTTTCTTTTCCCAGGTATTCAGCAGTATAACCTTTTGCTTTGTAATCAATCAATGCATCCGGATAATCACCGGCTTCTTGTTTAATATTTTCCACCATTTCAGATTCCATTTTTTCTGCTTTCATAGTCATGAAATTAGTTGACCAAGCCGTCGTTCCATCAAAAGCCATTTGTGTAATCTCTTGTCCTTGAAAATTAATTTTCAAATACATTTTTCCTCCTTTTAATTGAACAAGTTCAACAGGAATCTCCATTCCTTGGTAATTAACATTCATCTCCATTTTTGTACCGGTCAAACTTCTGAATTTTTCAGCACCTCCTATATTTTCTATGTAAGTATTGATTATTCCGTCTGCAGTTTGAGCCAAAGCAGAAAAGTTAAAAAGTACAAAAAGTGTTACTCCAAATAAGATTCTTAATTTTTTCATGAATAAAATTTTTAATTTTAAAATAAGTCTTAAATTTAGTAATTATGTTACAAAAAAAACTTTATTTGCACTATTAATTTTTAAAAGCCATACAGAATGGAACAAAACAACCCTTTTTCAATCAAAAATTGGGCAGAAGATGATAAGCCCAGAGAAAAGCTAATGCTGAAAGGAAAATCGGCATTGAGCGATGCAGAACTTTTAGCAATACTAATTGGTTCCGGAAACAGAAATGAGAGTGCTGTTGATTTAAGCAAACGCATTTTGTCACATGTTGATAACAACTTAAATGCATTAGGGAAATTGTCTTTAAAGCAACTGATCGAATTTAAGGGGATTGGAGAAGCAAAAGCAATAGCAATCATTGCCGCCACTGAAATAGGTAGACGAAGAAGAGAGGAGAACGTAAAAGAAGCAATAAAAATAAATTCCAGCCAAATCGTCTTTAATGTTATGCAGCCTCTTATCGGTGAATTGCCCCATGAAGAATTTTGGGTTTTGTATTTGAATAATGCAAACAAAATTGTTCACAAAGCCCAACTAAGTAAAGGCGGGTTTACAGGGACAGTTGTTGATATTCGAATCGTTTTAAAATTTGCTTTAGAGTACAATGCTTTGTCTATCGTTTTAACGCATAATCATCCTTCCGGAAAATTAATTGCTAGTGAATCCGATATTCAGTTAACACAAAAAATAAAAGCCGCGGTGAAACAGTTAGATATTGCATTAATAGACCATGTAATTATCACAGAAAACAACTATTATAGTTTTGCAGATAATGGAATATTATAAATAAAAACTGAATAATGTCTCATAAAAGAAAAAATCAAGCCAAACAATTACGCTTTTTTAGAAAAGTACACCGAACTACAGGAGTATTATTGTTTGTTTTTTTCTTTATAGTAGCGGTAACAGGTTTTTTATTGGGAATAAAAAAGCATAGTGGAGGTATAATTTTACCAGAATCCAAGAATGGAACAACCAAGGAATTGAGTAGTTTTCTTCCGTTGGATAGCTTACAAAAAAATGCTCAGCAATACATTAAAAATTATTTAAACAATTCCAATTTTAACGAAATAGATAGGATAGATGTTCGCCCGGAAAAAGGAATGGTGAAGTTTACTTTTAAATCAAATTTTTATGAAGTACAACTCGATGGTGCAACCGGAAATCTGTTACAAATTGATTTACGGCGTTCTGATGTTATTGAAAAAATTCATGACGGTTCTATCGTTGATTATTATTTAGGATTAGAATCGGGCGTTTTTAAGTTGATTTACACTATAGTCATGAGTTTTGCTTTGATGCTTTTTACCATCACCGGATTTTGGTTATGGTATGGACCCAAAAGAATGCGGAAATCTTAGGCTAATTTTTAGAATTGATTAACAACTCGTTTTTCAAATTATCAGTATCTTTCGGATCTAATTAAAATGGAATGATTTATACAGAAAATTTAACGTTCTCATTTAACGAAACTACCCATTTTGCTTTTCCGAATATCATGAATAATGAATCAGAAGCATTATTAATAACCGGAAATTCAGGAAAAGGCAAAACCACTTTGTTGCATCTTTTGGGAGGATTATTGCGACCAAAATCCGGTTTAATTTCCATTCGAGATACTAATATTTCTATGTTGTCTGAAAAAGAATTAGACAACTTCCGTGGAAAAAATATCGGTTTGGTTTTGCAACAATCTCATTTTGTGGCTTCATTAAATGTGCTTGAAAATGTTGTTTTAGCTTCATGGTTGGCAACCGGGAAAAAAGCAACTGATAAAGCAAAATCACTTTTAAAACAATTAGATTTAGAAGATCAACTACATAAACTTCCTTCTAATTTAAGCGTTGGACAACAACAGCGTGTTTCTATAGCAAGAGCTTTGATAAATGAACCAAAATTGCTTTTGGCCGATGAACCAACATCAAGTTTAGATGATGAAAACGCATCAAAAGTAGCCGATTTGTTAGGCCATTTATCCAGAGAATACAAAGCCTCGCTAATAATTGTGACGCATGACCAACGACTAAAAGATAAATTTTCTAACCAAATAAACTTAAACTAAATGATAGCAAAATTAGCTTGGAAAAACCTTTGGTTTAAGCCTTTGAATACAGTTTTAAGTTTGGTTTTATTAACTGCATCAGTAGCGATTATTTCGTTGTTGATTTTGTTACAAGAACAATTTGAAAAACAATTTTCAAGTAACATTGATGGTGTCGATTTGGTTTTAGGGGCACAAGGTAGTCCATTACAATTGATACTTTCTTCGGTTTATCACGTTGATGCTCCAACCGGAAATATTGATTACAAAGAAGCCGAAGTTTGGATGAAACATCCTTTTGTGGAAACGGCCATTCCGTTAGCTTTTGGGGATAATTACCGCGGATTTAAAATTGTTGGGACCACACCTGATTACATTAAAAAATACACTGCAAAGATTTCTGAAGGAAAAGTGTTTGAAAAGAATTTTGAGGTCGTTATAGGGAGCGAAATTGCCCAAAAACTAAACATTAAACTAGGAGATAAATTTTTTGGAACACATGGTGATGCCGAAGAAGGTCATTTACACGAAGAGTATGCTTATGTAGTAGTTGGAATCGCTTCACCAACCGGAAAGGTAATCGATAATTTAATTTTGTGTACAATTGAAAGTGTTTGGGAGATGCATGGAGGTCACAATCATGGTGGAGAAGCCTATTCGGAAGATGAAAACCCTCCTCACGGAGAAGAAGGTCATATCCATGTAGAGGGCGATGAGCACGACCATGAAGAACACGTGCACGATGAAAATTGTAATCATGATCACGAGGAAGATCACGACCATGAAGTTTCTCAAAATCCCGCTCACGGTGAAGAAGGACACGTACACGAAGAGGGTGATGAACACGAACACGACGAAGCCAAAGAAATTACAGCTGTTTTAGTAAAATTTAAAAACAAAATGGGTATCATTTCTTGGCCAAGAATGATTGCTCAAAACACAAAAATGCAAGCAGCATTACCCGCTATTGAGATTAACCGATTATTCTCCTTATTCGGCATTGGATTACAGGCTTTACAGTATTTAGCTTACGGAATTATGTTGATTTCTGGAATCAGTATTTTCATCGCTTTGTATAATCGATTGAAAGAACGAAAATATGAGTTTGCGTTGTTGCGGGTTTCCGGTGCATCACGAATCCAAATGTTAGGGTTGGTGTTGTTTGAAAGTTTATTGCTTTGTATAGTTGGGTTTTTCTTTGGTACACTTTTTGGAAGATTAGCGTTGGTTATGATTTCAAGCACTACCGATGAACAATTTAAAATGGCTTTTAATCCAATGACAATAATTTGGGAAAAAGAAGGAATTTTATTTATGGTCACTATCTTTGTTGGGATTTTGGCAGCA
This sequence comes from Flavobacterium sp., assembly GCF_041392085.1. Lineage (GTDB taxonomy): Bacteria > Bacteroidota > Bacteroidia > Flavobacteriales > Flavobacteriaceae > Flavobacterium. Next base: position 112,437 of record NZ_JAWKMW010000008.1, on the reverse strand, counting down.
GTAATCCCCGCTATAAAAGCCTATCGATTAAACATTTCAAAAACATTAGCTAATGCGTAAAATTTATATTGTTTTTATTCTTTTATTCGGAATTATCATTGTTTTAGATAGTTCATTGGAAATAAAATATCCTTTTGCTAGCTCAAAGCAATCTGAAAAAATTTCTGTTCAACAAGCAGGTTTTGTACCTTCACTTGAATCACATAATAATAATTTTGAAGATGATTTATTCACGCAAGTGAAACCCGACACCTTATCTTGGAAATTGTTGGGGATTATAAAATACATCAAAAAACCAGATAAAGATTATCCGGATGGAGTGATGTTTCCTATTATTAATTCTGATTTAAAGTCAAAAAATAAGAAGAAAATTGTAATGAGCGGTTTTATCATTCCAATTGATAATGTATCGTATGCATTAAGTAAAAACGTCTTTGCCTCTTGTTTTTTTTGCGGTCAAGCCGGTCCGGAAACCATTATGGGAATCAAGTTTAAAGGAGCTACTCCAAAATTAAAAACAGACCAATATGTGACTTTGGAAGGAACCTTTCGTTACAACGATAATGATGTAAACGATTGGATTTATCACATTGAAAATGCCGTCATTGTGAAAGGCGGAAAATAACAGTCGCTTTTGTCATTCCGAATGATGACGAAGTCGAAATAGGAATCTCCTACGAAGTAGGATAGTATTGTTTAAACACCATTCATCACCCTATAATGAAACCCTTTCAGCACAAATCCGACATCTTTTTTGATTTAGATCACACGTTGTGGGATTTTGAAAAAAATTCGGCTTTAGCTTTTGAAATGATTTTTAAAAAGCATCATTTGGAGGTGAATTTAGATTTTTTTTTAGAGCATTACATTCCAACCAATCTTAAGTTTTGGAAATTGTATCGGGAGGAAAAAATTTCTCAGGAAGAACTTCGCTACCAGCGTTTGAAAGAAGTTTTTGATTTAATGAACTATAAGGTAACAGCTGATTTAATTCATTTAATTTCGCAAGAATACATTCAATATCTTCCGAAGTTTAATCATTTACATGAAGGGGCATATGAAATTTTAGACTATTTATACCCAAATTATAATTTGCATATTATCACGAATGGTTTTGAATCCGTTCAAAACGGGAAACTGAAAAATTCAGATCTTTTAAAATATTTTAAAACCATCACTCATTCAGAAAGTGCCGGTGTGAAAAAGCCAAATCCAATTATTTTTAATCACGCCATTCAATCAGCCAACACAAATAAGGAAAATTCAATTATGATTGGTGATAGTTGGGAAGTAGATATTGAAGGAGCCCTGAATTATGGAATGGACGCTATTTTTTTTAACGAATTAAACATTCCGATTCATAATAATTTTCCGCAAGTGAACCAACTATTGCATTTAAAAAATTACCTTTAGCATTATTTTATTTTATGATGATGAAAAAAATATTCTTACTGTTTTTATTGATTACTTCTTTTCAGTTGTTTTCTCAAAGCCTGAATGATTATAAGTATGTTTTGGTTCCGTTGAAATTTAGTGATTTTGACTCGGAAAATCAATATCGATTGAATACCATCACCAAACTTAATTTAGAAAAAATGGGCTTTATCGCTTTTTACGAAAACACTGAAATACCTAGGGAGGTAAGCAACGATCGTTGTGCAATACTAAGTGTAGATGTACGGAAAGGTAAGCAATTGTTTTGGACAAAAGTTACTATAGTTTTCAAAGATTGTTTTGGCAAAGTTGTTTATGAGAGTCCGGACGGAAGAACAAAAGAAAAAGAATATAAAAAAGCATATCCTGAAGCATTACAAGAAGCTTTTAAAGCATTTTCTGCTTTTAATTACAAATTCAATGATACAAAAGTTGTTGCCGTTTCCAATAATCCAAGTCAGGAACCAGCCATAGAGAACGTTGCAACTTCGGGTTATGAAACAAAAGATTTTTCCAATTTACTTTTTGCTCAGCCAACTGCTAATGGATTTCAATTGGTAGACTCTACACCTAAAGTGGTTTATAAATTATTTAAGACGGACAATCCATCCTTATTTTTAGCTCAAAAAGGAAATCAAAATGGAGTGATTACTATGAAAGATGGCAGCTGGTTTTTTGAATACCAAGAAAATGAAAAAGTGATTTCGGAAAAATTAGAGATTAAGTTTTAATAACCATATTTGTCTTTCCATCTGTTTTTCAGAAAATTTCTTAATTCCCTTTCGCGGGCATTGTTTCCTGGCTCATAGAATGAAGTGTTTTTAATTTCATCAGGAAGAAATTCTTGCTCCGTAAAATTGTTTTCAAAATTGTGAGCATATTGATACTCTTCGCCATAGCCCAATTCCTTCATTAGTTTTGTTGGGGCATTTCTAAGATGAAATGGCACAGACAAATCGCCGGTTTGTTTCACGATTTGTTGAGCTTTCCCGATAGCCAAATAACTTGCATTACTTTTGGCAGAAGTAGCTAAATAAATAGCACATTGACTAAGAATAATTCTGCTTTCAGGATAACCGATGGTAGTTACGGCTTGAAAAGTATTATTTGCCATAATCAAAGCAGTTGGATTGGCATTGCCTATATCTTCGCTCGCTAAAATAAGCATTCTACGAGCTATAAATTTTACGTCTTCACCACCTTCAATCATTCGGGCTAACCAATACACGGCACCATTTGGGTCGCTTCCGCGTATTGACTTAATAAATGCCGAAACAATATCGTAATGTTGTTCTCCTGTTTTATCATACAAAACGGTGTTCTTCTGCACCAATTGCATTACTTTTTCATTTGTAATTTCAACGGAGTCTTCTTCAGTTGCGTTTACAATTAACTCGAAAATATTTAATAATTTTCTACCATCACCACCGGAAAGACGCAAAAGAGCCTCAGTTTGAGTTAAGGTAATGGTTTTGGTTTTTAGAATTTCGTCCTGTTCAATAGCTCGTAGTAACAATTGTTCTAAATCCTCTTTAGAAAAGGGATGTAATACGTATACCTGACATCTTGACAATAAAGCGGGAATTACCTCAAAACTTGGGTTTTCGGTAGTTGCTCCTATTAAGGTTATCCATCCTTTTTCAACGGCAGCAAGTAACGAATCTTGTTGAGATTTACTAAAGCGATGAATTTCATCAATAAATAAAATTGGATTTTTAGCGGTGAACAATCCACCACTTAATTTAGCTTTTTCAATGACTTCACGAATGTCTTTTACTCCAGAATTTATGGCACTTAATGTAAAAAAGGGGCGATGACTTTCTTGAGCCATAATTTGTGCTAAAGTGGTCTTTCCTGTTCCGGGAGGTCCCCACAAAATCAAACTAGGAATAATTCCTTTTGCAATTTGGTGAGTTAACGAGCCTTGTTCACCAACCAAATGCAACTGACTAATGTATTCCGATAATTGTTGCGGCCTTATACGTTCTGCTAATGGTGCTTCCATAATGTAAAATTACTCATTTCTGACAAAATAGCACTATTTTCGTTTTGGATGTGTTTTTGATATTGATTATTAGTATGAAGCAAAACTCCTTTATTTTTTCTACCTCGGTGATTGCATGGCCACTATTTTTTGTGTTGGTTTTGTGGATTGTTTTTTGGGTTGAAGTCCGATTCAAAATCGATTTAAGTACTTATGGCGTTTTACCAAGAACAGTCAGTGGTTTAAAAGGCGTTATTTTGAGTCCGTTTTTGCACGGAGACATCAAACATTTGTATAATAACTCGATTCCACTATTGTTTTTACTCGCGGTTTTACGTTATTTCTACCGAGAAGTTTCTTTGCAAATTTTAGTGTTTGGTATATTGTTTTCAGGTTTAGGTACTTGGCTAATTGGAAGAGAAAGTTATCATATTGGTGCCAGTGGATTAATTTATGTTTTAGTTAGTTTTATATTTTTCAAAGGTATTCAAACACAATATTACCGATTAGTTGCTTTGTCTTTGTTGATTGTGATGTTGTATGGCGGAATGGTTTGGTATATATTTCCGGAAGTAGATAATCAAGTTTCATGGGAAGGACATCTAGCAGGTTTTATTACCGGATTTTTATTTTCACTTTTATACAAAGCAGAGAAGTATAAAAAAACAATTCGTTACGACTGGGAAAAACCCGATTTTAATCCGGAAGACGACCCCTTTATGAAACATTTTGATGAAAACGGAAATTTCGTCAACACGCCAAAGCCTGAAGAATTAGAGGTAGAATACACTTTTTTCAACATTGATGAAAATGTATTTTATGAATTTAAACCGGAGAAAGAGAAAGAATAATTAACGTCTCTGTCTCACCACTTCATATAAAAAAGCCCCACAAGCCACAGAAACATTTAATGAAGCGATGGTTCCAAACATAGGTAATTTTGCTTTCTCATCCACAATTTTCAAAACGGATGGATTGATGCCTCGGTCTTCGCTTCCCATAATGATTGCTAATGGTTCATTAAGTACTAAATCATAAATTGCATCCTCTGTTTTTTCTGTTGCTGCTATTGTTTTGATTCCTGAGCCTTGCAAGTAAAAAATCGCATCTTTAATATGTTCTACTTTGCAAATAGGAACATTAAAAACAGCTCCGGCACTTGTTTTTACAGTATCACCGTTAACGGGGGCTGCTCCTTGTTTACCTATGATTATTCCGTCAACACCCGTACATTCTGCCGTTCGGATGATGGCACCAAAATTACGAGCATCTGAAAGTTGATCTAAAATAAGAAACAGAGGAGTTTTACCACTTTCCAGCACGTTGGAAATCAAACTTTCCAAATCATGAAAATTTACAGGAGCAATGGTTGCCACGGCACCTTGGTGATTTTTTGGAGTAAGACGATTTAGTTTATCAATTGGAACATAGCTGAAATTCACTTTGTGAGTTTTCATCACTTTCATTAATTCACGCATTAAGTCACCTTGAATGTCTTTTTGTAAAAACACTTTATCGATTTCTTTACCAGCTTGAATTGCTTCAATAATTGCTCTAATTCCAAAAATTTGATTCTCTTTTTCCATGAGGCAAAGGTAGAATTATCTTTGACAAACTAAAAACTTGTCTTAAAACTAATGTGAACAATCGAATTAGAAATTTTAATTTCTTGATTACCAACACTTCCATTAGCGTAAACCAAATTAAAAAGCCCGTTTTTGGTTAACAATCCAAATCCAAACCCCAACCCTAATAATGAATCACTGAAATCTGTCGTTTTATCTTGGAAATAACCATAATCTATAATAGAATGTAAATACATTCCGGAGGAAAGGACATAACGGTATTCTGTAAGAATTGAAGAGAATAAATTTCCTTGTAGACTATTTTCATTAAAGCCCCGAATCGAGTTTATGCCACCAAACCGATATAATTCGTTTACGATATAAGCATCACTTTTAAGGTAAAAATTTTGGGATTTAAGGTGTACAATATTTTTTGCATTCAAATAGACATTGTGTTTGAGCTCCAATTGCCCAAATATTTGACTTTGCGAATCTGTTTTTGAATCCCTTTTTCCCAAACCAGCCTTCAAATCCAAAGTGGTTTTTTCAGGAAATAAAAAGTCATCCGTTTTAAAATCGGTATATTCTAGCTGTCCTGTTACAAATGAATTTTTAAAATCACTGATAAAACTAGAATTGGTATTTTGTATATCACTTGATTCAGTAGATTGATAACCTAAATAAAATCTTGTATTATAAGTAAAAAGGTAACCCAAGTCAATTGCTGTTCGTGTGTTTTGAAAGGTACTGTCTTGTTTAAAAATTTGAAGTTCTGTTTTTATCCCTAATGCACTTTTAAAAATATAGGGAATTTGTAAGTTAGCATTAAAAGTAGTCTGTTCGTTACCGTCGCTTTTCCATAAAATTGAAAACTGTTCTCCTGAATTTAAGAGATTGTGTAAAAGTAAATCGACATAACCGTTAAAATTGATTTTTCCCCCTTCGTCATTCGTGAAACCTATAAAACCATCAAATCGGTTTGCTTTAGCTTTTTCTAAATATACATAAACTTTTGTTGAGTCTTGTGTAAACAAAATTTCAGGATAGCTGGTTTGACGTGCAAACCTAAATCCTTCAACAGTTTTATATAACTTAACCAAATTAGATTGGTTAAAAGTTTGTTTGGCATACATTTTTTTCAAATTAATCCGATGACTTTCAGGAAATTTTGGGAAGCCTTCAATTACAATATCATTTAGGTTTCTCTTTTTTTTGGGTTCAATCAATAAATCTGCAAATAAAAGATCTTTTTGTTTTCTAAAGTTCTCTAGCTTCAATTGAGCCAAAGAATAACCGGTTGATTCCAGTTTTTTTAAAATATCCATCATAAACGTTTCTACATTTTCTATGGGAATCTTTACAAAATCATCGTTTATGTGATATGAATCACTCAAAAAAGGGGATATTTTATCACCTATATATATATGTAAATGAGAAGTTCTTTTTCTTAAACTATATACAAACAAAAAAGTAGAGTCGTTTGTCTTTTTACTGCTGATATTTTCACTCTCAAGATAGCCTAATTCAAAAAGTTTTTTACCTAATTTTTTGCTTTCGTCTAACACTCCTTTTGCATTTGAAAATTTTTTGGAGTAACCAATAGAATCGATTTTTTTTGTTTCAGATTCAAACAGGCCCTCTATTGATAGATAGATGTTTTGGGCTCCTAAGGAATAGGAAGTAAAAACAAATAAAAAAAACAATATTCTTTTCAACACTAATTTATTTTCGCTAAAAATAACGCAAAAATAGGATATATGGTATATGTAAGAAGGATAAAGAAGAATTTAAAAGAGTACAAAATATTAAACCAAAAACTTCCATATGGCACCCAAAAATACAACTCAAACAAAATAAATAAATTATGATTTGTTTTAACAAAAAAAAATACTACATTTGCAACCCCTTAAAATAGGGTAATTTTATAAAACATAGAAATTTATAGTATTAATTATGCCAACAATTCAACAATTAGTAAGAACAGGGAGAGCCCAAATAACTAAGAAGAGTAAATCGGCTGCTTTAGATTCTTGTCCTCAACGAAGAGGTGTGTGTACTCGTGTTTACACAACGACGCCTAAAAAACCAAACTCAGCGATGAGAAAAGTTGCAAGGGTTCGTTTAACAAACGGAAACGAGGTGAATGCATACATTCCGGGAGAAGGACACAATCTACAAGAGCACTCGATAGTATTAGTTAGGGGCGGAAGGGTAAAAGATTTACCAGGTGTTAGGTACCATATCGTTCGAGGGGCGTTAGACACTGCTGGAGTAGCAGGTCGTACGCAACGTCGTTCAAAATATGGGGCTAAACGTCCTAAACCAGGTCAAGCAGCAGCACCCGCAAAGAAAAAGTAATTAGAAACTTTTAAAGAAAAGACATGAGAAAAAGACAGGCCAAAAAAAGACCTCTTTTACCGGATCCAAAATTTAACGATCAATTGGTAACACGTTTTGTAAACAACTTAATGTGGGATGGTAAAAAATCTACCGCTTTTAAAGTATTCTATGATGCTTTAGAAATAGTGGAAACGAAAAAGCAAGATGCTGAAAAATCAGCCTTAGAAATTTGGAAAGATGCGTTAACGAATGTAATGCCTCACGTAGAAGTTCGCTCACGAAGAGTGGGTGGAGCTACTTTCCAAATTCCTATGCAAATTCGTCCGGATAGAAAAATATCGTATGCTATCAAGTGGATGATTTTGTATGCAAGAAAAAGAAACGAAAAATCAATGGCGGCTAAATTAGCTTCTGAAATTTTAGCAGCAGCTAAAGAAGAAGGAGCAGCGGTTAAGAAAAGAATGGATACGCACAAAATGGCAGAAGCTAACAAAGCGTTCTCTCACTTTAGATTTTAATTGATATAGAAATGGCTAGAGATTTAAAATACACAAGAAATATTGGAATTGCTGCTCATATTGATGCAGGAAAAACGACAACAACAGAGCGTATTCTTTTTTACACCGGTAAATCACATAAAATTGGTGAGGTACATGACGGTGCAGCAACAATGGACTGGATGGCACAAGAGCAAGAAAGAGGTATTACTATTACTTCGGCAGCTACTACTTGTGAGTGGAATTTTCCAACCAATCAAGGTAAACCTATTGCTGAGTCTAAACCGTATCATTTTAATATTATTGACACTCCCGGACACGTTGACTTTACAGTTGAAGTAAATCGTTCACTGCGGGTATTAGATGGTTTAGTGTTTTTGTTTAGTGCAGTGGATGGTGTTGAACCGCAATCTGAAACAAACTGGAGGCTAGCTGACCAATACCGCGTTCCAAGAATGGGGTTTGTTAACAAAATGGACCGTCAAGGATCGAATTTTCTTTCGGTTTGTCAACAAGTAAAAGATATGTTGAAATCGAATGCAGTTGCCATTACATTACCAATTGGCGAAGAGCAAGATTTCAAAGGAGTGGTTGACTTAGTGAAAAATCAAGCTATCGTATGGCATGATGAAACTCAAGGAGCTACTTTTGACGTTGTGGATATCCCTTCTGATATGGTTGCTGAAGTAAAAGAATATCGTTCTAAACTTATTGAAGAAATCGCTACTTATGACGAGAACTTATTAGATAAGTATATGGAGGATGAAAATTCTATCACTGAAGAAGAAATTAATAACGCGTTAAGAGCAGCTACAATTGATATGGCAATCATTCCAATGATTTGCGGTTCTTCTTTCAAAAACAAAGGGGTACAATTTATGTTAGACGCAGTTTGTAAATATTTGCCTTCTCCATTAGACAAAGAAGGTATCGAAGGAATTCATCCTGATGATGCTGATTTGTTAGAAGAAGACCAAAAGAAAATTTTGCGTCGTCCTGATCCAAAAGAGCCGTTTGCTGCATTGGCATTTAAGATTGCAACAGATCCTTATGTGGGTCGTTTGGCTTTCTTCCGTGCTTATTCAGGTCGTTTAGATGCCGGTTCATATATACTTAATACACGCTCTGGAAATAAAGAAAGAATTTCTCGTATTTACCAAATGCACGCAAATAAACAAAATCCAATCGAATTTATTGAGGCTGGAGATATTGGAGCTGCAGTTGGATTTAAAGACATCAAGACTGGAGATACAATGTGTGACGAAAAACACCCAATTGTACTTGAGTCAATGAAGTTCCCTGATCCGGTAATTGGTATTGCTATTGAGCCAAAAACAAAAGCGGATGTAGATAAAATGGGTATGGCTTTAGCAAAATTAGCCGAAGAAGATCCTACTTTTACAGTTCGAACAGATGAGGCATCAGGACAAACAATTATTTCAGGTATGGGTGAGCTTCACTTGGATATCTTGATTGATAGAATGAAACGTGAATTTAAGGTAGAAGTAAATCAAGGAGAGCCTCAGGTTGAATACAAAGAAGCTTTCACTAAAGCAGCTCAACACAGAGAGGTTTATAAAAAACAATCAGGTGGACGTGGAAAATTTGGTGATATTGTATTCCGTTTAGAACCGGCTGATGAGGTTGACGGAAAACCTTTTGTTGGTCTTCAGTTTGTGAATGAAGTAAAAGGAGGAAACGTTCCTAAAGAATATGTTCCTGCTGTTGAAAAAGGATTCAGAGAAGCCATGAAACAAGGTCCTCTTGCAGGTTATGCCGTTGATGGATTAAAAGTAACTTTATTAGACGGATCATACCACCCAGTGGATTCAGATGCACTTTCTTTTGAATTGGCTGCTAAAATGGGTTATAAAGAAGTAGCCAAGGCAGCTGGTGCTGTAATTCTTGAGCCAATCATGAAAATTGAAGTAATCACCCCAGAAGAAAACATGGGTGATATTGTTGGAGATTTGAACAGAAGAAGAGGTCAAGTAAATGATATGGGAGACAGAGCGGGAGCAAAAACAATTAAAGCGTTTGTTCCGCTTTCTGAAATGTTTGGATATGTAACTACCTTGAGAACATTGTCTTCAGGTAGAGCAACTTCAACAATGGAATTCTCACATTATGAACAAACTCCTTCAAATATCTCTGAAGAAGTGATTAAAAAAGCAAAAGGTAACGCTTAATTTTTAAGAAAATGAGTCAAAAAATCAGAATAAAATTAAAATCTTACGATCACATGTTGGTGGATAAATCAGCAGAGAAAATCGTAAAAACGGTTAAAAGTACCGGAGCTGTTGTAACCGGACCAATTCCGTTACCAACTCACAAGAAAATTTTTACTGTTCTACGTTCTCCTCACGTAAATAAAAAAGCTAGAGAACAATTTGAAGTGAGTTCATACAAAAGATTGTTAGATATCTATTCTTCTTCATCTAAAACTATCGATGCTCTAATGAAATTAGAGTTGCCAAGTGGTGTAGAAGTAGAAATCAAAGTGTGATAATATTAGATAGAGTTACCAAGCAATAAGACTTTCTTATTGCTTGGTTCTTATTCTAATTAAATAAAATTTAATCATTTATAAATAATTTAATATGTCTGGGTTAATTGGAAAAAAAATCGGCATGACCAGTATCTTTGACGAGAACGGAAAGAATATTCCTTGTACCGTGATAGAAGCAGGTCCTTGTGTCGTTACCCAAGTCAGAACCAAAGAGGTTGACGGGTATGAAGCGTTTCAACTTGGTTTCGATGACAAAGCAGAAAAACATGCTACAAAAGCGGCCGTGGGTCACTTTAAAAAAGCAGGTACGGTTGCTAAGAAAAAAGTCGTTGAATTTCAAGAGTTTGAAACAGAATACAAATTAGGTGATTTAATCACTGTAGATCTATTCAACGAAGGAGAATTTGTTGATGTACAAGGTGTTTCTAAAGGTAAAGGATTTCAAGGTGTTGTAAAACGTCACGGATTTGGTGGTGTTGGACAATCAACTCATGGTCAGCATAACCGTTTAAGAGCACCGGGTTCTGTTGGAGCTTCTTCTTATCCATCAAGAGTATTCAAAGGAATGCGTATGGCAGGAAGAACTGGAGGAGAAAATGTAACAATTCAAAACCTTAGAGTTTTAAAGGTAGTAGCTGATAAAAATCTACTTTTGGTGAAAGGATGCGTTCCTGGTCACAAGAACTCTTATGTAATCATTCAGAAGTAATGGAAGTAAAAGTTTTAGATATTAACGGAAAAGATACCGGCAGAAAAGTTCAACTTTCTGACGATGTATTCGCTATCGAGCCCAACAAACATTCGGTTTATCTTGATGTAAAACAGTACTTGGCTAATCAAAGACAAGGAACGCACAAATCAAAAGAGAGAGCTGAAGTTACCGGGAGTACTCGAAAAATTAAAAAACAAAAAGGAACAGGTACTGCTCGTGCAGGAAGTGTTAAGAATCCTTTGTTTAAAGGTGGGGGGACTGTTTTCGGGCCTAGACCTAGAAGTTATTCTTTCAAATTAAACAAGACTTTAAAGAAATTAGCCAGAAAATCTGTTTTTTCTCAAAAGGTTAGTGACTCAGATTTAATTGTAGTAGAAGATTTTAATTTTGATACTCCAAATACTAAGAAATTCATTACGATTTTAAAAGCTTTAGGGTTAGAAAATAAAAAATCTTTGTTTGTGTTGGGAGATTCAAATAAAAACGTATATTTGTCGTCACGCAATTTAAAGGCTTCTAATGTTGTAACTAACTCAGAATTAAGTACTTATGCGATTTTAAACGCAAATAAAGTTGTGCTTTTAGAAGGTTCTTTAGAAGGAATTGAACAAAATTTAAGTAAATAATAGGCCATGAGTATCATAATTAAACCTATCATAACTGAAAAAATCACAAAGCAAAGTGAATTGAACAATCGTTATGGTTTTGTGGTAGATAGAAAAGCAAACAAAATTCAAATTAAGAATGCTATCGAAGCAGCTTATGGTGTAAATATTGTTGCTGTAAATACCATGAATGTAAGACCGGATCGTTCAGTAAAGTACACTAAAAGTGGTATGATTAGTGCTAAAACAAATGCTTACAAAAAAGCAGTTGTTGAAGTGCAAGAAGGAGAAACAATTGATTTTTATAACAATATCTAATAAGTAATGTCAGTTAGAAAATTAAAACCTATTACCCCGGGTCAGCGTTTTAGAGTTGTGAATGGTTTTGACGCCATTACAACTGATAAGCCGGAAAAGTCATTATTGGCACCGAAAAAAAACTCAGGAGGTAGAAATAGTCAAGGAAAAATGACCATGCGTTATACAGGCGGTGGTCACAAACAGAAGTATCGTATTATTGATTTTAAAAGAGCTAAAGCAGGAATTCCTGCTACAGTTAAGTCTATTGAGTACGATCCAAACAGAACAGCATTTATTGCTTTATTAAGTTATGTGGATGGGGCAAAAACATATGTGATTGCTCAAAATGGATTAAATGTTGGTCAAACTGTAAGTTCAGGCGAAAACGCTTCCCCTGAAATTGGTAATGCTCTTCCATTAAGTAAAATTCCTCTAGGAACTGTTATTTCATGTATTGAGTTGCGTCCAGGTCAAGGAGCTGTTATTGCTCGCTCGGCTGGTACTTTTGCTCAATTAATGGCGAGAGATGGAAAATATGCTACTATCAAAATGCCTTCTGGTGAAACAAGACTTATCTTGTTAACATGTATGGCTACTATTGGTGCGGTTTCAAATTCAGATCATCAATTAATTGTTTCCGGTAAGGCCGGTAGATCAAGATGGTTGGGTAGAAGACCAAGAACTAGACCAGTTGCAATGAACCCTGTTGATCACCCAATGGGTGGTGGAGAAGGGCGTTCTTCTGGAGGTCATCCACGCTCTAGAAAAGGGTTGCCTGCAAAAGGTTTCAGAACTCGCTCTAAAGTTAGTCCAAGTAATAAGTATATTGTTGAACGCAGAAAGAAATAATTAGATAGACATGGCACGTTCATTAAAAAAAGGTCCATTTGTACATTACAAATTAGATAAAAAAGTTCTTGAAAATGTTGAGAAATCAAATAAAGCTGTGATTAAAACTTGGTCAAGAGCTTCAATGATTACTCCGGATTTTGTTGGACAAACAATTGCAGTACATAACGGTCGTCAGTTTGTTCCTGTTTATGTGACTGAAAATATGGTAGGGCACAAATTAGGAGAGTTTTCACCAACAAGATCTTTTAGAGGTCATGCAGGTGCTAAGAATAAAGGTAAAAAATAAGAAGCAATGGGAGTTCGAAAAAGAGAAACAGCAGACGCGAGAAAAGAAGCAAACAAACAGATTGCTTTCGCAAAGTTAAATAACTGCCCTACTTCACCTAGAAAAATGCGCTTGGTTGCAGACTTGGTAAGAGGTCAGAAAGTTGAAAAAGCACTAAATATATTAAGATTTAGTCAAAAAGAAGCTTCAAGAAAATTAGAAAAATTATTGTTATCTGCTATTGCCAACTGGCAAGCTAAGAATGCAGAAGCAAGTATTGAAGAAGCAGCTTTATTTGTAAAAGAGATTAGAGTAGATGGCGGAATGATGTTAAAAAGACTTCGTCCGGCTCCTCAAGGTCGAGCACACAGAATTAGAAAACGTTCTAATCACGTAACAATCGTGCTTGGAGCTAGTAATAACACACAAAGCAATTAATAAAGTAAGATGGGACAAAAGACAAATCCAATAGGGAACAGACTTGGGATCATCAGAGGATGGGATTCAAACTGGTATGGTGGAAATGATTACGGTGATAAAATTGCCGAAGATTATAAAATCAGAAAGTATATCCATGCTCGTTTATCAAAAGCTAGTGTATCAAAAGTAATTATTGAGAGAACTTTAAAACTTGTAACCGTTACTATCACTACTGCCAGACCTGGTATTATTATCGGTAAAGGTGGTCAAGAGGTAGACAAGTTAAAAGAAGAGCTTAAGAAAATTACTGACAAAGAGGTTCAAATTAACATCTTTGAAATTAAAAGACCTGAGTTAGATGCTTATTTGGTTGCAACAAGTATCGCTCGTCAAATCGAAAGCCGTATTTCATACAGAAGAGCAATTAAAATGGCTATTGCTGCAGCAATGCGTATGAATGCTGAAGGTATTAAAGTTTTGATTTCAGGTCGTTTGAATGGTGCTGAGATGGCACGTTCAGAAGGTTTCAAAGAAGGTAGAATACCTCTTTCAACTTTCAGAGCTGATATTGATTATGCTTTGGCTGAAGCGCATACTACTTATGGTAGAATGGGAATCAAAGTGTGGATCATGAAAGGTGAAGTTTACGGAAAGAGAGATCTTTCTCCGCTAGTAGGTATGGATAAAAAGCAAACCGGTGGTGGAAACAAAGGTGGAGATTCTCCTAGAGGTGCAAAACCAAATGGAAAGTCAAATTCGCGTAAAAGAAAGTAAATTTTTAATTTAAAGAAAAATGTTACAGCCTAAAAGAACAAAATACCGTAAGGTACAAAAAGGGAGAATGAAAGGTGATTCACAGAGAGGTCACGAACTTTCTAATGGAATGTTCGGAATCAAGTCTATGGATTCTTCGTTCTTAACTTCACGTCAAATTGAAGCTGCACGTATTGCTGCAACTCGTTATATGAAAAGAGAAGGTCAATTATGGATTAAAATTTTTCCAGATAAACCAATTACAAAGAAACCTCTTGAAGTACGTATGGGTAAAGGTAAAGGAGCAGTTGAGTATTGGGCAGCTGTTGTTAAACCCGGTAGAATTATGTTTGAAGTAGGAGGTGTGCCTTTGGCTGTTGCCAAAGAAGCGTTGCGTTTAGCGGCTCAAAAACTTCCTGTAAAAACTAAATTTGTTGTTGCTAGAGATTTCGAAGCATAATCTTTTATTTATTATGAAACAAACAGAAATTATAAGTCTATCTGTAGCTGAGTTACAAGAAAAACTTAATCAGTCTAAAAAAACTTATGCCGATCTAAAAACGACTCATTCGATTTCTCCAATTCAAAATCCGCTTCAAATTAGAACATTGAGAAGATTAATTGCGAGATTAAATACTGAGCTAAGTAAAAGAGAGTTACAATAATTGTAAGCTAGCTGAAAGATGGAAAAAAGAAATTTAAGAAAAGAAAGAATTGGTGTTGTAACCAGTAACAAAATGGAAAAATCTATTGTTGTTTCTGAAACTAAAAAAGTAAAACACCCTCTATATGGTAAGTTCGTGTTAAAAACAAAAAAATATGTTGCTCACGACGAAAAAAATGACTGCAATATTGGAGATACTGTAAGAATTAGTGAAACACGTCCTTTAAGTAAATCTAAATGTTGGCGATTAGTTGAAATCATTGAAAGAGCGAAGTAATTATGGTACAACAAGAATCAAGATTAAAAGTAGCAGATAACACAGGAGCAAAAGAAGTTTTGACTATCCGTGTTTTAGGAGGAACGAAACGTCGTTATGCCTCTGTTGGAGATAAAATTGTAGTTTCTATTAAAGACGCAACACCAAACGGAAACGTTAAAAAGGGTGCTGTATCAACTGCAGTTGTTGTACGAACCAAAAAAGAAGTGAGAAGAGCTGATGGATCTTATATTCGTTTTGACGATAATGCATGTGTGTTGTTAAACGCTGCAGGTGAAATGAGAGGGACTCGTGTGTTTGGCCCGGTTGCAAGAGAGCTTCGTGAAAAACAATTCATGAAAATTGTATCATTAGCACCAGAGGTGCTTTAAATCAATTAATGATGACAAAGTTAAAAATTAAATCAGGAGACATCGTAAGAGTAATCGCTGGAGACCACAAAGGTACTGAAGGCAAAGTTTTACGTGTTTTTGTTGACGCGAATAAAGCGATTGTTGAAGGAGCTAACATGGTTTCTGTTCACACCAAACCTAGTGCAAAAAATCCACAAGGTGGAATCGTGAAAAAAGAAGCTCCTATCCAAATATCCAACCTTTCTTTAATTGATCCTAAGTCTAAAAAAGTGACTAAAGTTGGATTTAAAATAGAAGGAGATAAGAAAGTAAGATTTTCAAAAAAATCTAATCAAGTTTTATAGTTATGGCTTATATCCCTAGACTAAAAGAAGAATATAAAAGCAGAGTTATTCCTGCCTTAAAAGAAGAGTTCGGTTACAAAAACGTAATGCAAGTTCCAAAATTGGAAAAAATCGTTGTAAGCCGAGGAGTTGGTGCAGCAGTTTCAGATAAGAAATTGGTTGATTATGCTGTAGACGAATTGACTAAAATTACTGGTCAAAAAGCTTTAGCTACAATATCTAAGAAAGACGTTGCGTCTTTTAAATTAAGAAAAGGTATGCCAATTGGTGCAAAAGTTACCTTACGTGGTGAAAGAATGTATGAATTCTTAGATAGATTGATTACATCATCTTTACCTCGTGTAAGAGACTTTAATGGTATCAAAGCAACCGGTTTTGATGGAAGAGGTAACTATAACCTTGGTGTTTTAGAGCAAATCATTTTTCCGGAAATTGATATTGATAAAGTAAATAAAATTGCCGGTATGGATATAACTTTCGTAACAACTGCCAAAACCGATAAAGAAGCAAAATCATTATTAGCAGAATTAGGATTACCTTTTAAAAAGAATTAAGTTATGGCTAAAGAATCAATGAAAGCCCGTGAGGTAAAAAGACAAAAAGCGGTAGACAAGTATGCTGAAAAAAGAAAGGCTTTAATAGAAGCCGGAGATTATGAAGGTTTACAAAAATTACCGAGAAATGCCTCTCCTGTTCGTTTACACAATCGTTGTAAATTAACCGGAAGACCAAGAGGGTATATGAGACAATTCGGTATTTCACGTGTAACATTCCGTGAAATGGCTAACCAAGGTTTAATCCCCGGAGTTAAAAAATCTAGTTGGTAAATTATTTTTAATTGGTTTCAGGTTCAACAGAAAATGTTTTTGTTGAAAACCGTTACCGCAAATCAATACATATGTATACAGATCCTATTGCAGATTATCTTACCAGAGTTAGAAATGCTGTGAAAGCTAACCACAAAGTGGTTGAAATTCCGGCTTCTAATCTTAAGAAAGAAATCACAAAAATTTTATTTGATCAAGGGTATATCCTAAGTTACAAATTTGATGATAATACTGTTCAAGGTACCATCAAAATTGCTTTGAAGTACGACAAAGAGACTAAAGAGCCTGTTATCAGGGATATCCAAAGAATAAGTAAACCTGGTTTACGTAAATATGCAGGTTCATCTGAGCTTCCAAGAATTCTTAACGGATTAGGGATAGCTATTGTTTCAACTTCGAAAGGTTTAATGACTGGTAAACAAGCCAAACAATTGAATGTTGGAGGAGAAGTAATTTGTTACGTATACTAATAAAACACTAAACTATGTCAAGAATAGGTAAAAATCCAATTGCAATTCCTGCCGGTGTAACTGTTGAAGTGAATGAAGGAGTAGTTACAGCGAAAGGAAAGTTAGGTCAATTAACACAAGACTTTTCAGATGTTAGTGTTAAAATTGAAGATGGTCAAGTAATAGTGGAAAGAACTTCTGACCACAAAGATCATAGATCAAAACACGGTTTATACAGAGCCTTAATCAACAACATGATTAATGGTGTTTCAGCCGGTTTTACGAAAGAATTAGAGTTAGTTGGAGTTGGATACAGAGCTTCTAATCAAGGTCAGAAATTGGATCTTGCTCTTGGTTTCTCTCACAACATCGTTTTAGAAATTGCTCCTGAGGTTAAATTAGAAACAATTTCAGAAAAAGGTAAGAATCCAATTGTCAAACTAACCTCACATGATAAACAACTTTTAGGTCAGGTTGCCGCTAAAATTAGAGGTTTCCGTCGTCCAGAACCTTACAAAGGAAAAGGGGTTAAATTTGTTGGAGAAGTATTAAGAAGAAAAGCAGGTAAATCAGCTTAAAAAATAAGATTATGTCGTTAACAAAATCTGAAAGAAGACAGAGAATTAAGTTCAGAATAAGAAAGATTGTAAGCGGAACTACTGCAAAACCAAGACTTTCTGTATTCAGAAGTAATAAAGAAATCTACGCACAGTTGATAGATGACTTAAACGGAGTTACTGTTTTAGCAGCATCCTCAAGAGACAAAGGAGTTGATGCCAAGGGGACAAACGTAGAAGTTGCTAATGCAGTTGGAAAATTGATTGCAGAAAAAGCATTGAAAGCAGGTATTGAAACAGTAACTTTTGATAGAGGAGGTTATTTATACCACGGTCGTATTAAATCATTAGCAGAAGGAGCGAGAGCTGCCGGACTTAAATTCTAAGAAATTATGTATAGTCAATACAAAAATGTAGAGTTAGTAAAACCTAGTGGTCTTGAATTAAAAGATCGTTTGGTAAGTGTAAATCGTGTTACCAAAGTAACAAAAGGAGGTAGAGCATTTGGCTTTTCTGCTATTGTTGTTGTAGGTGATGAAAATGGAGTTGTTGGTCATGGATTAGGGAAATCTAAAGATGTTTCTGAAGCAATCGCCAAAGCTGTCGAAGATGCTAAGAAAAATTTAGTTAGAATTCCTTTAAGTAGTCAATCTGTTCCTCACGAACAAAAAGGTAAATTCGGTGGTGCACGTGTATTCTTGATGCCTGCTTCTCATGGTACCGGTGTTATTGCCGGAGGTGCTGTGCGTGCAGTTTTGGAATCAGTTGGAATTCACGATGTATTATCTAAATCTCAAGGTTCCTCTAATCCGCACAATGTGGTGAAAGCAACTTTTGACGCTTTATTACAAATGCGTAGTGCTCACACAGTAGCAAAACAAAGAGGAATTTCTTTAGAGAAAGTATTTAAAGGTTAATTTACAAGGAAATTATGTCAAAAATTTTAGTAAAACAAGTTAAAAGTCAAATCAACTGTCCTCAAACGCAAAAGAGAACTTTGGTTGCTTTGGGTCTTAAAAGATTAGGACAAGTAGTAGAGCATGAGAATTCATCTGCTATCCTTGGTATGGTAAATAAAGTTAAACACTTAGTTTCTGTAGAAGAAACAAAATAATACTATTCAAAATGAATTTAAGTAACTTACAACCAGCTGAAGGTTCAACACACAATCAAAATAAAAGAGTAGGTAGAGGAGAAGGTTCCGGTAAAGGTGGTACATCTGCAAGAGGTCACAAAGGAGCAAAATCTCGTTCAGGTTATTCTAAAAAGATTGGTTTTGAAGGAGGTCAAATGCCTCTTCAAAGACGTGTGCCTAAGTTTGGATTTAAAAATATCAATAGAGTAGATTATCAAGGTATTAATCTTGATACTTTACAAGCTTTAGTGGATAATGGTATAGTAACAGATACAGTAGATTTTTCTGTAATGATTGACAACCGTTTGGCCACTAAAAACGAATTGGTAAAAATATTGGGTCGTGGTGAATTAAAATCGAAATTAAAAGTAACCGCTCACAAATTTACTGCTACCGCAAAAGCTGCTATTGAAGCTGCTGGTGGTGAAGCTGTAACTTTATAATTTACGACTGTATGAAGAAATTTTTTGAAGCACTCGCTAACATTTGGAAAATTGAAGAACTAAAGAACCGTATCATGGTTACTTTGGGATTGCTTTTAGTTTATCGTTTTGGAGCACAGGTTACTTTACCAGGTATTGATGCCTCTAAGTTAGAAGGTTTGGCATCACAAACAGATCAAGGAATCGGTTCGATTCTAAATATGTTTACCGGAGGAGCATTTTCTCAAGCTTCTGTTTTTGCTTTGGGAATCATGCCCTATATTTCTGCATCCATTGTGGTACAATTAATGGGAATAGCTGTCCCTTATTTACAAAAATTGCAAAAAGACGGTGAGAGTGGTAGAAAAAAAATCAATCAAATTACACGTTGGTTAACAATTGCTATCACATTAGTTCAAGGTCCGGGTTATATTTATAACTTATATAGAACTTTGCCATCTGAAGCATTTTTATTAGGATTTAACTCTTTCTCATTCCTATTCTCAGCAGTCGTTATCCTTGTAACTGGAACTATATTTGCTATGTGGTTAGGAGAAAAGATTACCGATAAAGGAATTGGTAACGGTATTTCCTTATTAATTATGGTGGGTATCATTGCTCGTTTACCCGAGGCCTTCATTCAAGAGTTTGTTTCTACTGTAACGCAAGATCAAGGAGGTTTGGTGAAATTAGTATTTGAAGTGATTTTATGGTTATTAATTATCATAGCAAGTATTCTACTTGTAATGGCAGTACGTAAAATACCTGTACAATATGCCCGAAGAACCGCCGGTGGTGATTTTGAACAAGATATGATGGGTGCTAATAGACAATTTATTCCACTTAAATTGAATGCTTCAGGAGTTATGCCGATAATTTTTGCCCAAGCTATAATGTTTATTCCTGCCGCTGTAGCAGGTCTATCCTCAACTGAAATGGCGCAGTCTGTGACTGGTGCGTTTAGTGATATGTTTGGTGTTTGGTATAATTTAGTGTTTGCCTTATTAATTATTGTTTTTACTTATTTTTACACCGCCATTACTGTTCCAACCAATAAAATGGCAGATGATTTGAAAAGAAGTGGAGGTTTTATACCAGGCATCAGACCGGGTATAGAAACATCAGATTTTTTAGACAAAGTGATGTCGTTGATAACGTTTCCTGGTTCTATTTTCTTGGCTCTTATTGCAGTTTTTCCTGCAGTAGTAGTTAATCTAATGGGAGTACAACAGAATTGGGGTATGTTTTTTGGAGGGACATCCTTATTAATTATGGTAGGAGTTGCTATTGACACTATGCAACAAGTAAATTCTTATTTGTTGAATAGACATTACGATGGCTTGATGAAAAGTGGTAAAAATAGAAAAGCGGTAGCTTAATTTTTATGGCAAAACAATCAGCAATAGAACAAGACGGATCAATCATTGAAGCATTATCAAATGCGATGTTCCGCGTAGAATTAGAAAATGGTCACGTAGTGATTGCTCATATTTCCGGTAAAATGCGAATGCATTATATTAAATTATTACCTGGTGATAAAGTAAAATTGGAGATGAGCCCTTACGACCTGACAAAAGCAAGAATTACTTATAGATATTAAAGCTATTTCACAATGAAAGTTAGAGCATCAGTAAAGAAAAGAAGTGCCGAATGCGTAATCGTACGCAGAAAAGGCAGATTGTACGTTATTAACAAAAAGAATCCTAGATTTAAACAAAGACAAGGATAATTATGGCAAGAATTGCAGGGGTAGATATACCTAAAAACAAAAGAGGAGTTATTGCTTTAACCTATATCTTCGGAATTGGTAAAAGCAGAGCTATTGAGATTTTAGAAAAAGCTCAAGTTAGTCAAGACAAAAAAGTTCAAGATTGGAACGATGATGAAATCGGTGCAATTCGTGACGCAGTTTCCTACTACAAAATAGAAGGTGAATTACGTTCTGAAGTATCGTTACACATTAAACGTCTTATGGATATTGGTTGTTACAGAGGAATTCGTCACAGAGCGGGTCTACCACTTAGAGGACAAAGAACTAAAAACAACTCAAGAACAAGAAAAGGTAAAAGAAAAACTGTTGCTAACAAGAAAAAAGCAACTAAATAATAAGTAATATGGCTAAGACAACAACTAAGAAACGTAAAGTTATCGTTGAATCAACGGGTGAGGCTCATATTAATGCAACTTTTAATAATATAATTATTTCGCTTACAAACAAAAAAGGAGAAGTAATTTCTTGGTCCTCTGCCGGTAAAATGGGGTTTAGAGGCTCTAAGAAGAACACACCTTATGCGGCTCAAATGGCTGCAGAGGATTGTTCTAAAGTTGCACTTGAAGCAGGGTTAAAGAAAGTGAAAGTGTATGTGAAAGGACCAGGTAACGGACGTGAGTCAGCTATTCGTTCAATCCATAACGGCGGAATTGAAGTAACTGAAATTATCGACGTTACTCCAATGCCACACAACGGATGTAGACCTCCAAAAAGAAGAAGAGTTTAATGAATACTGATTAAGTTCAGTTTTGAATATTTTTTTAAGTATAACCCGAGGTAGAGATCGATTATCGAAGGATTTGACCTGAATTCATAATCACTACCTTAAAACAATTTAAAATGGCAAGATATACTGGTCCAAAAACTAAAATAGCTCGTAAATTCGGCGAAGCTATCTTCGGAGAAGACAAAGCCTTCGAAAAAAGAAATTACCCTCCAGGGCAACATGGTTTAGCCAAAAGAAGAGGAAAAAAATCTGAATATGCAGTTCAGTTGATGGAAAAGCAAAAAGCGAAGTACACTTACGGAATTCTTGAAAAACAATTCAGAAATTTATTTGAAAAAGCAGCTGCATCAAAAGGAGTAACAGGTGAAATCCTTTTACAACTTTGTGAAGCTCGTTTAGACAACGTGGTATACAGAATGGGTATCGCTCCATCAAGAAGAGCAGCTCGTCAAATTGTAGGGCACAGACACATCACTGTCAATGGTGAAATCGTGAACGTTCCTTCATACCATCTTAAACCGGGTGATAAAGTTGCAGTTCGTGAAAAATCTAAATCAGTTGAAGCTATCAACAGTTCTTTAGCTAATTCAAGCAAAGTTTACGAGTGGATCACTTGGAACAATGATACTAAAGAAGGTACTTTTGTAACCGTTCCGCAACGTTTACAAATCCCAGAAAACATCAAAGAACAACTAATCGTTGAGTTATACAACAAATAATAATTGACAGTAGTCGAAATTATGGCAATATTTAATTTTCAGAAGCCCGATAAAGTTATCATGATCGATTCAACCGATTTTGAAGGTAAATTTGAATTTAGACCTTTAGAACCCGGTTATGGATTGACTGTTGGTAATGCACTTAGAAGAGTTTTGCTTTCCGCTCTTGAAGGATATGCTATTACATCTGTACGCATTGAAGGCGTAGATCACGAGTTTTCTACTATTTCAGGTGTAGTTGAAGATGTTACCGAAATTATTTTGAATTTAAAACAAGTCCGTTTTAAACGTCAAATTGAAGAAGTGGACAATGAAACAGTAACTATTTCTCTTTCAGGTAAAGAACAAATTACAGCTGGTGATTTCCAAAAATTTATTTCCGGTTTTCAAGTGCTAAACCCAGAATTAGTTATCTGTAATCTAGATTCAAAAGTTAACATCAATATGGAGTTAACCATTGAAAAAGGAAGAGGATATGTTCCAGCAGAAGAAAACAAAAAGCAAAATGCAGCCATCGGAACTATTTTTACCGATTCTATTTTTACACCAATCAAAAATGTAAAATATGCAATCGAAAACTTCCGTGTTGAGCAAAAAACAGATTATGAAAAATTGGTTTTCGAGATCAAAACTGATGGTTCAATTAATCCTAAAGATGCTTTAACAGAAGCGGCTAAAGTTTTGATTCACCACTTTATGTTATTCTCTGATGAAAGAATTACGTTAGAGGCTGATGAAATTGCTCAAACAGAATCGTATGATGAAGAGTCATTGCACATGAGACAGTTATTAAAAACTAAACTTGTGGATATGGATCTTTCTGTCAGAGCATTAAATTGTTTAAAAGCGGCTGAAGTTGAAACATTAGGTGACTTAGTGTCATTCAATAAAAACGATTTAATGAAATTCCGTAATTTTGGTAAGAAGTCATTGACTGAGTTAGATGAACTTGTGGCAATCAAAAACTTACATTTCGGAATGGATTTGTCAAAATATAAATTAGATAAAGAATAAATTACTTCATAGTTTGCTCTCCAAAGAGGATAGAAGCAAGATGAAGGTTTAAAAAAACACGTCATGAGACACGGAAAAAAAGTAAATCATTTAAGCAGACAACAAGGTCACAGAAGATCAATGTTGGCGAACATGGCTTGTTCATTAATTGAACACAAAAGAATCAATACAACTGTTGCTAAAGCAAAAGCGTTGAAGCAATTTATTGAGCCATTGATTACAAAGTCAAAAGAGGATACAACACATAACAGACGTATCGTTTTTGCTTACTTGAGAAATAAATATGGTGTTACTGAACTTTTTAGAGAAGTTGCCGCAAAAGTAGGTGATCGTCCTGGGGGATACACACGTATCATCAAGTTAGGAAATCGTTTAGGAGATAACGCTGATATGGCGATGATCGAATTAGTAGATTTCAACGAACTATACAACGGAGGTAAAAAAGAAGAGAAAAAAGCAAAAAGCCGTCGTGGTGGAAAAGCTAAGAAAACAGAAGCTGCTGCTCCGGAAGCAAAAGCACCTGAAGCTCCAGCTGCTGATTCAACTTCAACAACCGAAGCTGCTGAATAATGAAATTTATTATCAAATAATAAAAAAGGATAAACTTGCGAGTTTGTCCTTTTTTTTTGATTTTTTCAGAAGCGAATCGCTCGGGCTTTTTCAGGAAACCATTTTCCCGCTTTCCGCTATATCTTTTGTTCCGTAAACTACACAAAAGGATACCGCTACAATCGGGGCTAAAAGGAAACCACAAAAAGAATGAATTACATAAGAAGCCATCATCAAAACCTTAGTACCTCAGTACCACAGTTCCTAAGAGCCTAAGAAAAAAAACTTTCCCGAATTCAGAATTTAAACTAAATTTGCAAAACAACACACAACAATGAACTACACTACGCGACAACCTGCCATACTTTTACTAGCAGATGGCACCATTTTTCACGGAAAATCAATCGGAATTAGCGGTAAAACCTTTGGTGAAGTCTGCTTTAACACCGGAATGACAGGCTATCAGGAAATCTTTACGGATCCATCTTATTTCGGACAAATTATGGTGGCTACCAATGCACACATTGGAAATTATGGCGTAAATGACCAAGAAGTAGAATCAAATTCCATTAAAATTGCCGGATTAGTTTGCAAGAATTTTAGCTTTAACTATTCCCGACCCGATGCAGCCGGAAGCTTATATAACTATTTTGAAGAACAAAATTTAATTGCCATTTCAGATGTTGATACACGGGCATTAGTAAGTTATATTCGTGAACATGGAGCACAAAATGCTGTAATTTGCACCGATGGAACAAGTATTGATGAGCTAAAAAATCAGCTAGCAAATGTTCCCGACATGAAAGGATTAGAATTGGCCTCAGTTGTTTCTACCAAAGAGCCCTATTGTTTTGGAGATGAGAAAGCAACGTATAGAATTTCGGCATTAGATTTGGGGATTAAAACTAATATCCTTCGCAATTTGGCAAAAAGAGATTGCTACATTAAAGTATTTCCATACAACTCAACTTTTGCTGATTTGCAAAGTTTCAATCCGGATGGTTACTTTTTGTCCAACGGTCCCGGTGATCCGGAACCATTGACCGGCGTAATTGAAGTAGCAAAACAAATCATTGACGACAATAAACCATTATTCGGAATTTGTCTTGGTCATCAAATCATTGGTTTGGCTAACGGAATTTCTACTTATAAAATGTTTAACGGACATCGAGGGATAAATCATCCTGTCAAAAATCTAATTACCGGAAAGGGTGAGATTACTTCGCAAAATCATGGTTTTGCTGTTGTGCGAGAAGAACTTGAAAAACACCCCGAATTGGAAATTACCCATGAGCATTTAAACGATGGAACAGTTGCCGGAATGCGAATGAAATCAAAAAACTGCTTTTCGGTTCAGTACCATCCGGAAGCAAGTCCCGGTCCTCACGATTCATCTTATTTGTTTGATGATTTCATTTCCAACATAAAAAAAGCAACGTTACAAGAAGCATAAATTAATCTGAGCCTGACAGTTTTTTAATTGTCAGGCCTTTTTTTACACTAAAACGTTTGCGTTTATAACTTTCTAACAATATATAAGAATCCAAATTTAGAATCCTTAAATTTGTGTATCTTTCAAAAAAAGTAACTAAAAAATAATAAAAAAACAGTATTATGAGTATTATAATCAAAGTACATGCAAGACAAATTCTTGATTCGAGAGGAAACCCAACTGTTGAAGTAGATGTTATAACAGAAAATGGTATTTTAGGAAGGGCTGCAGTACCATCAGGAGCTTCTACTGGAGAGCATGAAGCTGTAGAATTACGTGATGGTGGGAAAGCCTATATGGGAAAAGGAGTTTTAAAAGCCGTTGACAATGTTAATACCATTATCGCAGAAGAAATTGTAGGAATGTCAGTTTTCGAACAAAATCTAATTGACCACACAATGATAGAGTTAGACGGAACTCCGAATAAATCTAATTTAGGGGCAAACGCTATTTTGGGTGTTTCTTTAGCAGTAGCTAAGGCAGCTGCCAATGAATTAGGAATGCCATTATACCGCTATGTGGGTGGAGTTTCTGCTAATACCTTGCCGGTTCCAATGATGAACATTATCAATGGTGGTTCACATTCAGACGCTCCGATTGCTTTTCAAGAATTCATGATTATGCCTGTAAAAGCTAAGAGTTTTACCCATGCTATGCAGATGGGAACCGAAATTTTTCATAATTTAAAAAAAGTATTACATGATCGACATTTATCTACAGCAGTTGGTGACGAAGGAGGTTTTGCTCCTAACCTTGCCGGTGGAACAGAAGATGCTTTAGATTCGATTAAATTAGCCGTTGAAAATGCCGGTTATACTTTTGGTGAAGATATTATGATTGCCTTAGATTGTGCTGCTTCTGAGTTTTATGTAAACGGAAAATATGATTACAAGAAGTTTGAAGGCGAAACAGGAAAAATAAGAACTTCTGCTGAGCAAGCTGAATATTTGGCAGAATTAGCCGCTAAATACCCAATTGTTTCTATTGAAGACGGAATGTATGAAGATGACTGGGATGGTTGGAAATATTTGACAGATTTAATTGGGGATAAGGTTCAATTGGTTGGGGATGATTTGTTCGTGACCAATGTACAACGTTTATCAACCGGAATTCAAAAAGGTATTGCTAATTCAATTTTAGTAAAAGTGAACCAAATCGGTACGTTAACTGAAACAATTGCTGCGGTAAATATGGCTCATAATGCTGGGTATACTTCTGTGATGTCACACCGTTCTGGAGAAACTGAAGACAACACTATTGCCGATTTAGCAGTGGCATTAAATTGTGGTCAAATCAAAACCGGTTCGGCGTCACGTTCTGATCGTATGGCAAAATACAATCAATTGCTTCGCATTGAAGAAGAATTAGGAAATGTGGCTTACTTTCCTGGAAAGAACGCTTTCAAACAAAAATAATATTTCGATTAGATGTAAAAGCCCGGAAATTCCGGGCTTTTTTTGTGACTACTATTTTGTGATTTCTTCTTTAATTTTATAAAGCAAAATAATCTGTAAAATCGTCAATGGAATGAGTAAGAAAACACCAATTAGGAATAGAAACACAACAATAAAAGTTGCTCCGGTTATAATTAAAATTATTCCGGTTAACGTTGGTAAATTTTTATCTAAATGAGATTTTAATCGTAAAACGCCAATCCCATTTAACACATAAGCACATCCAAAAATGATGGATAAAACCACCAGAAAATATTCTTCAGAATCGAGCGGATTATACCAAGTAAAAATATCAAAAACATAACCTATACCAAAAGTAAAAATGGCAACGATGGAACTAATTCGTAATAAATAATTTGAAAAAATAGTTCCACTTACCACAAATCCGGTGTATAAAAACACCATACTAACCAATGAAATCAGTTTTACGGAAATATAAATCGAAGTTGATGTGTTCACGGTTTT
This sequence comes from Flavobacterium sp., assembly GCF_041392085.1. GTDB lineage: Bacteria > Bacteroidota > Bacteroidia > Flavobacteriales > Flavobacteriaceae > Flavobacterium. The sequence goes on along the minus strand of NZ_JAWKMW010000008.1, from coordinate 84,982 downwards.
GAAATCTTCAATGTCAAGGTCAAAATAAACTTCCACAAAACCGATAAAAAAGTAAATTATTCCGGCAATAATTGCTAAATTCAGAGCTAAAACTTGATTTTTGGAAACACTCCAATTCCTTTTTTCTTCATTTGGAAATAATGATTTTAAGTTTTCCAAATTATAATCTAATGCAGCCAAAATGGTTTTAATGGTAAAACTTCTTGGTGTTACTTCTCCTGCTTCAATGCGTTGAATGGTTCGCACACTGATGTTGCATTTGTCCACTAATTCTTCTTGCGTAAGTCCTTTTTCGTTGCGTAAGTTGGTGATGATCTTACCTAGTTCCGGTTGTTTCATGATGTGATGATTTAATTTTAGGCAATACTACAACCCTTCTCTTTTTGTTCCAATAATTTGGGTGGGAATTGACCCGACATTTACCCGACACTTCTCAAAACCCTTCATTAGTTACAGTTTTATAAAATAAATGCGATGACAAATTTTAATCCTATCAAGTAGCAAATTTAAAATTTGTGTCTATTAATTTAATCGATTAGATAATTTATCAAGTCAAAAATTACGAATATCCTTTATCAAATTTTATCAATTTACAGATATATAGGTAAAAACACTCAAAAAACGTAATTTTATTAACACTAAAACGTTGTAGTTGATGTTAATTTATTGTAAATAAATTATTTATTGTATTTTTGTACTAATTTATTTCTAAATTTAACACCAAACAAACAAATTAACCAAAAACTACTTAAAATGCGATTAAAACTTTACTCGTTAGTAATCACTTTGTATTCTGTTTTCTCATACGGACAGTTTTTTTCTTCACCACCTTCAATAGATGGTTCAATTGACACGGGTTATGCATCCGGTACTAATGGTTGGGCAATGGGTTGGGATGATACTTATTTGTATCTCCGCAAATCAACTACCGGAGATGAACCTGTTGTTATTTATTTTGATATAAACCCAATTGTTCCGGTTTCGGGCGGAAGTAATTCTAACGGGAACTTAACAGGAATCACACATTGGGGAATTACGCCTGTACTTCCTTTTAGAGCAGATTTTAATATCTATTGGGTGAATTCCTATTTACAATATCAAACCGCTAATGGATCTGGTGGTTGGAATACATTTATTGCTGTGGGAGGTTCAGAAAGAACTAACGACGCTAGTGGAAACAAAGAATGTAGAATTCCTTGGTCTGCGTTAACCGGTTCAGGGAGACCTACTGCTTTTAATTGGTTAGGCTACTGTAACAGTCGGGTTAATCCAGGTAGTATTTATCATCAATTGCCAGATGCTTCTCTAAACCCAAGTGGAGCAATTGCTAGTCCAAGATTCCATGGTTATTATTCAATTGTAAATACAACAAATTCTGGAACAACAAATCCTTTTGATGCCAATCATGTTTCTTTTGAAACAAGAGCTGGATATACTTTTGGTTCTTCACAACCAGCAACAGTTTGGGATATGACAATTAATGTTCCTTCGGGAACCCAAGACCTTGTGATTGGTAGAAATATTGATGTCAGAAATCGTTTAGACATTGCTTCTCCTTTTTCACGTTTTCGTGCAATCGGCGGAAATAGAACAATTACAATGAGTGGAAGCAATGGTTCTGTTAGAAGTAGTGGAACCATGTTTGGTGAATATAGTGGAAATACAACTAGTTTAGTCGTAAGTGGAAATGTAGAACTTTTTTCTTCCGGTAATTTTATTGATTTTAGAAATTTCACCATCAATTCAGGTGCAGTTTTAACGGCTAATAATGTGCAAATGAGTTCTAATAGTGGAACAGGAAGTTTTACTATAAACGGAACTTTAAAAACAACCCGTTCAAATGGATTGTTTGGTGCAAACGATTTTACAATTCGCAGTAATAATTTAAATCTAACTTTAGGAGCAAATTCTACTATTGAATACAATGCATTAAGCAATCAGACTATTACAACACATTCGTATGCCAATTTGGTTCTTTCCGGAAGCGGAACAAAAACTTTGGCAAATGATACAACAATTGCAAAAGATTTAACAGTAAGTAGCGGTTGTCAATTGGTGGTGAATGCAGGACAAAATCTAACAGTTACAGAAGATTTAATTGCAAATGATAATGTAACTATTCAAAACAACGCCAATCTTATCCAAGCCGGAACCTCAAATAATAATTCTGGAGCAATTACTGTTCAAAGAAATTCGGCTTCAATAATGCGATTAGATTATGCATTATGGTCTTCTCCGGTGGCAGACCAAAATTTATTAGATTTCTCACCAAATACTTTGACAAATCGTTTTTACATTTATAATCCTACAACAAATCTATACAATGCAATTGCACCGTTGACCAATGATTTTGAGGCAGCTACCGGTTATTTGATTCGTATGCCAGATGATCATCCAACAACACCAACGGTATGGAGCGGTGCTTTTAATGGAGTGCCTAACAACGGTGATGTTACTGTATCTGTTGCAAATGATACTTATAACGCAGTAGGAAATCCATATCCATCAACAATCGATGCTGATGATTTTATCACTACAAACGGAATTACAGAAGCGTTGTATTTTTGGAGAAAAACGAATAATGCTGCGGCTTCGTCCTATGCAACCTATACTTTAGCCGGTGGTGTTGGGACAGGTTCTAATTCGGGCGATCCACTTGGTTTAGTACCCAATGGAGTGATACAAGTAGGTCAAGGATTTATCGTTAAATCTACCTCAACGTCGGTTAATTTTGATAATTCCATGCGAATTGGTGACAACAACAACCAATTTTTTAGAAGTTCATCAGATATAGAGAATAATCGCTTGCGAATAACAGCAACCGGTGAGAATGGTTTTTACAGTCAAATTTTAGTCAATTACCGTTCTGAGGCTACCGATTATTTTGATTCAGCATTAGATGGTCGATACATTAATGATAGTGAAAATGCTTTCTATACGATATTAGATCAAGAGCCTTTTACTATTCAGGCAAGATCGTTACCATTTGTAAATACAGATGTAGTGCAATTGGGTTTCAAGACAACTACAGCAGGAGCATTCACTATTGTTTTAAATGAAAAAGATGGTGTTTTTAACGATAATTCTGCCATCTTTATCAAAGATAATTTATTGGGAATTTGGCATAATATTACAGAATCACCGTATGAATTTGTAAGTGAAACAGGCGTTTTTTCTGAACGATTTGAACTAGTTTATCAAGAAGCTTTGTCTGTGAGTGAGCCGATAATTAACGCCAATCATTTTATTGTTGTTAATCAAAATAATGATTTAAATATTCGCTCAATTCAAGAGGAAATAGCAACAGTATATGTTTACGATTTAAGTGGAAGATTAATAGCTTCATCCCTTAATAATGCTACAACCAATCTTACAATTCCAATGGGAGCAACCCAATCACAAATGCTTTTAGTGCAAATAATCGCACAAAATGGAACAACGGTATCCAAAAAAATAATATACTAAAATAAACATTAACTAAATGAAAACCTCCTTTAAATTAAGGAGGTTTTTTGCTTAGTTATTTTTCATTACAAAGAATTAACTATTTCATAATCAGAAATTTTAGTAAATCGGTAAAGTGTAACATTTTAACGTTATATTTGCACCCGATTTAACAAATTTGGTTGTTACTTTTTTAAAACTAAAATTTTTTTTTATGAATTTAAATTTACTTAAAACTTACTTGAGATTTTTAACTATAATTATGCTTTTATTTGGGCAACAAGTAATTGGACAAGTTAATATGTCTACTACGGGAAGCCATTCTCAGGATTTTAATACTTTAGCCTCCACTGGAACTTCAAATACATGGACTAATAACAGTGCAATTCCAAATTGGTATTCTCAAAGAACCGGTTCAGGAACAACATATGCAGCAGGTACCGGAACATCAAATGGGGTAATCTTTACAGTTTTGGTACAACATCATCTTCTGATAGAGCTTTAGGAACTGTTGGTTCTGGTAATGCAGCAGCAGGGAGTTTTGCTCACGGAGTTCTTTTAAGAAATATTTCAGGTGCTACATTAACAGATTTGAAAATAACTTATACCTTAGAACAATGGCGAAAAGAAAATAATGCAACCGCACACGTCATAACTTTTTGGTATAAAATAAGTTCTTCTACAATAACTAATTTAAATCCAAATAGTAATGGAACATGGACACAAGTAACAGCTTTATCAACTACAAGTCCTATAGCTTCTGCAACAGCAGCAACGGCTTTAGATGGAAATTTAATTACTAATAAAGTTACACTTTTTAATATATCAATACCAAGTTTATCTCTAGCGAATAATGAGTATATTATGCTGAAGTGGGAAGATCCTGATCATACTGGTGCTGACCATGGTTTAGCTATTGATGATGTAACAATAAATTGGACTGTTGCCCCTGCAGGTCCAACCGTAACCACAACTTCCAATAGTGGTTTAGAAGGTACTGTTGATGCTTTCTTAACGGGAACAATTAATGCTAATGGAACAACAACCAATGCCAGTTTTGAATACGGAACTACTGTTGCTTATGGAAGTACCGCTACAGCTACACCGAGTCCTGTAACAGGAACAACAACAACTGACATCGATGCTTATGTTAGTTCATTAGCTTTGAATACATTGTATCATTATAGAGCAGTAGGTTCAGTAAGTGCTGTACCAACTTATGGCAGTGATTTAACCTTTTATACCTTAGCGGCAACTCCGGGAGTAGTAGTGGTTAATAATCCATTGCAAACAACCTTAGATGTTACTGTAAATACAACTACAGAAAATGGAAATCCTGCTACAACTGAATATGTTATTCAAGAAACAGGAGGTCAATATGTACAAGCAGATGGAACATTAGGAGCAACAGCTATTTGGCAAACCACCTCCGATTGGGCAACAACAACTGTAACCGGTTTAACAACTGCTACCAACTATACTTTTCAAGTAAAAGCAAGAAATGGGGCCAATGTAGAAACTGCTTTTGGCGGTTCTGCGTCTGAAACAACCTTGGCTGCTCAATTGGTAGATTATGCTGTAGTGCAGTTTCCAAATACAACGCAAACAATTTTAGAAGGTGGAAGTTTAACGGTTTATATCCGTGCTTACGAACCTGGATTAACCACATTGTCAGGTGAACAAGCTAACCTGTTTGGTTGGGTGGGTTATTCTTCAACAAATGATGATCCTTCCAACATAGGTTGGACTTGGGTTCCGGCTGCTTTTAATGCAGAATATGGTAATGATGATGAATACCAAGCTACGTTGAGTGGCTTACCAATCGGGACGTATTATTATGCTGCTCGTTTTCAAATAGGAACCGGACCTTTTGTTTATGGAGGATCTTCCGGTGTATGGAATAACAACAATATTACCTTAAATGTAAATGCAGATGTTGTTGATTTCGCTAATATTCAGTTTCCAGCTACGGCTACTATCACCGAAGGTGAAACAGAAACAATTTATGCACAGGTGTATGAGCCTGGAGTGACTGAAGGAGCTGGGCAAGGAGCAAATATAACAGTAGAGATTGGTTATTCTACTACTAACACAACTCCGGACGGAACTTGGACTTGGTTATCAACAACCTATAACACCGATTCAGGAAATAATGATGAATACCAAGTAAATTTAGGTACAGGTTTAACACCCGGAACGTATTATTACGCTTCTCGTTTTATCAAAACAGGAAGTGGTACATATGTTTATGGTGGAACAAGTGGTGTTTGGAATAATGACAATGGAGTTTTAACGGTTGAAGCTCTAGGTACTCCCGTGGCTACGGCAGGAACCTTAATTGGACAAACGGTATTTACTGCTAATTGGAATTCAGTAGCAGCAGCAACAAGTTATGAAATTGATGTCTATGAGCAAGAAACAATAGTGGCAACTGATTTATTTATTTCAGAATATGTTGAGGGAAGTTCTAACAATAAGTACATTGAAATTTATAATGGAACTGGAGCAAACGTTGATTTGGCAGATTATGATTTGGCTATTTATTCCAACGGGAACACTTTTACAGGGGGAACATTAGCATTATCGGGATCATTAGCTAACGGTTCTACTTTTGTCATAAGAAATAGCTCTGCTACTGTTTGGGGTGGAACTTCTGATATCAGTACTGCTGTGGCAGTAATGACTTTTAATGGAAATGATGTTATCGCTTTACGTTATTTAGGAACAAATATTGACGTTGTGGGAACAATTGGGAGTAGTGCAAATTTTGCAATTAATACGACTTTAACCAGAAATTCATCAATAATTTCTCCGACAACAACTTATGATGCGGGACAATGGACTAGTTCGGCTGAAGATACCGTTACCAATCTAGGTACACATACTTTTGACGGTGGCGTATCCTCAACGTATGTTTTACAAAATGAAAATGTAAATAATGTGACCTCATACGAGGTAACCGGTTTAAATCCTGAAACAACTTACTACTATGTAGTTCGTGCTGTACTAGGAACTGTTACCTCAGGAAACAGTAATGAAATTGAAGTAACAACCAAGCCATCTGTGGTGACATGGAACGGAACGGAATGGTCAAACATTGACGGTCCGGATGCAACAATTGATGCTATTATTGATGGAGTTTTTGAAACAGCTACTGATGGTGAGTTTATCGCAAAGAAACTCAACGTAGTATCAGGTTCATTAACGGTTAGTTCGGGTACGACTATTACTGTTGAAGATATTTTTGAAAATGAATTAACAGCAGCAGAGGTAGTTGTTGAAAATAATGCCAACTTAATTCAATCTAATGATGTGAACAATATTGGTTCTATTACCGTTCAAAGAAATAGTGCTGAAATTATGCGTTTGGATTACACATTGTGGTCTTCGCCTGTTGTTGGGCAAAACCTATTGGATTTTTCACCGGCAACATTGGCTAATCGTTTTTATGTATACAATCCATCTAATAATCAATACACAACAATAGCTCCTGCAGCCAATAATTTTGCGGAGGGTACAGGCTATTTAATTCGTGCTGCGGATAATCATCCAACTACTCCAACAACTTGGACTGGGACGTTTGTGGGTGAACCACACAACGGTGATGTAACGGTAACAGTGGATACAAATACCTATAATGCGGTAGGTAATCCTTACCCATCTACGATTAGTGCAGATGACTTTATCAACGAGAATGGTTTGACAGAAGCTTTATACTTTTGGCGAAAAATAAACGGAGCAACCGGTTCGGCATACGCAACGTATACTTTAGCCGGAGGAGCAGGAACAGGATCTAGTAGTAGTAACGCTGAAGTACCCAATGGAATTATTCAAGTAGGTCAAGGGTTTATCGCTCGTTCTACGTCAACTTCTTTAGTGTTTACTAATGAAATGAGAATAGCTAACCAAGATAATCAATTTTTTAGAAATGTTGATGAAAACAGAAGTAGAATTTGGTTGAATATAAGTAATGAACAAAATGTGTTAGGTCAAACCATGATTGCTTATTTAGAAAATTCCTCTGTTAATTTTGATGCAATGTATGATGGAAAGTACATTAACGATAGCCAAACCGCCTTAACATCGTTGATTGGCACAGAAGAATATGCTGTACAAGCTAGAGGCACTTATTCTGCTTTGGATATCGTACCATTAAGCTTTAAAACGGAAACAGCCGGAACGTATTCCATTTCATTAGCTAATCTTGATGGTTTGTTTACAACGGATGAAGAAATTTTTGTAAAAGATAATCTAGTTGGAATTGAGCATAACTTAAGAGATTCAGCTTATCAGTTTACTGCTGAATCAGGCGTCTTTGCCAATCGTTTCGAAGTAATTTATCAGTCAACCTTAAGTGTGGTTACTCCTGATTTAGCCAATCAAACTATCGTATTTGTTAAAGATAATGTGTTGAATGTTCAAGCCGGTTCAGCTATTATAAACAATATTCAAGTGTTTGATGTACAAGGAAGACTTGTTTACGAGTCTAAAGATATAGATGCTTCAACATTCACAACCGCGTTACACAAAGTAAGTAATGGTATTCTTTTAGTAAAAATAACAACAGAAGATGGTATCACATCAACCAAGAAGGTCAATAAATAAGTAACTGTAAACAATTAGTAAAAACCTCCATACAGGAGGTTTTTTTGTTTTCTTTTTTAAGAAAATATGTATTGCTTGTCAAAGTTTTGTAATAATATTTTTAAAATTTTAACATTCATCGATTATTTGTTCACTTGAACGAGAAAGGTTTCTGTTTTGAAGAATGACTTATACCTTCGTGGCTAAATTCAACTAAAAATTTTATTATGAATAAATTTTTACTATCAATTTATTTTTTCTTGTTATTTGGTTATGCCGTAATAGCTCAAAATGCTTCTAGCTATACTTTTACGGCAACTACTGCAACCTATACAAATTTGTCAAGCACTTCAAATGTGGGTGGATTAGGGAATACTTCAGACGATGTATTGTCAAATACAACCAGTATCGGTTTTACTTTCAATTTTGCTGGAACAAATTACACACAATTTAAAGTAAGCAGTAATGGCTTTATTACTTTTAATACGAGTTCAACGGATCCTTTTTATGAAAATTCTCAAGTTAATGCAGGTACTAATAAACCTGTATTAATGCCTTTGTGGGACGATTTGCAAAGTACAACAAGAGTCCGATATAGATTGGAAGGCAGTACTCCCGATCGTATTATGAAAATTGAGTTTAGAGGAAACGAATGGAATTATCAATCCGGTGCTGATGCCATAAAATTTCAAGTTTGGTTATATGAAGGCTCTAACCGAATTGAGTTTCGTTACCAACGTAGTGCAGACCCTGTAAATAACCCAAGTGCGACCATTGGTATTTATGATGCCAATGATACTTATTTAACGTTGGACAGTGCAGGAGCGAGTCCTACTGCTAGTTCATCCACTTTTACAACAACTATTGATGCTAAACCGGCTAATAATCAAGTATATCGTTTTGATCCACCAACTGACCCGGTCATTACAGTTTCAGCCACAAGTCTTCCGTCTTTTGAAGCATGTAATTTAACCGTTTCAAGTAGTGAAACTTTTCAAGTATCAGGAATTTTATTAACCGATGATATATTAATTACTGCTCCAACCGGTTTTGAAGTATCAACGGATGATGTTTCTTTTTCTGATTCATTAGTATTAAGTCAATCAGGAGGAAACGTTACAACAACAACTATTTATACCAGAATGAAAGCATTATCAAGTAATCCTACTCCCGCTACGATTGATATCACAAGTACAGGAGCAACTACTAGAAATGTGAGTGTTTCCGGGGTATTGATTTCACCAACCGGTGTTTCAGCTGGTACAGATGTGTCTGTTTGTGCTTCTTCTCCTGTGGTTTTAGATGGTTCAGTTGATTATGATGCAGCAATACAAACGTTATCAACCATAGATGGCGATACCGGTTTTGCAACTATGACTACCAATGATACAAACAGATGGGGTATAAGTGCAACAACCAATGCCGGAGGTAGTGCCAATGAATTAAGAATGCAATATTTTACCGGAGGTGACCCTACGCTTGTTACAATTTGGGTTCAATCTCCTTTATTAGATGCAACTGACTTAACTAATCTATCAATGGATTTTAAACATAATTTAGATTGGTTTGCCGGAAATGCACCCCTTGCAATGCAAACTTCTCCTGATGGTACAACTTGGACCACACGTTGGAGTCAAACTGCCAGTGGGGATGTGGCAGCAACTACAGTTACAGTCGATTTATCTGCTGTAAATCAATCTGCTTTTTATTACCGTTTCTTATACGATGGAAATATCTATAATATTGATAATTGGTATATAGATGATATCGTAATTACCGGAAATTTTGTTGAACCCATCTATTCATGGACGTCAATTCCTTCCGGATTTACATCCACAGAGCAAGACCCAACGGTAAATCCTACAGTGACCACTACTTATATTCTAGAAGTGACATCAAATGGATGTACAGTTACTGATCAAGTGGTTGTGTCTGTTGAATCAACCACTTGGACTTCAGCAAGCGGTGGAAGCTGGGATAATGGAGTTCCAACTGCTACAACAGCGGCAATAATAGAATATGATTACACATCTGCAGGGGATTTAAACGCTTGTTCATTAACGGTAGCCAATAGTGCCAATGTAATTATTACAAATGGTGACACAGTACATTTAGTTGGAGATTTAACAGTTGAATCTGGAAGTAGCTTTACCCTGGAGAACAATGCAAATTTACTCCAAGATGGAACTACAAATACAAATAGTGGCGATATAACTGTAAAAAGAAATAGTTCTGCTTTAATTCGATTAGATTACACCTTGTGGAGTGCTCCGGTGGCCGGACAAAACTTATTGGATTTTTCACCCTTAACATTACCTAATCGTTTTTATACCTATTCAACTACAGCAAATCAATATGCAACCGTTACCCCGTCAACCACGGATTTTTCAACAGCAACAGGGTACTTAATAAGAATGCCAAATAATCATCCAACCTCTCCAACAGTTTGGGAAGGTGTTTTTTCAGGGGTACCAAACAATGGTAATTATACTTATACTATGGCAGATAATGGGGTAGGACAGCGTTTTAACGCAGTAGGTAACCCTTATCCTTCCCCAATAGACGCGGTAGCTTTTGTAAATAATGCAACCAATGTTGCGAATATTACAGGTACATTGTATTTCTGGAGAAAAACAAACAATGCCGCTAGCCCAAGTTATTGTTCGTGGACAACAGCCGGTTTTGTTTCGAATGACGAAGCACAAGTATTTGATCCAAATGATGTATTGCAAACAGCTCAAGGCTTTTTTGTTGAAGCTAGCGGAAGTGGCACAGCCTTAGAATTTACTAATTCGATGCGAATTAATGATCATGCGAATCAATTTTTTCGTTCTCAAGATACTGTAGAACGGAATAGAATATGGTTAAATGTAACCGGTATAGATGGACTTTTTTCACAAATGATGATTGGGTATGTTACCGATGCAACTCAAGGTGTAGATTATGCCATTGATGGAAAATATATTAATGACGGACCAATTGCTCTAACCTCACTTATTGATGACGAATCATTTGTTATCCAAGGGAGAAGTTTGCCTTTTGAAGTTACAGATACAGTTCCGTTACAATTTCAAACGTCTGCGGCCGGAAATTACACTATTGCTATTGATCATTTGGATGGATTGTTCACTGCGTCACAACCAATTTATTTGAGAGATATAGCATTAGGTATAGAACATAATTTATTAACTTCAGAATACAACTTTACATCAGAAGCCGGTATTTTTGCCAATCGTTTTGAAATTGTATACGAAAGTACCTTGTCAGTTTCAAATCCAATACTTGAAAACGCAGTTGTTGCATATTCTAAAAATAAAACAATTGAAATCAATTCCGGATCAGTTACAATGAATAGCGTAAAAGTATTCGATATGCGTGGACGTTTAGTCGCAGAGCAAAATGATGTTATGGCAACAACTATATCCATCCCATTAGAACGAGTAGCTAATCAAGTGTTAATTGTTCAATTGACTGCCGTTGACGGACAATCAATTTCCAAAAAAGTAGTTCACTAGTAAAAGTAACACTTTATAAAATGTAAAACCTCGAGCAATCGAGGTTTTTTTATGCTTAATCATCGTCAATTAGATGAAATACATGTTTTGTCGCCCAATGGAAAGTATTGTTGCGAAAGAGATTGTCGATGAAATGCACTTTTTTACCATTCATTTTCAATCGGTAGTCTTTTTGTCGAGTTTATCGACACGTCATCGAAAAAATAGGGTAGTAGGGGCTAACCAAGATACTTTTACATCAGAATTAAAAACAAAAACGAATTTTAATTACAGATATGAAAGCAATCAACACAAAATTCTTTATCACGTTAAGCTTAGTTATTTTTTCTGCTATTACTGAAGTGGCTGCTCAAACAACAGCAGTTAATGAAATAGTTTCAGAAGAGAATGCTCAAACGATGATTCAAGAAGCGAATGTTGAAATGAGTTCAATTGAAATATCAAATTGGTTTTCCGGAGCAAAACAAGATACAAAAGTATCTCCAAATAAAGAAGAGTCAACGACCATTAACCGCTCTGCCTTGGTTTCAAAAAAAGAACAATACCTTAAATCAGGAATGTCAACTAAAACAATCTTGATTCGTTCAATAATGAAAAAAGCAGACAGTTATGTAAACGCAACGGTTTAGTTTTTCGTCAAAAGAAACTAAACAATCAGTTACTAAAACCCTTCGGAACCCTTCTTTTAGAAGGGTTTTTGATTTAATAGTGACTAAAAATTAATTGAATTTTATAGCATTTTCATTTATAAGAAATATAAGATAATTATTTCGCACAATATGCATTTCGTCGATTATTTTTGACTTTAATCGATTTGTTAATTTTTTAAAATTAAAAACAGAACATGATGATTCAAAAGATGTATTTTTATAATGGATAAATCTGATTTTTAGATTTCTATAATCATTCCAAAAGCATCTCAAACAATATAAAATTAATATTTGCTTTAATGCCTTTTTAGGATTAATACAATACTATGAATTACACAAAAACGTTACCAATCAAAAGTATAGTTACTAATTTTTTTTCTAATCGAAAAGAAATTAGTCTCTTGGTTTTAATATTGTTTTTATCTAGTTGTATAACAGGTAGAGCACAAGTTACGGCATATACATTTTCTGAGGCAATTTCCGGTTATTCTACTATTTCCCCATCAGCTACGGAAGTCTATCCTGCAGGTTGGGACAACCACACTACAGGTGCAGCCACTTTAATAAACTTTGGATTTAATTTTGTTTTTGATGGTGTAACGCATACAGACTGTTATGTAAGTCCAAATGGGTATATTACATTTGGAACCACACAACCCGGGGCAACAACATACACCCCAATTAGTACCAATACCGCTCACGATGGAGTAATTAGTGGATTAGGAATTAATTTGATTGATAACACAGGTTCTTCGCCAATACGATATGAAATTCAAGGAGTAGCTCCTAATCGTTCTTTGGTTGTACAATGGCAAGATGCTGAGAGAGTTGTTGACCCAGGAGTTTTTAATTTTCAGATTAAAATTTTTGAAACTTCAAATCAAATACAAGTTTCTTATGGAAATTGCGTTCCGCTCGGTACAACTTCCCGCCCTGTTCAAGTTGGGCTTCGCGGACCAAATACAAGCTTCCCAAGCAATGGTAATGCAGGGAATATATTAAATAGATTAAAAACAACGAGTACACCTTGGTTTAATACAACACTTCCGGGAACAGGGGCAACCAGTAATGTAAGAACCATAGGTAATTCAGTAGCAATACCGCCATCTTTAGCATATCCGGATTTTGGGTTAACCTATACATGGACACCGCCAACTTCAAATTGCACAACACCTTCTGCTTCTGCTACTGGATTGGTGATAGGTGGTACCAATACAACATTTAATTCTTTTGTAGGAAATAGTTTTACACCTGCAGCACCATCTTCTACTCATTATTTGGTCTTAAGGAGTTTGGTCAATACGCCGCCGACTGCTGCAGAAATAAGTAATGGTGGCTATTGGGCTACAGGGAACACCGTTGCCGGAACCTACACCGTAGTGAGTAGTGCTACGGCAGCAACAACTACTTTTACTCAAACCGGATTAACAGCCGGAACAACTTATTATTATTGGGTGATTCCATACAATGATGGCTGTATAGGAGCTCCATTTTATAGACTGTCTAATATATTGACAGCCTCAGCGACTACTTGTACACCAACTGCAGTTGCTACAGCTGCTACAGCAATTAACGGAAATGGATTTACACTCAATTGGAATGATGTAACAATTGCTACCGATTACCGTATCGATATTTCTACCAACAGTTCGTTTACAAATATCTTACCTGGTTACAATGACCTTTCGGTAGGTTTGGTAAATAGTTTTACGGTTTCCGATTTAGATACAGCAACTAATTATTGGTACCGTGTACGAGCAATTGGACCCGGACCTTGTGCAAATAATAGTAATGTAATCAATGTAGGTTTGCTTCCTTGCGGATATTACAATATTCCTTATACCCAAAACTTCGACACCTCACCATTAGCAGGGTTAGCTCCTTGTTTTACTCGACAAAACGATAATGCAGACGTCATTCAATGGGGGGTACAAGGGGTAAGTTTTGCTTCTTCCCCAAGAGCAATGTATATTGCCAAAAACCCTACTGTTGACATGAATGATTGGTTTTTCATGCCGGGATTAAATTTAACAGGAGGTATATCCTATCGATTGTTTTTCAGATACAATACTGGAGCTGCAGGTACATTTTTTGAAAATTTAAGGGTGCGTTTAGGTAATTCGCAAGATGTTGCAGGGATGAATGTTACCTTGTTAGATTTACTCAATATCAACAATACGGCTTTTGAAGTTGCATCCGTTGATTTTACACCCGTAAGTAGTGGGGTGTACTATATCGGTTTCCATGGTTTCAGTATAGCTGATCAGAGTTTTATTGCCATAGATGATATTAGTGTCACTGTTTCACCAACGTGTTTTGAACCAACAGATGTGCAAGTTATCTCAGTAACCAATAATTCGGCAAATATTTCTTGGACAGCAGCTGTGCCTCCACCATCTAACGGCTACCAATATTATTATTCTACATCGCCAACTCCACCAACAACAGCAACAACACCTTCTGGTTCAGTTGGAGCAGGAGTAACTTCAACAACAATTTCGGGATTAACTGCCTCAACATTTTACTATCTTTGGGTAAGAGGTTTTTGTGGAGGAGTGGATAGAAGTGTGTGGAGTGAAGTGCAAACTTTCACCACAGAATGTAACACACCTTTAGTTACTTCATCTTCGGGAGCTTCTCGTTGTGGTGTGGGAACCTTAAATTTGTCAGCCACCCCCAATTCAGGTTCTTTTATAGAATGGTATGATGTACCTACTGGCGGAGTAAGTATTTTTACAGGAAATAATTTTACTACACCCTCTCTAGCTGCAACGACAGTATATTATGCTCAAGCTAAAGCATTTGGTGCAACTGCAAAAGCAGGGCCAACTTCTCCTGCAACACAAGGTGGAACAACAGAGAATTCTACTTTTCCAACAAGCATGAGCTTTGATGTTTTAACAGGTACAACCATTCAAGCGGTTGATATATTTCCATTGGCATCAGGTCAATCTGGTGAAATTGTGTTGAGAAACTCTTTTAATGTTACAATAGCTACTTTCCCTTTTACAACTTCTGTAACCGGAGGAAATACTCCTCAAACCATAGCATTAAACTATCCGCTTCCTGTTGGAACGTATAATCTTTACGTTAGTGCTATGCCAACCTCAGGATTACGAAGCAATTCATCAGGGGCGTCATATCCTTATGTGTCCAGTGTTGCTCAAATTACGGGTAATCCTCTGGATAATACGTTTTATTATTTTTTCTATAATTGGCGTTTTACAACAGAATGTGTTTCAACCAGAATTGCAGTTAATGCTACAGTGGCCTCACCCCCTGCTTTTTCATTGAGTAGTAGTGCAGAAGTAATTTGTAATGGGGAAACCACACCACTTGTAACAGTGTCAGGGGCAGGTTCTTATAACACATTTACTTGGTCGCCAAACGTGGGAGTTTCCGGTTCCGTTGGAGCTGGTTTTGAATTTAATCCTACCACAACTACTACATATACTTTAACGGCGGCTCAAACATCAGGGGCTTTTTGTACAAACGTGGCCACTATAACCGTAACAGTAAATCCGTTACCGCCGGCAATTGCTATCATACCGGCTAACGCAACTATTTGTGAAAATGACATTCAACCATTATCTGCCTCTGTCGGTTCAACTACAGCGACAGTGGTGTATTCAGAAGATTTTAACAGTGGTGCTACGGGTTGGGTTGCTGCAAATACATCTGTTGCGGGAGATGTTATGGCTTCACAATGGACATTGCGGACAAGTCCGTATAATTACGGAAGTCCAACTTGGACCAACACATTTTCGAGTAATGACGCTTCCACTTTTTTCTTGACAAACTCTGATTCGCAAGGTGAAACGACCGTGACCAGAACTACGTTAACTTCCCCTCCGATAGACTTAAGTGTTTATGTATCTGCTTCGGTTTCTTTTTGGCATTGGCTGCGATACGTTTCCGGTGATGTGGCTCAAGTGTTAGTATCTACTGACGGAACCAATTGGACTGTTTTGGAAACCTTTTTGTCTTCGCAACGGGCCGGAAGCAATTGGGTGCAACATACAATCAATTTGGATGCTTACATAGGTAATCCCAATGTTCAAATTCGTTTTAATTTTGAATCCAATTGGGGTTGGGCTTGGGGTGTAGATAATTTTGAAGTTTCTGCAGCCATTTCACTCGAAGTGTTATGGTCTCCTGATACTGAATTGTTTACGGATGCCGCGGCGACTACTCCTTACGTTGCCGGAACACCGGTTGGAATCGTATATGCTCAACCCACTTCAACCCGAACGTATACAGCTACCGCTTTGGGAACAAACGGTTGTAGCACAACAGAAGATATTCTGATTACGGTTGACCCAACTCCTATTGGGGGAACATTATCCGGAAGTCAGGTTTTATGCTCAGATACAACACCAACAGCAATTACACTTTCCGGGTATGCCGGAACAATTATTCGTTGGGAGTCTGCCGATGATGCAGCTTTTACGGTTAATGTTAATACAATTGCCAACACCACCGATACACTCACTCCGGCACAAATGGGAGCCATAACCAATGTCAAATATTTTAGAGCTGTAATTCAAAGCGGAGTTTGTCCGTTGGCTTATTCGGTTGTAGAAAGTGTTGCTTTTCCAACAACAGTTTGGAATGGAACAGCTTGGAGTAATGGTTTACCTGATAACACAAAACGTGTCGTTTTTGCCGGAAATTATACTTCTTCCGGAGATATCCAAGCATGCTCAATTGAAGTGCAGTCCGGAACAGTTACCGTTCAAGCAAATCATAATTTTATTGTAAATAATCAAATTGATGTAACAGGGCCTCCTGCTACAACGTCGATTATTTTCGAAAACAATGCCAGTTTAATTCAAATTAATGATGTGGCTAATTCAGGTCCAATTACTTACCGAAGAAACTCTACACCTATGGTAACGTATGATTATACATATTGGTCTTCTCCGGTGGCAAATCAAACCTTTGGTTCTTTTTCTCCAAATACCAATGCACTTCGTTTTTATTTATGGAATACAGCAATTTACAATTGGTCAAATGTCTCAACAGCTTCTACCTTTACAGCCGGTATCGGATATATTATTCGTGCTCCGGGAATTTTACCCTTTAATGCAGTTACACCAACAATTTATAACGGTCAGTTTGTTGGAGTGCCTCACAATGGAGATATCACTGTGCCGATTGTTGTTAGTGGTTTAAACGATAGAAACCTGTTAGGAAATCCTTATCCAAGTGCCATTAGTGCCGATGATTTTATGGACGATCCATCCAATGCAGGTGTAGTTGGCGGAACAATTTATTTTTGGACACACAATACACCAATAACAAATTATCAATACACATCCAACGATTATGCAATTTACAATTATACCGGTGGAGTAGGTACACAATCGGCCACTAATTCGGGTATTAACATGACAGTTCCTGATGGAACCATTGCAGCCGGACAAGGATTTTTTATGAAATGTGCAGGAACCGGAACCGCAACGTTTAAAAATTCGATGCGTTTGTTAGGTAATAATACACAGTTTTTCAGAATGAGTGGAGTGCCGCTAACGCAAGTCACTGAAAATAAAAGCAGACTTTGGCTCGAACTTTCTAATACTGAGGGAGGATTTAAACAACTGTTAGTGGGTTATGTGCCCGGTGCTACCAATGAATTGGATACAAAATTCGATGGAGAAGTAACCGAGGCCGGAAATCCGGTAAGTTTTTATTCTGTTTTAAACGATAAAAAATTATCCATACAAGGTAGAGCACTTCCTTTTGTAAATAGCGATTTAATTCCTTTGGGGTACAATGCTCCTTCTCAAGATATGTACACCGTGCAATTGGCTATGTTTGATGGCTTTTTTGAGGAGCAAAATGTATATTTAGAAGATAAATTACTCAACATCATTCATGACTTAAAAAGTGAGCCGTATGCTTTTTATTCAGAGCCCGGTGTATTTGAAAGTCGTTTTATTCTTCGCTTTACCAATGAAACATTGGGTGTAAATCCATTTACTGTGAACGATGTTGTGGTATTTAAAAAAGAGCAACAAGTTACGGTGTTGGCCTCTACCAATATGATTTTAAATAAAGTTACACTTTTTGATATGCGTGGCAGACAAATTGCTTCGAAAGAAAATATTCAAAGTAATACGACTACTTTTGATAATCTGTTGATAGCCAATCAGGTTTTATTAGTACAAATTACCGATGTATTAGGCAATTCAATCACTAAGAAAATAGTATTCTAACCGAATCTTTACATTATGATAAGCCCTTAGTCATTGCTAAGGGCTTTTTTTTGCTTTTTACCGAAAAAAAATAACTGTTACTCGAGTTAAATTCAACTAATCGATTTTTATCGCCATTCATCGAATATGTCAGATGGCATTAAAATTTATTTTTAGTTTTACCGTATTGTAAAATAGGATGGATTATATCGATTGTTATTTAACAAAAGAATTTCATTGTGTTAATAATTTATACATTTTTAATGGGTATTATCCGCGAAAAAATGTATTTTTGTTGAAAGTAATGCAAGATAAGATGGATATATGAGGCTGATTAATAACAATTTATTGTTTTTTAATCAGAAAAGTAAGTTACATCTCTGATTTATTTGTATTTTATCGATGATTAATGAGTTTAATCGATTTGTTAATCATTGGATGATTTAAGTAAGATACAGTTAAAATGACTGTGTAAGATTTAAAAAAAATTGAAACCCAAGCGAAACTAAAAAACTGAATTTCCAAAAATAAAAACTATGAATTCAACTCTACACTTAAAAAAGAATGCCAACACCTTTTTCCAAAAATTAAATACCGCTTTTAGCGTGTTTATTTGTGGAATTTTATTGATGTTGTTTTCGCCTACTGTTGAAGCTCAGGTGAGTGCTTATGGATACCTAGAGTTTAACGGTGTTTCTGATGGTGAGGTTTATACCCCAATTTCAGGAGCAGACCTTTTTGGGCCAACTGTTTATCAACAGTATACTGCTATTGGTTCAGAAATTCCTTTAGGTTTTACTTTTAATTATAATGGAACAGATTATACTCAAGTAAAAGTGCATTCCAATGGATTTATTTATTTTGATGGTGCTTTTAACCCAGCAACAACGATGGGAGACCCTATTAGTTCTACACTTACGAACCGTTACGTAGGAGCTATTGCGGGTTATGCAAGAGCTAGTCTAGTTTATGCTAGTTTTGGTTCAGCACCTATTTATCCTGCGGTAGTTTCCAGTGTTCAATATACAACAACTGGAGCACCGGGTAGTAGGGTGTTTACAGTGCAATATCAAAATATGGCACGATATTTTACCACTACAGCTCCAAGAGAAGGTTTATTAAATTTTCAAATTAAACTTTATGAAGGTTCAAATATTGTTGAAGTAGTTCATGATGTTCAATCGGTGGCACCTTCTGTTACTGCAAACCTTATTGGGCAATGTGGATTAAGAGGACTTACAAATACAGATTACAATAATCGAATTGCTAATTCTGCAGGCTATACTTCAACTACTGCAGGAACAGCCGCTAATGCAGGTTTAAATTACAGAAATACATCCAATTTAGGAACGGTAATTCGAATGCAATGGACACCACCCTGTTATGCTCCTTCAGCATTAACCGCGATTAACTTAACCGGAACCACTGCTGATATATCTTGGACAGCTCCAGCAGTTGCACCAACCAGTTACCAATTTGAAGTACGCAGTAGTGGAGCCGCGGGTTCAGGTGCTTCCGGTTTAGGAGATTCAGGAACTTTGGCAGGAACATCAACCACAGCGAACGGCTTAACAGAAGGGTTTACCTATACATTATATGTTCGCTCAACGTGTGGTGGCAGTAACAACAGTGCTTGGGTAACCGGGCCATCATTTACGTTGCCTTGTGCGGCTACTACTGTACCGTATTATTTACCATTTGACCCTATTGGCGATGGGTTTACCGTTCCGGGATTACCGGTTTGTACTGTGAATGATAATGCCGGTACAGGAAATAACTGGCAATCTTCAAATCCTGACTTTGGTGCGTTTTTTGACGAACATTTAACATACACTTTCCACCCATCCAATGCGGCCAATACTTGGTTTATTACCAAAGGAATTGCCTTAACAGCGGGTCAAACTTATCGTATTCAATACATTTATGGAGGTTCTTCAGAATTTACCTATATCACCAACCGCATGGAAGTGCGTTACGGTACCACCGGAACAGCTGCCGGTTTAGCGGGGGCTATTCAGTTAGATGACCATCCGGAAATTAAATCAGTACCCGAAAGCAACGTGGTTAATTTCACTGCACCAACAACTAATACGTATTATTTTGGTTTTAGAGCCTATTCGGCAGCCAATAATGGTACCTTGTACTTAGATGATATTTTTATTGATGTTTCTACTTGTAGAGTGCCAACAGGGTTAACAGCACCTGCTGCGTTGGTTAGTTTTAATAACGCAACGATTACTTGGACGGCTCCAACGCCTTCACCAACCGGTGGTTATGCGTATTATTATAATACAACAGGTGTGCCGCCAACAAACAGCACGCCTCCTTCAGGAACAGTTCCTGCGGGTACTACATTAACGGCTATTCCCGGTTTAACTCCTTCTACTACTTATTATGTATGGGTAAGAAGTATTTGTGGACCCTCTGAATATGGAGAATGGTCAGCTAATACCAGTTTTACAACTTTAGTTGCTCCACCGGTTTATTGTACACCGGTGCAAACGGGAACTCCTGATCCAAATGGAATTACCAACGTTACAATGGGTAGTATTAATAATACAACCGGTTTAGAACCCGGAGGTTATGGAAATTACTCAGGATTAACTACTAATGTAGCTCAAGGAGCTACTGTTCCGGTTGCGATTACTTATGGAACAGGCTTTACCTATGATACAAACATTTGGGTGGATTGGAATAACGATGGTGATTTTGCCGACGCGGGGGAGTTAGTATATACGGGAGTATCAACTAATGCAGTGCCTACTACTTTAAACGCTTCATTTACTGTGCCGATTGCACAACCTCTTGGGCCTAGAAGATTACGTATTGGCGGTATTGATTTTGGTCCTTTTTCAGACCCATGTAGAACGGGTACTTGGCAAGCCTTTGAAGACTATACCATCAATGTTATTGTGGCACCACCTGCCTTAACATTAAGCCAAACAACGATGCCGGCTCAATGTGGTTTAACCGATTCGCCTTTGGTTACAATTACCTCAAACATAGCCGATTTTGATGTATATACTTGGACGCCATCAACGGGTGTAACAGGAACTCCGGCTACCGGATATACCTTTAATACAAGTGCCACAACTACGTTTATCTTAACGGCAAGTCAAACCAGTGGAGCGTACAGTACTAACACGGTTAACTTTACTTATTCGGCGAATGAAACGCCAACACCTATCACCATTGCAACTCCAGACGGAACCGATAGCTGTATCAGTGGACCTGCTATCGAGTTGAATGCAGCGGGTGGTATTGTTTCCAATTTGACCGTTTACCAAGAAGATTTTAACTCAGGAATTAACGGTGCTGGTCAATTTACAAGTACAAATGCTTCAACAGGTGGAGCTAATGCGGCTAATGCGGCTTGGACAGTTCGGCCTAATGGATATAATTCCGGACCACCTACTTGGTTTACAACATTCAATAGTAATGACAATTCAAGTTTTGTGTTGACCAATTCAGATTCACAGGGAGGAACACCTGCACCAAGTATTACCAGAACACGATTAATTTCTCCTTCTATTGATCTTACGGGATATACAAGTGCAACCGTAAGTTTTTACCATTACTTTAGAAGTTGGGTAAATGATGATATCGTACGTGTTCAAGTAACGACTGATGGTACTAACTGGACTGACTTAGCTAATTATACATCTACACAAGGAACCCCGACAAATTTTGTGCAAGTATTCTTAAACTTAAATCCTTATGTAGGGAATAATATACAAATTCGTTTCGATTACCAATCACGTTGGGGTTGGGGTTGGGCTGTAGATAATTTTAGAGTTGTAGGTAGTGCTTCATCTTCCATTGTTTGGTCGCCAACAACAGGATTATATACTGATGCTGCAGCAACCGTTCCTTACACAGGAACCGGAACTAATGTGGTGTATGCTATGCCAAATGCCGATACTGTTTACACGGCGACAGCTACTGCACCGGGTCCAACATTTTGTCAAAGTACACAAACAGTTGCTATTGCTGTGACGCCACAAGTAGGTGGAACTTTATCAGGTAACCAAGTTTCTTGTGATACATCAACGTATACGAACATTACGCTTTCCGGTCATGTCGGTAATATATTGCGTTGGGAATATGCTGATGATGCCGCCTTTACGGTTGGTGTAACGCCTATCGTGAATACAACAACCACGCTAACACCTGCCGAGTTTGGAACATTCCTTACTGTTCGCTATTTTAGAGCTGTTATTGGAGCAGGGTCGTGTAATCCGGTTTATTCAACCGTTGCGTCTGTTTCAACCAATGCTACAATCTTAACAGGAACAACTACATGGAGTAACGGTTTGCCGGACATTACCAAACGTGTAATTATAGCCGGGAATTATACGGCTGCATCAAACTTTAGTGCATGTTCAGTCCAGGTACTTACAGGAGCTACATTGTTAGTTCAATCTGGGGTAACCGTTACCGTTGAAAATGAATTTACAGTAGATGGGCCATCATTGCCGAACACAGTGGTGTTTGAAAACAACGCAAGTTTGATTCAGTTATCAAATGCTGCCAATTCAGGTTCTATACGATACGAACGCAATACCACACCTATTATTCAATACGACTATACGTATTGGTCATCGCCGGTTGCGAATCAAGTTTTAGGTAGTTTTTCACCGGATACAAACGCAGCTCGTTTTTATATTTTCAATAATGCTACGTATTCATGGCAAAACATAAGTACAGCTTCAGTGATGGATGCTGCCAGAGGTTACATTATCAGAGCTCCGGGAACGTTTAGTACTACGGTACCGGCCGTCTTTACCGGTGCTTTTTACGGAGTACCGCACAATGGGCCTTATTCTATCGGGATAACCGTTTCGGGTACGCAGAATAGAAATTTAGTCGGAAATCCTTATCCAAGTGCTATTGATGCCGATTTATTATATGCAGCGAACAATACTGTTTTACAAGGAAATTTCTTTTTCTGGACACACAATACACCAATTACCGCCAATGTGTATAATGCGAATGATTACGCAACATATAATGCAACAGGAGGAACGGGTACCGCTGCTACCACAACAGGAGTTAATACCACAACACCAAACGGAAATATTGCTGCCGGTCAAGGATTCTTTGTGCAAGGGTTAGCTTCCGGTACATTAAATTTTGATAATTCAATGCGTTTAACAGGTCTAAATGATTTGTTCTACAGAAGTCCGGATGCACCGCAAATTTCGGTTGTTGAAAAACACAGAATATGGTTAAATATCATTAACCAACAAGGAGCATACAAACAAATGTTGTTGGGTTATGTTCAAGGAGCTACAAACGAATTAGACAATGCGTATGATGCTGAAGTAACCGAAGCAGGTAATGTGGTAAGTTTATATTCTTTGAACAACAATAAAAAATTAACGATTCAAGGAAGAGCATTACCGTTCAATGTGTCAGACGAAATTCCGTTAGGATTCAGAACAACGATTGCCGGAAATTTTGCTATTGAATTAGAAAACTTTGATGGATTATTCGAAGAAGGTCAAACCGTTTATTTAGAAGATAAATGGCTTAATGTAATTCACAATTTGAATACCGGCAACTATAACTTTACGACCGAAGCAGGTACATTTGATGATCGTTTTGAAGTTCAATTTGAGGATGGAACGTTGAGTGTAAATAACCCAACAGAAGTGGCAAATGCTATTGTTGTATACAAAAACAATGAAACCATTTTTGTGAATTCATCTAACCTTCAGATGAAAGAAGTTCGATTATTTGATGTAAGAGGAAGACTGATTACTGAGCAAACGGCAATTAATGCTTCAACAGTTGAATTTGTTGATTTGAATGTAGCCAATCAAATGATTTTAGTACAAATAACTACTACCGATGGGCACGTTGTAACCAAGAAAGTAGCTTACTAAAAATACACAAAACCTATTTAAAACCCTTAGCATTGCTAAGGGTTTTGTTTTTTTATTGGCTTTAATACAATAAACCTGTTAAAATCAAAACCTGCTTGTACTTTATCGAGAATATTTGCTTTTGAACGATTTGTGGTGTAGACCTTAACTTCATGTTAACAATTATTACTATATTTATTAACTCATTTTAAACCAATTTTTTAATTATGATTAAATACTACAAATCCTTGAGTTGGCGTTTGGGGACGCAACTCAAAACCCGAGAACCGGATTCATTATCCCGTTCTTGCGGAAAAAATGTTGGCCTATCCTATCGATGGGCTTTAAGTTTGTGGATGATTTTCATTATGCTTTTTAGCTATGATGTGTCAGCACAATTCAATTATCTTCAAAATTTTACATCCAACAACGGAAGTTTTACCGGTAATTTCACTCAGTTTACCGGAACTACAAGTTGTGGTGGTGCCGGAGGAGCAATGAGAAGAAATTTATATAGTGGTGCTGCTACTGGTGAGTTGATTTCTCCATTAATTGGAACCTCAAACGGTAATCAAGTTGCTTTTTCTTTTGATTACAAAGTGGCCAACTGGTCTGCTAACACAACAGGCACAACCGGAAACTGGGGAAGTTTTGATGTACAGTATGGTGAATCAGCGGCTGGTCCATGGACTACAATAGCAACTGTTAACCAAAGTAATCATACAGTTTCAGGTAGCTGTGCTAATAAATCGTACACATTTACGCCGGCAAACGGTACAGCTGTATATGTAAGATTTTCGGCAACTTGGGCTACAGGTGATTATTATTTAAATTTTGATAACGTATCATTATTCCAAGAATCAAATGATCCTCCCCCATGTTCAACAGGTTTGTTCCCTGCTGATTTGGCAACAGATGTGGCTAGAAACGCTCAACTAAGTTGGGGAGTTTCGGCAGGAGCTGTAAGTTATGATGTGTTTTTAGGGACAAGTTCACCGGCATCATTCTTAGCGAATGTGGCTGGTACTTCTTACATTTTGCCGTCAGCAATGTTAGCAAACACAACGTATTATTATAAAGTTGTGCCTAAAAATGCAATTGGTGATGCTGTTGGTTGTGTTGAACAATCGTTTACAACAGGGGCTGATCTTATTTATTGTGACCCTGTTTATACTTATGGTAAAACTGATGGAGATTTGATTTCAAATATCGAAATTCTAGGAACCACATTAGCCAATAATACAGGAACTGATGAAGTAAATCCTGCGTATACATTTTTTAATACATTACCTAATCATACGGCGGTCTTACAAGCCGGAACATCCTATACTGTTTCAGTTACAGTTGGTTCATTTGGTAGTCAAAACGTAGCTGCTTGGATTGACTATAATGATAATGGGGTGTTTGAAACATCAGAACGAATTGGTTTTACCACTTCGTCAATTGGTTCAAATGGTACCGCTACCTTTCCAATCGTTTTAACTTGTGATCCGCCTCTTGGGATTCACCGTTTGAGAGTTAGAGATGTATATTCTACTGCTGGTAATATTATCGATCCTTGTGCAACCTATGGATTTGGAGAGACAGAAGATTATTTAGTAGAAATTTCTGCTGCAGATCCTTGTCCGGCTCCAACAAATTTAGGTGTCGCTAACATTACACAAACGACAGCTGATTTATCATGGACATTAGGTTGTGCGGAAACAGCTTGGGAAGTAGCTATTCAAACTCCTGGTTCTGGCGAACCTGTTGGTGCTGGTGAAGCGTCAGCTTCTTCGACTTTCTTAGCGGATGAATTAACCCTTAGTACAGATTATGAATTCTATGTAAGAGCTGTTTGTGAAGCTGGGGTTTTATTTAGTGATTGGTCAGGACCATTTGCTTTTTCAACTGTTGACAATCCTCCTGCTTGTACTACTTTAATTTCTCCGGCTGACGGAGCAACAGGTGTGGCAATTGTTGCAGGAGCAGCTCAGTTAACTTGGAATGCTCCGGCAACTTCAGGAACTGAAGGTGCGGCAACTTTTTATAATGTTTATTTTGGTACAACAAGTGGGTCGTTAACCTTAATAGGTAACTTACCTGCTCCTGAAAGTGGTGATCCTACAGTTGGAATTACTGGCTTACTTTACAACCAAACTAATTATTGGAGAATTGTACCTGTTAATAGTGGTGGTGAAGCAGTAGGCCCTTGTGCTGAGTGGAGCTTTACTACAGAAGATGTACCCGCTAACGATTTATGTTCTGGTGCTTTTGATTTGGGTGCACTTGTTTCACCAATTACAAGTTCTACAGTAGGTTTTTCAAATTCAGTAGTAGCTTCTTGTGGTAGTACTTTTACAACTACTGCTCCTGAATCTTTTTATTCTATCGAAGTGCCAAATGGGTATACCTTAACAATTGGTTTAACCGCTTCTAGTTACGATTCTGCTCATACCTTAGCTTACGGTACCTGTGGAACTTTAACAGAAGTTATTTGTCGTGATACAGAAATAATTAATGAAGTATGGACTAATACAACAGGTTCAACTCAAACAGCATACTGGATTCAAGATGGATGGTCTTCTGGTTCAGGTACATTTACTTTAGCATGGTCATTAACTCCTCCACCTGTGGTAGTTGCTAGTTTTGACCCAACGTTTATTTGTGGTCAAGATGGTGGTGATTCTGTTGTTATTACAGGTTCAAACTTTACAGGTGCTTCATCTGTTCAATTTAATGGAATTGAAGCAACTTCTTTTGTAATCGATAGTGATACACAAATTACGGCTGTTGTTCCAGCAGGTGACACTGCAGGTGTAATTACAGTTACTGCTGAACCTAGTTCAAACGGTTCTGCGTCAAGTGTGGATGCATTAATTGTAAATGCTTTCCCTGTTGTTGAGCCAATTACAGGTGCTGATACAGCATTGTGTATGCCAAATACATTAGTGTTATCAAGTTTATCCCCTGGTGGAACATGGTCTTCTTCCAATGAAGCCGTGGCTACCGTGGTTGGTGGTACTGTAACGGGTGTTTCAGAAGGTTCTGTGACTATCAGTTATACTGTAACAGATAATGGTTGTACAACGGTAGTAACTTATGATGTAGATGTAAACGAGCCGGTTGTAATTAGCTCATTTACGCCAAGTCAAACTGTTGTAACAGGAAATGACGCTACCTTTACAGTGGCTGCAACAGGTACTGGCTTAACTTACCAATGGTATGCTTTTGATGGAATTGACACTTATACATTAGATGATTTATCTAGTATTTTTGGTGAAACTTACAGTGGTTCAACTTCATCTACTTTAGTAGTAGGAGCTGTTCCGAGTGATTTGAATGGTTTTGAATTCTATTGTGAAGTAACAGGAGTGTCTCCATGTTCCCCAGAAACGACAACGCCTAATTCTATTATGAACGTTGGAGATACTGGTATTGCTTCTGATCCGGTAAGCGTTACCTTGTGTGATGGTGGATCGACTTCCTTTACTGTTGTAAGATCGGGAGATGATTTGGAGGAAGATATCACTTATTCATGGGAATACGATGCGGATGGATTAGATTTATGGGCACCTGTTTTTGACGGCAATTTAGATGGAATGACTATTTCTGGTTCAGATACTAATGTTTTATCTGTTTCTTCAATTACATTAATTCATAGTGGATATAGATTTAGAGCTACAGTTTCAGGACCAGCTAATTTTGCAATCTCTAACCCGGCCACCTTGACAGTAAATGAGGGAGTTTCAATTGCTACACAACCGTCAAGTGCATTGGTTTGTAGAATTGATACTTCGGCTAACTTTAGTATTACAGCTGCCGGTGATGTTACCGGTATTCAGTGGCAGTCTTCACCAAATGGTGTTGATTCTTGGACAAATGTGGGTACAGGTGCTTCTTTAACTGTTGCTGTTTCAGCATCTTCACCTGTTGGAGTAACTTATTATAGAGCTGTTGTTAGTGGAAACACACCATGTTTACCTTTAAATTCTGATGTGGTAACTTTAACAGTTCAACAACCAACCATTGAGGTTACACCAAGTTCAGCAACCTATTGTTTGCCAGGTGATGCCGTTTCTTTAACTGCTTCTGGAGCTGTTTCTTATACTTGGGCACCTGCTACAGGTTTAAGTGCTACTACCGGAGCTACAGTTTCTGCCTCTCCAACTGTTACAACTACATATACTGTAACTGGTACCGATGCAAACGGATGTGTTAATACAACAAATGTAACAGTTAGTGTAAGTTCTCAAATTTCAGGAGATGCAACAACAGACCTAACTGAAGTTTGTGCCAATGATCCTGTTCAATTAGGTATTACGCCTGTTCAAGTAAGTCCATCTTACCCAATAAACAGTGCTTCATATAGATTTGAAGCTACAAGTGGTACATTTACACCATTAGTTGGAGGAACTGCAACGAGTTTACCTGTCGGAGCAGATGATACCTTGTCTACATCAACACCAATTGGATTTACATTCAATTACGGAGGGACTAATTACTCAAACTTTAGAGTGAACTCAAATGGTTTGTTTACTTTCAATACTACCGGAAATTCAACAGCAGGCAACAATTTAGCTTCTACAACAACAACAGTTAGACCTGGTTTAGCTCCATTGTGGGATGACTTACAGTGTACTGCCGGTGTAACTTACCAAGTTAGTGGTTCAGCACCGAACCGTGTATTGACCGTAGAATGGTTAAACATGGAGTGGCACTGGAATTCAACGGTTGGAATTTCTTTCCAAGTAAAATTATACGAAGGAACAAATATTATAGAGTATGTGTACAGACCGGAAGCTGGAGGTAATCCAACCGGTTCAAGTGGAGCTTCAATTGGTTTAATGGGAACAGCAGCAGCAAACTATATATCTTTGTCTGATTCTTCTGCAGCTCCTTCAATCAGTACAACTACTTCTACAAATAGTATTGGAGTGAAACCGGCAGCTGGTCAAATCTATCGATTTATTCCTTCTGCTCCGGTAACATATACTTATGCTTGGTCTTCTACTCCATCTGGATTTGCTTCAACAGACCAAAACCCTGTTGCTAATCCTTCAGAAACAACTACTTATTCTGTTGTTGTAACTTCTTCTGCAGGATGTACACACACTTCAGAAGTAACTGTAAATGTTGTAAGCGGTGCTGTAATTGAAACACAACCTGTTGCCTTGTCTCAATGTGAAGGTACGGATGCTTCTTTCAGCGTTGTTGCAACAGGACCAAGTTTAACATACCAATGGAGAAAAGATGGTATCGATATCGTTGGTGCTACAAGTGCTACCTTAGATTTAACTGCTATTTCAGCCACAGATGATGCATCTTATGATGTAGTAGTTACACCATTATGTGGAGCTGCTGTTACTTCTGATGCTGTTACGTTAACAGTTAATCTACTTCCAACTGTCGATGCTTCAAACAGTGGTATAGTTTGTGAGGGAGAAAACATAACTTTAACAGCAACCTCTGATATACCTGGTTCTACTTTCGCGTGGACTGGACCAAATGGATTTAGCTCAACCGAACAAAACCCGGTTTTATCTAATGTCACTATGGCAAATGTGGGTGAATATACGGTTACTGTAACTTCGCCTCAAACTTGTGAAAGTACTGCCTCAACTTCAGTGAGTGTTAATCCTAATGCTCCACTTGAAATTACTGTTTCAGGTAGTGCAACTACAGCTTGTGTAGGTGAGTTAAAAGCATTAACTGCTTCTGCTAACTCTGTAGGATCTGTTGAGGTTTCTTTTGGTACTAATTTGGAATCAACCGGAGTTACAGGTGGAGTTACTTTCCCTGCAACTATATCAGGTATTCCTGCAGGTGCAGTTGTGACTTCAGCTGAATTGCAATTTACGAATGTGAACTCTATCAATGGTTCATGGAGAAGTGAAATTCGTGTGGCTCTTACCGGTGCTCATGTATTGGGGGCTACTCAAATATCAACATTAGGTTCTGGAGGTTTAATTTCTCCTGATCCAACAGTAAATGTACCTGGATTTACAGCTACTAGTGGAGCCATTAATTTAGTACTTACTGAGTCATTTAATGACGGAGGGGCTACTGTTGATGCTACTTTTGGTACAGCAGTCTTAGTTATCAACTATGCTTTACCAGCTCCTGATGTAACTTGGAGTCCATCAACAGATTTATACACTGATGAAGGCGGAACAGTTCCTTATACAGGAGGATTTGCTACCACGGTTTATGCTAAGGTGTCAGCCACTAGTCCAACTAGTTATACTGCTTCAAGCGTGAATGTATTAGGTTGTGAAAGTGCTGCTTCTTACAGCTACACGCTAACAACTACCGGTTGTCCTTCTACTACAGTTGTTCAACCATCTCAATGTGGACAAACATTGGCAACAATAGACAGCTATGTTTATGCTAATTTGGTTGCAGGAGCACAAGGATACCGATTCCGAGTAACAGACATGACTACTAATGAAGTGCAAACCATTGACAGAGCTTTACGTGTTTTCCGTTTAACGCAATTAACTAACTATGCGTTTGATAGAACGTATATGGTTGAAGTAGCTGTTAGAAGAAACAACGTTTGGGAATCGTTCTATGGAACTGGTTGTACAGTATCTACACCAGATACTACCACACAAATCCAAGCTTCTCAGTGTAACACGGTTATCAGCAACGTGAACAACGCTATCTTTGCTGATATTGTACCGTTTGCAACGGGTTACCGCTTTAGAGTAACCAATACGTTGAATCCAATCGATGTACAAACTATTGATCGTCCGATTAGAGATTTTAGAATGAATTTGTTGTCAAACATTCAATACAATACAACGTACAACGTAGAGGTAGCGGTTAGAAATACAGATGGAACGTATTTATCGTATGGACCTGTTTGTAACATCACTACACCATTGTTCCCAACAGTAGGATTAGAAGATGCACAATGTGATGAGTATATGGTTAGTTCCAATACAGAAGTATTGTATGCAGAATCATATCCTGGAGTTGAACAATACCGCTTCTTATTAGAGAATATTAGTCAGCCTTACAGCCAAACGGTTGATAGAGCCACAAGAACTGTTTCATTGAGTAATTTCACAGGTTTATTACCGGGTGAAATGTATACAGTACGCGTAGCTATCCGCTTAAACGGCGTATGGGGACCTTACGGAAAATCTTGTAGTATTATTACTCCTGGTGCCGGAAGACCTGACGAAGTTACAAGAGTAGATCAAACTGCAGTGAATGAGTTTAAAGCAATTGCTTATCCAAATCCATTTGCGACAAGTTTTACTATTGATGTAAAAACTTCAAACACTGAAGCAGTAAGCTTGACTGTGTACGACATGGCAGGAAGATTATTGGAAGTAAAAGAAGTGAAAGCTCAAGATGTAACTAACTACCAATTCGGAGATCGTTATCCATCAGGTGTTTACAATGTTATTGTAACACAAGGTAATGAAACGAGAACTGTACGTGTAGTAAAACAATAAAGCAAAGTCACTGACGAACTAATGTTCAAAAGTAATGAGCTTATTAAATTAAACCTCCGAGCAATCGGAGGTTTTTTTATTTTCGGATTCTCGTTCAAAACCCCCAATTACTCATTTACTATCTAACTTCTAAAAGGATAACTTATATTTGTTTAACAAATGATGTTTATGAAGAAGTTATACCTTATATTCTTTTTGTGCAGTTGTGGTTTTACATTTGTTTTTTCGCAAAACAAAACAGCAGATAGTTTAAAGAATGTCCTATATCAAACAAAAAATGACATTGAAAAAGTGCAATTGCTCAATGAAATAGCCGATTATTACAAAAGTAGTAATCCCGTTTTGATGGAGGATTATGCTACAAAAGCACTAACATTAGCAAAAAAAATAGACTTCAAAGCAGAAGAAGCAACTGCATTACTCAATTTAGGTATCGTATCTATAATTTCTGGGGATTATCCAAAAGCGTTAGATTTTTTTTCACAAGCCAAAGTGGTGTTTGAAAATGAATTGGCAATAAATGTAAAAGACAATCACAAACTTAAAAACGGTTTAGCCAAAGTTTATGGAAGTATGGGTGTTGTTTTTTCAGAACAAAGTAATTACGCCAACGCTCTTCAATATAATTTAAAAGCAGTTTCTATTTATGAAGAAACAAAAGAAGTAGAAAAATTAGCCAGAGTATATAATAATATTGGTGTGGTATTTAGAGCTCAATCAGAAGATTTTAAAGCACTGGATTATTTTACTAAAGCTCAAAAGATTCAGGAAAAAAATGGCGACAGAACGGTTGGCATTACCACAACAAATATTGGGAATCTGCATGTAAAGCAAAAAAATTACAATCAAGCTCTACACTATTATACCAAAGCTTTACGATTGTTTGAAAAATATCCGGATGCAAGAGGTTTGGGCGAATTGCATAATAATTTAGGATTGTATTACAAAGCAATTAATGAACCAAATAAAGCAATGGAATCTTGGAACTTGGCCATCGCTTCCTTTGATTCAATTGGAGATAAGTTTGGAAAATCAGATACCTATTTGCATATCGGAGAATTTTTATTTGAACAAAATAGATTTCAAGAAGCCTTGCCAAATGCTCAAAAAGCAGTAGAACTTTCCAGAGATTTGAATGTTTTAGAAGGAATTGCTTTAGCAGAAAAATTGTTGAGCTCGATTTATGAAAAAAGCAATCAACCGCTAGAGTCTTTACAACATTTTAAATTATATAAAGCAGCACAAGACAGCTTGATAAATCACGAAAACATCAGAAAAAGTGTCCAAGCCGAAATGAATTTTGCTTTCGAAAAGAAAGAAGCACTACATAAAAAAGAATTAGAGAAAAAAGAAGTTTTAATTGCCGAAAAAGCCAAACGACAAACGCTACAACTCTTTTTTGTTGGCTTATTCGTTTTATTACTATCCGGAATAGCGTTTTTAATTTACAATCGAATTCAATTAAAAAAGACGTTAACTTTACAAAAAGAGTTAGCAGAATATGAACAAAAAGCATTGCATTTGCAAATGAATCCGCATTTTGTATTTAATTGCTTGGGTTCTATTTCCAGTTTTATTGTGCAAAACGGAACAGATTCAGCCATAAAATATCTTTCCAAATTTTCCAAACTAATGCGTTTAACATTAGAATATTCGAAAGAATCACTCATTCCAATTGACAAGGAAATAGAAAGTCTGCAAAATTATTTGGAACTAGAACAATTGCGGTTCAACAATGTATTTTCGTTTGACATTTCTAAAAGTAAAGATATTGAAGATGATATGGCTATTCCACCGTTGCTTTTGCAACCTTTTGTAGAAAACGCTATCATTCACGGGTTGATTCCCAAAAAAGAAAACGGTCAAATACACATTTCATTTTCGATTCAAAATGAAAATTTAATTTGTACCATTCAAGATAACGGAATTGGTATTGAAAAATCAAAAGAGTTAAAAGAACATTTAGTCTCCATTCATAAATCAATGGCGTTAGACATTACAAAAAAACGATTAGAAATGATGGAAGCTGCTACTGCCCAAAAAGCGAATGTGGAAATCAAAGAAATAAAAAATGAGTTAGGCGAAATTCAAGGCACAAAAGTCGTACTGAAATTACCTATTCAATATATAAAATAAATAACCGGTTTTTGATTCAACCTAAAACTTGAAACCTGAAACTTGAAACCTGAAACAAAAAAATGACAACAGCCATACTAATCGACGACGATGCCAACCTAAGAGCCGGAATGCGACAAATGCTTTCACGGTATGCTCCTGATATTACTATTATAGGTGAAGCCGATAGTGTGCAATCCGGAGTGGAAACCATTAACCGATTGAAGCCACACGTTTTGTTTTTAGACATTCAATTAACCGATGGAACCGGTTTTGACGTATTGGAACAATTGGCCGAAATCAATGGAAAAATCACTTCGCAAGTGGTTTTTATCACTGCTCACGAACAATATGCCATTAAAGCCTTTCGCTTTAGTGCCTTAGATTTTTTATTGAAACCGGTTGATCCGGATGAATTGCAAAAAGTGATTCAAAAGATAAAAGATGTGTTGTCTAAAAGTGATAATTATGCTCACATTGATTTGTTGTTGGAAAACATTCGCAGAAAAGTAGATCACTTCAAACGCATTGCTCTTTCCACGTCGGACGGCATTCATTTGTTTGAAATCAGTGATATTATTCGTTGCGAAAGCGAAGACAATTATACCAAGTTTTACATCAAGAACAACAAACCGATTTTGATTTCCAAAACCTTGAAAGAATATGAAGATTTGTTGACCGAACACGGTTTTGAACGCATTCACCAATCGCATTTAATCAACTTGGCTTATTTAAAATCATATATAAAAAAAGATGGTGGATATGTAGTGATGGCGGATAATAGCAATCTACCCATTTCGCAACGAAAAAAGGAAAGATTACAGGAGTTGTTGAAGACAATGTAGCGAATTCTAAGTGAAAGCGATTGAATACTCATTACCACATTATCGAACTAAAAAATGATATTATTTTTAAAAAAAATAAATTACTATGAAAAAGATTTTACTATTATTTATTTTATTTTCAGGCACATTATATGCTCAACCACCAATTGCTCAACCGGATGATTTGGTTGTTTGTGATCAGAATGGAGATGGTGTAGAGATATTTGATCTGACATTTACTTTATTTCAGTTGTATAATGGTTTAGACCCAGCTTTATATACAGAAGGTTTTTACACTTCTTTAGAAGATGCTCAAAATGAAGTCAATCAAATAACACAACCAACTGCTTATATTAACATTTCAAACCCTCAAACCATTTATGTGCGAGTTTTTGAAAATGCCAATCCGTCAAACTTTGAGATTACTGAGTTTGATTTGATTGTGAATCCACTATTGAATATAATACAACCTGATGATTTGATTGTATATGAATCTCCATTTGATGAAACGGCTGTTTTTGATTTATCAACACAAACAGCCATTTTAATTAATGGACTTTCTTCAGCAGTTGTGACTTATTTTACTACAGCAGTTGATGCCTATTCAGGAACAAATATGATTTTTAATAGTAGTACATTTTCTAATACAAGTAATCCTCAAACGATTTATTGTAGAGTAGAAGATGCTTTAACAGGTTGTTATTCAGTCACTAATTTTGATTTAATCGTAATGGATGCCGATATAGTATATATTCCGGATGTTAATTTTAAAGCAAAACTTTTACAAGCAAACACCTCAAATGGCATTGCAAAAGACATGAATGGTGCAAATATTATAATTGACATCAATGCTGATAACGAAATTCAAGTAACGGAAGCATTGGGTGTTTTCCAGTTGAATGTTTTTAATTCCGCCATAGTTTCGATGGAGGGGATTGCTAGTTTTTCTAATTTACAACAATTAGGATGCTCCAATAATTCAATCACAGAAATTGATATCTCTACATTGCAAAATTTAACCGTTATTTCAGCACACAACAATCCTTTGGTGACATTAGATTGCAACAATAATAGTAACATAGAATATATAGGAATTCAATCTTCAACTTTACAATATTTATTAATTAAAAATGGAGTAGATGAAAATTTAACAATGGATAGTGGCAGTTGGTGGGAGCTTTTTTGTTGTAATCCAAGTTTACAATATGTTTGTTGTGATGAAAGTCAGTTAAGCAGTGTTATAGGAATGATTCAACAATTTAATTTGGTAAATTGTGAGGTAAATACCTATTGCAATTTTACACCCGGTGGAAATTATAACACCATAACGGGCAACGTTCATTATGATACCAACAATAATGGCTGTGATGAATCTGATATTTCAGTACCCTTTTTCAGGTTAATGATTGATTTGAATGCTGTGTCTACCAATTCATCTGTTTTTACTAATTCATCAGGAACCTATACTTTTTACACCACCAATGAAGGCACTTATTCTTTCAATCCAAGTATTGAAAATCCTTCTTACTTCACCGTTTCACCCGAACCGGGGTTGGGTATTATTGAAGAAATTGATAACACCACAACCACTCTCGATTTTTGTATTGCTGCTAACGGCGTTCATCCCGACTTAGAAATTGTTGTCGCACCGGTAGTTCCGGCAAGACCCGGTTTTGAAGCTAAGTACCTAATTGTTTACAAAAACAAAGGCAATCAAGTACTTTCCCAGCAATATGGAGTAAACTTTGTTTATAATCAGAATCTAATGCAATTTCTTTCCGCCTCTACTCCTCCGTCTGCTCAGGGAGCCGGCGGTTTGCAATGGGATTATGAAGATTTGATGCCTTTTGAATCAAGAAGTATTGTGGTTATCATGCTGATTAATCCACCAACTGATCCTGAAAATCCTGTAAATATTGGTGATGAATTAGTTTTTACGTCAGTTATTCTCCCACAAGACGGTGATGAAATGGTGCAAGACAATACTTTCGTATTCAACCAAACCGTAGTTGGCTCATACGACCCAAACGATATAACCTGTTTGCAAGGCGATGTGGTTCCACCCTCACAAATTGGTAATTATTTGCATTATCTAATTCGTTTTGAAAATACCGGTAACGCTCCGGCTGAAAATGTAGTGGTGAAAGTAGATATTGACCCCAATCAATTTGATACTAATTCCTTGCAAATGTTAGCTACATCGAATGATGCAAACATTCGAATGACCGGAAATAGAATTGAATTTATCTTTGAAAATATTCAATTGGATTCCGGTGGACATGGTAATATCTTATTGAAAATGAAAACCAATGAAGCATTGCAGACTGGCGATTATGTTGAAAAAAGAGCCAATATCTATTTTGATTATAATTTCCCCATCGAAACCAATGAAGCAGAAACATTATTTGAAGCATTGCGTGTTGCGAATCCGGTTTTAGATAATTTGATATCCATCTATCCAAATCCGACTAATGACATTGTCAACATTACAATCAAAGATAATTCAATCCTCAAAACTATTGAATTATATGATGTTCAAGGGAGATTATTGCAAACGCAATTGGTGAATAACGTAAATTCAGAATTAAATCTATCTGAAAGAGCCAACGGCATGTATTTTATCAAAATAAATACCGATAAAGGAAGTAAAGTAGAGAAATTAATTAAAGAATAAGTGGTTTAAATTAATTTTAGTTAGAAAACTCACCTCTTTTCGGGTGAGTTTTTTATTTTAATCGATATATAGAAACTTAGCAATATTTATACTAATTTTAACGAAAACGTTTCGAATAAAATTTTAACAATCCTACTTTATTTTGTAATTTCGCAACAAATAAAATTTTTACCTATTAATTTTTTATAAAATCATGTCAAAAACAGCTATATTAAAATTCGAAGGCAAAGAATATGAGTTTCCTGTGATTGTAGGAAGTGAGAATGAAGCCGCCATCGATATCGATCAATTACGTGCCTTAACCGGAGCAATAACCATAGATCCGGGTTACAAAAATTCAGGTTCTTGCAAAAGTGAAATTACTTTTTTAGATGGCGAGGAAGGTATTCTTCGTTACCGAGGCTATTCTATTGAAGATTTAGCTGAAAAAGCCGATTTTTTAGAAGTATCTTATTTATTGATTTTTGGCGATTTACCAACACGAGCTCAATTAGACAAGTTTGAAAACGACATTCGCAAATATACTTTGGTGCACGAAGAGATGAAAAACATCATCGATGGGTTTCCAAAAACAGCTCATCCAATGGGTGTGTTGGCTTCGTTAACCAGTGCGTTGACTGCATTTAACCCAAAATCGGTTAATCCACACAACGAAAAAGAAATGTATGAAGCCGTTTGCAAAACCATGGCAAAGTTCTTGGTGATTGCCACTTGGACGTACAGAAAATCTATGGGCTATCCATTAAACTATTATGATAATACAAAAGGCTATGTGCAAAACTTTATGCATTTAATGTATGAATTGCCAACCGGACCTTATAAAATTGACCCAATAGTTGTGAATGCGTTGGATAAATTATTTATCCTTCATGCCGACCATGAACAAAATTGTTCTACTTCAACTGTAAGAATCGTTGGTTCTTCTCATGCCGGTTTGTTTGCATCTATTTCTGCCGGAGTTTCTGCTCTTTGGGGACCATTACATGGTGGTGCTAATCAAGCCGTATTGGAAATGTTAGAAGAAATTCATAAAAACGGCGGCGATGTAGATAAATATGTATTAAAAGCAAAAGACAAAGACGATGCATTCCGGTTGATGGGCTTTGGTCACAGAGTTTATAAAAACTTTGACCCAAGAGCAAAAATCATTAAAAAAGCAGCAGATGATGTGTTATCAGCTTTAGGGATTGATGACCCATTGTTAGATATTGCTAAAAAATTAGAAAAAGTGGCGTTGGAAGATGAATACTTCAAATCAAGAAACTTATATCCAAACGTCGATTTCTATTCCGGAATCATCTACCGTGCTTTAGGTATTCCAACCGAAATGTTTACAGTAATGTTTGCCATCGGTCGTTTACCCGGCTGGATTGCTCAATGGAAAGAAATGCGTGTAAACAAAGAACCAATCGGAAGACCAAGACAAGTGTATGTAGGTTCTCCGTTGCGGGATTTTGTACCGGTTGAGAAGAGATAATTTTAAAAATAAATACATTTAAAGCCTTCCTATGTGGAAGGCTTTCTTATTTATCAAATCTTTGATTTGACGCTGTTAAAATTATTAATCCCACAATATATATTGCTTTTGAAACCCTTTTTTTATCTTTGTCGAAAGACTAAAGCAAGTATATGCTACCATTAAACATTCAAAACGAAACTTCCCGATTGAGGGCTGTAGTGTTAGGAACAGCCGTAAATAACGGTCCAACACCCACCGCAGAAGAAGCCTATGACCCAAAATCACTCGAACATATTTTAGCCGGGACTTATCCCGTTGAAGCCGACATGGTCAACGAAATGGAAGCGTTCAATCAAGTGTTTAAAAAGTATGATGTGGAAGTGTTTCGGCCGGATATTATTCCTAATTATAACCAAATTTTTAGTCGCGATATTGGTTTTGTAATTGAGGATATTTTTATTAAAGCCAACATTTTACCGGACAGAGAAAAAGAATTAGATGCCATTCAATACGTCATTGACCACATCGACCCAAAAAAAGTCGTTCGCCCACCGGAGGAAGTACACATTGAAGGCGGCGATGTCATGTTGTGGAACGATTATATTTTCATCGGCACTTACAAAGGTTCCGATTACAAAGATTACATTACGGCCCGTACCAATATGCAAGGGGTCGAATACATCAAACAACTATTTCCACACAAAAAAGTAAAAGAATTTGATTTGGTAAAATCCAAATTAGAAGCGAGAGACAATGCCTTGCATTTGGATTGTTGCTTTCAACCCGTTGGTACCAATAAAGGAATAATCTATAAAAGCGGTTTCCGAGAAGAAGCGGATTATGTGTTTTTAGTGAATCTTTTCGGAAAAGAAAATTTGTTTCACATCACCCGAGACGAAATGTATCACATGAATTCTAATGTGTTTTCCATCGCACCCGATGTAGTAGTTTCTGAAAAGAATTTTACCCGCTTAAACCATTGGCTTCGTGAAAACGGCTTCACCGTAGAAGAAATTCCATACGCAGAAATTGCTAAGCAAGAAGGACTTTTAAGATGTTCGACTTTGCCTTTGGTAAGGGATAAATAGTTCAACGTTCTTCATTCGTTAATCTAAATTCAAAATTCAAACGTACATATTTGATAACAACCAACCGATGAATGTAGAAAAACGAATAATGAAGTATTAATCTATTACAAAATGAATTTAACTTTAGTGACAGCTATACAATTCAACATTCAATATTCGTTGGTCGAAATTCAAAATTCAAACGTACATATTTGATAACAACGAACCGATGAATGTAGAAAAACGAATAATGAAGTATTAACCTATTACAAAATGAATTTAACTTTAGTGACAGCTATACAATTCAACATTCAATATTCGTTGGTCGAAATTCAAAATTCAAACGTACATATTTGATAACAACCAACCGATGAATATAGAATGTCGAATGATGAACGATTTATCCATCATCCATTAAAAAAAAAAAACGATGAACCAAACCACCAATTCCATCCTCATGATTCGTCCTGTTGCGTTCCGTATGAACGAGCAAACGGCCGTGAATAATTATTACCAAAAAGTATTAGAAAATACGACTCCTTCAACTGTAAATGCCAAAGCTCAAAATGAGTTTGATGCATTTGTTGAGAAGCTTCGCAAAGTAGGCGTAAACGTGATTGTGGTAGAAGATACGCTTGATCCTGACACGCCCGACAGTATTTTTCCCAACAATTGGATTTCCTTTCATGAGAATGGCGATGTGACCTTGTATCCAATGTTTGCTGAAAACAGAAGAGCAGAACGTAGGGAAGATATTTTGGATATTTTGGAAGACAAAGGATTTGTTATCAATGAAATCATGGATTATACTTCTGCCGAAGAAGACGGTTTCTTTTTAGAAGGCACAGGCAGTATTGTCTTAGACCGTGATAACGGAAAAGCCTATTGTGCTCTTTCACCTCGTGCGGATGAAGAATTGTTTATCGAGTTTTGTGAAGATTTTGATTTGGCTCCGGTGATATTTGAAGCCTATCAAACCGTGAACGGGGAACGCAAACACATGTACCATACCAATGTGATGATGTGTATTGCCGAAACGTTTGCCGTAGTTTGTGCAGATTGCATTGACGATAAACAAGAACGCAAAATGGTGTTAGATAATCTAAAAGCAGATGGAAAAGACATCATTTTAGTAACCGAAGACCAAGTAAATAACTTTGCCGGAAACATGCTGCAGGTCAAAGGAAAAGAGGATAAACGTTATTTGGTGATGAGCAATTCGGCTCACCAAAGTTTAACAAAAGCCCAGATTCATAAAATAGAACAACATTGCGAAATCTTACACGCCAATTTGGATACCATTGAAGCCTGCGGGGGCGGAAGTGCCCGATGTATGATGGCTGAAGTGTTTTTGCCTCAGGACTAATATTTTTTAAACGATATCTTAAATCCAAATC
This sequence comes from Flavobacterium sp., assembly GCF_041392085.1. Taxonomy (GTDB): domain Bacteria; phylum Bacteroidota; class Bacteroidia; order Flavobacteriales; family Flavobacteriaceae; genus Flavobacterium. Next base: position 43,741 of record NZ_JAWKMW010000008.1, on the reverse strand, counting down.
AATACCGATTTGGATTTTTTATTTTTTTAATAATCTTATATTCAGTTAATTATAAATTTTAACATTTTTATTCTTTCTTTTATTTAGAATAAATAAAAATAAGACAATATATTTGCTTATGTTTATTTAGAAAGATTCTTAATAATGAGCCGATATATTTTTCTCTTATTTCTTTTTTATTCAGTAAGTAACATAAATGCCCAAACAATCGATTCGACTCAAACAATTGATTTAAAAGATGTGGTGGTTACAGGTCAAGTTGAACCGCAATCGCTAAAAAAATCAGTACATAATGTTCGGGTTATCACCAATCAAGATATAAAAAACTTGGCGGCTAATAATTTAGGCGATGTACTCAATCAATATTTAAACATTACGGTTAGACCAAGCAGCAACTCAGGAAGATCAACAGTATCAATGTTTGGATTAGATGCACAATATTTTAAAATTTTAGTAGATAATATTCCGCTAGTCAACGAAGCCGGTTTCGGTAACAATGTCGATTTATCACAAATTAACTTAAATGATATTGAACGGATTGAAATTATCGAGGGTTCAATCGGCGTAACGCATGGAGCCAACGCTGTTTCCGGAATTTTAAATATAATCACCAAAAAAAGCAATACAAATAAATGGGCAATCAGCACAACCTTGCAAGAAGAAACAATTGGCGACGAATACGAATGGTTTGACAAGGGAAGACACATTCAAAACCTAAAAGTTTCACACAATATTTCAGATAAATGGTTTGCTTCATTGGGTGCGAACAGAAATGACTTTCAGGGATTTTTGGGTGATTTAAAAGGAAAAAACCATGCCGTAAATAACGGATTAAGAGGTTATAGATGGCTTCCTAAAGAGCAATGGAACGCTTCGGCTTTACTCCATTACAAGAAAAATTTTTTTCAGGCTTTCTACAAATTTGAATATTTAAACGAACAGATTGACTATTATAATAATGTAGTGCAATCGGGTTTCAGCAACCAATTGGGAGCCTACAAATACGGTGATGACATTCGTTATTTTACGAATCGGTTTTACCATCATTTGAATGCGGTAGGGAAATTATTATCCAAAATAAATTATAATATTTCACTATCGCATCAATTACAAGAAAGATTATTTGAAGAATTCAGGTATACTATTTCTAACCAAACTGAATCGAATAACAATAAGTTTAAAGACCAATCTACAAAAGTGATCTATTCAACCGGAAACTTCAGTAATTTTTTTAAACATAAAAAAGTAGATTTTCAGTTAGGATATGAAATGGCATTGAATAATGGGTTTTCATTATTGGTAGGAGAAAATAACAGTACAAAGACAATTCGTGAGCGAATTGATAATTACGATGTTTTTGCAGTTGCGGAAATCAAACTTACCGAAAATTTTTCTTTTCGACCGGGAGCTCGTTATTCGTTTCAATCCAAATTCGACAATCAGTATGCACTTTCTTTGGGAGCCAGACAATTGTTTAAGAATGATTTTGAAATAAGGGCTTCTGTGGGGAAATCATTTCGGACACCCTCTTTTGAAGAGTTGTTTACCGAATTGATTTTCTCAGGACATTATTTTGTGGGAAATGAAAATTTAATTCCGGAAAGGAGTACTTCTTATGAAGCAAGTATAAAAAAGCGATTTTACATTGGTTCGGATGCAGCAGTTGCCACTAACCTTATCGCCAGCTTTATGGATATTAAAGACAGAATTGATATGGCTTTAATTGGTTTTGATGAAACGAACAATAATCCAATGTATCAATATATCAACATCAACAAATACAATATGTGGAATGTTTCCACGAATAATCAATTGGAATACAACCAATGGCGATTCAATTTAGGAGCTTCTTTCGTGGGTATTTCAAGATTTATTGACAATGGAGAATTTCAATCTGACGACAAATACCTTTACTCATTCAACCTGAATAGCAGTGTTTCGTACAACATTGAAAAATGGAATACCATCGCTTCTATCTATTACAAATTTACCGGGAAAACTCAACAATTTGTTGAGGATCAGCAAGGATATGCTTTGTCTGATATTGAATCGTATAATTGGTTGGATGCATCCATTCAAAAGAATTTTTTCAAGGACAAATTAGAACTAACCATGGGAGCACGGAATTTATTCAACATCACTGATATCAATCAAACGAATTTAAATCAAGGGGGCGGACATTCGGTTTCCTCTCAAATTTTACTGGCTTACGGAACCAGTTATTTTACTAAACTAACATATAACCTCAATTTTTAATATAAATCAATTACCATGAAAAAAGGATTTTTTATTTTATCACTCAGTATTTTAGCACTTGCATCTTGTTCAAGCGATGACGATGGAGCACCTTATGTTCCCCCGGTTTCAGAGGCCGTAGTGGAAGCTTCCACAGGAGGGCCAAACCAACAAAACCAATTGTATGTCGATTTAAGTACATCTACCAAAACACCTATTGCAAGAGAATCATGGGATTTGGGTTTTTCTTCCGGGGCAGCTTTTAGAGTAGCTATAAACGGTTCGTTGAAAATGGCTGTAAAACAGTTGAATACAACCAATATCGATGAGGTACAAACGGAAGATGCTTCTGTTTCTGTTGGTTTTTCAACCTTGGCTTCATTAGGATATGTAGACAATCCGACCGGAATTTTAGAAGGCTCGGGAGCCGGAATAGGAACAGCCATTGCCGAAATTGCTGCGAATGATGCAGACAATAAGGTGTATTTAGTGAACTTAGGTTTTAAAGCCGGAACAACTACACCAAACCTAGGTGCAGTAGCTACTGATGGCGACCCTAGAGGTTGGAAAAAAATCAGAATTACAAGAAGTGGTAATAATTATGTGTTGCAATATGCCGATCTAGATGCAATAACTCATACTACCGTAACCATTTCTAAAAATGCAGCCTATCATTTTACTTTTTTCAGTTTAGTTAGTGGTCAAGAAGTTACTGCTCAACCTGAAAAAAACAAGTGGGATTTAAATTTTACCACTTTTACAAACTATTTTCCGTATTCGGGTGCAGATGTAACCTATGGATACGCGGATTTTATTACAACCAATGTAAATGGAGGAACAACTGCCTATGAGGTTTTAATAGCTGACATTACTTTTGAGGCATTTACTTTAACAAGTGTGGAAGAATCTTTATTCATTACTTCTGCTTCAGATCAGCGAGTAATTGGTTCCAATTGGCGTTCAGGTGGCGGACCATCTTCATTGCCTAGTATTAGAGACGACCGCTTTTATGTGTTAAAAGATGTGGATGGAAACATTTATAAGCTACGCTTTTTAGCATTAACCAATGATTCCGGAGAAAGAGGTTTCCCTATTTTTGAATATGAAATATTGAACTAATTCTTGACTGAGTTTTTGTTTGTATGGATAATCGGGCTGGTCAAAAGGCTCGGTTTTCTTAACAAAAATTGAAAGTAGCATACTTTCTATACACTTACCTGACGGTCTTCAAAAATAATTTTACCTCTTTAACGCAATGAAAAATACAATTTTATTTCTTTTTACCTTGATTGGAATAGTCGCTTTTTCACATGAAAAGAAAACTAATCAATTGCGAATTATTTCCCTTAACGGAGCTATTACAGAAATAGTTTGTGCTCTCGGACACCTAGACAAAATTGTGGCTACCGATGTAACCAGCACCTTTCCAACTACGTTAAAAGTGAAAGAGTTAGGTCATGTACGAACACTTTCGATGGAGTCAATTATGGTTTTAAAACCCAACTTGATTTTGGCGACAGAAAAAGATATGAACCCCGATTTAGCTGCCAAATTAAAAGCTTCCGGTGTAAAAACGCATATTTTTAAACAGGAATTTTCGATTCAAGGAACTAAAAGCTTAATTCACGAAGTGGCGACTGTTTTAGGAGAAAAAAACTTTACTGCTTTGCAATCGACTATCGATAAAAAAGTAAAAACGGCAAAAGCAATTCCGACCAAACCAAAAGTACTATTTGTTTATGCTCGTGGTACCGGAACATTGATGGTGTCTGGAAAAAACACTCCGGTAGATAAAATGATTGCCTTAGCCGGAGGACAAAATGCGGTGACCGGATTTGATGATTTTAAACCCTTAACACCCGAAGCTTTATTGACCAATAATCCCGATTATATTCTCTTTTTTGAATCTGGTTTACAGAGTTTAGGAGGAGTAGAAGGAGCATTAAAAATTGAAGGTTTAGCCAAAACAAAAGCCGGAAAAAATAAAAATATCATTGCCATGGACGGAGCTTTACTTTCCGGTTTCGGACCAAGAGTGGGCGAAGGCGTAATAGAACTTAATCAATTAATTTCAGGAAATGCCAAATAAACTTCCCGCATACCTTCTTTTAAGTATATTGTTGCTGTGTGTAATCGCAACAATATCCTTATTTGTAGGTGTGTATGAATTTGAAACGGATGTTTTTTCCATCCTGAAAAGTTTTATCATTTCTTCTACAGAAGTTTCAGAAGCCGATCAGTATATTTTATTTGATTTACGCTTACCGCGAATTGTCATGGGTATTCTTATCGGTAGTATGTTATCCGTGTCAGGAACCTGCATGCAAGGAATGTTTAAAAACCCACTGGCAACTCCCGATTTAATGGGAATTACTTCCGGAGCTACTTTATTCGCTGCAACTTCCATTGTTTTGGGTGGCGTGTTAAAAACCTTTATTCCGGAAAGTTTACATTTTTATTTATTGAGTTTGATGGCCTTTTTAGGTTCTTTACTTACCATGTTGATTGTGTACAAAATTGCCACCGTCAACGGAAAAACAAACGTCGTTATGATGTTGCTTACGGGAGTAGCCATCACAGCCATCGGATTTGCTTGTACCGGATTCTTAATTTACATTTCTAAAGAAGAAGAATTACGTGATCTTACTTTTTGGAATCTTGGAAGTTTAGCTAATGCAAGTTGGTTAAAAAATGTGATATTATTTGGAGTCTTATTAATATCCTATTTCTTTATACTTGGAAAAGGTAAATCGCTAAATGCATTATTGTTGGGCGAAAATGATGCCAAGCACTTAGGCGTTCCTGTAGAAAAAATCAAAAAACAAATCGTTGTTTTTACTGCTTTAATGGTGGGAACAACGGTAGCTTTTTCAGGGACAATTGGTTTTGTGGGACTAGTCATTCCTTATATCTTGCGGTTAGTTTTCAAGTCCAATTATCAGTTGATTTTACCATTATCAGCCGTTTTTGGAAGTATTTTATTAGTCGTTGCAGACACCATTAGTAGAACCATTGTGGCTCCATCAGAAATTCCAATCGGTATTTTAACAGCAATGCTGGGAGCTCCGGTTTTCATTCTTATTTTAATCAAAAATAAAAGATCGATTTCATGATAGTAGCTCATAAAATATCGTATGCTCACAAAAAGGTGGCTATTCTTCAAAATATTGATGTAGCTATCAATTACGGTGAATTGGTTGTGATTGTAGGGCCAAACGGGGCGGGGAAATCAACTTTATTGTCAATGTTGTCCAACGAGATGAGCGACAATGAAGAACCAATTTTTTTTAAAAAGAAAACATTTGAAGAATGGGATATCCAACAATTACCTTTGCATAAAGCTAAGTTTTCCCAACAATATAGTAATGACATTCCTCTAACAGTAGAAGAAGTTGTTTTGATGGGAAGGTATCCTTACTTTGATTCCGTTCCAACCAAAGCAGATAACACTGCAGTTGAAAAAGCGATGAAGGAAACCGATGTGATTCCTTTCGCTAAAAGAAATTATAACACCCTTTCGGGTGGAGAAAAACAACGCGTACATTTAGCACGTGTACTCACGCAATTAGATAACGATATTGCTCATAAATTGCTGTTTTTAGATGAGCCACTCAACAATTTAGATGTATTACACCAACACATTGTACTGAAATCTATTCGCAAATTCACGCAAAAAGGGAACACAGCCATAGTGGTACTCCATGATTTGAATTTAGCAGCACAATTTGCCACTCACATCATTATGATGAAAAAAGGAAAAGTTTTTTGTCAAGGAAAGCCGGCCGACGTTTTTACAGGAGAAAATATTAGTCAGGTGTATAATTTTCCATGTACAATTTGCACCAATCCTATCAATCAAAATCCGTTAATTTTATTTGGAACTTAATACAATCATACAAACATGAATACAACAGAAACAACATTAAAAGACCAATGGGAAGCGTTGAAAAATACAACCCCACACCTTAGAATCAGAAATGCAGCCGAGCAATTAGGCGTGAGCGAAGCCGAATTGTTGGCTACACAAATTGGTGAAACCGTAACTCGTTTGAAACCTGAATTTGCCCCAATTTTATCAGCAATTGAAACATTGGGCAAGGTAATGGCTTTAACCCGCAACGATGAATGTGTTCACGAACGCAAAGGAGTTTACTTAAATCCGGATTTCAGTAGTCCGTTTGCCGGACTTTTTGTAGGCGAAGATATCGACTTGCGAATTTTTCTTTCCGCTTGGGATAAAGCCTATGCGGTAAGTGAAACTTCGGAACATGGAACACGCAAAAGTTTACAGTTTTTTGGAAAAGACGGTTTGGCCATTCACAAAATCTATTTAACGCCCGATAGTAATGAAGTTGCTTTTGATGCTTTAGTTGAAAAATACAAATCAGAAAATCAAGAAGTAACAGAAACTACAGCCGAGTTGGCTGCTTTACCATCCGAAAAACCGGATGCAGAAATTGATGTAGAAGGCTTTCAAAAAGCGTGGGTTGATTTGAAAGACACACATGAATTTTTTGGAATGTTAAAAAGATTCGGTGTAACCCGTACTCAAGCATTACGTTTGGCTCCTAACGATTATTTTGCCAAAAAAGAAGAAAAAGAAGTCATTGTTACTTTATTGGAAGAAGCAGCGAAACAAAAATTACCTATCATGGTGTTTGTCGGTAATCGTGGAAATATTCAAATTCACACCGGAACCGTTCGCAAAACGATGTGGCACGGCAACTGGTATAATGTGATGGATCCGGATTTTAATTTGCATTTGGATATGTCGAAAGTAGCTCAAACATGGGTGGTAAGAAAGCCAACGGAAGATGGAGTGGTAACGGCTGTTGAGGTTTTCAATGACAAAGGCGAAATAATCGTTCAATTCTTTGGTAAACGTAAACCTGGTATTCCGGAGTTGGAAGAGTGGAGAGGAATTGTGGATAGGTTGTAAATACTTAAATTCAGGGTGATTTTTAGTTTAGATTTCTAAATGAATGTTGAACGTATCTTTAGTTATTTTTGTTTAGCTTTTGAAACTACGAGACTGATAATGGTTCTAAAATTCAGAGGAAATTCCAAGATAACATGTAACATGCTCATAAAAAATAACAAGTGAATACCGGTTTTAAAATCAAGAGCATAAATAATTATACTGATTAACCAAAGCAAAATAATCACAATCCATTTTTTTGTGTTTATTATTCTGGACCAACCAATTACGGCTGTTTTAGCAAACCAATTTAGGTAATGGTAAGTATAGGCAAAAGCAACAAAAATTTGAATCTTGATTGCTAAAGGTGCTAAAGGCGTAAATGCTGTACTGTCCATTTTTAATAAATCAAAAAGTTTGGCATTCAGATGAAGCATTTTTGATGCTTGCATAGACTGTTGGGTGTACAGAGAGGGGATATATTCTTGTGAAATAACACTTGAAAACAAAATAAGCAACGGTACTGTACTTATCAAGATCAAGTTGATTAATCCAAGTTTAGATTTGTTTTTAAAGTATCCGGCCAGCATAAACAGAGCAGTGAACACATACACATGAATTAACGTAGGTAAAAAGTAAATAACTGCGGTGGAGATAAAATCAAATTCAGGGAGCAACCCAACCAAAGGAAGAACGAGTACCAAATTGAATACAATTATTTTCTTAACGGAACGAAATAGGGTAAGCGAAAAGGCAAAAAGAAGAATAAAAAGTAAACCGTACAAGCCACTGTTTTTACCGAATTGATGCATCCAATTTTGCTGAGCATCTGTTAATTCAAAATAGGGTTGAATGACATAAAAAAAAGCCGGAACGGATAACAAAAAGGCAAGGGCATAAAAGCCATAGATTGTTTTTTTATACGGGATAAAGTAATCATTTTTTTCCAACCAATTAATCTCCGTTAAATAATGTAGCGGACCCAAAAAGGCATACGAAAAAAGAAACAGTTCAAACGGAATTGAAAACGCTAAAGTTAACGAAATAACAATTGCGAGTGTATTATATAAATCCGATTGAACTGTTTTCATCACCTAATTTTTAACCCATTTTATTGTTTTTTGACTCGTTTCAGTGGTTACTTTTATCAAGTAAGTACCCAATTGAAGGGTTGCGGTATTTATATTGATATTCAATTCATTTACATTTTTATATTCTTTGACTCGTTGACCCAAAAGATTAAAGAATTCAACCGTTTGGATTACGTCATTAGATTCAATAGATACTGTAGATTCGCCCGGATTGGGATAAATAATAGTTTCTAAGGGAACGGAATTTTCCGGTAAACTTAAGAACAAGTCGTCATCACATTTTACCGTTTTTGTTCGATTAAAATTATTGGCATTACTACAAGCACTGTTAGTGTGATTATAAAAGCGAATGGTTTCTACCACGTTAGAAGAATTCCAATGCAAAGGGGTAAGACCCGATTTGTAGATGATAGTGCCATTCTCGTTAGTAATCGTAATAAAATCTGAATTGACTGTACTTCTGAATGTATAATGTTTGTTTGGTATTACTCTTACTTTTCCGTAACTGGCTGAATTAGCCGTGGTTGTCATTACATATTCATTACCGTCACAATTGGTTGGAAAGTAAAGGTTTTGCGGGGTAATGTTTAGGTGAGTGGTACAGCCAAATGGTGAAGAATTGGTTACGAAAGGAAATGCCATCCAACTGCTTTTACCGGTAGAACTACAAGCAGAACGTATCCAAACATAATAGTTAGTACTTGGTGTTAGGTTATTTAAATATAACACGGCTTCATTTAAAGAACCGGTTGGCGGAGTAGAACCACTGGGTGCATTGTTTGTCATACTGAAATAGTATTCAAATCCTTGATGAGGTTGAATTCCATTCGTATTCCAGCTGAGTTTGGCATGATAACTACTGATGATATCGGCTTGAATAGCAGTTGGAGAAGGACAACTGTAATTGGAGAGTGTTGTAAAAGTCTGACCTTGCGTCCACGCACCTTTGTTACCATTATCACATACCGCTCTAACCCAAGTGTAATAAGTAGCATTTGGATTTAAACCTGTCAATGTAATTATCGATTCTTCTGTGGTAAAAATAGGCTGAGAAAACAAACTGGGTGGTGTACTGTTTGTACTTCTATAAATTTCATACCCATTTCCCGGAATAGGAATCGGAATATTCCAAAACAAAGTGGCTTGTTGATTGGTAATGTCTGTGACTGAAATTGAATTCGGACTTACACAATCTTGACTGGTTGCAGAACATTTGATGAATCGTGTTCGATTAACGGCTTCTGAATCACAATTGTTATTTTTATGCAGGTAATATCGAATCGTTCCCGAATTGGAACCGGATAACCAGTTAAGGGGCGTTTGACCGGTTTTATAAATCAATGTCCCGCTACTGTTGGTTATAGTTATTTGGTCGTTGGTGTTTGAACTTCGGAAGGTGTAAAGTCTGTTCGATGAGATACTCACATTACTGTATTGCCCCGCTCGGGCGGAATTGGTAATTACTTGATCATTTCCACTGCAAGTTGGCGTAAAAGTCGCCGTTGGGAATAAAGTATTTCCGGATGGATTACACCCTGCTGAGGTGGTAAAATTAATTCCCACCCAATCGGTTTGTAAATCATAAAAGCAACTCGAACGTACCCAACAATAATAGGTGGTGTTTGGATTTAAATCCTCAAACAAAACAGAAGTTCCGGCTATTACTCCGGTTGGAATGGTCGTGGCAACAGGTGGAGTATCCTCTTCCGAAAAATAATAATGGTAACCTTGACCCGGAAGCGGGTTTACATCATTCCAATAAAATAAAGCACTATTAGTATCAATATTGCCAACTTGTAGGTTTTGAGGTTCATAACATAAAATTTCAGGAAATGAATTACAATTAATGTATTTTGTTCGAGCAGTAGCATCTATTTGGCAAGCGGAATTGTTATGTAAATAATAACGAATTATCCCGGAAAAATTATTGGTATTCCATGAAATAGGGGTAGTGCCATGAGCTAAGACCGTAGTTCCATTTTCTGATGTAATGGTGATGTAGTCAAAAACTCTTGAACTAGAAAAGGTATATTCAATGTCCGGAAAAACAACAACATTACTGTATTCTCCCGCTTTGGCTTGGGTTGTGATGGTTTGTAAAGAGCCTGAACAATTAGGCGTTACATTCAGTGAGGGTGCCATTCCATAAGGAGCATTCGTGCATTGTGCAGATGTAAAATGCGGTTGTAGCACAAAAAATATCAAAATCCCTTTTCCAAGGAAAAGAGATTTTGAAGAAAATTGAAAAAAATTACGATTAAATAGTTTCATATTTATTGTTTAATTATTTTCCGAACAGTTTGATAACCATCCGATTCAAAATGAATAAAATACAATCCGGAAGGAAGCGTTGAAACATCAATAGAACTCCTAGTCGCATCAATAGTTCCTTGTTTCACAACTTTTCCATCAGCGGTGTACATTTTATAATCAAAATCATTCAAGGTGGATTGAATAGCTAATGCAGTGGTCACCGGATTTGGATAGATTACAAAATCGTTCTTTTCAAAAGACGCTGTGTTTAATGAAGTTTCGGTTAATGATAATAAAAATACATCAAAATCCCCTTGGGAAGTAACGGTTTGTGCCGAGATATTATTCGGGTCAAAACTACCCGTGCCACCAAATCGACCGGATAAAAGTAACTTGTTTTCAAAAATATGTAAATCATTAACATAACAGGCGTCATCCGTTGAGGTGATTCTTCTTCCCCAAACATAGGCGTTGTTTGAACTATTATTTTTGAAAATAAACGAATCATAGTCAACATTATTAGTAACAGAATTATTTCCGCTACCTGTATTTAAATCTATTATGCCTTTGAAAAAACCTGTTACATAAAAATCATTTAATTCGTCTACCGCAACGGAAAGTGGTGATACGTCTACAAAGGGTAAAAATGTATTGGTGCCACCATTTTTGATCAACCCTGCCCATTCATAATCTCCGGTTGAATTGAGTTTCCATATATACCCTGTATTTTTATAAGTAGAAATATCCGGGTTTGTTTGTACATAAATATCACTGTTAAAGGTGACAGTGCCTGAGGTAGGGTTAAAATCAACATTTCTTCCTCTGAATGTACCCACTGCAATAATGTTGTCGTTAGTGTCTATAGTAAGGTCTCTTAACCATGTTTCAGGTGATCCGTTGTATATAACACCAGCTGCATTATTATTCGTTGTATTTAAAGTAGCTTTCCAAGAATAATCTCCAGATGAGTTTAGTTTTACAATAAAACCGGCCGAAAAGTTGGTTTGGGCAGTTTCATTTTGTACCCCTGCATTAGGGTCAAAATCAGTTGTTCCTCTAAATGTTCCACCCACCAGAATATTATCAGTACTGTCGCATCGAATGGTTGTTCCAACACCCCCATTACTGTTTGTTGTTGCAAAAGATTTTACCCAAACATAATCTAAATGCTCATCTAATTTAAGAACATAAGCTTCACCACCGGATGTAGTCGTTAAAGAGTTTGTAATATTAATATTTGGATTAAAATCAACCGTTTGTCTGTAAATACCTGTCAGCACCAAATTATTATTACTATCCACATCCATCGCGTTCACCACATCATCTCCTGCACCTCCAATTGATCTTGAAAAGGCATAGGCTAAATCGTCATACTTGGCTATAAAAAAATCTTTGCTCGTTCCAAAGTTATAAACAGCATGACCATTTTGTGCCGGACTGGGGTCTAAGTCAATTACTTGTTCAAAAGTTCCGGCCACAGTAACGTAACCATTGTTGTCAATCAAGATATCACCCGGAGTATCATTTCCCGGGCCTCCAATAGAAATTCCATTGATGAAAGTACCGGAAGCATCAAACTTTTGAATATAGATATCCGTTCCGCCAACAGCGGTTACATTTAACGTTCCGCTCGATGGATTGATATCCAATGTACCGGTATAACTGCCCATCGCATAAACATTTCCTAAGGCATCGGTTGCAATTTTTGATGCACTTTCACCGGCTGGTCCACCGGTAGTTCTCACCCAATCAAATACTTGAGCAGAAGAGTTATAGTTAAAGGCTAACCATAACGCAAGAAGTAAAATTTTTTTCATAAGTAGATTTGTTTAACGTTGAAACGAATGTACTGCCCATTAACCAAACAATTCTATTAAGATTAGGCGTTGTGAATATTCTTTTAATAAATGCAACCTTTTGTTTAATAGTTGAATAAATCATTAAAATTCACTCGAGTAATCCAAAAAAGAGGGTCTAACAAAAAACGGTTGTAGTGGAATATACAGCGTTGGTTAAATGATTGGCTTAGGCTATTAAATCGGATAGAAGGATAACTTTTTTCTCAGTTACCTTTCAAGTTCATTTTTAATAACCCAAATTCAATAAATAATGAAAAATAGTGTACTGTGTATTTTATTGATGTTAACTTTTTCTCAATTGTATTCGCAATCAACGGAAGATAAAAGAAAAACTATATTGAGTAAAAGTGATGCAAAGGCATTAAAGAATGTAGTGACTCAATTTTCAAATGCATTTGAACAAGAGCAACAAAAGATAAGAGCAAGTCGATTTCCTAAGCTAAAATCGAATGATTCTGTACAGATTGAGTTAGAAAAAATTAATGAACAGGGAGTTCCTATTTATCTTCAATCGCATAATACGTTGGCTGCCCAGGCAACCCGTACCAATTATTTACAAGACTTTGGCGGATTGGATTTGAATTTACAAGGACAAGATATGGTTTTTTATGTTTGGGATTCCGGTCATCCGAGGGTTACACATGAAGAATTTAAAGGAAACGGAAATACCGTTAGGGTAACGTTAGAAGATGTAATGGCTGAAGGCGGTGGCGATTATACCCATTATCATGCCACGCATGTAACGGGGACATTATTGGGCAATGGAAGAGCTTTGCGAGAGGCAAAAGGAATGGCACCACGAGCCACAGCCAAAAATTATCGTTGGACCAATCATTTTACTGAAGTTACTCAAGCCGCCTTGGAAGGAGCTCTGTTAACCAATCATTCGTATGGTTGGTATAATAACGGTTTGCCTACCTATGAGTTTGGAAATTATAGTTCCACAGCGGCAGATTGGGATTTGATTATGCACAATGCTCCTCATTTGTTATTGGTGTTTTCGGCCGGAAATGATGGACAAGCCAATTATAATTCGCAACCTATTTATACGGGCTTTGATAAAATTTCAGGACATCAATGTGCTAAAAACAATTTAGTTGTTGCCAACGCTACCTCAATCGTATTGAATGAATTAGGGGAATTAGTGTCCGCCTCAATCAACGCTAGTAGTAGTCAAGGACCAATGGATGAATTACGTATCAAACCTGATGTAGCAGGTAAAGGAACACAGGTGACCTCGGCATACAGTACTTCTAACTTCAGTTGCTCCTCTTTAACAGGAACGTCAATGGCTACACCTAATGTGACCGGCTCTTTGATGCTTTGGCAGGAATTTTATCATCAACAGGAAAATGGTTTTATGAAAGCGGCAACCCTCAAAGCATTAGCTCTTCATACTGCAGATGACATTCTACCGCAAGGGCCGGATGCTTATTCGGGGTGGGGACTGTTAAACAGTAAAAAAGCAATACAAACCATTCAGCGGAAAGGGAAAACGACAGAAATCATAGAGTCAACTTTAGTCAACGGACAGACCTATACTCTTCCCATCGTATCAGACGGGATTCATCCTTTGCAACTCTCCTTGTGTTGGACTGACTTACCCGGAGTTCCTTCCACAGCACTAAATTCTTCTCATTCCCGATTGATAAACGATTTAGATGTTCGCATCACCCAAAACGGCACAACCTATTATCCGATTAGGTTATTATCACCAACCACTTCCGGTACAGGCGACAATGCCGTTGACCCCTATGAGCGAATTACAATTGCTGTTGCCTCCGGAAATTATACAGTAGAAGTAACCCACAAAGGAACTTTAACCGGTGGTGTTCAACCTTTTAGTTTGGTTATTACCGGAGTTAACCACAATTGTACCACCGCTGTACCTACTGATTTGAAGTATTCTTCTATCACTTCTTCTTCGGTAGTTATTAAATGGCGTGATACGGATGCTCGACCTTATTGGGTGAGGTATAAAAAAACTACTGATTCCCTTTGGCAATCCATTGAAACAACGCAACAGGAAATCCTAATAACCGGTCTACAAGCTTTAACCGATTATGAAGTGCAAATTCAATCGTTTTGTGGTGCTCAAAGTTCAGATTTTAGTACGTTATTGACTTTTACTACTTTAGGTAATTATTGCACTTCTTCCGGAAGTTTGTATCGAAATATACGCATGGTTCAACTGAACGACTATACCAACAATACATTGATTTATAACCAAGGTTACCATAGTTTTCATGAACAACCTATTCGATTGGTCAAAGGAGAAAACAATACGCTTCAACTCACCACCACGCCGTATAGTTTCGGTGCTGCTGTTTGGATAGATTATAATCGGAACGGATTGTTTAACGACCCCGGTGAACTGGTTTATAGCAGAGCCAGTTCCACCGTAAATCCGATTACAGGTTCTTTTACTATTCCACTCACAGTAAATGAGGGTACCACGGCAATGCGGATTGCTATAAAACAAAATGCTCTACCAACATTATGTGAAACTGCTTTTAGCGGTCAGGTACAAGATTACACCGTTCAAATTGTAACCACTTTGTGTAACGGTCAAACAATATGGAATGGAACCTCTTGGAGTAATGGAACACCAACCCTTGAAAAAGAGGTCATAGTAACCGGAAATTACCAGGGACCCGGATTCAGTTGTTGTAGTATTACAGTACAAGGAAATGCTTTATTTAGCTTGAATGAAGGGCAAAATTTGATTGTGGTTGATTCCGTTACAGTGGCTCCCTTGGCTACGTTACACATTCCATCCTCGTCTAATTTGCTCCAACAAAAAAGTACTGCCAATTCAACCCCTATCCACATTCAAACGGAAACCACTCCTTTAAAACGATTGGATTATGTGTTGTGGTCTTCTCCCGTTGTGGGACAAAATCTGTTAGACTTTTCACCGCAAACAGTCACCAACCGATTCTATCGCTACCAATCGGCTACCAATAACTATCAATCCGTTGACCCATCGGTGACCGATTTTAATGTCGGGGAAAGTTACTTAATTAGAATGCCAAATAATCATCCTACTTTTCCAACACCTTGGGTAGGAACATTTGACGGAATTCCACACAATGGTGACTATACCTTGACGGTTCCTGTTTTTCAGTATGTGGCAACCGGAAATCCTTATCCGTCGGCTTTCGATTTATTTCAATTTGCTGCCGAAAATGGCATTCAAGACCCAATCTATTTTTGGAGAAAAGAAAACAATACGGCTACAAGCTCCTATGCTACCTATACCTTGTTTTTAGGTGGACTATCGAACAGTGGTGATCCTTTTGATTGGAGTCCGAGACGTGAGGTACGCCCCGGTCAAGGTTTTATAGTATTTACCCGCAATAATCAATTAAAATTCAAAAATTATATGCGAACGGGAAATACTGCTTCACCAATGTTACGCATGAATACCCCCAAAAATCAATCCCATTTTGACGATGAGGTAACAGACTTGCATCGCATCATTCTTCAATTGAGCGGACCTGGAACCCTTTCTTCGAATATGATGGTTGCCTATTTGCCCGAAGCTACTTCCGGAGAAGATGCTTTTATTGATGGACGCTATATCAATGATAACCCGAATGCCTTAACTTCTTTGATTAATGGAGAAGAATTTACTATTCAAGGTCGCGGTTTACCATTGGATATAAACGATATTGTTCCCTTGTCTTTTAAAACGGATCAATCGGGTACCTTTCAAATTGATATGCTTCACGGAAGTGGACTATTCAATGCGGAACAAGCTGTCTATTTAGTTGACCATGTGTTGGGTATTATTCATCCTATATCCACAATGCCGTATGTTTTTGATTCAACTTCCGGGGTGTATTCCTCACGGTTTACCCTGCAGTTTACAGATGAATCACTTTCATTACCGGAGAATAACATTCAGCTAATTCAAGTTTCAACCCGTGAAAATAGCGTTTTTATTAGCAGTTTCACGCAACTAATTTCTCAAGCACGGATGTATGATATAACAGGTAAAGTGGTGATAAATAAACAGACGGTAAACAATAAAAGCCTTGTTATTCCGACTGAAACAGTGACGAAAGGGGTTTATATGTTATCGCTTACAATGGAAAGTGGTGAAGTAGTTGTCAAAAAACTTATCCTATAAAAAGTTTGTACATCTTTTATTGCATATGGTTTATTTCTTTTACTTTTAATCTTCTAAATATTTCGTCATGAAAAATTCATTTTTTTTCATTTTTTTTCTCACTCAACTCCTTGCTGCTCAAACGGAGGAAGAATGGATTCAACAAAACAATACGGTATTAAAAAAGGCGGAGGCTCTCTTGCTTCAGGATAATATTACGGTTGAAAAAAGTATAGTGGAAATTAACCAACTTATTCAAAATCAATCCTCGGTTTATGTGCAACACGCCTTAATGATTTACAGGGCGAATCAGGAAAAACGGCTCAATGTAAAAACGGCTACGGCTACAATGCAAAAAGTAGTGGCTTACTTAAACAAACATACCAATTATGTGCAATTACGCACTTTTTATAATAGAACTTACGGAAGAATCCTTTTTGAAATGCAAAAAGATTGTAAAGGAGCTTTAACGTTGTATGAAGAAAATTTAGCTTTATTCAAAACCATCAAGCAACCTTATGCCGGTTGGAATGTTGTAATGGAAACCCAAACCGGTGTCATCAATTCCCTCTTGTGTTTAGAACGCGACCAAGAGGCGTTGGAATACCTCAAACAATTTGAATCTGAGATTAATCCGGAAACCCAATTAAAAGAGTACGTTTATGTTTTAGGCGTTTCCGGTTACATTCACACCAAATTTGCAAATTATAATGAAGGTGAAAAGTATTTTTTAAAAGTGATTGCTCTCTTGGAAAACAGAACGGAACATCAGGACAATTATTTAGCTTCATGCAACAATTTGGCACATATTTACAAAGTAACTGAACAAACAGACAAAGGCATTGCCCTATTGGAAAAAGCGTTGAAAAGAGCCAAGAAAATCAAGGAGTTGAATAACGAAATGCTCATTGCCAATAATTTAGGTTTTTTGTATGTGAAAAAAGAAATGTATCAAAAAGCCCAACAATTGGGGTTAGCGGTACTTCAAACCGCCGATGAAAAGCAATTTGGGTTTCATACCGCCAATGCGAACCGTTTGTTGGCAACGGTACATTATCATTTGGGAAATTACCAAACTGCAGAACAATACATTGAGAAAGCCATTGCCTATTATCGCAATTTTCAAAATCAAGATTTATTGCGACAAGCGTTGGATGTAAAAAACAAAGTATTAATTCAAACCCAACATTTTGAGGAAGCTGCTAAAGTTAATGCAGAAATCATCAGTATGTTAGACAGCATTAGCTTGCGTTCGAATGTTCAAAATTTACAACGCAGTTTGGTTGCCTATGAAACAGAAAAAAAAGACCAGGAGATTACCATTTTAAAGCAAAAAGACAAAATCCAAGCGTTTGAAATTGAAAAACAAAAGCAGTTTTTACGCTATAGTTTAATTGGATTAGCGGTGTTGTTTACGGTGGCTTTTTTAATCGTATATTATCAACGCAAAATCAATGCCATACAAAGTTTGGCTTTGCGTTCTAAACTGACGCGTTCGCAGTTTAATCCGCATTACATTAACAATGCCTTTACGGCTTTACAAGCTACTTTGATAGAGCAGGGAATGGATGAAAATTTAATCAATTATACTGCCGATATTTCAAGGTTTTCCCGTTTGTTGTTAGAAAGTACTTTTAAAGATGAATGGACACTTTTTGAAGAAAAACAAATGATTATCAATTATTTAAAAACACAGGCACATCGGTTCAATGATGCTTTTGCATTTCATCTGGAAGACCAATTTACCGAGCATGAACTAAACCGATACCAACTTCCGAGTGCTTTGACACAAACCGTGTTGGAAAATGCGATTGAACACAGTGGTTTTCAGCAGGATAAACCCGGAACAATTGAGGTGTTTTTTGAAAAGAATCAACAGAAAGAATTGGTTATTAAAGTAATCAATACGATAGTAGGGGAAGACCATAATGGTTTTAAAAAGCACGATAATGCCCCTTCCAGAGGATTAGAAATCACCAAACAACGCTTAGAACTGCATCGGAAGATTCATCGGCAACCGACTTCTTTTTCGTTTGATAAAAAGGATGCAAAAGTTTGTGTTACCTTTACCTTACCTCTTTTAGCTGCCTAATTATGAAAGCATTAATTTTAGATGATAACCCCAAAATCAGCTCCATGATACAATCGCTTTTGGAAAAATATTTTTCTAAAAGCATTCCTCAAATTGATACGGTGGCCACAGTAAAGCAAGCAGTAGAGGCAATTCAACACAATGTATATCAGTTGTTTTTATTTGATATTCATTTAGGGAAAGAGACCAGTTTTGAAATCTTTTCGCAGATTGAAAAAACCAATGCCAAAGTAATTTTTATTACGGGTCATGAAAAATATGCTATCGAAGCCATTAAACACAAAGCCTTTGATTATATTTTAAAACCCATTAACATCACCGAATTTAAAACCGCTATTGAAAAGGCGTTGGAAGTCATTCAAAAAGAACAAAAAGCAGGAAGTGCCAATGACTTTCGGATTAAGCAAGAAAACTCGTTGATGCTGAGGGCTTTGGATAGCATCAAATTGGTTCGATTGAACGAAGTGGTTTATTTGGAAGCCAGTGGTCCGTATACCGATGTGTATTTGGATAATGGGGAAAAAATTACTGTGACCAAGCATTTGAAAGATTTTGAAAACAAACTGGAAGAAACCGGTTTTTTTAGGGTGCATAATTCTTTTATCATCAATACCTTAAAGATTAATAAAATTGTGAAGAAAGACGGTTTAACGGTAGAGATGAATTCCAAAAAGTCCATCGTATTGTCCACCCGCAGAAAAGAGGAGTTTTTGCGTTTCATTGAGAATTTTTTAGAGATTTAAGGCAATTTTTTAGGCAAAATGGTGTTCTTTTTTATTCGATGGGAATGAATACTCGGGTGAATAAAATAAATAGACTGA
Source organism: Flavobacterium sp. (assembly GCF_041392085.1). GTDB lineage: Bacteria > Bacteroidota > Bacteroidia > Flavobacteriales > Flavobacteriaceae > Flavobacterium. The sequence goes on along the minus strand of NZ_JAWKMW010000008.1, from coordinate 24,358 downwards.
ACTATTAAACCTTTTCATCGTAAACACGTCTAACCCAAGAACCTAAAAAATAAGATTATGAAAAAATTATCGATGTTCGCTTTTGGCGTATTGTTTTTAGCCGGTGTTTCCTGCTCTCGTGAAGAACGTACCGGTGTTGATCAACAGCTGCTCAGTGCCAGTTCAGAAATTGACCAAACCAATGAAATTGATTTTAAAGAAGGAATTGATTTAACGACCAGTCAGTCCACCTATGAAAGCCGTCCGGCTGAACCCACGCTTACGAATGACTGTTTGACCATTACCGTGGATAATCCCGGGATAGGGGTTTTTCCGAAAACGTATACGTTAAATTATGGTGACGGATGTACCTTTAACGGTATTACCCGTGCGGGAACGTTGACGATTACGTTAACCGATTATTTGATGAACAGCGGTTCGGTGATGACAATTGTTCGCGGCGATGATTATTATATCAACGGACGAAAATTGGAAGGAACGATAACGTATGTGAATACGACGACTAACTCCGAAATCCCTCAATGGAATAGAACGATTGTCGATGGCGGAATAGTGACGCTAAACGGTAATTATTTCACTTTTTCCGGTCAGCGAACGGTTCGGATGACTGCCGGAGTGAATACACTCATCTTAGCTGACAATGTATATGAAATCTCTTCAGGAACGCATAATGTGGTGAATCCGAACAATGGCAACACCTTGAATATGACAGTAGTAGAGCCATTGATTAAAAAATATGCTTGTCCAAACATTTCCCAAGGTAAATTGTCGTTGCAAGGCGTGGTGTTAGATGGGGTACTAGATTACGGTGATAACACGTGTGATAACCAGGCGGTGTATACGCATTCGAATGGAAATACGTATGCGGTTACGTTGTTTTAGGGTTGTCTGTTGTCTGTTGTCGGGTGAAGTGGAGGAGGGAAGATATGGTTTTCAATGGATAACGGGACTTAGATCAGTAGTTACTCTTTTCAGAAGTATAAAAAATGGTCAACAATTGAATATAATTTAGGAGAGTTTACAGCTTTACCTTATATAGCAAAACCAATTTACGATTTTATGGATAAAAATATGGCTTGGTATACTGTTGTAGAATGTATAAGAATTATGATAGAAACAGATGAACAGCCAAAGGGTGACGATTGGTATGACAATAAACCTCTTCCAAAGGATTTAAGAAATATTTATGAGAGGATAGTAAACAAGAGTATTGATAACAATAATAAGAACTGATTTTATTTATTAAATAGTTATTCAACCTCAATCCGGGTTTGGTGGAGAAAATACCGTGGTATTTTACGATGGTGCATTATCTTACTCGTTTGATGGCGGTGATGTGTTTGGTTTATATTTTATTGGTGTGGTTGTCGGTGGTGAAAATGACTTAACCTAACTTTTTTTTCATCAAAAAAGCATTTATACTCCTAAGAAAATCCTATTTTTGGCCTTCAAAATAAAAACAGCAATTATGCAAAGTAAAGCGTTGTGGTTAGGAATCGTTTTCAGTTTTTGTGGTTTACAAGCTCAGGTGTTGGATACCACTTTTGGCACGAATGGGTTAGTTACTACCAATGTGCATCCGACGTTGAACATTGAAACGCTCCAAACGCTGTTGGTGTTGGAAAATGGGCAACTATTGGTAGGCGGAACAGATAACACGAACGGTTATTTACTTCGCTACAACACGGATGGTTCATTGGATACAACTTTTCATAACAATGGGGTTTTGCTTTTACCAGTACGTGCAGTAGTTGATTTAGTAGCTGATTCTAATAATACAATTTATTTATTAGCTCAGAAAAACGATATAAACAGTTACTATGATTTTGTAATCGGGAAAATGGATGGAGAAGGGAACTTCGATAATTCATTTGGCACGAATGGATTACGGGTTTATAATTTAGGTTCGTTAACCGATGATATCGGTTATGGTTTTACGTTACAATCGGATGGCAAGATCGTAGTGGTAGGCAATACCTCCTTAGGGAGTGGTTCCTTGTCACAAATTTTTGTTGCTCGTATTTTACCGAATGGTGATTTTGATACTACGTTCAGTTCAGATGGGAGAGCTTTTGTAGAAATGATTAACCATCGGCAACTATTGAATCATGTGTCGATATTACCGGACGGACGTATTTTAGGTTCGGGTGAAGTAACGCTAACAACAGGTTCCAATCAAACCCGTATATGTGTTGTTCGGTTTCTGCCTAATGGTGATTTAGATACCAGTTTTTCTGACGATGGTTTTACTTACTTTAACATTGGCACCCAAGGTGCTTCCGGTAGTGATTCACATGTGTTGCTGCCGGATAATAGTGTGATTTTGGGAGGTTCAACCTATTCGCCTGATAATCCCGGTGTTATTCGCAATTTTGCCCTGGTTAAGCTGACCGAAAGTGGCGAATTAGATACGAGTTTTGGCACCGATGGAAAAGTTGTGAGTTTGATTCCTTCTTTTTATGCCGAAATACAAAAGTTGGTTCAGTATGGTGAACATTTATTTGGGTTTGGATATTCTTATCAAACCGGTGTTGGGAATGAAAATTTTACATTAGCTAAGTACGATTTGGACGGAACGTTGGTGACTGATTTTGGTGAAAATGGTTTTTTATTTACTGATTTTTTTGGTAGGGCGGATATAGGATATACCATAGCAATTGATGAAACAACTATTCTTTTAGGCGGTTTTGCCACAGTATCAAGTTCACCTACCAACCGACATTTTGCAATGGCTCGCTATGTAGACGATAACGGTTTATCTGTTGCCAACAACACTTTGGTTACTAAAATTCATGTATCGCCTACGCATTTTTCTGAATCTATTCAATTGTATACCAATGAACCACAGCAGGTGGAAGTTTATTTATTTGATTTAAGCGGAAAGCTGTTGCATCAAAAAGCACTTCCATTGACGAATGAGCCCAATACTTTATCTTTAAGTGGTTTAACCAGTGGCATGTATTTGTTGCAGATTAGTTCTCAAAATGGGGAGCGAGTACAAACTGTGAAGGTGGTGAAGTCGTAATCCATTTGATTTCATAACTTTACTCAAAAAAGTGATGAAAAAATGCATGACCCTCTTCTTTGTGTACTGTTTAGGAAGCCTTTACCTTTCCTTTACAGTTCCCGCTGAAGAAGCCATGGTTGCCAAAGGAATTGATTTTTTTAAAGGCACGTTCCAAGAAGCGTTGGATTTGGCTGAGAAAGAGTAAAAGTATGTGTTTGTTGATGTGTATGCCACGTGGTGTGGACCTTGTAAACAGTTAAACGAACTACGTTCAAAGATAAAGAAGTGGGGGCGTATTTCAATAAAAACTTCATTAATATTGCCATTGACGGTGAAACTGAAGAAGGTGATAAAATCCTCAATCGCTATGATATTCGTTCGTATCCAACTCTATTAATTTTAGATACTAAAGGACATGTACTTGCCCGACAAACAGGATTTATGAAACCCTATATTTTAATCAATTTTGGGAGACGGGTTGTTCCATAAACAAGTGATTTTTATTTATTACATTTTCATCCCTATATTTTTACTTTTCATTTTTCATTAACTTTTCAACAATCGTTACTATTCTTTTATATATATAGAAATTATTTTCATTAAAAAACTTGTTTCTTTTATTGTTATATCGTAATATTGCAATATAATAATGAAAATAACATGGGAGCATCAAAATCAGATTCTTTTTCGGTAGAGCAAAATGAAATGGCCAATTTGTTCAAAGCCTTGGCTCATCCTGCACGGATTGCGATTGTAGATTATTTATTAGCGGTAGATACGTGTATTTGTGGCGATATTGTTGAGGTTTTACCTTTAGCACAGCCAACGGTTTCACAACATTTAAAGGAGCTTAAAAACGCCAATATTATTCAAGGAGCGATTGAAGGAACAGCTATTTGTTATTGTCTTAATCCGGATACGATTAAAAAAATAGAAGTTCATTTTGGCATGATTGGTCATAAGTTGAAGAACAAATGTTGTTGATTATTGACTAATTACTATTTACTATTCACTAATTACGTTAAAAGATGAAACTATCAGAAATAAAAAATCAGTTAAAAAATCTTTCACAAATTGCTTTTCAATTGCCAAACGGCGATTTAGTACCCAGTCATTTTCATGTGACGGAAGTGGGAAAAGTGAGCAAACATTTTATTGATTGTGGCGGAACGGTTCGCACAGAGGAAGTTGTTAATTTTCAACTTTGGGAAGCCAATGATTATGACCATCGATTGCATCCCGAGAAACTGTTACATATTATTGAGTTATCTGAAAAAACATTGGGATTGCCAGATGCAGCCATTGAGGTGGAATACCAAATGGTAGCTACCATTGGTAAATTTGATCTGGAATTTGATGGAACCAATTTCTTATTGACTTCTAAGCTTACCGATTGTTTGGCCAAAGATAAATGCGGTATTCCACCCGAAAAATTAAAAGTGAAAATAGGCGAGTGGAAACCGAAGGCAACTTCGTGTTGTACGCCTGATTCAGTGTGTTGTTAGGAAAAATCTAAAGAACAGTGTGCTTAGTGCCTTCCTTGTGCACTTCGAGGGAAAAAAATAAAAAATATGTTTGAAAATTTATCAAAAACAATCGAATCTATTGCTAAAATGGCTGTTCCAAACGAACGAAAAGCAGTTTTGCAACCCTTAGTGGAATATATTCAAAACAAAGTGAATCATAACGAAGAAATCCGATTGAATTTTATTTGTACCCACAATTCCAGAAGAAGTCATTTGTCGCAAATTTGGGCACAAACGATGGCGTTTCATTTTGGGATAAACAATGTTTTTTGCTATTCCGGCGGAACGGAAGCTACGGCTATGTTTCCCAAAGTAGGTGAAACATTGGTGCATCAAGGATTTGAGATTCAAAAATTGTGTGAAACTGAAAATCCGGTTTATGCGGTGAAATTCGATGACAATCAGCATCCGATTATTTGTTTTTCCAAAGCCTATTTTGATGATTTCAATCCGAAAAGTCAGTTTGGAGCCATCATGACTTGCAACAATGCCGATGAAGGTTGCCCGTTGGTTTTGGGAGCAGAAGCTCGATTCCCCATCAAATATGATGACCCAAAAGCTTTCGACGGAACGGATATAATGAATGAAAAATATGCTGAGCGTAGTTTACAAATAGCCAGTGAAATGTATTTTGTTTTTTCTCAAATCAAAAAATAATATGTCAGCTACCGATTGTTTTCCTGTTGCAAACCGAAAAAAGTTAGGTTTTTTAGACCGTTATTTAACGCTTTGGATATTTTTGGCGATGTTAATTGGTGTTGGAATGGGGTATTTTATTCCAAGCTCCTCCGGATTTATCCATTCGTTTTCTTCCGGAACGACTAATATTCCATTGGCAATCGGATTAATTTTGATGATGTATCCGCCATTGGCCAAAGTCAATTACAGTAAAATGGGCGAAGTGTTTCAGAATACAAAAGTTTTGGGAGCTTCTTTACTGTTGAATTGGGTGATTGGTCCTATTTTGATGTTTTTCCTGGCGTTACTTTTTTTGAATGGTTATCCCGAATACATGATAGGTGTTATTTTGATTGGTTTAGCTCGATGCATTGCCATGGTTGTCGTTTGGAATGATTTAGCGGATGGAAACCGAGAATACGCCGCTGGTTTGATTGCCTTGAACAGTATTTTTCAAGTGTTGTTGTACAGCGTTTATGCGTATATTTTTATTACGGTTTTGCCTCCTTATTTTGGGTTTGAAGGATCAATAGTCGACATCAGTATAGGGCAAATTGCAGAAAGTGTTGGAGTTTATTTAGGCATTCCGTTTGCCTTAGGATTTTTAAGTCGTTATTTTTTGATTCAAATGAAAGGTGAAGAATGGTTTCAAACGAAATACGTTCCCTTTATTTCCCCAATTACTCTGATAGCTCTTCTGTTTACCATCGTATTGATGTTTAGTTTGAAAGGTGAATTAATAGTCGAAATACCGCTAGATGTGTTTCGAATTGCTCTTCCGTTAGTGATCTATTTTATCATCATGTTTGTGGTTAGTTTTTTTATCGGCAAGTATTTTGGAGCCGATTATTCCAAAGCTACCTCCATTGCTTTTACCGCCACAGGAAACAATTTTGAATTAGCCATTGCGGTAGCGATTGGTGTTTTTGGTATCAACAGCGGACAAGCTTTTGCGGGAGTAATTGGTCCGTTGGTAGAAGTTCCGGCTTTAATTGCATTGGTGAATTTGGCGTTTTGGTTTAGGAAAAAATATTATTTAAAAAAATAAAATAGTTTGTTACCATTATAATTTGTCCATTGGTAATTTGTAGGTTGGATCTTCTAAAATATTCACATCAATAATAGCTTCTGCATTATTGAGCAATTGAATACAATCTGGACTTAAATGACGTAGATGTACTTTTTTTCCTTGTTTAAAATAACGGTGTGTAATCGAGTTCAAGGCTTCAATAGCCGACATATCCGCAACTCGACTTTCTTTAAAATCGATAATTATTTCTTCCGGGTCGTTTGTTATATCAAATTTTTCTGAAAATCCTTTTACAGAGCCAAAAAATAAGGGCCCAAAAATCTCGTAATGCTTGATTCCTTGTTCATCCATATATTTTCTGGCACGAATACGTTTGGCATTTTCCCAAGAATAAGCCAATGCGGCAAGCACCACTCCAATCAAAACCGCTATGGCCAAATTGTGTGTGATTGCGGTAATCAATGTAACCAACACCATCACTATTACATCTGACCAAGGCATTTTTCGGAACGTTTTAAAACTGGCCCATTCAAATGTACCGATAGCCACCATAAACATTAAACCAACCAAAGCCGCCATGGGTAATTTTTCAATCAAACTCGATCCAAACATTATGAATGTCAGTAACATCACGGCTGCTACAATTCCGGATAAACGGGCTCTTGCTCCGGCTGAGGTATTGATTAAACTTTGTCCAATCATAGCACAACCACCCATTCCTGAAAATAATCCGGATAGGATATTTGCCGAACCTTGTGCGATACATTCCCTATTTCCGTTACCGCGAGTTTCGGTAATTTCATCAATTAAATTCAACGTTAATAAACTTTCTATTAATCCAACACCTGCAACAATAGCTGCATAAGGGAATACGATTTTCAAGGTTTCCCACGTAAACGGAATACTAAATCGCGATAACGGTGGAAATCCACCTTTGATGGTTTCACCTTCGTTTAAGGTATCCGAAACTGTCATGGTGTCTATGTTGAAACCAATAACAATGGCAGAAACAACCAAAATGGCTACTAATGATGAAGGAACCACTTTAGTTAATTTTGGTAATCCCCAAATGATGAACATGGTTAAAAGGGTCAATCCCAACATCAACCACAACTGCGAACCTTCTAACAAGTTTGTAGTACCCTTTTGGTAAAAATTAGGAAATTGGGCCATAAAAATAATTATGGCTAATCCATTAACAAATCCAAACATCACGGGATGAGGAACCAGTCGGATGAATTTTCCCAAACGAAAAATACCGGCTAAAATTTGAATAGAACCGCCTAAGATAACGGTTAAAAAAACATATTGTAAAATGGTTTCCGGGGCAATACCCGGAAAAGTATTTTTTAATTCTAAAATTAGCCCCACAAAAATAACAGCAATCGCACCTGTAGCCCCCGAGATCATTCCGGGTCTGCCACCTAAGATAGCCGTTACCAACCCCATTACAAAAGCGGCATATAAACCTGTTAATGGAGAGAATCCTGCAATCATGGCAAAGGCAATGGCTTCCGGCACTAAAGCAAGGGCAACTGTTAACCCTGATAAAATTTCGGTTTTGTAATCTACTTTTTGTTTTAAATTAAATAAATTAAATACTTTCTGCATGATAAATAATATAAAGTTTAGTGTATATTACTACAATACACAACGTATAAGTTTCAATCATAAATAAAAATGAAAATCCTTGATTAAAGGTTAAAAAATCAAGGAGGAGTAACTTTAATTAATGAGGCTGGTTTTTTCATATAGGTAGCAAAAATAGTTTTTTTACATCATGTGACCAAAAGTTGTAGGGATTAAGGATTGTTTTCAACTTTTGTAGTATTGTTGAAATTATTTTTACATTTGAATGTTCTATCCTTAATACAAACTTAGAATGGCAAAAAATAAAACGGTAGAAACAGCAGTCAATGTGGAGGAATTTATCCATTCGTTTGTTGATAACGACCAAAAGAAAGCGGATAGTTTTCTGCTTGTTGAATTGATGCAGAAATGGTCCGGTTTTGAACCAAAAATGTGGGGTCCAACGATTATTGGTTTTGGCAGTTATCATTATAAATACGCCAGCGGTCACGAAGGCGATGCTCCTATGCTTGGTTTTTCTCCCCGTAAGGCGGAATTTTCGTTGTATGTTTACTCTCCCAGAGAAGACAATACCCATTTGTTGGATAATTTTGGGAAATATAAAATGGGAAAAGCGTGTATTTATATTAAAAAATTAGCTGATATTGATATTTCCGTTTTAGAAGCAATGTGTCGCAATACGATTGCGTATTTGGAAGAGCATCATACGTGTGCTTGTAGGAATTAATTAATGTGACAATTTGAAAATGTGTCAATGAGAAAATTTGTAAAGTGAGGGTTTATTAAATGAAATAATAATGTTCCGAAAGCAAAGATTGAATAAACCCAAAAGTTTACTACCTCTAATCATTATGGTAATTGGTTTAATTATCATTTCGATTGTCGCTGTTACGAATAACTATTGGTCAGAATCAGATGAATATTTATTTAGCAACAAAGAGTGTAAACCTTATTTTGATTTTGATGAGGTAATTCATTATCAATCAAATATTAATGATTATGAAGTTATAGGCAGAAAAAATAACGATTTAATCTATCTTTTGTTTGGAAGTGGATTCGAAAGTTTACAGGATAGTATTTACCTTGAAAAAGGGGATTCATTGTTTCAAAAAAAGGTTGTTTCTAAAGAGGATCATTCAATTATTGATAAAATATTTTGTAAACAAGTTATCAATGAAGATGAATTATATTTTTCAGAATGTATAGCTATTTATCGAGATATATTTGTTTTTAGAAAAAAGAATAAGATAACCGGCATAGCAAAAATATGTTTTGATTGCAATCAATTTACTAGCATTGGAGCTAAGCAAGGAACTAAAAATTTTGGAGTAAATTATGAGTTTTCTAATTTGGCTAAATTGATAAAGAAAAAGGAATATTAAACCTAAGAATCTTGAAACAATATTAACATTAAACTAACAATATGTCTAAAATAGTATTTCTATTTTTTCTTCTTTTTTACTCCTTTCTCTCTGCCCAAGTGGCAAAAGATTCCGAATTATTTTTAGCTTTAAAAAAACACGACAGTCTTTTTTTTGAAAAAAGCTTTAACGAATGTGATTTAGCGTTTTTGGAAAAAGCCATTCATCTTGATTTAGCTTTTTATCATGATCAAGGAGGTGTTCAAAACAAAACAACTTTTTTAGAAAGTGTAAAAAATAATATTTGTTCTAATCCTAATCAAAAACCCATACGAAAAGTAAAAGACGATAGTTTAGAAGTTTTTCCATTATATGAAAATGGTGTTTTGTATGGCGTGGTTCAAAATGGGGTGCATGAATTTTATATACGGGAACAAGGAAAAAAAGATGTGTTAACCAGTACCGCTCGATTCACTCATGTTTATCTTTGGACAAATAGTCAATGGATTTTAAAGGAAGTGTTGAGTTATGACCATCAATAAAAAACATATATGGTAGTTGCAAAAGGTATTGTCATTTTATTTGCTATTGTATTCCTTTTGGCCGGAGGGATCATGTTCATTCGACCTTTGCTTTTTCGCAGTTGGATTGCCAAAGCCGGTAGTACGCCATTGATTAATTATGGTGAAATTACCATTCGGTTGATACCCGCTTTTGCGATGGTATATGTGGCACCCGAAACTAAATTGCCCTTATTTTTCCAACTTTTTGGATGGATTATGATTGTAACATCGATGATTTTATATGTCACTCCCCGAAAAGCACACCATCAACTTTCGTTGGGTTTTGCGGAAAAATTAAAACCGGTTTATCTACAATGTATCGCTCCTTTGGCTTTTGTGATTGGGATGGGATTGATTTATCTTTTATTTTAATTTCCCGCCCAAGGAGTACCCAAAATACCTACGGCTAATTCTGCCCAAATTAAAAATAATACGAACAAAATAATACCGCAAAATAGTATACGGTTTTTGGTTGATTGGATAGTTCTCAGGACTAATTCAATAGCTAAACCTGTTCCTAATAAAAGTATTCCGGCTAGTATAAAATCGAATGTTGTCCATTTTACTTCATCCGTAAATTGCATAGCTATTAGCGGAATACTTAAAATCAGGAGTATAATGCCGATTATTATTAGTATCCTTTTAGACGTATTGCTTTTTATTTTTTCTGTGTTCATCATTTAATTTTATCAAAAATATAACCACCTTTCACTGCTCCCCAAACTTGTTTGCCGTCTTTGTCAAATCCTTGGTCCCAAGAAAGAATTTGGGTAGGAGTTACCGTTACTTTTGAGGTAGCATACGAAGCACCTCTCAATTCACTCGGACAGGTTTTTTTACCGGTTTGGCCTATGAACGTGCCGTCAGATTGTTTTGTTAAGATTACTTCGCATCCCGGTTTTAGCTCAATATCTGTTTCAGCTAAGTTATCAAATGCTTCGGGTGTTTTCCACTTACCAATCCACTCTTTTTCGTTTTTGAGGGTGTAAATTTCGCTGATGAATTCCTCGTTGCGTTGCGATACTTTGTAAATACGCACCCGATACGGACTGTCTTGTTTTTCAAACATGGCTTGTTCCACATACAAGTAATGTCCTTTACTTTTCCATATTGGAGTCATATGAAGCGAAATATTGAAATATTCTTTATCTTCTATTGATTGTTTTTCGGAGGAGTACGTTCCTTGCATAAAGTTCATCAACTGTTGGAGTTCATTTTGTTTCGCAACTTTTGCAGACTGGCATCCGGATATTATAACAAGTAATAGAATGTAAATATAATTTTTCATGGGTAAAAGGATTGTAGTTCAAAGATACAAATTATCCTTTGGCAATATTTCGAATCATTCCACCAAAAATAAAAAAATGGAAGGGTACTAAGCAATACCAATACAATCTTCCGAAAAGTCCTCTGGGACGAAAGGTAGCAATTTGGTGTAGAACATTTTTTTCATCAATTCTAAATTCCAACCATGCTTCGCCGGGTAGTCGCATTTCGGCAAACAGAAGTAATCTTTTTTCTTCTTTGTTGGCTAAGAGTACCCGCCAAAAGTCGAGTGAATCGCCACTGTCTAAATGAGTAGGGTGGGTTCTTCCCCGTCTTAAACCAACACCACCTACCAGTTTATCAATAAAACCGCGTAATTGCCACATCCAGTTGCCATAATACCAACCTTTGGTACCACCAATGGTCCAAATATTTTCTAAGACTTTTTCAGGATTTTCTATTTTTAATTTTTTGCTATCTTTTAAACAACCGTAGGTAGGAACTTGAATGAATTCTGATAAGTTATGTTGAAATTCACTACTCACTAAGCTATCTTTCCAGCTTGAAATGACTAAATTTTGTTCGATTTTGATGAAGGCTAATTTGATGGCATCAGTATAGGAAATGGGTTTGATACCTAACATTTTTCGTAACCGATTGTCTTTACAAATGACTTCCATTTTCATACTATCCACTAAATTCATCGCTAACTTGTGGGAAGTAGAGGTAACAAAATACAGCCAATAGGAAGATAATTTGGGTGTCATTACAGGAACGGTAAAAATCCAATTTTTGAATCCTCGGGTTTTGGCATACAATTGCATCATTTGCTTGTAGGTGAGTACATTTGGTCCGCCAATATCAAACGATTCATTGTAACATTCTTCTTTCATTAACACACCCATCAGGTACTTAATGACATCGCGAATAGCTATGGGTTGCGTTTTGGTTAACACCCATTTTGGTGTAATCATTACGGGCAATTTTTCGCATAAGTCTCGAATGATTTCAAAAGAAGAACTACCGGAGCCTACTATGATTCCGGCACGAAGTACAGTGACATTATAGTTCCCTTGGTATAAAATATCTTCAACATTTTTACGGGATTGTAAATGCTTAGAAAGCGAATTGTTATTTACAATTCCGCTCAAATAGACCACTTGTTTTACGCTAATATGGTTCATGTAGTGATTAAAATTTTCGGCTGCTTTTGCTTCCATCGCATCAAAAACTTGTGTAGAAGACGACATGGAATGAATTAAGTAATAAGCCACATCGATGTCTTTTGGCGTATTTTCGAATGATACATCTTCTAAAAAATCAACTTCCCAAATGGTAATGGAGTTTAGCGTTGTAATGTCTAATCCAAAGCGATTCCTATCGCGAACACAACAAATGATTTCGTGATTTTTGGACAAAAGTTCGGGGAGCAATCGTCTACCTACATAACCGTTGGCACCTGTTAGAAGGATTTTCATATCCGCTATTTTTCAGAAAGATACTAAGAAAAACGCTTGAACAATCGTTAAATTGTTTTAAAGATGTTGACGATAGAACTACTGATGTATTGCACACCAATGGCAATCACAATGAAACCGATGATTCTCGAAATCGCTACGATTCCCGACGCACCTAATATTCTGGAGAGGTAATGAGCACTTTTTAAGACCAAGAAAATAACAACAGCTACGCCAAAAATAGCTAAACACGCAATGACTTTTTCACTTATTTTGGTGTAATCTTGGTAAAATGCAATTAATAACGAGATGGAACCGGGTCCGGCTAACATTGGAATAGCTAGGGGGGTCAAGGCAATTTGATTGCGTGTTTGAGCATCGCTTTCAACCTTTTTGTTTACGCCGCGTGTTTTGTTAAAATTTCCGGTGAGTAATGAAAAGCCGGAACTCACAATGATTAAACCACCGGCTATACGAAGAGCATCGATACTGATACCGAAAAACTTTAAGACATATTCCCCAATAAAAAAGGAAATCACTAAAATAATGAAAACATTTAGAGCAGTCAACAGTGAGACTCTGGAACGTTCTGCTTTGGTGTAATCTTGTGTTAAACCCACAAAAATGGGAACTGCACCCAAAGGGTTGAGCACAGAGAATAAGGCGGCAAAAATATAAATGAATAACTCCATCTTTTTTTTACAAAGGTATTTAAAAAGTTTTGAATCAAAAGAGATGCTGAGAACAATCCGGTTTTATAAAATTTGAATGAAGTGGTTCGGTAGTAGCTTTTGTTGTTCAGTTTTCATTTTTTGGATGAAACGATAAATGGCTTTATTGGTTGGTATTGCTGAAAAATTGACAAAATGATTGTCGATATATATTGTAAAGCTGTTACCGGGTTTGTATAGTACTAATTTATAGTAGGGAATAACCAAAGCATACGTTTCAAGTCGAGTATGGAATCGAAAAAGAATCCCTTTGGGACGGAGTTCAATATTTCCGTATTGGCGATGGTTGTCTCGATTTAAAAGCTGTTCAATTGCCTTGCTTGTTTTTTGGATATCTAATCGGGGTGAACCAATTCCTCTTAATTTAAAATTGTCTATTAACCCAAAAGGTTTTCCAACTTTTTCATTGATTAAAGCCTCTGTTTTTTTGTTGTGATGCGTTGTATTGAGTAGCATATGGATCAGACAATTTGTTTCGATTTATACAAAAGTACGGATTTGTCATTTTAGGAAAAGTTATTTCACTATTTGTTAGGTTTTGTTTAATTAACCATTCGGTATAGGTGAAAAACTATACCTTTACGCAAATTTTAAGTGATGAAAAAAACACTGGTTATAGGAGCTTCAGAGAATCCTTCTCGTTATTCATATCGGGCAATACAGAACTTACTGGATAAACAACACGCGGTGGTGGCTATTGGTCAAAAAGGGGGCAAAGTGAATGATATAACGATACAAACAAAACAAATTCCGTTTAAAAACATTGATACGGTTACACTGTATTTGAATCCAATTGCTCAGCGAGGTTATTACAATTACATCATTGGTTTGCAGCCAAAACGAGTAATTTTTAATCCGGGAACCGAAAACCCTGCGTTTTATCCTTTGTTGCAATCTAATGGCATTGAGGTTGAGGTAGCTTGTACGTTAGTCTTACTTGCAACCAATCAGTATTAACGGTTATCTGTTATCGGTTGTTTGTTATCGATTGACTGTTATCGGTTGTCGGTTGTCTGTAAACTGTGAATTACTTTCTACGAATGAGCATTAATCCGATAAAAGTTAGTAATCCATTAACAATTAAGATTTCAAATCCGAACTCAAATCCGAACCATGCTTTACTTTTAAGATTCAGTAAAATGGAAGATATAACTGCAAAAATGGCCACAAGTGGGACCCATTTGTCTTTCACTTTCCATTTGGTAAATAGTCCAAAACTATAAAGTCCGAGTAGCGGACCATAGGTGAATCCGGCAAATTTTAATACTTTATCAATAATGCTGACATCTTCCACAAAATATTTGAATCCTAAAATAACTAATACCGAAATCAACACAAACATCTTGTGAATTTGTTTTCGGATAACAACTTGTTTTAAGGAATCGTATTTCTTTTCTATTTCTAAAATATCAATGCTAAAAGAAGTTGTTAGTGAAGTCAAAGCACTGTCAGCACTAGAATAAGCTGCGGCAATTAATCCTAGAATAAAGAAAAATGCCACACCAATTCCTAAGTATTCATTGGCCAAAATAGGGAAGAGCTGATCTTTGTGGGCATCTATATTGTATTTGAGTGCATATTCTGTGAACAATAATCCCATGACTAAGAATAAAAAATTCACAAACGTGAGCACGATGGTGAACCAAAACATATTTTTTTGGGCGTCTTTTAAACTGCGGCAAGTGAGGTTTTTTTGCATCATGTCTTGGTCGAGACCCGTCATCACAATAGCAATAAAAGCACCGGATAAAAACTGTTTCCAAAAATAATTGGGTGAACTCACCGCTTCAAAAAAGAAGGTTTTAGAAAAATCACTTTCTGCCACAAATCCGGCTAGGTTGGTGATATTTAGTCCTAGGTCTTGAGAAACAGTAACTATGCAAAACACAACTGCAATTAGCATAAACAGTGTTTGTAAAGTGTCTGTCCAAATAATGGTTTTGATTCCGGACTTTTTAGTGTAAATCCAAATCAATAAGATAGTGACTGAAACGGTTATCCAGTAAGGAACATTAAGTTTGTCAAAAACAAGTGTTTGTAAAACATCGGCTACCAACATCAACCGTAAATTAGACCCTACTGTGCGAGAAATAATAAAAAACCAGGCTCCTGTTTTGTAAGCGTTATTTCCAAAACGGTCACCTAAATAGGTATAAATGGAGGTAAGATTTAGTCGATAATAGAGTGGCAGTAAGACTGTACCTATCACAAAATAGCCCACAATGTAACCAAGAACCAATTGAAAATAAACAAACTGCGAAGCCTCTACTTTACCTGGAACTGAAATAAACGTAACTCCGGAAAGCGAAGCACCAATCATTCCGAACGCCACTAAATACCAAGGAGAATTTTTATTAGCTTTAAAAAAGGCGTCGTTTCCTTCGTCTTTTTTACTGATTAAAGTGGAAATAAGTATCAGTAATCCAAAATAACCAAGAATAAGTAGTAAAATAGCAATCGGTTCCATCCATAATTTGTATTGGTTTGCAAATTACAAAAAGGAACCGATTTTCTTATTTTGAATGTATTTTTATTTAAAAATTTCTTCCAGCGGTTTCAATTGCTCCATATCGATATCCGATTTTTGAAGAGCATTGAGTAATGTCATGAAGTTTTCCGGATTCATGTTGTCTCCTAAAATACGCACCACCGCAAAACCGTTTTCATTTTGACTTCCGTAAAGCACAAATTCTTCAATGGCGTCATCTTTCCCAACAAAATAAACGGCCGCTCCTTCTTTACCGGAACCAAATTTCATTAGTTGCTGGTATTTTTCATCTTTTAAAATTTCTTTTACTTTGGTTCGTTCGCCATCAAACTTCGTTTTATTTTCGTCATTGATTTTGAAGGCCAAAACATTCATTTTTTTGAATGTTTTCAAAGCTTCTTGTTGTTCTGTAGTTAATGCATCCGGTTTGATATTCAGGATGCTTGGCGACATGTCTACTGAAATAAAATCCGTTGATTCTGTTTTTTCTACAAAATATTTTTGCAAGCTGGGTTCTTTTTCACAAGCGATGAAACTCATCAGCAAAAGTGATAACACTATTTTTTTCATAATTATTTACTTTTTAAAGTTTGTAAAATTCGTTCCTCATTTTCCGAAAGTGGTAAGGCATTATTTGTTTCCCAGAAATTTTCTGTAAAGTTCATTCCGTTCGTGTATAGGCTTCTTTCTTTGAAATAACGATCTTTTTTAGGGACAGAGGTTACATTGTCGTTAAAGTTTGTAACTACTAAATCACTGATGCACATGATTCTATCATCCATTTGTTTGCCAAATTTTACGTGTAAGTCGGCAATCGATTTTCGATAACTCGGAATATATTTCCCATTCACATATTTATAAGTTTGTTTGATTTGAATATCGTGTACAGCAAATTTGAATAGTAACACATTTCTCATTTTTACGTGTTGTTTGTGCTTGTCAGACATTTTTAAGTCAATATCCAATACTATTTTATTAACCGGATCATAAGTGATTTTTCCTTCTAAGAGTGCGTCTTCAACTTTTGGTTTAGGAATTACATAAATAATTTCGACAGTATTTCCGTCATGATCTTTTTTGGAACGAAGTTCAAAATCATACCGTTCAGATGATTTATTAGAAGCGATTCCTTCTACATATTGATAATTAAAAAAACCGTCGGCTGCTTTTTGGATATCAAAAAATGAATCCAATTCCGATAAATCCAATTTTCCTTTTTGTTCAATTTCACCTTTTTCTACTAATTGAAAAGCTCTGCTTTGGTCTACAATGAGATTTGCTTCAATTTTTGTTTTTCGCTTGGGTTGGAGGTAAAAATCAATCAAGCCGTCTGCAAATTTGGAATACTTGTTGTTGATTTTTACAAATTCTCGGTAATAGGTTTCCAATTTGATGCTTTTGTCTAGCTGGTTTTTAGAATTATCAAGAATTCCAGCCAGAATCTGATTGATGGGTTTATTGGTCACAATTACTTCCTCCAAGGCCATTTCATCTGTTTCAAGTTGAATGGTGATGGGTTCAGCTTTTATTCCTGAAACCAAAAACAGTTGTGATTTATAACCAAGATGACCCACTTCAATGTTTTCAGCATCTTTTGGAATATAAAATTTGAAAACACCATCTTCATTTGAAATGACACCTTGCGTAGAATTTAGATCAAATATATTGGCGAAAGGAATACTTTCTTGTGTGGTTTTATCTACAATTTTACCTTCAAAAATACGTGTTTGAGCATTTAATGATAGTGTAATTAATCCGAAAAGAAATAAATAAAATTTTTTCATGTAGTAAATAGGTGTTGATTTTATAGAATGCTAAGGTAAGCGTTCAAAACAAAAAACTTTGCCAAAATTGGCTTTTGACAAAGTTTTCATCATTTTTATTTTAAAAGTTTACTTATTTCCTTTGGAAGCTTTTTTCAAATTATCACCACCGGGAAGGTTCATTTGTTCTGTTAAGGCTGAAATTTCATCTAAATTAAAATTTCCGGTTAGCGAAAATAAAACGGTTTCGTTGTCTTTTGCATTTCCTTCGATAAACATGAATAATTCTTTTACGATGGAATCATTTGCTCCGGAACGCATATAGATTTTTACATTTTTTCCGCCATCCGAAATTCGCATTAACTCATCCATTCCTGCTGTTTTTAAATATTTATCAGCAGTAGAACGCATTTCTGCAGTTTGTTTTTGACTGGAGGTAATGAATACTTTTAGGTTGTCAAGCTTTTTTAACAAATTCACATATTGCTGTGTTTCTTTATCGTTGGCTTTCACTTTACTCATCATTTCAAACATTTTTTTGTTGACGATGATGGTTTTTACGTCTTCGGGTCCGTCAAACTTGTCAAAAACGGATTGGCCGAACATTACTTGCGAAATCAATAAGGTTGCAAATAGTACTACTGAGGTTATGATTCTAGACATTTTTTTTATTTTTTAAAGATTAATTTTTTTGAATTTTCATATTCGTTAATATAACTAACACTTTCCATGCCAATATTTACTTTTTCGGATAAAAGAGCTAGTGCTTTTTGTGTTTCTTTAAAGGCTTCTTCCGGAGATTCAAAAGAACCCAATTTAGCATTGGCAACCGGGGTTGGGTTATATGGCTTATAATTAAAGTAGGTAACGGTTCCGATTAAGAAGAGTAAACTTGCGGCAATACCTATCCGAGCAACAGTAAATCGTTTTTTAGTTTTTAAGGATAAGGATGGCGTAAATTGTTTTTCTTTTTCGGTAATTAAGAAACCAAAAAGCGGTTTGTAGTGCTCTAAATGAGCGGCTACCTTATCAGATGAAAAGTACTGTTTCAACTGAATTTCTTCTGCAATGGTGGTTTCTCCTTCGAAGTATTTTTCTAATAATTGTTCTATTTTAGCTAATTCCATATTGATGGGTTTTAGTCATTTTTTCTCTGATAATTTTCCGTGCTCGGGATAAATTTACTCTTACCGCTGTTTCATTCATATCGAGTATTTTAGCAATTTCATCAAATTCGTATTGTTCAATATCCCGCATTTGAATGATTAGTTTTTGTTGTTCCGGTAATTCATTAATCATTTTTTCTACCCAATGCCAACTATCTTGATCTTCCACTTTTTTATCTAAAGAAGCTTCCTTGGCTGTAAAATTGTTGTGCACAATTTTCATATTCGATGCTCTTTTTGATTTTAATTGGTCTAAACAATAATTTTTGGTCATTGTCATAGCAAAAGCTTCCACGTTGGTGTATTTTTCTAATCCGTTTTTTTTATCCCACAATTTCACCAAAATATCCTGCGTAGCATCCTGAGCTTCTTCGTTACTCACCAACAACCGTTTAGCAAGACGAAAGACCTTATCTTTGAAAGGCGTTATCAGTGTGATAAACTCATTTTGATTCATTGGTTGGGTTTAAAAACTGGATTATATAGTCAAGACGAATAACCATCTTTTTTGTTACAAAGAAATTGAAATTAAAACGAAAGTTATTAAATTTACGTTCTTAAAAAGAAAAAGCTATGAGATTATTTTCAAAAACGGTTGCCATTGCAATGCTTTCACTATTGATTTTTCAATCGTGTGAAGATATTGACGATAAGCCTGTTCCTTCTGAATTGGAAGTAAAAGATTTTATTTGGAAAGGGTTAAATCTGTATTATTTGTGGCAAGCTGATCAACCTAAACTAGCCGATGATTTGTTTGCTACACAACGAGACCTTAATGTTTTTTTAGAAGGTTATGCTACTCCTGAAGCATTATTTAGCGATTTAAAAGTGGCACCAACCATCGATCGCTTTAGCGTAATGTTTAGTGATTACCGCGTGTTGGAAGATGCTTTGCAGGGAGGTTTTAAGACAAACGGAATTGAATTTAGTTTGCGGTATAAAGACGCTACGCAAACAGATATTTTTGGCTATGTTCGGTATGTGTTGCCCAATACGAGTGCTGCATCGCAAGCCATAGCAAGAGGGATGATTTTTTATGCCATAAATAATATTCCTTTAACAGCTTCAAACGAGTCATTGTGGCGTGCTGCATTAAATGAAGACACTTATTCGCTACAATTTGCGGATTATGATGGTGGAAATATTACACCGAATGGAATTTCATTAAATTTTACCAAAGCTCAGTATACCGAAAATCCAATTTATCTAACCGATGTGATTGAGATAGAAGACAAACGAATTGGTTATTTGATGTATAACGGATTTTTCTCCAATTTTGAAACACAGCTCAACCAGGCATTCGGACTACTTAAATCGGCAGATGTCACTCATTTGGTACTTGATTTGAGATATAATTCCGGTGGTTCTGTGGATACAGCTACCCGTTTAGCCAGCATGATTACAGGACAATATAACGGACAAGTTTTTGCCCGTCAGGTTTGGAATCAGAAAGTAATGACTTATTTTAATCAACAAAATCCGGAATTGTTAATTAATCGGTTTACCGACGAAACTGGGAACGGAACAGCCATTAACAGTTTGAATTTAACAAAAGTGTATGTACTGACAACCGGTATGACTGCCTCAGCCAGCGAATTGATTATTAACAGTTTGAAACCGTACATTGATGTAATTCAAATTGGCACCAAAACAGTTGGAAAAAATGATGGTTCAATAACCCTTTATGATTCACCAACGTTTGGCAGAAACAACAGAAATCCAAATCATCGTTACGCCATGCAACCGATTGTATTAAAAATAGCGGATAAAAATGGTAATGGAGAGTATCAAGAAGGGATTGACCCTACGATATTGCAATCTGAAAATGTTGAAAATTTAGGAATACTCGGCGATCAAAATGAACCTTATTTAAACACTGCTATCAATGACATTTTAGCCAACGGAAGAATTGGCAATCGATACACTGAATCAATTGATTTACAAGTTGAAAACAGTAAGGCGATGCGAAAACTGAGCGATGAAATGTACATTGAAAAAGTACCGGATGGATTGTTTCAAATTTTACGATAAAAAAAGGCTCCTCAAGGAGCCTTTTCTTTTTAAAACAAAAAGTTGAATCCGACTTGTACATTTCTACCACGCGTATTATAACCCACGGTTTCCAAGAATTCTTCATTCAAAATATTGTTTACTGAACCAAAAACGGTCATTCTATTTTTCAATACATCATATTTTACTAATCCATTCAATAGTTGATAAGAACCTAAAAATACATCTGTTGTTGTAAATGTCCCTCCATCAAAAAATGCATCTCTTCTACCATCAACATATTGATAATTTAAACTTGCCAACGTTCTTGTATTCATAGTGTAGTCTATGGCTACATTTCCTTTGTGTTTTGGTATCAAACGATTCAATTCTTCCGGAATATCCGTAAACGAATAATTTCCGGTAAAACGCAATTTAGAGGTCATGTTGTAAGTCAAGGTAGTTTCAATACCCCGCACTCGATTTTCTCCTTCCACATTCACATAATACGATGCAAATGTTTCCGGGTCAAAGAAAAAACCAATCGAGTTCGACTCTTCTCTATAAAAACCAACCGCATTAAAGGTCATTTTCTTATTCAAAAAAGTAGTTTCAAAGCCTACTTCGGCTGTTGTGTTTTCTTCCGGAGTTAATGCTAAATTTCCGTAAGGCGAATACAATTGATATAAACTTGGGGTGATGAAAGCCGTGCTGTAAGAAGTAATTATTTTCAATGGCAATTCTTTAAAATGATAGGACGGATTGACATTGTAAACCCATTGGTTATCATATACCGAATGTAAATTCAGTCGTGCTCCGGCATTAAGATGTAAACCAAAATCAGAATTAAAAACTGCCGTTACATAAGGGTCAACTAAATTGAACTTAGCACGTTCTCTTTCAATTACATCAAAAGGAGTTTGGGTGCTCATGTCATGAAATTGAAATTGTGTTCCTACAATCAAAAAGAAATTCTTATGAAAATTATACTTGTTCATCGCATCTATACTCATACTTCTCGAAGTGTAGACATACTGGTCTATTGTTCCCGAATACGAACTGAACTCATCATAACTTCTTTCTAACAAAGTAAATCCGGAATTTAGAATAAACTCTCCTTTTTTGTACTTATAGTTCGGATTAAATCCAAACCGAAATTGCTCCGAAAGGGAAACATTTTCCTGTACATCCGGATTATTCAAATTGTCAAACGGACCATCATAATCCGTTTTCATTCGGTCGTAATTTCCAAAAAAATTCAGCTTTAATTTTGAGGAAGCCTGAATCCCAAATTTGGCCAACGCATTCACTCGTGAAAAACGGTCTTCTTCAAAGTTTTCGCCTGACGCCTGTGAAATACCTTTGGTTTCCGTACTGTTCAACGAAGCATAATAATCTACTTTGTCCAAAGTGCCATTCAATCCAAAACCTTGATTAAAATCTTGCGGATTACCTCTAAAGTTTTCGCTTGTGTTTTGTGTACCCAAATGCATATAGGCATTTCCAGCAATTTCTTTTTTTGCTGCTTTTTTCAACGTGATGTTAATCACACCCGAAGCCGCTCCGGTTCCATACAACGTGCTCGCAGCACCTTTCATAATTTCAATGCTTTCCACTTGTTCCGTAGGCAGCAATCGCAAGTCGTATTCCAAATTGATCCCCGACGCATCGGTCATCGGAATGCCGTCAATTACAATTAACACCTGACGATTTCTACCACCTCGAATAAAGTAACTGAGGTTTTTACCGTTGGCACTTTGGTTGCCATTGACTTCCAAACCTACCGCTTGACTTAAAACCGTAGCTACCGATTGTCCGGTGTTTCGAGCCAAATCTTCTGCCGTAATTTTTTCAATAATTTTACCTGATTTTTCTTTGGACTGCTCAAACTTGGTGTCCGAAATCACGACTTCTTTCAACGAAATCGTGTCTTGTTGTGCCATCGCACACGTTCCCCATAACGCTACAATAGCGGTACAGTACCTGAATTTTTGATTCATTTTAAGTTAAAAATAAATTGACTAAAATGGGAGAAAAGCATAGAATTTACCCATACCCAAACCTTTTTTCCCGAAAGTTTGTTACTCAATGTATGTGGCAGGTCTCCTGGCTTGCGTCTTGTTGTTGGCCTTCTCATCTCGTTTTGCA
The DNA here is from genome assembly GCF_041392085.1 of Flavobacterium sp. Lineage (GTDB taxonomy): Bacteria > Bacteroidota > Bacteroidia > Flavobacteriales > Flavobacteriaceae > Flavobacterium. The sequence goes on along the minus strand of NZ_JAWKMW010000008.1, from coordinate 1,595 downwards.
ACGAGACAATGGCATGAAAGTGAACAACAAGCTGATTAGCTCACAGTTGCGGGTACAGCTCAGGATTTTGATTAATGATTTTTGATTTTTGAATTTCGATTTCAGAACAGTTCTAAAATCAACAATTTTCTATCAAAATTTCCAATCTTCACCTGATTCCCTTTTAATGCTCGGCCCAAAAAAGGCGTTGCAACCAAAATACGGTGCAAAAGTAAACATTTTACGTAAACATTTTTTAATTTTTTTCAGAAGCTATTCCGGCTTTTCATTCCAAGCTTTTTTGTCTTGTTGCTTTTTTCTAAGGTACAAAAAGAGCTCCCTTTGGTCGCTTTTTTGATCCAAGAAAAAAGGCAACAATCCTGCAAAAGGCTTTCCACTGCAATCCGGGCTTGGGGAGCCTACTTCAAATAGAAACGGAATCAAGATTTGTCATTTTTCTTATTCATCTTCATCCACAACCAAATAAATCCCACTACAAAATGAAGCAAAACAATTCCTCCTACGATATACAAAAAGGTATTGGAATCTCGCATGTTTTATTTTTCTGTAAAGGTAAATAGTGAATTAATTTCCCAAGATAACATTTGTTACAAACCGTTACCTTTGTAAAAAATAGTTCCATGAAAAAATACTTTTTACTTTTCATACTTTCTTTTCTCTTCATTTCCTGTCAACAAAAAGAGAAAAGTAAAGAAATCCAATTTCAGGAAAATTACATTCGCTACGCTAGCGGACTTTCCATTCAAAAATATGCTGATTTTTCTATTGTAACGGTTTCCAATCCTTGGCCAACTTCCGATAAAAAGTACACGTATATTTTACACAAACAATCAGTTACAATTCCTGATAGTTTACAAAAATACACTGCGATTCAAGTTCCCATAAAATCAATCGTCGTGACATCAACCACACATATTCCGGCTTTAGAATTATTAGGAGTAGAAGATAAATTGATTGCTTTTCCCAACACCGATTATATTTCTTCCGAAAAAACCAGAACCTTAATCGAAAACGGAAAAATCCGCGAAATTGGCAGCAATCAAAGCTTAAATACTGAAGTTTTACTTGATTTGCAACCCGATGTTATCATCGGTTTTGGCGTAGATGGTGAAAAGAAAACCTATGATAATTTACTACAAAACGGACTCAAAATCCTTTATAATGGCGATTGGACGGAGCAACATCCTCTGGGTCGTGCCGAATGGATTCAGCTTTTTGGAGTTTTATTCGGACTGGAAGAAAAAGCTAATCAAGTTTTCAAAACTATAGAAAACGATTATTTGAAAGCCATTACATTAGCCAAAAAAGCCACTTCAAAACCAACCATTTTAAGCGGAGCCATTTACCAAGACCAATGGTATTTGCCACAAGGAAAAAGTTGGGCAGCCCAATTTCTAGACAAAGCTGGTGGGAATTATCTTTGGTCAGCTACCGAAGGAACCGGAAGTTTATCCCTTTCCTTTGAAACCGTTTTAGAAAAAGCACAAGATGCCGATTTTTGGATTGGTCCCGGACAATTTACTTCCTTCGAGCAACTTGAAAAGGCGAATCCAAACTACAAACATTTCAAAGCTGTTCAAAATAAAAATGTCTAT
>NZ_JAWKMW010000007.1:0-299132 GCF_041392085.1 Flavobacterium sp. | reverse complement strand
CCAGTGTGTATTACAAAAAAAAGAGTGTTTTTCATGACAGTATTCAAAAGTTGTCTAATGTTAAACAGGTTCAAGAGCTAGAAACAAAATACCAAACCGCCAAAAAAGATTCCGAAATTGCTAAAAACAGAGCCGATTTAGCCGAAAAAGAATTGAAGTTAAAAAAGAAGAATACAATGATTTTTGGTTCGTTAGGTTTTGCTTTTGTAATGGGATTGTTAGGCTATCTTTTATACAAACAACAAAAAATTAAAAACAACCAACTGATTAAGGAAGCTGAACTTAAAGAAGCTCTTCTTAAAATTGAAACCCAAAACAAATTACAAGAGCAACGATTACAGATTTCTAGAGATTTGCACGATAATATTGGTTCGCAACTCACTTTTATTATTTCCTCGATTGATAATTTGAAGTATTTTGATATCGCCAGAGAGAAATTAGTTTCCAAATTTGATAACATTAGCGGTTTTACCAAGAACACGATTACCGAATTGCGTGATACCATTTGGGCCATGAATAAAAACGCCATTTCTATTGAAGATTTGCAAATTCGTATCACCAATTTTATTGATCAAGCTAAATTAGCGACTCAGGGAATTTCGTTTGATTTTTCAATTGAAAAGAATGTGAATGTTTCACATGAATTTTCCTCAATAGAAGGAATGAATATTTACAGAATTATTCAAGAGGCGGTCAATAATGCGATTAAGTACGCCAATGCTTCTCAAATAAAAATTCAATTGCAACAAGAAAGCGATAAGATGATTTTTACCATTAGCGATAACGGAATCGGTTTTTCTGAAACTGATATTGAATTAGGAAATGGTTTGAATAACATGAAAAAAAGAGCGTTAGAGTTGAAAGCCGACCTAAAGATTGAAGCCGAAAAAGGAAAAGGAACGAGGGTTTCGATTGCTAAAGATATTGTATAGAATAAGGCAATTGCCGTATGGATTTTAGTTTTGCTTTTTGTTACATTTGAGTCTGTCAAAAAAGCTAATTATCATGAATCATTTCCTTTTTATTATCATATTTTTTATCAATTTGTTTTTGATATTATTTTTCAGACGAAAAAACAATGAAATTGAGAAAGAACATCTTTACCGGATTTTTAGCATACAAAACCAATTGAATATTGAAAAAAATAAAAAAAACAATATGAATGATTCCATTAACAATTTAGCTCAATTGGAAGAAAACACCCAACAACAATTAACCGCTATTCAATTGAAACTGGAATTTTTACATCTATTTAGTAAAACTAATTTTTAGAGCAATGCATATCAAACTCGCCATAATTGATGATAATAGTTTTCTAATCAAAGCCATTCGCGAAAAATTGTCCTTTTTTGATGATATTCAAATCAAATTTTCGGCACTGAACGGAGCGGAGTTATTGACAAAGTTAGATGAAAATCACAACTTGGATGTCTTGCTGATGGATATTGAAATGCCGGTATTAAACGGAATTGAAGCAACTGCTATCGTCAAACAAAAGTATCCGCAAATCAAAGTGATTATGCTCACGGCATTTGATAATGACGAAAATATTTTTAATGCCATCAAAGCTGGGGCTGATGGTTATTTACTTAAAGAAGTTAACCCAACAGATCTCTACCAGGGAATTACTGAAACACTAAATGGCGGTGCAGCGATGAATCCTTCTATTGCTCTAAAAACGTTGAAATTATTGCGAGATCCAATTGATTTTGATGCTAAAACGGAAGAAGAAGAAATCAAACTTTCCACTCGTGAAATTGAAGTTTTGGAACAACTTTCAAAAGGATTAAATTACAACCAAATTGCCGATAATTTGATTCTTTCACCTTCCACTGTTCGAAAACATATCGAAAATATTTATACCAAATTGCAAGTACACAATAAATTGGAAGCCATTCAAAAAGCCAAATCAAATAAGTTGATTTAAATATTTATCTTCGTATAAATTTAAAGGCGATGGCTACGCGAAGAAATCAATCTACAGAAACGCAACTGAAGAATGTATTAGTTCCTCTTATCCAGGCAATTGGGCGTTCGGGTAAATTTATATATCTTATTATAATTGGGGTATTACTCTATTTAGGATATCAATTCTTTACCAGAGAAAAAAGTAGTTCTACTCTTGAATACAATTCCGCTTTAATTGAAAAACAGTTGCGTAACGTTTCTAAATTAGTCGTTACGGAAGGACATTATTCACAGGTGATGACCTACAAAGATCAAAAGAAATATTTCATGGATATGGTTTCCTTTGAAAAAAAGGCTTTAATGGTGGTGAATGCTGATGTGACGGTTTCCTATGATTTAAGCAAGATTAAATACGACATCAACGAAACGAACAAAACCATTTCTATCACCAATATTCCGGAAGCAGAAATGAAAATTAATCCTGATATTCATTTTTACAGTATCGATGAAAGCACATTTAATCCATTTGGCACAGCCGATTATAATAAAATCAACAAAAAAGTAAAAGCTGAAATAGCCAAAAAAATGGAGAAATCAAAATTAAAAACAAACGCCGAAAACCGATTGATTAGCGAATTGTCTAAAATTTTGATTTTAACCAATACGATGGGTTGGAAATTGGAATACAATGGAGAAACCGTACTTACAGCAACCGGTTTATCCAAAAAAATTAAAACGTAATTACAGTTTATTCTCTAAACTTTCCCAGCCACCACCATTCATCACTTCCACACCGCTGTTTTTCAGTATAGATGCCGCTTGACCGCTACGCATTCCCGAGCGACAACAAACGATAACCGGTTTGTTTAATTTTTTAATTTCTGCTGTTTTTGAAAAAATCGTGTCCAACGGAATGTTTTTTGAACCCTTTATGTGTCCTTCTTTGTATTCTCCGGCTGTTCTCACGTCAATAATCACGGCTCCTTTTTCCATAAATTCTTTTACACTTTCGGTTTTTCCGCCAATACCGAACATACTTAATAATCCCATATTTTTTTATTTGTGTTTTTAAGAGAATTTGAATTAATGTCATGATTCAAATCCAAAGCAAAAGTAACAACTTCCTCAAAACCATTCCGTAACAAAAGTTACTGAACTCAAAAAAAACTCTCTATCTTTGAATTGTATGAAAATTTCCGATAGAAAAACTGAGATTATTGCCGTAGCGGCTCGCTTATTCAAAGAAAAAGGATACAGTGCCGTAACCATGCGTGATATTGCCCAAGCGATGGATATCAAAGCTGCAAGCCTATACAATCATATTCAATCCAAACAAGAAATTTTAGTGCTCATCATCATTGAAATTGCAGAAGAATTTACATTGGTGATGAATGAAATAGTTTCCTCCAACCTTTCAACCCTGAAAAAAATTGAAAGAGTAATTCAGTTGCATATCACAATAACGTTGCGAAATTCAGATGCCTTGGCTTGTTTAAATAATGATTGGATGCATCTTACCAATGACCAACTGTCCTATTTCATTAAAATGCGGGAAGACTACGAACAAAATTTCAGAAAAATTATTCATGAAGGTATTGAAAATGGTCAACTCAAGAATTCTAATCAGGAAGTCATGGTAAATGCGATTCTTTCTTCCTTGCGAACCATGTATCTTTGGCATTCCAAATCAAAAGGGTTGGATGAAAAGACATTATTAAAATCTATTACCTTGCTCTATTTCAAAGGTTTAGAAAATTAAATATTTTCAATGACGAGCAATTGTTAAATTTTCAAACGTTTTCGTAATTCAAAAAAAATCTGTAAATTTGCCTATTAAACTAACAATTGTTAGTTTTGATTAATATGATTTATGGCAAATTTTTATACCCTTACTGTTGCGGATATTTACAAGGAAACCAAGGATTGTTCCGTTATAACGTTTGATGTTCCTGAGGAATTAAAACCCCTTTTTAAATTTCAACAAGGACAACATTTAACCTTGAAAAAAGATATTAATGGCGAAGATGTTAGGCGTTCTTATTCCTTATGTTCCAGTCCGCTCGAAAATAAATGGCAGGTAGCTGTTAAAAAAATAAATGGAGGGTTGTTCTCGTCTTTTGTAAATGATAAATTAAAAAAAGGAGATGTAGTAGAAGTGATGCCACCTAATGGAACGTTTCACACACAAATTGAACCTCAAAAGGCGAAAAATTACATTGCATTTGCAGCCGGTAGTGGAATTACACCTATTTTATCCATTATCAAAACACATTTAGCCGCAGAATCAAACGCAACGTTTAAGTTGTTTTATTTGAATCGAAGTGTAAAATCCATTATCTTTAAAGAAGAAATAGAGCAATTAAAGAATGTTTATTTCAATCGCTTTGAAATTTTTTATTTTTTAACCAAAGAACATCGTTCAGCTGAATTGTTCAACGGCAGATTTACAAAAGAAAAAATAAATATACTGACCGAAAAAATTATTGATATTCCTTCTACAGATGCTTGTTTCATCTGCGGACCGGAAGAAATGATTTTTTTATTGCGAGATGAATTGCAAGCAGCTGGTTTGCCGAAAGAAGATATTCATTATGAACTCTTTACTTCCGGAATGTCAGAAGACGATAAAAAACGTATTTCTCAAATTTTAGAGAAAAAAGCAGAAGGCACAGAAGTAACGATTATTGATGGTGGAAAAGAGTTTCACTTTGTGATGGGTGAAGATTTTGATAATTTGTTAGATGGAGCCATCGCGGCCGGTGCCGATTTACCTTATGCATGCAAAGGTGGTGTTTGTAGCACTTGCCGTTGTCAAGTCGTTGAAGGCGAAGTTGAAATGAAATTAAATTATTCGTTAGAAGAAGATGAACTGGCCAAAAACTACATATTGAGTTGCCAGGCCGTTCCGTTATCTAAAAAAATAGTCATTGATTTTGGTATTTAATCCTTAAAAAATTAAAAAAAATGTCTGAAAAAGAATTAAAAAGTTTAGAAGATTTATTTCAAGCCCGCATCGATCGGGACGAAAAAATTGAACCGAAAGAGTGGATGCCGGAGAAATACCGACAGACGCATATTCGTCAGATTTCGCAACATGCTCATTCAGAAATTGTGGGAATGTTGCCGGAAGCCAATTGGATTACCCGTGCACCTTCTTTACGTAGAAAAGTGGCGTTATTGGCAAAAATACAAGATGAAGGCGGTCACGGATTGTATTTATACAGTGCAGCTGAAACATTAGGCATTTCCAGAGAAGAAATGTACGAACAATTGCATTCCGGAAAGGCAAAATATTCCAGTATTTTTAACTATCCTGCTATAACTTGGGCGGATATGGGTGCTGTGGGCTGGTTAGTTGATGGTGCTGCCATCATGAATCAAGTGGCTTTAATGGGAACTTCTTATGGACCGTATGCCAGAGCAATGGTACGCATTTGTAAAGAAGAAAGTTTTCACCAACGTCAGGGGTATGAAATTTTATTGACTTTATGCAACGGAACATCCGAACAAAAAGCGATGGCACAAGATGCCTTGAATCGTTGGTGGTGGCCGTCTTTAATGATGTTTGGACCAAAAGATGCTGAATCACCCAATACGGAACAATCCGTAAAATGGAAATTAAAACGCAAAACTAATGACGAGTTACGCCAACAATTTGTCGATCAAACTGTTCCGCAAGCCAATATTTTAGGATTAACCATTCCCGACCCAAATTTAAAATGGAACGAAGAACGCAAACATTACGATTTCGGTGATTTAGATTGGGATGAGTTTTGGCAAGTGGTTAAAGGTCACGGACCATGTAATAAGCAACGTTTAGAAGCTAGAAAATCGGCTTGGGAAAAAGGAGCATGGGTGCGTGATGCAGCTGTAGCCTATGCTGAAAAACAAGAAGATAGAGAATTGAAAAAAGCAATATAAATTCTGTTGTCTGTTATCCGTTGTCAGTTTTATGCCGACAACCGACAACCGACAACCGACAACCGATAAAATTATGAAAAATTGGCCTCTTTGGGAAGTATTTATCAGAAGTAAAAACGGATTAGAACATCGTCATTGTGGTTCGTTGCATGCAGCAGATGCTCAAATGGCTCTGCAAAATGCACGCGATGTTTATACTAGAAGAATGGAAGGCGTGAGCATTTGGGTGGTGCCCTCTTCGCAAATCACCGCTTCCAATCCGGAATTAAATGGAGAAACATTTGAACCCGCAATGGACAAAGCCTATCGTCACCCTACTTTTTATGAACTTCCGGACGAATTAAAACACATGTAACATGAATCAAAATTTAATTCAATACATCTTTGGAGTTGCTGATAATTGCTTGATTTTAGGTCAACGTCTCGGTGAACTTTGTGGTCACGGTCCGAGTTTAGAAACCGATATAGCCATGACCAATATTTCACTCGATTTATTAGGACAAACCCGAAGCTATTATCAATACGTAGCTAAATTACAAGGAGGTGATGCAACTGAAGACACAGTTGCCTTTTTGCGTTTAGAAAGAGAATACAAAAATGTATTGCTAGTGGAACAGCCCAATACTGATTTTGCGTATTCTATTGCCAGGCAGTTTTTGTTTGATGTTTTTCATTTGGCTTTGTTAACTGAATTACAAAACAGTAAGGATGATATGCTTAAAGCGATTGCCAATAAGAGCATCAAAGAAGTTTCCTATCACGTTCGTTTTTCTTCCGATTGGATTAAACGATTAGGCGATGGAACAGAAGAAAGTCATCAAAAAATCCAAACCGCAATCAATGATTTGTGGGTTTTTACCGATGAATTATTCCATCAAACGGATGCGGATAAAGAAATAGTAAAGCAAGGAATTGGTGTTGATGTAACCTTGTTAAAAGAAGATTATTATAGAAAAATAAATTCCGTTTTAGAAGAATCAACGCTTGAAATTCCTCAAGTTGAGTATTTTCAAAAAGGTGGTAAGTTAGGTATTCACAGTGAACACATGGGGTATTTACTGTCTGATTTGCAATATATGCAACGCACATACCCTAATATGACGTGGTAAAATTTTGACGAACTTAGCCTAAAGCCTTTATGCCCTTTGCGGTTAAATAAAATGACAGAACAAATCCAACATATAGACCAAAAACTTTTCGAAATTCTCGAAACCGTTTCCGATCCGGAAATTCCGGTCTTATCGATTATGGAAATGGGTGTGGTGCGTTCTGCTAAATTACAAAACGGAATTGTTAACGTTCAAATCACACCAACCTACAGTGGTTGTCCGGCAATGGATGTGATTGGAGATGATATTAAAAAGGCCTTCCGAGAAAAAGGATTAGAAGCAAAAGTTGAACTCGTTCTCTCACCGGCATGGACCACCGATTGGATTACTCCTAAAGGTCGTTTAGCACTTGAAAAATATGGTATTGCAGCTCCGTTAAGTGAAACAGCAGACAAAGAAGCATTATTAGGTAATAAAAAAGTAGTAAAATGTCCACAATGTGGTTCATTCAATACAAAATTAGTGAGTCAATTCGGTTCAACAGCTTGTAAAGCATTATTCCAATGCGAGGATTGCTTGGAACCTTTTGATTATTTTAAATGTTTAAAGTAATAAGATTAACGATTGTAGAATGTTGATTTTTGATTTTTTGAAGTTGAAGAATTCTAATTTCAAAAATCGTTAATCTTCAATCTTAAATAAATAATATGACCAATTCCATCGAATTAAAAATAAACAATAAAGTAGCCTTCATTTCATTGAACAGACCGGATGTGTTCAATAGTTTCAACCGTGAAATGGCTTTGTCTTTGCAAAATATTTTAGATAGTTGTGCAACTGATACTTCTATTCGAGCCATAGTGATTACCGGAAACGGGAAAGCCTTTTGTGCCGGACAAGATTTAAAAGAAGTTACCGATCCGGATTTAAATCCCGGTTTCAGAAAAATTTTGGAAGAACATTACAATCCAATTATTCAAAAAATACGAACGATTGAAAAACCAATTATTGCCGCTGTAAATGGTGTAGCAGCGGGAGCTGGAGCCAATATTGCCTTAGCTTGTGATATTGTCTTAGCTTCCGAAAATGCTTCCTTCATTCAGGCCTTCAGCAAAATTGGATTAATTCCCGATAGTGCCGGAACATTTTTTCTGCCACGATTAATTGGCTTTCAAAAAGCGTCCGCTTTAATGATGTTAGGTGACAAAGTTTCCGCAGTTGAAGCCGAGCAATTAGGGATGGTTTACAAAGTAATTTCTCCTGAATCATTTTTAGAGGAAGTAACAAAAATAGCAGAAACACTTGCAGAAATGCCAACCAAAGCCATCGGTTTAACAAAGCGATTACTGAATCAGTCCATGACAAATAATTTAGTAAATCAATTGGCATTAGAATCTGATTTACAAATTGAAGCCAGTTCATCAAATGATTATAAAGAAGGCGTAATGGCTTTTGTTGAAAAAAGAAAACCAACATTTAATGGAAACTAATTTGAAAGTAGCTGTAATAGGATGTGGAACAATGGGTAGCGGTATTGCTCAAGTTGCGGCCACTGCTGGTTGTGATGTTAAAATTTTTGATACCAATCATGCCGCATTGGAAAAAAGTGAAAAAAACCTAGAAATCACCCTTTCCAAATTAGTTGAAAAGTCAAAAATTGATGAAACTGAAAAAAACAGAATTATCAATAATATCTCTTACGCAACCACATTTGCCGAATTATCACATTCCGATTTAGTCATTGAAGCCATAGTTGAAAATATAGATATTAAGCGAAAACTATTTTCAGAATTAGAAAATTATGTTTCATCCGAAACCATTCTAGCCTCCAATACGTCCTCATTATCAATCGCTTCCATTGCTGCTTCCTGTCAAAAACCGGAACGTGTTATTGGGATTCATTTCTTTAATCCGGCTCCTTTAATGCAATTGGTTGAGGTGATTCCCGCCATTCAAACCAGTGATGAGGTTTTAGAAAAAACGGTTCAAACCATCACTGATTGGAAAAAGGTCGTCGCCATTGCAAAAGATACACCCGGATTTATTGTCAATCGTGTAGCTCGTCCATTTTACAGTGAAGCATTACGCATTTATGAAGAAGGGAAAGCAGATTTCGCTACCATCGATTGGGCCATGAAAACCATCGGCGGATTCCGAATGGGACCCTTTGAATTGATGGATTTCATCGGAAACGATGTCAATTACACCGTTACTGAAACTGTTTTTACCGCTTTTTATTTCGACCCGAGATATAAACCTTCATTCACCCAAAAACGACTTTCAGAAGCCGGTTTTTTCGGAAGAAAATCAGGAAGAGGTTATTATAATTACAGTGAAGATTTACCAAAGCCTATTGAGGACTATCAATTAGGACAATACATCGTTGACAGAATTTTAGTGATGCTCATCAACGAAGCGGCTGAAGCTTATTTTCTGAACATCGCTTCAGTAAAAGACATTGATAATGCGATGACCAAAGGCGTGAATTACCCAAAAGGATTACTCGCTTGGGCAGACGAAAAAGGAATCAATTGGTGCGTCCAAAAAATGGATGAATTATATGATGAATACCACGAAGACCGATATAGATGCAGTCCGATCTTAAGAAAATTGAATCGTGAAAGTTTAACTTTTTACAAATAATGAATCCTTCTGAAATTGTAAATAAAATGTTTCAAAACGACGCCTTTAGCCAATGGCTCGGCATTGCCGTAGAAGAAATTTCAGAAGGAAAATGCGTTTTATCGATGACCATCCGCAAAGAAATGACCAACGGTTTTGGCATCGCTCACGGTGGAATCACGTATTCTATAGCCGATAGTGCTTTGGCTTTTGCCGCTAATTCACATGGTCGTCAATCCGTTAGTATCGATACTTCAATCAACCATATTGAAGCCTTGAAAGAAGGGGATAAGATTATTGCTGTAGCAACCGAAAATGCTTTAAAAAATAAATTTGGGTTTTATACCATTGAAATAAAAAAAGACGAAAAAACAGTCGCACTCTTCAAAGGAACCGTGTTCCGAAGTGAAAAAGAGTGGGAGTAATTAACGATTGAAGAATAACGATTTTTGATTTTTGAAGTTTAAAACAGTTCAAAAATCAGCAATCAAAAATCAGCAATCAAATAAATCAATATGGAAGCATACATCATAGACGGAGTCCGCACTCCAATCGGAAGTTACCAAGGAACCTTATCTGCTGTTCGAGCGGATGATTTAGGGGCTTTGGTCATCAAATCAGTAGTAGAAAAAAATCCTAATATCCCAAAAGAAGCATACGACGATGTCATTATGGGTTGTGCAAATCAAGCAGGAGAAGATAACCGAAATGTGGCTAGAATGTCGCTATTATTAGCCGGATTGCCACATTCAGTTCCCGGTGAAACTGTAAATCGTTTGTGCAGTTCAGGATTATCAGCGATTATTCATGCCAACCGTGCCATAAAATCCGGAGACGGACACATTTTCATAGCGGGCGGAATCGAAAATATGACTCGCGGACCATTAGTGGTTTCCAAACCTTCAGCCGCTTTTGGAACCGACAGTAAAATGTATGATTCCAGTTTTGGATGGCGTTTCATCAATCCGAAAATGCATCAACAGTATGGAACGGATGCCATGGGCGAAACCGCAGAAAACTTAGTTGATAAATATAACATTTCAAGAGAAGATCAAGATGCATTTGCTTTTAATAGTCAAATGAAAGCTGCTGTCGCTCAGCAATCAGGCCGTTTAGCAAAAGAAATTGTAGCAGTAGAAATTCCACAACGCAAAGGCGACCCCATTGTATTCTCTCAAGATGAGTTCGTAAAACCATCTACAACCTTAGAAGGTCTATCAAAACTTCGTCCTGCATTCAGAAAAGATGGAAGCGTAACAGCCGGAAACGCATCCGGATTAAACGACGGAGCAGCTGCAACCATCATCGCATCAGAAGAAGCCGTAAAAAAATATAACCTCAAGCCATTAGCTCGAATTGTCAGCTCAGCAGTGGTTGGAGTAGAACCAAGAATAATGGGAATTGGTCCTGTTGAAGCGACTAACAAAGCATTAGCAAAAGCTGGTTTAACTTTAGCCGATATGGACATCATCGAACTAAACGAAGCCTTTGCCGCACAAGTTTTAGCCTGCACCAGAGCTTGGGGAATTGCCGACAACGACCCACGTTTAAATCCAAACGGAGGTTCGATTGCTATCGGTCATCCGCTTGGCGTAACCGGTGCTAGAATTGCTTATTCAGCCGCTTTAGAATTGCAATTAACCGGAAAACGATATGCCTTAATCACAATGTGTATTGGCGTTGGTCAAGGTTATGCAGCCATTATTGAAAGAGCTTAAGAAAAACTTAGAGAACTTAGCGAAAAACCTTTGCGTGCTTTGCGGTTAAAAAGATAAATTATGAACAAAACACAACATTACATCCTCGGAAAATGGACTACCGGAACCGGTGAAGGAGTTCCTTCATTCGATGCCGTTACAGGAGAATTTATTGCTTCCACAACAGTAGAAGGATTGGATATTCCTGCCATTTTGCATTACGGAAGAACAAAAGGTGGAGAAAAACTCCGCAAAATGACTTTTCAAGAACGTGGAAATATGATCAAAAGTTTGGCGATGTATTTAACCAAACGCAAAGAACAATTCTACGAAATTAGTTACCGCACCGGAGCAACCCGAGTAGATTCGTGGATTGATATCGAAGGAGGTTTCGGGAATTTATTTGCCAACGCATCCTTACGAAAATTATTTCCTAATCAATCGTATCACGTAGAAGGCGATCCCATCGATTTGTCAAAAGGCGGTCGATTTATGGCTCATCATATTTTAGTACCCAAAAAAGGAGTGGCAATTCACATCAATGCGTTCAATTTCCCAATTTGGGGAATGTTAGAGAAATGTGCTGTCAATTGGATGGCTGGAATGCCCGCAGTAGTTTTGCCCGCTCCGGTAACCGCTTATTTGACGGAAGCAGTCGTTCAAGAAATCATTGCATCCAACATACTCCCCGAAGGAGCAATACAACTCATCAGCGGAACAGCTAAAAATATATTTGATACGGTAGAAAGTCAGGATGTCATCACCTTCACCGGTTCAGCGGCAACTGGAAGATTATTAAAAGCTCATCCAAGAATTATTCAAGAATCTGTCCCGTTTACCATGGAAGCTGATTCTTTAAATGCTTCCATTTTGGGAGAAGATGCCGTTCCCGGAACACCCGAATTTGATTTATTTATTAACCAAGCGCGAAGTGAAATCACCGTGAAATGCGGACAAAAATGTACCGCCATTCGCAGAATGATTGTGCCGGAAAAATTAGTTGAGGATGTTCAAATTGCACTCGGAAAGTCATTAGATAAAGTATCCATTGGCGACCCACGATTGAAAGAGGTTCGCATGGGAGCTTTAGTCAGCAAAGCCCAAGCGGATGTGTTGAAAAACAGAGTAAATGAATTATCCAAAACAGCTTCGGTTGTGTATGGGAATTTAGATAAAGTAAACTTGGTAGGAGCAAATGAAAAAGGTGCTTTTGTGAGTCCGATTATATTGCGAGAAGACAAACCTTTTCTAAACTTATCAGTTCATGAAACAGAAGCATTCGGACCAGTTTCTACCATCATGCCTTATAAAAATATAGATGAAGCGGTGGAATTGGCTCAAATGGGTAAAGGTTCATTGGTTTCATCTATCGTAACCAATTCAGACGAAATTGCTAAAGAATATGTGGTTAATGCCGCTTCTCACCACGGTAGAATTTTGGTTCTAAATCGTGAAAATGCTAAACAAAGTACCGGTCATGGTTCGCCACTTCCGTTATTAATTCACGGTGGTCCAGGTCGTGCAGGTGGTGGAGAAGAAATGGGTGGTGTTCGCGGTATCAAACATTATATGCAGCGTTGTGCGATTCAAGGTTCACCAACTACCATTACAGAAATCACAGGCATTTATCAAGCTAACGCTAAATACAAAGAAGCTCCGGAGCATCCATTCAAATACCATTGGGAAGATATCCAACCCGGAATGTCACTCAAAACACATAAACGTACCGTCACCGATACCGACATTATTAATTTTGCCAATTTAACGTGGGATCATTTTTATGCTCACACAGATATCACTTCGTTAGACGGAAGCATTTTTGAAAAACGTACCGCTCACGGCTATTTCATCTTAGCTGCCGCCGCCGGATTATTTGTGTATCCAAATAAAGGTCCGGTAGCTGCGAATTACGGTTTAGAAGAATGTCGTTTTTTGCGTCCGATTTATCATAACGATACAATTTATGTTCGTCTAACCTGCAAACAAAAAATTGAACGCGATGTCGCATCAGCTGAGCATCCAAGCGGCATCGTAAAATGGTTTGTGGAAGTTTTTGATGCCGAAAATGAACTCGTTGCTGTCGCCACTATTTTAACCATGGTTCAGAAAAAACAAGAAGTTTTTGTTGAAATGACCGATGAGAAAGTAGCCGAGTGCATCAATAAACTCAAACAAGACACCAAACCGCAATGGGGTATTTTAACGCCGCAACACCTTTTGGAACATTTAGAACAAGGTTACAGAATTATGTCGGGTGAAATTCAAGATTTTGAAATTGCAACGCCTGAAAAGATTTTGGATAAAGTGCACAATTCATTGTATAATTACGATAAATTCCCAAAAGGAACCGCTTTTCCAACGATGAAAAAAGGAGAATTGGAAGAACTAGTCCACCCCGATTTTGAAACAGCCAAAACAAAATTTTTCGAAGCCAGAGAAGCGTATAAAACCTTTTTCAAAGAAAATCCGGAAACTAAATTAAAGAACATGGTTTTCGGACATTTGAATAAATATGAATCGTATTTGCTTGAACGAAAACATTTGAACCATCATTTTGAACAATTTAATATTTTATAATTGAGAATGAACTTTGCGGTCTTTGCGTAAATCTTCGCGGACTTTGCGGTTAAAAATATAGATAATGACAGAACCTTACGTAAAATACAACATACAAAACAACATCGCCACCATCGAGTTTTTTCATCCCGAACAAAATTCGTTACCCAGTAATGTATTAAAAAAATTAGCCAACATCATCACTGAAGCCGGAAATAATGACCAAGTAAAAGTCATCATCCTCAAAAGTGGTGGCGACCGTACGTTTTGTGCCGGAGCCAGTTTTAAAGAGTTAATTGCCATCAACGATGCCGAGACCGGAAAAGTGTTTTTCTCCGGATTTGCCAATGTCATCAACGCCATGCGTAAATGTCCAAAATTCATCATCGGAAGAATTCAAGGGAAAACAGTTGGTGGTGGCGTAGGAATCGCTTCCGCAACCGATTATTGTATGGCAACAAAATTTGCAGCCATTAAATTAAGTGAATTAAATGTTGGTATTGGGCCATTCGTTGTAGCACCAGCTATCGAAAGAAAAATGGGCGTTTCGGCTATGTCGCAAATCGCTATTGATGCCAATTCATTTTATGAAGCCGATTGGGCTAAACAAAAAGGATTGTTTACTAAAGTTTTTGAGACCATTGAAGAATTAGATGCAGAAACTCAAAAATTCGCAGAACATTTATGCACTTACAATCCGGAAGCAATGCAAGAAATGAAAAAAGTTTTTTGGAGAGGAACAGAAGATTGGGATAACCTTTTAGCCGAAAGAGCCGCCATCAGCGGAAGATTGGTTTTGTCTGATTTTACGAAAGAAACGTTGAAGAAGTTTAAAAATTAGTTTCAGGTTTCAAGTTTCACGTTGAAGAACTTGAAACTTGAAACCTGAAACCTGAAACAAAAAATATGATCTACGAATTCAAAGGGTTCATCCCAGTAATACACGAAAGTAGTTTTATCCATCCGCAAGCAGCAGTGACGGGTAATGTGATTATCGGTAAAAACGTGTATGTGGGTCCCGGAGCTGCCATTCGTGGAGATTGGGGCGAAATCATCATTGAAGACGGCTGCAATGTGCAGGAAAATTGCACCATCCATATGTTTCCGGGTAAGTCAATGATTTTGAAAGAAGGAGCTCATATCGGTCATGGAGCCATTATTCACGGAGCCAATATTGGTAGAAATTGTTTAGTAGGTATGAATGCGGTCATCATGGATGATGTAAATGTAGGTGACGAATGCATCATTGGAGCATTAGCATTTGTTAAAGCCGGAATGCAAATTCCCAACCGAAAAATGATCGTTGGAAATCCGGCAGTCATCATCAAAGACGTTTCCGATGAAATGATTGATTGGAAAACAAAAGGAACGGCATTGTATCAGCAATTACCATCAGAATGTTATGAATCGTTGAGAGTGGTTGAGCCATTGAGAGAAATACCGAAAAATCGTCCAACACAAGAAGCGTTTTATAAAACATTAGAAGAATTTAAGAAGAAATAAATTTTGTTTCAAGTTTAAAGTTATCGCAACCTGAAACTTTAAACTTGAAACCTGAAACAAATTAATATGTTTGAATTCAAAATGCCCAAAATGGGCGAAAGCATATCAGAAGCCACCATCATCAGTTGGACAAAAAACGTTGGTGATTATATTGAAGCGGAAGAAACTTTGTTGGAAGTTGCTACCGATAAAGTCGATAGTGAAGTACATTCACCCGTTTCCGGTACCATTACTGAAATCCGTTTTCAAAAAGACGATGTGGTGGAAGTGGGGACTATTTTGGCGTTAATTGATGCCGAAGGGAAGCAAGAGCCAAGAAGCAAGAGCCAAGAAATTATTACTGCTAAAGTTGAATCTCAGCCAGAAGTAATTAAACCATCTAATATTGAATTTAAACAAGTAAAAACCAATCCAGATGCTTATCTTTCTCCTTTAATCATCAGTATCGCACAGAAAGAAAATCTTACTTTAGAAGAAGTGCAAAGTATTCCTGGTTCAGGAATTGATGGTAGAATTCAAAAAAGTGATGTGTTCAATTATTTAAAAAACAGAAAATATCCTTTACAATCAAAACCAATAACCGACAGCCGACAACCGACAACTTTCCCTAAACCAAAAATCAATTTTGTAGAAGGAAAAGATCGAATTGTGGAGATGGATCGCATGCGAAAGATGATTGCTGATCACATGGTGTATTCAAAGCAAACTTCGCCACACGTAACTTCGTATCTTGAAGTCGATGTGACGAATTTGGTGAATTGGCGAAATAAAAACAAAGACAAATTTCAAGAGAAATACGGTGAAAAACTAACATTTACACCCATTTTTATTGATGCTGTAGCCAAAGCCATTCAAGACTTTCCGATGATTAATGTTTCCGTTGATGAGAATAAAATCATTGTACACAATGACATCAATATTGGTATGGCAACCGCACTACCAACCGGAAATTTGATTGTTTCAGTAGTCAAAAAAGCGAATGAAAAAGACATGATTTCGATTGCTAAAGAAGTCAATTATTTAGCCGAAAGTGCCCGTAATAATAAACTAAAACCGGAAGATATTCAGGGAAGTACATTCACCATTTCCAACGTTGGAACGTTTGGAAGTTTAATGGGAACGCCCATTATCAATCAACCTGAAGTAGCTATTTTGGCTTTAGGAATCATCAAAAAAAGACCGGAAGTTATTACCACAGAAAAAGGAGACGAAATCGCCATCAGAAGTATGATGTTTTTATCCTTATCCTTTGATCATCGGGTAGTTGATGGATTTCTAGGTGGATCATTCTTAAAACGAGTGGGCGATTATTTAGAGCAGTTTGACAGTAATACAAAAATATAATTTTCTCTTTTCATAATTAGAATTGAGAGCAAACATAAACACAATGCAAGAAGTAATGACAGCAATTAAAGTAACAAAAGCAGCACATTCCACCGTTGGAGAAGTTGATTTAAACAATATCGTGATGGGAAAAAAATTTACCGATCACATGTTTGTTTGCGATTACCAAGATGACGAATGGAAAAATCCGCGAATTGAACCTTTACAGCTCATTCCGACACATCCTGCCGCCATGGCTTTGCACTATGGTCAGGCGATTTTTGAAGGAATGAAAGCTACGTTGGGAAAAGAGGGAACTCCTTTGTTATTCCGTCCTTATGAAAATGCAAAACGATTAAATTTTAGTGCGAACCGAATGGGAATGCCTGCTTTTCCGGAGGAACTATTTGTCGAAGCGTTGAAGCAATTCACTGCTTTAGAAAAACAATGGATTCCAACCAAAGAAGGAAGTGCGTTGTACTTGCGTCCGTTTATGTATGCCGATGAGCCATTTATCGGAATGCGTGCCGCAACCAGTTTTAAATTTATGGTGATTGCCTCTCCAGCCGGACCATTTTTCAGTAGAAAAATTAAATTGTATGCCGAGAAAAAATATGTGCGGGCCGTGAATGGCGGAACAGGAGAAGCCAAAGCAGCAGGGAATTACGCCGCTGCGATTCGCCCAACCGAATATGCCAAAGCAAAATCATATGATCAAGTATTGTGGCTGGATGCTCACGATTTTGAGTACATCCAAGAAGTGGGAACGATGAATATTTTCTTTAAAATTGACGGTAAGTTCATCACCCCAGATTTAAGCGGTTCTATTTTATCGGGAATTACTCGAATGAGTGTCATTGATTTATTACGCTCCAAAGGTTTTGAAGTCATTGAAAAACCAATCAAAATTTCCGAAATTATTGAAGCATCCAAAAACGGCACTTTAGAAGAAGCCTTCGGAACCGGAACAGCAGTCGGAATTGCCATGATTGACGAAATTGGAAACAATGATTTTACAATTAAATTACCTGAAAATAATCCGGTTTCTATAATGGTAAATGATACACTAAACGCTATAAAACTTCAAAAAGAAAAAGATCCATTTGGTTGGATTGTGGAAGCGAAGTAATAAACCTAAACCTAACAGGTTTCAAAAACCTGTCAGGTTTAAAATAGATTAAAATGTTAGAAAAAAATATCCTGAAAAAAGCCTTTTCCACCATGGCAACCGCCAAAACGATGGCGGAATTATATGAAGATAATTTCAAAATTGTTTCCAAATACGTTCACGCCACGTCACGCGGTCACGAAGCCATTCAAATTGCGATGGCGATGCACTTATTGCCACAAGATTATGCATTTCCTTATTACCGAGATGATGCCATGTTACTCGGAATCGGAATGCGTCCGTATGATTTAATGCTGCAATTAATGGCCAAAAAAGACGACCCGTTTTCAGGAGGTCGAACGTATTATTGTCACCCTAGTTTAAAAGATGCCGATAAACCAAAAATTCCGCATCAATCTTCTGCTACCGGAATGCAAGCGATTCCTGCTACCGGAGCTGCGATGGGGTTTTGGTACAAAGAAAATACAGGAATTCAAGAGGACAATGAGTTAAAACCAATTGTGGTTTGTTCTCTCGGCGACGCTTCCGTAACCGAAGGCGAAATTGCCGAAGCCTTTCAAATGGCCGCTTTAAAACAATTACCAATATTATATTTAGTCCAAGATAATGGCTGGGATATTTCTGCCAATGCAGCCGAAACTCGTGCTCAAAATGCCTTTGAATACGCCAAAGGTTTTCACGGAATTGAAGCCATAACAATCGATGGAGCGAATTTTACTGAAAGTTATTTGGCACTTGAAAAAGTAGTTAAAACTATTCGAGAAGAACGTCGACCGTTTTTGGTTCATGCTAAAGTTCCGTTGTTAAATCACCATACTTCGGGCGTTCGGATGGAGTGGTACCGAGATGATTTAGACGAAGCAAAATCCCGCGATCCTTATCCGGTTTTGATTCATCAATTGAAAAATATCGGATTTTTATCTTCTGAAATTGATGAAATAGAAAAGAATGCTGTTACCAATGTAAAAGCAGATTTCGAAAAAGCTCAACTAGCGGAAGATCCAAAACCGGAAGATTTATTCACACATGATTTTGCACCAACGCCTATCACAGAAGAAGTAGGTGAGCGAAATCCATCCCATGAGGAAAAAGTAGTGATGGTCGATTGTGCCTTGTTTGCGGTAGAAGAATTAATGAAAAAGCACGCTGAATGTTTGTTATACGGTCAAGATGTGGGCGGACGTTTAGGAGGTGTTTTCCGTGAAGCAGCCACTTTAGCACAGAAATTTGGTGACGAACGCGTTTTTAACACCCCAATTCAAGAAGCATTTATCGTAGGTTCAACAGTCGGAATGTCAGCCGTCGGGTTGAAACCGATTGTTGAGGTGCAATTTGCCGATTATATTTGGCCCGGCTTGAATCAGTTGTTTACCGAAGTAAGCCGTTCCTGTTATTTATCCAACGGAAAATGGCCGGTGAGTATGATTTTGCGAGTACCCATTGGTGCCTACGGAAGTGGCGGTCCGTATCATTCATCATCCGTAGAAAGTGTGTTGACTAACATTCGCGGAATCAAAATTGCGTATCCAAGTAACGGAGCCGATTTAAAAGGATTAATGAAAGCTGCTTATTACGACCCGAATCCGGTGGTGATTTTGGAGCATAAAGGGTTGTATTGGAGCAAAGTAAAAGGTACAGATGCTGCAAGGGTGAATGAACCAAGCGAAGACTATATGTTACCGTTCGGAAAAGCCAATATCGTCCAAGAAATCTGGGAACAAGAAACCGTAGAAACCATAACGATTATAACATACGGAATGGGCGTTCATTGGGCGTTAAATGCTTCTGCCGACATCAAAAATCAAGTCGAAATCATCGATTTACGAACGTTGTATCCGTTGGATGAAGAATCCATTTTCAAATCCGTTAAAAAAGCCAAAAAGTGTTTGGTTGTTACCGAAGAACCCACCAATAATTCGTTTGCACGCAGCTTAGCCGGACTTATTCAGGAGAATTGTTTCAAACACCTCGATGCTCCCGTGATGGTTATTGGTTCCGAAAATATGCCGGCAATTCCGTTGAACAGCACGTTGGAATTTACGATGATTCCGAATGTGGATAAGGTTCGTGCAAAGATGGAAGAGTTGCTTAATTATTAGTTTTCAGTCACAGTTTACTCACAATCCTGTCATCTCGATGAAGGAGAGATCTCGTAATATTTACTTTATATTTTTAATTTTAGTTGAATAACTGCTTACTGCGACTGCAAACTGTTTACTTTTTCTCAGGTGGATATTGAGCTAAAATCTTTGCTACAAATTCATTGATGCGTTCGTCTTTTTTATCGATGTTTCGAGTTAAAACACCAATACCTTCGCCTTGCCAAATGAGTTCCTTTTTTCTATTGTCAATTAAATCAATGAATAATGTTCCTT
The DNA here is from genome assembly GCF_041392085.1 of Flavobacterium sp. GTDB lineage: Bacteria > Bacteroidota > Bacteroidia > Flavobacteriales > Flavobacteriaceae > Flavobacterium. Next base: position 279,049 of record NZ_JAWKMW010000007.1, on the reverse strand, counting down.
CCACATAAGAGGAAACACTGGTGTTCATGCCACCCCACATCCATGGATTCCATCCCCATCCCCAACCATAGCCCCATCCGGCATTGAATTGGTTAACATTAACTTGTTCCCGTTCTTTGGTAAAAATGTTTACCAACAAATCAGGATTTTCACTTTTGCTAAAGCCTTTGGCCGTCATTTGTTGGTCAATGGCACGGAGAATTCTTTTTTTGTCTAAATCGGAAATTTCGACTTTATCGATGCCGCTTTTTTGATAGGCATAGGTTCTGTATTGCGTAAAATCAACACTTTTATCATAATCAGAATAAACTCTTACGGAACTGCATGAAGCAAGAATGAAGAGTAGAAGTACGGGTAGAAATTTGAGTGTTTTCATAGTGTATTTTTTGTTTAAAAATTTAATTGTTTAAGGGTTTAAAAGGGGTTTAGATTGTGCAGAGGTTAACAAACTTAAACAAAATGAAACAATCTTAAACCATTTTAAACAATTCATCATCTACTACATTAGGGATGGTAACTTTCAACAAAGGTTGCGTCTCCATCGCTCTTTTAATTGCAAAAATAGCTCCCTCGTTGCGAGCCCAATTTCTTCGGGCAATTCCGTTGTTGACATCCCAAAACAACATTGATTTTAATCGTCTGTCGCTATCTTCTGTACCATCAAGAACCATACCAAATCCGCCATTAATTACCTCACCCCAGCCAACGCCACCACCGTTATGGATGGATACCCAAGTAGCTCCACGAAAGCTGTCGCCAATCACATTGTGAATCGCCATATCAGCCGTAAAACTCGAACCATCATAAATGTTAGACGTCTCACGATAAGGAGAATCGGTTCCGGAAACATCGTGGTGGTCACGACCTAAAATGATATATCCAATTTCGTTTTTAGCAATGGCTTTGTTAAATGCTTCAGCAATTTTCATTCTTCCTTCAGCATCGGCATATAAAATTCGGGCTTGCGAACCCACAACTAATTTATTTTTCTGAGCTTCTTTAATCCATTTAATATTATCCTGCATTTGCTGTTGGATTTCAATAGGAGCGGTTTTTGCCATTTCTTCCAAAACTTCACAAGCAATTTGATCGGTTTTGGCTAAATCTTCCGGGTTTCCGCTGGCACAAACCCATCTGAATGGACCAAATCCATAATCAAAACACATTGGTCCCATAATGTCTTGCACATAACTCGGGTATTTAAAATGAATGCCATCCATCGCCATTACATCAGCACCGGCACGAGAAGCTTCTAATAAAAAGGCATTTCCGTAATCAAAGAAATAGGTTCCTTTGTCCGTATGTTTATTTACAGCCGCTGCATGACGCACTAACGTTTCTTTCACTTTCGTTTTAAAAAGTTCGGGATTATTGGCCATTAATTCATTCGATTCTTCAAAAGAAAGTCCAACCGGATAATAACCTCCCGCCCACGGATTGTGCAACGAAGTTTGGTCTGAACCTAAATCAATGTGAATGTTTTCTGCATCAAATCGCTCCCAGACATCCACAATATTCCCAAGATAAGCTATGGAAACCGTTTCTTTTTCAGCTTGAGCTTTTCGTACCCGAATTACTAAGTCATCTACATTTTCAATTACTTCATTAATCCAACCTTGTTCATGACGGATTTTTGTGATTTTCGGATTTACTTCGGCACAAACGGTCACACAACCGGCAATGTTTCCTGCTTTGGGTTGAGCTCCACTCATTCCGCCTAAACCTGAAGTAACAAATAGCGAACCAACGGGGTCTTTTTTAATTTTTCTAAAACCATTTAAAACGGTTATAGTAGTACCGTGCACAATCCCTTGCGGACCGATATACATATAACTTCCGGCTGTCATTTGTCCGTATTGTGATACGCCTAACGCATTCATTTTTTCCCAATCGTCTGGTTTGGAGTAATTAGGTATCACCATTCCGTTGGTAACCACGACTCTTGGAGCATCTTTGTGGGAAGGAAACAATCCCATCGGATGACCGGAATACATTACTAACGTTTGCTCATCGGTCATTTCAGAAAGGTATTTCATTGTTAGACGATATTGTGCCCAATTTTGAAAAACGGCACCGTTTCCGCCATACGTAATCAATTCGTGCGGATGTTGAGCTACAGCATAATCCAAATTGTTTTGAATCATTAGCATAATGGCTTTAGCTTGCTCACTTTTTCCGGGATATTCTGAAATGGGTCGGGCATACATTCGGTAATCCGGACGAAGACGATACATATAAATCCGACCGAATTTTTCTAATTCTTCTTTGAATTCAGGTAGGAGCGTAGCATGGTCTTTTGGTTCAAAGTAACGTAATGCATTGCGAAGAGCTAATTTTTTTTCTTCCTCCGAAAGAATTTCTTTCCGTTTTGGAGCGTGATTTATATCAATTTCATATGGTTTTGAAGAAGGTAATTCGGTTGGAATTCCTTCTGAAATTTGTTCTTTGAATGATTTGATTTGTATTGCTTCCATGTTTATTTTTTTAGTTTTATTTGCCCGGTTTTTTTATCAAATCCATACGGACAATGTCGGCATCCGCTTTTACAGCAATAGCCTCTTTTTAAATGATATTTTTCTGTAAAACATTTATAACCTTCGGGTGTATAATAAAAATCTTCTCCTTCGATTAATTTATTTTCAGGATTTGGTGTATTCATAGCTACAAAATTAGCAACTTTGCAACAAATGTTTGTATTAGTTTTTAAATATTTAACCCCAAAAGGTTTTCGAGGACTTACTTTGTATCCATTTGTGTTTTTAAAATACAAATCGGACAAAGAAAATGTTGTATTATTGAACCATGAACGAATTCATATTCGACAACAAATTGAGCTATTGGTTTTGCCTTTTTATGTATGGTATAGTTTGGAGTATTTAATTCGCTTAATTCAGTTTAGAGACAGAAATTTGGCTTACCGAAATATTTCTTTCGAACGAGAAGCGTATCAAAACGAAAAAGACCTTCATTATATAAAGCAAAGGTCTTTTTGGCGTTTTATGAATTATCTTTAATAAATTACTTTCTCAATAGAAGTTGTTCCGTTTTTTAGTTTTATTTTTATAAATAAAGCCAAATTATTTTTTTGTAAACTGTTTAATATTAATTGATTTGCATTGACATTATTGTATTCGGCTAATTTTTGTCCCAACACGTTATAAACCAAAATGGATTCCATTAATTCGATGGTTGAATGAACGGTGACATTTTGATTAGAAGTTACTCGGACAATATTCTCAAAAGAAAAATCAGGATTGCTGAGTGTTTCATTTTGATAAATAACTTCAAAACGATTGTTGTATGTTCCTTGTTCAGAATAAAAACCATAAGGATTTATCTTGATATCATGAATTGTGTTATTTAATTTGTCATTTATATAAATGTTCTGATTCTCAAATAAACCATCAATAGCAGCAAGTGCAATGGTGTATTGACCACTGGTTGGTATGTTAACGCCCATCGGCACAATATCATTTACATCAAACGGTAAGCTTCTTCCTTGAATGGTTAGTTTTTCTTCGTCCAAAAGAGAATAAATTATCATATTTCCGGCTACTGCTGTATTTGCATCAAAGAAACTATCTCTTCCCATGGTTGCATTTTCTATGTAGCCAACTAATGTTCGGTCGTTTAATCCATCAGAATTGATAATATCAAACCACATTCTGTGTCTTTCTAAATCGGTTAAATTAGTTTGTGTTTCAATCTGATTTGTATTTCTGTAGAACAAACTATTGTCATAGCCAGGATTTCGTAAACCGTTATTAAACGACACAACATCTGAAGCCGGAGGTCCATCAATCATTTGAACAAAGAAACCTTGACCTGCTCCAATGAATAAATCTGAACCTGCTGCAGGACAACAAGAAGTACCAGTGAAATTAAAAATATAATAATCACCTGGCGTATAATTATAGGCATAGGTATCATAAAACGGACTTGTTATGGCTGCTGGTAATGTGCCGTGTGTCCATAATCGAACATTGCCTTCAATTTTGGTGTTATTATTAAAAAGAAACTGACTAGCTCTGATTGCTGAAGGGTAAGGATTTCCTATCAAATTGTAATTGTCACTCAGGTTGGTAATTTCTGTCCCGTTTAAACCATAATGAGTTGCAGTATTGGTATCGCTTCCACGTGAGATGGTAGTTGTGATTTGACCATTATTTGGGACTCCTATAAAACTACCATTCAGTGTTGTTGGCGTATTTCCAAAACTATTTGGCCCACGCATGATATAACCAACAGCGGGTTGCATGGTATTTCCGGCAGCACCTATCCAATACCCTTGACCGCCGTTTGGATTAGCAAAAGTAGGGTTCCAAGTAAATATTGGGCCGGGAGAAATTGGAGCAGGAATATTACTCACATTAAAACCAGCCACTGGCGATGACCAATAAACATAGTCTAATCTTCGGATATCTGTATCTCTTCGGTAGATAATATTTCCAACGTTGGCAGTATTATTGATTTGAACTAAGCTGGAATTGTCCTCAATGTCAAATGTTCCATTAGGTTGTACATTCACCCAATCTGTTACGGTTATGCTGTTATTTGAATTAACAGTAAGTGTTGCATTGTTTAAAATACGTAAAGTTCCGGCTAAACCATTGTAATTTGTTCCTGAAATTATAGGGTCATTAGGTGTAACTGGAATTAAAACACAATCGGTATTGTTTGGAATGCCAACAGGTGTCCAGTTGTTGTTTTTGTTCCAATCAGAATCAATTGATCCATTCCATGTTTTGTCTCCAATAACAGTAACAATAGTTTCATCATTTTCAACAATTGTATTTCCATTGCAAAGAGCATAGGTGACTTGAGCCGTATAAGTTGTTGTTACGGTCGGACAAACATTAATTACATCAGTATTCCCAACAACAGGACCTGATGTACCAGAGCCTTCAAACCATTGTATTGAGGTAATGGATGGGCCGGCAGGAACAAAACGCCAAGCTTCATTGGTAACAGTCCAATCTGCATCAAGACCATTTCTCCCCGGTGCAACAACTGCTTGTGTTCCGGTTTCATCTTGAATACCAACAATGGCATTACCTCCATTCCAAGTAGCACAAACATTTTTTTCTTTTATATAAACTTCAATTATATTAGTATCTTCGTATAAAACTATCATTCCGGTGTAGAGAATGGAATTACAGGCGGATGAAAACATAGGAATGTCGTTCCAAGAAGCTACAAGTGCTCTACAACCGGTGTTTAAAGTAATTAATTCCCACCCAACAGTACCTCCTTTACTAGGGTCGATATCATGATAAACTCCATAAATAGTATTTGGGAATAATGCTCCCACCAAGCTGGGGAGATTATTGCTAAAAGCATATCCTGATCCACTACTAGCATCTGTGGTGTCAAAGGAAATCATCCCATTTGAACCCATAATACATGAATTATATGTATTTCCATAAAAACAAAAATCAAAAGGAATGTTAATCACTGGAGACCAAATGTCATCAATATTTACACTTACCGGATTTTGAAGACAATAAAATTGATAAGGTGGTGCATAAGGAATTGATTCCACGATGTATGAAGAAGTATCTCCTAACTGCAAGTAAGTAGCCTCTAAATCCACACAGGTTGCTACAGAATTGCAATCTAAAGGAATCGGGTCAGCACCATTTAAGCCTAATCCACCTGATAGCACAGAAGGACAAGCTAATGATGTTGTACCTGTTCCAGATCCATTTGTACAAGGATTGGTGGTGCAGTTAATGATAAAGCTAACATTTCCTCCGGCTGTACTTTCAGGGTCTAATAAAAAATAGTACTGAACACCTGCTGAAAGGAAAAAATTAGAACTCGTTGCAGCACCGTTTAGGTCATCTATACAGCTCCAGCCAATATTATTACAACCATCTGAAACTGCCTTGTAATGATAATCTATCGTTGCGAAAGAATTAGTTTGTTGAATAGTGTATGGTCCTGATTGCGTAGGGGTGAAGGTGTAAATTGTTTCAGTTCCCGGTGTTGTCCAACCACAAGGAGAACTTGGATAGCTTCCGTTGCCGGAAGGTACAGTACCATTAATTGTTGTGCCACAACTAGCAATGTTTGTTACAGACGTACAAGGATTTGGGGGTGTTGTAACACACATGGTGAAAGTCCCTTGTCCACTTCCATTTGAATAACTGTAAACTCTAACAAAATATGTATTACCAATGGTTAGGCCAGTCACTGTTGAAGATTCATTGCCTGTTACTGTATTATCAATGCATGCTAAGCTAGTTAAAGAACCACAAGTGCCGCTGAATACTTGTAGCACGGCATCGCTCAAGGTACCTGGCGTTACTGTAACATTGTGAATGGTTGAAGTAGCTACAAAGCTAAACCAAACATCATCGTCTGCACCTCCAACACAACCCGCCATGGATTGACTTGCTCCAAAGGTTGATCCTGAAGTTGTTGAAGTGCATGTTGTAGTTGGATTAACCGGTAAATTGACTGCATTTGAACAGTTATCATTGCCGATTGGAACTGTACAACTTCTGGAAATTGTAAACGTACCTGTTGTTGAACTTCCTGATAACCAATGTGCAATATAAACATAGTAAGTTGTACCGTTTGTTGTACTAAATGTTGCTGTTTCAGGAGCAGCATCAGTACAAACAATATTAGTCATACTAGCACATGTTCCTGTTGAAACAGATAGTTTAATATCAAAAGAAGGGTTTGTTGTAATAGTAGTTATATTTCCATCTCCAATAAAACTGTACCAAACGCCATAATTTGACATTGAGCAGCCTGATGTATTGGCAATATTTGTTGCACCAACTGTAGTGCCGGCCAAATTAGTAGTGCCACAGGGTAAAGGAGTAGCGTTGGTACACAAATCGTTTGAAGGTGCTACGGGAGCTGAACAGGATGTGCAAGTTATGGTTGTTGTACAACAATTTGACGCCGTTCCGCAACCTGCATTTGTGTTGTAATGGATATAATAGGTTCCGGATGAAGTAGCTGTAAAAGTATGTGGAGAATTACCATGACTGATTACTGCACCGTTATAAGTATTACTTCTTATGGTTATATAGCCTCCACAATTATTCGTTATTTGATAGGTTGAACCACTAACTATTGAAGTTATTGGACTGTATTCTGTTTGATAATTGCAAGTACTTATTGTAACCGGTAACGTATTAGTTGGAGCTGTTGCTGATCCCCATTGGACTGTATTAGTACATTGTGCGTTGGTATTACTAGTATAAAATAATAAAGAAATAAATAATAGAATGTGGCACAGAATCGATGGAAAAAAGATCCCCCAATTTTCTTTTTTCATTGTATGGATAAAATTTGTTTCCACTAAAATAAGTATTTTAATTCAAAAAGTAACAAAAATCTAAACATTTGTTAATAAATAGTTGTAATGTTTAAAATAATCGTTAAAAAGAGAATTAAGTATCAGTTATTACTTAAAGTAATGGTAATATAATTAACAAAAAACAGAACAAGTCGATGTTTTTAAAAAATCAAATCTTCCTTACAAATTCAAAATAAAAACCGCCTAAGTTTATTAGGCGGTTCAACTAGTTAAAATTTAATTTTTAAAATAGAACTTTCTTGATGGAGATATTATCGTTTACTGTTTTTATTTTTAATAAAAGTGTTTGATTTTTTCTTTTTTCATCTAGAGAAAACTCATTTGCATTGACAGAAAAATACTGATTTACTTTTCTTCCAAGCATATCAAAAACTTCTATTTCACTTATTTGTTCATTGCCAGAACGAATTACAATGTTATCATTTGTAATGATTTTTATTCCGAAATTTTCTAAATGGTCAATTCCAAGTGTTTCATCTTCATAAATTAATTCAAATCGTTCGTTGTAAATGCCTGAATCGGCAGTAAATGAATAAGGATTACCAGATAAGTTATGTACTGTGTTTAGAGCTTTGTCTCTTAAATACACAGTTTGATTGTCAGAAAAAATTCCGTCAACAGCGGCAATAGCAATTGTATAAATTCCATTAGTACTTACTTTGAATCCAAGCGGAACAATGTCATTAGAATCAAATGGTAATTGTCTTCCTTGAATACAAACTTTTTCTGAATCAATTAGTGAATATAGAATCATTGCGTTTGACGTTTTTGTATAAGCATCAAACATACGATCTTTTGCATAGGTGGCACCTTCTATGTATCCAATAAGCGTTCTGCTTACAGTTCCATTTTGAGCAACCATATCTAACCAAATTCTACTTTGTTCTTGTCCTGATTGAATTTCAGTATTTGAATTTCTGTAAAATTGCGTGTTATTATTTCTAACTCGCATTGAATTAGTAAAATTAGCATTAGTAGTCAAAGCTGGTCCATCTAACATTGCTACAAAGAAACTTTGACCTGCAGGAATAAATCCGTCATAGGTGTCAGGACCGCTTATTGTTCCCGTACCATTGTGAATGATATAATCTGCTGAGGTGTAATTGTAAGTAAAACTTCCATAGAAAGGATTAGGAGTAGAGTTATTGGGTAAAGTACCATGAGTCCAAACTCTAATAGAGCCTTCTAAATCAGGATTAGCAGCCATAAAGTCTGTAAATCTGATTGCTGATGGATATGGATTACCGATAAGGTTAAAATTATCATCCATATTTGTAATTATCACACCGTTAGTTCCAGAATAGTCTGCTCCGGTATAGCTTCCACGAGCAATAGGAACACTAATATTTCCATTATTTGGTACACCAACAAAATTAGCTGTAAATTGTTGTATAGTTGTGTCAAATGAATTCGGTCCACGAACAATATATCCTTTGCCGGGTATCATATTTTCGTTTGCGTTTGACCATGTTCCAAGCCCACCATTTGAGTTGGCTACAGTAGAGTTCCAGAAAAATCGTAATGTTGATGAAGTTCCTGGAGACACTGCACTTACGTGAAATGGAGATACAGGAGAAGACCAATAAACGTAATCTAATTTTCTAATAAATGCATTTCTTTTATATTCAATATTACCAATATTTGAAACATTATTTATTTGAACAAGGCTAGCATCGTTTTCAATATCAAAAAGAGCAGTTGGTTCAACTTCAACCCAATCGGTTACGGTAATTGCATTTTCAGATTTTATAGTAAGTGTAGCACCGTTTAGAACTTTTAAATTTTTCGCTAAACCTTCATAATCTGTTCCAATAACTTCAGGATTGTTTGGGGTTACCGGAATAGTAACACAATCAGAACTATTAGGGACACCAACAGGAGTCCAGTTATTTGCTTTGTCCCAATCTAAATCAACAGAGCCATTCCAAATTTTGTCTTCAATCACTAAAACTTCAGTTTCATCTGTTTCAACAATGGTTGATCCATTACATAATTCATAGGTTACTCTCGCAGTATAAGTTGTAGATGTTAAAGGACATACCTCTATAGTATCTGTTGTGCCAATCATTGGACCTGAAGTTCCTGATCCTTCAAACCATTCTAAAGATGTAATTGGTGTTCCGGAAGGGACAAAACGCCATGCTTCGTTAGTCACAGTCCAATTTGTACTTAAAGAATTTCTGTTTGGTGCAACAATTGCAACACTTCCATCGCTATTTTGAATACCTACGACTGCGTTTCCTCCATTCCAAGTAGAACAAACGTTTTTCTCTTCAATATATACTTCAATAACATTTGAATCTTCGTATAGAACCATCATACCAGTATAAAGGATTGAGTTACATGTGTTTGAGTACATTGGAATATCATGCCATGAAGCAACCAATGCTCTACATCCACTATCTAAGTATATTAATTCCCATCCAACTGTTCCTCCTTTACTAGGATCAATATCATGATAAACACCATAAATGGTATTGTTGAATAATGCACCCACAGTACTTGGTAAGTTGTTACTAAATTGCCATCCGGCATAACCACTAGCATTTGATGTATCAAAAGTTAATGTACCATTTGAGCCTATTAAACAAGAATTATAGGTGTTTCCAAAAAAGCAGAATGAAAAAGGTAAATATATTTCCTCAGACCAAACGTCGTCTATGTTAACACTCACCGGATTTGCAAGACATTCAAATTGGTATGGAGGGGCATAGGCAATTGATTCTACATTATAGTTTGTTGTTTGACCTAATTTTAAGTAGCTAGCTTCAAGTGTTGTACAAGTTGTAGGGGCATCACATGGTATAGGATCCGGATTAGCACCACTCAATCCCAAACCACCAGATGTAACCGAAGGACAACCTAAGGCTGAAGTTCCGACTCCTTCTCCTGCAGTACAAGGAGCTGTTAAACAGTTTACTTGAAATGTTATGTTTCCTCCTGAATTATTTTGAGGATCAATCATAATGTAATAGGTGTTTCCTGCTAACATATAAAAAGTATAGCTAGTTTGAGCACCGTTTAAAGCCTGAATACATGTCCATCCGGTATTATTACAACCACTAGAAGCTGCTTTATACTGATAATTAATAGTTGTGTAAGAATTCAATTGTTGAATTGCAAAAGTACCAGACATTGTAGGGGTGTAAGAAAATATTTTTTCTAAACCAGGTGTTGTATTTCCACAAGATGAAGTTGAATAGATACCATTTCCGGGGGCTATAGTTGTATTTGTAGAAGTTCCACAACCACTAATATTGGTAATTGATGAACATGGGTCTTGAGGAGTTGTTACACAAATAGCAAAACTTCCTTGGTGGCTATCGTTGTTATAATAAGTATACGTTCTAACATAATAGGTTTGACCGATTGTTAATCCGGCAGCGGTAGCCTCTTCAGGTGCGTATGCTAGTGTTGCATCTTGACACACAAGACTTGACAAAGATCCACAAGAGCCGGAGAATATTTCAACAACAGCATCATACATAGTGTTTGGTGTCACTGTTACGGTGTGTACAGTTGACGTGGCCACAAAGCTATACCAAACATCATCATCAGCTGTTCCGGCACATCCAGATTGTGATTGAGTAGCTACAGCAGTTGTTCCGCTTGAAGATGTAACACAAGTTGTAGAAGGATTGACAGTTAAATTAAATGAATCTGCACAGTCATCATTGTAAGTTTGTGACGTCAATGAAATATTATCAACTGCAGCGGGGGGTTGCGTTCCTGAACTATTGTTATTCACCCATTCAAAAACTAATCGAAAAGTTTCTCCCGCATAGGCCGTTGGTAAGTTTATTGTTGAATTTGTCCATGTTGCTTGATTATAAAATGTACCAATCAAAATTCTGCCAGTAGGTGCCGAACCAGTATTACTTATCATTGTGTTGTAGACTGGTGTATATGAAGTTGGAGTTACCCAAATCCTTAACCAATCAGCATAACTTTGACCTCTACCAATCCAATCAAAGTTTAACTCAATATTTGTCTCACCGGCAGGAACAGTAATATCACGATACAAATGTGTTCGACGATTAGCTGTTATGGTATAATTATGAGGGGGTGGTGTGCTTGATGTGTTATTGGTTATGTATGCACATCTTGAGCCTGAAAAACCTGCTGTCGCTCCTGTGCTACAGACCCATTGATTTTGAGTTGATGTGCCCGTAGTTGCAGTCCATCCATTGGCAGCAAATGTCGAACCACTTTCAAATCCTCCATTGGTTGCTGGATTAATTAGCAGGGTTTGTGCAAAGGACAATTGGCTAGTAAAAAACATTACCAATACTATTTTTAAAAAAAGGATGTTTTGACGAACTTCTTTTTTTATTTTATTAATAAGTGTAGAATAATTTTTCATGACTATTAATTTAAAAGGATTTACTTTCTTAATTTTTGACTGAACAAATGTATAATAAAACCGATAAAGTGTATAAAAAAATCGATGAAATGCATAAAATGGATTTAAAAGTAAGAAAAAGACTTACTAAATGTTAAATATTTATTTGTTTTCTGGATTGAATTATTTATTTTATTTGATTAAACTTTCATTTCGTTAAAAAAAAATAAGACCCAAAAAGTGATTTAATAAAATATTTAAGTAAATTTGACTTTTAAGTTTTTAATTATGAGAAGATTATTAAATATTTTTATAGTAGTTGGAATTGGATTCGCCGGATTTCAATCACAAGCCCAGTTATTTGTCAGTTCAGGTAGTTTTGTTTATGTCAATGACCAATATGTTACAGTAACACAAGATGTAAATTTGGCCAATAACGGGAATATTTATTTGCGAAATGAAAGTCAATTGCTTCAAAAAACAACAGGAAGTTCCGCAAATACGGGATTAGGTATGCTTTCTGCATTTCAAGAAGGTACATCAAATAATTTTGGATATAATTATTGGTGTTCTCCTGTAGGTGAACCATCTGCTTCGGTTGGTAATTCCAATTTTGGTATTTCATTACTTAAACGACCAACCGGTTTAACTACTTTTGGAGGTGAAGCAATTACAACAAGTTTAAATGGTTCTTCTACCAATACAGCTTTAAATATTTCAAGTCGTTGGATTTATACCCTAACCACAACCAATCAATATTCAAATTGGAATTACATTGCCGGTGCAACTTCAATTGGAGCCGGACAAGGATTTACAATGAAAGGTGTGAGTGGATCTGATAACACAACTGTACTTGGAGTTCAAAATAATCCGGGAAACAACCAACGTTATGATTTTAGAGGTAAGCCTAATGATGGAACAATCACCATTCCAGTAGGTAATTCAGTTGACGGTGGTACAGGATACACAGAGAGCACGTTGACAGGAAACCCATATCCATCCGCGATTAATTTAAATTTATTTTTATTAGAACATAGTGGTTACGTTGTAGATTATGGAACCGGAGCTGTCACTTCATCCGGTTCACCAATTATAAACGGGAACGCTTATTTTTGGGAGCATCAAAAACCTGGTACCTCACATACATTGTCTGACTATGTTGGAGGTTATGGTGTTTATGTACCAAATAATGTTAACGCTTTTTCTCCAGGAACATACACAAGTGCAACTTGGAATACCTATAATGGTGATGGGTCACCAAACACAACAGGGGGGTCTGCAGGTACAAATTACCGAAGAATGTTCTCTCCAATAGGCCAAGGTTTTATTATAAAAGGTTCAGTAGCCACAGGTAATGTGGAAATGAAAAATATCTACCGTGTTTTTAACAAAGAAGGTGTTGCTGAGAATTCTCAGTTTGAAAGAAATGCTTCGAACAATACAACAACTTCAGAATTAGATACTAATTGGCCTGAAATTCCTAATTTAACGGGTACTGATTATACTCAATTTTCCAAATTACAAGTGCCGCAAATTAGAATTCAAACTATTCTAAATAATCAATTCACAAGAGAAGTTGTTTTAGCTTTCAACCCTAATGCAACGGATGGTCTTGATAGTGCGTTTGATGCACCAATGCAAGGTTTAAATTTACCCACGGATGTTTATTTCCCAATTACAGATAATAATCAATTTGCGATTTCTACATTGCCTTTTGATATTAATAAAAGAATACCATTTGCATTAAAAGCGAATAACCAATCGACTTTTAGAGTATATGTTGGCGAGATTATTAATTTTGATGATGCAGAAAATATTTTCCTTTTTGACAGCGAAACAAATATCTACCATGATATAAAAAATAGTTTTGTTGACATAACTCTTCCTGCCGGAGGCACAACCTTAGATAGATTTGAAGTTACTTTCTTAGATGAAACATTAGGAAATGAAACCATTAAAAGCGAACAATTTATGATTGTTCAAAATAATGAAAATGAATTACTCTCCATTAGTAATCCTAATTTGGTTGACCTGAAATCAGCTACTTTGTTTGACATAACAGGAAAGTTAATTTTCACTAAAGAAAAGTTGGGAGCAGAAGCAGTTTATTCGTTTCCAACAATAGGACTAAGTGAAAGTATTTACATTGTAAAATTAGTAACAGCAGACAATCAGGAGATTAATAAAAAGATTTCTGTTTTTAAGATGAAATAACAATGGTTATCAAATAAGTAAGAAAGACAGTTCAAACGAGCTGTCTTTTTTATTTAATAGCATTTCAATACCTTTGTCCCACTATGATTTTTGATGTTTTTAATCAAGAAATAAAGGAGTTTAATAATCAAGTTTCGCTTTATATAAAAAGAGAAGATTTGATTCATCCTTTTATATCCGGCAATAAATATCGAAAACTCAAATATAACCTCATTCAAGCACAAGAAGAAGGGCAAAAAGCCTTATTAACTTTTGGTGGAGCTTTTTCAAATCATATAGCTGCTGTGGCATTTGCAGGAAAAGAATACGGTTTTAAAACCATTGGCGTTATTCGAGGAGAGGAACTTTCCTCTAAAATAAATGATAATGCAACGCTTTCTTTTGCCCAAGATAACGGAATGGAATTCTATTTTGAAACTAGAAATGAGTATAGAAATAAGGAAGAAAAGTTATACATCAATAACTTGAAAGATTTGTTTGGTGATTTTTATCTTATACCTGAGGGAGGTACAAATAGTTTGGCAATAAGAGGATGTGAAGAGATTTTGACTGAAGAAGACGATATGTTTGATTATATTTGCTGTTCAGTTGGAACCGGAGGAACAATTGCAGGATTAATCAATACTAGTGCAACTCATCAAAAAATTATTGGGTTTCCTGCTTTGTTTGGCGATTTCTTAGAAAATGATATTAGTCGAATAGCAAAGAAAGATAATTGGGAATTAATAAAAGAGTATACCTTTGGGGGCTATGCGAAAACATCAGATAAATTAATAGAATACTTAAATAGATTTTATAACAATACTAAAATTCCTTTAGACCCCGTTTATACAGGTAAAATGATGTTCGGAATTGAAGATTTAATAAATAAAAATTTTTTTCCGAAGGGATCTAAAGTTTTAGCCATACATACTGGCGGATTACAAGGGATTAAAGGAATGAATGTGAAATTAAAAAACAAAAATTTACAAATAATAAAGTTCGATGGTTAAAAAAATGCTATTCATTTTCGGGTTATTGGTAATGGTCTCTTGTTCAAGTTCTAAACCGGTTGTGAGAACCACTAAAAAAAGTACACCTACTGCCCGAACAACCAAGAAACCAGTTGCTAAAACAACAACTAATAAATCAAATCAAAAATCATCTCGCGATTCTTCTAAACCTGTCACTGAGGTTTTGGAAGCTACTTCAAGTGTAAAAGTTACCACAGAAGTAGTACTCAAATACATTGATGATTTTAAAGAAATAGCGAAAGAAAATATGCGTCAACACGGAATTCCGGCAAGTATAACCTTAGCTCAAGGGATTTTAGAATCCGGTGTTGGTCAAGGTTCATTAAGCAAACGAGCAAATAATCATTTTGGAATAAAATGTCATAAAGAATGGAACGGACCTAGCGTAAGACATGATGATGATGCCGCCCAGGAGTGCTTCAGAAAATACTCAGATCCTGCTGATTCCTACCGCGATCATTCTCTCTTTTTGACTTCCAGAAGTCGTTATGCTTCGCTTTTTTCCTTACCGAAAGACGACTACAAAGCATGGGCAAAAGGACTTCGAGCAGCAGGATATGCAACCGACACAAAATATCCTGACAAACTCATTAGTTTGATAGAACGCTATCAATTGAATCAGTATGACGATGAGGTGTTGCGAAATTCATCCACTATTTCAAAAAAAATAGAATTACCCAACAATAAAAACAATCTAGAATATATTGTTGTTAAAGGAGATACTTTGTATTCACTATCAAAAAAATTCAATATTTCAATAGATGAAATAAAACAAAATAATAACATGAAAACAGATTCACTTTCTGTTGGTCAGGTTATTTATCTAAAATAAATCCAAAAAAATACCATGCAATACCAAAGAAGCAGCAACTTGTTTGCGAATGCTGAAAAAGTAATTCCAGGCGGAGTAAATTCTCCTGTTAGAGCATTTAAAGGGGTTGGTGGAACTCCAATTTTTGTTAAAAGAGCCAAGGGAGCTTATTTATATGATGAAGATGGAAACAAACTCATCGATTATATTAATTCTTGGGGACCGATGATTTTAGGACATGCATATGAACCCGTTATCAGGGCCATAACAGAAAGGGCCAAACTCGGAACTTCTTTTGGTATGCCAACCGAATTGGAAACACAAATTGCAGAACTAGCTCTATCAATGGTACCCAATGTCGGTAAGATAAGATTTGTAAATTCAGGAACGGAGGCTTGTATGAGTGCTATTCGTCTTGCTCGTGGGTATACCAAAAGAGATAAAATTATCAAATTTGCCGGATGCTATCACGGGCATTCGGATTCGTTTTTAATTCAAGCAGGAAGTGGAGCCAGTACCTTTGGTATTCCAAATAGTCCAGGTGTAACGCAAGGAACTGCAAAAGATACTTTATTGGCTCGATTCAATAATTTAGACAATGTTCGGGAATTATTTGAAAGCAATAAAAATGAAATTGCGGCGATAATTATTGAACCTGTTGCCGGTAATATGGGCTGTGTTCCTCCCTTAGATGGCTTTTTAGAAGGTTTGCGAAATCTATGTGATGAAAATGCTTCTTTGCTTATTTTTGATGAAGTCATGACAGGGTTTAGACTTGCAAAGGGTGGAGCTCAAGAATTATACAAAATAAATGCAGACATTGTATGTTTTGGAAAAGTAATTGGTGGCGGTTTACCTGTTGGAGCTTTTGCCGCAAGAAATGAAATAATGAACTTTCTGTCTCCATTGGGACCGGTTTATCAAGCCGGTACTTTATCCGGAAATCCATTAGCTATGGTAGCAGGCTTGGCGATGTTGACAGAATTAAATACTGATAATAATATTTATCAGCGATTGGATGAAAAGACAGCCTATTTAGAAAGTGGAATACAACAAGTGTTATCTAAAAGTAATGTTGTTCACACAATTAACCGTGTTGGCTCAATGATTTCTGTTCATTTTAATGAAAATTCCGTAATTGATTTTGATACGGCAAAGGGTGGGGATAATATCTTATTTAAAAGATTCTTCCATGGATTATTAAAAGAAGGAATTTACATTGCTCCCTCAGCTTACGAAACTTGGTTTATTACCGATGCTTTATCGTATGAAGATTTAGATATTACAATAAAAAAGATTGAAAAAGTTTCAAAAACAATCTAAAAAAAATCCCGGTATTAAACCGGGATTTTTTTTATTTCATGCTGTATTTTAAGTTCGTTAACTTATTATATAACTCTTTGTTTTCAGCTAATTTTTTTACCTGCTCTTCACTCAAACCACTTAACATCTTTTGGCCAAATCGTTCATAAATGGCAGCTTTTTCTTCATAGGATTTTGTGTTGTTCACAGCTTCATTTCTCATCATAAACAAATTAAGAAAATCATCTTTTAATTCAGGAGATAATTGAACAACAGATGATAATTCCCTCAATTGGTTATACGCCATTTCTTTAACATTTTGTTCTTTTGATTTTGAATCAGCTTCTAATTTTACAGTAGATTGAGCGTTGGCAGAAAAACCAAAAGCCATTATTAATACAACTATAGAAACAATTTTTTTCATGATACAGTTAATTATTTGATTAGTTAATAGGCGAATATAAATCAAAAAGCCTAATTAACAAAATAATATCTTTAAATTTATTTACGTTCTCTTTGTTTTTTGCCTTTAGCGTTTTTTCTTTTCTCCATTTTATCTTTTCTTTCCGCTTGTTTAGCTTCCCATTTTACAAACTGCTCTGCTGTAAGAATTTTTTTCATCTCCGCTTTTATTGCTATTTGTTCATCTAAAGCCTGATTTTTCATAGCGAATTTTTCATCTTTGCTTATCGATTTTTGATTTTCTTTATTGGCTTTCCATTCTTCTTTTTTAGCTTCTCTTTTTTTAGCTTGTTCTAACACAATTTTTTTGATTTCTCCCTGTTGTTTTGAGTTTAGATCCAAATCTAAAGTCATTCTTTTTACTTGTAATTCTGCTTGTTGTTCAGCAGAAAGACTTTCACGATTTTCCATACGGGCTTTTCTCTCAGCTTTTTGGACTTCTTTTTCTTGAGCAAAAGTTAGGAACCCTACTAACAACGATACTGTGATAATAACTAATTTTTTCATTTTCTTTGATTTTAATGATTATACGACTAAGACAAGTTCAAGAAGAAAAGGTTTAATTTTTGTGTTTTTATTAACACTTCATATGAGTCAGTTTATTTTTCTATCTTGCCAATTCTTAAACATAAAAACATAAAAATTATGACTGAGTTAGAAAATTCAAATCAAAAGCCAATGTCTGTAAAAGATTGGCTAATTACCTTATTAATCATGGCTATCCCGTTAGTTGGATTTATTATGCTTTTTGTATATGCATTTAGCGACAGTGAAAACGTAAACAGAAAAAATTGGGCAAAAGCTCAATTAATTGTAATGGCTATTGTTATCGGATTGGTTTTGTTGTTTTTTATTCTTTTTGGGGCAATTTTTGCCTCTGCTTTAGCAAGTTCACAAAACTATTAGAAATTAAAAATCCCGACTTTTTTATGAGTTGGGATTAAGTTTTGTATATCTATTCTAGTTAACTTTTTAACTCAACAGTTTTTAATTCTCCGTCGACATTTACTTTGACTAATGCATGTTTAGCCAAACCTTTCATGGCTGCGTCCCATTTTTTACCGCTTAAAGCAGTTTTCTCTTTTAGTTCTGTTAAGGCAATGTTATTTGAAGTTTTTAATATTTCGATAATTGTTTTTTCATCTTCTGTCAATTCAACTTGCTTTTTCTCAGGTCGCATTTGCGGGAAGAATAAAACTTCTTGAATGGATTGATTATTGGTTAAAAACATGATTAATCGATCCATACCAATTCCTAAACCGGATGTTGGCGGCATTCCGTATTCTAAAGCTCTCAAGAAATCATTATCAATAAACATAGCTTCATCATCTCCACGATCTGCAAGTTTGAGTTGGGCTTCAAAACGTTCGCGTTGGTCTATTGGATCGTTTAATTCTGAATAAGCATTCGCAATTTCTTTTCCACAAACCATTAATTCAAATCGTTCCGTAAGTTCAGGATTTGAACGATGTTCTTTGCAGAGCGGACTCATTTCTTTTGGATAATCGGTGATGAAAGTGGGTTGAATAAAATTTCCTTCGCATTTAGCTCCAAAAATTTCATCAATCAATTTTCCTTTACCCATTGTATCATCCACTTGGATTCCCATTTCTAAAGCAGCTTTTCTAATCTCATCTTCCGATTTTCCGGAAATATCAAAACCTGTAAATTGAATGATGGCATCGGTCATAGTTAAACGAGCATAAGGTGCTTTGAAATTAACTTGATATTCGCCAAACGTTGCATCAGTTGTTCCGTTCACTTGTAAAGCACAGTATTCCAATAGGTTTTCGGTAAATTCCATCATCCAATTGTAGTCTTTGTAGGCTACATAAATCTCCATGGCAGTGAATTCCGGGTTGTGCGTTCTGTCCATTCCTTCGTTACGGAAGTTTTTAGAGAATTCATAAACACCGTCAAATCCACCAACGATAAGTCTTTTGAGGTATAACTCGTTTGCAATTCGCATGTATAATGGAATGTCTAAACTATTGTGGTGAGTGATAAACGGACGAGCCGCGGCTCCACCCGGGATAGATTGTAAAATGGGTGTTTCTACTTCAAAGTAACCTCTATCGTTAAAAAACGTTCGCATAGCATTAAAAAGTTTTGTTCTTTTCACAAAGACTTCTTTCACGTGCGGATTTACAACTAAATCGACATATCGCATGCGGTAACGTAATTCAGCATCGTTAAATGCATCGTATACCTTTCCGTTTTCGTCTGTTTTTGGTAAAGGTAATGGACGTAATGTTTTGCTTAAAAAAGTAAAGTGATCCACACGAACGCACTGCGCACCCACTTTTGTGGTAAACAATTCACCTTCGACACCTACAAAATCACCTAAATCGGTTAGCTTTTTAAAAACTTGGTTGTATAAGGTCTTGTCTTCGCCGGGGCAAAGCATATCTCGGTTCACATACAGTTGAATACGTCCTGTACTATCCTGCAATTCCGCAAAACAAGCCTTTCCTTGGTCGCGAATACTCATGATTCTTCCGGAAATGATAACCTTTTTTCCTTCTTCAAAGTTCTCTTTTACTTTTTTGGTAGTATGGTCTACAGGAAATAAATCGGCAGGGTAGGGGTTGATTCCTAATTGACGCAGTCCGTTAAGTTTTTCTCTTCTGATAATTTCTTGTTCCGAAAGTTGCATAGTGACGTTTTTTAAGCGTGCAAAGATAGGAATATTTAGGAATGTGTCAATGCTTTAATGTGTCGATGTGTCAATGTATTGATGAGTTAGTTTTTAGTGTGAATTTATTTTGAAGTGTTTTTTTACAAGGATTACTTTTTAGCCCCGACAGTAGTGGCATCCTTTTGCAAAGCAAAAGATAGAGCGGATGGCGGGAAAATGATTTACTGAAAAGCCTAATCCATTCGCTTCAAAAAGCAAGTATATATATTAAGGTATAAAATTGTATTTTTGTGTTCTAATAAAATCATTATGAATAAAGTTGTTTGGATAGATGATTTGGGTTTAATGGATTATAAATTGACTTGGGATTTACAGGAGAATTTGTTCAAGGAAATTGTAGAATTAAAAATCCGGAACAGAAGAGAAGAGACTAACTTGTCTACACCAAATTATTTTTTATTGGTAGAACACCCTCATGTTTACACGTTGGGCAAAAGTGGGGATTTTAATAATTTACTTTTGAACGAAAAACAACTCGCAGAAAAGGGGGCGACTTTTTATAAAATAAATCGCGGCGGTGATATTACGTATCATGGTCCGGGTCAGATTGTGGGTTATCCAATTTTGGATTTAGAAAATTTTTTTACGGATATACACAAATATTTACGGTTGTTAGAAGAAACGATTATACTAACTTTAGCAGAATATGGTTTGAAAGCAGAACGAAGTCAAGGCGAAACCGGAGTTTGGTTGGATGTTGGAACGCCATTTGCCAGAAAAATATGTGCTATGGGTGTTCGTGCTTCGCGATGGGTAACGATGCATGGATTTGCTCTGAATGTAAATGCAGATTTAGGTTACTTTGATAATATTATTCCGTGCGGAATTCGTGGTAAAGCTGTGACTTCTTTGCAGGTAGAATTAGGTGTTGAAAAAGTTGAAGAAGATGAAGTAAAGGCAAAAATATTAAAGCATTTTGAGCAGTTGTTTGCATGTGAAGTCAGAGCAACTGTTTTGAATAAAACAAGCAATCTACAGTGCTAAAAATCTAATTTATATTGCTCAGGTAAAAGTCGAAAACTTAACCGGTGGTATTTGGTTATCCCATATTTTGCGATGGCTTCTCTGTGTTCTTTAGTAGGGTAGCCTTTGTTTTTCTTCCAATTATACATGGGGAATTCCTCATGAATTTTATTCATATAATCATCACGGTAGGTTTTGGCTAAAATTGATGCGGCTGCAATGCTCATGTATTTACTGTCTCCTTTTATAATACAACTATATGGAATGTTGTTGAGTGGTTTAAAACGATTTCCGTCAACGATGATATATTCCGGAGTAGGCGATAACTTCAAAATACTTTCTTGCATGGCTTGTATGGATGCATTAAGAATATTTATTTTGTCAATGATAGTTGGTTCAAGGTGAGTATAGCTGAAAGAAACGACCTGTTCTTCAATGATAGGCCTAAGTTGTTCTCTAACTTTTTCGGAAAGTTGTTTAGAATCATTGAGTAATGGAAGCGAAAAGTCTTCAGGTAGTATAACTGCAGCAGCGGTGACGGGACCGGCAAGGCAACCACGTCCGGCTTCGTCTGTACCGGATTCTAAGCAAAGTTTTGAGAAACTTAAATTCAACATAAAATAATTTACATAAAATGTTAAAATGGACGCAACCATTTTTGTTACAATGCATCTAACTATTAGTTTTTGAGCAATTTCTTCAATCTAATTGAATTTTTAACAAAAATAAAAAATATTATTCCGAAGTAATATTTGTTTATTTAAGAAATTATTAAGAAGTTTGCGGAATAACTAACTCAAATAAATTTAATATGAGATCGAAATTTAAATGGATTTTTACGCTTTTAGTGGCGTTTTTTATTCAGTTTTCTTATGCTCAGGAGAAAACTATCACGGGTACAGTGACTGAAAGTGGTTTGCCTCTTCCTGGAGCTACAGTTCTTGTTAAGGGAACTTCAAGGGGTACTTCAACGGATTTTGATGGTAAGTATTCAATCAAGTCAAAAGTAGGTGAAGTTTTAGAGTTTTCATATGTTGGTATGAAGACGCAATCTATGACAGTCGGTGCATCTAATACTATTGATGTAGCTTTAGTTAGTGATACTACTTTAGAAGAGGTGGTAGTGGTGGCTTATGGTACGCAGAAGAAAGAATCTTTAACAGGTTCAGTAGCTGAAATTAAAGTAGAAGAGGTTGCTAAAATTGCTGCTAGTAATGTAACTCAAGGTCTTGTAGGTAAAGTTGCCGGTGTTCAGGTTACAAATGGAACTGGTATGCCTGGAGATGGAGCGACTATTAGAATTCGTGGTATAGGATCTTTGTCTGTTGGAACTCCTCCATTGTATGTTGTTGATGGTGTTCCTTTTTATGGAAATATTAATTCCATCAATAACCAAGATATTGCTAGTATGACTATCTTGAAAGATGCTTCGGCAGCTGCTCTTTATGGAAGTAGAGGTGCTAGTGGTGTTGTAATTATTACAACGAAAAAAGGAAAAAACAAGAAGAGTACAGTTACTATAGATTCTCGTTCGGGTTTTGCTGCACGTGCTGTTAAAGATTATGATTTTATTCAAGATGAAGGCAAATATTATGAGGCTTACTTTCAAGGTTTAAAGAATACCTATATTTATAACGTAGGTCAAGACCCTGTTACTGCTGCTCAAAATGCTGCTAATAATTTGATTACTGGAGATCAAGGATTACAATATAATGTGTATGCGTTGGTGTTGCAGATAATCAAGTTGTTGACCTGCAACTGGTAGAGCTGTTAATGGAGCTCTAAAATACAATGAAGATTGGGCTGATTATTTGTTTGGAAATGGGTTTTTTACTCAAACTAATTTAGGTATTTCTGGGGGTAGTGAAAACACTAGTCATTATTTTTCTTTGGGTTACGAAAAAAATGTGATGGTTATGTAGTGAATTCAGGATTTGGAGAAAATTACGTCAAGATTAAGACTAGACTCTAAAATTAATGATTATTTTTAAAGTTGGAGCAAACATTAGTTATGGGCATACTGTTCAAGATTATCTTGATATACACGGGTGGTACTACTTACAGTAGCCCTTTTTATTGGTTAAGAGCTGTAGCTCCGATATATCCTGTTTTGGCATATGATTTTGATGGTAATCCAATTAATAATGCTCTAGGACAACAAATGTTTGATGACGGAACAGGTGCTGGAGGACTTTCTCCTGTAAGACCTTTTGGTTCGTTGCAGCATCCATATGCACAGCAATTAATGATTATAGTAAAAGAAGAATGAGAGATAACTTGTTTGCAGCCTTGCTGATTATACAATTGTTGATGGTTTGGTTTTTACTTATTCTTTAACAGGGGAGTTGACGGCAGGTCAAAATTGGAGTATGGATACACAATTATACGGAGATGTTATTGGTGCTGGAGGTAGAGTAAATAACGAGTCTTTTAGACAGTTTTCTTTTTACTCAACAGCAGTTGTTAAAGTATAAGAGATTTGGTAATCATGGGCTAGATGTATTATTGGGTCATGAAACTTGGATCGAAGATATGATTATGTTGGGGCAGATAGATCTAAGTTGCTATTTGATAGTCCTTATGTTGATCAGGCTTCAGTTATTCAAGGTAACTATGGAGGTGGTGAAGATTATTCTTTGGAAGGCTTTTTGGGAAGAATAGCTTATGATTATAATAATAAATATTTTATTAATCTAGTGCTAGAAGAGATGGTTCTTCTAGATTTGCTCCTGATGTAAGATGGGGTAACTTCTTTGGTGCAGGTGTGTCGTGGAGAGTTTCTGAAGAATCTTTCATGAAAAATGTGACGTGGATTAATGAGTTTAAATTAAAAGGAAGTTTTGGTCAGCAAGGTAATGATGAGATAGGGTATAACCTACCTTACTTAACACCTCAGGTGATTAATCCAACTACAGATACCTCGGCTCATCTCTTATTCTGCAGGAGGTTACCTAGAAATAGAAATATCAAATGGGAAACTTCTACTAATTTAAATGCAGGATTTGATGCAAGATTGTTTGATAGAGTTAGTATAGAAGTTGAGTATTTCAAAAAGAAATTTCAGATATGTTATTTAATAGACCAATCCCTGTTTCTTTAATCTGTTTTTTCTCGTAAGACCTGAAAATATTGGCGATAGTTGTAAGGTTTTGGAACTACTTTGAATGCTGATGTAGTTAAGACTGATAATTTGACTGTCTCATGACCTTAATGCAACAAGTTATAAAAATACAATCACATTGTTGCCTGAAAATGGTTTAGATAATAATTTTATAGTGTCAGGTAATTTCATCAGAGAAGAAGGTGGAGGTGCTTATGACTACTATATGAGAGAATTTGCAGGAGTTAATCCGGCAACTGGAGCTGCACTTTTTTGGATGGATATTGATGAAGCGATCCTGCCGCAGGTAGACAACTTACGGAAAACTACGCTGAAGCTGATTTGTATAGAATTGCAACGGTTTCCTCCCGATGTACGGAGATTTGAAGTAGATGAAGTTGATTTATTGCTAGTGTTGATTTTGCCTATCAAATGGGTGGTTATGCAACTGATGGAGAGTGGTTGTCTGGAATGTCGTTAGCTCCAGGAGGTGGTTTACATAGTGATTTTAGTAAAACTTTGACACCTGATAATGTTAATGCTTTACCACGAGTTGATATTGATGATCCAAGACAATATTATAGCAATAGTACTTTGTCACTTATTAAATCGGATTACTTAAGTATTCAAACGTTGGCGCGGGCTATACGTTTAATCCTAGTGTTTCTGAGAGATTTGGTCTTAGTAAACTTAGAATTTGGTTTAGCAGATAATGTTCATTTATGGTCTTTAAGCGTCAAGGTTACGACCCACGTCAAAGTGGTGTAACTGGTGCATCAGGTAATTCTTATTCTATATTGAGAACAATTTCATTTGGTATAAATTTAGAATTTTAAAAAAAATTATGAAAAACAAAAATTTATTTGCTTGCATTATTTGCTGTGGTAATGTCTGCATGTTCGGAAGATTTTCTTGAAAAAGATTAGAGATGATATTCAGATCAACAGTTGGCCGAGTTGGCTAGTTCAAATCCAGAGGCTGTGTTAACATTAGCTACCGGTAATGAAGGTGGAAACTGCTTTTTCAAATATTTCAGTACGGTTGACATGGTAATTTTCATGATGAGTTTGGTCACATGGGGTATAATTTAGGGTTTGATTCGATGAGTAATAGATATTCAAACGTTTTCACATTGGTTTGAGATATCCATCATACTGTTGAAATGAGGCTAGGTTTAAGAACAGACGCATGTTTGGCAATTTGATGATTGAATAGTTTAGCAACAGAGAACGTGTTTAGCTTTGAAAGAAGAAGCTGCTCCTGAATTAAAATTTATTAGGGAGGGAGATTGTTAGCAATGAGAGGTTTTGGAGCTATTTAACTGAGTTGGAGTATATGGTAATAATGATGGTTTAGGTGTGCCTCTTGTAACAGAAAGATGTTATATTGTGACAACCAGTTGAAGATTTGAAGCATTAATTCTAGCGATTATGGAAGAGGCGAAGAACTGCTTGATGGTTACAGTGGTTCAAGTAAAACAAGTGTTGACAAAAAAGTTGTAGCAGGTTTTCTTGCAAGATTTCATTTAGAATATGGTAATTATGCACAAGCTGCTACTTATGCTGAAGCTGCAAGGTCAGGTTATCACTCTTATGGATTTCTGGATTGCAAGATGGTTTTAATAAAATTACTAACGAAGAGTGGATGTGGGTGCAGATATTAATACTGTTACTTCAACTTATTATGCATCTTATTTTTCTCATATTGGTAATTTAACCTATAGCAGGTTGTTACAACCCATACAAAGAAAGATAAAAGAATATTGATGTGAATATCTGCTACTATGATTGTTAGAAAAGGTTGGTTTGCTGCGGCAGGAAATCCTTTTGGATTGCCTCAGTATGCTAATGTTAAGTTTGTAGATGATACTGATTTTGAGGGAGATTATGTGTTTATGCGTGTGCTGCTGAAATGTATTTAATTGAGGCTGAAGCAAAAGCATTGGCGGGTAATGAAGCTGGAGCTAGACAAGCTTTATTTCAATTGATTTCTACAAGAGATGCTTCATATACTTTATCTACGAATTCGGGACAAAATTTAATTGAAGAGATTAGACTTACAGAAAATGAACTTGGGGAGAAGGTTTTGCATTCTTTGATATGAAAAGATGGAATACTGGATTAAATGAACTATACTTGGTTCAAATCATATATAGCATTTGGCTTTTTTGATTATCCTTCGGGTTCAGTCAAATTTAATTTCCAAATTCCTTTTGAGTGAAATTAATACTAATGCTGATCTTGGTGCTCAAAATCCGTTTTAACTATTTAATTCTTAAATTTTACAATATGAAAAAAATATTTTCATTGATACAATGATACTTTTTGCTTCCTTAATTGGTTGCGATGAACATGACCCTGTAAGGTTGAAGCTCCAGCCTCTCTTGGTTTTGAAAATCAAGTGAACAGTTTGGTTTTAGTTATTGTTCAATGTTAAAACTTTTAAAAGTTTATGCTACTCAGAAGTCTGATGTTGATAGAGTTATTACAATTACACAACTTTTAGAAGGGGAGGGATGAAATGGCCAACCAAATTCAACTGCTGTAGATGGTGATTATACTGTTTCGACTTCATCTGTTACAATTCCTGCTGGGGAGTTGTATGGAAGTTTTGATGTAGTTTTTGATTCTGAGTTAGACGTTACTGTATCTAGATATGTAACTTTCCAAATAGATTCTCCTGATGGTTATTTTGTAAACAAACAAAAAATAAAGCAAGGTAACTTGCTAATTGTTTATGCTTTCTAATAATTGTTGTATTTGAATCGACTTTGGATCGTTGGGGATCTGAAACTACTTGGGATATAAAAATAGTTCAGGGGTAGTTGTTCAATCTGGCGGCCTTATTCAGATGCTGCAAGCAATGTCCTTCAGCCATTGGCTCCAATGACATTTGATTTACCTGATGGAACCTATACTTTTACTATTAATGACTCTTATGGGGATGGTATGGTAACTTCAGCATCTGTTACAGGTTTTTATAAGTTGAGTAAAGATTGCGGTTCAGTTTTGATTGACGTTGTTGGAAATT
This sequence comes from Flavobacterium sp., assembly GCF_041392085.1. Taxonomy (GTDB): domain Bacteria; phylum Bacteroidota; class Bacteroidia; order Flavobacteriales; family Flavobacteriaceae; genus Flavobacterium. The sequence continues at coordinate 251,775 of NZ_JAWKMW010000007.1, read as the reverse complement.
TTGAAACTATTCAAACTCATACTTTTTCTATACCTTAATAAATTTTCTTATATAAAGAAAAAGACTGTTAGAAATAATTAGTCTTTTTCTTCTAAATTAATCATATGAAAAATTTAAATATTTTACTTTGTTTGTTTTTTTGTTCAAGTTTTTTTGGACAAGACAAGCAAGGTATTAACCTATAAAGTCAGAATCTAACTTATTTGAATTAGCTCAGTTACAAGATAAATTTTCTAATAAAATATTTGGTTGACTCAGTAAGGATAGCAGAATTTTAAAAAGTAATATGTTTTTGGAGAAAGAGATATTCTGTAGAAAAGTTACTTAAATATATTCGATAATTGATGGGAAGCCTATTTATAGAGCAACTGATAACTTAACGCAGCTAAAGCCAGACGATAATTCTCAGACAGGTGGTGATTTAGGACTCAATTTAAATGGGAAATGATATGCGTATTGGAGTTTGGGATGGTGGCAGTGCTTTTAAAAACACATGTTGAATTTTATGAATGGAAGTTCTAGAATTACAACTCCAGACAGTACTTTTGCCAAATCCATCTACTATCGGTCATGCCACCCATGTTGTTGGAACAATTGGTGCATCTGGTGTATCAGCTTCAGCTAAAGGAATGGCTCCTGAATCATCAATAGCTTCTTATAATTGGAATAACGACCTTACTGAAGTAACAAATGAAATTAATTCAACCGGATTGTTACTTTCAAATCATTCCTATGGTGTACCTGTTTTGAACGATGAAGGCGAATTAACATTGCAGTAAACTTGCAATGGGATGCTATAATTCTGAAGCAGTAGAATGGGATCAGCTTGCATATAATGCACCTTATTACTTAATGGTAACGTCAGCTGGAAATTCAGGTGGAGATTCTTATTCAGGAGGATTGATGGATGGCTTTGATAAATTAACGATGGAAAAATGCCAAAATAATCTTGTTGTAGCAAATGCAAATCCCTTTTATAAGTCCAGTTAATGGAGCTTTAATAAATGTTGTTATTAATAGTTCAAGTAGTCAAGGTCCAAGTGATGACGGTAGAGTTAAGCCTGATATTGCCGGTGATGGAACTAATGTGTTCTCAACATACAATGAAAATGATACTCAGTATGCAACTTTATCAGGAACTTCGATGGCTAGCCCAAATGTTGCTGGAAGTTTATTACTTCTACAAGAATATTATAATGAATTGCATGGTGTTTATATGCTTTAAAAGGTTTAGTTTGCCACAATGCCTTTGATGCTGGTTCTGTTGACCTGGATCCACGTTTTGGGTGGGGACTGTTAGATGCAAAACAATCTGCAATTACTCTAACGGGTGCTAGTCAAGTTACTCCTATTTCAGTTGTTAACACGAGTTAACTTTAAGCCAAGACAAGTTTACCTTTTGATGTGGTAGCACCTCAAAAACTTAAAGCTACAATTTCTGGGACAGATGTGCCGGGAACTGCCAAAAACAACCAATTAAATTGCCAACTCCAGCTTTAGTTAATGATCTGATTTGAGAATTATTAAAAATGAAGAAGTTAATTTTCCTTGTAAATTGCAACTTTCAAATGTTTCCTGCTGCTGCCATAAAAGGTGATAATATTGTTGATAATATTGAAAAGGTTGAAGTTGATAATGCCTCCGGTACTTATACCATACAAGTTTCACATAAATATGCACTTTAATAAATGATTCGCAAGATATAGTGTAATTGTTACTGGTTTTGATTCACTTTTACTTTCTAATAAGGAGTTCGATAAAAAATTTGATTTCGTATTGGTCCAAATCCAGTTAATGATATTTTAGAAGGAAATAAAAGTAGTTTGCATAGTATTACAAAATATGAATTGTTTGATATGCAAGGGAGGTTGGTTCAAAACAATAGTTTACTTGAACAAAATAATTTTTGAAAATTAATATGGCTTCATTAAATCAAGGTATATACATATTAAATTTAATTTCTGAATACGGAACTGTAACTGAAAAGTAATTAAAAAGTAGTTTTTTCTACTTAAACAGAATTTTTTTATCTTAATTTCTCATTACATTTGCCTTAACCAATATGTAATGAGAAATTTTTTTTATATACTTTTTTGTTTTTTCTTCAGTCCTTTTTCTCAAGTGAGAAATCTGCAAAATAATGATGGAGCCAAAAAACTTGTTAAAGACACTATAAGAAGAGCAAAAGCAAAGAGTTTAAAAGATGAGTTTGTACAATCTATTAATAATTATAAAATCATATCTATCGAGAGAGATACCACCCATTATGACACCTCTTTAACTCTTGAGAAAGAATATAAATACAATTATTTGCGTAAAGATATATTTGGTTTATTGCCTTTTGCAAATGAAGGGCAAACATACAATACTCTTGACTTTGGAATGAATCAATTCAATCCGTATCCAGAGATAGGAATGAACGGGAAACATTTTAATTTTCTCAAAGCAAACGATATTCATTATTATCACGTGCCAACACCTTTAACAGAATTGTATTTTAAAACCGTAATGGAACAAGGTCAAAATCTTGATGCCTTTATTACTTTAAACACTTCCGAAAGGCTTAATTTTTCAATAGCTTATAAAGGACTTCGTTCACTTGGCAAGTATATCAACCAACTTTCTAGTACCGGAAATTTCCGTTTTACAACAAGTTATCAAACAAAAAACAACCGCTATCAATTAAAAGCTCATTTTACAGCCCAAGATATTTTGAATGGTGAAAATGGTGGAATTATAAATTTAGAGAATTTCGAAGGTGGTGAGGAAGATTTTAGGAATCGAGCTCGAGTGCAAGTGTATTTAAATGATGCTGAAACGTTGTTAAAAGGGAACCGCTATTTTTACGATCATTATTTCCGAATCAATAAAAATGATTCCCAAAATAATGTTTATCTACACCATCAATTTAATTATGAGCATAAGTTTTTTAATTATAATCAGTCCACCGTTGCTACTACAATTATTTCTGATGAGGGGAATAGGGTTGTGAATCGTTTTGGCGATTCTTATGTGCTAAGTAATATTAATGATGAAACCCGATACAATAGAATGTATAATAAAATTGGGACCATGTACGAAAACAAATTGCTAGGAGAGTTTCAGTTTTTTCTTGAAGATTTTCGTTTCAATTATTTTTACAACAGAGCAATTGTACAGGGTGATGAATTAATTCCTAGTAATCTGAGTGACGAAATTCAATGCATTGGAGGTAAATACACTTACCAAAAAAACAAATGGAATGGAAAAATAGCTTATTCTACCTCTATTACAAACCATAGTCTTTCAAGTCTTGACGGGAAGTTGCTTTTTCAATACAATGCTAAAAACAGCCTTGATTTACGCTTTCAAAATCTAAATCGATTACCCAATCATACTTTTTCGCTTTTCCAAAGTAGCTATGTCAATTACAATTGGTTAAATGATTTTAAAAATGAAAAAATAAATAACATCGAATTAACTGCCAAAACAAAATGGATAGATGCAGCATTTCAATTCACAACACTCAACGATTTTCTATATTTTGGTCAGAACACGGCACCGGAAAATCAACTTTTGGTTGCACCAAAGCAATACGATAAAACCATAAATTACTTAAGCATAAAAGCCGGAAAGGAATTAATATTTTGGAAATTAGCCTTCGATAATACTATTCTTTACCAAAAAGTAGATCAGGAAGAAAACATTTTAAACGTACCTGAACTAACACTTCGAAGTACATTATATTTTTCAGGTCATTTTTTTAAAAAAGCACTTTTTTTGCAGACCGGTGTAACGGTAAATTACTTTAGTAAGTATTATGCCAATGACTATAATCCGGTGATAGCCGATTTTTATGTACAAAACACTCAAAAAATTGGCAATTTCCCCATGGTTGATTTCTTTATCAATGCCAAAGTAAAGACAGCAAGAATATATTTAAAAGCTGAACATTTTAACGCAGCAATGACCGGATTCAACTACTATTCTGCTCCCAACTACCCCTACCGAGATTTTATTGTTCGTTTCGGACTAGAATGGAATTTCTTTTTGTAAAAAGCAGAACGACTTAGGCTTTTTCAGCAATTTTGTTCGCGTCATTCGCTATGTCTTTTACTTTGCAAAAAGATATCGCTACTACTAGGGCTAGAAAAGTTAAGAATAAAACTAATTTTAAAAATAGAACCGTTCAATAAATCAATAATTGAATAATCCAAAAATGCCTATCTTTGCCGCCGAAAAACAAACAAAATGAAATTCGCAAAAAATATATTAGAAACAATCGGAAATACACCGCTTGTTAAAATCAATAAAATTACCCAAGAATTAGATTGTTTAGTGCTTGCCAAAGTAGAAACATTTAATCCCGGTAACTCTGTAAAAGACAGGATGGCTATCAAGATGATCGAAGATGCTGAGGCAGATGGTCGGCTTAAACCGGGTGGAACAATCATAGAAGGGACTTCCGGAAATACAGGGATGGGCTTGGCATTGGGAGCAATCGTTAAAGGCTATAAGCTAATCTGTGTAATTACAGACAAACAATCCAAAGAAAAAATGGATATTCTACGAGCTGTAGGAGCCAAAGTAATTGTTTGCCCAACCGATGTTGAGCCCGATGATTCACGTTCCTATTATTCTGTTTCCAAACGATTGGGCACGGAGATTCCAAATTCTTGGTATGTTAACCAATATGACAATCCATCTAATGCCATTGCTCATTACGAACAAACAGGTCCGGAAATTTGGGAACAAACGCAAGGAAAAGTTACCCATTTTGTGGTGGGAGTAGGGACAGGAGGAACCATTTCTGGCGTAGCTAAATATTTAAAAGAGCAGAACCCTAACGTAAAAATTTGGGGTGTAGACACCTATGGTTCTGTGTTTAAAAAATACCACGAGACCGGTATTTTCGACGAAAATGAGATTTATTCTTATATCACTGAAGGGATTGGCGAAGATATTTTGCCTAAAAACGTAGATTTTTCACTCATCGACGGATTTACAAAGGTAACGGATAAAGATGCGGCTGTTTTTACAAGACGATTAGCCTTGGAAGAAGGAATTTTTGTGGGTAATTCAGCAGGCTCTGCAATTAAAGGGGTTTTACAACTAAAGGAGCATTTTAAACCCGAAGATGTAGTTGTTGTTCTGTTCCATGATTCGGGTAGTCGCTATGTAGGTAAAATGTTTAACGATGATTGGATGCGTGAACGCGGATTCTTGGATGAAGAAATTACTACAGCAGCTGATCTGATTAAAAACCATAGAGATAAATCGTTGGTAGTTGTTCGGACAGAAGAATTAGTATCTCATGCTATCGATCGTTTAAAAAAATTCAATATTTCGCAAATACCGGTAATTGATACTTCTGGATTTGTAGGTTCTATTGACGAATCAGACTTGTTTAAAAGTTATTTTTCAGATAAAAATATTGCAGAAAAACCTATTCGTGAAATCATGGGGAATCCTTATCCAATTGTACAAGAAAATACCCCGGTTGAAGAAGTATCCAAACTTATCAACAAAGACAATCAAGCGGTTTTAGTTCAGTTGGAAAACGGAAAATACCATATCATTACGAAGCACGATATTATTAGCTCGATAAAGTAAACTGCTCAAATCAAAAGTTTCTAAATCCAATCGGTTTTCGATTGGATTTTTTTATTACTTTAGTGTTTTATTTTAGCCTAAATTAAGAATATACGCCATGAAAGAAGATTTCCTCCATTACGTTTGGCAGTACAAGAAGTTTGCCTTAACAAATCTTAAAACTTTTTCCGGACAAGAGTTAACCATAATTCATTCCGGTTATTACGTGCAGCAAGCCGGGCCCGACTTTTTTAACGCACAGATTATCATCGACAATCAAAAATGGGCTGGAAACATTGAAATTCACTCAAAATCTTCCGATTGGTATGTGCATCATCATCAAACCGATGCAAATTATGATAATGTTATTCTGCATGTTGTTTGGGAACACGATACAGACGTCTTTAGAAAAAATAATACTGTCATTCCTGTATTTGAATTAAAACAACACGTTTCTCATGAGGTTTTGCAACACTATAAAAATTTATTTGCTCAAAAAACATGGATTAACTGTGAAAATCAATTAGCGACAATAGATAGTTTTACAATTTCCAATTGGATAGAACGTTTGTTTTTTGAACGTTTGGAGAAAAAAGCAAACGAAGTTGAAACGCTTCTTCAAAAAAACACATTCGATTGGGAAGCTACTTTTTTTCAGTTACTAGCTAAAAGCTTTGGACTTAATACTAATGGCGAGGCTTTTTTAAAAATGGCTGAGTCAATACCTTACTCCGTTGTTAAAAAAGAAGGGTTTGAAGTCAAATCTTTGGAAGCCCTTTTTTTTGGAGCAACCGGACTTTTAGAAGATGAAAACGAAGATAATTATTTTGATGATTTAAAAAAAAGGTGGAATTATCTTAAATATAAGTACAGATTGAATGTAAATTATTATGATTCTGTGCAATTTTTTAAGCTACGTCCTGATAATTTTCCTACAATTCGTTTGGCTCAACTGGCTCAGATAATTGCAAAACAGCATCATCTTTTTCAAAACTTAATTAATACTAATTCAATTCATCAAATTTATCACTACTTTGATTGTAATGTTACTGAATATTGGCAATCACATTATGTTTTTGATAAACCACATTCAAGAAGAAATAAAAAAATAACAAAAAGCTTTATTGATTTACTCGTTTTAAATTGCATTCTACCCATAAAATTTGCTTTTGCTCACATCAACGGAAATAGTATAGAAGAGAATATTGTTGCCTTAGCTTCTGAAATTGTTTCAGAAAAAAATACAATTATTGATAAGTTTAAAAGTGTTGGTTTGGCTTCAACTAATAGTTATCAATCACAGGCAATGCTTCAATTAAAAAAAGAATATTGTAACATAAATAAATGTTTGCATTGTGCAATTGGACAAAAGTTGATTAACTTTACTTCTTAAAAATTATTATTATGAAAAATAATGATGTCAAACTTTCTATTGGACAAAAAGTAAAAAAGTACTTTTTTAGATTAATTGTTTTACTTTTTGTTCTTTTCTTTGGCTATTTTGCATTTATCTATTATGTCCCCTATTCAGAGGGAGTGCGTTCAGGAGAGTTAATAAAATTTAGCAAAAAAGGAGTTGTGTTCAAAACTTGGGAAGGTGAAATGAGTCAGGGAATTTCCGGGGCACAAATTTTTAAATTTACTGTAGCAAATAAAAACAAGGAAATTATAAAAACAATGGAAAATCTTCAAGGAAGGTATGTAAAATTAAGCTATGAAGAAAGATATAAAGCTTTTTTTTGGTGGGGTGATACACCTTATTTTATTGATGCTATTGAAGAAGAAGAGTCACCCTTTGTGAGTCCAAAATAAATTAATGATGCATTGGATAGTATCTATTAGACTTTTTTTTGAAAAACACGGATTTCATGTTTCATCTCGTTTAGCGGATAGATTAGGGATGCGTGCTACAAATGTTCGATTGTTTTTTATTTATATTTCATTCGTAACCGTTGGGTTGTGGTTTGGAGTTTACATTACGTTGGCCTTTTGGTTAAAATTAAAAGATATGATTCACACTAAACGTAGTTCTGTTTTTGATTTGTAATGAAATTTCAAAAAAAGAAGATGGATTCTTTTTTTAAAACCTTTTTTTTTGCATCTTGCTTAACTAAAATTTTAATCAAAATTAACTTTATGAAAAAGTTGCTCTCAATTTTTACATTATTACTGCCAATTATAACATTTAGTCAGGAAAAAGGCTTAGACGAAAAAATAAATGACATTATCAAGCCGGCTGTTGATGCAATGTCAAATGTTTTTTTTTATAAACCACTAGAAGCTTTTGGTTTTGATATGCCTTTGGTTGTACTATGGTTGGTAGTTGGAGCTACTTTTTTTACAATCTATATGGGGTTCATTAACCTCAAAGGAATTAAACACGCTTACCAACTGATTAGAGGTGATTATGATAAACCGGAAGATGAAGGAGAAGTTTCTCACTTTCAAGCGTTGGTAACGGCACTTTCTGGTACTGTTGGTTTAGGAAATATAGCAGGTGTAGCGGTAGCCATTTCATTGGGTGGAGCAGGAGCTACTTTTTGGATGATTTTAGCAGGTTTTTTAGGAATGTCTTCAAAATTTGTAGAATGTACTCTTGGGGTAAAATACAGGAGATTGAATGATTTGGGAGAAGTTTCAGGTGGGCCGATGTACTATCTTTCTGAAGGATTACGAAGAAAAGGATATGTTGGTTTGGGTAAGATTTTGGCGATTATTTTTGCTGTCTTAGCAGTAGGAGGTTCATTCGGAGGCGGGAATATGTTTCAAGCTAATCAATCATTTGCTCAATTAGCTAATGTATTTCCTGTTTTTGAAGGCAAAGGTTTTTTGTATGGTTTAGTCGTGGCTTTTTTTGTTGGAATTGTGATTATTGGAGGAATTAAAAAAATTGCAAGTGTTACAGACAAAATAGTACCCTTTATGGTTGGGATTTATGTTCTAACTTCTCTTATAATTATCTTTGTTAATATTGCTCATCTTGGTGATGCCTTTAGGGAGATATTTGCAGGTGCTTTCACGGCAGATGGAATAACCGGTGGTGTAATAGGTGTTTTGGTAGTTGGTTTTCAACGAGCTGCTTTTTCTAATGAAGCCGGTGTAGGGTCTGCAGCTATTGCTCACTCAGCTGTTAAAACAGATGAACCTGTAAGTGAAGGGATAGTTGCTTTATTAGAACCATTTGTAGACACAATTGTGGTGTGCACGATGACTGCTTTAGTACTTATTTTTTCCGGATATGCCCATGACACTCAAGGTTTGACAGGTTCTGCGTTAACATCGGCTGCCTTTAGCAGCGTTTTGCCATGGTTCAAATATGTATTGTTAGTTGCCATCATTCTGTTTGCTTTTTCAACTATGATTTCGTGGTCATATTATGGAATGAAATCATGGACATACTTATTCGGCAATACAAAGAAAATGGAAAATCTTTACAAAATTCTTTTTTTAATATTTGTTGTATTGGGAGCTTCGGCTAGTTTAGGTGCGGTTATCGATTTTTCCGATATGATGATTTTAGGAATGGCATTTCCAAATATCCTTGGATTATATTTTCTGTCTGCTGAAGTGAGAAATGATTTAAAGGATTATTTCAAGAGACTAAAATCTGGAGAAATTAAGAAATACAATTAATTGAACATTAGGTATGCAATTCAAATCCTATTTCCGATTGTCTAAACAACAAAGAGATGGGATATTTTTGTTGTTATTACTAATTATTATTACTCAATTAGTTTATTTTTTTTGGATAACAAAGCAAACTGGCAAAGCAGAAAACGCGAACAAGGAGTGGTTAGCTATGCAGTTGGTTATTGATAGTTTGAAGAATTCTGAGAATAATATAAAACAAACAATTTATCCGTTTAATCCAAATTTTATTACCGATTTTAAAGGATACAAAATGGGTTTGTCTGCTGATGAGTTAGATAAACTTTTTGCCTTTCGTAAACAAAATAAATTTGTAAACTCTGCTGAGGAATTTCAAGCTGTTACCGGAGTTTCAGATAGTTTGCTAAGTGTAATTTCCCCTTATTTTAAATTTCCGGATTGGGTAAATCAACCTAAAAAGCAATATGTCTCTTATTCAAATAATAAGTTTGAGAATAAAAAAACAATTGAGAAAATTGATATTAATCAGGCAACACAAGAAGATTTAATAAAGGTTTACGGAATTGGTCAGGCTTTATCTGAACGAATATTAAAGCAAAAAGAAAGTCTTGGAAGCTTTGTATCAATGGAACAAATGAATTTTATTTGGGGTTTAAGTCCGGAAGTTATAGAAAAGTTAAACGAGCATTTTGTAATATCTTCTGAACCAAAAATAAAAAAAGTTGATATTAACAATGCTTCGGTTAAAGAACTAGCTAAATTTCCATACTTTAATTACTCAATCGCCAAAGAGATTGTAACGCATCGAAGTATGAATGGCGAAATAAAAGGCATTGAGGATTTAACAAAAATAAAAGGTTTTCCTGTTGAAAAATTAAAAATTATTGCCTTATATTTGGAATTCTAAAAAAAATAGACATTTTAGCAAACTAATTTTATTTTATGAATTCAGTATACTTTACGGAAGAACACCAATTATTCAGAGCAACTTTACGGGATTTTTTACAAAAAGAAGTTGTTCCTCACATTGAAAAATGGGAACAAACTGGAACTATTGAACGATTTATTTGGAAAAAGTTTGGCGACATGGGTTTTTTCGGTTTAACTTATCCGGAAGCATACGGGGGGATGAATTTAGATTTATTCTATACAGTTATATTTTTAGAAGAACTACAAAAAATAAAATCTGCGGGATTTGCTGCGGCTATGTGGGCTCATTCCTATTTAGCTATGACTCATTTGAATGCAGAGGGTGACGAACGAATTAAACAAAATTATTTGGCACCTAGTATTTCAGGAGACAAAATAGGAGCTTTATGTATTACTGAACCTTTTGGCGGAAGTGATGTAGCCGGCATGCGAACTACCGCAGTAAAAAAAGGAGACAAATACGTAATAAACGGGTCTAAAACATTCATTACTAATGGTGTTTATGCAGATTACTATGTTGTCGCTGCAAAAACGCAACCTGAATTAGGAAACAAAGGTATCAGTATATTTTTAGTTGATACCACTACAGAAGGAATAACGGCAACAAAACTTGATAAATTAGGTTGGAGAGCATCCGATACTGCTGAGATTTCATTTGATAACGTTCAAATTCCTTCAAATAACTTAATGGGAGAAGAAGGAAAAGGTTTTGCGTATATTATGCAACATTTTGCTTTGGAGCGTTTAGTGATGGCAGTGAATGCTCATGCACGTGCAGAATATGCGATTGATTATACTGTAGAGTATATGTCTCAACGTGAGGCATTCGGAAGTACCATCAATAAATTTCAGGCACTTCGCCACACTATGGTAGAGCATGCTACTGAAGTTGAGCATTGTAAGATTTTCAATTATGCCGCGGTGAATCGTTTAATTAAAGGTGAATATGTTGTGAAAGAAGCGACAATGGCTAAATTAAAATCAACAAAAGTAGCTGATGAAACCATCTATAGTTGTTTACAAATGTTAGGAGGATATGGTTATATGGAGGAATATCCATTGGCTAGATTGTTAAGAGATAGTCGATTAGGTCCAATTGGAGGGGGGACTTCTGAAATCTTAAAAGAAATTTTATCTAAAATGATTATAGACAATCAAAGCTACAAACCGGCTGTAAAATAGTTTTTTGATTGTGTTAATATAAGCGGAAATCATTCACGGTTTTCGCTTTCTTCGTTTATTCCCTCTTCAATCATTTGACTAATCTCTTTTTTCTCATGTTGTTCTAATGTGTCAATCAATTCTTCTTGCGAACTGTTTTGTTTGTTGATATGGAACGAAGTGTAAATTGGAAAATGATCTGAACCAAAATAGGATAATGTTCTTAGCTCCTCTATGAAAACATCAGTTGAGTGAAAAAGCAAGTCTATCGGAAATCGAAAAAACCAATAGTTGGCATGAAAAGTTGAAAACAATCCTCTGCCAATTCTGGCGTCAATTAATTCACTGGTTTTTCTAAAGAGTAATGACGATTTTGCCCAAGCTACATTATTAAAATCACCTACTACCAAACATGGATCTTGTTTGGTTTTAACAACTTTGGCAACACTCAATAATTCACCGTCTCTTTCTTTTGCGTTTTCTTCTTCTGTTGGGCTAGGGGGAGGCGGATGGACACCAAAAAAGTTAAATATAAATCCATCTTTTGATTCGATTTTTGCATCGATACTTGGAATGTCATCTGCCACAAAGTAATGGACTTGGTGTGAAATAATTTTTAATCTTGAATAGAAGTGAATACCATATGTGTTTTCTAAAGCAACTTTTACATGAAAGGGATATGATATGTCAAAATGTGAAAGTGCATTTTCCCAATTTTGATTAGATTCCATGGTAAAAAAAATATCGGGATTATGTTTTTCAATTAAGTTAATAAATTTGTTGTAACTAGTATTATCTTGATAGATGTTTGCAGAAATAATACTTATAGTTTCCGAGCAGTAAATGGTTTTTTTCTTATTAGGACTTGCATGTAATTTAGTATAAGGAAATAAATCTTTCGCATGAAAAATAATTGTAAGCAAATTCAATCCTAATACAACAAAAAAAAGCGTCTCTTTGTTTTTTGTTAAAATTAATCCTAATAAGCTAGTTAAAACTAAAAGTACAAACAATTGAACCTTCCCAAATTCAAATACTCTAAAAAACCAATGTGAATTTTGAACCAATGGAATTAAACTCGATACGATTATTAAAATTGAGAAAATGTAAAAAAGCATTTTTAAATAAAATTAATCAAAATTTATGAATTAACTCTTTTAAAATAATTCTTAGTTATCATTGCCTGTAAAATAAATGAGCATTATATTTCAATTTCAAAAATAATTATTACATTTGCACCCACTAAATGAGAGGAGGTGTCTAGATTATGTTAATTATACCAATTAAAGACGGAGAGAATATCGACAGAGCGTTAAAACGCTATAAAAGAAAATTTGATAAAACAGGAACGGTTCGTCAATTGAGAGCACGTCAGGCTTTTATTAAACCATCTGTTGTTAGAAGAGCACAAATTCAAAAAGCTCAATACATTCAAACATTGAAAGACAATGTAGAAATGTAATTGTAATTTTTAATAAAATTTAACCGTTAGTTAAAGAAGTTTTGTAACTTTGAGCTAACGGTTTTTTTATGCAATCCAATCAACAAGCATTTCAGGACTATCTTCATATGCAAAAGCACTACTCTTTGCATACCGTAAAGGCTTACATCAATGATTTAAGTGAATTTGAAAGATTTAATAATGTTCATTACAATCAAGATTCAATAGATAATGTTGCTTATGCACAAATTAGAAGTTGGATAGTGAAGTTGGTTGAAGCGAACCTTTCCACTGTTTCAATAAACAGAAAAATATCTTCTCTAAAAAGTTACTATAGATTTTTATTAAAAATTAAACAAATTGAGCAAAGTCCATTATTAAAACACAAAGCTCTCAAAACTCCGAAAAAAATTCAAATTCCTTTTTCTGAAAGAGAATTAGATTTGGTATTGAATCAGCTTGTTTATCCGGATGGTTTTGAGGGAGTTAGAGATAAATTAATGATTGATTTGTTTTATACTACCGGAATAAGGAGGGCTGAACTTATTAATTTAAGTGTAAATGGAGTAAACTTTTCAAATGCTACCCTAAAAGTTTTGGGAAAAAGAAATAAAGAGCGAATAATTCCTTTATTACCTATTATTATTAATCAATTAAATAGTTATTTGGTTCAACGCAACCAACTAAAAGAAATAAGAGATCATGATATTTTATTTTTGACACAAAAAGGTGTTAAATTGAATGATACACTTGTTTATCGATTAATTAATATGTACTTTAGTAATGTCTCCGAAAAGGTAAAAAAAAGTCCACATATTTTGCGTCACACGTTTGCTACGCACCTCTTAAATAACGGAGCAGATTTGAATTCAGTTAAAGAATTATTAGGGCATTCAAGTTTGGCATCAACACAAGTGTACACTCACAATAGTCTTACAGAGTTAAAAAAAGTATATGGGAATGCACATCCAAGAAACCAAAAATAATTCGTTAAGTTTGTTTAACCTTAAAAATTAAATTATGAAGGTAAATGTTAATGCTGTAAATTTTAATATTGATCGAAAATTAGTGGATTTCATTCAATTACGAATGAATAAGTTGGAAAAGTATTATGACAAAGTGATTGTGGCCGATGTCTTTCTGAAAGTTGAATCAACCAGTGAGAAAGAAAACAAGATTGTTGAAATTAAAATTCATGTACCCGGTGATGATTTTATAGTAAAAAAACAATGTAAAACATTCGAAGAATCTGTTGATTCAGTTGCCGAAGCATTGGAACGTTTGCTTTTGAAAAGGAAAGAAAAAATCAGAACACATATATAATTGAAATTTTTTAAAAAAATGTTTTGATTGACAAATAAAATCTATACATTTGCAGTCCGTTAGAAATAGCGGACTTTTTTTATTGAGTATTGCCGGTGTAGCTCAGCTGGCTAGAGCAGCTGATTTGTAATCAGCAGGTCGTGGGTTCGAGTCCCTCTATCGGCTCAATTGAAAGATAGCAATAAAATGTTTTGTAAGATTTTAATTTCAAAACATTTATGATCATTTAAAGTTTGAAAAGATTTGAGGGGAGATACTCAAGCGGCCAACGAGGACGGACTGTAAATCCGTTGGGAAACCTTCGCAGGTTCGAATCCTGCTCTCCCCACAATTTTCAACTTAAAAAAGATTGATTTCTTGCCGGTGTAGCTCAGGGGTAGAGTGCTTCCTTGGTAAGGAAGAGGTCACGGGTTCAAATCCCGTCATTGGCTCAAAATTGTAAGATTTAAACACTATTATATAACTAAGATTAAAAATTAAGTAAAATGGCAAAAGAAAGTTTTAATCGTTCCAAACCCCATTTAAATATTGGTACAATTGGACACGTAGATCACGGTAAAACTACATTAACTGCGGCAATTACTAAAGTATTGTCTGAAAAAGGTTTCTGTCAAGCAAAATCGTTTGATCAAATTGATAATGCTCCTGAGGAGAAAGAAAGAGGTATTACTATTAACACTTCGCACGTAGAGTACGAAACTGCTAATCGTCATTATGCTCACGTTGACTGTCCAGGTCACGCGGATTACGTAAAAAACATGGTTACAGGTGCTGCTCAAATGGATGGTGCTATTCTTGTTGTTGCTGCAACAGATGGTCCAATGCCACAAACTCGTGAGCACATCCTTTTAGGTCGTCAAGTAGGTATTCCAAGAATTGTTGTTTTCATGAACAAAGTGGATATGGTTGATGACGCTGAGCTTTTGGAGCTTGTTGAAATGGAAATCAGAGATTTGTTATCATTCTATGAGTATGATGGAGATAACGGTCCGGTTATTCAAGGTTCTGCTTTAGGAGGATTGAATGGAGATGCTAAATGGGTTGAAAAAATCATGGAATTAATGGAAGCAGTTGATGCTTGGATTGAAGAGCCGGTGCGTGATAATGCAAAACCATTCTTGATGCCTGTTGAGGATGTATTTACAATTACTGGTCGTGGAACTGTTGCTACAGGTCGTATTGAAACAGGAGTTGCTAATACTGGAGATCCGGTTGAAATCATTGGTATGGGTGCTGACAAGTTGACTTCAACAATTACCGGAGTTGAGATGTTCCGTAAAATCCTTGATAGAGGTGAGGCTGGAGATAACGTAGGTCTTTTATTGAGAGGTATTGACAAGGCTGATATCCGTAGAGGTATGGTAATTTGTAAGCCAGGTTCTGTAAAACCACACGCTAAATTCAAAGCTGAGGTTTATATTTTGAAAAAAGAAGAAGGTGGTCGTCACACGCCTTTCCACAACAACTACCGTCCACAGTTCTATGTAAGAACTACAGACGTTACTGGTACAATTTCTTTACCAGCTGGAGTTGAAATGGTAATGCCAGGTGATAACTTAACTATCGATGTAACTTTATTAAGCCCAATCGCTCTTAATATTGGATTGCGTTTCGCTATCCGTGAGGGTGGTAGAACTGTTGGAGCTGGTCAGGTTACTGAAATCGTTGACTAATTCATAAATTTATATAAAGCCAGTTCATATTCTTTTGGGTATGACTGGCTTTTAACTAACGGGTGTAGTTCAAGGGTAGAATAGCGGTCTCCAAAACCGTTGATGGGAGTTCGAATCTCTCCATCCGTGCAAAAAATAATTATAATGACAAAAGTTGTTAACTACATAACAGAAGCTTTTCAAGAACTTAAAACAAATGTAACTTGGTTACCTTGGTCTGAAGTACAGCGTTTAACTATTATTGTTGCGGTTTTTACAATTTTATTTTCGTTAGCTACTTGGGGTGTTGATGAAGTTTTTAGAAAAGCAATATCAGGGTTTTTTAATTTGATAAAAGGATAGTTTCTGTTATGGCTGATAGTAGTTTAAAAAAGTGGTATGTAGTTAGAGCTGTAAGTGGCCAAGAAAATAAGGTTAAGACATATATTGAAAATGAAATTAACCGTCTTCAATTAGCTGATTATATTGCACAAGTTTTAGTTCCTACAGAAAAAGTGGTTCAAGTGCGAGATGGAAAAAAAATAGCTAAAGACAAAGTTTATTTTCCGGGGTACGTAATGATTGAAGCTAACTTAATTGGTGAAATTCCACATATCATAAAATCTATTACTGGTGTAATTGGTTTTTTGGGTGAAGTAAAAGGAGGTGATCCTGTGCCCTTACGCCTGTCTGAAGTTAATAGGATGTTGGGTAAAGTAGATGAGTTAGCAATAACAGCTGATACACAAAACATTCCATTTAATATCGGAGAGACAATTAAAGTTATCGATGGACCATTTAATGGTTTTAACGGAACAGTTGAAAAAATAAACGAAGATAAGCGTAAACTAGAAGTAATGGTGAAAATTTTCGGAAGAAAAACACCATTAGAATTAGGGTTTATGCAAGTAGAAAAAGTATAATTTGTTACATTATTATAAACCGCATCTTGCTTCCAACTGAGATGTGCTAAATTTTTTAAAACACAATGGCTAAAGAAGTTAGTAAAGTAGTTAAACTACAAGTAAAGGGAGGTGCCGCGAATCCTTCGCCACCGGTCGGACCTGCTTTGGGAGCTGCTGGAGTTAACATCATGGAGTTCTGTAAGCAATTTAATGCTAGAACTCAAGATAAACCCGGCAAAGTTTTACCAGTACAGATTACAGTGTACAAAGACAAATCGTTTGATTTTGTTGTAAAAACTCCACCCGCTGCCATCCAGTTATTGGATGCAACGAAGCTAAAGTCAGGTTCAGGTCAACCAAATCGTAAAAAAGTAGCTAGCGTTACTTGGGATCAAATTAGAACAATTGCTGAAGACAAAATGGTAGATTTAAATGCATTTACTATCGAGTCTGCTATGAGTATGATAGCAGGAACAGCTCGTTCTATGGGTATAACAGTATCAGGAGTTGCTCCTTTTTAATTAAAAGAAAGACATGGCAAAATTGACAAAAAAGCAAAAAGAGGCTGCAGCAAAAATTGAAAAAAGTAAACTATATTCTTTAAAAGATGCTTCTGCATTGTTAAAGGAAGTTGCTTCTGCAAAATTTGATGAGTCTGTTGATATCGCTGTAAAATTAGGAGTTGATCCTAGAAAAGCGAATCAAATGGTAAGAGGTGTGGTTGCACTACCACATGGAACTGGTAAAGATGTTAGAGTTTTAGCACTTGTTACTCCAGATAAAGAAGCGGAAGCTAAAGCTGCTGGTGCAGACCACGTAGGTTTAGATGATTATTTACAAAAAATTAAAGATGGTTGGACAGATGTTGATGTAATCATCACTATGCCTGCTGTAATGGGTAAATTAGGTCCATTAGGTCGTGTTTTAGGACCTAGAGGTTTAATGCCTAATCCTAAAACAGGTACCGTAACAATGGATGTTGCTAAAGCTGTTCAAGAAGTGAAAGCTGGTAAAATCGACTTTAAAGTGGATAAAACCGGAATCGTTCACGCCGGAATCGGAAGAGTTTCTTTCGATGCTGACAAAATTGTAGATAATGCACACGAAATTATTCAAACATTAATCAAAATGAAACCAACTGCAGCAAAAGGTACTTATATCAAGTCTATCCACTTGTCTAGTACTATGAGCCCTGCAATTGCTTTAGATCCTAAAGCAGTATAATTGGTAGTTAAAAAATTATAGTATGACTAGAGAAGAAAAATCAAGAGTTATTGAAGATTTAACTGCACAGTTGGCGGATAGTAATGTTGTCTACATTGCAGATATTTCTAATCTTAATGCTGAAACAACTTCAAATCTTAGAAGAGCTTGTTTTAAAGCTGGAATCCAATTGAATGTCGTTAAAAACACTTTGTTGGAAAAAGCTATGGAAGCTTCTGATAATGATTACGGAGATTTACCTTCAATATTAAAAGGAAATACTTCAATAATGATAGCAGAGAACGGAAACGCTCCTGCTAAAATCATCAAAGAATTCCGTAAAAAATCTGATAAACCTATTTTAAAAGGAGCTTATATCCATCAGGCAGTATTTATTGGCGATAACCAATTAGACGCTCTGATTGCTCTTAAATCTAAAGAAGAAGTTATTGGAGAAATTATTGGACTTCTTCAATCTCCTGCTAAAAACGTTGTTTCCGCTCTTAAATCTGGTGGAGGTAAAATTGCAGGAATTGTTAAAACCTTATCCGAAAGATAAGAAACTAGCGAGAACGCACTTAATAAATTATATTTTACAAACTATTTAAATCGATAGAAAAAATGGCAGATTTGAAACAATTCGCAGAACAATTAGTTAACTTAACAGTAAAAGAAGTTAACGAATTAGCAACAATTTTAAAAGAAGAGTACGGTATTGAGCCTGCTGCTGCAGCTGTTGCTGTTGCTGGTCCAGTTGCTGGTGGTGGTGATGCTGGAGCGGCTGAAGAGCAAACAGAATTCACAGTAGTATTAAAAGACGCTGGAGCTTCTAAATTAGCTGTAGTAAAAGCTGTTAAAGAATTAACAGGTTTAGGTCTTAAAGAAGCAAAAGATTTAGTTGATGCTGCACCATCAAATGTTAAAGAAGGTGTTTCTAAAGATGAGGCTGAAGGGCTTAAAAAATCTTTAGAAGAAGCTGGAGCTTCAGTTGAGCTTAAATAGGCTTACTTAGGTTTTAAGAACTAGGTTTAGGTCTTGGATTAACCTCCAAAGACCTAAACCATTTTTCGTATAATAAAATAAAAACAAGTTTTATTATAATAATTAGTTTAATATACGAAAAAATTTTTGATCGATACGAAGAAAAAAAGCGAAATTAATTATACTGTTTTGCCTTTAGAGATGTATTGATTTTAAAAAAGAAAGTATAAATTAAACAGTGTAATTACACAAAAAATTACTTTTTTTTAATCAAAATTTTGTCCATTGATGATAACAAATCAGACTGAAAGATTGAATTTTGCCTCAACCAAAAACATACCTCAATATCCGGATTTCCTTGATATTCAGGTAAAATCTTTTAAAGATTTCTTCCAATTGGAAACGAAATCTGACGAAAGAGGCAACGAAGGTCTATACAACACCTTCATGGAAAATTTTCCAATCACCGATACAAGAAACAATTTCGTACTTGAATTTTTAGACTATTTTGTAGACCCTCCTCGCTATTCTATCTCAGAATGTATCGAAAGAGGTTTAACGTATAGTGTGCCATTAAAAGCGAGACTAAAGCTATACTGTACAGATCCTGAACATGAAGATTTTGAAACAATAGTACAAGATGTCTATTTAGGTACTATTCCCTATATGACACCTAGTGGTACTTTCGTTATAAATGGTGCTGAAAGAGTTGTAGTATCGCAGTTACACCGTTCTCCTGGTGTTTTCTTTGGACAGTCTTTCCATGCAAATGGAACCAAATTATATTCTGCCCGTGTTATCCCTTTCAAAGGTTCATGGATTGAATTTGCTACCGATATCAATAACGTAATGTATGCGTATATCGATAGAAAGAAAAAATTACCTGTTACTACTTTATTCCGTGCAATCGGTTTTGAAAGAGATAAAGATATTCTTGAAATTTTTGACCTTGCAGAGGAAATTAAAGTATCTAAAACAGGATTAAAAAAATATATCGGACGTAAATTGGCTGCCCGTGTGTTAAACACTTGGCACGAAGATTTCGTTGATGAAGATACAGGAGAAGTTGTTTCTATTGAAAGAAACGAAATCATCTTAGATCGTGATACCATTATCGATAAAGATAATGTGGAAGAAATCATCGATTCTAATGTAAAATCTATTTTGTTGCATAAAGAGGATAATAATCAGGCAGATTATGCCATTATCCACAACACGTTACAAAAAGATCCAACCAACTCAGAAAAAGAAGCCGTAGAGCACATTTATCGTCAGTTGCGTAATGCAGAACCGCCTGATGAAGAAACCGCTCGTGGCATTATCGATAAATTGTTCTTCTCAGACCAACGTTACAACTTAGGTGAAGTAGGACGTTATAGAATGAACAAAAAATTAGGTTTGGATATCCCAATGGAAAAACAAGTGTTGACCAAAGAGGATATTATTACTATTGTTAAATATTTGATCGAATTAATCAACTCTAAAGCAGAAATTGATGATATCGATCACTTATCAAACCGACGTGTTAGAACTGTTGGAGAACAACTTTCTGCTCAATTTGGTGTAGGTTTGGCTCGTATGGCCAGAACTATCCGCGAAAGAATGAACGTTAGAGATAACGAGGTGTTTACACCAATTGATTTGATTAATGCCAAAACATTATCATCAGTAATCAACTCTTTCTTTGGAACCAATCAGTTATCTCAATTTATGGATCAAACAAATCCATTGGCTGAGATTACTCACAAAAGAAGATTGTCTGCCTTAGGACCTGGTGGTCTTTCAAGAGAAAGAGCCGGATTCGAGGTGCGTGACGTCCACTATACACATTATGGCCGTCTTTGTCCAATTGAAACACCTGAAGGACCAAACATTGGTTTGATTTCTTCGCTCGGTGTTTATGCGAAAGTAAACGGAATGGGTTTCATTGAAACTCCTTACCGAAAAGTAACAAATGGTGTTGTTGATTTAGCATCTGAACCAATTTATTTAAGTGCAGAAGAAGAAGAAGGCAAAATGATTGCTCAAGCAAACATTGAAATGGATAACAATGGAAAGATTACTTCCGACAAAGTTATTGCTCGTGAAGAAGGTGATTTCCCTGTTGTTGAACCAAATGTTGTTCATTACACAGACGTTGCTCCAAATCAAATTGCATCGATTTCTGCATCGTTAATTCCTTTCTTGGAACATGACGATGCGAACCGTGCATTGATGGGTTCAAACATGATGCGTCAGGCTGTTCCATTATTACGCCCTGAGTCACCAATTGTAGGAACCGGTCTAGAAAGACAAGTAGCTTCTGATTCGAGAGTTTTGATTAATGCTGAAGGAAATGGTGTTGTTGAATATGTTGATGCTGAAAAAATCACCATTAAATATGACCGAACCGATGCAGAAAGAATGGTGAGTTTTGATCCAGATGAAAAAACATATCAATTAATTAAATTTCAAAAAACCAATCAAAGTACTTGTATTAACCTTAAACCAATTGTTAGAAAAGGAGATAGGGTTATTAAAGGTCAGGTATTGTGTGAAGGATACGCAACACAAAACGGAGAATTGGCAATCGGTAGAAACCTTAAAGTAGCTTTTATGCCTTGGAAAGGGTATAACTTTGAGGATGCAATTGTAATATCCGAAAAAGTAGTTCGTGATGATATTTTTACATCCATTCATATTGATGATTACTCATTAGAAGTACGTGATACCAAATTAGGTAATGAAGAATTAACCAATGATATTCCAAACGTTTCTGAAGAAGCAACAAAAGATTTGGATGAAAACGGAATGATTAGAATTGGTGCCGAAGTAAAACCAGGTGATATTCTTATCGGAAAGATTACCCCAAAAGGGGAGTCTGATCCAACCCCAGAAGAAAAATTATTACGTGCCATCTTTGGTGATAAAGCAGGTGATGTAAAAGATGCTTCGTTAAAAGCTTCTCCATCTTTACACGGTGTTGTACTTGACAAAAAATTATTTGCTAGAGCTGTTAAAGATAAGCGTAAGCGTACCAAGGATAAAGACGATTTGGCTTCATTAGAAATGGAGTTTGAAGTAAAATTCAACGAATTAAAAGATAAGTTAGTTGATAAATTGTTCAATATCGTAAACGGAAAAACTTCTCAAGGTGTAATGAACGATCTTGGTGAAGAAGTTTTACCAAAAGGTAAGAAATATACCCAAAAAATGTTGAATGCAGTAGAAGATTTTGCTCATTTAACAAAAGGCCAATGGGTTGCCGATGACGAAACGAATGCATTAGTTAATGATTTGATTCACAATTATAAAATCAAATTAAATGACTTACAAGGAGCGTTGAGAAGAGAGAAATTCACTATTACAGTTGGGGATGAATTACCTGCGGGAATTTTAAAATTAGCTAAAGTTTACATTGCTAAAAAGCGTAAATTGAAAGTGGGTGATAAAATGGCTGGTCGTCACGGAAACAAAGGTATCGTTGCTCGTATCGTAAGAGACGAAGACATGCCTTTCCTTGAAGACGGAACACCCGTTGACATCGTATTGAACCCTCTTGGTGTACCTTCCCGTATGAACATTGGTCAGATTTATGAAACAGTTTTAGGTTGGGCAGGAAAGAATTTAGGAAGAAAGTATGCTACACCAATTTTTGATGGTGCTACTATCGATCAAATTAATGCTCTAACAGATGAAGCCGGTATTCCAAGATTCGGACATACCTATTTATACGATGGAGGAACAGGAGAACGTTTCCACCAAGCAGCAACGGTAGGTGTGATTTATATGTTAAAATTAGGTCACATGATTGATGATAAGATGCACGCACGTTCTATTGGTCCATATTCTCTTATTACACAACAACCATTGGGTGGTAAAGCTCAATTTGGAGGTCAGCGTTTTGGAGAGATGGAGGTTTGGGCTCTTGAAGCATATGGAGCTTCCAGTACTTTAAGAGAAATATTGACGGTAAAATCAGATGACGTAATCGGTAGAGCTAAAACTTACGAAGCAATCGTGAAGGGTGAGCCAATGCCGGAGCCGGGACTACCAGAATCATTCAATGTATTAATGCACGAATTGAAAGGTCTTGGTTTAGACATCAGATTAGAAGAATAACAGTATTGTTTCAAGTTTCAGGTTTCAAGTATTTTGTTACCTGAAACTTAAAATTTGAAACAAAAACAACAAATTTTATTGACTATGATGAATAATAGAAATAAAGATAAAAACACCGTTAAAAGGTTTGATAAAATTACCATCGGTTTAGCTTCACCAGAATCTATTTTGGCTGAATCAAGAGGAGAGGTACTTAAACCTGAAACCATTAATTATAGAACTCACAAACCGGAGCGTGATGGTCTTTTTTGTGAAAGAATTTTTGGACCAGTTAAAGATTATGAATGTGCTTGTGGAAAGTATAAACGAATCCGCTATAAGGGTATTGTTTGTGACCGTTGCGGGGTTGAAGTAACTGAAAAGAAAGTACGTCGTGATAGAGTTGGTCACATCAATTTAGTAGTGCCAATTGCTCATATTTGGTACTTCCGTTCTTTACCTAATAAGATAGGTTACATATTAGGATTACCGTCTAAAAAATTAGACATGATTATCTACTACGAAAGATACGTAGTAATTCAAGCCGGTATAGCAAAGAATGCCGAAGGAGAATCGTTAGAAAAATTAGACTTTTTAACAGAAGAGGAGTATTTAAATATTCTGGATACGCTTCCTATGGAAAATCAATATTTGGATGATTCTGATCCTAATAAATTTATCGCCAAAATGGGTGCTGAATGTATTATGGATTTATTAGCCAGAATTAATTTGGATGAACTTTCATTTGAATTACGTCATGCAGCTAATAATGAAACATCTAAACAAAGAAAAACGGAAGCATTAAAGCGTCTTCAAGTTGTTGAATCATTCCGTGAAGCAAACGAGAATAGAGAAAATCGTCCGGAGTGGATGATTTTAAAAGTAATTCCTGTAATTCCACCAGAATTACGTCCTTTAGTACCACTTGATGGAGGCCGTTTTGCTACATCAGATTTAAATGATTTATATCGTCGTGTAATTATCCGTAATAACCGTTTGAAAAGATTAATGGAGATTAAAGCTCCTGAAGTAATCTTACGAAATGAAAAGCGTATGTTGCAAGAAGCAGTTGACTCATTGTTCGATAACACACGTAAAGCTTCAGCTGTTAAGACAGAATCTAATCGTCCGTTAAAATCATTATCGGATTCGTTAAAAGGTAAACAAGGTCGCTTCCGTCAAAACTTATTAGGGAAACGCGTGGATTATTCTGCTCGTTCGGTAATTGTTGTTGGACCGGAATTGAAAATGTACGAGTGTGGTTTACCAAAAGATATGGCGGCTGAGTTGTATAAACCGTTTGTTATCCGTAAATTAATTGAGCGTGGTATCGTAAAAACGGTAAAATCAGCTAAGAAAATTATCGATAAGAAAGAACCGGTTGTTTGGGACATTCTAGAAAATGTAATCAAAGGACATCCGGTATTATTGAATCGTGCTCCTACCCTTCACCGTTTAGGTATCCAAGCTTTTCAACCTAAATTGATTGAAGGTAAAGCGATTCAGTTGCACCCATTAACCTGTACGGCATTTAATGCTGATTTTGATGGTGACCAGATGGCGGTACATTTGCCACTAGGTCCTGAAGCTATTTTGGAAGCTCAACTATTGATGTTGGCTTCTCATAATATTTTAAATCCTGCAAATGGTGCTCCAATTACGGTACCTTCTCAGGACATGGTTTTGGGACTATATTATATGACAAAAGAACGATTATCTACGCCTGATCATAAGATTTTAGGTGAAGGATTAACGTTCTACTCTCCCGAAGAGGTTAATATTGCTTTGAACGAAGGTAAACTTGAGTTAAATGCAAGAATTAAAATCAGAGCCAAAGATTATAATGAAAATGGTGAATTAGTATATAAATTAATTCAAACTACGGCAGGTAGAGTATTGTTTAATGAAGTAGTACCGGAAGCTGCGGGCTACATCAATGAGGTTTTAACCAAAAAATCATTGCGAGATATTATCGGTAAGATTTTATCTGTAACCAATGTTCCAACAACGGCTGCCTTCTTGGATAATATGAAAGATATGGGATACAAGTTTGCATTCCGTGGCGGATTATCATTCAGTTTAGGAGATATTATTATCCCGCATCAAAAAGAAGAATTAATTGCTGATGCCAGAGAAGAAGTAGATGCAATCACCATGAATTATAACATGGGATTAATTACCAATAATGAAAGATATAACCAAGTTATTGACGTTTGGACTTCTAAAAATGCATTGTTAACAGAATTGGCAATGAAAAATATACGTGAAGACCAACAGGGATTTAACTCAGTATATATGATGCTTGATTCTGGAGCAAGGGGTTCTAAAGAACAGATTCGTCAGTTAACCGGTATGCGTGGTTTGATGGCTAAGCCAAAAAAATCTACTGCCGGAGGTGGGGAAATCATCGAAAACCCTATTCTTTCTAACTTCAAAGAAGGTCTTTCGATTCTTGAGTATTTTATTTCTACACACGGTGCTCGTAAAGGTCTTGCCGATACGGCATTAAAAACAGCCGATGCAGGATATTTAACCAGAAGATTACATGATGTTTCGCAAGATGTGATTGTGAATATGGAAGATTGTGGTACCCTAAGAGGAATTGAAGTTTCCGCCTTAAAAAAGAATGAAGAAATTGTAGAAACCTTAGGAGAAAGAATTTTAGGACGTGTAGCACTTCAAGATGTAATCAACCCATTGAATTTAGAAGTTTTAGTTCATGCCGGTCAAGAGATTACAGAATCAATTGTAAAAGCTATTGAGGCCTCACCATTAGAAAAAGTAGAAGTTAGATCACCATTAACTTGTGAAGCCTCTAAAGGAATTTGTGCCAAATGTTACGGTAGAAACCTAGCAACCGGAAGAATGACCCAAAAAGGAGAAGCAGTTGGAGTAATTGCTGCACAATCCATTGGAGAACCTGGAACTCAGTTAACATTAAGAACTTTCCACGTTGGAGGGGTTGCCGGAGGTATGTCTGAAGAATCTAGTATTATAACTCGATTTAAAGGTAGATTAGAAATAGATGATTTAAAGACTGTTAAAGGAGAGGATGCAGAAGGCAATTCAATAGATATTGTTATTTCGCGTTCTACTGAATTGAAATTAGTAGATGAAAACACAGGCATTGTTTTAAATACTCACAACATTCCATATGGTTCTACAATTTTTGTAAAAGATGGTCAAGTTGTAGAAAAAGGTACTGCTATTTGTAAATGGGATCCGTATAATGGGGTGATTATTTCTGAGTTTACCGGTAAAATCGCTTATGAAGATTTGGAACAAGGACAATCTTACCAGGTTGAAATTGATGAACAAACCGGTTTCCAAGAAAAAGTTATTTCGGAAGGAAGAAATAAAAAATTGATTCCAACTTTATTGATATATGGTAAAGATGGTGAATTGATTCGTTCTTATAACTTACCTGTTGGTGCACACTTAATGGTAGATGATGGTGAGAAAATTAAAGCTGGAAAAATTTTAGTTAAGATTCCTAGACGTTCTTCTAAAGCAGGAGATATTACAGGGGGTCTTCCAAGAATTACAGAGCTTTTAGAAGCACGTAATCCTTCAAATCCTGCTGTTGTGTCTGAAATAGATGGTGTAGTGACGTTTGGTAAAATTAAGAGAGGTAATCGCGAAATCATCATCGAATCAAAATTTGGTGAAGTAAAGAAATACTTAGTGAAACTGTCTAACCAAATTTTGGTTCAGGAGAATGACTTTGTAAAAGCGGGTATGTCTTTGTCTGATGGAGCAATTACTCCGGAAGACATCTTGAGAATTCAAGGGCCATCAGCCGTTCAACAATATTTAGTAAATGAAATACAAGAAGTTTATCGTTTACAAGGGGTAAAAATTAACGACAAGCATTTTGAGGTGGTAATCCGTCAAATGATGCGTAAAGTTAAAGTTGAAGATCCAGGTGATACACTTTTCTTGGAAGAGCAATTGGTTCATACGAAAGATTTTATCTATGAAAATGATAAATTATTCGGTATGAAAATTGTTGAAGATGCCGGTGATTCACAAAACTTGAAACCGGGTCAAATGATTACACCAAGACAATTGCGTGATGAAAACTCTTTGTTAAAACGTGAAGATAAAAATCTTGTTGTAGCTCGTGATGTGATTACTGCTACGGCAACTCCTATTCTTCAAGGTATTACCAGAGCATCACTTCAGACTAAATCGTTCATATCTGCAGCTTCTTTCCAAGAAACAACTAAAGTGTTGAATGAAGCAGCTGTTGCCGGAAAAGTTGATACGTTAGAAGGCTTGAAAGAAAACGTTATTGTTGGACATAGAATCCCTGCCGGAACAGGTATGCGAGAATATGATAACAATATAGTTGGTTCTAAAGAAGACTATAATGAATTAATGGCGGCTAAAGAGGAATATAATTATTAAAAAGATGAGTGAAAATAATCAACAACCCGGTCAAATTAATATTGAGTTAGATGAAAAAGTTGCTGAAGGAATTTATTCTAATTTGGCAATAATCAATCATTCTGCATCTGAATTTGTTTTAGATTTTGTAACATTAATGCCGGGGGTGCCTAAAGCAAAGGTAAAATCGAGAATTATATTAACTCCACAGCATGCTAAACGTTTATTGAAAGCTATAGGAGAGAATATTCATCGTTTTGAATTAGCTCATGGTGAAATTAAAGACTCAGATCAACCTCAGGTGCCTTTGAGTTTTGGACCTACCGGGCAGGCATAATATAAATTTGTTTACTGATAAAAAAAACCCTCGAGAAATTGAGGGTTTTTTATTGTAAATTTTGTTTGGGTTGTTTAGTTAATTAATCGAATAAAAACAATTCAAATTTATATTTTTTATTTGTTTGATAAATTATTCTTACCACTCTAAATTTTGCAATATATGCATTTTTTTACTGTATTTCATCGATGTTTTTAGTTTTTTATCGATTTCATAATAATTTGATAACATTGTTTTGGGATTCATCTTAACTTTATAGTAAATTAAATTAGTTAAACTTTATGAAATCAAATTACACTTCAAAACAAAGGCGATTGGGGTCGTCGCTGTTTTATTCATGGCTTAGTGTACTAACACTGTTTTTATTTCTCCTAAGTGAGAATAATATGTTTGCACAAGTTGCCAATTACACGTTTTCCCAAAGTTCGGGAACTTACACGCCAATTTCGGGTGGTACTGTCTCAGCTTCCGGGTCAGGATTAGATGATAGTATAATTAGTGTTACATTACCAACCGCTTTTTCTTACAATGGTAATAATATTACAACGGTTGGATTTAGCCCAAATGGTTACTTAATTATGGGTAACACAACCTCGCATGGTTATACACCCATCTCTAGTACTGCTACTTCAAATGGTGTTATTGCTGGTTTGGGAATGGATTTGGTTGCTAATTCCGCATCTTCTGAGTTACGTTGGCAACAAATCGGGAATGAAATAATTTTCCAATGGACTGACTTCAAGAGGTACAATTCACCAGCTTTCACAAACGAAAGTTTTAGTATGCAAATTCGATTAAATACAACAACAAAAGGCATTTCAGTTGTTTACAATGGTTCAGCATCTATTAATGTTAGTACTACTAGAATTCCACAAGTTGGATTGAGAGGTTCAAGTAATACAGATTATAACGCAAGAAGATTAACAACATCTGTTCCTGATACAACTCCTTCATGGGATGATACTACAGCTGCAACTAGTAATGCACATAATGTTAGATTTACTAGTACTGCACCTGCAACATTTCCAACAGCTGGTTTGACTTTTTCTTGGGCGGCACCTGTAATTGCAATTGATATGGCTGCGACGGCTATCACTGGAATACCATCATCAAATTGTGCTAATATTTCTGTCCCTGTATCTGTAACTATAACTAATAATGGAGCTAACACTATAGATTTTTCCACAAATAATGCTACTGTTACTTTAAATGTGACAGGAGCATCAACTCAAACGCTAACTGCGACATTAAATTCTGGAACTTTAGCAACAAGTGGGTCACAATCGGTATTGCTGTCTCCAAATGCAAATTTTTCTGTTGCCGGTACTCATAATTTATCTGCAACAGTAACTGTTGCTGGTGATGCGGTTGCAGCTAATAATACAACCACTGGTTCAAAAGTAATTGCAGCATCTATTGCTTCACCTTATAATATGGATTTTCCAACGACTTCAAGTCCTACAGGATGGAATACTACAGGATGGTTGATTGGAGCGTCAGGACATTCCGTTACTACAAATGGCGTATATAAAAACATGTGGAATAATTCTGGATCAACTTCAGGCCAGTTTAACACAATTGCGGTTGGACCATTAGGAAGTAATGATGAATTAAAATTTGACTTTAGAATACTAAATTGGAGTTCAACATATCCAGGGACTCAGGTGCCACCTACAGGAAATTGGGGTAATTTTAAAGTACAGATTAGTACTGATTGTGGAGGTACTTATTCAGACCTTCAGCAAATAGATAATTCTAATCATCTGGTGACAGACCAAAGTTGGACAACAAAAGTATATAATTTAGCATCTTATTCAGGTCAGAATGTTGTAGTCAGAATTTTAGCTACTTGGTCTTCAGGAGATTATTTTTTGGATTTTGATAATTTTTCAATTGCTCCTGTACCGGTATTACCGCCTAATTGTGCAACGGGACTACTACCTGCTGATTTAACTACAGATTTCGATAGAAATGGAAGTTTAACTTGGAGTGCCGCTACGGGTGGTCCAACGAGTTATGATGTGTATTTTGGTACATCTTCAAATCCAAGTTTGGTAACAAATACAACAGGATTGAGTTATACGCCATCTACTATGCTGGCAAATACAACCTATTATTGGAAAATAGTACCAAAGAATGATAATGGCGATGCTACGGGTTGTATAGAACAGTCTTTTACAACTGCTACCAATTTTACGTATTGTGCTGTGAGTACAACTAATACCTCTGATTATACTTCAGCATTTAGCACAACAAATGCTGTTGCTAACCTATCGTATACAGCAACTTCTCAACCTTCAGGGTCTTATTCTGATCAAACTGCACAAAACTTCACGGTTTATCAAGGTGAAACATTTGATTTTTCACATTCGTATGTAGGAGGTGGTAATGGTGTAAAGATTTGGATAGATTATGATGAAAATGGACTATTTGATGTTGCAGAAGAAGTATTTTATTTAGCGAATTCATCTGCTACAAAAACTGGTTCAGTAACTGTTTCTTTGATTACTCCTGTTGGGCAATACAGAATGAGGGTTCGTTCTCAATATGGGTCATCAGCCGTTCCACCTGCTTGTGGAAATGTGTCTTATGGTTCAACAGTTGATTATACTTTGAGTGTTGCTTCTGCACCAACGGATACACCTGACTATGTTAATTTACAATACCCGGATAATGCTACAATTTTAGCGGGTGATTCAGTTACTGTTTATGCACGTGTGTATGAAGGAGGTTTAACAGATACAACTTCAGGTCAGGCATCTGGTATTGAAGCTTGGATTGGTATTAGCCCTGAAGGTGCTGATGCTTCTTCAAACCCAAATACATGGACAACATGGATACCGGCAACCTTTAATGTAGAAACAGATGGAAATAATAATGATGAATACCAAGCGAGTATTGGTTCTACTTTATTGGCTGGTACATACCGTTATGCATCTCGTTTTAGATTAAATGGTGGGCCATACGTGTATGGAGGTTATCCATTTAACGCATGGAATGGATCTGATAGCAACAGTGGAATATTAACTGTGAATCCAAATCCTACACAATGTGCAGGAATTGATACTCCTGCTAATGCGTCTTCAGACGTAGCAATAGGAACTGTTACTCTGTCTTGGACAGCTCCATTATCAGGTCCTGCTCCTACAGGATATAAAGTTTTCTTCGGAACTACTTCCGGAAGTTTAACTCAGGCTGGAACTACGACTAATTTAACTTATAATGTTTCTGCACCGGCTTATTCAACTACTTATTATTGGCAAATTGTACCAACTTCAGTAATTGGAGATGGTGATGCATTAGGATGTGCTGAATGGAGTTTTACTACTCAAGCGGATCCATTTGCACCTTATTGTTCTGCAATTACGTTTACTTCAAATGTAGAACCAATAACTTCTGTCAATTTTGCTGGTATTAATAACCAAAGTAGTGCAACATTAAATGGAACTCCAGCTTTACAGAACTTTATCGCTTTATCGGGTAATGTTACTTCAGGAGAATCTTATACTATGACTTTAAAAGGAAATACTGATGGTGATTATGTTAATAATTTCAGAGTATTTATTGATTGGAATCAAGACGGTGATTTTAATGATGCGGGTGAAACCTACAATGCCGGTACTATTGAAGATTCAGATGGGTTAGATGCTGTTGAAGCTGTTTCTACTATTGCTGTGCCTTCAAATGCATTGCCGGGTACTACTCGTATGAGAGTGAAAAAAATATATGCTACCACTAATATTGATAATCCTTGTGTTGGTAGCGGTTTTGGACAAGTAGAAGACTACTCTTTAAATGTAAGCATTCCTTGGTATTTAGATGCAGACAATGATTCTTATGGTGATGACAACAATGTAATTGTAGCTGTAGAAAATCCTTTACCTGGATTATTCGTATCGGTAGGTGGCGACTGCGACGACACCAACAACACAGTTTATCCGGGAGCGACAGAAATCTGCTACGATGGTTTAGACAATGATTGTGATGGTATTATCGACAATGGTTGTACACCAATAGTATCGGTAGTTCAACCGGCACAGTGTGGAATAACCTTACCAACGATTGACAGTTATGTTTATGCTAACTTGGTAGCGGGAGCACAAGGATACCGTTTTAGAGTAACCAATTTATCAACCAATGAAGTACAAACCATTGACAGAGCCTTACGTGTTTTCCGTTTTACACAGTTAACAAGCTATGCCTTTGCAACAGAATATTCGGTTGAAGTTTCAGTGCGAATCAATAATGTTTGGCAACCGTTCTACGGGACACCATGTAATGTTTCTACACCGGATACCACTACACAAATCCAAGCTTCTCAATGTAACACGGTTATCAGTAACGTGAACAACGCTATCTTTGCTGATATTGTACCGTTTGCAACGGGTTACCGTTTTAGAGTAACTAATACGTTGAATCCAATCGATGTACAAACTATTGATCGTCCGATTAGAGATTTTAGAATGAATTTGTTGTCAAACATTCAATTCAACACAACGTACAATGTAGAGGTAGCGGTTAGAAATACAGATGGAACGTATTTATCGTATGGACCTGTTTGTAACATCACTACACCATTGTTCCCAACAGTAGGATTAGAAGATGCACAATGTGATGAGTATATGGTTACTTCAAATACAGAAATGTTGTATGCAGAATCATATCCGGGTGTTGAGCAATACCGCTTCTTAGAGAATATTAGTCAGCCTTATAACCAAACGGTTGATAGAGCCACAAGAACTGTTACATTGAGTAATTTCACAGGTTTAATACCGGGTGAGATGTATACTGTACGCGTAGCTATCCGCTTAAACGGCGTATGGGGACCTTACGGAAAATCTTGTAGTGTTATTACTCCCGGTGCCGGAAGACCTGACGAAGTAACAAGAGTAGATCAAACTACAGTGAATGAGTTTAAAGCAATTGCTTATCCAAACCCATTTGCGACAAGTTTTACTATTGATGTAAGAACGTCAAACACTGAAGCAGTAAGTTTGACTGTGTACGACATGGCAGGAAGACTATTGGAAGTGAAAGAAGTGAAAGCACAAGATGTAACGAACTACCAATTCGGAGAGGGTTACCCTTCTGGTGTTTACAACTTGGTTGTAACACAAGGTAATGAAACGAGAACTGTACGTGTAGTAAAACAATAAAGCAAAGTCGATAGGAACAAATGTTCTACTTACTAAGCTAAATAAAGTAAAGCCTCCGAGTAATCGGAGGCTTTTTTTTTAAATATAAACATTAGTAAAATTTTGACCTTTTTTTTGATAAATTAGTGATAAAAGTATTGATAATATGCCTTTAATCGGAAATTTTATCAACTTATCGGATTTGTTGTGTATTGCAGTTTGTCTAATTTAAATTTGTATATCCAAAAAATAACTCTAATCCATTGTTAACCAGATGGATGTAGGAACGTTTCCGAAATTGTATCAACTAAAATACATATATATGGAAACTAAACAATTACGTTATTTAGGGCTATTTTTAGTAGTCTTTATGTTTTTTGTTCATTTTGCTTTTGCACAAGTGAATATGACGGCAACTGGGTCTTATACTCAGAATTTTAATTCCCTCTCTCAATCCGGAAGTTCAAATAGTTTTTCGAATAACACTACTATTTCTTCTTGGTATATACAGAGAGAAAATAGTAATGCTAATCCCAATAGCTATGCTGCAGATAATGGGGGTAGCAGTTCAGGACGATTCTATAGTTATGGGTCAAATGGGAGTTCAGAAAGAGCTTTAGGAATTTTGAATAGTGGTAGCACTGATGATGCTGCGATTGGACTTTTGTTGCGAAATACTTCAGGTGTAACCATAACAAATATAACCGTAAGTTATACCTTAGAACAATGGAGAAAAGGTAGTGACGGTACTCAAGGGGTTGCATTTAGGTACAGAACAAGTTCTTCTTCTTTTTCAGACTTAAATGAGAATTCAGATTTTGGATGGACTTCTGTTTCTGCTTTAGATTTAGATGGACCAGTCTCTTCAGGTTCTGATAATATTTCTTTAAATGGTAATTCTGCATCAAATAGCGTTTCTGTTTCAAATGTATCACTTTCGGGATTGTCTTTAGCAAATGGAGACTATATCATGCTTCGTTGGCGAGATATAAATCATTCCGGTTCTGATAATGGCTTTGGAATAGATGATGTAACAGTAAATTTTACTGTGCCTAGTGTTATCTTTTCCAATGAAATTACAACAAATAATAATTCTGCTAATCCATATACAACTAATCAAGTAGTAGATGTAAATGCTTCAGCTGAAGGTATAGGTAGAGGAGATGGTCTAAATTATGAATCAGAAAATGGTGGTTACGCAGCTAACAATTATACAACTAGCAGCTCATTAGATTCAGATGATTATATGTACTTTACAATAACACCCAATGTGGGTTATCAATTAAATTTTGAAAGTTTTGATTATCAGGAAGAAAGAACTGATTCTGATGGTCCGGAAGATTTTTCTTTTAGATCAAGTTTAAACTATGGTTTGTCTATTTTGACTTATACCTTAACTAATGAAAGTCCAAATAATCGGTCAATTGATTTAGGAGCTTCACAATATCAAAATGTTCAAAGCACTATTACATTCAGACTATATGGTTGGGATGCTCCCGGAGGTAGTTCTAATGATAGAGAATATAGTATCAATAGTTTTGCTTTTTTAGGAACAGTAACCATGATTCCTCCTACAGTATCAAATACTACTCCCACATCAATTTGTGATAATGGTTCAGGCTTAGTTACTGTAACAGGAAATAATTTAATTCATGTAACTAATGTAACTGTTGGAGGAACACCTGTAAGTATTGACTCGCAAACGAATAGTGAATTGGTAGTTACTGTTCCTCAAGGTGTTTTTGGTATTTTAACAGTAACTAATGAAGCAGGTAGTGCCAATGGAGCAACGATTGAGCTTTTAAATGCTGTAACGTATTACGCTGATCTTGATGCAGACGGATTTGGTGATGCAGCAAGTTTTGTTTCTAATTGTACAGGGCAACCGGTTGGATATGTTGCTAATAGCTTAGACTGCGATGATAATTTAGTACTTTATGAAGATTTAGATAATGATGGATTTGGATCTTTAGTTTTGGTTGCCTGTGGTGGAGTAACAAATAACCTCGATACGAATGATAATTTACTCACTTATGTTGATGCAGATAATGATGGATTTGGTTCCAGCACGCTTGCTCCGAGTGGAGTAACTAATAATACCGACTGCGACGACACCAACAACACGGTTTATCCGGGAGCGACAGAAATCTGCTACGATGGATTAGACAATGATTGTGATGGTACCATCGACAATGGTTGTACGCCAATTGTGTCGGTTGTTCAACCGGCACAATGTGGACAAACATTGGCAACAATAGACAGCTATGTTTATGCTAATTTGGTTGCAGGAGCACAAGGATACCGATTCCGAGTAACAGACATGACAACTAATGAGGTACAAAGCATTGACAGAGCGTTACGTGTTTTCCGTTTAACGCAATTAACCAACTATGCCTTTAACAGAACTTATACGGTAGAAGTATCGGTACGTATCAACAATGTTTGGCAACCGTTCTATGGGACACCATGTAATGTTTCTACACCGGATACTACTACACAAGTCCAAGCTTCTCAATGTAACACGGTTATCAGTAACGTGAACAACGCTATCTTTGCAGATATTGTACCGTTTGCAACGGGTTACCGCTTTAGAGTAACCAATACGTTGAATCCAATCGATGTACAAACTATTGATCGTCCGATTAGAGATTTTAGAATGAATTTGTTGTCAAACATTCAATTCAACACAACGTACAATGTAGAGGTAGCGGTTAGAAATACAGACGGAGAGTATTTATCGTATGGTCCTGTTTGTAACATCACTACACCATTGTTCCCAACAGTAGGCTTAGAAGATGCACAATGTGATGAGTATATGGTTACTTCTAATACAGAGGTGTTGTATGCAGAATCCTATCCGGGTGTTGAGCAATACAGATTCTTATTGGAGAATGTTAGTTTAGCTTACAGCCAAGCGGTTGATAGAGCTACAAGAACTTTTTCATTGAGTAATTTCACAGGTTTATTACCGGGTGAAATGTATACAGTACGTGTAGCTATCCGCTTAAACGGCGTATGGGGACCTTATGGAAAATCTTGTAGTGTTATTGCTCCCGGAGGAGAAATCATTGTAATCCGACCAGGGGACTCAATGGGAGGAACAGAATTTAAAGCAATTGCTTATCCAAACCCATTTGAAACAAGCTTTACCATTGATGTAAGAACGTCAAACACTGAAGCAGTAAGTTTGACTGTGTACGATATGGCAGGAAGACTTTTAGAAGTGAAAGAAGTGAAAGCTCAAGATGTAACTAACTACCAATTCGGAGAGGGTTACCCTTCAGGTGTTTACAACTTGGTTGTAACACAAGGTAATGAAACAAGAACTGTACGTGTAGTAAAACAATAAAGTAAAGTCCTAGTACACTAAGCTAATTAAAGTAAAGCCTCCGAATATTCGGAGGCTTTACTATTTTAAGACATGTGTTAGACTATTTTGTAAACAAACAAAGCAATTTCAATAAATAAACTCATAAAAAAATAATACATTTGAAAAAATTTTTTTTGAAGATGAATAAAACAAAAAATGAAGATTGGTTATTTGAAATTTCTCCCAAAAAATCAGCTCTTCATATAAATTTTAAAGAAATATGGCATTACAAAGACCTTTTAATGTTATTTGTGAAAAGAGATATTGTAACATTTTATAAACAGACAATCTTAGGTCCTGTATGGTTTATAATTCAACCTCTACTTACTTCAGTAATCCAATTTATTATTTTTAGTAAAATTGCTGATATACCCTCAGATGGTGTTCCTTACTTTTTGTTTGTTTTAGCCGGTAATATTATATGGTTCTATTTTTCTGATTGTTTAAAAGCAGTTTCGGAGACTTTTACAGCAAATCAAAACATATTCGGGAAAGTTTATTTTCCAAGAATAATTATGCCTTTAAAAGTCATCGTTTCAAATTTAGTGAAGTTTGGAATTCAGTTTTCTTTTTTTATTCTAGTTTTACTTTACTATATCTATCACGGTTATGATATTAAGCCGTCATTCTTTATCTTAATGACACCAATTTTGCTTTTTATTACGGCAATTTTGGCTATGGGAACAGGAATGTTAATTTCTTCTTTAACAGTTAAATATAGGGATTTGAACTTTGTAATAACTTTTGGGATATCTTTGTTTATGTATGTTACGCCAATCGTTTATCCCACAACATTGGTATTGGAAAAGTTAAATCCAAAGTATCATTTATTCGTTTATTTGAACCCTTTAACTGGCGTTTTAGATTTTTTTAAATATGCTTTTTTAGGTTCAGGAACAATAAATACTTACTATCTGTTATATTCTTTGTTCTTCGGTCTGATAGTTCTTTTTTTGGGAGTTTTGGTATTTAATAGAACAGAAAAGAGTTTTATAGATATAATTTAATTTTGAAAGTTGGTATAAAATGAGTGATATAATATTAAAGGTTGAAAATCTTTCAAAACAATATCGGTTAGGTAAAATTGGAACAGGAACATTAAGCCATGATTTGAATAGATGGTGGCACACTGTAAGAGGTAAGGAAGATCCATATTTAAAAGTTGGTGAAGTTAACGACAGAAGTTCTAAAGGTACCACACAGTATGTTTGGGCATTAAAAGATATTAATTTTGAAGTTTTAAATGGAGAGGTTTTAGGAATAATAGGGAAGAATGGTGCAGGAAAATCAACTTTATTAAAGATTTTATCAAGAGTAACATCGCCAACCAAAGGAAGCGTTAAAACCAAAGGAAGAATTGCCAGTTTATTAGAAGTTGGAACAGGTTTTCACCCTGAAATGACAGGTAGAGAAAACATTTTTCTTAATGGAGCTATTTTAGGAATGAGTAAAAAGGAAATCGCATCAAAGTTAGATGAAATAATAGCCTTTTCAGGTTGTGAGAGATACATCGATACTCCGGTTAAGAGATACAGTAGTGGAATGACGGTTAGATTAGCTTTTGCAGTTGCGGCTCATCTTGAACCTGAAATTTTAGTAGTAGATGAAGTTTTAGCCGTGGGTGATGCTGAGTTTCAGAAAAAAGCCATTGGAAAAATGCAAGATATATCCAATACAGAAGGAAGAACCGTTTTGTTTGTGAGTCATAATATGGCGGCTGTAAAAAGTTTGTGTACAAAAGGAATTGTTTTAGAACACGGAGGAATAACCTTCAGTGGTTCGAGTGATGATGCCATTAATTATTATTTAGAGAATTCTTATAAAAGAAGCGAAATTAATTTAAGTGATAGAATCGACAGAAAAGGAAATAAAAAACTAACAGTTAAAAATATTTTTGTAAAGAACAAAGACAACGTAATTGTTGGTGAGTTACATAGTGGTGAATACTATAAACTGATTTTTGAATATCAAAGATTTAAAGAAATTGATCCGAAACAATTAACAATTGTCTTACAATTTAAAAATGAAAGTGACGAACTCGTTACGACTATTGCTACCGATGAATTAGGAATAAAATTTACTGAAATAAAGGAAAATGGATCGATAGTAATTGAGTTGCCTCGCTTACAGTTCAGAGAAGGAAGATATACCTTAAATTATATGATTAGTGAAAAATTAGCATTTAATACACCTCACCAAACGATTGATTATTTACAAGATGCTTTTACATTAAACGTTATTCGTGGAGATTATTGGCATTCAGGTGTACTTAATAGGCCGAAAGGATTTATTCAAGAAGCTTCTATACAATTGCTTTAATGATATTGTTTTAATACCTACGAAATAAAATGAGTTTTTTACAAAATAAAAAAATATTGGTTACGGGTGCAGATGGTTTTATTGGTTCTCATTTGGTAGAATATCTTATCAATCAAGGATATCAGGTAAAGGCATTTTGTTACTATAATTCTTTTAACTCTTGGGGATGGTTAGATAGTTTTGAAAAAGAAATAGTAGATAAAATTGAAATTTTCATGGGGGATATTCGTGACCCAAACGGAGTTAGGGAAGCCATGAAAGATTGTGATGTTATTTTTCATTTAGCAGCACTAATTGCAATTCCATTTAGTTATCACTCTCCGGATTCTTACATTGATACTAATATCAAAGGAACATTAAATATTCTTCAGGCGGCGAAAGATTTAAACATTCAACGTGTCTTGGTTACCTCAACGTCCGAAGTATATGGAACTGCCCAGTATGTACCGATTGATGAAAAACATCCTAAACAGCCTCAATCCCCTTACTCTGCCTCCAAAATAGGTGCAGATGCTATTGCAGACTCGTTTTACAGGAGTTTTAATTTACCGGTTACAATTGTTCGGCCTTTTAATACTTTTGGGCCACGTCAATCAGCAAGAGCTTTCATTCCAACCATAGTTACACAGCTTTTAAGTGGTTATTCAGAAATAAAATTAGGTGATTTAAGTCCAACCCGTGATTTGTTGTTTGTAAAAGACACCGTTCGTGCTTTTGAAGCTATCGCAAATTGTGAGGAGTTAATCGGTCATGAAGTAAATATTGCGACAAATTCTGAAATCAGTATTGCGGAAGTGGCAAGAATGATTATTGATAAAATTAATCCTAAAGCAACTATAATTCAAGATGAGGTTAGAATTCGACCTGAAAAGAGCGAAGTGTTCAGATTGTTTGGCGATAATACTAAATTAAATCGATTTACTGATTGGAAAACAGAAACAAGTTTTGCAGACGCTATTCAGGAAACAATAGAATGGTTTAAAGATAAAAATAATTTAAGCAATTATAAATCAAATATTTATAATATGTAGTTATGCTTGATTTAAAAAGTAAAATTGCCATCTTTGGATGTGGAGGTCTGTCAAAAGAAATTTATTATTGTATAAAAGATATTTTTATCCTTAATCAAGTTTCTTTTGAAGGGAAAATCGTTTTTGTAGATAAAGAAGTAAAAGAAGGTGATTATTTTTTAAATTGTCCGATAATAAAACAAGATGATTTTGAAGTAAAAGATTATCAGGTTGTTTTAGCAATTGGAAATCCAAATATTCGTAAGCAAATTGTTTCCAGTTTATCAAAAAATACTTTTTTCCCCACAATTGTTCATCCCACAGTACAAATGAATGAAACTGCTACAGTAGGGAAAGGTGTTTTAATTTTACAAAATGCTGTAATTAGTTGTGATGTTACGATAGGTGATTTTACAATCGTTGATCGGGCGGTTCAAGTTGGTCATGATTGTAATATCAGCAATTTTGTCCATTTATCGCCTGCTTCTGTTCTTAGTGGAAATATCAACTTACACTCATGTATTGAAATCGGTACCAATGCTTCTTTAAAGCAAAATATTGAAATTGTGCAGGAAACGACAATCGGAATGGGATCCGTTGTGGTAAAATCTATTCTAGAAAAGGGAGTTTATGTTGGTAATCCTGCTCAAAAAATAAAATAATGAATAATACTGCATTTTGTAGCGTAATTTTTCCCGGAAATTTAATCTATCTTGATGACTTTCTCTGTTCATTAGAAAACCAGACGGATACAAGTTTTGATCTGCTTTTATTTAATGACGGTGTAAAAGAATTAGAAAATTATTTGATAAATAGAAAATTATCTTTCAAAATAATTAATGCAATCGGCGGCACTATTGGAGAGGTGAGAACATTTCTTTTTTCCTATTTAAAACAATCTGAGTACAAGCTTTTTATTTTTGGTGATACAGACGATTATTTTTCTGCGAATAGGGTAGAAGATTGTAAAAAAAAACTAGATGAGGTTGATATACTTGCCAATGATTTAATTCTTGTGAATAATGAGAAAAATGAAATTAGCGGACCGTATTGGGTAAATAGACCGGAATTAAAAAATACAATTTCTTTGAATAGTATTAAAAAATATAATTTTTTAGGATTAGGGAATACAGCTATCAGAAAAGAAATTATACCTGAAAATATTCACTTTGAACCTCAACTTATCGCCATCGATTGGTATTTTTACAGTATTGTATTAAAAAATAATTGGAAAGTCAGATTCTCATTCGATTCATTTACCTATTATAGACAACACAATACAAATATTATAGGGAGAAAAAAACTGAGTTTTGAAGAGTATGTTAAGGGATTTAATATAAAATTAAATCATTACATTAGCCTTGCAAAAGAATCTCATGATTTTGCTGATTTAGCTTTGCAATACAAAGAATTTAAAGATAAAATTTCTGAAGATAGTTACAAAGAAAAAACAGAAAGAATAAATATTCAAAATCCCTTTTGGTGGGAAGAAATTCAACTATGAAAGTACAATTAACGCCGACTAAAGAAGTTTATAATTTTTGCGAACCTTACATAATTGCAGAAATAGGAGCCAATCATAATGGAGATATGGATTTGGCAAAAAAAATGATTGATAGTGCTGTTGCATGTGGTTGCGATGCTGTTAAATTTCAATCCTGGACGCCAAAATCTCTGATTGCCAAGGAAGAATATGATCGCAATCAATCCTACGACGATTCCCCCAAAAAACATTTTGGGTCGCTTAAAGAAATGGTTGAAAAATATTATTTAAGAGAAGACCAACATTTTGAGTTGAAAGAGTATTGTATTGCAAAAGGAGTTGATTTTTGTTCATCACCTTTTTCAAATGAAGAAGTTGATTTATTAGTTAAGCTCGATGTACCTTTTCTAAAAATTGCATCAATGGATATAAATAATATACCTTTTTTGAAATATGCAGCTAAAACGATGAAACCTTTAGTTATTTCAACAGGAATGTCTACACTATCTGAAATTGAAACAGCAGTAAATACAGTAAAAGGTGAAGGAAATAACAATATTGTTTTGTTGCATTGTATTTCAATTTATCCGCCTAAGGATAAAGACATCCATTTGCGAAATATTACCATGTTGCAACAAGCATTTAACTTACCTATCGGTTTTTCCGATCATTCTTTTGGAGCTTCAATACCATTAGCATCTGTAGCTTTAGGTTCTTGTATTATTGAAAAACATTATACTTTAGATAAAGATTTACCAGGATGGGATCATGAAATTTCTGCAAATCCGGAAGAAATGAAAATAATTTGCGATGATTCTAAGAAAATTGCCGCTGCTTTAGGAAATGTTTTTAGATCTGTTTCAGACGAGGAAGAAGCTAAAAAAGCAAAATTTAGAAGAAGTATTGTTTTAGAAAGTGCCCTGAAAAAAGGAGATGTGATAAAGGAGTCTGATTTAGCTTATAAAAGACCGGGAACCGGAATACCACCTAATGAATATTCATTTGTGATTGGGAGAAAATTAAATCAAGATTTAGAAGTTGATACGGTTTTAAATTGGAATTATTTTGAATGATGATTGCACTAATACCTGCTCGAGGCGGATCAAAAGGATTACCGGGAAAAAACACCAAGTTGCTTTTGGGA
Organism: Flavobacterium sp.; assembly: GCF_041392085.1. Lineage (GTDB taxonomy): Bacteria > Bacteroidota > Bacteroidia > Flavobacteriales > Flavobacteriaceae > Flavobacterium. The sequence continues at coordinate 209,732 of NZ_JAWKMW010000007.1, read as the reverse complement.
AAACCCTTAATTGCTTATGCAATTGAATCAGCCTTAAGTTCAAAATTTATTACGGATGTTTATGTTTCAACCGACAGCAAAGAAATAGCTGAAGTTGCAATAAAATATGGTGCTAAAGTACCTTTTCTAAGACCTAAAAACTTAGCAACAGATGTAGCTTTAGCGGTCGATACATATATTTTTATGTTGGATAAATGGAAAGAATCAGGTCAAGATGTTGACTCGTTTGTAGTTCTTCAACCTACTTCTCCGTTACGAACTTCTAAAAATATTGATGAAGCAATCGAACTTTTTCAAACCAAAAATGCGTCCTCGGTCATTTCCTATACAGAAGAAAATCATCCGGTTTCGTGGCATAAATTTGTCAATACCGATTTAACTTTTTCACCTATATTTGAAGAAGAATTGTTGAATAGACAACAAAAAAGAAAGACATATTATCCAAACGGTGCTATTTTTGTTTTTAAAGCTAGTCTAATCAGAGAGAAAAAGTACTATAACCAAGCTTCATATGCCTATCTAATGTCCAGACAAAATTCAGTGGATATAGATACATTAGAAGATTTTGAATATGCAGAATTTTTGCTAAACAAAAAACGAAATGATTCAATTTCAGACAAATATTAAAAATTTAAAATCCTTTCAGGATATTATTGTTAAACTGGATTCATTTGGTGTTGGTTTTTTAGCAGTAGTGGACGATAGTAACACATTGGTTGGTATTGTAACTGATGGAGATATTCGAAAAGCATTATTAAATAGAAAAAAAGAAGTTAGTGAAATAATAAATTATAATCCAATAACACTTCCTCATACTACACCTAGACATCAAATCAAATCATTTTTAGAAGAAAAACGGAGATTACACGTTCCATTAATTGATGAGAATAGTAAATTGGTTGAGGTTTATTTGTTGAATAATTTTTCCTCAGAATATCATCCCAATTATGTGGTTATCATGGCTGGAGGTTTAGGCTCTCGTTTAGGAGATTTAACAAGAAATGTTCCTAAGCCAATGTTACAAATCAAAGGAAAACCAATGGTGGAGTATATTATTGAATCGTTTAAAAACCAAGGCTTTAATAAATTTATTTTTTGCATTAATTATAAAAAAGAATACATTCAAGATTATTTTTCAGATGGTAATAAATTAGGTGTTTCCATTGAATATATAGAAGAACAAACTCGATTAGGTACCGCCGGGGCTTTGAGTTTAATAAAAAAGAACAAGTTTGAAGTTCCTTTTTTTGTTGTTAATGGTGATGTTATTTCTAATATTGATTATTTAGATTTAATTGATTTTTATACTCTCTCAAAGGCGGATGCAGTAATGTGTGTCAAAGAAATGAGTCATACTAATCCGTATGCCGAGGTCGAATACGATGAGCATTTTAATCTTTTGGATTTAAAGGAAAAGCCTACTAAAAAATTTGATATTAATTTAGGGATTTATTTACTTAATGAGAAAGTCAGACAATTACTTCCTGAAAACGAATTTTTCGATATGCCGAGTTTGTTTATTAAAGCAAAAGAAAGTAAATTAAATGTGAAAGTTTTTAGAGCTAATGATGACTGGATGGACATTGGTTTGCCAACCGATTATAAAGCCATTCAAAATGATTAAAAACAGAGTTGACATCAAAGATTTTATTCTAGAAATTGAAAAAAAATTTCCTGTCAACCATTGGAAAGTAGGTACCATTAATCTTTGGCCTTATATTAGAATAAAACTTTTTTTTTATTTAATAAATACACTTGAACAAAAAGAGGTTTCAAACAAAACCATTAAAAAGAATAATATAATTGAACGATTTAAAATTATATTCAGAAATGTAAGGGCTATGTTTCGCTATTTGAAATGGATGCGAACATTACCCAAAAAAGATTTTCTTTTCGTAGGTGCTGATGCACATCGTGTAGATTACAAAAAAGCAAGATTTAACAGGTTTTTTGATACGTTGATTGAAACCCATGAAATTGAAGCTAGATCGATATATTTTGAGTATGGAATTGATTCCAAAAAACAATATAATCAGCAATCGATTTACAGCTTTTCTGAGGCTCTAAAAGGGTATGTTTTTTTTAAAAAAATTAGCCCTAATTCTCTTGAAGTTACATTAAATCAATACGATTTCTTCTTAATTTTTTTAGGAAAAGACAAACTATTTGAAAAATTCGTTAAAGTATATTCCAGAGAACGTTTAATCAATTGGGCTAGTAAAGAGTTTTATCCAAAAGTAATGTTTTTTAAAAGAGCATTGACAGCTATAAAGCCAAAGAAGGTATTGATTTTATGTTATTATTTAGAGGATATTTTTGCTCTTACTACAGCTGCCAATCAGTTAAATATTGAAACAATTGAAATGCAACATGGCCCACAATCTGATGTACATTTAGCGTATAGTAATTGGTTTTCTATACCCGATTCAGGGTATGACATGATTCCGAAAAACTATTGGTGTTGGGATATCGGAAGTTACAACGTTATTCAAAATTGGGTAAAAAGTAATCAAAATTATTCTGTAAAAGTAATTGGTAATCCGTGGATAACCTATTGGAAAGCTAAAGAAGTAAATTACAAACATCAAAATTATATTCTTTATTCTTTACAGCCTAGTCCGCTGACTATTAACCAGTTGTTTCCGGAATCAATACTGAATTTTATTAAAAATAATCCATATAAATGGTTTATTCGTTTGCATCCCAGGCAGTTGAATGAAATAGGGAAAATTAAGTCTTTTTTAAAGAATAAGGATGTTTTAAGTTTGGTTAATATTGATGATGCAACAACAGACCCTTTACCACTTTTATTTTCAAAAGCCACTTTGCATGTAACACATTTTTCAGGGACTATTATCGAAGCATCTTTCTTCAATATTTATACTGTTTTGTTAAATGAGATTGGGGTTTTTTCATTTCAAGATTTAATATCTTCTCAAAAGGCTGTATATTTGAATCCAAATGATGTCAATTTTCAACCAAAATTGGATGCTGTTATCCAACAAAACAACTACTTACCAAGAGATAAAAATGTAACTTCTTTTCAAGGGAATTTATTTGAATAGTGATGAACTTTTTTAATCAAATTTTAGTAAAAATTAAATCTCGTTTAGATAAATTAAACGCAATAAGTTCTACAATTAAAATTCCAAATAAAGCAGTAATTGTTAGTTCAACTTTAAAAGGAGATATTAAACTTTCGGATAATATATCGATAGCATCAAGTAATTTAAAAGGTCAAATTTATGTTGGTGACTCAACTAAAATTTTAAACAGTGTCCTAAAGGGGGAAATTAAAATAGGTGAAAATAATAAAATTAATGGAGCTATATTACTTGGAAAAATTAAAATTGGGAATTTTACTTCCTTATGGGGCCCAAATTTAGATATTCATTCCAATCAAGAAGCCGGAGTTGAAATTGGAAGTTTTTGCTCTGTTGCTCGTAACGTAAGCTTTCAATCGTTTAATCATAATTTTAAAAAACCAACCAGTTATTTTATTGGACAAAATTTCTTTAAAGAAAAGTGGGAAAATGAAAAGGTGTACAAAAGTGATATTGTCTTAGAAAATGATGTTTGGATTGGTGCTCATTCTGTCATTTTAGGTGGAGTTACAATTGAAAACGGTTCTGTAGTTGCTGCAAATAGTGTTGTAAATAAGAATGTACCTGCATTTGCCATTGTAGCCGGAAGTCCGGCAAAAATAATTGGCTACCGATTTGAACCACATATTATCAAAGAAATTCAAGAATTAGCTTGGTGGAATTGGTCAGTTGAGAAGATCCAAAAAAACAAACCTTTTTTTGAAAAGGAAATAACCATTGATTCTCTAAAAGCAATAGTTCATGATTAAAGGTTTGGTTTCAGTTATTATACCGACTTATAATAGAGTTCATTTAATAGAAGATACCTTAAATAGTGTTTTGAATCAAACATATACCAATTGGGAATGTATTGTGGTTGATGATGAATCAAATGATGATACAGAAATTCTAATGGATGAATTTTGTAAAAAAGATGAACGAATAAAATTTTTTAGAAGACCTGAAACATTACCTAAAGGAGCCAATTCGTGTAGAAATTTTGGGTTTCAATTGAGTTCCGGGGAATATATTAATTGGTTTGATAGTGATGATATCATGTTGAACAGTTTTTTAGAGAATAAAATAGCTGCTTTTTCAAAAGATATACAATTTGTAATCGCTTCCGGTTACTACTGGAACCCTGAAAATGATTCGAAATCAATTCTAAATATGGAACAGACAAGCAATTTGTATGTTGATTATGCTATGTGGAAAATTAAGATATTAACACCATCTGTTTTATTTAGAAAATCTTTTTTGGAAAATAGAGAATTATTTAATTCAAAAATGAAAAGGGGGCAAGAAGCAGAATTCTTTAGTAGACTTTTTTTTGATTGTACCTCAAATCAATATAAAATCGTTAATAATGCTGATTTTCTGTATCGGCAACACGTTGACTCCAAATCATCAAAAAATTTAGTTTATAACAAAGGTTATAAAGAATCACTGTTCTATTATTTAGTTGAAAATTTTAAACGTGCAGAACTAATAAAATCCGAGATATTATTAGATTTTTTTTATGATAGATTAATAAAATTACTCATTTCCAGTAATGCCAACCAACATAAAGAGGTGACGTTGTCGATTATCAATAATTTTTATCCGCGATTAATGAAGTATGATAAAATAAAAACAGTTGAGTTAATCTTAATAGGACGATTAATGTATATCTTCAAAAAATCTCCACAAAAAATGAGAAAAAGATGGTTACAATTTAAATTTAAATGGAATGGATAATTTGGTCTCTATTATTATTCCGGCCTATAATAGAGCAGATTTAATTGTTTCCACTCTAGAAAGTATACGTCATCAAACGCACAAAGAATTTGAATGTTTAATTATTGATGACGATTCCAATGATAATACTGCTGAAGTTGTTCAACTATTTATAGAATCAGACAATCGTTTTCAATTTTACAAAAGACCTATAAGCAAAATTAAGGGACCTAATTCGTGTAGAAACTACGGATTTGAAAAAGCGAAAGGTAATTTTATTTATTTTTTTGACAGTGATGATTTTTTAAAGCCTCATGCACTAGAAACATATATCAAGGCTTTTAAATCAGATACTGATGGTGTTCTTGCTCAAGTTGAACGGGTTGATAGACAAACAGGAATTTTGCAGGATACAAATACTATTGAATCAAATAATTTAATTGAGGATTATTTTACTTATAAAATTTGTTATTTTGTGTGTGGAATTCTTTGGAAAAAATCATTTTTAGATGCTCAAAATCAACTTTTTGATGAATTAATAGGAAATCATGATGAGTGGGATTTCAACTTAAGAATGATATATGTACAACCTAAAATTGAGAAAATTAAACAACCTTTAGTTGTTTATTATCAATATGAAGAATCATTCAAAAATGAAATTCTAAAAGGAAATGATCTTGAACTTAAATCTGCTTTTCGAGCTCGATTTAAACATTTGGCTATACTGGAAAAAATGGATTCAAAAAATAAAATAAAGTATACAAAACACATAGCGGATTATTATAAAAAAACGGTTAGAAATAAACTGTATGCTAAGCAAAGAAAATGGATTCCATATTATAGAAAAGCAATTGGTCTTTATTTAAAATTAAAAGATTATTCTGCTATTACAAAGTTTACAATCGGAATCATAGTATTTAAAATAACCGGAAAAGGATATTCATTTTTTGAATAATCATTTGATTTGAAAAGTTTTAATAAATAGAGCATCTTTTTCTAAACGGTTTCGATAATTAAAATTATTTTTACTCAGCTTTTAATTAAGGGTATAAAATTATGTGCCAAAAGTCAAAAATTCTTGTAATAGTAACCATTTTTCCCTCGGTCACTGAAACGTTTATTTTAAATCAAATTACTGATTTAATTGATAGAGGAAATGATGTAACCGTTTTTGCGTACAATAAATCGAATGATAGCATAATTCATCAACTTTTCTTGGATTATAATTTAGAGAAAAGAACAATCACTCATTTTAAGAATCAAAAAACAAAATGGTTGGTTTGCAAAGAGGCATTTATTTTTTTCAGAAAATACAGAAAAAAAATAGATTTTAGCAAGGTGTTTTTTTTGCTTAATCCATTTAGTATTGGAATTAACAAAAAAAAGATAAAGGTTTATTATGACTTACCCGTTTTATTATTTAAAGAAAGCTTTGATGTTGTTCATTGTCATTTTGGATATAACGGAAAAAAAATAGCTGACGCTTACCAAATTGGAATTTGTAAATATCCAAAAGCAATCCTATCTTTTCATGGGTCTGATTTAACACCTTCAAAAGTTGAATTATATAAAAATCTCTATAAAGATGTTTTTAAATTTTTTAACGCATTTACAATAAACTCAATCTATCTTCAAGAAGTTTTGTTAAAAATAAATCCTCAATTAAAAAATTATTACCTGATTCCAGAGGGTTTCAAAAAGCAATATTTGCAACCCTACTTACAAGTTAAAAAAGAAGAATCATTCTTCAAAATTGTTTATTGCGGTAGATTAATCAATTGGAAGGGACCGGATAGAGCTCTTCGATTTATAAAAGTTATGGTAGATAGTGGACTCATGAATCTACAGTTGCATATTATTGGAAATGGTGAAATGAAGCAAGAACTTTTAATATTAGCCTCGCAATTAAAAATAGAGAATTATGTTGTTTTTCATGGAGCTATTACACAAGAAAATGTCTTTAAAATAATGGCTTCTTCTTCTGTATTTCTACTACCCGGAATTGCCGATAAACAAACACAACGTTCCGAAGCTCAAGGATTAGTTCTACAAGAAGCTCAGTATTTTAAATTACCGGTTATAACATCCAATGTAGGAGGTATTAAATACGGAATGATTCCGAATGAAACAGGATTTTTAATTGAAAGTGAGAATGAACAGGAGTTTGTAGAAAAATTGATTTTTTTGTACAAAAATCCTCAGTTGATTGAGGAAATGGGGAAAAAAGGACATGAATTTGTTTTAACAGAATTTGAAAGTAAAATTATCGGAGATAGGCTTACAAATGCCTATCATGACATGATTCAATAAATGAAATTTAAAAATAGATAGCAATGGAGAATGAAAATATTCCTTCTTTGACAAGTCAAGTAGATTTTTACAACAATTATTGGAAGGATCTCAAACCTTTTGGAAACTATAAAATGCAGAGGATAATTGAGATATTAAGACAATTAAATAACATTACAAAAAAGCTTAAGAATCCAAAGATTTTAGATTTTGGATGTGGAGATGGGCGTTCAATTCCTGTTTGGGGACTAATAGGAGAGGCTCATGGTTTTGATCTTTCTGAGGAGGCCATGAAGATTGCAGCTGAAAATTTTCCAACATTTGATTTTAAATATGGAGATGCTTGTAATTCAGATTATGCGAAAGGCTTTTATGATATCGTTATTTCTCAAGAGGTAGTTGAGCATATAAATGATCAGAGTAAATACATTGACGAATGTTATAAGTTGTTGAAAAAAGATGGTTTTCTTATATTAACAACACCAAATAAATTTTATTTTGATAGGGTAAAGGGAGGTAATTATTCTAGACAACCTATTGAAAATATTATTGATGCCAACCAGCTAGGATTATTAGTTTCAAAACAATTTAATATCATCTCTTTTTATTCAATAATAAGTGCTAAAGGAGATTTTGGGATTTATAAATTAATTAATAACAGAGCTTTTAAAGCCTTTTTAAAAATATTTAAATTAGGGAATTGGTTCAAGAAAATAGCGAAAAAAAATTTTTACAATCTTCACTTGTTTTTAGTCGCTCAAAAAAAATAACTATAAAAGTGTTTATTAAAGAGGTGTTTTTTTATTGAAAACGTATCTTTGAAAATAGTTTTGATAACCATAAAACAACATGTTTTTTAATAAAATAAAGAATATTATTAAAAGTATGATTCGTCGATTTTTTTTAAACTATTTATATAAAAAATATGTTTATAAAAATCAACTCATTATTGATGATGTAGAACAAAATTTTACAGTACGTTCAACAAAGCTAAAATATAATACAAAAAAAAAATTTTATCATTTGATGCTTTATTATCCTGAGTTTGCTTTTGTTTTTTTTTGGCGAACGAAGAACTATTTTTGGTTATGGAAAATACTATTTCAAAAAGAATTTTATTGTAAGATTTTTTCGAGTTCAAAAATTGAAGGCGGTCTAGTACCGTATCACCCCTTTGCAACGGTTATTAATGCAAAAAGAATTGGTAAAAATTTCACTTTTCGTAACGGATTAACTGTGGGTAATAAAAATAATGATAATAGACTTCTGCCAACTATAGGTAATAATGTTGAGGTTGGAGCCAATGTGGTAATTATAGGAGATATTGAAATTGGGGATAATGTGGTAATAGGAGCCGGTTCTGTTGTTGTAAAAAGCATACCTTCTAATAGCATCGTGGCTGGAAATCCAGCAAAAATAATTAAACAATTAAATCTATAAATTTGGTTTCTATAATTACCCCTCATTGGAATGATTATTCAGGAATAGAAAACTTGTTGTCTTGTTTTGAGAGACAGGTTTCCGATGCTTGGGAATGGATCATAATTGATGATGCATCAAATAAGGAAGTTCAGGATGACTTAAAAAAACTTCAAATTAATAATCAGCATTTTAATATACAATTGGTATTGAATGCAGAAAAAAATAATGCATCCTTTTGCCGAAATCAAGGTGTAACATTAGCTACATCAGAAACAATAATTTTTTTAGATTCGGATGATACTATTACTTCTGATTTTGTTAAAAACAGACAATTAACAGTTGAAGAGTTCGTTGTTTTTCAAAATATTATAGTTATAAATAAAAATTCAAAACAGCCCTACACAAACATAAAAACAGATTTTTTAAACAACTTTTTAAATGCTAAATTTGCTTGGCAGACTTCTTCAATTCTTTTTAATAAACAGTTTTTTTTAAAAATAGGTGGTTTTGATGAAAACATGAAGCTATTACAAGATGTTGAATTATCCATTAGGATACTATTATTAGGGAATAATTATCAAATTCTTACGGATAATGATGTTGATTTTTTCTATCAAGTTAATCCGATTGATATTAAAAAACGAACACTTGAAAAAGTGACAGATTCTGTGAATTACCTGGTAAATAAATCTAATAAACAATTTAATTTATCAAGAAATCAAAAAAGGAAAATGACTTCCTATTATTTCTTGGCAGTAAGGTATTTTGTCAAATCAAGTGAATCAGATGATACTATCCGATTGCAGAAATGTTTAACCACTTTTTATAGAGAATCGGTTATTAGTTTTGTTTTATTTTTAATTGGCAGGCTATTAATCAAATTTTTAACTTGGAAAATACTTACTAGAGAACAATTCTTGAGAAGTAATAGATACTTTTTTAAAAATGAATAGAAGTAGAATTAAAATATTATTCACAATTCCAAATTTTGATACTGCTGGAAGTGGAAAAGTTTTATATGATTTAGCTAAAAATTTAGACAAGGATAAGTTTGATGTCTCAATTGCTTGTCGTAATGCTAAAGGAAATTTTTTTAAAGAAATTGAATCGTTACAACTTCCGATTTATTTTTTAGAAATGACAGTTTCTACAAAACCCTATTTTACATTCCTATCAAGAATTAAACCTTTCAAAAATTTTATCAGAGAACATCAGTTTGATATCGTTCATTCTTGGCATTGGAGTAGTGATTGGAGTGAAGTTCTTGCTACTCGTTTGGGAGGAGCTAAATATATTTACACAAAGAAAGCAATGAGTTGGGGGAATATCCATTGGAAAATTAAAAGTTATCTTTCTAATTTTATTATTACAATTAATCATGAAATGATTGATTTTTTTCCAAGCAAAAAAAATCAAAAATTAATTCCATTAGGACTAGACGTTTCATATTATAATCCTGATTTGTTTCCAAAAACTAAAGAAAATCATTTATTTAAAATTATAACCGTTGCAAATTTAGTCCCGGTTAAAGGAATCGAAATTATAATCAAAGCTTTGGCTGTTTTAAAGAATGAATCAATTATTTTTACTGTTGTGGGAGACGATAGAGACCCATATGCTTTGGAATTACAAAATATGGTTAATGATTTGAAATTGGAAAATCAAATACACTTTTTGGGTAAGAAATCTGATGTAAGAACTTTTTTTGCTGATGCTGATTTATACATTATTCCAACTTTAAACGATGCAAGAAAAGAAGGTATGCCAATGGCATTAGTAGAAGCAATGAGCATGGCTAAACCCGTTTTAGGTTCGGATATTTCAGGGATAAATTATGTGTTAAGAGATTTTCCTGAACTTCTTTTTGAATCTGGAAACCATGAAGTTTTAAGCAAAAAAATTGAATTGTTTCTTAGTAAGAATAGCAATGAAAGAGATAATATTGGTAAAAAACTCAGAGAATATACGATTAAAAATTATACCATAGAAAAGTGTATCTTAGAACATGAATATTTGTATGCAAGTTTGAGCAAAAAAAGTGTCAATAATGAATATTAAAACAGGTATTATTCCAATTAAACCAACATTTATAGGTTCTAAAAAAGAAATCGATAAAAAAGCTATTTGTGTTTTTGCTGCAACTGGTTTTTTTTTAGACCAAGACACTTATTTTAAAGAACAAAAAGTTCTAAGACCCGGATTTAATTATGTTGTAGAAAAAGAAACGATTTTTTCAGAAAATAACTATTTTAAATGGCATTATTCTCCAATAGAAAGACCTTTTGAACAAGTTGTAAAAGAATTTGCAACACTTTTTGAGGCAATAATCAATGAACAAGTTGGTGATAAAAAAGTAATTCTACCTCTTTCTGGTGGATTAGATAGTAGAACACAAGCGGCAGCTCTTTATCATTTAAAAAAAAACGTAAGAAGTTATAGTTACGAATTTGAAAACGGATTAAACGAAACCTACTTTGCTCAAAAAGTTGCAAATGTTTGTCAATTTCCATTCGAAAAATGGATAATTCCTCAAGGTTATTTATGGAAGGATATAGAAAAAATAGCAGCTATAAATCAATGTTATACAGAGTTTACACATCCCAGACAGGCAGCTGTTTTAAATAAATTAGCTGCAATGGGCGATGTGTTTTGCTTAGGTCATTGGGGTGATGTGCTTTTTGATGATATGAAAGTGGATGATTACCTTTCGTTTGATAAACAAGTAGATTTGATGGCTAAAAAGGTGTTGAAGAAGGGCGGACTAATTTTAGGAAAAAAACTATGGGAATCTTGGGGAATTGAAGGAGATTTTGAAAATTATTTAAAAGAGAGAATCAGGAATTTACTTCAAGAAATTAACATTCCGCAAAATGCGAACGCACAAATCAGGGCATTCAAAAGTTTATATTGGGCACCCCGTTGGACAAGTATTAACCTATCCTTTTTTGAATCAATCAAACCCATAACGCTGCCCTATTATGATAATAGAATGTGTGAGTTTATCTGTTCTGTTCCCGAAAAATTCTTAGCCGGCAGACAAATTCAAATTGCCTATTTAAAAATGCGAAATCCGGCTTTAGCAAAAATTGCTTGGCAAGATCATCGGCCATTCAACCTATATAACTATCATTTAAATAAACCACCATATAATTTTCCATATCGTATCTTTAAAAAATTAGATAGAGAATTTATTACCAAAAATAAAGTGGTCAATAACTATGAAAATCAGTTTTTAGGAAATGAAAATGAACGAAATTTAAGCTATTGGTTATTTCAAAATAAAGATTTTCAAAATTTTGTTGATCCAAAACTTACCCAAGAAATATTCGACAATTTTAAAGGAAAAGAGTCATTGAAATATTCTCATCCGGTAAGTACTTTACTAACACTTTCACTTTTTATGCGTATTCATAATTATGAGAAAGTTTAAAATTGCCATTTTTTGCGGGGAAATTCCACCTCCAACCTTTATCGATCGATTGATAAACGGTTTAGCCGAACGAGGCAATAAACTTCTTCTTGTTGGTAATCTCACCAAAAAAGTTTCTTATCAATCAAAAAATATTAAAATAGTTGGGTACTCCGGTAGAATTAGCAAATTTTTAATTTTAATTTATTATTCCATTTTACTTTCACTATATAAAAATAAAGAAAAGAAAAAATTAAAAAAGTGGATGAAATCAAATAATAGAGATAATGCTATTTCTAAAATACGATACTATCCAATTCTTTATGCTCAGCCGGATATATTTCATTTACAATGGATTAAAGGAATAGAAGACTGGGTTTGGGTAAAAGATTTTGATATAAAACTAATTATAAGTCTCCGAGGAGCTCATGTTAATTATACTCCAATTTGCGAACCAAAATATGCCGAAATTTATAGAAAATATTTTCCTTTAGTAGATGGCTTCCATGGTGTTTCCGGAGCGATTATACAGGAATCCACAAAATACAATGCAGTGATTACAAAATCTCAAGTAGTTTATAGTGGCTTAGATTTGAACAGTCTAAAATTCAATCAACAGCTGCCCTCTAATGCTGTTTTTCAAATTCTTTCTATAGGGCGTTCTCATTGGATTAAAGGTTATTCAGTCGCCTTAGACGCAATGCGAATTTTAAAAACCAAAAACATTAAATTTAAATATACAATTGTGGGTGTTGGTGTAAATGAAGAATTACAATTTCAACGCAAACAATTAGATTTAATTAACGAAGTTGAATTTGTAGATAAACTACCATTTGCTAGAGTGGTTGAAAAAATTCAACAAGCAAATGTAGTCTTGTTACCAAGTTATAAAGAAGGAATTGCCAATGTTATTTTAGAATCAATGGCATTGGGAACTCCAATAATTTCAACTGATTGTGGTGGAATTCAGGAAGTGGTCAATGACAATGAAAATGGTTTTATTGTTCCGGTTAGGAATCCAGAAGCAATGGCAATAACTATTCAAAAAGTAATTAATTTAGACGAAAGTAGTTACACGAAAATAATAAATAATGCTAGAAATTCTATTGAAAAATGTCATGCCGAAAGCAAAATGATCCACGATATGATTCTATTATACCAAAAGAGTTATGGTGAGTAAGCCTAAAATAGGATTGGTTTTGGCTAATGTTCCAGCCTACTCTGAAACTTTTTTTAATTCAAAAATTAAAGGTTTACAAGAGAATGGTTTTGATGTTATTTTGTTTTCAAACGGTAAAAATAAAATGAGTCATCCAAGCTGTCAAACAGTTTTTGCTCCCAATTTTGAGTTAAGATTCTCACTTTTATTAGAGCTATTTTCTATTGTAATCAATTGTATAAAAAATATAAAATCAACAATTAAACTTTTTAACTTAAATAAAAGGGATGGTTTAAGCGTAAAAAATTCAATTAAAAATATTATAATTAACAGTCATTTTTTACCACACAAATTAACTTGGTTGCATTTTGGTTTTGGAACTATTGCTTTACAAAGCGAAAATGTTGCAGAAGCGATAGATGCAAAAATGGCGGTCAGTTTTAGAGGTTTTGATTTGTATATTTATCCTGCAAAATTTCCAAATTGTTATGATTTACTATTTTCAAAAAAAATAAAATACCATGTTTTGTCTGATGAAATGAAAAGAACATTGATTGAATATGGAATTTCAAATGAATCAATACACAAAATCACACCTGCCATTAATGTTGATTTTTTTCAACCCAAACCAAAAAATGGACAGAAAAATTCAGTTTTTCAATTTATTACCGTTGGTCGACTTCATTGGATAAAAGGATTGGAATATACCTTAGAAGCATTTTCAATTTTAAAAAAGAATAATGTTTCTTTTCATTACACTATAATTGGAGAAGGAATTGAAAAAGAAAAACTTAAGTTTGCAGCACATCAATTAAATCTTGAATCAAATGTTACTTTTTTGGGTAAAATTTCACATAATGAAGTGAAAAATCTATTAGAGAAGAGTAGTTTTTACGTTCAATATAGTGTACAAGAGGGTTTTTGTAATGCTGTTTTGGAAGCACAAGCAATGGGTTTGCTTTGTGTAGTGAGTGATGCCGACGGTTTAAGTGAAAATGTCTTACATGAAAAAACAGGTTGGGTGGTTCCGAAAAGAACCCCGACTTTATTGGCTCAAAAAATGATGGAAATGATAGATTTAGATGATTCTGAAAAAGCAAAAATTTGCGAAAAAGCTAGTGAGCGAGTAAAAAAAGAGTTCAATTTAACCAAACAAAATCAAGAGTTTAAATTATTTTACAACGATTAACCTATAACTTTCATGCTATTTAATTCAATCGAATTTTTTATGTTTTTGCCTTTTGTTTTTGTGTTATATTGGATATTACAAAAGCAAAAATTGAAATGGCAAAACGGATTGTTACTGGTTGCCAGTTATTATTTTTATGCATGTTGGGATTGGCGTTTTTTATTCTTATTGATGTTTTCAACCGGTTTAGATTATTTGGCAGGTTTGATGATGCAAAAAGCTAAAAAAGAGACGGATAGAAAGTTTTGGTTTTGGTTGACTATTACGATTAATATTGGTTTTTTAGGTTTTTTTAAATACTATAATTTTTTTATCGATTCCTTTGCCGATTTAGTTGATAATTTCGGTTTTCAAGTTCATTATTCTACTTTAAATATTATTCTTCCGGTTGGTATTTCTTTTTACACGTTTCACGGACTTTCCTATGTTATCGACATCTACAAAAGAAGGATTGTACCGGAACATAATTTTGTTGAATATGCTTTGTTCGTTAGCTATTTTCCTCTTTTAGTAGCCGGACCTATCGAGCGAGCGACACATTTATTACCGCAAATCAAGAAAAAAAGAAGTTTCGATTATTCGAAAGCCATTCAAGGCGTAAAACAAATTATTTGGGGACTTTTCAAAAAAGTAGTAATAGCTGATAATTGTGCTTTTTTTGTGAATCAAATTTTTGATAATTCAGCAAGTTATTCAGCACCTGAATTATGGTTGGGTAGTATCTTGTTCGCGTTTCAAATTTATGGTGATTTTAGCGGTTATTCAGACATTGCTTTGGGGACTTCAAAACTATTTGGTATCGATTTACTCAGAAACTTTAATTTTCCCTATTTTTCAAAAGACATAGCTGATTTTTGGAGAAGATGGCATATTTCACTTTCAACCTGGTTTCGAGATTATTTATACATTCCTTTGGGTGGAAGCAGAGGTACAAAATGGCAAAGTGTTAAAAATACATTTATTATTTTTTTAGTGAGCGGATTTTGGCATGGTGCAAATTGGACATTCATCATTTGGGGACTTATACACGCATTACTTTTTTTACCTTTACTATTATCTAATTCGAATCGTAATTCGTTGAAAAACTTTAATTATAGTCTCAACGATTTACCTAAAATTCTAATTACTTTTGCTTTTGTATGTTTAGCATGGGTGTTTTTTAGAGCTGATAATCTGACAGAATCGTGGAATTACATTAGTGGAATGGTTGATTTTAATGGAGCAAGTTTTCAGTTTTTTTATAAAAATTCAAAATACAGTTTAATTTCTTTAATCTGTTTACTCTCGGTAACTTGGTTGTTAATTACAGAATGGATAAATGTTAAAAGAAACAATTACGAAATTCAACTTTCAAAATATAATTTGGTTATCTTGCTTTTGATGATTTTCTTTATGGGGTCTTTTAAAAATCAGATGAGTTTTATTTACTTTCAATTTTGATAATGAATAAATTCTTGAAAAAAATAGCATTTTATGGTTTGGCAAGTTTTATTGTCTTAAACCTAATAGCTTTTATAAGTCTTTATTTTTTAGGCAAATCCTGTTTTTACAAACAGCAATTCATTCATAACGGTGTAAAAGAAACTAATTTTGATTATGTAGTTTTAGGGTCGAGTACAGGATTAACAACTTTAGATACCAAGTTAATCGATTCTTTAACTGGAAAAAAAGGGCTAAATATCAGCATTGATGATTCGGGTTTAAGTTCACATTATTTAATGCTACAACAGTTTTATTTTTCAGGAAAAAGAACAAAAAAATTAATTCTAGCAGTTATGCCTGATGATTTGGAAAACGAAAATCCAAAACTAAATGGAAATGATTACCGTTTTTTACCACATATCAATGAAGATGATGTAAAGACTTATTTTAATGAAATTGACGGAGAAAACAAAATTATTTATCAAACCTCAAAATATATGCCTTTACTTGCAGTAAGTTATTTTAATACTGAATTATTTTTTCCGGCTGTTTTATCAATTTTTCAACCTCAAAAACGCAATTTATTTGATGAAAAGGGTAATTATAGCTATCCTAATGTTAACTCCTCAAAAAAACTTAAGCGAGTGATTGGTAGAATAAAAAAGATAGATTTTAAAAACCCTTATTTAAATAAAATAATCGACTTTTGTAAAGTTAATAGAGTAAATTTAATTTTATATCAGTCGCCAATATACAAAACAGAAATAGTTTTTCCTGATGGGTTAAATTGTATAAATCAAGGTTCTGTTTTTAATGATATACACTTTTTTTATGATGAAATTCATGTAAATAAAAGGGGGAGAAAAATTTGCTCGGAAGAATTTGCTAAGAATTCATTTTTTTTAAATTAAGATTTAACAATGAATAAATTTCAAATTGCACAAATTGTTTGTAGTTATCTGCCTCCGATAATTTCTCAAAACATTAGAAATAAAATTGTTACTATACAAGATGGAGAAAAATTAAAGGTTGATTTTAAAAAAAGATCAATTACAGGTAGTATTTTTCCTGGAAATACAAGTGACTTTCATGCTATGATTTTTGGTGTAAATGGTTTTTATGATTGGAGAAATATAATTTTAGTACATGAAATTTTAAAACATAAAAAAGGTGATATTATTGAAGTGGGAGCAAATGTGGGAACAGAAACTATAGCCCTGACAGATTTAGCCTCACCAAATTCAGTTTATGCTTTTGAACCTTTGCCCCAAAATTTTGAATATTTAAGAAAAATAATAAATCTTAATTCCTTTAATAACTTGTTTATTTATAATCAGCTAGTTTCAGATTTTCCTGGAAAAACACACTTTAAAATTCCAAATGAAAATCAGTCTGGTTCAGGTCATATTGCTTCAAGTAGTGACAAAAATACACAAGAGTTTGAAGTAATAACACTCGATGAAAAATTGGCACATTTGAACTCATTTTCAACGATTTTAATTGATGTAGAAGGTTTTGAATATCAGGTGCTTAAAGGAGGATTGAATCTAATTAACAAATTTAAACCTTATGTGATTTGTGAGGTGAATAAAAAATTTCTTCAACAAAGAGGTGGGTTAACAATAGAACAATTTTTTGGTTTTTTTGAATCAAACAACTATACACCCTATTACATTGACAGATTTGGTTTAAAGAAAGTTGATATCCAGAATTTTGAATTGCGATATAATAAAAATTGGTTGTGTATACCTAATGAATATTTAGCTCAGCAAACGAAATTATCAAATGCTATTGCTATAAATGCATTTAATCCACTAATTAAACATGTTATATTATAATTTTCAGTACAAAGCTGTTTCCATTCAATGATTTTCAAATTTTTAAAATATACTCGTC
This sequence comes from Flavobacterium sp., assembly GCF_041392085.1. Lineage (GTDB taxonomy): Bacteria > Bacteroidota > Bacteroidia > Flavobacteriales > Flavobacteriaceae > Flavobacterium. The sequence goes on along the minus strand of NZ_JAWKMW010000007.1, from coordinate 192,147 downwards.
CCATTTGGTATTTTAATCTAAAACCATCTCAAGACTTTGGCTATTTTCCAACAGAAGAACAACTTACGGAAAATGGATTTACTTTCTCCAAAGATTTAAATTACCTTAGTAAAGATGCACAAAATAGAGATTTAGCTTGGGTAGCACATAATTCGGGCTTCATCAACCAAAGATTTGAAAGTGGACTCACTATTTGGAATAAAGCTAATTTACCTGTCATAGACGAGTACCGTTTTATGAAAAAGTATTTACATCCGGCTTGGGTTTTTTATACATATATCATTAGAGTTTTAACATTTCATAATCCTTTTAAGGAGACCTATTGTTTTTTAAAAAACAGAAAAGTAAAGAGAGTAAGTTTTTCTAATACAATTGTCAAGCAGAATCAATATGATGAATTTGAGAGTAAACTGGTAAGTGATAATCCAAAAATATCAGTTATAATTCCAACCTTAAATAGGTATAAATACCTTAGAGACGTGATGTTAGATTTAGAAAAACAGACGTATAAAAATTTTGAAGTGATAGTAGTTGATCAAACCGAACCATTTCAAGAAGAATTCTATAAAAATTGGAATTTAGATTTAATATATTGGCATCAAAAAGAAAAAGCATTATGGAAAGCTCGAAATGAGGCCATTGAAAAAGCTTCCGGCGATTATATTTTATTATATGATGATGATTCACTTATAGAGGCAGATTGGATTTATGAACATCTAAAATGCCTTGATTTTTTCAAAGCCGATATTTCATCCGGAGTTTCGCTTAGTGTTGTTGGTGCAAAAGTTCCTGAACATTACAACTATTTTAGTTGGAGTTCACAGCTTGATACAGGAAATGTATTATTAAAAAAAGAAATATTTTATAAAATTGGATTTTTTGACTTAAAATTTGAAAAGCAACGAATGGGTGATGGTGAGTTTGGATTACGATGTTATTTGAATGGTTATAAGAATATCTCCAATTGCAAAGCCAAACGTGTTCATTTAAAAGTAAGTGAAGGTGGTTTAAGACAGATGGGGAGTTGGGATGGTTGGAGACCAAAAAAACTATTTGGACCAAGACCCGTTCCAAGTGTTTTATACCTCTCAAGGAAATATTTTGGTAATTCATCCACAGTCTATTACATCATGAATTCTATTTTACCATCTTTGATACCTTATAAGTTCAAAGGAAATCGATTTTTAATATTTCTTTCTTTTCTTTTCTTACCTTTGGTTTTACCTTTAGTAGTTTTTCAAGTTTTTAAATCTTGGAAAATTTCATCAAGAATGCTTTCATAATGACTAAAAACGATTTAAGAAAAATTGTCATAGTAAACACCATCAATGATGTCCCTTCGAATAGACAGTATTTTTTATTATCACAAAAACTTTTAGAAAAGGGGTTTGAAGTTATTTATATTACTGATAATTCGAAAGTGATTGCCGATTACAAAGGAAGAATTGAATATTGGAAAAGTAAAAATTTTTTTAAGAGCTTTCTTTTTTTTGTATCAATTATTCTGAAAGAAAAAAAATTTGATAGCGTAATTTTAAATTTTAGAGCAACAAATTTCTCCTTTTTATTCTATTTTTTTTCCAGAAAAGTTATTGTTATTTCGCAATCAGATTTTTTTCCAAACAACTTTTTTTCTAAAATTAAATCATCTTTGAAATTTTTGTTTGCACATGAAGTAGTTACCATTTCAAACTACATGAAAGAAAAGTTGGTTAGTAAATTTTATTTTATACCTAAAAACAAAATTTCTGTTTTTCATAATTCTATTGAAGTCAAAAAGTTTGAATCCAGTTTTTCTAAACCAACTGTTGAAAATTTTAAATTAGATTTTTCAACTACAAAACGTTTGGTTTTTGTTGGAAATTTAGAATATCATAAAGGTTTTGATTTGTTAATGACAAGTTTTATAAAGTATAACAGTAAAAAAATACAGTTAAAGATTATAGGAGATGGACAACTAAAAAGCATTATTCCATTAAATAATGAAAATATTATTTATTTAGGAAGGTTATCTCACCAAAAGGTGATAGATGAGATGGCTCAAAATCATTTTATTATATTACCCTCAAGAAAGGAAGCCTTTGGGCAAGTAATTATTGAAGCCATGACGGTAGGAGCTGTACCACTTATAGCCAAAAATATTGGAGCATCTGAACTCATACATAATTTCCAATCCGGTTTTTTATTTGATGATGTAAGTGAAGCACTTGACTTCATAGATAAAATGTCGTTTGAGCAATATTTAAAACTGAATGGGAATGTTACTATTCATAAAAATAATTTTGACTCAACACATTGGGTTAATCAATATTATGAGTTTATTGCAAATTATTAATTTAGACTAAAATGAGAATCATTCAAGTTATCGATACGCTTAATGTTGGTGGGGCTGAAAAAGTTTTTGTTGATATGTGTAACATTTTGTTTGAAAACAATCAAGATGTTGCGGCCTTTTTTTTGTTAGAATCTGGGGTCTTGAGTTCTGAGATTAATTCAAAAATTCAAAAATTTCAACTTCATCGAGAGAATAAATGGAGTATAAAAAAAATGAAAGAGTGTAGTGTTCTTTTAAATGATTTCGATATTGTTCATTGTCATTTTAGACATGTTTATCGTTACATAACATTGGTCAATAAATTGTTTCCAATTAATGCAAAGATTATTTTACATGATCATTACGGATCAATTGATGTTGATTTAAAAGTACCTTTTTTGTTTTCTTCATTTTTTAAACCTAAATACTACATTGGTGTTAGTAATACTCTTGTTCAATGGGCAAAAAGTAATTTACAGTTGAAGGATAAAACTGTTTTTTTACTTGAAAATATTATTATTAAAAATCAAAGTAAAAAAGAAATAAAGAAAAACTACGATTTTATTTTAGTTTCTAACATAAAGAAAATTAAAAACAATCAATTTGCAATTGATCTTGCTAAAAAAATGAATAGGAGTTTGTTGTTAGTAGGCAAGAATCAGGATAATAATTATTTTCAAAATATAGAAAAATCTATTACTGATTCAATCGAAATTGATTCTTCAATTTCAAACGCTCAGCAGGTTTTACATTGTGCAAAATTTGGTTTACATACTTCTTTATCAGAGACAGGACCACTAGTATTAATAGAATATATTGCTCATGGGTTACCTTTTTTGGCTTACGAAACCGGCGAGGTTTCCAAAGTCCTCAAGAACTATTTTCCCTTATTCTTCATCGATAATTTTGATATTAATCAATGGGAAGAAAGAATAAAAAAAATCAATGAAAATCAAATAGATTACTCTAAATTTGAAAACGTTTTTCAAAAAGAGTTTGGTATGTTAAATTATTACCAAAAATTAGTAGAAATTTATATATGCATCAACCCAAAAAATTAGCAATAATTTCAGACACATCAATGTTTCAAAACAGAAATGGTGCATTTGCGTTTGGACCCGTAGTACGTGAATTGGAATACATTGAACATCTTTTTGATGAAATAATTTGGATTGGTTTTGATAGAAGTGATAAAGAAGGTGATTTGTCGATGCAAAAATTAGAATCACAAAAAATCAAATTAATTTCGTTAAAAAATGTAGGTGGAAGCGGACTATTTTCTTTTTTTAAAATTATTTTACAATATCCAATTATGTTTTGGGTTGTTTATAAACAAATTAGAAGGGCTAATATTATTCACACAAGAGCACCTTCTCACCCAGCTTTAATAGCTATATTAATTTCATTTTTTATAAAGAAAAATAAAATTTGGTGGAATAAATATGCAGGTGATTGGGGGCAAATAGACACTCCGTTATCCTACAGATTTCAGAGAAAGATTTTAAAAATAGCCAGTTTTTCTAAAGTAACTATTAATGGATTTTGGCCAAACCAACAAAAACATTGTTTTTCCTTTGAGAACCCATGTTTAACTAAGGAAGATATTAATAAAGGAAAGATTATTGCTAGAGATAAAGTGTTTTCTCCTCCATTTACATTTTCTTTTGTAGGTAGATTTGATGATATCAAAGGGGTTTCATTACTTTTAAATGCGTTAAAAAGCATTCCTTTAGATCAAATTAATAAAATACACTTAATTGGTGATGGACCCAAACTAAATGATTATAAAATAGAAGCTCAAGAATTAGGAGATAAGGTTATTTTTCATGGACCCTTAAAAAAAGAGAATTTACATCATTTTATTTCGCAATCTCATTTTTTTCTATTACCCAGTAAAGCCGAAGGTTTTCCCAAAGTAGTTGCAGAAGCGGCTTGTTATGGAGTGATTCCAATAGTATCTAATGTTGGAAGTATTAAACATTATTTGAATCAAAAAAATGGATTTATTTGGAATATAAAAAGCGATAAAATTTCATATACAACTATTTTTAATAATGCCTTAGTAAAAGAACAGAATGAACTTAAAGCCATATCAAATGAAGTTTTAAACTTAGCTGAACAGTTTACATTTGAAAATTATTTAAAAAAACTAAAATTATATGTTTTAGTTTCCGAACGGAATAACAAAAATGGATAAGCTAACAAAAAATGAAAATAATAAAATTGTTCTAAAATCAGGATTAAGTTTTACTGGTTTAGTGAGAAATAACAATCATTTTATGTTGGTTATTTTGATGATATTTTCTTATTTCTACAATCTTCCCGTTGTTGGTTATAGTTTAAAAGGTGATAATGAATTGAGACTTTATGACTTGTTAGGAGTTTTTGTTGTTTTTATATATTCAGTTAACTTTAAATTTTACTATGCAATAATTAACAAAGTTGATGTGTTTAAATGGCTTAATAAGTTTTTAATTTGGTGTTCTTTGACATTAGTAGGGACATTGTTTTTTAGTATTTTTAAAGACAAATTTTCTGTTTTTATGCAGTCTGTTTTATATTTATATCATTTTTGGATATTTTATATAACTTCAATAATGTTATATGTTATATGTTTCAATAAAACAAAACTGAAATTATTTATTTACTTTATTTTATTTTGTTCTGTATTTAGTTGTCTAATTATAGTTTTACAAAATTTTGGATTAATTCCTTTTTTATGGAGCGACAATTACTATAGAGGATATGGAGGATTTTTGTCGGGAACTCTAGGGCCAAACAAAATTGTTACAGGGATGTTTTCATTAATTCTGTTTGTATTTTCAGTAGGATTATTTTTTAATAAGAAAGTATCGATTCCGAAATCGATTATCATTTTTGTAATATTAATTAATTTGTATGTTTTATTGTTGTCCGGTTCAAGAACAAGTTATTTAGGTTTGCTTGTATTCATTGCCTTTTTTGCTTTTTATAGAACTTCGGGGTTTGTATTTTTTGGAACAATTGTAGGGGTTATTTTTGGTTTTTTTGTTACAACAAATAAGGATTTGTATGATAAAGTTGATGAAGTGGTCAATAATAGAGTGTTTGATAAAATTGAGAACGAAGAAGATTTACAAAATGCACGGGTTGGCGAACTTTATGATGATTTAGGAGCAGGGAGGAATCAACTATCTTTGAATTATTTAGAGTATCTGTTAAATAATCCTGAAGTAATTCCACTCGGACTAGGTTTTAATAATAGATTAACTAAGGGGTTTTCTGCCCATAACATGTATTTAAATGTTATTAAAGAACTCGGTATAGTAGGTTTTATTTTATATTTTGGATGGTTAATAAATTATCTGCTAATTTCATTCAATAGATACAAAGGGGAGGCACTAGCACTCAAAGGATTAGTTGTTTCTATGTTGGTTACTCTTTTTTTTGGAGAACATTTATATGTTTACAGGCCCTTATTTGCTATTTTAGGTCTGTTTTTAGTGGTAGTTAATATATTAATTTCAACGCTTCATGACAATGAACCAGAAAATGTTAGATACAAAAATAGGTATAGTAATTCCATTTTATAATGCTTCAAAAAAAATTATTGAGGTAATTAAAGCTATACCAAATTATATAGAGTTTGTCATTATTGTTGATGATTGTGGTAAAGAACCTTTGCCAAAACAAGAAATTTTGAATAGTATTAACCATAATACTAGAGTTATTTTTCTGGAAAACCCAAAAAATCTTGGCGTTGGAGGGGCAACAAAAACAGGTTTTTCCAAAGCAATAGAATTAGATTTAGGTATAGTAATTAAAGTTGATGCGGATAACCAAATGGATTTAGGTTATTTGCCAATACTAATCGAATCGTTAAAGTCTAATGAGTGTGATTATGTTAAAGGAAATCGCTTTAGAGATTTAAAGTCCTTAAAAAGGATGCCCTTTGTTAGAAGAATTGGTAATTTGTTTTTATCCTTTCTAATTAAAATTTCAACCGGTTATTGGAATGTTTTTGACCCTACAAATGGTTATTTTGCTATAAATATAAATTTATTACGTCAACTTGATTTGAACAGATTATCCAATAGGTATTTTTTTGAAACATCTCTAATTGCTGAAATTTATTATTTCAACGCACGAATAAAAGATGTAACAATGCCGGCCATTTATAGTGATGAAAAATCTAGTATGCAAGTTTGGAAAATGCCAGTTATATTTTCATGGAATTTATTAAAATTATTTGTGAAAAGAATTGTAAAAAGATATTTTCTATATGATTTTAATATTGGTTCTATCTATATATTGTTTGGATTACCATTATTTGTTTTTGGTGTAATTTATGGGTTTTGTAAATGGATTTATTATTATTCTAATCAAATTTTGGCTCCAACTGGAACTATTATGTTGGTCACGTTATCTATTATTCTAGGTTTTCAATTGTTATTACAAGCTATTCAATATGATATAATTATTTCGCCAAAAGTTAAAGATCATGACCCAAAGTAAAATTATTATTGTTGTTCTACTTAACCTTGTTATTGCTTTTGGGTTTTATTTTTCAAATTTAGATGCCAAAGTTCAAGATATTTCGTCCGATTTGGGGAATATTATTCCGGTTTGTAAAAAAATAGATGATCCTACTTTATTCCAAAATGATTTATTTTTAGACCAATTGAGTGATGTCGAATATTATACACCTTTCTTTGTTCAAACACTTAGGTTTTTTTCAAAGTTTACTAATGCAGATTATATTCAAGCATTAAATTTGTTTAGCTTTTTTGCTCATTTTCTTTATGGTCTTCTTTGGTTTTTTCTGTTTTATAAATTAAAAAAGGAGTTTTGGATAGCTTTACTTTTTTCTTTTTTTATTAGAGGTGTAATTTGGCCACCAGGAGGAGAATTATTAGGAATTTCAGATCTATGGACAATTATGCCGAGAACAATTTATACAGCTTTCTTACCAATTCCTTTTTTAATTTATAATTCACAAAAAAAATATAGCTTACTAATTGCATCATTATTTTTGGGATTTATTTTTAATTTTCATCCTATTTCCGGAATTGGAGGTATTATTATTTATTTTTCTGTTTTTACTTTATTTGAATATTATACTGGGCGATTAGTGTTAAAAAAATTTTGTAGGCAATTTTTTTCAGCATTGTTTTTTTGTATATTAGGAATGATGCCATATTTATTAACATATCTTCTAAATGTGGAAAATACGGTTCTATTTAATCAAAGTGATTTTGACATAGCTTTTTTTGAACGAATTCCTAGTTATTTTGTAGATCCGCTTCGTTTTGTGCCATATTGGAACTTACCAGTTCTATATTTCTTTATATTCTTATTTTTTAGTTACTTCTTTTTTGACTCCTCATCAAAAAAAATAAATTTTAAGATATTATTCTTTACGTTTATTATACTTTTTATTTCAGCAAATGCTTCCGTTTATATTGAACAATTGCTTAATTATATGTTGAATAAAAATATCCGTATGTCTTTTCAGCTCATACGCTTTCAAAAATTTATAATACTTATTTTTCAAGTGGGAATTTACTTGTTTGTTATAGAAATTCTTCAGAAAATTAATTTGTCAAACAGGGGAAAATCTTTAATTTTTACCTGTTATTGCGTAATGTTAATTTGTTCAACAATGCCAGTATTCTCAAACATACCCTTTATCAGTGATGATTTATCAACTTCTATATTGCCAAATAATTTAAAAATACATCACAAAGAGAAAAAAAACTATGATTTATCAGAAATGATTGATTATATAAAACAAAATACGGAAAGAAATGCTGTTTTTTACGGAGACTATTTAATTAGGGCTGGGGCGGATAGGTCAGTAGTTCTTGACCATAAAGGTGCTTCAATGTTAATTGAGGGTAATCCAATTAAATTAATTCAATGGCAAAATGATTTAGAATTAATGAGAAAATTAAACCCGACTGAGAAAATAGATTTTTTAAAATCTAAAAATGTTAATTATGTTGTAACAACAATCCCTTGGACAAAATTAATTCCTTTAAAAGTAATAGGAAGTGTTTATTTATATAAAATATAAAGACTTTATTTAATGACTAAAATTCTTTATATAGGCAATGTGTTGTCAAAACACGGATATAATAAGTCTACTATTGAAACCTTAGGGCCTCTTTTGTCTGAAGAAGGTTATAAGGTTATAACCTCTTCTTCCCAGAAAAATAGTGCTTTAAGACTTCTGAGTATGGTAGTTTCAACAATTCGTAATACGGGAAGTGTTGATTATGTTATGATAGATACTTATAGTACGTTAAATTTTTGGTATGCTTTTATTATTAGTCAGATTTGTAGAGTATTCAAAATTAAGTATATACCTATTTTGCATGGAGGTATGCTTCCACAAAGAATAGAAAAGAATCCGTTACTGTCTGAAATGATTTTTAAAAACGCTTACATAAATTCTGTGCCGTCACAATTTCTTTATCAAAAAGTAATTGGTAATAGATGGAACAATATTGTAAATATTCCAAATCAAATTGAAATTAAAGAGTATAGTTTTAAAAAAAGAATCAAATTTCAACCAAAGATTTTATGGGTACGATCATTATCTGATATTTATAATCCTACCATGGCTATCGATGTTGCTGAAAAAGTAAACTTTATTTATCCTGAAATTCAATTATGTATGGTAGGGCCGGAAAATGGTTTAACAATCAAAAGTTTGAGTCAATATGCACACGATAAAAATCTAAATGTTACTTTCACCGGAAAATTATCAAAATCAGAGTGGATTAAACTCTCGGAAAATTATGATATTTTCATTAATACTACTCATTTTGATAATACTCCGGTAAGTCTGATCGAAGCTTTAGCCTTAGGATTACCGGTAGTTTCTACAAATGTTGGAGGTATTCCGTACTTAGTTAAAGACAGAGAAACAGCAATTTTAGTTGATGATTCAGACGTTCAAGCAATGGCTGATGCAATAATTGAATTGATTACTAATCCTGAATTAGCTCACAAGCTTGCTACTAACGGGCGAAAATTGGTAGAACAATTTGATTGGCAAATTATTAAAAGCCTATGGAAAGAAATTTTAAAATAGCTTAAAGAATTCTTCCTAAAATTGTTAAATTGCGTCCTCAATTCAACAGTTAGATAGAATGAAAAGCAAGAAGAAAATTCATTTTGAAGTTTCAGAGAGAAAAATTCTTCTCAGGGTTTTTGACGTCTTGTTTGTCCTATTAATGCTCTACATTGTAGGAATAATTTTTAAATTTGATTATTTTTCTATTACACCTTCCAATTTTTATTGGACTTTGGTATTGGGGGTTTATGTTTTGATTGTAGGTTCTGTTTTTGAAATGTATAATCTCCAAGTGGCTAGTAATCAATTTCAGGTGATTAGAAGTATTGTTTTAACTTCCTCAACAACGGTTTTATTTTATCTGTTAACACCCTTTTTTACTCCGATTCTTCCAAACAATAGGATTCAAATTGTTTACTTTTTCTTGGCTATTTTTTCAGCTCTGTTTTTATGGCGAATGTTTTATCAAAAATATTTAGCCTCACACCGTTTTGAGAAAAAAGTAATTCTTATTTCCGAAAAAGAATTGGCTGATGAATTGATCTCCGGATTGAAAAGTATTGATCCTCATTATAATATTATTGCTTTTGTAAACACTGATGAGCATACTGATGTTAAAATCTTCAATAAGTCCGTGTCAATTTTATCGGTTGAAAATCTGCAAAAATTTGTTTCCAAAAACTCAATATCCGAAATAGTTATCGCTACCCAAAGAACGGAAGAAATAACAGTTGATTTATACAATAAGTTGTTGTTATTGTTAGAAAATGGTTATATCATTAGAGAATATACGCAAGTCTATGAAAATTTAACCCAACGTATTCCGGTACAATTTGTGGCAAGAGATTTTTACAAATACTTTCCATTTAGCCGAAGCAATCAAAATCAACTGTACCTACTTTTTGTTCGTTTTTTTGAAATAATAATTGCCATATTCGGAATCAGTTTTGGAATTTTTTTGTTGCCATTCATTTTGCTTGGAAATGCACTAGGAAATAAAGGAAATCTTTTTTATACACAAATGCGAGTAGGAAAAAATGGAGAAGAATTTAGAATCCTCAAATTCAGAACCATGGTTAAAAATGCGGAGGCTTCCGGTGCAGTCTTTGCTACTACAAATGATGTTAGAATCACTCCATTCGGAAAATTTCTCAGAAAAAGCAGAATTGATGAGTTTCCACAATTTATCAATATTCTTTTGGGGCAAATGGCGGTAATCGGGCCAAGACCTGAGCGTCCCATATTTGTAAATGAAATAGCAGAAGTTATGCCTTTTTACCAAACCAGGCATGTAGTTAAGCCTGGTTTAACAGGTTGGGCTCAAGTGAATTACAGTTATGGAGACTCAATTGATGATAGTTTGATTAAGCTTCAATATGATTTGTATTATATCAAACACCGAAGTATTTTTTTGGATATTAACATTATGATTAAAACAATCAGTACTATACTTTTTTATCGGGGTCAATAATTTCTACTTTTTTTAGAAGTCGATTTTTTAATCGCAAAAGAATCAATACAACCAAAATCAACATTGGAAGCATTAAAAACAAATGAGCCTTATTCACCATGAAAACGAGATACGTAACAAAGCACAAAAGAATAAAATAAAAAAAGCGATTAAACCAACTTGTCTTCAGCTTAATAAATGAAAAAACAACTCCAATCAAGAATGGGTTGAATAATAGTATATTATAGTTCTGAAGAATTTCTCTGTGCAATGAAAAAAAACCTACTGTTGATAAAAAAATTCCTAAAAGACCTAAAATTGATAAAAAAGCTAAATAAACTTTGTTTTGATTAGAAATCAAAATCAACACCAAAATTAAGATAAAAGTATACATCGAATTCCACCAAGACTTGGCTTGAATTAAATCATTTTTTTTATACAGCACTTCTGTTTTTGATGTGATTTTTGTGTTATTTATTTTTGTGGTTTCTAAACTTTGAAGTAATTCTATTGGTAAAAAAAGTTGCTTAGCAGGTTGATCTGTTCGATAGCCAAACATGATATTTATTCCTAATTTTTGGTAAAAAAGATTATCCATAAACGGATTGAGCACATGTCGATAACTTTCGATTGTATTTCCTGTTTTAACAATTGTTACATCCTCTAAAAGATGATTAATTTGATCGACTACCATTGTAGTACAATTTTTATCAATAAATTTATAAGTATAAAAACGCTCCTCAGAATAAAGGATTTTTTCTAAATTGTCATATAATTTCTGTTTTAGTGTAGACGAAAGATTTAATTCCTGCTCATAAACGCTTCTGTTTTCCATTCGATAGGAATACAAAAAAACTTCAAATGAGCTTTTAGCTACATAATATTGTAAATCGCCTTTTACGAATTTTAGATAAAAATTAGATGTGTCAAAGTCAAACATACCAAAATTATAAACCATATCAAGACCTTGTTTGTTGTCTTGAATTCTGATGGCAGTATGACCAAAAATTGAATGTAATTCTTCACCACTTCCACAAGTTAAAACACTAATTTTTGCCTCGGATGACAATGGGTAATTTTGTCCAAAACTTACTAAACTGCAAAATAAAGAAAAGAGAAATAGTACTTTTGTTTTCATTCAATTTACCTAAAGATTCCTAAGTCTACTTTTACAGAAAAAATATTTGAATATAAAGCTGCACTTTGGTCACCGATATCCGTTAAAGCATAGTCCACTTGAATCCCTTTATATTTAAATCCTAAACCAATATTGGGTTGAAAACCAATTTTTTCACTGTTGTCAATTTGAGTTACATTCTGAAAATTACCAACACCGGCACGTAAAAAAACTAAATCAGTATATCCAAATTCAAAACCTAATGCGGGATCAATGCTTACAAAGTCCGTAGCTATGATATCGTTAGTTTTAAAAAACTGCATGTTCAAGTTAAATGCCGCTAAAATAGAATAATCATAGCGGTATTCAAATTTTCTGGAAATTCCTAACTGAGCTTTTGGTAAAGTGATTTCTGTACTTTCGGGTAAATCTTGATTTTGTCCGGGAATGGCATTCGCAATTTTTTCAAATTCTTCTTCATCAATATTCCAAATATTGTAGGTGGTAGTGATGTCACGGACCATTAATCCCACACGCCAATTATCACGCTCAAATTGAATTCCAACATCGATTCCAAATCCCCACGAATTGGCAAAATCCCCAATAATTCTTCGAATTACTTTTGCATTTACACCATATTGCCAACCTGGAACTTGTAAACTTCGTGCGTACGAAAAAGTTGCTCCATAGTCTGCAGTAGAAAACTTGCTGACTCTATTGTAATCAATATTTCCTTCGCTGTCAATTAATTGTGTTGTGTTTAAAATATCATCAACTCCAAAGCGAATCAATGAAATGCCCCAAGCACTTCGATCATCAATAGGCATGGCAAAAGCAGCGTAATCATATTGTGCAATGTTAGCAAAATAACTGGCATGCATTAAGGCACCTTGACTGTCTTCTAAAAAGACCAAGCCTGCCGGATTCCAATAGCCGGAATTTACATCGGAAGTACTTGCTGTTACAGCATTTGACATTCCCAAAGCAGCAGCATCCACGCCAATACTCATAAATTCATTTGAGTATTTTCGGACAGCCTGACTATTTCCCAAAAACGGGAAAAGAAGCAGGATAAAAAAAAGATTTTTTTTCAAAGCAAAATTTTATTTTCAGACAGCAACCAGCAATATTTTTCCAAAAATAGGAATTTTTAGCTTGTCTTATTCTAAACATTTAACGAAATAAGAAACCTTAAATGGGTAAGCTAAAAATATCATTTAAAAAACGCACTTGTTTCCCACTTATTGTATTAAATTTGTTTTTAAACCTTAAAAGATGAATATAAAAGCGAAGATTCCTAATTTAATTACTTTACTCAACTTATTGTCCGGTTGTATAGCTATTGTTTTTACCGCACGGGATCATTTTGATGTAGCTTTTTTATTTGTCTGTTTGGGCATTTTTTTTGATTTTTTTGATGGTTTTTTTGCTCGTCTTTTCAAAGTTCAAAGTCCATTAGGCGTTCAATTAGATTCCTTGGCAGACATGGTTACCAGCGGTGTTGTTCCCGGTTTTGTCATGTTTAAATTGATTTTAAATTTTCAAAATATAGATTATTCTTCGTTAGATGATTATTTTCCAACAAAATTTATTTTACCGCTCTTTGGATTCTTTATTACCTTAGGTTCATGTTATCGATTGGCAAAATTTAACACAGACACAAGACAAACCGATTCTTTTATTGGGTTGCCTACACCGGCAAATGCACTTTTTATATTAAGTATACCACTCATTATAACTTCTACTGAAATTGCTTTTTTAAGAGAAGTTCTTACCAATCCCTATGTACTCATAGCAATTTCTATATTAAGTGTTTATATGATGAATGCAGAAATTAAATTATTTTCGTTAAAGATGAAAAATTTCTCTTGGCAAAATAGTAAATTTCAAATTGTATTCTTGATTTTAGCTCTTGCTCTGTTGGTGGTTCTTCAAATAGTAGCCTTACCATTAATTATTTTGTTATATGTTTTGTTATCGGTTATTCAAAATAAAATGATACCTTAAATGTTTTGTCTTTCTTAACTTATGGCAAAGCAAATCAAACGAAAATCGGCTACAAAAAGGCGTCCTACAAAGAAAAAAGTGTTTCTTTCCGGGAAGATGATTGGCGTTATTACTACTTTTTTTTTCTTATTAATTATTGTAATAACAATGTATCATTACCGTGATGCGTTAGCTTATTATTTTAGTTTTCGTTCCAAACATACCATTGAAAATACTAATGCGACCAAAGCGGAAGAAGTCAGAATTTTTCAGGTGTTAAAAAAACATGAAAAGAAAGTAATTGGTTTTGATGTTTCAGAATACCAAGGAGAAATTAATTGGGAAGAAACAAAAATAGTTGAAGACACTTTTCAATTGAAATTTGTTTTTATCAGAGCAACTGCTGGTAAAGATAAAACAGATACTCATTTTAGGAAAAATTGGAAAGGCTCCAAAGAAAATGGTTTGATTCGTGGTGCATATCATTATTATCGACCCAATGAAAATTCTATTCAACAAGCGGCAAATTTTATTAATACAGTTAAACTTCAAAAAGGGGATTTTCCACCGGTTTTAGATATTGAAAACCTGCCTAAAACCCAATCAATTGATAGCTTAAAAGTTGGTTTAAAGCGATGGTTAACAAAAATAGAAAAGCATTATAACGTAAAACCCATCATTTATTCGGGTGAAAGTTACTATAAGGATTTTTTAGCTGAAGAGTTCAAAGGTTATACCTTTTGGATTGCCAATTATAATTTTTTTGTAGAAGATTTAAAAGACCATTGGACTATTTGGCAGTTTACAGAAAAGGGAACAGTTCCGGGTATCGAAGGACCTGTAGATATTAATATTTATAATGGAACACCAAAAATGCTCAATTATATGCTTTTGTAATAGAAAATTAAAACGTCAATTTCTTTTTTCGCAATTCAAAATTTTGACCTAAATACACTTTTCTCACCATTTCATCTGCCGCTAAATCTTCCGGGATACCTGCCTTCAAAATGCCGCCTTCAAACATTAAATACGTTTTGTCTGTTATAGCTAAAGTTTCTTGTACATTGTGGTCGGTAATTAAAATTCCGATATTTTTATTTTTTAATTGAGCTACAATGCGTTGAATGTCTTCAACTGCCACGGGATCAACACCTGCAAAGGGTTCGTCTAAAAGGATAAATTTTGGGTCGGTTGCCAAAGCACGGGCAATTTCTGTTCGCCGACGTTCACCTCCTGATAATAAATCACCTCGATTGGTTCGAATGTGTTGTAAACTAAACTCTTCAATTAAACTTTCCATTTTGGCTTCTTGTTCGGCTTTGGAAAGTTTAGTAAGCTGTAAGACACTCAATATATTATCTTCTATACTCAATTTTCTAAACACAGAAGCTTCTTGAGCCAAATAACCAATACCGTTTTGAGCACGCTTGTACATTGGATAATCGGTAATTTCCATATTATCCAAAAATATTTTTCCACTATTGGGTTTAACCAATCCTACAATCATATAAAAAGAAGTGGTTTTACCGGCACCATTTGGCCCCAACAATCCAACAATTTCACCTTGGTTCACTTCCACAGAAACACCTTTTACAACACTTCTGCCTTTGTAGGTTTTAACGATATTTTCGGCTCTTAATTTCATTTTTTAGATGCTGAGTAGCTAAGTTGCTGAGGTTTTGAGTTTATTATTGAATACAAATAAACAAATTTAGCTCATTTAAACTTTAATATTAACAATAGATTATCTTATTTTTGGTTTTCAAGGGCTTCCCAAAACTCATAAGCTCTTCGCAAATGAGGAATTACTATAGTGCCTCCTACAAGGGTAGCGATTCCCAAGGCTTCCATCATTTCTTCTTTTGTAATACCATGTTTGTAACTGGTTTCTAAATGGTATTTAATACAATCATCACAGCGTAAAACAGCTGATGCAACTAAACCCAATAGTTCCTTGGTTTTAATATCTAATGCACCTTCAGCATAGGCATTGGTGTCTAAATTAAATATTCTTTTGATAACTAAATTATTATCAGCTAACAACTTTTCATTCATTTTAGAACGATATTCATTGAATTCTTGTACTAAGTCTTTTACCATAAAATAATCAATTTGGTTCAGTTTTTTTTCTCATTACTAAAGCACTTATCAGAATACTTATTTCATAAAGAATCATTATCGGTATGGCCACAATTACCTGACTAATGATGTCAGGAGGTGTAATAATAGCCGACAAAATCAAAACTAAGATTAATGCATATTTTCTATACTTTCTCAAAAAAGAGGGTGTAACAAGACCTAATTTGGTTAAAAAGTAAATAAAAATAGGTAATTCAAATAACAAACCGCATGCAATAGAGGATGTTTTTATCATGCTCGTATATGATTCCAGATTAAATTCATTGACGATTTCTGTACTGGCACTGAATGAACCAAAAAAGAAGACAGACAAAGGGGTAATGATGTAATAACCAAACAAAACACCTAGAAAAAATAATAATGAAGAAAATAGAATAAATGCTTTAGCATATTTTTTTTCTTTTTCATATAGGGCCGGACTGATAAACTTCCAAAATTCCCATAAAATAAAAGGAAAACCAGCCACAAATCCAACAGTGATGCACGTCCAAATTAAGAATGAAACCTGACCTCCCATATTAGTATTTTGAATGATGAAAGGCATTTTTACATCGCAAATTTCAACACTTTCGATACCAAAATACTGTGTAACTTCACAGAAAAATCGATAAGTGACAAAATTAGGGTTTTTTGGAGCAAATAAAATTTGTTCGAAAATGAAATCACTAATAAAAAAAGCAGCACAAGCTAGAATTAATATAGCTACTGTACTTCTGATTAAAAGCCATCTCAACTCTTCGAGATGGTCTAAAAATGACATTTCTTTGAGATTGTTGCTTGCCATTATACAATACCTTCCTTTAAAATATCATGTAAATGAATTACTCCCTTATAGTTGTTGTTTTCGGCAACAATTAATTGGGTGATTGAAAAATCCTCCATTGTGTTTAACGCTTTCACCACCATATCGTCAGGTTGAATCACTTTAGGATTTTTTGTCATAATATCTCTTGCGGTTATGCCGGTAATGGTCTCCGTTTTGCTCAACATTCTTCTGATGTCGCCATCAGTTATAATTCCGATTATTTTATCATTTTCTACCACAGCAGTAACACCAAGACGTTTTTCGGAAATTTCAAAAATAACGGTTTGAATAGTTGACTCAGGGAAAACGGCTGGTTTTTTAGATTCATCTAATATGTCTTTCACACGGAGTAAGAGCTTCTTGCCTAAAGCTCCTCCCGGATGATATTTAGCGAAGTCTTCTGCTTTAAAATTCCGTAATTCCATTAAACAAACAGCAATACAATCTCCCATAACTAATTGAACGGTTGTACTGTTGGTTGGTGCCAAATTATTTGGACAAGCTTCTTTATCAACAGTTGTGTCCAAAACAAACTGTGAATGTTTAGCCAGAAAAGAATTTAAGTTTCCAGTCATGGCAATCAAAGTATTGCCAAATCTATTTAAAATAGGAACTAAAATTTTTATTTCAGGACTGTTGCCACTATTTGAGATACATATAACAATATCCGATGGTTGAACCATACCTAAATCTCCATGTACAGCTTCAGAAGCATGCAAAAAGAGAGAAGGAGTTCCGGTAGAATTTAATGTTGCTACAATTTTTTGGGCTATAATGGCACTTTTTCCAATTCCGGTAACAATTAATCGACCTTTTGATTGGTAAATTAACTCTACACTTGCTGCAAAGTCATCAGTAAGTAGAACAGCCAAATTAGAAACAGCTTTACTTTCGCTCGAAATAGTTTCTTTGGCAGTTGCTAAAATTTTTTCTTTTGTAATCAAAACGGATTATATATAAAATTTGTATGAATAAAAGAAAGTTGTATCTTTATGGATGCAAATTTAAAATAAAATACCCATACATAAGAATGAATCCCAACGAAATTGATATTCACAAGGAATTAAAAAAGTATTTTGGTTTTGACCAATTCAAAGGGCTTCAGGAACAAGTAATCAAAAGTATCCTGGATAAAAAAAATACTTTTGTGATTATGCCTACCGGTGGAGGTAAATCATTATGTTATCAGCTACCGGCATTATTTCAAAATGGAACAGCGATTGTTGTTTCACCGCTTATTGCCTTAATGAAAAATCAAGTAGATGCTATCCGAAGTGTTTCTTCTGAAGATGGGATTGCTCATGTGTTGAATTCTTCATTAACAAAAACAGAAATTAATCAAGTAAAAAAAGATATTGTAGCCGGTATAACAAAGTTATTGTATGTGGCTCCGGAATCTTTGGCAAAAGAAGAATATGTAGAATTTTTAAAGTCAGTTCCAATTTCTTTTATTGCCATTGATGAAGCACACTGTATCTCAGAATGGGGACATGATTTTCGCCCCGAATACCGTAATCTTAAGAATATTATCAAACATTTAGGGAATGTTCCCGTTATAGGACTTACCGCAACGGCTACACCAAAAGTACAAGAGGATATACTTAAGAATTTAGACATGTCTGATGCAAAAACATTTAAAGCATCTTTCAACCGCCCTAATTTATTTTATGAAGTTCGTCCAAAAACCAAAAATGTAGAATCAGACATTATAAAATTCATCAAACAAAACAAAGGTAAGTCAGGAATTATTTATTGTTTGAGCCGTAAAAAGGTAGAGGAAATTGCTCAGGTATTACAAGTTAACGGCATAAGTGCTGTTCCTTACCATGCCGGATTAGATGCCAAAACACGTGCTAAACATCAAGACATGTTTTTGATGGAAGATGTTGAAGTAGTAGTAGCTACGATTGCCTTTGGAATGGGTATAGACAAACCGGATGTTCGTTTTGTTATACATCATGACATTCCTAAATCGCTTGAAAGTTATTACCAAGAAACCGGGCGTGCCGGTCGAGATGGTGGCGAAGGTCATTGTTTAGCCTATTATTCTTATAAAGATGTAGAAAAACTTGAAAAATTCATGTCAGGCAAACCCGTTGCAGAACAAGAAATCGGATTTGCTTTGCTTCAAGAAGTGGTTGCTTATGCCGAAACTTCGATGTCCAGAAGAAAATTTCTTCTCCATTATTTCGGTGAAGAATTTGATAACGAGACCGGTGAAGGAGGCGATATGGATGACAATGTGCGTAATCCAAAACCAAAATCAGAAGCAAAAGAGAATGTTGTTAAATTACTTCAAGTGGTTAGAGATACCAAACATTTGTACAAATCGAAGGAAGTGGTTTTTACGTTGATGGGCAAAATCAATGCGGTTATCAAAGCACATCGAACTGATTCGCAAGATTTTTTTGGGTGTGGTAATGACAAAGATGAACGTTATTGGATGGCACTTATACGACAAGTACTGGTGTCTGGATTACTAAAAAAAGATATTGAAACATATGGTATTTTAAAGCTGACTGAAGAAGGTAAGACTTATCTTAAAAATCCAGTTTCTTTTATGATGACTGAAGACCATGAGTACAGTGAAGAAGATGACGACACTATCGTTGCTACTTCAAAATCATCCGGAACAGCTGATGAAGCTTTAATGGCAATGCTCAAAGATTTACGAAAAAAAGAAGCCAAAAAATTAGGCGTTCCTCCGTTTGTTGTTTTTCAAGATCCTTCGTTGGAGGATATGGCTCTAAAATACCCTATTTCCATAGAGGAATTAAGTAATGTTCATGGAGTAGGAGAAGGTAAAGCAAAAAAATACGGCAAGCCATTTGCAGATTTAATTGCACGGTATGTGGATGAAAATGATATCATTCGTCCAGATGATTTGGTAGTAAAATCTACAGGTGCAAATTCAGCCAATAAATTATACATTATTCAAAACATTGATCGGAAATTATCATTAGAAGATATTGCTAAAGCAAAAGGACTTACTATGGATAGCTTGTTGAAGGAAATGGAACAAATTGTTTATTCCGGTACTAAATTAAATATTAAGTATTGGATTGATGAAATTTTGGATGAAGAACAACAAGAAGAAATTCAAGAATACTTTATGGATTCCGAAACCGATAAAATTGACGAAGCATTAAAGGAATTTGACGGTGATTATGATATTGAAGAATTACGCTTAATGCGAATTAAATTCATTAGCGAAGTAGCGAATTAGTGTTCAGTAGCAGTTTTCAGTCACAGTAATCTGAAAACTGCGACTGAAAATTATTCAAAAATTTCCCCGCGATGAGGTCGTAAGGCATCGCGAACAGCAATCATTTTTTCATCGGTAACAACCATAAAAGCAATGGCGTACATTTCGTTATAAATTTCAAAACCGGTTATATTTATAGGAAGTTTTTCAGCTTCAATGAATTCTTTTAAATGAATTTCATGATGCTCAGCTGTTTTAGCTGAGGCAGGACCCCTAAAGTCCCAAATTAATTTTATCTTTCTGGACATTTTTTTAGCAAAAATAAATTCATTTTATGAAAAACTTCTTATTTGGCCTATGTTTTTTTTCGTTGGGGTTGAATGCACAAAGGCTTACTTTGGAACAAGCCAATCATTTGGCCTCATTACCTATCAAGTGTTTACAACAGGAATACCCTAACAAATTAAATCAGTTATTGTTGGATTCAACCGAGATTCATTCCCCAAAACAGTTGCATCCCGCTTTTTATGGATGCTTCGATTGGCATTCGTCTGTGCATGGGCATTGGAGTTTAGTTTATTTGTTGAACCACTTTCCAGATTTAGCGAATAAAAATGAGATAATTAAAAAGTTAAAAACCAATTTGTCAAAAGAAAACATACAAGTAGAAGTGGAGTATTTTTCTAAAAATCACGAAAAATCGTTTGAACGAACGTATGGTTGGAATTGGTTATTAAAACTGCAATTAGAATTAGAAATCAGCAAACAACCTTTTGCCAAAGAATTAGCCCAAAATCTCAAACCATTATCCGATTTGATTGTGCAACGCTATCATGAATTTCTCCCGAAATTACTTTATCCGGTTCGAGCCGGAACACATAATAACACGGCATTCGGACTCACATTTGCGTGGGATTATGCCGTTTATTCAAACAACAAGGATTTTCAAAATTTAATTATCGAAAATGCCAAACGATTATTTTTATCCGATGAAAATTGTCCGTTAAACTGGGAACCCAGCGGTACCGATTTTCTTTCGCCTTGTATGGAGGAAATCGGAATCATGAGTAGAATTTTACCTGAAAAGGATTTTTTATCATGGTTGAAAAAATTTAATAAAAGCATATTTAAGAAAGATTTTAATTGGGAAGTAGCCCGAGTTTCAGACCGAACCGATGGTCATTTAGTTCATTTAGATGGATTAAATTTCAGCCGTGCTTGGAATTTTTATCATATAATTATATTGTATCCAAAACACTTTTCTCATCTAAAACCATTGGCAGAAAAACACCTTAATTTTTCACTTCCATCAGTAGTTGATGGAAATTATGAAGGCGAACATTGGTTAGCTTCGTTTGTTTTGAAAGCTTTTCAAGAAAAGGAATAAATTATGGTTTAAATTTATATCTTTGAAAAAACATTTATATGAAAAACAATTACCTATCAAAAATTTTATTACTTTTTTTGTTCTCGATTAACTTTAGTTTTTCGCAAAATAATTATTCGGTTACATCAATTCCGCATCAGGTTTATTCAACAACTGCAAACGCATTGTCAACAGGTGATGATTTATATTCAGGTGCAATTCAAATTGGTTTCGATTTCGATTATTATGGGAATACTTATAATCAGTTAGTGATTAGTACAAATGGTTTTGTTAATTTTGACATAGCTTTGGCAAATGGATTTAGTCCTTGGAGCTTTAATGCTCAAATCGAGCAGCCAAGTTTTAACATTACTAATTCAATATTTGCCAGCTTTCATGATCTGTATAATCCAAACCAAGTTGGCTCGTTAACCTATGCAGTAGTAGGATTTGCACCCTACAGAAAGTTTATTGTATTATTTGAAAATCAACCTCATTATCAATGTTCTCAATTAACAAGTACATTTCAACTAATTTTATATGAAACATTTAATTTTATTGATGTACAAATTGTAGATAAACCGATTTGCTCAACCTGGAATGGCGGAAGAACTCTAATAGGAATAATCAATCAAGATGGTTCAAGTTCATTATCACCTCCCAACAGAAATACAGGAACTTGGTCTGCATCACAAGAAGGTTGGCGTTTTGCAAGACCGTTAGAAAATACAACTTATGCTTATACGATTTGTGATGATAATTTAGATGGTTACGGTTCCTTCAACTTAGATCTTATAAAAGAAGCGATTACTAGTGATTCAGCCGAAAATGTAACTATTCATGAAACAATTATGGATGCAGAGCTGGGAGGAAACTCAATACCGGGTACAAATTATGTTAATATCAACCCTAATACACAAACATTATATGCAGCGTTTAATGGTGCTATTACTCCTATAATTTTATCGCTGATAGATTGTACTAATGATTATGATACTGATAATGTTTCTACTGATTTAGAAGATGTAAATGAAGATGGTAATCTAGCTAATGATGATACCGATGGTGATGGAATACCAAATTATTTGGATAATGACGATGATGGCGACATGGTTCTGACGGAATTTGAATACGTTTTTGATGCGGGAAGAAGTTTGGATGAAATAACAAATGTTGATACAGACTTAGACGGAATTCCAAATTATTTGGATAATGATGATGATGGGGATGGTGTATTAACAATTGATGAAGATTATGATGGCGATAATAATCCAATGAATGATGATACAAATTCAAATGAAATTCCGGATTATTTAGATAATCAAGTAGCATTGGGTTTAACAGAAAATCAATTAGTAAAATTGATTCAGATTTACCCAAATCCGGCAGAAAATTTTATTTCGATTGCCAACCAATCGGAATGGAGTATTGATAAAGTTTCGATTTATGCTATCAATGGTTCAAAAGTTAAAGAAGTAAATAGTTTCAATAATAATCAAACAATTGATGTTTCAACGCTTCAATCTGGATTGTATTTGATAAGTATTCAAACTAACAACCAAACGTTGAACTATAAATTTTTGAAGAAATAACAAAAAAGTAAATTTGAATAAATTAAGGTTTGGCATTTGCTGAACCTTTTTTTATGGTAAACAAATAAAAAAATTACTTTTGCAAAAAGAATACGATGCCCAAAGAACTGCTCATTCAAGTTGCACCCGAAGTGGCCGCCAATGATTTTTTACTCAAAGATCATGTGGCAAAAATGATTCGGACTTCATTGTCAGAACTACAGCATATTTCCATTCTAAAGCGTTCGATTGATGCCCGCCAAAAAGCAATCAAAATCAATTTAAAATTGATGATTTTCTTTCATGGTGAACCGTTTATTGAACAAAAAATCGAATTACCTAATTATCCAAATGTTACCAATCAAAAAGAAGTAATTGTCATTGGTGCCGGTCCAGCCGGACTTTTTGCTGCTCTTCAACTCATTGAAGTTGGTTTGAAACCTATCGTTATCGAACGTGGCAAAGATGTTCGTGGTCGTCGACGTGATTTAAAAGCCATTAATCGAGACCACATTGTCAACGAAGATTCCAACTATTGTTTTGGCGAAGGTGGAGCAGGAACCTATTCCGATGGAAAACTCTATACACGCTCCAAAAAACGAGGTGATGTGGATAGAATTTTGCAATTATTGGTCGGATTCGGAGCATCTCCCGATATTCTAGTAGAAGCTCATCCGCATATCGGAACCAATAAGTTACCTCAAATCATTCAAGATATTCGGGAGAAAATTATTGAGTGTGGCGGACAAGTTTTGTTTGAAACCCGTGTCACTGATTTTATCATTAAAAACAATCAAATGCAAGGCATCGTTACCCAAAAAGGAGAAACGATTTCCGCGAATAAAGTCATTTTAGCAACGGGACACTCTGCTCGTGATATTTTTGAATTATTAAATAGAAAAAAAATCCTTATTGAAGCAAAACCTTTTGCATTAGGCGTTCGGGCAGAACATCCGCAAGAATTAATTGATTCAATACAATACAGTTGCGACTTCAGAGGTGACTATTTGCCACCTGCTCCATATTCCATCGTAAAACAAGTAAATGGTCGTGGTATGTACTCTTTTTGTATGTGTCCGGGTGGGGTGATTGCTCCCTGTGCCACAAGTCCGGGAGAAGTGGTAACGAACGGTTGGTCGCCTTCCAAAAGAGATCAGGCCACCGCCAATTCAGGGATTGTGGTTGAATTAAAATTGGATGATTTTAAACCATTTGCCAAATTTGGTCCGCTTGCCGGAATGGAATTTCAAAAAGCCATTGAGCAAAAAGCGTGGCATTTGGCAGGAGAGACTCAAAAAGTTCCTGCACAACGCATGATCGATTTTACACAAAACAAAGTTTCCGCTTCAATTCCCAAAACCTCTTATGTTCCCGGAACCACATCAGTGGAAATGGGTCAGGTTTTTCCAGGTTTTTTAACCCAAATTATGCGTGAAGGTTTTCAACTATTTGGCAAATCAATGAAAGGCTATTTAACCAACGAAGCCATTTTGCACGCACCGGAAAGCAGAACATCATCTCCTGTTCGCATTCCACGGGATGTTCAAACATTAGAACATCTTCAAATCAAAGGCTTGTACCCGTGTGGAGAAGGAGCAGGCTTTGCCGGTGGAATTGTTTCTGCTGCCATTGATGGAGAAAAATGTGCGTTAAAGATTAAGGAGAGTTTGAATTACTAAAATTGATTCAACACCCGTTAAACTTTTCACAATTCCATATAAATCAAAATAAAAACGAACTTTTTCTTACCTTTGAAAAGCTATAAAAATGCTATGACAGAAGAAAAAGTAATTTTAGTAAACGAACAAGATGAACCCATCGGTCTGATGGAAAAACTTGAAGCTCATGAAAAAGCTGTTTTGCATCGTGCTTTTTCCGTTTTTATTTTGAATGATAAAAACGAAGTGATGTTGCAACAACGAGCCCATCACAAATACCATTCACCTTTATTATGGACCAATACTTGTTGTAGTCACCAACGGGAAGGTGAAACTAACACAGAAGCCGGAACCAGAAGATTGCAGGAAGAAATGGGTTTTACCACAGAATTGAAGGAATTGTTTCATTTTATCTACAAAGCTCCGTTTGATAACGGTTTAACCGAACATGAATTGGATCACGTGATGATAGGTTATTTTAATCAAGAACCTAAAATCAACACTGATGAGGTGGAAAATTGGAAATGGATGAGTATTGAAGCGATTAAAGACGATATTCAAACACAATCTGAAATTTATACCGTTTGGTTTAAAATCATTTTTGATGAGTTTTACCATTATCTAGAAGAGCACAAACTGTAATAAAAATCAATATCAAAAATCAATAAAATGAGAGTTACGGTTTCCAGAAAAGCTCACTTTAACGCCGCTCACCGATTGTATCGCAAAGATTGGTCGATGGAAAAAAACGATTTGGTTTTTGGAAAATGCAACAATCCTAATTTTCACGGACACAATTATGACTTGATTGTAAGTGTAACCGGAGAAATAGATAAAGAAACCGGTTTTGTGATGGATGTAAAAATTTTGTCTGATTTAATCAAGGAACACATTGAAAATGCGTTTGATCATAAAAATCTCAATTTAGATGTGCCTGATTTTACCAATTTGAATCCGACTGCCGAAAATATTGCCGTTGTAATTTGGAATAAATTGAGAGCTCTCATTAAAGATTCTCTTGATTTAGAAGTCGTTTTATACGAAACTCCAAGAAATTTTGTAACCTATAAAGGAAGTTAAAATGGCACTAAAAGTTGGTGATAGTGTTCCAAATTTTACCGCAAAAGATTCTAAAGGAATTATTTTTGACAGTTCAACAGTAATTGGAAGAAAGCCTACTGTCATTTATTTTTATCCAAAAGATGATACGAGAGTTTGTACGGAACAAGCATGCAGTTTCCGAGATGCTTATCAAGATTTTATTGATTTAGGAGCAGAAGTGATAGGGGTAAGTGGTGACTCAATTACTTCGCATCAAAAATTTTCTGAGAAACACCAGCTACCTTTCACGCTTTTATCGGATAAAGATAAAAAAATACGCAATTTGTTTGGTGTTCCTACTGCTTTATTCGG
Organism: Flavobacterium sp.; assembly: GCF_041392085.1. Lineage (GTDB taxonomy): Bacteria > Bacteroidota > Bacteroidia > Flavobacteriales > Flavobacteriaceae > Flavobacterium. Next base: position 166,063 of record NZ_JAWKMW010000007.1, on the reverse strand, counting down.
ACTCATTCCGGGTCGGGTAACCTATGTGATTGACGAAAAGGGGATTATTCGATTAATTTTTGATAACTTATCAGGAAAAATTCATATTCAGAAAGCACTTCAAATGCTAAAAAAAATACTATAAGTTTTGATAAGAAATAGTATCAATTCAATTGCTTATTTTTGACATTTCAATTAAACCAATGAAATCGCTATATCCTCTCACATTTGAACCCATTTTAAAAGAACGCATTTGGGGCGGAACCAAGTTAAAAGAATATTTGAATAAACCCATTAGATCTGAAATCACAGGAGAAAGTTGGGAGATTTCTACTATAGCAAATGATGTAAGCGTTGTAAATAGTGGATTGTATAAAGGTAAAAATCTCAATGAGTTAATTAATTTGTACCCAAAAGAAATTCTTGGCAAAACAGTTTATGCTCGTTTTGGAAAACAATTTCCTTTACTTTTTAAATTTTTAGATGCAAAAGGGGATTTGTCAATTCAATTACATCCAAATGATGAGTTAGCTAAAAAACGACATAATTCTTTTGGTAAAACTGAAATGTGGTATGTGATGCAAGCGGATGAAAATGCTCGTTTAATTATTGGGTTTAATGAAAATTCACATAAGGAAGATTATTTGAAACACCTTGAAAATAAAACATTACCTTCTATTCTTAACAAAATTAAAGTAAAAAAAGGAGATACCTTTTTACTTGAAACAGGTACCGTTCATGCAATTGGAGCCGGAATTGTAATTGCCGAAATTCAACAAACCAGCGATATTACGTACCGAGTTTATGATTGGGATCGGATAGATGCTAACGGAAATGGTCGTGAATTGCATACCGAATTAGCTTTAGATGCTATCAATTATAACGCAACTTCTTCAAAAAAAGAATATTCTCCTGTAGAAAATGAAAGTATATCCTTAGTAAATTGCCCTTATTTTAAAACCAATATTATTCCACTTAACGGAGAAGTGTTGATTGATAAGAACGATGATTCTTTTATGGTTTTGATGTGTACCGAAGGTAGTTTTGAGTTGTATTGGAATGATGAAGAATATACGTATCAAACAGGAGATACTGTTTTACTTCCAGCCGTTTTGAATAAGTTTAGGTTAAGAGGTTTAGCCTCTATTCTTGAAATAACAGTTTAGTTTTTTTTAACCAATTTATTTAATTCTAAATTTTTACGTAATTTTGCACAGCAATTGTAAATTTTATAAGATGGCAAGTATTAGAAATTTAAAGAAAGATATCAATTTTGTGATGGGCGATATTATTGAGGCAGTTTATTACCATGAAATGACAACAACAGGTAAACCAACTGAACAATCAAATGCGTTGATTGATGAGGCAATTACTACTTTTGATACCTTAATTACAAAAGTAAATGATAAAAAAGTAGATAATCGAAAAGCTCACTTAAAAAAAGTTGAAAAAGAGTTAGAAGAAGCTGCTATTCAATTAGTTGAAAAGGTTAACGCTTTGTAATCTGATTTTTTGATAAAAAAAGTGCTTTTTTGTTTTGGAATATTCATTTTCAAAATTATATTTGCACTCGTATTGAGATGCCGGTGTAGCTCAGCTGGCTAGAGCAGCTGATTTGTAATCAGCAGGTCGTGGGTTCGAGTCCCTCTATCGGCTCAATTTTTAAAAGGATAACTTACCGGTTATCCTTTTTTTGTTATCATAGATTCTGTTTATTGATACTCAATTAGTCTTTTAATATTGATTGATAATCAAATTGTAACCTAGTTCATTTTTTGTACTTTTACCCAAAATCATTCCTATGTTGAATCTTGGCGTTTATCATACTCTTAAAATTGCCCGAAGCACACAAGTGGGTCTGTTTTTAACTAACGGAAAAGAGGATGTGTTGCTTCCGTTGAAATATATACCAAAGGAATATGAAATAGGTGATGAGCTTAGTGTTTTTGTGTATTTGGACCACGAAGAACGTCCGGTAGCTACTACACTTAAACCTTATATCACCCTAGGTGATTTTGCTTTTTTAAGGGTAAATTATACTAATCGTTTTGGAGCTTTTTTAGATTGGGGCCTGGAAAAAGATTTATTTGTTCCTTTTAAAGAACAAGCACGTCCGATGGAAGAGGGGAAAAGATATTTAGTACATTTATTTCTGGATACCAAAACAAATAGATTAGTTGGTTCAAGTAAAATAAATCAGTTTTTAGACAAAAAGCCTTCAGAATTAGAAAAAGGAGAGGAAGTACATTTAATAATTTCTCATATAACCGATATCGGAATTAATGTCATAATTAATGGTCAATTTCGTGGATTAGTTTACAAAAATGAAGTATATGATGATAAGATTCGTCCGGGTGATAAAAGAAATGGATACGTTAAATTAGTTCGCCCTGATGGAAAAATTGATGTTACTTTCCATAAGATTGGTTTGGATAACATAGAAGATAGTGCTCAAATTATATTAAAAGAATTAAAACTTAACAAAGGTTTCCTTCGACTTACTGATGATAGTCATCCGGAAGATATTAAATCGGTTTTGAAGATGAGTAAAAAAACCTTTAAAAAGGCAATCGGTATGTTGTATCGTGCAAAATTAATCTTAGTCAAAGCGGATGGGGTTTATTTAACCGAAAACTAAATTGTTCCATTATTTGCTATTTTTTCATTTTATTTGATTTTCCTTTTTCCAAGTCATTATTGATGGTCATATTTTAATTTTTTTTAACTCAGTTGTTAAATAGTATTCATATATTTGTATATACAAATGTTTGAACTTTGAAACGTAAAGATTTTATAAAAAAAATAATTGGAGGAATAAGTATGGCATCATTACATCCCTTTTTAAATTGGGCAGATCAATTGAATGAAGAAGATCAAAAGCTCCCGGTTTTATTTATTGGTCATGGCTCTCCCATGAATGGGATAGAGGACAATGAATTTTCAAAAACATGGGCAACATTTGGTAAACAAATTCCTAAACCTAAAGCAGTTTTGGTTATTTCAGCTCATTGGCTTACAAAAGGAACTCATATAACGGCCATGGAAAATCCTAGAACAATTCATGATTTTGGAGGATTTCCGCAGTCTCTTTTTGATGTACAATATCCCGCTAAAGGGAATCCGTCTTTAGCTAAAGAAACAACTAATATGATTCAATCAACAACAGTTGGTTTAGATCATGATTGGGGCTTAGATCACGGAACATGGACTGTGGTTAGGCACATGTATCCTAAAGCAGATATACCCGTATTACAGCTGAGTATTGATTATAATAAGCCTGCTGCTTATCATTATGAGTTAGCGAAAGAAATTGTTGATTTAAGAAAAAAAGGTGTGTTGATTATTGGTTCGGGTAATATGATTCATAATTTGAGAATGGTAGCTTGGGATAAATTAAATGTAAACAATTTTGGTTTTGACTGGGCGATTGAAATGAATGAAATTTTGAAGCAAAAAATAGCAAATGGAGATCATAAAGCATTAATTGATTATGAGAAGTTAAACAAAGCAGCCAAATTAGCTATTCCAACACCGGATCATTATTTGCCATTAATTTATACATTGGGTTTACAAACAGCTTCAGATGGCGAATTGCAGTTTTTTAATGATAAACTTGTTGGCGGTTCATTAAACATGACTTCTATTAAAATAGGATAAGTTATTTTCGGCAAAGTGTATACTGAGATACGTGTAATTTAAATAGTAAGTCTTTTTTAGCAACGAAATTAATTTTGCTCATCTAGTTCAAAAGGATAATCACCAAAAAGGGCAGAAAGTTTCATTGCTTGGTAAGTTTTACGTGTATATTTATTAGAAAGTGCAATAATCACGATAGTATCATTTTTCAAGGTGGTATAGGATGAAGTGTTGCCATGCCACCATCCGTTGTGATAATGTAAAGTCTGACCTGTTCCCCATTCCCGAAGACGAATACCTAATCCATAATTTTTTATTCCTTTTTTTTCGTAACTGTACCCTTTTAGTGCCTCTTCCCATAAATCTTTGCGAAGAAATTCTGTAGCATAAGTTGCTAAGTCAAATTTCACCAAATCACGGGGTGTAGAATATATATTTTTATCCCCATAAATAGCATCAAATTGATCCCAACCGTGGTTAACATAATTGGTTTTGTAGGATTGGCTTACTGTGTTTTTTTGGTTTACAAAGTCAATTACAAATGTATCGTTCATACCCAATGGTGAAAAAATTTGCTCTTGCATTGCCTCAGCATACTTTTTACCGGTTACTTTTTCAATGATGAGAGCCAACATAACGTAATTTGTATTGCAGTAGTTAAACTTAGTGTCATTTTTAGCAAGTAAAGCAAACTTATAGCGTTTTAAATAATCTAAAACATCTTCATTTGTAATAGTTTTTTTTGTATTCCATCCTTTTACACTTTCACTAAAACGAGAATAATGTGGTAAGCCACTGCGGTGATTTAAGAGCGTTTTTACGGTTGTGTTTTGATAGGGAAAGTCGGGTAGATATGTTTGTACTTTTTCGTTCAAATCAATTTTGTTTTCTTGAACTAATTTTAAAACCAAAGTTGCTGTCATCACTTTACTCACAGAGGCCAAATGTAAGGCGGTCGTTTTCGATATCGGCGTTTTTGAGGCATAATTAGCATAGCCTTTGTAGTCTTCAAAAATAATTTTTCCGTTTTTAGAAACTAACAATGCACCGCTGAAATCCGATAATCCTATTTTTTTAGTATAAAATTCAGCTATGGCTTTTTCTTTTTCAGCTGTATAAGCATCGGATACAGGATACAATTCTAAAGTCATCGGGATGTTGATTAAAGATGAATCTAACGGGAGAACTTTTTCTTCAGGCAAGTATTCTGCTAAAAGTGGTGTTTCTTCTTTTTTTTGACAGGAAAAGTTGAAGAATATAATGAAAATTGCAATAGCAATTGGTAATTTTGACATGCGAAAACGGAATGTTTAGTTGATTTGAAAACAAAACTAAACTTTTAAAACTAAAAATTATCTAAATTATTTCAATTTTAGGATTAATTTTCAACAGGTAATTAACAAACGCCTCCTTGTCTTTGGGTGAAACATAGATGTCGTCATATTTATTATAGTATATATATAATCCGTTTATTCCCAAAGCAGGTTTAATAAAACTTTCATTAATCCAACCTTTTTGTTGTTTTATTTTACGAATGGAATCAATAGCAATTTTTCCACGAATAGGACCACTGTAATAAAAAAGAAACGAGTTTTTGATTGTATATCTTGTGTCTACTAAAATCCAAATAAATAAACCACCCAGCGTGTACATAACAATTGAACCAATAACGACTTCAAGCGTTCCTCCTTCTTGCCAAAGAATGATTGATGCCATATAAAACATAAAAGCAGCTATCAAGACCAACAGTACACCTGTGAATAGTAAAACAGAAGATTTAAAAGTAACCATATTTTTATAAACCCAATGCTTTTTTTGTTTTTGTCATTAAACCCTCTTTATGCACTAATACAGAAATAGTTTTTAGTTTTAGATAGGAAACACTCATATGAATAAACCCATCATTCCCTAAGTTTTCGCTGCCCCAAGAGTTTTTGACTTTGTAGTAGATATTTCCTTTTTGGTCTTTTACTTTTCCTACAATGTGCATCAAGTGATCATCTTGGGTGGAAAGGTTTTCAAACTCTTGTTGGCGGAATTCAGAAGTGATATTTTTTTCCGGTTTTATTTCTGTTAAAATGGTTTTATTATCTATTTCATTCTCCGGAACCACAGCAATACCATATTTACCTGAAAAATAGGGTTCGCTTACATCACAATCCATCGCCAAGGTAAACCCCTTTTCTAAAGCTTCATCAATATTTAGAATAAGTTCATCTAATGGTAGATTATAATAACTTCCGTTAGAGAAGTTATCCGGAATATTAATGATGAATGAAGAGTAATAGGCTTGATCTGTAAATGATGTGAGCGAAACATAATCAGCCGGATTAATTTTTGTGTAGTTTAGAAAGGATTTTGGCGTATATTTTTTTTCTTCAAATATAAATTCAGTAGGGTTTTTTCCTAAATAAATATCTAAAACGGCTTGTACAGAAGGCTTCCAGTTTGAAGATAATTTTTTGTTCGGATTTTCAACAAAAACTTTCAGCATCCCTTCCAAAAGGGCTTGTAATTCAGTATGGTTGTGTTTATTTTCTTCACCGTTTATGCCATTGTAAACTGAATTGGGAACCAAGCCAAACTCTCGAATACTATTAATAACGTCATGCGATAAACCGCCTTCGCTAAACTGAGCTTTTCCTTGACGCATAACATAATTTTCTGCTTTCTTGGGATAGGTATTTCGAACAGTATACATTTCCGATAAATCAATCTTTTTTCCGGTGAGTCTGATGATTTCTGCTTCCAAAAAAGAGGTTGTAGAAAATGACCAACATGTTCCGGTTATTCCTTGCGAAATTACCGGAGTGCAAGGTATTTCTTTAATGGTTTGAAATTCATAAGGCTGTGATATTCCAACCAAAACACTGAACAAACTTAAAATTAAACTAACTTTTTTCATATTATTCAACAACAATAATTTCTAATTGAGACATAAAATCTTTTGCCTCTTTTGATTTTACGTCGCCAATAAAAATTATTTGTAAAAAATTGTTCTGACTGCGTAAAGTGGTAGATTCAAAATTCATACCATTTACTGTTGCGGTTGTTTGAATCGTTTCAGAAGCGTTTTTGAATTGAATCTTTTTTTCAATCGGATTTTCAGGAAAAGACCCCATCAAGCCGTTTAATTTTTCAAAACCTTCTTGATTAACAACTTGTATAAGATCTGTTAATTTCTCTTTTTCTAAAGAATTAATATAGTCTAAAGGGTAAATACTTTCATAAGCTAATATTACTAGTCCGTTTTGTTCCGTCAAGTAATTTATTTTGTCTATTGCTATTTCGTCTTTTTTAACAGTAGTTTTACTTTCTAGTGCATCTGCTGTAAGATTCATGACAAAAACCGAAGGATTTTCAGTTTGACCTAAAACAGTTGAATACGTTAGAAAAGCAAATAGGATAATAAAAATGTTTTTCATAAAATAAAATTAAAGTGGTGAACTAAATAAATATTTTTAATGTTATGCGGTATCAATTCCTCAAATATAATCACTTTTACTGACTTCTAAGAAATATAAAAACCTAATGCTAAACCGATTAATAAAAACGAAGTATTTTTCAGGCTAAAATTTCTTTATTTCAAAAGTTAAAAATAGTATTTTTACGCTAAAATAGTATTTTATGTCAGGAATTAATTGGAAAACCGTAAAAGAATTTGAGGATATTACCTATAAGAAATGTAATGGAGTAGCACGAATTGCCTTTAACAGGCCAGAGGTAAGGAACGCATTTCGACCTAAAACAACCGCCGAATTGTATCAGGCTTTTTATGATGCTCAAGAAGATACATCCATCGGAGTTGTATTGCTTTCAGCAGAAGGACCATCACCGAAAGACGGAATTTATTCGTTTTGTAGCGGAGGTGATCAACGAGCAAGAGGACATCAAGGTTATGTTGGTGAAGATGGCATGCATCGATTAAATATTCTAGAGGTACAAAGATTGATTCGTTTTATGCCGAAAGCTGTTATTGCTGTAGTGCCGGGATGGGCTGTAGGCGGTGGTCACAGTTTACATGTTGTGTGCGATTTGACGTTGGCGAGTAAGGAACACGCCATCTTTAAACAAACGGACGCAGACGTAACTAGTTTTGACGGAGGTTACGGTTCAGCATATTTAGCAAAAATGGTTGGACAAAAAAAAGCACGTGAAATATTCTTCCTTGGAAGAAACTATTCTGCCCAAGAAGCGTTTGAAATGGGTATGGTTAATGCAGTAATTCCTCATGATGAGTTAGAATCTACAGCTTATGAATGGGCACAAGAGATTTTAGCCAAATCACCTACTTCTATAAAAATGCTCAAGTTTGCGATGAATTTAACAGATGATGGTATGGTTGGTCAACAGGTTTTTGCTGGAGAAGCAACACGTTTGGCCTATATGACTGATGAGGCGAAAGAGGGTAGAAATGCTTTTTTGGAGAAAAGAAAGCCTAACTTCGAAAAAAAATGGATTCCCTAATTATTTAATTAAAAAGCTTTGGAAGAATATACAAATCCAACAGTTTCGTTTTATGAGTTACCTGATTTTGAGTCAGTTTCTTTTCAACCACTACAAAAAAACTACTTAAATGTTGTTTATCTCTCAAATGCAATTTTTTCGGTAGTAATAGCCGCGGGAATTTCTTTATTTATTATTTTTAATCAATTTGTTCGTGAAAATGTAGTACTTTTTATCGTTTTCCTTGTTAGCTTTATCATTCTTCTATTCTGGCTTTCTTCGGTTAATTTCAAACGAAAAGGCTATGCCCTTCGCAATAATGATATTTTGTACCGAAGGGGAATTTTATCAACTACTACAACAATAATACCTTTTAACCGAATTCAACATGTAGCCATACACGAAGGAGTTTTTTCAAGGATGTATCAATTGAGTGAATTACAAGTCTATACTGCCGGTGGAGGTGGTAGTGATTTACGTATTTCAGGTTTGTCGAAAGAGGATGCTGAACGAATAAAATCATTTTTACTGAACAAGATTACCGTACTTGAAAATGACAATACGGATATTGAAAAACCTTTAGGTTTTGAAGAAAGTAAAGAAAAAAATTCCGCAATCGATTCAAATAAAGAATCGGAGAACGAAATACAATAGTAAACAATGTACTACGATTTTAGTAAACCGCAAAGACAATCTGTCAAAGGAATTGCCATAATGTTTGCCGATACTTTGCAAGGAATCATTCGTGGATTGTGGGCTCCAATTTTACTTGTTATCTATAGGTTTGATTGGAGTAAGATGTATATGTTGGTTTTTGGTCTTTTATTTTTATTGGTTTTAATAGGATTTATAGCCTACGCAAAATATATCAATTTTACTTACTTTTTGGATGAAGAAAAACAGGAGTTTGTAATTCAAAAAGGAGTGGTTACCAAAAATAAAATTACTATTCAGTTAGACAAAATTCAGCAGGTTAATATTAATCAAACCGTTATACAAAAATTGGTTGGTGTCTTTAGTGTAGATATTGATACGGCCGGGAGCAACAAAAAAGAAGCAAGTATTAGAGCTGTTGATAATGAAGTAGCAATACACTTGAAAAACAAGTTATTGTCGTTTGAAAAAAACGCAATAGAAATGAATGCTGATAATATGAGTGTTACTGCAAGTGAACCTTTTTTGAAGATTGGTATTTTAACACTGTTAAAGGTTGGTATGACATCTAATTATGGTAGAAGTATAGCGTTGCTAATTGGTTTTATAGGAACACTTTACGGGGGCTTTCAAGATGTGGTTAATTCTTTTGAGGTAGACGAAGAAGAAGTAACCGGTTTGGTCGATAGGGGGTTGGGCTATTTTTCAATCTCCTTTTTTTTAATGGCTATTTTAATTGTGGTCTTACTTATCAATTTAATAAGAACCGTGATTAAGTATTTTGATTACCAAATGATAATTCAACGCAAGGCTTTAGCCATTACACATGGATTATTCGCAAAAAAAAATACACTTATCAAACCGGGAAAAGTTCAAATAACAACGTATAGCCAAAACTTTTTTCAACGAAAGCTTAATTTATTTGATTTACGACTTAAACAGGCTTCTTCAACAGACGAAACAGAATCGGAAGGAAAGAATAGTAATGATATTGAAGTTCCAGGTTGCAGTCAGACCGAAAAAGACGCTATTTTACAAATGATTTTGGGGAATACTCCCAAAATAATTAAGATTCTGGAACCAAATTATAGGTATATTATTAAAGCCATTTTTTTGAGAGTTATACTACCATGTACACTATTCACCGGATTGGGGTTATTTGCTTTTAAAGTATTGCAGGATTATTTTCCTATTATGATTATCTATATTTTTTTGGTTGGAATTTTGGTGTTTTTTCAATTTAAAAATTATCGATTAATGCTAAGTAATGACTTTATTACTTTAAAAGGAAACGCTTGGGATGTACAACATCAAATAATAGAACCGTTTAAAATTCAAGGGATTACCACTAAACAATATCTATGGCACAAACGAGCAGACGTTGTTCATTTAACGTTTCATACAGCGGCTGGCGATTTGTCATTTAATTTTGCTAGTTACAGCGACTTAAAACCATGGATTAATTATTGGTTGTATGAAGTGGAACGAAGCAATAGAAATTGGATGTAGATTAGTAAAATTAACTTACTTTTGTATAATAAATTGAACAATAATGAAGCATTGGATAGAAGCTGCTCGGGTTAGGACCCTACCGCTTTCAATATCAGGAATTTTAGTAGGAAGTTTTTATGCATTGTCAAAACCTACAGAAAATGTGCTGACTCCAACACAGGTATTCAGTTGGAAAATTTTTGGTTTGTTAATCGTCACTACTATTGGGTTACAGGTTTTGTCAAATTTTGCTAATGACTACGGCGATGGAGTAAAAGGAACCGATAATGAAGACCGAATTGGCCCTCAAAGAGCTTTACAAAGTGGAGTTATTTCCCCAAAAGCGATGAAAAGAGCCATTGTTATTACTGCTCTATTAACGTTTTTGTCGGCTGTTTTATTAATTTATACCGCTTTTGGTTTTGCATATTTTTATTATTCACTTTTGTTTTTAGCATTGGGTATTATTGCTATTGCTTCTGCCATTCGATACACTGTGGGAAGAGGTGCTTATGGGTACAAAGGTTACGGAGATATTTTTGTGTTCGTATTTTTTGGATTAGTTAGCACTTATGGTTCTTATTTTATGTTTTCTAAAGTGTTTGATTGGTATTTGTTGTTACCGGCTACTGCAATTGGTTTTTTAAGTGTAGGTGTGCTTAATCTAAATAATATGCGTGATGAGGTTTCGGATAAAAAAGCTGGAAAAAATACCATTGTGGTAAAAATTGGGGGTGCAAAAGCGAAACAATACCATTATTTCTTGTTAATTACAGCAATGGTATTATTAATGTGTTTTGGTATTCTACAACAGTTTGCTATTGATCAATATATTTATTTAATCGTTTTTCTTCCCATAATCAGCCATTTACTCCGCGTTCATAAAACTCAAAACCCGGCAGATTTTGACCCAGAATTAAAACGATTGGCAATTAGCACTTTTATGGTTTCCTTGTTATTATCGTTGTGTTTAATTTACTTTATTTCAGATATTATTGTTTAATTCTAAACAGATATGAATTATGAAGATTACTTTTTACGGTCATGCGTCACTGGGTATTGAGCTAAGCGGAAAAAATATTTTGGTGGATCCATTTATTTCAGGTAATCCCAAAGCTACTCATATAGATATTAATTCATTAAAAGCTGATTTTATTTTGCTGACACATGCCCACCAAGACCATGTTTTAGATGTAGAAACCATCGCAAAAAGAACCAATGCTGTAATTGTTTCCAATTGGGAAATAGCTACGTATTATGGCAATAAAGGATTTCAAAATCACCCTATGAATCACGGTGGTAGTTGGCAGTTTGATTTTGGGAAAGTGAAATATGTGAACGCCATCCATTCCAGTTCTTTTCCCGATGGAACATACGGCGGTAATCCGGGTGGTTTTGTGATTGAGGGAGAACATAAAAACATTTATATTTCAGGCGATACTGCCTTAACAATGGATATGAAACTGATTCCACTTCGTACAAAACTAGATTTAGCTGTTTTTCCCATTGGAAATAATTTTACGATGGATGTTGAAGATGCTATAACAGCTGCTGAGTTTGTTGAGTGTGACAAGGTTTTAGGGGTTCATTATGATACATTTGGTTATGTTGAAATCAATCAAACAGAAGCCATCAAAAAATTCTTTACTAACGGAAAAGATTTAATGTTGTTAGAAATTGGCGGAAGCATTGAATTGTAATTTTTTTGAAAGCAACTTACCAAAAATACATATTAGATTTTAAAAGGCCTTCCGGTACTTCTAGAGGAATTTTAACTCAAAAAGAAACATGGTTTATCATTCTGGAAAATGAGGGGAAAAGAGGTGTAGGTGAATGTGGAATTTTACGGACATTAAGTAGTGATGATCGACCTGATTTTGAAGAAAAACTAAAGTGGGTTTGTCAAAACATTCATATTGGGCCTCAAGAACTTTGGAAAAATTTACTTGAATTCCCTTCTATTCAATGTGGTGTAGAAATAGCATTTTTGTCATTAGAAAGTCATCATCCGTTTGAATTGTTTCCGTCTGAATTTACTTCAGGTAAAGAAAGTATGGAAATTAACGGATTGGTTTGGATGGGTGAAGAATCGTATATGAAGGCTCAAATTGAAGAGAAATTAAAGCAGGGTTTTCGATGTGTAAAATTAAAAATTGGAGCAATAGATTTTGAAAAAGAATTGGGTCTGTTGCAATTTATTCGTCAGCATTTCGATGAGCATTCAATTGAAATACGAGTAGATGCCAACGGGGCTTTTCATCCGAAAGAAGCCATCGAAAAATTAAATCAATTAGCTACCTATAATATACACAGCATTGAACAACCAATCGCAAAAAATCAATTGGAAAGTATGGTAGAATTGTGTGAAAAAACACCTATTCCAATTGTATTAGATGAAGAGCTGATAGGCGTGTTTTCAATTGAAAATAAACGTAAACTATTAGAAAGAGTTAAACCACACTATATCGTTTTAAAGCCAAGTTTGGTAGGTGGTTTTACAGGAGCAAATGAATGGATAAATTTTGCAGATGAATTACAAATTGGTTGGTGGATTACGTCTGCATTAGAAAGTAACATTGGATTGAATGCCATCGCCCAATGGACATTTACCTTGCAAAACCCTATGCCACAAGGATTGGGTACGGGTGGGCTTTATACAAACAACATAGGTTGTCCTTTAGAGATTTATAATGGAAGAATACAATATAATCCTTCTATAAGCTGGGATACAAAAGCGATTAACTTTTAGCCATGTATTTTGTTAAGGATGCGGTGGCCTGTTGTCGAACTTTATTTTGAAAAAAAGGTGTCCATCCCAAAAGGTATCCTTTCCAACCCAATGCCATACCACTCCAAAACCAGAAATTGAATGAATCGGTGTGACTAATAATTAGTCCATCTTTAAATTTGAATTTTGCCTGAATTACATTTTTAACTTTTCTATTGGTTTGGCTAAAGGTGTACGTTGCTATCCACTTGGCCTTCCCACTCTTTTTCGTTACTTTAATATTCGAAAATTCAATGGATAGATTACCCTTACTTTTTTCGATGAGCATTTTCCACATCGTACAAACTTCATCATAATTTAAATGCCCAAAAGCCGGATCTTTGAATGTAACTTTTGGGTGATAGCAACTAATCATTGTTTCTGCATCAAGCTTACTAAATGAATCGTAGAATTTTAAAATTAGATTATGGGATGTATGCATCTTTCCAGTCTTTTGTTGTGATGGCAGTAATTTTATTTTCGTCGTTAATGCTAACTTGTAGTTCTTTTATTTTGTATTTTTTCTCGTAATCACATTTGTATCTGAAAACAGTAGTTTGATTACCTTCAAAGCGTAACACTTCTACTAGTTGTAAATCTTTAAATTGACCAAATACTTGAAGAATATTTTGGCAAGTCTTTGAAATTTTATCCTTGTTGATGTTTTGTAAAACTTCATCAGTAGCTTCATCAGTTGTAAAAGGCTTGAAAGAAGAAGTATTGCAGGTCATTAATACACGCTTACCAAGTGTATATGCTCTGTTTTTTTGTGTTGTACTGATTTCGCTCAAATTCATTTTGATAAAATCAGTTTTGTCACTATTTTTCGCAGTGATAGAGACTGTTTTGCCCGATTTGCAACTTACTAATAATATTATAAAGCAAGCAAAGGCGATTTTTTTCATTTTAGATCTTTAATAGTAAATTTGGGTTTGGACAATTGTTTTTGTATCTTATTAATTCTTTTTCACTACAAACTCCCGGGTAATCTCCATAAAATTCTTCTATATCTTTAATGATTTGAAAATGCAAATGTGGAGCATAATCACCGTTTACTGATGTTTCACCCAAATAGGCAATTGGTTCACCTTTTTTGAATTTTTGATTAATTTTTAGCAAAGCTATACTTTCTAACGATAGATGACCGTATAGCGTATAAAATTCACAATTATTTAACGTATGCTTCAATATAATTGTTGGCCCATAATCTCCTAAAGCTTTATTGTTTTGAAAACTATGCACTACTCCATCAAGAGCAGCAAGAACGGGTGTTTCTGCTTTTGTCCATAAATCTAATCCAATGTGAATATTTCGCTCTTCTTTGTAGGATGAATTAAAAATACTGCTTCTTCGGTATAAGTTTCTCTTTTCTAAATAGCCTCCATATCCAACAGTTGCATTCTTTTGATGGAGGTATTTCGCTATAAAAAAGGTATAGTCTTGAGAATTTAATAATTTCTTTCCATACAGAATGTCAGAGTCAACGGATAAATCTATTGAAACATATTGGTTATAAGGTAAGTTTTTATCAATAACATAACATTCATCTTGAGCAGATAGCAGTTTTTCAAAGGAATCCATTTAAAGAATATTAAACTTTTGTTGCCATTTTTCCTCCCAAATAGGCCATTGGCAGATAAGCCACAATCAGGTCTAAGGCACTAAACCACATAGGGGCAGGAATCATCACTACATTAGCAATTCCTCCTAACAGGAAAAAAAAGCCAATACCATAAGCAAATTTCATTTTATTGTTTGCCGCTAGTTTTGCCGCAAGAAATGCTCCAAATAATGTACCCAAAGCGTGTGCCAGAAATGGAAAAATAAAATTAACAGGCTTGAACAAATGAATAGATGCTTTTAATCCCTCCATTGTTGTGACATCTGCACCATCCGGAGGGGGTATGATTGAACCACTAATATTGATTAATGCCATGTTAACAGTACTTCCAACAACAATGCCAACAATAACAGCTAAAATATTCTTTACAATCGGACTCATTTTTTTTATTTTTTATTTAGTTAGTCTTCAAAATTAATAAAAAAGTAGAGTCAAAAGGTAATTAATTACTATACATTACCACATCAAAGTGAATAAAATTACATTAAACTAGTGAGTTTGTTATTGTAAAACAATTGTTTTTTCAACGTTACAATTTATGTTGTAAAATAGTAGGAATTGTATAGTTTTTATAACCAAAAATTTTAAAATCCGAAATAAAATACAATTAATTTTATTGATAATAAAAAAAATGAGGCTAATCTCATTTAAAATGTCATCTATTATGAAATCAATTCTGACTTTATTAATATCTACAATTGTATTCACATCAAGCGGTACAGCACAAAATTTGTTAAACAATGGTGATTTTGAATCAGGAGGTAGTGGAGTTGGTTTTTTTGTACATGATTATTCATTAATAAACCCATTAACAGGCATTAGCAATCCAGGCGAATATGCTAGAACCACCAATCCGTTGTTAATGAATTCAAATTATATTTCAGGTGGAGACCATACTTCAGGGACCGGAAATATGTTGGTATATGATGGTGCAACTACCGGAGGAGGTTTTTTTTGGACAACGAGTGATACCGGTGGAGCTATTGGTGGTTTTACAGTAGGAAATAGTTATGTTTTTAGCTATTGGATAAAATCTGTATCAAATGAAGTGACAACAAATGCTACGCGTTCAGACATTGGAGCCTTCTTTGTTGGTGTAAATAACATAAGTCCACCTATTCTAAATAAGTTAGCCCCATTACCTGAAGAAGGTTGGCAAAAAGTAAGTTATTCATTTGTTGCAACTGCTCCTGCCATACTAATTAGATTGCGAACGCTTAATGCAGGTGCTTTAGGGAATGATTTTGCAGTTGATGATTTTGTTGTTGAAGAAGGAACACTACCCTTAGAGGGTTCTTATGCTACAATAAATCCAACTTGTCCAACAACAACAGACGGTTCTATTACCGTTTCTGTAATTGGAGGATCATTACCATACGGAAATTTTAATTTAACCGGAACAGTAACACAATCAAATTCCAATGGAATATTTTCCAATTTACCTCAAGGAACCTATACTATTTCACTGATCGATAATAGTGGAGAGGAATTTACGGTAGACAATATTGTTTTATCAGCTCCAAACGATTTAGTGATAAGCGAACCTACAACAATTTGTGCCGGAGAAACAACTGAAATTTCGGTTGTTGGCGGAGATGGTTCTTATGTATGGACAGCAAATCCGGCAGATAATTCTCTTACTAATCCAAACAGTTCCATAATTAATGTAAGCCCATTAGTCACAACAACCTATACTGTTAGTTCAGGCGAAAAATCATCCCCGACTAATCTTGTTTTTAATGGCGATTTTACAGAAGGCAATGTTGGATTCATTACTGATTACAGTCAAGTTGCAGACCCCAATCCGTTTGGAGTTCAAGCATCATATGATATCGTTCTGAATCCCAATGCATGGTTTGCAGCTTTTGCATCGTGTGGAGACCATACCTCAGGAGACGGAAATCTAATGGTCTTTGATGGTTCAACTGATCCAACCGGAACGATTAGGGTTTGGTGTAATGAAAATGTAATTAATGTTGAACCTAATACAGAATATACTTTTTCCTATTATATTGCCTCAGTAGCTCCCGAGAATCCAGCCGAAATGCAAGTGCAGATTAATGGAGTTACGTTAAGTGAAACGCTAGATGCACCTTCTGTAACTTGCCAATGGACTTTACATTCTTTTTTATGGAACTCCGGTTCCAATACTACTGCTACAATTTGTATTTTTAATTTAGAGTCAGCTAGTAATGGTAACGATTTTGCTTTAGATGATATATCCTTAACTGAAACTCTAACTTGTGTTTATCAAAAAGATGTTACGATAACCGTCAACCCTTTGGTTGTACCTGAATTTGATATAATAGGTCCAATTTGTTCGGGTGATTCTTCAGTAATGTTACCAACTACGTCCTTAAACGGTATCGAGGGGAGTTGGCTACCCGAGTTAGATAATACAGTTACAACTACTTACACTTTTACACCAAATAATACCGAAGGTTGCATTGCTAGCCCAACTTTGACTATTGAAGTTTTGCCACTTGTAAACCCCATTTTTGAAGAGGTTGACCCAATATGTTTTGGAGAGGAGCTAAATCCTTTACCTACGACATCTTTAAACGGAATAATAGGGTCTTGGTCTCCTGAATTAAATAGTTCAGTTACAACAACATATTATTTTACGCCGGATGTAGGACAATGTACTACTGAAGATGTTGAAGTCGTTGTTATTGTGAACCCAGTTCCACAATTTTCAGTTACACAAGGTTGTCAGGGTTCTGTTTATATGTTAACCGCAAATGCTGGATCAAACGACTCATCAATTTCTTATGCATGGTATAATCCGTTAAATGTTCTAATTGGAAATGCAAATTCGGTTACTATTTCTTCAGGAGGAATTTACCGATTAGTTGTCACCCAAAATGGTTGTTCCGAAGAACAAATGGTAGAAGTTTTGAGTACTTTGTGTGAAATTCAAAAAGGAATATCACCTAATAATGATGGTCTTAATGATAGTTTTGATCTTTCGTCCTACAATGTAACAGATTTACAAATTTTTAATCGATATGGAGTAGCTGTATATACTAAAGCAAACTACCGTAACGAGTGGTTCGGGCAAAGTAACAAGGGTAATGAATTGCCGGATGGAACTTATTATTTTGTAATCAATTTTGAAGATATCGAGACTAAAACCGGTTGGATTTATATCAATAAACCCTATTAAATTAAGTACGAGCATTGTATTATTTTTTACTAAAATGAATCGATTCGTTAAACTTATTATATTATTAATTTTATTTTGTCCGCTTGTCAATTTTGCTCAATTAGGCTTTTGTACGGGAAGTAAAGGAGAACCTATTTTTACTGAAAATTTTGGGAATGGTACTAATTATGGTCCGGCTCTAGCTCCGGGAACAACCAATTATAATTTTGTGGTCGGTAGCCCAAACGATGGCAGTTATACACTTTATTATCGTACCAATCTATACAGTACTTGGCATTATTCGCTTGATCACACACCGGATGTTTCCAATGGAGTGAATGGAAAGGCTCTTATTGTTAATGCCAATGCCAGTACCACAGGAGATTTTTACAAAAGAGTTGTCACAGGATTATGTGTTAACACAACTTTTGAATTTTCGGCTTGGGTGATGAATGTTTATAATCCCGGTTCTTGGTTTTGTGGTGCAAGTGAAATTCCGATTAATGTGCGGTTTGAAATTTGGAATGAAACAGAGACAGTACTTTTAGGTTCTGGCGATACCGGAAATATTATAGGTACTGCTTCGCCCATTTGGCAACAATTTGCAATAGTATTTACAACCGGCAGCGAAACATCTGTGGTTTTAAAAATGAAGAATAATGGAGTCGGGGGTTGTGGAAATGACTTGGCAATAGATGATATTGAATTTAGAGCTTGTGGTGAATTAACAACCATTACTAGCCCACCTCTTTCAGGACAAAACTATGAGGCCTGTTCAGATGAAATTCCATTGTCATTAACCCTTCAAGCATCTACTACAGGTATTTTACCACATTATTACCAATGGCAATACAGTAGTGATGGCGTTTCATGGACAGATATTTCAGGAGAGAATGCATCAACTTACACAGCAACAAATATTACTGATTCCGCATATTTTAGAGCAAAAGTAGCACAAGATATTGCAAATTTGAATAATGATTTTTGTTCTACAATATCAAACGTTTTCAGTATATCCTTTCAAAATTCTCCCGCAGCAGCAGTGAGTAACGGAGATATTGTAATTTGTAGTAGTGACAGTTTTCCAATGCTTTCGGTTACAGCCGAAGCAGGTCAAGGAGTAGATTGGTATGACGCAATCACAGAAGGTAATCTGTTACAGTCTAATTCAACGACATTTACTCCTACAGCAGCCGGAATTTATTATGCAGAGACTTTTGATTTAAGTTCAAATTGCCATAGCAATACCCGAACGCCGGTATCCTTGACTATTGTGCCTTTTCCAATAGCAACTATTTCTGCTGTAACACCTATTTGTATGGGAAACAGCACAGTTGTTTCGTTTAGTGGTACACCAAATGCCGAAATAACCTATTCTATTGATGGAGGAACAAATCAATCTATTACCTTGGATGGTAGTGGTTTTGCGAGTTTATCGACACCTGTTTTAAATGCAGTTACCACTTATAGTTTGGTCAATGTAGCTTCTTCAATTTTGTCTAGTTGCAATCAACTGATTTCAGATTCTGTAACGATTACACTTAATCAACCGCCAACAGCAACTATTTCGGGAGGTCAATCACTTTGCTCAGGTGAAACAGGAACTATACAATTTATTGGAACCCCAAACGCAACGGTTTTTTATTCTATTAATGGAGGATCTAGTCAATCTACTGTTTTAAATACTGCTGGAGAGAAATCTGTTGCGTTTTCCAATATTACAAGCACTACAATTGTTACACTCATTGAAGTAAGGACATTAGGCGTAAATGGTTGTTCGCAAGCAGTCAATCAATCAACTACCTTTACAGTTGTGCAACCACCAACTGCCTCGCTTTCTATTAATACTGCTTCTGTTTGTTCAGGAACCCCAGTAAATTTAACCTTTACCGGAACACCAAACACAAAGGTACTTTATAGTAGTAATAATGAACCTAATCAAACAATAACATTAGATCAAAATGGTATAGCAACTTATACCACAGCGGGTATTACTTCAACTACTGTATTTCAATTAATTAGTGCAGAATTACTGCAAAGCCCGTTTTGTTCTCAATTAATTGCCGATATTGAGACTGTTACCATCAATCCGTTACCGATTGCTTCATATATGGGAAATTTATCTTATTGTTCCGAGGATACAACGGCAATTTCACTTTCCTCAAATTTGATTGGCACTTCTTTTTCTTGGACAGCTACTCAAAATGGAGTCACAGGAGCCTTGGACGGTAGTGGAGATCAAATTATCCAGGTGCTTTCAACCGATTCTGGCGGAACTGTTACTTATACAGTTACTCCTTCTTACAACGGTTGTGCCGGAAGTCCAATTTCAATTGTTGTAGAAGTATATGCAATTCCAATTCCTTCCTTAACGGATGGGGCCATTTGTATTTCAGAAAACAGTACTGCTCAATATTATTTGTTTGATACCGGACTTGATCTTTCAACACATGGTTTTACCTGGTATTTTGAAGGAGAAATAATTCCAAACGCTGACGGGAATACTTACGAAGCAAATCAAATTGGTGAATATGCTGTTGTAGCAACACATCTTATTTCAGGATGTATATCACCAATTGTCAATGCAATGGTTATTGAGTCTGTTTTGGGAGAAAGTTTAGTTATTGAACATTCAGAAGCGTTTAGTGAAACCCCAACAATTACCATAACTGTTGTAGGCGGTGAGGGACCGTTTTACTATCAACTGGATGATTTTAACTTCCAAACTTCTAATGTGTTTTATAATGTAGCTCCCGGTTTTCACACTATCACCGTGATAGATGATAGTTCTTGTACATATTTGACTGGAACAGCTACTATTATTAATTATCCCAAATTTTTTACTCCGAATGGAGATGGTATAAATGATACTTGGAACATTTTAGGGGTAGATGCTACTTCAGTTATCTATATTTTTGACCGCTATGGTAAGTTGATAAAGCAAATCAGCCCGTTAGGAACTGGCTGGGATGGAACCTATAAAGGGCAACCTGTTTTTTCAAACGATTATTGGTTTACAATTGATTTTTTTGAAAATGGTCTACCAAAGTCATTTAAATCACACTTTAGTTTGAAACGATAAACACCTAGCAACGGTCAACTATTTTGAAGTTGAATAACTTATTTATTTCTCCTCTTTTCTTCTATCTTCAATATATTTTGTAAGCATTTTGCCGTATTTGGAATTGGCTACTTTAGGAGACATAGCTTTTTGAATGGTGTCTAAATATTTCAATTGAGCATCGTGTACTTCAGATAAAGCTATGTAAGGACTCACTTCATGTTCTTTTTGGTTCAAAGCAAAGTTAATAGTGTATAAGTACTTCCGTTTAATTAACTTTTCATTTGCCTGTTGTATACTATCTAGCGTAGACAGGTTGTTTTCTTGTTTAGCTTTAATTTCTTTTTCCAATAATACAAGTTGTTCGTTGGTAAATCGGGAGTTGATTTTAAGAAAATCTTGAAAAAGTTCATGGTTTTTAGATCCTTTTATTTGAGCATTAGCATAAAAAGTTTCCAAAGAAGTTTCGATAGAGAGGTTTCCGGGTTCAGCAAAAACCACTAGGTTATTATCAAGAGAATTCGACTGTCCGCGGTCTAAAAATAAATACAACATTTCGGGGGAATCAATTTTTAAATGGCTTTCAAATACTGAGTTTCCATCAAAAATAATGGAATCCATTACCATTAAAGTAGAATCTTGAAGCGTTTGAATATATAATTTACCTTGCTTAATTCCTTTTATATTTCCACTAATGTGAAGGTTATATTCGTTGTTGTTTTCTTGTTTTTTACAAGCGATAAAGAGATTGAATGCTACGAAAAGCAATGCGATTTTTTTCATTTTTTTTAAATCGTTTTTTGTTAAATTATTGAATTGGTGCTGAAATTTCCATTAAATAGGCACAAAGCAAAGCTCCATATGTTCCCACTACATAACCAAATACCGCTAGCAGTACGCCAACGCTTGCTAAAGAAGGGTGAAATGCAGAAGCGATTATGGGTGCAGAGGCTGCTCCACCAATATTAGCCTTACTTCCCACGGCGAGAAAGAAAAAGGGAGCTTTGATTATTTTTCCAACGGCGACTAATAAAAGTACGTGAAAGGCCATCCAAATCAGCCCCACAATTAATAGTCCGGGATTGCTGAGAACGGAACCTAGATCCATTTTCATTCCGATGGAAGCAACTAAGATATAGATGAATACACTTCCTATTTTACTGGCACCTGCTCCTTCGTATTCCTTGAGTTTTGTGTAGGAGAAAATGATACCAAGTGCAGTAGCAAAAGTTACCATCCAAAAGAAGCGGTCTCCGAATGTGGAGACAAAACTAGTGGGGTCGTTAACGGCTTCGAAATTTGCTTTCAAAATATCTGAAATAGAGTTGCTTCCCCAATGCGAAAGTCCGACTGCCGTGAAGGCGATTCCCAAAATAATCATTAAATCGGTTAGAGTTGGGTTTCTGGTTACGCTTGCTGCATAAGTCGAAACTTTATTTTTTAGTTCTTCAATTGAACTGTTATCGGCCTTTAACCAACCGTCTATTTTCTCTTTTCTTCCAATTCCAAACAATAGAACCGCCATCCATATATTTGCTACGACAATATCTACCAGTACCATTGCACCGTATTTTTCTTGATTGTATTTAAATACTTCTAACATAGCTGCTTGGTTTGCTCCACCACCTATCCAGCTTCCTGCCAAAGTTGAAAGTCCTCTCCAAACGGCATCAAAACCATTACCCCCAACAGTTTCAGGTGAAAAAATAGACACAATGAGTATAGCGATAGGTCCACCCAAAACAACACCAATTGTTCCGGTAAAAAACATGATTAACGCTTTGGGGCCTAATTTAAACATTGCTTTTAAATCAATACTCAAAGTCATTAAAACTAAAGCAGCAGGTAAAAGATAGCGACTGGCCACAAAATAAATGGACGATTTTTTTGTTATTGATTCTCCATTTTCAGCTATTTCATTCCATTCAGGAGAAATAATATTTAGCGAACTAAAGACAGAAGGAAGCAGATAACACATTAATAACGAAGGAAAAATGACGTAGAATTTTTTCCAAAAACCTTCTTTGATGGAAGATGTATAAAATACAAAAGCTAACAGAAAAAGTAATAAACCGAACACGATAGTATCGTCTGTAATGTAAGGAGCTTTTTTCATTCCATTTAATTTGGCTGCAAAATAGGGATTTTTTCAAAATTTTTGAATTGTTTTTTTATTGGTATGATAAAAAGAAGCACGAACTCAAAAATTAAATCAGTATGTAATTGTTTAAAAAAAATCCCTGAAACTTTCGATTCAGGGATTAGAAAAAAGTTTTTCTTTTTATCCTTTGAGCCACGCTTCGCGTAGTGTTTTTTTAGTTTCGTCGGTTGCTTGATAGCCATCAATTTCATCCATCGGAATTGTAACGTTTCCTTTCAAGGTAAGTTCTTTATCTTCTCTTTTAATAACAAAAGTTATTGGGTCATTTTCCTGCCATGACATACTTCCCACTATCATATCATAAATATTGTCTAAGTTGTATTTTGTTTCGTTGATGGATACAATTATATCACCACCTTGTAAGCCTAACGATTTCATAAAGTCGTTTAATTCGATACCGGGCAGAATAATAATTTCTTTAGAAGTTGGGTTTACTGTTATGTAAGGAACTTGTCCTTTTAAGAAAATGTTTCCGGGAATTTGCACTTTGGTTTTGGTTACACCTACTTTTCCGAAAAATTCTTCATAGTTCAACGGAGTGCTTCCCGACACGTAAGTTTCTAAAAACGTTCTGATTTCCGGATAGGTTAACGAAACAATTTTATCAAATAATTCGTTGTCCTCAAACGGTTTTTCATTGCCATATTCTTTAGAAAGTTTTTGCATTAAATCTAATATTCCCGTTTCTCCATAACTTAGTTCTCTAAGTTCAATGTCTAAACACATGGCAATTAAGGCTCCCTTTTCATAAACATTCAAATAGGCATCTTTATATTCTTTTTTCAAAACCTCGGCACTCATTTTAGTAAAGGGCATTGTATCACTAAATCGTTTAGAATTAGTTATTTTTCCTGCCATTCTTTCATAAAATTCACTTTCATCAATCAACCCTTGATTGACTTGAAATAAATTAGCAAAATATTCTGTGATTCCTTCATACATCCACAAATGTTGAGACATTTTAGGGGTATTAAAGTCAAAATAGTGTATTTCTTTGGAATGTACACTCAAAGGTGTAACGATGTGGAAAAACTCATGGGAAACTACATCTATCATACTTTGGTTAAGTTGATCAGCCGGCATCGCCTCAGGAAAAACTACTACTGTTGACGTATTGTGTTCCAAAGCCCCAAAACCTTTTGCATCTTCTTTTTCGTAATCAGATAAATAGAGTAAAATAGCGTATTTTTTTGTGTTGTTAATAGGACCTAAAAACCTTTTTTGAGCCTTCATCATTGTTTCCATAGCAGGTTTAAAATCTTCAGCTGTGTATAAGCCTTTCGGAGAATGAACACTAATGATAATTTCCATATTATCTACCATAAACGAAGCACTTTTGCCTTTGGTGTACATAATTGGATGATCGGCCAATTCAGCATAACGAGAAGTTTTGAAAACATCAACGGTATCACTATTATCCAAATCTATCATAGCCGAAGCACCATTTAAATGTGTTGGTTTTATTACTTTTAATTGGTATGGAAGTTCATTTAAGTCCTTAAAGTAACCAATGAAAGCATGTGTGTTAATCACAAAATTTTCACCTTCTAAAATATTTGTTCCAGCCGGTGAAAAAATATCACCTTGTCCAAATTGAGTGCCTGATTCTGAATCGAAAGTGTCATTAATTAAGTAAGAAACGTAAGCTAACTTTTTAGCGTTTTTAATAGCCCATGAATTTTCATCCATTTTGGCGACAGTGAGTTCTTTTCCTTTGCTATCATAAGCTTTAAAATTATCTGCATATCGGCCGTAATCGTCTTCCGAATAGGTTCCGGGAACTATTTTGGGTAGGAAAAATGTTGTTTCCTCAGTCTTAATTTTTGGTGGAGTAATTTTAACAGACACTCGGTCGTTATTGATTTTTACTAAATCAAGCTCAACTTGAATTTCGTTGCTTTTGTTTTGTGCAAAAGCAATTATACTAGTTAAAATCAAAAAGCTGCTTGTGCATACAAGCGATAAAAACGATTTTTTCATAAAGGTATAAATTTTATCATAAGTAGTGATATGAGTAATAATGTTACAAAGGACAATAAAAAGATTTATTACACTATTTTAATTTTACGATTTTGGTAAACTCATTTGGTTTGATTAAGTATCCATTCTCTCATATCTGATAAAACTTGTGGAGAAAAGGTTTGTTCAATTTCACGGTATTCTTCTGTTGAACCCGTTATACATTCTTGAAAAAGATGATTTAAATTTGGGTATTTTTTGATTGTGATTTTTTTGTTGCCGCCTTTTGCTAAGGCTATTTTAATTCCATCTAAATTGGATTGAGCAGAAACCTGTAGGTCTTTATCTCCATTTAAAGCAAGCACAGGGCATTTTACTTTTTTAAGATATTCTTCAGGTTTAAATCGCAAAAAATTTCTAAACCAAGGATATGATACACTTTCCACTTGTTGATTTATCATCAACGTTCTTTCATTTTCGTTTAAATTTATGGATGCTGAATCTTTATATAATTGTGCAACAAAGACCTTTTCTAAATCTGATTTTAATGCTTCATTAGTTAAGTCACTTTTCGCTAAATCATAGACACTTTTGTTTATTTTCTGCACTTCAGCAATTTCATTATCTGTTGCTCCACTCACTTTGGCAATTAAAAAAGTTTGTTCCATGAGTAATTCGTCACACGGAATTCCGGGAGCAGCTAACAATACAATAAAACTGATGCTTTTATCTCTGGAAGCAACAATAGGGGCAATCATACCACCTTCACTGTGACCAATTAATCCTATTTTTTTGGTATGGATACCTTTTTTAGTTTTAATAAAAGAGACGGCAGCTTCAATATCTCCTGCAAAATCATGCGTGGTGGAAGTCGCCGGATTGCCTCCGGATTCTCCTACGCCACGGTCATCGATTCGTAAAACACCAATCCCATTTTTTGTTAAATAATCAGCGATTACCCAAAAAGGTTTATGGCCGAGAATTTCAGAATTTCTGTCTTGTTGTCCACTTCCAGAAATTAAAATTACTATTGGAAAATTACCGGTCTTTGGAGTGGTTAATGTCCCACCCAGCGTTATCTTGTCCTTTTTATTCGAAAAAGTGACATCTTCTATAATATAATCAAAAGGGGGGCTTGGTTCTTGTGGTCGGTTTAACTTTTTTAAAGGTGTTTGTGTTCGGCTCAAATGAAGGGGGAAGTTTTGTCCGTTTTGAGAAAAAATGCCTTCGAATTCATTATTTTCATTCAATTTGCCGGAATATGAAAATTTGGCTTGTTCAAAATTAAATACTAATGTTTTGTTTTCAAAAGTAACCGATGAAAGCGGAATTCCTTTTGCATTTTGTTGAGGAATATCCATTGTTCCTGAATAAGCAGTTTCATTTTTTTGAAATTCCAAACTAAAAAACAATTCACTACCCATAACATTTAATTTCCCAAACCATTTTCCGGATATATCTTCCTGAGCATAAGGGATAAAACAACTCAAAAGCACAAAAATTAAAACAACTCTATTCATTAGGATTGATTTTGGTTCAAAATTCTATAAAATTACAAATCATTTTAGTAAAAGTGTGTGCTTTGTTTTTATCTTTTCGAAATCTTATTTCCTGTAATTTGTCTTTGGAGTTTACATTTAAATCGATTGGTTCCTTTTTCACGAAGCTTGGCATGTTTTGTAGCTCTAGATTGTACCCGTTCACGCCACATTTTGAAACTGGAGGGCTTCATCTCCCGTCTCATAAGTTTAATAATTTCTTGTTCAGAAATACCAAATTGGTAAGTAATGGCTTCGAATGGTGTGCGATCTTCCCATGCCATTTCTATGATTCTGTCTAATTGATTGATGTTAAATACATTTGTTGTTTCCATAAGCACAGTAAAAATATAACAAAGAAAAGTTAAAATAAAAAAACTCTTGTCGAACAAGAGTTAAATTTATACTAATCAAATTTGTTTTTGATATAATATTTGCTGTCTAAATCATCATCAAAGTCGTCAATGATGGGTTTGGGTTTGGGTTTGTTGGCTGCAACTTTCTTTTTCCAAAGTTCAAAATTGTCTTTAGAAAGTCTTTTTTTCATTATTTCGGTTACTTCATTTTCTGAAATTCCGAATTCAACTTTAAGTACCTCAAAAGGTTTTTTTTCCTCTTGAGCCATACTGATCACGCGTTCTATTTCTTCGTGAGTCAGTTCCACTCTTTTACTTTTTTTCATTAGTTCAAAAGCACATTAATTTTTTATTACTTTTTTTAAATTTTTAATCAATATTAAGAAAAAAATAAATTACTTTTTCAAACCACTATACTTTTTTTAATTCGTCTTTTGGAATAAGACTTTTTTGAAATGGTATTTTTACTAAATTACCCAATTCATTATGCTCATTTGGTTGCATATGTGTGTCAATTCCATAGACTATTTTTTCTCTATCTAAATACGAGTAAGTTCCAAAAATTCTATCCCAAATAGAAAAAATATTACCATAATTGCTATCAGTATAGGGTAATTGATAATGATGGTGAATTTTGTGCATATCCGGAGAAATAATTAAATAGCTCAATAGCTTATCCAGTTTTTTTGGAAGTGGAATATTAGCATGATTGAATTGTGAAAAAATAACCGAAAGTGATTGATAAAGAAAAATCATCCACATAGGACTTCCTACAATTAAAGCACCAAGTATAGTAAAAGCAAATCGAATCACACTTTCTCCCGGGTGATGTCGGTTTGCTGAAGTAGTATCAATCCAAGTGTCGGTGTGATGAATAAGGTGAAATCGCCATAAAATTTTAATTTTATGTTCAACGAGGTGGACTAAATAAGCACTTATTAAATCTAAAAGTAATAAGCCAATTATCAAATACAACCAACTGTTCATTTCGGGAAGCCATTGCAAAATTCCAAATTGCTGTTTTATGGTAAAATCAGCCACAAATAGAAGTATAAAAGCCATTGCAAAATTGACAATAATTGTGGTTACTGTAAAAAAAATATTAATTCCGGCATGGTTGTATTTGTTGTAATTAAACTTAAAGAGCGGAAAAGCATTCTCAATCAACCAAAAAAAAGTAATACCACCCACCAAAATCAACCCTCTGTGAAGAGAAGGGATGGTTTCAAAGTAATCGATAAGCAGATTCATAGTGATTTTTTTTACTAAAGTACTAAAATATAAAGACTATTTGATTATTCTAAAAGTCAGATTGATTCGCGGACCTATTTGTTTAGATGTTTTTGGTAGTTGGTGTTTCCAAAAGTGTTGAGTAGTACCTTTCATAATCAATAGACTGCCATGTTCGAGCTTGATTTTTAATTTTGCTTCTTTGATAGAATTATGTTGAAGATGAAAAATTCTTTCTTCCCCAAAGCTAACAGAAGCAATAGTGGGATTTTTTCCTAACTCTTTTTCGTTGTCTGCGTGCCAACCGTTACTGTCTTTTCCATCTCGATACAAGTTCAAAAGTACTGTAGTGAAGTTTTCTTGACAAACAGTTTCAATTTCATTTTTAATAAAGAGTAATAACGGATTCCATTTGTGGGGCTGCATAATAATACTAGAATAGGAATAACTTTTACCCTCATTACCAAATAATGCGGTAAGTCGAGGTTGAAGATGAGTTTGCCCAAATAATGTAATATTGTCTTGTTGCCAAGGGATTTTTGTTATTAATTGTTCAAATAATAGGTTTGCTTTTTCATCAGAAAAAAAGCCCTGATAATATTCGATTGTTGCATCCGGCAGGTTAAATGTTATTTTTTCTTTGGGAAATAGTAGGTTCATAGTGTAAAAATAAAAAAAAGCGATAGAAATTACTACCGCTTTTCGTAATCTTAGGATTGAAATTTGTTAGTTTTTGTGGTTTTGTAATACGTTTTTATATATAAGTCCGGCGACTAAAGCTCCGGCAATAGGAGCAATCCAAAACAACCAAAGTTGCATCAAAGGTTCACCACCTACAAAAATAGCTTGAGATGTAGAACGAGCCGGGTTTACAGAAGTATTCGTTATAGGTATACTGATTAAATGGATTAACGTTAATGCTAAACCAATGGCAATACCGGCAAATTTACCGTTTGCAAATTTATCTGTTGCTCCCAAAATAACCAATAAAAAAAACAGAGTTAAAACAAATTCGGTAACAAAAGCGGCCATCATAGAATAACCTGAAGGCGAAAAAGCACCGTAACCATTGGAAGCAAAAGCACCCGCCTTGGTGTTGTCAATTCCAAGAAAACTGTCTTGACCGTTCATAATAAAATAAAGTGTTCCTGCAGCCGCTAAAGCTCCCACGCATTGTGAGAAGATATAAGGGACAAGTTCCTTCGAATCAAATCGACCACCTGCCCAAAGGCCAAATGATACAGCCGGATTAAAATGTCCGCCGGAAATATGACCCACTGCATAAGCCATTGTTAAAACACTTAGACCGAAGGCTAAAGCTACGCCGGCAAAACCAATACCTAAATTAGGAATTCCTGCCGCAAATAAAGCACTTCCGCAACCGCCGAAAACTAACCAATAGGTTCCAAAAAATTCTGCAAAAAGTTTTTTCATGTTCAGTTTATTTAGTTAATATTTAGTGTATAGAAAAGCCCATTTTATTAAGGCTATTTGAAAAGGTAATCGTATGAAAAGTAACCATTTAGGTAGTCCGAAAGAGACTTTTTTATGTTGATACATATATAGATTTGCCGGAAAAACGGCTATGAGCAAAGCAATAATTCCCCATGAAGCGAACATTGTAATTTGTGGTACACACAGAAGAATTCCTAGAATTACCTCGGCGAATCCTACAATTAAATTCAATTTTTTAGGATTGGAAAAATAGGGAGGTATTATTTTTATATAAATTTGAGGACGTCTGAAATGATTGAATCCGGCTAAAATATATATAGCCGCCATGCAATAAAGATGCCAAGGTAAATTCATAAAAACCAAAATCAGTATTGCGAATTTATAAAAAAAATGTTAAAAAATTATATTTGTAGAATTAATTCTATTAAGAAATTGCTTAAATATTTTTAGTAAAGTTAAGATTCATAATTATAATAGCGAGAACTATTAAAGCAATTCCAATCCATTGTATGTAATTGACCTCTTCATTCAAAAGAAAAAAAGCCATGAAAACAGAAATCGGTAATTCTAATGAAGATACTATACTTCCTAATCCAATTCCGGTTAAGGGAAACCCTGCATTCAGTAACAGCGGAGGGATTATTGTACCAAAAAGAGCTAAAATGATTCCCCATTTAAAAAAAATCTCAAAATTAAATGGTGTGTTTTGCGTGATTAGAGCAAAGAAAAAAACAATCACAGCTCCTCCTAATAGCATATAAAAACTCCTTTGAGCGGCAGAAATTCCTAACGCAATTCGATTGGCAGTAAACATTGTGGTGGTAAAAGAAGCAGCGGCAAGAATTCCCCAAAACAATCCTCTCCAATCTAAGCTAATTTCGTTTTTAAAAAGGTTTGTTGCTAAAATAGTTCCTATCAAAACAATCAAAACAGCAATCATTTTTTGTAGAGAAGGAAGTTTTTTGTCTAAAATCATTTCTAGTAGTACACCCATCCAAACGGTCTGCATTAATAAGACTATGGCAACAGAAACATCAATATATTTAACACATAAATAATAAAAAACACTGGTCATTCCCAATGAAGTTCCTGCCAACATTAACTGAAAAATGTTCTTTTTTGTGGCTTTTACAAGGGTGTTATCATTTTTAATTCGCTGAAAAGAGTTGATAATCAAAACACCAATTATACCCAATATAAATTGAGCCGTAGTTACTTCGGCAGTGGTGAAACTTTCTTGATAAGCAAGTTTAACAAAAGTGGCGAGCATACCATAACTGGTGGCTCCTAAACCAACTAAAAAAACTCCTTTTAAAACTTGGTTTGTAGACATAATTTTATTTTAAAAAGCCGGCAAAGATAAGGAAAAGTTGTGAGTTTAAGGAGGTAAGTTTCAGGTTTCAAGTTTTAGGGTTTAGGGTTTTTTGTGCTGATAATACTTTTTTTTAAATAATTTTTAGTTAGAACTAAAAAAGTCTATGAAAAAGTTACTCTTATTCTTCGTTTTGAGTTTCTTCTATCTCAACCATACGTCAACAACAATGGAGATGAAAAATTACACTCCTATTCACAATGAAGTAATGACTTTTTGTAAAGAAAAGCAATTCAATCAAAATTTTTATTTTAAATAGATATTTTTATCTACACGGTAAAAAATCGCTTTTTTGTATATGATTTTAAATCTAAAACAATTTTTGATAAAAATTCAGTGACACACTGTGTCTGTGATGTATTTCAAGATAATCCTGATAAATATAAAACAGCAAGATTTAGTAATGTTTCCAAAAGCAATTGCTCAATGAAAGCAAATTTAAGATTAAAAAACTCGATTACAGTTCATGGGGTATTAATGTGAAATATTGGTTGCACGGTTTGGAATCAACCAACAATAATAAGGTTAAACGTATAGTGGTTTTACACACATGGAATGCAGTTTTAAAGATGAAATTTATCCAAGATATTCACCATTAAGTTGGGGTTGTCCAGCTGTTTTCGATTAATTTATGACAGTTTTGGATGAAAAATTAAAACCGTTGAGCAACCGGTTTTGTTGTGGATTGTCGAGTAATTTTAAAACCAAGAAAATTTCTCTTTCATTATTTTTGTTTTATTACTCAATAAATATTCCGTGAATGCTTTTGCAACAGGAGAGAGATTTTTTTGTTTGAGCCAAATTAAACTCCAAGTTGATTTTAAAGGCAATCCTTTGATTGGAATAATATGTAAATCGCCATTGTTTAACTCATTTTTAATACCAATCAACGGCATAATGGAACAACCTAAACCAGCAATAACAGCTTGTTTTACTGCCTCATTTGAAGTTAATTCCATTTTTTTAACCAATTGAAGCTTGTTCGATTCTAAAAATCGCTCCATCACCTGTCTAGTACCGGAACCTTTTTCTCTATAAATGATAGGAATATTTTCAATGATGGATTTGTTATTCATTTTTTCCGAAAAAATATATTCTTTGTTTCCTACAAAATAAAGCCTGTTCTCCATCAAATCAATTTTTTCAATATCCATATTTTCCGGTAAAAGGGAAACGAGAGAGAAGTCTACTTCATTGTATTGCAAACTTTCAATCACTTTAAGTTTGTTCGTTACATCAAGTTCTAATTCTACGGCTGAATTTTCTTTCAGAAAATCGGTAATAAAATAGGGAATTACATATTTACCCGTAGATACCACCGATATTTTTAAACGACCGGATAATTGTCCCTTAAACGAGGAAGTTTTATAGTTTATGGCCTGAATTTCGTAAACAATTTTTTGGGCAGCAAGTGCAATTTCCTTGCCGAAATCGGTTACATACAATTGTCTACCAATTACTTCTGTTAGCGGAATATCAAACTGATCCTGAAATTTTTTCAATTGAATAGAAACAGCCGGTTGTGTTAAATGTAACGCCTCCGAAGCCTTAGTAATGCTTTTGGTTTCTGTAATCTTTAAAAAGATGATTAATTGGTGTAACGTATAATGCATAAATATTTTTTATGTATTTCATTACAAATATAAATAAAAATATATAAAATGTTTTAAGGAAATTTGCACTATTAAATTTTATCTAATGAAAAAAATAATTAACAAATTCGGTTTTATTTACTCTTTAGTCTGGCTTTTTACAGGTTTAATAGCAACCTTAATACAACCTAATAATGTTATTTTAAATTTTTATTTAGGACTCGGAATCTTGTTTACACTCTATTTTTTTAAGTCCAAGAAACTGAAAATTGAATAATCAAAAATTGAACATTTTAAAAACACATCACTATGAAAACAAATTTAACCTTCGATCTCATCAACGGAACATTCCAACCCACAGAAGCCAAAAATGTTTTGTTTACATTGGTAAAAGATAAAATTAATTTTCATGAATTGGAAATGTTCAGTGCCTATGAAAGATATGGAATAGAATTACCTCATTCTAAAAAAAGGGTTGCTGAACTAAAGAATTCATTACTCAAAATTGAAGAAACCATCAAAGAATTAGAAAAGTCAAATGCTGATATTCAAATTACTGGAACAATTGAAATAATAGCTGTTGAAAAGAAAGAGAAACATGAAGTTTTTTAATGGAAGAAAACTCATCATTGCTACAAAACACCAAAAAGAAAGAGTGATTTTACCATTAGTCAAAGCGAATATGCATGTTGATGTTTTTGTACCGACGGATTATGATACGGACAAGTTTGGCACTTTTTCGGGCGAGATTACCAGAACTAGTAACGCCTTGGAAACAGTAAGGAAAAAATGCCTTGATGCTATGAACCATTATGGATATGATTTAGGAATTGCTTCTGAGGGTTCATTTGGTCCGCATCCCAGTTTGTTTTTTGCTCAAGCAGATGATGAATTATTAATTCTGATTGATCAAAAAAATAATCTTGAAATTATTGCTCGAGCGGTTAGTTTAGAAACTAATTTTTCCGGAGAAAAAATTCAATCTTATGAACAATTGATTGAGTTTGCCAAACAGGTTCACTTTCCATCGCACGGTTTACTTTTAAAAGATGGGGAAAACCAATTTTCAAAAATTCATAAAGACATTTTGGATTGGGAACAGTTAAAACTAAGTTATGATTCTCTTACTGAACATTCGAAAGAGATTTGGGCGGAGACAGACATGCGGGCTCACCGAAATCCAACTCGAATGCAAATAATTGAGCAAGCAACACAAAAGCTGATAAAGAAAGTTGCTTCACTTTGCCCAAATTGTCAAACACCAGGCTATGATGTTAGGGAAGTTGTTAAAGGACTTCCTTGCAATTGGTGTAAATCTCCCACTTCATCAACTTTAGCTTTACGCTATGCCTGTCAAAAATGTAGTCACACAACGCTTGAAGAATATCCAAATGGAAAACACTATGAATCACCCGAATTCTGCTCCAACTGCAACCCCTAACAAAAGAGGAAGCATTACAAAATCTGTTAAAAAAGCAGCTTTTTATTTAAACAAAGGCGAGGTGGTTGCCATACCCACCGAGACGGTTTATGGATTAGCAGCATCAATTTACAATGAAAATGCACTAAAAAAAATATTTGAAATAAAAGATCGCCCTTATTTTAATCCGCTAATTGTGCACATTGATTCTTTGCAGTCTTTAAATAAAATCGCAATTAATGTCCCTGAAGTTGCCTACCGTTTAGCGGATAAGTTTTGGCCGGGTCCGTTAACTATGATTTTTGAAAAAAATAAATCTATTTCAACTATAATTACAGGCGGAAAGAATACTATTGCCGTACGAATGCCTAATCATCCGCTCGCCTTGGAATTAATAAAAACAGTTGATGTTCCACTGGCAGCACCAAGTGCTAATCCATTTGGGTCAATAAGTCCAACTTCGGCCAAACACGTTGAAAAATATTTCAAAAACAAACTCGATGTTATTTTGGATGGGGGACCTTGTTCCAAAGGAATTGAATCAACCATCATCGGTTTTAAAAATAATGAAGTTGTAATTTATCGCCTAGGATCTCTTTCAATAGAAATGTTAGAGTCAGTAGTAGGCCCCGTTAGTGTTAGAAAACATACTCAAAAAACCCCCATTGCACCGGGAATGTTGGACAAACATTATGCTCCAAAAACCCCAATGATTTTATGTGACAATCCTATTAAAACGGCATCAAATTTAATCGGGAAAAACATTGGCCTAATTGTATTTGATAAAAAACACTTTGCACCGATTATCAAATTGAAGTTTTATCACCTGGTGGTGATTTAGAAGAAGCAGCAAAAAATCTATATGCAGCCATGCATAAGTTTGATGACAAAGGGTTTGACTTGCTCATTGCACAAAAGTTTCCGGAGGTTGGCCTAGGAAAAGCCATCAATGACAGGTTGATAAGAGCTTGTAAGAGAGACACTAATTTTACACCTAATAACATATTTATTTAATGAAACTAGATCTTTTACTTCAAAACTTAACCAATCCGGCCTTACTTTTTTTTGTACTTGGAATTTTAGCAGTACGATTTAAAAGCGATTTGGAAATTCCGAATAATTCTTCAAAGTTCATTTCATTATATCTTTTGTTTTCAATCGGATTCAAAGGTGGTCAGGAATTAGTTCACAGTGAACTCAATCTTTCCATATTATGGGCTTTGTTTTTTGGAATAATTGTAGCTATTGCTATTCCGCTTTATACTTTCTTTATTTTGAAAAGAAAATTATCAATTGAAAATTCTGGAGCGATAGCAGCGGCATATGGTTCAGTCAGTGCCGTAACATTTGTAACTGCAGTTTCTTTTTTAGAAATTCAAAATATTTCCTTTAACGGTCACATGGTTGCAGTCATGGCTTTGATGGAAGCACCGGCAATTATAGTTGGAGTCATTTTGATTCGATTATTTGGACAAAAAAATTCTTGTAATGGAAAAATGGGTTCTATTATAAAACATTCATTCACAAATGGAAGTGTTTTTTTAATTATAGGAAGTTTAATTATCGGATTTTTAGCTAGTGATAAAGAAGCCATGGGAATTAAACCTTTTACAACGGATATTTTTAAAGGATTTTTAGCCATTTTTCTATTGGATATGGGAATTGTATGTGGAAAGAAAATAGGTGACTTTTTAAAAGGGGGTTGGTTTACTGCATTATTCGCCATTTTAATTCCTTTAATCAACGGAATTGTTGTAGCCATTTTGAGTGGATTTATAACACAATCCAACGGTGACCGATTTATGTTTGCTGTTCTAGCGGCCAGTGCCTCTTACATTGCCGTACCGGCAGCGATGAAAATGGCTGTACCCAAAGCTAATCCCGGTATTTTTGTACCTATGGCATTAGCAGTCACTTTCCCATTCAATATCACCATTGGAATGCCTATTTATTTAGGTGTAATCAATGCTTTTTAATCTACTAAATCTTTTAAATGTACCCGTAAGGCTTTGACAGAAATACTAATTTCCCAAAACGAAATTCCTAAGGAAATGAGCAGCATCAAAAGACTACCGCCAAAAAGAATAATACCCGGCATTTGATATTCAAAAAACAATACTAACATTGCAAAAACAGATAGAAATAAGCTGAGTACACCAGCCAATTGCATATAGCGAATCAATGTTAATCGCAGATTTAAATTAGCTATTTCAATCAAAATGCTTTTGTTTTCTTTTTCATCATAGGTCTTTTTTAAACCCCGTACAATTTGTGCAATGGTTAAAAAACGATTGGTATACGCCAATAAAATCAAAGATGTGGCAGAAAAGAGTAGAGCGGGAGTGTCGATAGTGAGGGTCATTTTTTTTGTTTCAGGTTTCAAGTTTCAAGTTTCAGGTTTCAGGTTTCAGGTTTCAGGTTTCAGGTTTGAAGTTTCAAGTTCAAAGTTCGTTAATCTTCATTCATTATTCGATAATTAAATTGAAAATTAATTTGTAAAAATCAGAACTTTTACGAAGTTTAAAACTCTATTAATTAAATCAATAAGAATTTATTTTACTTTAGGCCATTCAATAGAACGAAATTCAAAATCAGATAGCTTCGGGATAGTACTTTTTACATAAGGAAAATTATAAATTAAATTCTCATTAGACTCCGGATCTATTTTGTTTATAATGATTTTTTTTTCTCGAAAATTTATTTGTTTGAAGTATCGAAAATAATCGTTTTTGTCAGTTTCGTTGTGATATAGTAAGTCAAAATCATAATTATCATATACAAAACTAAAAAAATAATCGATTTTATTTCGACGAATAAGTAACGAGATCGAATTATCTTCCTCATTGTAATTAAATACTGCTACATAAATTAATTGAGGATTATTCTCCGTATCATTTGCCTCAAAAATCATTTTTTTTGAAATGCACTCTTTAATGATTTCGTTTTCCTCATAAAAATAAATGGTTGTTTGTATGGAACTGAAAGATTCACCTTTTTCTAAAGTACAATAGGCTTTATCCAACGTACCATTTTTATCAAAATCACAGCTAAACTCTCTGAATCTGGAAATTCCATGCTGCGAAAAAGCAAATGAAGTCGATAAAATGTAACAAAAAGCAAAAATATATTTCATTTCTAATAGACTATACAATACAATACGTTAAAAATCTTAAAATATTGCCATAAAAAAAACCTGCAAGTTTCTACTCACAGGTTTTACTAATCACTAATCACTAATTACTAGTTACTTATTACTTTTACTTAATCATCTCAAAACTTCTCTTCACAAAAGCTGTCAATTCCTCGCCTTTCAACAATCCTTGCGAGATTTTGGCTAAGTCCATCGCTTGTTTGACCAGATGTTCTTGAGCTGATTTGTCTTCTGTTGAAAGTATTGTCGATGCCAAATTCGAGTTGGTATTCACCACCAAATTATACATTTCCGGGAAGTTCCCCATTCCAAACATTCCACCGCCACCGGTTTGACTCATTTCTTTCATTCTTCGCATGAATTCCGGTTGTGTAATCATGAAGGGTGCTGCATTGCTATCCATGGCTTCTAATTGAACGGTATATGTTGCTTTAGGAACCAATTCTTCTAAAACTGTTTTCAATTTGGTTGATTCTTCTTCCGATAATTTTGAAATCTGTGTGTCCTCTTTTTGAATCAATTTGTCAATGTGATCCGAATCGACACGAACAAACGTCAAGTTTTCATTATCGGCTTCTAATTTTTGAATTAAATGGGATACAATCGGACTGTCTAACAACAATACTTCATACCCTTTTTCTTTAGCTATGTCAATGTAGCCGTGTTGTGCTTCTTTGTTGGATGCATATAACACCACTACTTTTCCGTTTTTGTCGGTTTGATTGGCAGCAATTTTTTCTTTTAATTCAGCTAACGTGAAATACTTTTCATCAACAGTTGGATACAACACAAATTCGCCTGCTTTTTCATAGAATTTCGGTTCAGACAGCATTCCGTATTCCAACACAATTTTAATGTCATTCCATTTTTGTTGAAAATCTTCTCGGTTTTCGTTGAATAACGACTTCAATTTATCCGCTACTTTTCGGGTAATGTAGTTGGAAATCTTTTTCACATTGCCATCCGATTGCAAATACGAACGCGAAACATTCAACGGAATATCCGGAGAGTCAATCACTCCGCGAAGCATCACTAAAAATTCAGGTACAATGCCTTCCACATTATCGGTTACAAAAACCTGATTTTGGTACAATTGAATTTTGTCTTTTTGAATTTGTAAATCCGCCGACATTTTTGGGAAATATAAAATTCCGGTCAAATTAAATGGATAATCCACGTTCAAATGAATGCTGAACAACGGATCTTCAAATTGCATTGGATACAATTCGCGGTAAAATTCTTTATAATCTTCGTCTTTCAATTCCGTGGGAGCTTTTGTCCAAGCCGGAGTGGGGTTGTTGATGATATTATCAACTTCAATTTCTTCTGCTTTGTAATCTTCAGGTGCATCTTCCGGTTTTGGAAGTGTTTCTTTTTTGGTTCCGAATTTAATCGGCACAGGCATGAATTTGTTGTATTTTTTTAACAATTCACGGATTTTGAATTCTTCTAAAAATTCTAAAGAATCTTCAGCAATGTGAAGAATGATTTCGGTTCCTCTTTCAGTTTTATCACTTGGAACCAAAGTGAATTCCGGGCTTCCATCACACGTCCAATGAGCAGCCGGTTCGTCTTTATAGGATTTGGTGATGATTTCCACTTTGGAAGCCACCATAAAAGCAGAATAGAAACCAAGTCCAAAATGTCCGATGATACCTGAATCTTTGGCAGAATCTTTATATTTTTCTAAAAATTCTTCAGCACCGGAGAATGCTACTTGGTTAATGTATTTTTCCACTTCATCAGCTGTCATCCCTAAACCTTGGTCAATAATGTGAAGCTTTTTGTTCTCTTTGTCAATTTTCACTTCAATTTTCGGATTGCCGTATTCCACTTTGGCTTCACCAATGCTGGTTAAGTGTTTTAATTTTAAAGTAGCATCGGTTGCATTAGACACTAATTCACGAAGAAAAATTTCGTGATCACTGTATAAAAACTTTTTAATTAAAGGAAAGATGTTTTCTACAGAAACATTAATTTTTCCGGTTGTCATATTTTGAATTTTAAGTTAAACATTATTACTATCTCCCTACACAAAAGCAATACCAATTCAATGAACCTGACAAATTGACGTAGAGATTAATTTCTATATCTACTTAATTTTTTTGAAAAAACTTTAACAAATATTTTGTTTAAATAATTTTGATAAAAGTTAAACAAAGCAGTATCTTTACAGTCAATAAATTAGACCAATAATGACAGCAACAAAGAAAGCATCATCAAAGAAAAAGCCGATTACCGACGATGAAATTATAAGCATATACATGGATCAGGTGTTACAACACAATGCAGAACCTAAAAATGTATATCAATTTTGTCAAGAAAATAAAATCGTAGAAAGTGATTTTTATGCTTTTTATGGCTCGTTGGAAGCATTGAAACAAGACATATGGTTGAAATTTTTTGAAAATGTAAAAAATGCAGTGGAGTCGGATAAGAATTATGATACTTATTCTAACAAAAATAAATTGCTTACGTTGTATTTTTCACTGATTGAAATTTTGACATTAAATAGAAGTTATGTGGTGTTCGCTTTGAAGGAAGAAAAGAACATGTTGAAAAATTTACAACAATTAAAAACTTTTCGAAACCATTTTAAAAGTTTTATCGTAGATATGATGAACACGCAGACTTCGGAAGAGGATTTTAAAGTCAACAAGATTGCAAAACCGCTTTATATAGAATGTGCTTGGGTTGAGTTTTTATTTATATTGAAATTTTGGTTGGAAGATACTTCCAAAGGATTTGAAAAAACTGACGTGATGATTGAAAAAGCAGTGAAAGCTACTTTTGATGTGTTAGACACCACTCCATTGGACAGTTTAATGGATTTGGGAAAATTTGTTTGGAAAGAAAAATTTAATTATTAGCCGTTGAAAACTTTAGATAAAATACCAACCAACAAAATTGAACGTGCGGGACAATTGGTGAAAACCGGTTTGAAAGTAGGAGGAAATTACATTGCTTATTACGGCGAGAAAGTAGTGAATCCGAGTTTGACAAAAGATAAATTGAACGAGAACAATGCAGAGGATATTTATGACGGACTCAAGAATTTGAAAGGAAGTGCGTTGAAAGTGGCTCAAATGCTGAGCATGGAGAAAAACATTATGCCGAAAGCCTATGTTGAAAAGTTTTCGCTGGCACAATTTTCGGTGCCGCCGTTGAGTGCTCCCTTGGTAAGAAAGACATTTAAAAATTATTTGGGAAAATATCCTGAACAACTATATGATTCGTTTACGCCTGATTCAATTAATGCGGCCAGCATCGGTCAGGTGCACAAAGCCGCAAAGAATGGGAAAAATCTTGCTGTGAAAATTCAATATCCGGGCGTAGCGGAAAGTATCAGTTCAGACTTGGCAATAGTGAAACCTTTTGCTATTAAAATGTTCAACCTTCAAGGAAAAGATTCTGAGAAATATTTCAAGGAGGTTGAACATAAATTAATGGAAGAAACAGATTATGACTTGGAGCTAAAACAAGGAAAATTTATTGCCGAAGCATGTGCAATGATTCCGAATTTGCGATTTCCGAAGTATTATGAAGAACTTTCGTCAAAACGAATTTTAACGATGGATTGGATGGAAGGTGAACATCTATCAGAGTTTACAGCTCACAATTCTAACCATGAAAAAGGCGATAAGTTAGGTCAAGCGTTATGGGATTTTTATATGTTCCAGATGCATCATTTAAAACAAGTGCACGCCGATCCGCATCCGGGAAATTTTTTAATTGATGAGAATGCGAATTTAATTGCGATTGATTTTGGTTGTATCAAACAAGTTCCGGAAGAGTTTTATGTACCGTATTTTGAATTGGCTCGTCCGGAAATCATTGGAAACCCAAAATTATTTAATGAAAAGTTATTTGAATTAGAAATATTACGAACCGATGATTCACCCAAAGAAATCGAGTATTTCACCAAGCTGTTTCATCAGTTGTTGAGTTTATTTACGCAACCGTTTCACGGCGATTTCTTTGATTTTTCAGATGAAAAATTTTTTGGAGCGATTGCCAAAATGGGCGAGGAGTTCTCGAAAGACACCCAATTGCGAAAAATGAACGGCAACAGAGGTTCAAAACACTTTTTATACATTAACAGAACATTCTTTGGTTTATATAATTTGCTTCACGATTTAAAAGCAAGAGTGAAGACCAAAGAATTTGAAAAATACATTACCAACTAAATTTTAGTTGTTTATATAAAGTTTGTTTATTTATTGGTTAGGTTGACAAGAGCGACACTCCACGTTTGAGTTTTGTCGCTCTTGTTCTTTTTTGTAGATTTCATAAACTACTTAATTGTTAATGGAACACGGATTGAACGGATGAAATAGATTCAAGCTGATTTTAATAGCTTTGCTATAATAGATGAAAATGGATTTATTTAGTATTATTCATCTTCTTTTAAACACTAATCTACCAAAAATCTCCTCCGATTGACTAATTGGCACATTGACTAATTTCCCCATTAATTCCCTAACGCCCAAACCAAAGCCTTTTCTTTCGTGGCCCGATAAATCGTATGGTGTTTTTCTTTAGGTTCGTTGGAATAGGTCCATTTTAGGTTGGTCGGGTTTACCTCGGTTAGGATTTTGGCTAATTCTTTCGTGTGTTTCGCAATGTCTTTCGCATTGGAACCCGCAAACCAAAACCGTTTTGGCGATGCAGGAAATTGAGCTAAGTTGGTTTTTACATTTTTTACCAAATGTTGATTATTCCACCACAGTGAAGGATCCATCGCAATATAAAAATCAAACAGTTCAGGATGATTAAATAGTGTTTCCACGATAAAAAGCCCGGCAAGCGATTCGCCAATGATTCCTTTTTCAGTTTTGGTGCGATAGCGTTGGTTAACTTCTTTAAAAAGTTCGCTTGCAATAAATTCTCTAAACTTTTCAGCACCGCCAATCACGGGAGCAATTTTCTTGTCTTCTTCCACTTCGGTTGGACTCGAAAGGTCTCTGCGACGCACTGTGTTTTCAATACCAACCAAAATAACCGGTTTAATGCGTTTGCTTGCGATAAGTTCTGCCAACGTATTGGCAATATGCGGAAAATCTTCTTTTATGCCACCATCCGGCATATATAAAACAGCGAGTGAATCACTACTTGATTTATAATTTGGTGGTGTCCACACATTAATGGTGCGTGTTTCAGTCAGTATTTTGGATTCTATAGTAAATGACTCGTGTGTAGGAATCGGATCTTGCGGTTGAGCATTGTTTTGGCAAGCGATTAATAATAAACAGGCTAAGAATACATAAATGTTTTTCATATATTTATATTTTAATTATATTAGACGGTATAAACTTTTATAGACCTACTTTTTAATT
This sequence comes from Flavobacterium sp., assembly GCF_041392085.1. Taxonomy (GTDB): domain Bacteria; phylum Bacteroidota; class Bacteroidia; order Flavobacteriales; family Flavobacteriaceae; genus Flavobacterium. The sequence goes on along the minus strand of NZ_JAWKMW010000007.1, from coordinate 123,693 downwards.
ATCAATTCAAAACTAACCGGAGATGCTTCTTTTAAAACTTGACTGTAGGAAAGTTTTCCGTCATAAGAATAATAATGTTTTTCAACGACAAGTCCATCTGGAAAGTTTTTTTTCTCTCTCCAAACCTCAAACGCAAGCGATTCGTTAAAAAAGGGTTTCATCTTGATATTTGTATCTACTAAATAGATTTCATAACCAATTTTTTTGCGTTTTGCTCTTTTTGGATTTAGAGGGGAAAGTTTAATTTGAGTATATTTTTTTTCACCTAAAATTGTATCGTTCATTTTAGAAAAAAAATAATGCTCTTTAGCTATATTTTTTCCACTCCAATTAGTTGTGAGGGAGTCCGGAATAACAACTTTCCCCGGGCTTTTATAATTCCCTTCCAAATTTAGCATTATCGTCATTTTGTTATTGTCTCGGAAATAGAATTTCATGGTGTCTTTTTCAAGATTATAAGTAACGGCATGAAAATGATTATTTTCGCTGTTGGTATAAAAGTGTTGAATCTTTCTAGTATTATTTTTTACGGAAATATTTTCATACACTAACCGATAATCAAATTGATAGGTTTCGTTAAAATGAATAAAAAGCCAGGTTATAAATAAAAAAGTAGTTTTCATTTCTTTTATTTTCTTTTGTAATCTTGAGCTGCAATTTAATAGTTTTTACTAGAAAAGTAAAAAAAAACCTAGTTTCTAGGAGTCACTTTTAAAATTATATAGTATTTTATTTTATGGAAATCACACTCCAAACTGCGATAAATGATGGTCCAAATGTTTGTAAAATAAAACATTCCATTCTTTGGAAGTCATTTTTCCAAACGAATGGTTTTCCTTTCCTTCAAAATACGATTCCCCCAATTCTTGACATTTGCAAACATACGCAATGAGTTTTGCTTTTTCTGCTTCAAAATCTTTTGAACCAACCACAACAAACTCAGGAGATGTCCGGCTGTTTTTGGGATAAGGCTTTTCTCCGGTCACCATTTTTTTTACGAAAGTCTTTAGCATAAAACCCATTAAAAAGCCAGGTTTTTTAAACTTTTCGGGTTCAAACGTATACGCATAAGCCACATTGCAATGAGCCAACATTTGGTCGGCACTCATTTTTCCCCACAAAGTCTGCTGGGTTGGAGTGATTTGATTGATGCGGTTAATTAATTCTTGAGTTACTTCGGGGGTGAAAATGTTTTTGGTCATTATTTTATTTTTTACTTTTCTTTATCAATTCCCATCTTTCAGAATCAACCATTTTCCAATACGTTTCATAAAAATTACTATTTAAACTGTCGTCTGATTTAATCATTTCACCAAAATAATCAATTAATTTTGCTTTATAAGGACTGTTTTCCCGTAGCATATCTTCTCTATTTTGGTCAAAAACAAGCACGGAGGCATAAATGCTCGATCTACTTTCTAACCCCAAAGCTGCAACGGTAAATAAAGTAGGGTCAGCAGGAAATAGAGCCACATTTTCCCAAACCAAAATAGGATGAGTACTTTTCTGAGGATAAATTACTTTATTCCATTTACCAAATCGATCATACATTCCTTTTTTAGTATACATTGAAGAATAAACGCAAACGTATTGTACTTCATTTAGAAATAACGAATCTTTATTGATAACGGATATAAACTTAGCTTCTTGAATCTCAGAAAAATTATTCTTTAAAATTTTAGAGCATTTTTTTTCATTGCCTTGTAATGTAGAAGAACAACCCCAAAAAAGAATTGAAATAAGAAATAATAATGAGCGAGTGTAGATTGACATTGAAAATCTTTTTTGATTACAAGAAAATGTAAATAGATAATAAACTTCAAATATATAGATTCTATCAAATTTTTGCTAAAAAATAGAGAGCTATGTTTGAAAATAGAAATTACTGATTGACAAAGTTGGTTTAATTTAGAAGAATTATGTTTAAATAAAATAATTAACCCGATAATCACGGTTTACGATTATCGGGTTGAAAGTGTATCGATTTTTTTTCTTTACACATTGTTTATTGTGAAATAATTGAATTTATCTCACCCTTTGCACTTCAAAAAATGTTTTAGCCGGAAAACTATCTACGACCACGCCGGTTTGATAATTTTGAACATAAATTTCAACATATCCGCCAACGGCTAAGTTTACCATACAATTAATGTTTCGATGAACCGGGCCGTTACCAAAGTGATTTCCACTTGTTTCTTGATATAAAACACCATTTACATATACACCAATTGAATAAAATTGATTGTTACTTTGATTGTCTGTATGCATACCGGCATTAATTTGATAATAACCGGCTTGTGAAGCAACAAATCGGTTATTGGCAACCGCAAATTCAGTGTTAGTGTCAAATACTACATTATTAAAACTAATCTTTTCCCAGCCACCCGTTCCAAGAGCTTGATTAGCCAATAAAGTAGCTCTCGCTACTGATTTTGAAGCATTTGGGTCAACCCAACTCAAAACACCTGTTCCATCCGTTTCTAAAATTTGTCCGTTTGTTCCTCGAGCCACCGGAAATTGGTACCCCGTTCCGGTCGGGTCACCAATTTGAAAAGTGCTATTTGTTCTTAGAATTCTTGTTGGAGCAAACTCACCATAAATCAAGGATGTTGTAGGTGTTGAATTAAAATTTGTAATATATAATTTATTTGAACCTGTTTCGGCAAAACCTGCTTGATAACCTATGGCCACATTTCCGGAGCCTGCTCCAACAGTTTGTAAAGCACTATGGCCCACTGCAGTGTTGTTACTAGCGGTGTTACTTGTTAAGGCATTATAACCAATAGCTACATTTCGTGCTGTAGCTGCGTTTTCATCTAATGCATTCGCTCCAACAGCAGTGTTTTGAGTTCCTGTTGAAAAGGCACCGGCATTATATCCAATAAATGTTCCATTGGAAGAAGTTGCGGCAAAGCCTGCAAAACGTCCAACGGCTGTGTTGTTTGCTCCGGTAGTGTTATTGTTTAGTGCTTCTGAACCTACAGCCGTATTACCAATGGCGGTTGTATTGCCTTGTAAAGCATTCCAACCTACCGCAGTATTGTTATTGCCTCGGTTGGCAAACAACGCATGCCATCCAATTGCTGTTGAATTACTAGAAGTGGATGCGGTGCCAAACATGGCTTCCCACCCAATTACAGTATTCGCACTTCCTGAGTTTCTTCCTAGGGAACGCTCACCAATAGCAACGTTTTGAGAACCATTGGTGTTGTCTGATAACGCTTGATAACCAACCGCAGTATTAGATGTACCATTAAAATTTGACGTAGCTGCCTGAACACCTACTGCAGTGTTAAAATTAGATCTGCTGTTATTTAATGCTTGAAAACCAACAGCAGTGTTATCTGTACCTACAATATTATTTCGCAAGGCTTGAAAACCAATACCGGTGTTGTTGCTTGCAGTGGTATTTCCACGCATGGCTTCAAAACCAATTCCTGTGTTGTTATTACCGCTAGAGTTAGTTCGTAATGCCTCAAATCCAAGTGCAGAATTAGCACTTCCTGTGTTAGATGTAAGAGCACTGTTTCCAATTCCCGTGTTTTGAATCCCGGAAACATTAGCTGCTAATGCTGCGTTTCCTACACCAACATTGTTGTCTCCTGTATTAAGTAATAAAGCATTATTACCAAAAGCAGTACTATTGGATGCTGTTCCGGCAGTCAAGGCTCCCACACCGAACGAAGTGCTGGTCGAAGCTATTTTTCCGGCAGCCACATTATTTCTTCTAAAAGCTACGTCTACATTGTTTCCTGCAGCAGTTCCCATAAAGTTAACATTGTCTACAATATCGGTATTTCCTGTAATTTGCCAACCTGAACCTCCTGTGGCTAATCTTATCCAAGGGCCTGTAGCCGTGCTTAGATAATAAAATCCTGGGGTTACATCGCCGGTCGTGGCTGTGTTATAAACCAATTCAGAAGTCGTTCCGGTTAAAACTGTTACCGTTGTTGTATTTACCAAAGCTACTCGGGGAATCAATAAACCCTCGTTGGTAGAAGTGATGTCTAAAGCAGCATTTGGACTGGTTGTACCGACTCCCACTTGTGCTTGAATACTGTTTACGGATACAATAAAACTAAATGTAGCGAGTAAGATTTTAATGTTTTTCATAACTGTTTTTGTTTTCACCTTTCGTGACATACTCTCTTTTACTTTCTCAAAATATAAAAAATTTCGTAGAATATACAAATTAAAAAATACCTCTCAATGAAGAGAGGCATTTTTATTTTGCTTAAATTTTTAGAACTTAATTTTTAATCATTCGTACGGTTCTCGTTTCTTCCCCTTGTGTTACAACCAAGTTGTAAACACCTGAAGGGTAACCCTCTCCGAATTGGTAGTTAGTTACATCTTGAGCTTTCACTTCTTTCACTTCTAAAAGTCTGCCCGTCATGTCGTACACAGTCAAACTTACTGCTTCAGTGTTTGACGTTCTTACATCAATGGTAAAGCTTGTTTCAAATGGGTTTGGATAAGCAATTGCTTTAAATTCTGTTCCTCCCATTGAGTCCCCTGGACGGATTAGTATAATTTCTCCTCCGGGAGTAATAATACTACAAGATTTTCCGTAAGGTCCCCATACGCCGTTTAAGCGAATTGCTACGCGTACAGTATACATCTCACCCGGTACTAAACCTGAGAAGTTATTCAATGTAACTGTTCTTGTGGCTCTATCAACCGTTTGGCTGTAAGCTAAACCAACATTCTCCAATAAGAATCTGTATTGCTCAACACCCGGATAGGATTCCGCATATAAGATTTCTGTATTTGAACTTACTAAGTACTCATCACATTGTGCATCTTCTAATCCTACTGTTGGGAACAATGGTGTAGTGATGTTACAAACAGGACCATACGATAAATACTCTCCGTCTGTATTTCTAACCGCTACCTCTACATTGTACGTTGTGTTGAATTGAATGTTTGACAACAAATTCATTCTAAAATCTCTAATCGGACGATCAATAGTTTGTACATCGATTGGATTCAACGTATTGGTTACTCTAAAGCGGTAACCCGTTGCAAACGGTACAATATCAGCAAAGATAGCGTTGTTCACGTTACTGATAACCGTGTTACATTGAGAAGCTTGGACTTGTGTAGTAGTATCCGGTGTAGAAACATTACATGGTGTCCCGTAGAACGGTTGCCAAACATTATTGATTCGCACTGAAACTTCAACCGAATATTCTGTTGCAAAGGCATAGTTTGTTAATTGTGTAAAACGGAAAACACGTAAGGCTCTGTCAATGGTTTGTACTTCATTGGTTGATAAATTGGTTACTCTAAAACGGTATCCTTGTGCTCCTGCAACCAAATTAGCATAAACATAACTGTCAATCGTTGGTAAGGTTATTCCACATTGTGCCGGTTGAACAACCGATACTATTGGTGTACAACCATTGTCGATAATACCATCACAATCATTGTCTAATCCATCGTAGCAGATTTCTGTCGCTCCCGGATAAACCGTGTTGTTAGTGTCGTCGCAGTCGCCGCCAACTAATACATAGGTTGTGCCCGGTGAATCACAACTATTAATTACTGTTGAATCAACTCCAAAGCCATCTCCATCAATATCATTATACCAATCTACAGGTAAACATAAAGTTGTTAAAGAAGCAGTACCAGGAGAAGAAAATTGACTGGTTTCAATGTTATATTGATATAAATAAAACGTGTAATTTGTACTTGAATTTAGTCCTGGGATATTAAATCCGAAAGGACCAGCTCCGCCTCCATCACCAGCTGTGTCACCAAAATTATATTCTGGTGCGGTAGTGGGGTCAACCGGAGCGGTTGCAGTTGGAGCATAAAACAATCTGTAAATTATATTTCCGTCAACATTATTCGGGCCACAAGCTAAAAATGCAGTTGATGCCGTTGGGTTGAATGCTACAAAACCAACCGGTTGAGCAGGAGGTGGCGGAAACGAGAAATTAACAGTATACGTTTGTTGTACTGAATCATCTTCTGCTGTAACTAAAACAGTAGCACTACCAGGTAAAGTTGAAGCTTGTGTAATTACCACAGAAGCAGCTCCACTATTTGGTGTAGCTGATGTTATTTGTGGGATTTCGGTTGTACCAAATGGAATATTATAAGTATAGGTAAGTTGAGCTGAATCAAAACCATCAACTGATGCAAAATCTACTTGTAAATCATTTAAAGTTGCATCTGTGCTAACACCTGGATTGTTCCAAAAATAAACATTATCCAAATAGATATCAATTGGTGTTGTACTTCCCGGACCATTCGCGGCAAATTTCATTTGAACAACGTTATCCCATGTCATGCCTCCAAATGCACTTTTAGGGATATCTACGCTAACCCATTGTCCTTGAATGTGACTAATAGTCACTAAAACTTCTGCAGGACCAGAGCCTGCGTTAATTGGGCTTACTTGGATTATAGCATTAGAGGTAGCAGCATTTGTCCAAAGATCAATATGCAAAAATTCCATTGAAGACAAATCAGTTGCAGTAACTTCAGTTCCTTGGTAATTAAAATTTGCATAGTGTAAAATATTATTTCCCGATCCTGAAACAGCTTCAAAAGTTGGATTCACTAAATTATGTCCTGATTGTCCCCAGTTTGGATCATAATTTGTTGCAATATCACTGTAACTATCACTGTATATTGAAACAACATTAGTTGGATTACGTGTTGGCACCGGTGCGTTTGTAGTTGGAGGCACTAGCGGAGCCGGAGCAAATAATGTAGTATTTGTTGACATACCCGGAGTGGAGTAAATCATACTTGCCGTATTATATTGATACAACCAGAATGTATAGTTTGTGGATGAACTTAGTCCTGATAAATTAAATCCAAATGCAGCTGTTCCGTTACCGTCACCGGGAGTGGATCCAAAAACATATTCAGTTGCATTCAAAGGATTTGCTGGAGCGGTTGCAGTTGGTGAATAAAATAACCTATAAACTATATTTCCACCAACATTATTTGGCCCAACTGCTAAAAACATTGACGTTGAAGTTGGGTTAATGGCAACAAAACCAACAGGTTGTGGTACAGTACCAGCAGAAGTAGTTGTTGCAGTTACAGCATTGGGAGAGGAATATAATCCGGTTGTAGAGTTATATTGATACAACCAAAATGTATAATTTGTTCCTGAATCTAGTCCTGTCAATGTAAATCCAAATGCACTAAAACCATTTCCATCGCCTGGCGTACTACCAAAAAAGTATTGAGTAGCATTTAAAGGATTTGCAGGAGCTGTTGCTGTTGGAGAATAAAATAATCGGTATTCAATTTCACCACCAACATTATTTGGGCCCACGGCCATAAATACACTTGAAGAAGTTGGTGTATTTGCCACGAATCCAACTGGTTGTGCAGGTGGTATATCTCCACCACCACCTTCGTTTTCAACGATTTCAACGTCATCAAAATAGACGGCATCTGTACTACCTTGTCCAGCCATCAAGAAACCGATTTGAACGTTTCCGTTGGTAGAAGGAGCAATAAAGGTTGCCGTAAATGTTTGCATTGTTGTGGTAAGGGCATAACTTTGTCTGAATTGATCATTCCAAATGCCTACATTTTGAATAGCAACAGTTATGTTTCTGTTAGCATTCGCTCGAGCCTTGAAAGTCAATGTATATTCTGTGCCTGAGGTAAATGACATTCCGGCTTGCACTAACTGGGTATCCCAAAGATTTCCTCCAGCGTTAGTACTGCTGTAAAAAGCCTCACCACCTGCAACTGTACCCGGAGAGCCAAATGCCCAACCTGTCGTGCCATTTTCAAAATCACCGTTGGTGAGTAAGTTCTGCGAGATTCCTATCATCGATAAGAATAACATAATAAGTAAAGTAAATTTTTTCATTTTTAAATTGATTTTTAGACACTCAAATTTAATTTTATATTATTTATAATCATTTTTATATAACTGTACAAAAACTATACAGCCAATTAAAACGTTTTCGTAGTTTCTATTTCTTCCGCAATAGCTGTATTTCAAGGCTTCAAAGAATAGCTTATTTATTTTGCTTCTACACATTTAAAATGCTAAATAAAACCTAATGTTGTGTTCTTGTATTGGTAAAAATAGCTTTTTTCTTATATGCAAAAAATTGAATATTATTTATTACTAATTTTATTAGTATGATAATTATGCAATATTTAAAAAAAGAGCATTTTAATTAATGATTTAATAAATCTATATTCATTAATATTTTAATTAAAAAACTATTAAAATAGCAGTAATAATTTTATTTTAGTATTATCTTGACAAAAATGTGAAAATAGATTGATTCAAAAATGAATATTCACTCAGTATATTTTACTTTTTTACTGTTAATAGAATTTAATCAATAAGTTACTCTAAATTTGGAAGGCAAAAGCAATCACTTTTTTTATGCTGCAAATTAATCATATTTCATTCTCATACGATAAAAACGAAGACATCAAGCAAGTCGATTTTTCTCTTCAAAAAGGGAAAAACTTGGCTGTAATTGGTGAAAGTGGCTGTGGAAAAAGCACGCTTTTAAAGCTAATATATGGACTTTATGATCTAAAGGAAGGTCAAATGTTTTGGAAGGGTTCTGAAATATTAGGACCAAAGTTCCACCTTATTCCAGGCATGCCGTACATGAAATACTTGGCACAGGATTTTGATTTAATGCCATACATTTCAGTGTCAGAAAACGTGGGAAAATACCTTTCGAATTTTTATCCGGAAGAAAAAAAAGAACGGATTGCCGAATTACTCGAAATTGTAGAAATGACTGAGTTTGCTAACATCAAAGCAAAGTATTTAAGCGGTGGGCAAATGCAACGAGTTGCTTTAGCACGTGTTTTAGCACTGGAGCCTGAAGTTTTATTGTTGGATGAACCGTTTAGCCATATCGATAATTTTAGAAAAAATAGCCTCCGCAGAAAGTTGTTTGCTTATTTAAAAAGTAAAAACATAACCACCATCGTTGCTACACACGACAGTACTGATGTGCTTTCTTTTGCCGATGAGGTTCTCGTGATGCAAAACGGGAAAATAGTAGCAAGAAATTCTCCACTTGAATTATATAACAAACCAACATCAAAATATGTTGCTTCACTTTTTGGTGATGTAAACGAAATTCCGGGTTTCTACTTTAATCAAAAAGAGAATCAATTATTGTATCCTCATCAATTAAAAATAGTAAAAAACTCTAATTTAAAAGTCACTGTTTCAAATGCCTATTTTCGAGGAAACCACTACCTTATCGAAGCTCATTATCCGGAAGGAGTACTATTTTTTGAAAACGAAAATCACCTCCAAACACAAAATGTTTTGTTTTTATCTCAAAAATAAACCCCGAAATTTTTCAACTTCAGGGCTATCTGTTTACTGTTGTCAGTTATAAATTGTCAATTTCTTCTCCCATATTTCTATCTCCCATCTATTTCAAATACTTCTCCAAGAACTGATCTTGTTCCCATAACAAATGCAAAATATTGTCTTTGGCAACATAGCCGTGGCTTTCTTTTGGTAAAATCACCATTCTAACCGGAGCACCTAAGTTTTTCAACGCTTGAAAATAACGTTCGGTTTGAAGTGTAAATGTCCCCGGATTGTTATCTGCCTCACCATGTGTCAATAATAAAGGCGTTTTCATTTTATGAGCATTCATAAAAGGCGACATAGTGTTGTAAACTTCCGGAACGTCCCAATAATTACGTTGTTCACTTTGAAATCCAAAAGGTGTTAAGGTTCTGTTATAAGCTCCACTTCTGGCAATTCCACACGCAAACAAATTAGAATGAGTCAACAAATTTGCCGTCATAAAGGCACCATACGAATGTCCGCCAACACCTACTTTTGTTCTGTCGATGTAACCTAATTTATCTACTGCGTCAATTGCGGCTTCGGCATTGGCAACTAATTGTTCAATAAATGTATCGTTTGGTTCTGTTGTTCCTTCTCCAATGATAGGAAAAGAGGCGTCATCCAGAACTACATAACCGCGTGTCACCCAGTAGACGAATGAACCGTAATAGGGAAATGTAAATTCATTTGGGTTTTTATCACTTTGACCTGCTGAGTTTTTGTCTTTGTATTCAGCAGGATAAGCCCAAATCAAGAGCGGTTTTTTTTCTTTTTTAGTTTTGTCATAACCAACTGGTAAATACAAAGTACCAGATAATTCAACACCGTCTTTTCTTTTGTATTGAATCACTTCTTTGTGAACGTTTTTGATGCTTTCAAAAGGATTTTTAAAATGTGTAAGCTGAGTTAATTTTCCTTTTGATTTAAAATTTCTGTAGTAATAATTCGGATATTCATTTTTTGATTGAATCATCACCAAGGCTTCTCCTTTTTTTGCATCTTCAACCGAAAGTATATCCTCTTTTTTGTCTTTATAGGTTGATTGGTATAAACGCTTCGTTTTTAGTGAAGTAAAATTGAATTCATCAATAAATGGAAATTGTCCTTCTTTCGTAAATCCATCACCAATTAAGTAACCTTTGTCGTTGTCTAAGGTCAGCACAAATTTACCATATTGATTTTTCTTTGTTTCAAAATTCCCCGGATCGGAATAAATGTCTTGGTAATTTCTATCCCAAATCACTTTTGGAGCTTGAGACGGATTAGATGGATTGATGATGTAGGTTTTAGCATTTCGAGTATCATACCAATAGTCAGAAAGAATAGCAATATTATCATTACCCCATGTTATTCCCCCATATCGTTGTTGTGTTTTAGCCAAAGACGTCGGATTTCCACTAAAAGGAGCTTCCCATACAAAGACTTCATCCCTAAACTCAACTTTATTGGCTTGATCTCCTTCGTCCAAAGCTTCTACAAAAGATAGGGTAGAAGGCTTATCATTTCTCCAACCCATACTTCTTTTACCTTTTCTAACAGATGAAAATCCTTTGGGCATAACTTCGGTTAACGGAACTTCGTTTACCACTTTTACTTCTTTTCCTGATTTGTCATAAACTACAGATTTTTGTGGAAAACGACTCAAAGGAACAATATAAGAAAATGGTTTCTGAATAGTTGAAATCATCACATAATTGCCATCCGGAGAAATACTCTCACCGGCATACATATCAGCTTTTTTAAATAGAGTCGCTTTTCCGTCCAAAGTAACTTTATATAATTCGGAGGTGATAAGTGTTTCAAAGTTTTGTTCGTCTAATGGATTTTTTAATAAATCCTGGTAGGTTCTGTTTTGTGAAACACTTCCATCACCCGTGGAAACAATCGGTCCTGAGGGTAAATCTTTTTTTTGATCGATTAATGCCGGACGATTTTTTACTAACATTCTCACTAAAATAGTTTCGTTGTCAGCGAACCAACTAAATGGATTTCCCATGTTAGCATTTACCGTGGCATCCGTTAATTTAGTTGCTTGAGCAGTAGCGATATCCAAAACCCAAAGTTCAACACCGGTATTAGTGGTGTTAGAGAAAGAAAGTTTTTTTTCATTAGGCGACATCCCTAAATTACTGATTCTCGGGTTTTCCGGTAAACCTTTAACCTGCATCTCATTTTTTTCAGAAACCTTTCGTACTTTTAAGTTGGTAATATACGTAACGGTACTTGAAATATTTGTCACAGGATTAATTCGAAGTCCGCCCAAACGCATTTCTTCTTGATTTAAATCGTCAAGAGTTTTATACGTGCTTCTGTAAGATAAAAGCATGTATTCTTTTTTACTGTCCATGTTTACTGAAGGAGCCCTTTCGTAATCCGCCAATGCTAAAATTTCTTTAGGTGGTTTTTGATACGATAAATTTTCTTGAGCAGATAAAGCAAAATAGCTCAAACATAAAAGTAGAAATAGCTTAATTTTCATAAAGATTTTGATTGATATATTAGTTTCACTAAAATAAAGCTAATATATCGGAAACTTCTAAAAAATCTGTTAAAAATGAAAAGAGAGAGTAAGAATATTGGTTATTCTCTAAAAATACTCATGCTTGCTTTTGCTCCGGTGGCTAAATTCCAAATGTTAGACATGAGTGTTGAATCGAACTCATCTAAAACGGCAAACTGAGCCGTATTAGGTCCTGAAGTTCCTTGGTTTAAAGCAATAAATTCTAAGTTATTAAACCCGGCAGCTAGTTCAATATAAAAAACTGAAAACTCATTATCTAAAAAGATATTAGCTTCCACCACTTTGTCATTGAGAATAATACTTACTCTGTCTCCGTCGATAGCCTGATGATCTCGGCACAATACTTTTACAAATTTAGATTTACTGATAAAACTGCCATAATGCTTTCCTCGTTTGTATTCTTCCAACATTTTACTTTCACCATTTAAATTTGGTTGAATTTTAAAATCCGGTTTTACAAATCCGTAATTTTTAGTCAAGTCAATTTCTTTTTCTTTACGTAAGGGTGCATAATAAGAATCGGATTTTTTTTCATCTTTTTCAGTAGAAGAAAAAATGGATGTTCCTGAGCTACTCGGACTAATTCCAAAGTTTCCGCTTGGAGAAACAGATTTATTTCCTGCATCAAACTGTGCTTTTCCTACAAAGGAAAAGTTTAAAATAAACACTAATGCAAGTAATTTTTTCATATTTCAAAAATACTGTTTTATTCAAATAAGTGTCTTAACAAAAAGCTAATTTTACATTTAAGCAATCACAATAACAATGCCATTTTTCTATTAAATTTTATCAACTTACAAAAAAAGCTATAAAAATAAAGGTGGTTTTTAAAAGATTGCTAAATTTGTTAGACTAATTTTATTAAAACAGCATACTATGTATCATTCAAGAATTTCCGGTTTAGGATTTTATGTTCCTGAGAATGTGGTGACTAATGATGATTTGTCCAAAATAATTGACACAAATGACGACTGGATTCAGGAACGAACCGGAATAAAAGAGCGACGACATGTACAAAAAAATGATGGTAATACAACCACATCAATGGGTGTAAAAGCGGCCAAAATTGCCATAGAACGTTCAGGGCTATCACTTGACGAGATTGATTTTGTTATATTCGCTACGCTAAGTCCGGATTATTATTTCCCGGGTCCGGGAGTATTGGTGCAAAAAGAATTAGGTTTACGCACTGTTGGTGCGTTAGATATCAGAAACCAATGTTCAGGGTTTGTTTATGCACTTTCCGTAGCCGATCAGTACATAAAAACGGGGATGTATAAAAACATATTAATTGTAGGTTCTGAACTTCATTCTTATGGTTTAGATATGACTACAAGAGGAAGGGGTGTTTCTGTAATTTTTGGTGATGGAGCAGGTGCTGCTGTAATTTCCAGAGAAACTGATACAACAAAGGGTATTCTCTCTACTCATCTTCATTCAGAAGGACAACATGCAGAAGAGCTAGCTTTAATTGCTCCCGGAATGGGTAAAAGATGGGTGACTGATATTCTGAATGACAATAACCCAAACGACGAAAGTTTTTTCCCTTATATGAATGGTCAATATGTTTTTAAACATGCGGTTGTACGTTTTAGTGAAGTAATAAACGAAGGGTTGCAAGCCAATAATTTGACTGTTGACAATATTGATATGTTGATTCCGCATCAAGCAAATTTGCGAATTTCACAATTTATTCAACAAAAGTTCAAATTAAGTGATGAGCAAGTTTTCAATAACATTCAAAAATATGGCAACACTACGGCTGCTTCTATACCTATTGCTTTAACGGAGGCATGGGAGCAAGGCAAAATTAAGTCGGGCGATTTGGTTGTCTTAGCTGCTTTTGGTAGTGGTTTTACTTGGGGAAGTGTGATTATCAGATGGTAATCCGTTTAAAACAACCTCGATTTTTATATTCTCAAGCAATGCTCCATTAGCAAAATTATTCTTTACTTTATAAAAATACAAAACCCGAAGTACTGCTACCTCGGGTTTTTTGATTAACTAAAGCAATATATAAAGAACCAATTTTAGAATAAACCACCCCCTTCAGTTTCATTTTTATCACGTTGTTTGCGTTGCAGTGCTCTGTTTTTACCGGAACCAAAACGATAATTAAAATTTACATTTACCATTCTGCTTTCCCATCGGAATTGACCTGAAGTTATATCAGGATTCTCTCCATAAAACCTTGCTCTCATCGTATTAAAAATATCATTAAAGCGAAGACTTATCGAACCTTTTTCTTTTAAAATGGTATACCTCGCTCCTAAATCTGTTCGCCACATTACTTTGTTACTGAATTGTATATCTTCAACCCCACCTCTATACAGAGTAAACCATGTAATGTTTAATTTTTTTGACGCTTTAAAATTATGATTCATCCTGGCATTGAACGGAGTGGCTAATACCGTTTTTTCAACTAGATTTTGATTGGCATCTTCTACCAAACCTCTTGCGTTTCTAAAATAAATATCGGCACCATAATTTATACTCCACCATTTTTTGAGATTTAAGTTACCGGATGCTTCAATACCATATTCGGTAGTACTGTCAAAATTGGCAAAAGTCATTAGCTTTTTATTCGGATCATACGGACTTTGAATAAAAACCTGATTGATAGGATCGTTGATATATCTGAAAAAGACTCCGGAAGTCAGCGTTCCAATTTTTGCTACGCGGGTATAGTTTAGTTCAACTGAATTAGTGAATTGAGGTTCTAAATTTGGGTTTCCTTCCTGATCAATTGTTGGGCTGCTCCAGTTTCGAATGGGATTAACCTGACCAAGATTGGGTCGGTCAACTCTTCGTGAGTAGCTTAAATTAAACGTATTTTTTTCAGAAGGTACATAAGATAAAAAAGCAGACGGATATACAGTGAAAATATCATCTTTAAACTGTCCCGGATTTTCATCTATTCTTCTGAAATTGGCTTCTACTTCAAAACTTTCTAAACGCATACCCAATTGGTAACTCCATTTTTCCAATTGCTTTCCAAAATTAGCATAAGCACTTTGAATTGTTCTTCTGTAATCAAAATCAGAAAAATAAGTGAAATCACGATCAAAAGTATTATCTGTTCCGTCAAATCGGCTTTCCAAACCTAATTCTAATTTGGTTTTTTCATTGATTGGATTAACAAAGTCAACGTTTACAATTACATTTTTACCCACTGTTTCAATTTGATTGGTTTGAATCAGGTTGTTATCACCATCCAAAAAAATACTGTCTTCAGGTCTGTCGTTGCGATTAAAATTTATTTCTACGTCAAATGTTTTTTGTGGCTTATCAAATTCGTATTTATAGCCCAAGTTATAGACTTCATTTCTACTCTCCGTTAAAGCTGAATTATATTGTACAATACTCGGATTTACACCTGAAAAATAATCAATACGCGTATAAAATTCTCCTTCGGACTTATTGATGTTTTGATTGGTAAAAAAGGACAGGGTGTTTTTTTCGTTGATGTAAAAATCTACTCCGGCCTTGATAAAATGATTTTTATTAAAATTATTAATGATAAAATCAGAATGATAAGAATCATCTGCGTCAACAATATCGGTTGTATTTAAGAAACCTTTATTATTCCATTTTCCGTGATTTAATGAGTAAGTAGAATAAAAATTGAACTTGTTTACTCTGTAATTCAAATCTAAGGAGGCGTTTGCTTTTGGTGTAACCCCAAAATTTGTTCCGGCATTCACACTTCCGTTAAAACCTAAATTTGAATTTTTCTTTAAGATTATATTTATAATTCCACTCATACCTTCCGGATTATATTTTGCCGAAGGATTCGTTATCAATTCAATCTGCTTGATTGAAGTAGATGGAATTTGTTGCAACGCCTGCGAAGCAGACATTTGAGAAGGTTTACCATCAATGAAAATTTGAACATTAGGATTTCCCCTCAATGTAACCGAATTATTTTGAGGATCAACACTAACGGATGGAATGTTATTTAAAATATCTGATGCAGTCGGACCGGCATTAATTAAGTCCGGACCCACATTTACCACTTTTCGATCAATTTTTTGTTCCATAGTGGTACGTTCTCCAACAACCTCTACTTCTGCTAACGACATAGCGTCTTCAGATAAGTGAATAGTACCAATATTGTAATTTTTTGAGGTAACATTAATTTTGACGGAATGTGATTTATAACCAATAAATTGTGCTTCAAAATCATAACTTCCCAAAGCGATTTTTTCAATTGAAAATTCACCTTTTTCATCAGTTATACCTCCGGAAATTATTTTTTCACCAGATTTAATAACTATCGTAGCATAGGGGATAGTGTTGTTATTTGATTTGTCTAAAATTTTCCCGGTGATTGTTGCTGTTTGTGCAAATATTGATGAGCACAAACAAATAAGGAACACAAGTGTAACTTTAATTTTCATTTTGATTGTTTTTTGATTGATGAAGCAAAAATAATTGTTTTTTGATATTATGCAATACAAGGTACATTGTTTTACATAATTTTTAACAAATTTTTGTTATTTACATGAATAGACTATTCATCGATTTATTTGTTACAATTTTTAACAAAAAAAGACCTTCACGTGGAAGGTCTTTTACTCTAAACAACAAAACAATATAAAACTATCTCTTTAATGAAAAGTGAGATTTAAACTCTTTAGTTTGATTATTTTCTTCATAAGTTACTGTAAACCAATAGTCAGAAGAAGGCATCGCTACGCCATTATAATAGCCGTCCCAACCATTTTTAGAAGGGTAGATTTGTTTTAATAGTTTTCCGTAACGATCGTAAATGTAAATTACTGCGTTAAGTTGATCTTCTAAATCTACAATGTTCCAAGTTTCATTATATCCATCTCCATTAGGTGTAAAGAACTTAGGGTAATTGATTACTAATACTTCGTCTGTTACACTTCCACAACCATTTTTATCTCTTACAGTTACAACGTGTGTTCCGGAAGCAACATTATCAAATGTTGGGCTATCTTGAAACGGACCACCGTCAAGTGAGTATTCATAATTTCCACCAATTCCAGTAGCATTTATTGTAATAGAATTGGTTGAGCTGAAAGCCATACTTACAGTAAAGTCAATCGAAGCCGGTTCAGAAGCTAGTACTTCAACTTCAGTAGGTTCAGAAGAACATCCCGTTACATTATTAGTTGCAATCACGCTGTATATTCCCGCTTCTGTAACTTGAAGAGTGCTACCGTTTGCTCCTGCGATTAATGTAGTGTCTAGGTACCACTCAAATGTGTGAGTAGAAGAGGACAGTCCACTAACTATAGTGAAGGGATTCAACAAGTTTCCGGTTTCACTTTCCACACAGACAATACCACCTACCGGAGTTGGTTCCGGAATTTTGTGAACAATGAATGTTATTGGTTGAATGGCAAAACAGTCAGGAGCCATAGTATTGTTTACTCTAACATATACAGTCTGTAAAGTTGTTTCATTTATTGCATTGGTACCATTTGTAGCGTCTGCTAAAGTTGAATAGTACTCAACTACAAATTCACTTCCTGATTGTGTGCCAAGAACAATACTATCAAATTCACTAAGTGTAAAACTTGTAATACCATCGTTATTACCATCTTCGTCACATACAGTTCGGTTAGCTAAAGGTACAGCGTTGGCAATAGGAGTAGGAACAATAGTTACATCAAAAGAACTCTCATCAAAACAATTAGGCGAAAAACCGGATTGAGCATAAATGTAAACCGTTTGAGAGGAAGAAATTGAACTTCCAAAGGGCAATTGACCACCCGTTCCATTTGGTCCGTTGTAAAATCTTCCGATAGCTAAAGTAGGTAATACATAACTAGAACAAGTTGTTATATCTTCCAATTCATCCACATTGAAAATAGTTATTGAAAAACTTTTTTCATCAAAACAGTTTGGAGTAGTACCTGTTTCAGCGTACACATATAATGTTTGAGAAACGGATAGTACTGTTCCTTCTGCAAGTTGCGTACCTGTTCCATTAGGTTCTGTAAAGTAATTCCCAACTGTTAGTGAAGGCAATATATATTCATTACAAGCATATACATCGTTAATTGTTTCTATTTCAGGTGTTTCATAAATAGTTACTGTAAAAGATGTTTGATCGATACAAGAAAAAGCCGGACGAATTTGGTTTTCTTTGTATATGTAAATAGTCTGTGTTGATGTAATAACAGATCCCGGAGCTAATAACGTTCCAAAACCATTTGGTCCATCTACAGCCGTATAATAAAGATTTCCGGGAGTTAAAGTTGGCAAAATATAACTGTCACAAACTTGCACGTCTTCCAAAGAATCAGCTTGAATTTCAAATACATTGATTTGGAAACTTGTCTCAGCAGTACAACCGTTTTCCTCTGCGTAAATGTAAATCATTTGTGAGCTGGTAATTACATCGCCACCATTTAACATTGTTCCTGTTCCGTTAGGACCTGTAAAATAATTGCCCAAAGTTAAATCAGTCAATACATAATTATTACAACCATCAATATCAGATCTTGAATCAATTTTTGGTGGCGAAAGCACAGTTACTTCAAAACTTACTGAATTTTGACAACCTTGGCCATCATTTAAGTAAATGTAAATTGTTTGTGATTCTTCAATTACGGTTCCTACAGCCAATTGAGTTCCCGTTCCGTTAGGACCTGTATAATAATTTCCTTGAGGTATTGATGGTAAAACATAAGTTTCACAGGCCGACGTAACATCAGGAGTTTCTATTTCGGGTAACGAAATTGTAATCGTGAAATTTAAGTTATCAGTACAGTTTGGACTCGATTGACTTACTGCATAAACATAAATGGTTTGTGTAGAATTGATTACGGTTCCGGCAGGAATTTGTTGTCCACCACCATTTGGTTCCGTAAAATACCCTCCAATTGCTAAAGAAGGTAATGTGAAACTAACACATTCGGTAGTTGAGGTTGGTGCTTCCAACCCTATGAAAACAGTAAAACTAGATTGATTTGTACAAATTCCGTTTTGTGAATAAATATAAATGGTTTGTGTTTCAGTAATAACAGTGCCGGGTGCTATAACATTCCCCATCCCATTGGCAGCATCATAATAAGTACCATTTGATAAATTTGGAAGTGTATAGGCTGTACAATCAAAAACTGTTGGCAATGAATCAACTTCGGGTGAAGGAATAATTTCTACGTCGAAACCTAAGTCAATAGCACAAAAAGGTGGTTCTGGTGACAAATAATAAAGATGAACGGTTTGGGATGTTGTGATTGACATACCCGGAAAAAGTTCTGTTCCTGTACCGTTTTCACCTGTAAAATACTGTCCAAAAGTTAAAGATGGTAGTGTATAACTATTACAATATTGTCCATCGCCTAGTGAAATATCATCCGGGTCAATGATTGTTACTAAAAAGCTACTTTCATTCGGACAAGAAGGTTCGGTTGGTAAGGTATTATAAATATAAATCCGTTGTGTTTCAGTGATGACATCTCCGGCAAATTTTTGTTCTCCTGTTCCATTAGGTCCTGTGTAATATTCGCCATTTGTAATTTCTTGCAATGTATAGCTTTCACAAACAATTACATCTTCAAAACTATCTACATCCGGTAATTGTTGCACCACTAAGTTGATTGGAGCAATTGAAAAACAAGAAGAGTCAGTAGCATTTTGTACGCGAACATATACGGTTGTAGAAACAGTAAAGATTTGGTTTCCGCCAATAGCATTAGTTCCATTGGTAGCTTGCTCCTGAGTTCTGTGTATGGTTACAGTAAAGTTCGCAGGATTTTGGTCTCCTAATACATCACTGATAGTTGATTGAGTAAAGACAAACCATGCTTTGTCTTGGATTGTTAAATGTTCACAAGAAACAATATCCGGTATTTGATTTGCTACAGGAGGGTCTGTTACCAAAAGTTGAAATGATTTTACCACATAACAATCACCATCATGTTTTTTAATTCGAATATAAACCGTTTGATTTCCTGTGCTATTGATTACATTAGCCAATGGACTTGTGTTTGCATGAGCCTGTGCTTCAGACGAGTGATATGATACAACAGTATTCGGGTTTAATCCGGCAGTTACAATTGGTGTATTAATAGCTAAATTAAATGAATAGGTTCCTGCTCCTGTGTCACATTTTAAAATATCAATCGGATTAGGGGTGTTAAAAACACCATTGAATTCTACTAGAACCGAGTCGGTTATGGTTTGACAGGGAAATGCATTGTTTGTATATGTTAATTCATAGTTTCCTGATTCTGTAACAGTTAAACTTGCACTTGTTTCGCCAGGAAGAATTACTCCGTTTCTTTTCCAAACAAAAGTATATTCACTAGGGTCTAATCCACTATTAATAATATGTGATTCTCCATCACATAAAGCTGTATTGGAAGCCAATGTTAGATCTTCACCTAACACATTTTGACCAATATTAAAACTGTTGGCAGAGAGGAATATAGCCGAGTCTGATTGCGGGTCAATTCTATCTGCTACAACCAATTTAATTTTGTAAGGTGTATTAGGGGTTAAAACTGCTGATGCATTCATCACAACAGTTTGACCGTTAAAGTTTATTGGTGATAAACTAGCATTAGCTCCACCATTGAATGTACCAAAATACTCGGCATTTGACGATGGACAAGATGAATTATATAAAAAATCCCTAACCGTAACTACTGATATAGGTGTATTTGTACCGGGCACAACGGCTAAATTTGTTGTTACTCCCGTATTTAAATTCGTTAAAAGAAAGGCGAAAGCATCAGAAAATTGACATTGAAAATTTCCGTACTCCTCAGAAGCAAATAGAAAATCAAAGTCAAAATGAGGAGATAAAGCTGTAAAATTAAATTCTAAAACAGTTGCATTTGTTGAAGTCATAGAAATGCCCGCATTGGCAAGGATAGCTTCTAAATCACTATCGCCCGGCCAAGTTGTTAATCCGTCATTCAACATAGAGTTATTAGGCCCCGGTGCATTGGCAACATTACCGGTACTCAAGATAACACCACTTTGCATAGGAAAATTGGGATTGGTATTTTGAAAATAACCGATTCCGTTTGATGAACCAAAATTAGATCCTGTACTCCAATTTACATTCGTTACATCTAAACAAGGCGAACTAACCAGAACATTGGTAACTAGTTCAGGTACACTGTAAGTAGTTGTGTTAACTGTTATCGCTTGCGAAAAACCCACTAGTGGAAGTAGTAGCAGAAGGTTAAGTAATTTCGTTTTCATGTTATTAAATTTGGGTGAACAAGTTTTTATTGAATTTTGACTCTGCAAATAAAAGTATATATATCGATTAAAAGCAAATAAAATCGATGAAATGCATAAAATATGAAAATAAATGTAATAATTCTTACATATTGTATTGCTTTCTAAACAAAAATTAAAGACTCCTGGAAATGATGGAAAATACAGTATTACTCTTTAATATGGCTTTATTTATTGAGAGTTTTTTACTTTTCAATATATTTGCAACCTTAAAATGAGAAAATCATGAATGTTGCTAAAATTCTTAACGAGCCTATTAAACTGGCAGTTCAACACTTGTTCGAAATCACTATCGAAAAAATAGAATTTCAGGCAACTCGTAGGGATTTTGAAGGCGACATTACTGTTGTTATCTTCCCTTTAGTGAAATTGATTAAAGGTAATCCGATAGAAATTGGGAACAAAATAGGAGACTACTTGGTTGAAAATGTATCAATTGTAGAAAAATTTAATGTTGTTTCCGGTTTTTTAAACATCGTTATTTCAGATGATTATTTTCTCAATTTCTTCTCATTGATAAAGCATGATGCTTCATTCGGATTTGTTCCACAAAAGAATGATGAAAAAGCGGTAATGGTCGAATATTCTTCACCCAACACAAACAAACCGTTACATTTAGGACACATTCGAAATAATTTATTAGGCTTTTCAGTAGCTGAAATCATCAAAGCGTCCGGCAAAAAAGTGTATAAAACCCAAATCATCAACGATCGAGGCATTCACATTTGTAAATCGATGTTAGCTTGGCAAAAGTTCGGAAACGGAGAAACGCCCGAAACTTCCGGTTTAAAAGGTGATAAGTTGGTGGGGAATTATTATGTAGCTTTTGATAAACAGTATAAAGCCGAAATAAATGAGTTAATCGGAAAAGGTCATTCGGAAGAGGAAGCCAAGAAAAATGCACCCATTATGAGAGAAGCCCAACAAATGCTGCTCGATTGGGAAGCCGGTAAACCCGAAGTCATTGAGCTTTGGAAAAAAATGAACCAATGGGTGTATGACGGTTTCAATGTTACCTACAAAAACTTAGGAGTTGATTTTGACAGTTACTACTACGAATCCAATACCTATTTGTTGGGAAAAGAAGTGGTTCAATTTGGTTTAGATAAAGGGATTTTCGAAAAAGACCCGGATGGTTCGGTTTGGATAGACTTAACTGAAGATGGATTAGACCGAAAAATTGTCCTTCGTTCAGACGGAACAGCCGTGTATATGACGCAAGACATCGGAACCGCTATTCAACGTGTCAAAGATTTTCCGGATGTGGGCGGAATGGTTTATACGGTTGGAAACGAGCAAGATTACCACTTCAAAGTATTGTTTCTTATCTTAAAGAAGCTAGGCTTTGAATGGGCAGAACATCTTTATCACTTATCCTACGGTATGGTGGAGTTACCCTCCGGGAAAATGAAGTCCCGTGAAGGTACTGTGGTTGATGCAGATGATTTGATGACAGAAATGACTCAAACCGCAGCTAAAATTTCACAAGAGCTTGGAAAATTAGAAGGCTATTCGGAAGAGGAAAAGCAACGATTATATAAAATCATCGGCTTGGGTGCTTTGAAATATTTTATGTTAAAAGTAGATCCCAAGAAATCCATGCTTTTTAATCCGGAAGAATCGGTCGATTTTAATGGAAATACGGGACCGTTTATTCAATATACCTATGCCCGAATTCAATCGATTTTACGCAAAGCAGATTTTGATTATTCAACTGATGTAGCCACTTTTGCGTTGCACGCAAAAGAAAAAGAACTGCTAAAATTACTTGAAACTTATCCTGAACTTATTCAATTAGCTGCTCAATCGTATAGCCCTGCTTTGGTGGCTAATTATACCTACGAATTAGTAAAAGAATATAATTCGTTTTATCAATCAGTTCCTATTTTACCTGAAGCAGATGAAAACCTAAAAAAATTCAGAGTTCAATTGTCAAAAAAAGTAGGTGAAACAATACAATCTGCTTTTTCATTGTTGGGCATTGAAGTACCGGAGCGAATGTAATAAATCCTGAAAAAGGATGAAAAATAGACAGCCAAAGATAGGCTGTCTTTTTTGTTGTTTTAGAATTGAATTTAATACATTTGCACTTTACTTTTAGGGAATTGTGGGCAATAAAATATCTTATTTTTTTCAAGCAGTAGTAGTGATTTTTATCGCTGCTGTTTGCTTTCTTTTTTTTAAAGAAGTACTGCCAAAACGTATTTTTTCAGAATCAAAATCATCGGCCAAAAATGTTGTAGTTGATAGTATATTATTGGAAGCCGTTGCTCAAGATGAAAAAATAGAAAAGGATATTGAAAAAGTAGTAGATACTTTACAACGAAAAAAAATAGTTTTTGAACAAATTGATGGTATTACTTTTCCACCCGAAACCTACGAGCAATACAAAGGTTTTCAGTTTTTAATTCCGTTTTTTGAGAAATTATATTTACTGGAAACCGAGCAAAAAGGCGACATTAGGATTGCTTATTTTGGTGATTCAATGACCGATGGCGATATGATTGTGCAAGACTTTAGAAATTCGTTCCAATCACAATACGGTGGTAAAGGGGTGGGTTTCGTATCGATAACTTCAGAGTCGGCTGCTTCAAGGAGTTCAGTATCTCATCAATTTTCCGGCAATTGGAAAACACAATCGTATCTCAATGTTAAGCGGCCACTCAAACCGTTTGGTGTAAACGGTCACGTATTTTTTGCCAATGATACGCTTGCTACTACCTGGGTTCAATATAAAGCTGGGTATGGTAAACATACAGCTTTGTTAAATAATCCTACTTTGTTTTATGGCTTTTCGGATAATCAAGAAGGTGAAATACATGTCAAAACAGGTAGCGACACTATAATTAAAAGATTAAGTCCGGATAAGTTACTTAACACGGCAGCCATAGCTGGGACAGATTTAAAAAGTTTCAAAGTTTTGTTTCAAAAAGCAGATTCAATCCCTATTTACGGGTTTAATTTTGATGACGGAAAAGGGGTTCACGTAGATAATTTTTCCAATCGAGGTAATTCAGGTTTACCGATTTCAATCTTTAATGTGCCGTTGATGAACGAATTTCAAAAACGCTTGGATTATGATTTAATCATTTTGCATTACGGAACCAATGTCTTAAATTACGGTTCGTACAATTATGATTGGTATGAGCGAAGTATGACCCGTGTTGTCAATCACTTGAAACAATGTTTTCCGGGGGTGACAGTTTTGGTAATTTCTACTGCAGACAAAGCCACCAAGTATGACTTAGAGATGAAAACCGATTCGGCAGTAGTTCCGTTAGCTTTGGCTCAACGTAAATATGCCGTGCAATCAAAGTCGAGTTATTTTAATTTGTTTGAAGCTATGGGTGGCGAGGGTTCTATGGCTAAATGGGTTGAAGAAGTTCCGGCTATGGCGGCAAAAGATTATACACATTTTAACTATAAAGGTTCGCAAAAAGTGGCCGGTTTATTGTATCAACAAATTCAAACGGGTTATACCCAATACAAAGCAATGCGTCAAAGCAGAAAAACAGCTCCACCAAAAGTTAATATAGATTCTGTTCCATCTAAAACACCTTCTAATGTTCAATAAATCGATTGGTTTTGTTTTTATTTTATTCTTCAATTATGGGTTGTTTGCTCAAACGGATTCTTTGTATGTAGCGGTCGATACAACGCAAGTGGTTAAGGCTGTTAATGAGATTGCAAACAAGAATATTTTACTTCCTGTTTTTGATAAAATAAAACAAATCCAAACAGAAAAGAAAGGAAAAATCAATATTGTACACATTGGTGATTCACACATTCAAGCCGATTTTTTTTCCGGCAAGTTTCGTCAAAACCTACAAGAGATTTTTGGCGATGGTGGTCGAGGATTCGTTTTTCCGTATAGTTTAGCAAAAACAAACGGACCGGGTGATATACGGTTCTCTTCCAATGAAGCGTGGGAGAGTCAGCGTAACATTTATGCCGATTCGTTAAGTCCGGTTGGGTTAAGTGGTTTTGCTTTGTTCACCAAAAAGAATGATTTTGCGATTGAGATGAACGTAAAAAACCATGCAAGGGGTTTCTCTAAAATCAAGATTTTGACACCCAACAATCAAAAGATGTTTGATGTGGCCTTGGCTTCTAAAATTATTAAATTAGAATCGGATATACCTAAAAATATTGTGCATAAAATTAGAAGTGGCGAGAGTTTGTCGGTGATTGCCGATAAATATAATGTTTCGATAAAAGCGATTAAATCCGCCAACGGATTAAAAAACAATAACATCAGAGCGGGTAAAACACTTAAAATTCCGACGAATGAAAAGGAAAAAAGAGTGGTGGAGCGTTCTGAATTTATTCCGTTGGAAACAATGCGTGAAGAAGGCTTTCATTCGTTTGTTTCCGATTCATTATTACATAAAATTTACTTCATTCCGGCAGTGGAGCAAACCGATTTTGCCTTAAACGGATTAGTGTTAGAAAACGATGCTCCCGGAGTTGTCTACCATACAATTGGCGTAAACGGTGCCAAATGTGCTGATTATATTAAGTTTCCATTGTTTTTTGAGCAATTAAAAACATTAAACCCCGATTTGGTAATTATCTCTTTAGGAACCAACGAAAGTTTTGATAAACTAGTGACAGCCGATTATTTTTTGCAATTGAATTTAATGAGGGAAGCCATTTTAGAAAAAAATCCTACTACCACATTTTTAATTACAACACCGCCGCCATCACAATTTAAACGAAGATTTCCTAATACATTTGTAGCCGATTATACCAAACAAATTATGGCAGAAGCCGAAACGAGAAATTATGCCGTTTGGGATATGTTTACCAATTTTGGCGGACTTTTTGGCATTAATCAAAATGCAAAAGAAGGGTTGATTGGAGGAGACAGAGTACATTACACTAAAGCCGGTTATGAAAAACAAGGACAACTCTTAACCGAAGCTTTTGTAGAAGCTTTTCAACAGTATAACACCGAAACAGGCAAGTGATACCACTTTTTAATTTTAATCATTGGATTGACCGGAACATTGGAACGATTACTTGGGAACAAGTGCAAAGTTGGTTTGTGTTTGACCTGCAAAAGCCCTTGTTGTTTAACAGTGCGTTGTTTTTGGGATTGTTTTTGGTGTTTTATTTTTTCTATATTCTTACCCAAAAGACACATCGGTTGCGGATAGCCTATGTAGTGGCCTTTTCACTATTCTTTTATTACAAATCCAGTGGTATTTTCTTTTTACTGATTATTTTTTCCTCGGTGTTGGATTACGTTATTGCGAAATTAATTCATGAGGAAAAGAATACGTTCTATCGTAAATTCTATTTAATCGTTAGTTTGGTGGTGAATTTGGGATTATTGGGCTATTTTAAGTACACCAATTTTTTTATAGATAACACCAACCTACTGTTAGACCGTAATTTTGCTTTTCAAGATATTATTCTTCCGGTTGGGATTTCATTTTACACTTTTCAAACGTTGAGTTATACGATAGATGTGTACAGAAAAGAACTCGAACCGACTAAGAGTTTTATGGACTTTTTGTTTTTCGTATCCTTTTTTCCACAGTTGGTGGCGGGACCAATTGTTCGGGCAAGCGACTTTATTCCTCAGATTTATAAAAAGTTAAAGTTAACCAAAGAGGAATTTAATGCCGCTTTGTTTTTGATTATTGGCGGTTTGTTAAAGAAAGCTGTCATTTCCGATTACATTTCTATCAACTTTGTCGATCGGGTGTTTGATGCTCCCAACAGTTATACCGCCTTTGAAAACTTAATGGCTTCGTATGGCTATGCCATTCAGATTTACTGTGATTTCTCCGGATATTCCGACATGGCGATTGGTTTAGCATTGCTGATGGGCTTTTGGTTGCCACCCAATTTCCGTACACCGTATCAATCGGCTTCGGTAACAGAGTTTTGGAGGCGTTGGCATATTTCGTTATCGTCTTGGTTGCGGGATTATTTATACATTTCGTTAGGCGGAAACCGCAAAGGAAAATTCAGAACTTATATCAATTTGTTTCTGACGATGTTGTTGGGCGGTTTGTGGCACGGAGCTTCATGGAAGTTTGTGTTTTGGGGTGTTTTACACGGATTGGCTTTAGCCGTAGAACGTTTCTTTGGTATGTTCATCAAGTTACCTAAAAACTATTTCGTAAGAACGATTCAAATTTTCCTAACGTTTCATTTTGTGGCGTTTTGTTGGTTGTTTTTTAGAGCAAAAGATTTTCATACGGCTTTTGAAATCATGTACAACATTGGCGAAATGACTTTTGAACCCAACCAATGGCTTATTATTGCTCAAGGTTACTACAATGTATTTTTATTAATTGCTATTGGTTTTGTATGGCATTTTTTACCCAACCGTATTGTAGCACTACTTCAAAAAAGTTTTTCAATTTTGCCTTTGGTGGGCAAAGCCGTTGTATTGGCATTTGTGTTTTGGATTGTGTATGCCACCGCTTCTGCCGGACCGCAACCGTTTATTTACTTTCAGTTTTAAATTTCTAAGCGATTACATGGGTTCCGGTTTTACTTGTTATTGCTTTCTATACGGGTATCATCAACCTTTGATCAGAAGTATATCAGAAGCATACCAGAGGATGATACGCTATAAACACGCTATAACCTCCTTATAACCTCGCTATAAAGTCGGTATAAATCATGTATTTTTTTGGGTGAAAGTTAATTTCTTTGTGTATTTTTACACTAGGATGAATAAGGAAGTAATGTATTTATATTCAAAGCACTAGGTATGTCCAAAGTTAAAAGAATTTTTGAAATTACAGGTACATTTGACGGATTTAATTTTTATACGTTAAATGGAAAGCCGGTTGTTCGTAAGTCGGGTGGGGGATTTAACGGTGAGGCGATTAAGACGAAAGCCAGTATGGAAAAGGTACGCCAAAACGGAACGGAGTTTGGGCGTGTTTCCGGGTGGGTGAAGCGGTTTAAAGTAGCCATAGGCCCTCTGTTGTTTTCTAATCGGTTTAGTGACTTGCACAGCCGGTTGGTGAGTTTGTTTATGAAAATTAAAAATGCGGATACCAATTCTGAACGTGGTATGCGGGATTTTGTCAAAGGTTTGCCAACTAATACCGGAAGGCAGTTGATGACCGGTTTTTCTATTCCTACTTATTCGAAACATTGGAAGCATTTGTATGCTCAAACAACGTTTGATTGGGCTACTTCCGCCCTGCATTTACAAACCAAAAGTGGTCATCCTTTATTGCTTCCAAAAGGAGTAAATGCTTTTTCTATTCAAGCAGGGATTTTGCAATGGGGAGGTGAGGAACGAGAGAGTGTGTTGACCTTGAGTGACCGGGTGTTGGTTACTGAGGTTGCTCATTTGCCGAAGTTTCTGGTTGTGCCGATGACTTCGCCAATTGAAGTTGGTAGTTTAGCAATAGTTTCTATTGAGCATTATGAAAGAATAGCGGGAGAATATCGTCCTGTGGCTTCGAAGGAAGGGATGTATTTGGAGGTGATTGGGGTGAGTGGTTGATTGAAGGAGGTCTAATTTCAAAAGAGAAGCAGTGTTTTGGTTAACATGATTATTTTATGCTGCGAAGGCATAGACATTCGCAAGGTAATGTTGTATTAAAGCATTTTATCCAATACTTTTCGGAACTGGGTACTTTTTAAATATTAAATCACCTATACTGTTTCAAGATGCTTTCTTCAAAATCTTCTTTTATAAATTCCCAATATTTTCCTTTATAGCAAATTGGATCAAAATCATCATCTGCTTGATTAAAATGTGTAAAGTTTTGAATAATTATTTCTTTATCATGGCTATAAGGATATCTTTGTTCGTGTAGTTCAATCATTTGACTTATAGAATACGATTCAAGCAATTCATGTAAATCCCAAAAATCCTTTTTTCTTCCGCCTCTTTGAATAACATCTACTTTCATGGCAATAATCTCCTCAATAGTCGCCATTCTTATTCCATCTTCTTCTGTAAAGGGTTGAATAAATGAATCAGTATAAAAAAGATCTAATTTTATTGAATTCGTCTCGTTTTCTCCAATAAAATACGATTTTCCAATTGCAGGAGGAACTGTTGAAGAATCTACATAATTAAAAGTAGCTCTTAAAAAAGTTTCAATTTCTTTAAAATTAATAGTTCCATATGCTGCATCACTAAATAAATCAATATCGATGGATTCTCTATGCCCAATTTGTAAACTTAAAGCAGTTCCGCCTACTAATCTAAAATTTTGAAAAAGAGGAATAGTCATTAAAGTAATGAGACTATTTTTTAATAGATCATTTACGGTATTATAATAGAGCATTATGTTTTTTGTTTGTTTTTATGGATTGTATAAGGTTTTCTTTTTGAATTTTGTAGAGCGATTTTAATTTTAGGTAAACCATAAAAAGCTTCTAATTCTTTTTTCTCCGTTTCATTCCCTCTTTCATAAACACGTTCAATAATAGCTCTAGCGTGTTTGTCCCAATTCATTTTAGAAATATCTGTATCCCAAAAAAGTGATTGACGAAAATTAGCTAGGTTCGGAGTGCGTAGTAGCTTCTTTTTTTCTTCCGCAATTTCATAATAGGTTTGAAGAAATGCCAATGAACCTTCTTCTAAACCCAACGAAGCTTCAATTTTTAAAGCTAATGCAGTATTAAGGTTTCTTCGTCCTTTTGTAATGGCATTAATCGTTTGTGGATGCTCTCCCAAAGCAAGAGCAAAAGGACGCTGAGCAATTGCTTTTTTGGCTAATAATCGCTCTAAAATAATTCCCGGATGAATGCCTTTATATTTTTCTAATTCAAAATGCATAGTACAAATGTAAACAAATTTGTTTATATGTTGCAAAAATGTTGTTGGGGTTTTTTATAATAGAATGTGGGGCGTGGAACAGTAAAAATAAAAAGCATATCACGCAGACGGGAAATGATTTCAATGAATCCAACTCTACACCGTTAAGATTGCCTGATATGCTTACTGAAAGCAAAGTTATAAAAATAGACAAAGAATAGCTAAATTTTCGCTACTCCATTACAAAAAGCTAACCATGAAAATTATTTTTTTACTCTAAATAAAAATTACAATCATCATTGAATAAATGTGTTATACTTGTGAATTGCTTTCAAAATTGTATCTTTATAGACTATTCGCAACTGTAAAATCAATTCATTGGCTGCCATTAAAGTTGTGAATTGCTTTCAAAATTGTATCTTTATAGACTATTCGCAACCTATCAACACTTAAATTGCTGACAGGTTGCGAATTAGGTATAAAGGTAGGATTTAAAAAAAGAATTGTATTTGATGATAAGTGCAATTAAAAAACCTATTTTTTTCATTCTGAAAATTTTAGAATAACTCTAATTGTTGCGAAGGTTTTTCGGGTTCAACGGGCTTTTTACCATAAAAAAGTTCCATCATGCCAAATTGTTTATCCGTTATTTGCATGACGCCAATTTTTCCGTGTTCCGGAAGATTGTTTTTGATTCTTTTCGTATGTACTTCTGCATTTTCTCTACTGGCACAAAACCGCATATAAATTGAAAATTGGAACATACTAAAGCCATCATCCAACAGTTTTTTTCGGAAACCACTGGCAATTTTTCGCTCTTTTCGCGTTTCGGTGGGCAAATCAAAAAATACGAGTATCCACAAACTTCTGTACTGATTTAAACGGGTATAATGTTCCTCATACATAAACAGGGTATAAAATTCTACGTGAACTTCCCTCAAAACACTCATAAAGGGAGTTGGTTGTTCGGCTCATGGCCACCATCAACGGGCTGCTTTTACCATCTAACTGCACATCGATACTAGCTATGCTCAATAACTGTTTTTTTAACTCAACGGTTAATTCGTCATAATTATCTTCCGTTTCAACAATATGGCTCACAATCAAATCTACATATGGTCGATAAGGTTCCATAATATCATCCGCTAAACAATAGGCATTGTATTTATTTCGATGAAAAATTCCTAATGTGGGCAACATTCCGGAACTTACCAAGGCTCGGGCAGTGATGCCACGTAAAATGGCGTAGCCATAATTCAATAAATTATTCGGAGCCAATCCTTTTTGACTGCGACTAAAGTTTTCATCCCCAAAAAGTTTCGACCAATAATAAACCGCTGCTCTCGACTCATGATTTAAACTATCGCCGGAAGTGACTTCTTTTGCCCACAATTCCATCTTTCGGGCAGGTATTCCTTTTTCTTTCAGTAGTCCGGCTTGATTTGTAATCTTGGCACTTATGGTTTGTTGCCATAAATTCTTTTTGAGTGGGAGTGAGGCATTGATTTGATGTTTGAACCGTTCCGTTTGTTCACTGTGTCCACTCAATGGCATTAACAATCCAATGGGCATGTGCTGCTGGTCGCAATTAATGATGGCAACATTATTATAAATCAATTTTTCTAATAATCCATTGGTTATCGTAATTTGTTGGTTTTCTATAACGATTACACCGATATCTTCAATAGCTACGGTTTTGGATTCCTGATCCTTGTCAGGATAGGAAACCAACAATTGCTCATTTTTAGTGCTCAAATAAGCGGGATTACCAAAGAAGAGGGTGCGTTTGATCATACTAGTAAGGTCAAGATTTAAAAATTACTTCATAAAAATCATTCCCATGCTTATCAAAAATCTTTTCAAAACGAGCAATCTTGTCTGGCATAGTGGCAATAGCATTTACATTAGCAACAATATATCCTTTTTCATCAAAGGCATTTTCTATCAAAATAATTTCATCATTTAGTTTTGCCCCAATATCTAGTAACGAAACTGTACTCGGAAGGCGATGCTTGCTCACAACCATTTTTGAGCCATCAACGGCCTCGTCCATGTCTTGCGAATTTGGAAAAGAATCATGTATGAGCGTATAAACTTCATCAGTTGAACTATTAGCTACCAAATTCTTATAAAAATTTTCACTCGACAAAACCTCTTCATCTTCCTCAAAATATAACCGCGTATAGGTGTTGTGTTTAGATTTTAAAGTACAATATTGAGGCGTTTCCAAAAGCGTAAACGGCAGCAATTCTTCACTTGTTCCTTCTTCTAACTCTTTCATCACATAAATGGCAACATGAATTTTTTCCCAATCCATAGCTCTTTTTTCAATGTGCGTAATTTCAGCTTGTAAGTTCAGTAATCCTGTATCGATTAGTGTGGCTATCATTTCATTACTTTCCCTAGGGATAAACCCAATCTTTTGATGATTAAAGTGTAACGCAATCGCATTTTTGTCATATTTGTTTTTTGGTTCTCGTACCATTTCTAATAGACCACTTTTATTAATTTCTTCAATTATTTTTGGACCATTATAATATTGAAAACCCCTCACAAAACATTGTAATAAATAAACCTTTTGATATTGCTTCACCATCGCTATGGGAAGAGAAGCAATACCATAAAGTCCAATGAGATTTCGAAGAAAGGTGCCTCGTGTCATATTGTTATGATATCTTTGAAGTTATATTATTAATGTGCATTGTTATAATCAAACTTTTGAAATGTTGCCTAACCAATCAACTTCTAACTTAATACAAGTATCTTGAATTTTTTCTAAATCTTCTTTTTCACTTTTGTTTTTGGCTGTTAGATTTTTAATAAATGTTTCCCCTACAGGATATGGAGAACAATCACGGTATGAGCCAAATTCGACATAATTTAACTCATTTTTTGGGATACTTTTCTTTCCTTTATTTCTCCGATTAACATCTTCTATTTGTTGTTTTGATAAGTCTTTTTTAATAGAAATTGCATTAGCATAATTATTTGGAATGAATTTACAATCCTTACCAGTAAACATAACAACCTTGTAAACTTGTTGGTTAAACCTCTTTTTATTTTCTATATTTATCAACCATTCTTTTAATTCCTCATTATTAAAATTCAAAACCAAATCTTCTTTATTTTCGGGTAGATAAACCAAGTCTCCTTGCTGTAGCGTAAACAAAACTTTTTCTGGTTTTTCTTTATGTTTCAATCTATAATCTTCGCAAATTCTTTGTTTAAAATTTTTGTCATTTTCTTTTATTGTCTGTTTGGCAATTATTGCCGAATCATACAAGGAAGCAATATCAAAAACCCGTTCTTTTCCTTTTTTGCCTTCTTTTTCCATTACCAAAAAAAGATAATTATCGCCTGTAATAACACCTTGTTTCTCGTTTCTATCATATAATCTTTGTAGCGAGCTTTCCTTCTTTTCCTCTTTATTATACCAGACTTTAATTTTGTAAACAGGTTGCTTATTATAAGCAACTCTCTTATCATTAAAGGTTTTTAATCCCTCACCAGTAAATGCTTCTTTCATTGATTGGTATAATGGTTTTGCTTTTTCATCTAATAAATTCTTATGAACAATTATCTCTGACTCTAATACTTTATCTATTAATTCTACTATTTCATCTTTTTTAGTTGTCTTATTTTTTATAATTGATAATGTTGATAATTCAACTCGCTTTGTATCCCGACCTTTTATGCTACCATAATAAGTCTCTTGATGTAAAGCTCCTCTTATTTTTAATTGAGGTTTTAATTTTTTATGAGGTGTATTCTTGTCTGGTTTATCAACAGAAACGCCTAACTTATCTTTAGGCTTAATAGATACAGTCATTGTTTCTAAATGAGTTTTTGCTTGTGCAACCAAATCTTTAAACGGTATTTCAAAATATCTTGAACTTTCTATTTTTTCCTGTATTTCTCTTCTTCTTTCTTCTTCCAAGTTAAAGTATGCTTCCAAAACAGTTACTCCTTCTTTTACTTCCAACTTAAATTCATCTTGTCTATTTGTTAGTTCATCTTGAAGATACTTGTTCAAATTGTTTAGTCTTTGGATATGACTTTGTTGTGTCAAAGCAACTACTAATGCGTCAATGGCGTGATGTCTATGGTCATAGCGTTTGCTCCAGCTTTTGACTCTTAAAACATTCTTGTTTTTTCTTTCATCAAACTCTCTTGTAACCCATTCTTCATTAGGCAATCCTGTTTCGGGATTAATGTCCCACAATTCCATTTGCTTAAATCTTTCTTGGGTAAGTTTCATAAACAAATCTCTCAAACCCCAACGACTTCTTAAAAAACTGGTTACTTCTCCTGTACTTGTTTTGATGTTGTTGAAATCAAAAACTTTAGCCAACTCATTTTTTACAGCCACCGATATATATTGTGTGTCCTTTTTTTGCCTTTCTACAAAGTCGGTCGGGATTTTTTCAAGTAAAAGATTCTTTTTCTTTCTTCCATAGAAAATTGAATTTATATGGCTTACATAAGCCGCTTCAGAACAAATTCCTATTTTAGAGTTTTGCTGTGAAATGTATTCCCAAGCTGTTCTATTCCCTTTTTCTTCATTAATATTCGTTTCACAAACCACTTTATTGGATAAAGAATCATCAAAATATCTTGATTTGGGAATAATATGGTCTATATCATATAATCGTTCTGGAGAAAACAGTTTGGATAATGGAATTGGTTTTAATGTATAAGGTGAAATACATTTTTGTTCTTCCCATATTCTTAATTTTTCAATTTCGGTTTTCGTAGGTTCACTTACTTTCTTTGGTGCAGGGTAATCTTCTACATTTTGAGTACTCCAAAGCTTGTACAATCCTAAATTCCTTTGCGATGGTTCTTGTTTAAGCTCAATAAGCCTTTTTTTAATAGCTTCATTGATTTTTTGGCTTTTAATTTGTCCTTTATAAATTTTGTCTCTTTCTGCCGCACTGTTTTTTAAATCTCTTGCTAATTCTATTCTTACTTCAACTTCTTCTGGATTAAATTCATATTGTTTCCAAAGTGCTTTTATTATTTGCATCGTTTCATTAGACAATTGTTCAACTATCGGGTTTCGTAGATTCCTTTTTTCATATTTTATATTGTGGTAATTTTTGATAGTTGGTTTTGCAACATCTTTTGTATGCTTTTTGTATGCCAAAGAACTTGCTAAAGCATACATTAAACCTCCGGTTTCTATAGCTTTTGGATTCTGTTCAATAAAACTGATGACATAATCTTCTAACTTTTCAGTTAGGTGGTAATCTAAAATTTCACCGGTTTGAATTAGGTGAAATTTTTGCTTTATAACTTCTGGAACATCAACAGGATTCAGTTGCATTAGCGGTAAAATATTCTTAATTGCCTTTTCTGAAAGACTTCCATATTTTCTCGGGTACTTTATGTTTTGAGCTAATTTAAGAGCGAGTTCCGTTTGAAGTTCTATATTTTTTAATGGTTCTAAAACTTCAATAATAGAAGACACTTTTAAACTTTTAGGGTCATATTCACTTCCGTTATTTGCATTATCAAAAATAGCTTTCCATAGTTTAATTACTGTTTTTTCATCTTTGGAATAAAGCGTTTCAAAATGTTCTCCTAAGCGTTTTTTTATGTCAATAAGTGTATCACAACCTTTAAGTTTTGCTTTTACATTCAGCCCATTAAGATAATCTCCTTTATCATCTTCTAATTTTATTATTTTTTTTACTTCATTAAACCCCGACTGCTTTTGCGTTTGAAGTCTGTTATATATATCTTGCTTTTGTTCGTGAGTTAAAAACCTATCTGTATATTGAAACGTATTTTTCTTCCTTTTTTCGTTCCAGACTTCTTTTTTGGAAGTAACAAACAATCGGTTGATTTGATCCCAACATCTGAATTCTTGAAAAAGAGGATGTGAATTTGTCACAACTGGTTCTTCTGTCTCAAATTGGCATTTACTTATTAAATCCTCTTGAGATTTTAAAGGACGCTGGTAATAAATTATTTGGTCTCTGATAATATATCTCAATCCTCCTTCAATTGCTTCTTTTCTTAACTTTTGTTGAGATTCACTTTGCCCTGGAAAAATATAGTATGCAATTTTTTCCAATTTATCTTTCGGGCAATTATTTAAAAATGAATATTCTTTACTTTGGGTATCCCAAATTTCATCAAACTCTTCTTGATAACGATGACGAAGAACAACACGATTTCTTATTTTTTCCCATTTATTGTTTTTAAGTATTTTTAAAATTTCTTGACTAACATAATTTCCTGAAACTTTCAATCCTTTTTCAAATTCTTCCATTTGCTTCCTCCAATTCGATTTTTGAGGCAACGCAATTGTTACAGAAGTTATTTCTTCATTTTTGTTCCTTCTTATTCTAATTTTTAATTCTTCTTCCTCGCCTATCTTTTCGGATAAGTTTTGAAGTTCCGTTTCTCCTTTTAATTCAATATCATCATAAGCTATCCAAACATCGTATTTGGATAATTCTTGTCCTTTATTTGCTCCACTACGTGCTCTATAAGTTGTATCAGATTTTTCAACATTCAGAATTATTACTTTTTTTGTAATAGTTTCGTCTTTTTTTAGAGTAATTTCATCATTTTCACTTTCTCCCTTATCATTTGACTTTAAATCATCGTTATTACTTCCGCCAGCATATCCTCTTAATTGATTGAAACTATAAAGAATTTTCCCAAAATCTTTTAACCTAATTACATTTTCGATAGCATCAGCTTTTAATTGATAATGGGATAAAGAATCTAACTGCATCGTTCCTCTTTTTATAGGCAACAATTCCAATTCTTGAATTTTATTTGAATTAGGAATACCATTTTTAAACTGAAATTGTTCTGGTAGCATTCCCAATTCGTGCAGAATAAAAAGTAACTTATTTCTACGAAGTTTATAGCGTTTATTCATTTTACGAATAGTCCGCTTTGTTCTTCGGTCAGCGTTTTTAGTTATTCCAACTCCTTTCTCATAGTCTTGCTTGTCAGTTCCCATCGGAATAATCCGACTGCCCATTCCAAGAATTTTCCCTTCCTTATTTTCAAAATTTTGCTCAATGAGTGCCCAACCAATACTATTAGTACCTAAATCTAAACCTAATATTTTTTTCATATCTAAATAATTATTTCTATGTTTGTACTACAATTTTGAAAGCAATTCACAATAAGGATTATTCCGTTGTGAAAACATTCAAAGCGGCCTCTAAAGGGTCGCTTTTTTCTTTTGAAGCATTCTTCAGCTGATGCACAAGTCCAATTAAATGGGGAGTCTTTCTAGCCCAAGACTAGAATTTTGTTTTTGGAATCACTAAACTAATAAAAATTTTCTAAGATAACAACTGTGGTTATTTAATCTTTATTGATGTATTTTTATCAATACGGAAAGCAATGAAGCTATTATTATCTAAAAATCACAATATTTCCGGGTTTTCTTCCACATTAATTGCACATTTGTTCGGAAAACACCCCCTTTTTCCGAAGCCCGTTCGAACAAGTACCGAACAAGTACCGAACAAAACCCCTATAAAACGTAAGAAAAGCGTCATTTCCATTCAAACCCTGTCAAATGTCGTCAAATCCTGTCAAATGCCGTCAAAAGTGTGCAAAAGGAAAAGGGGTTTAAAAGTTTTATGGTTTAAAAGATTAAGGGGTATTGGGCTGAATACGAGCCTTTTAAATTTATGGATATAGAATATATATAAATCCATTTTGGCAAAGTAACCTAAATCCAAATCAAGCACTTCTTAAAAATTCAACTTTACAAACGCATTCGGAGTAAGTTCTAACGAATAGGTATTCACTTCTTCAATGGCATTGGTGTCCGAGTTGAGTCGGTAAAAACGATTAATCGTATTGCGTTGGTTGAATAGATTTAATACCGAAGCACCCAGTAAAAGGTTCGTTTTTTTGCTCAACGCCACCGAATAGGCGGTTGAAAAATTCACCTGAAAATAGTCGTCTAAGTTTTCCTGATTCGGTTGGCTGTACACAATTTCCGGGTTATCGGGTGTGGTGTAAATGGGTTCGTTGCTCAACGGAATCGTATTGGGTCGTCCGGTAAACCATTTGCTGCCCAACGCCATTTTAAGGTTTTTGTGTTGGTAGGTTGCCCCGAATGCCATGCTGTGGTTCACTTCAAAATTATTGGCAAATTGCGGCGGAATATAACCTTCAAACGTATAATCGTTGTTATTAAAGCTGTAGTTGAACCAACCGGTGAATTGGTTGATTTGTTTTTGAATGAGCACTTCTACACCATACACCTCATACTGCCCAATGACTTTAACAAATTCCAACTGATTTTGAAAACCCTGAGCGGAACTGGTGATGCCTTCTACTTTTTTATAAAATACTTCGGGATGAATGAGCCACTTGTTTTGGCGAAACACAAACCCCAACGACGCCTGATTGCTTTTTTGAATGGGAATGGTTTCATTGTTGGCCAACACCCAACGGCGTTTTTCTACGCCTAAAAAGTCTTGTTGCAAATCGATAATTTGCGAAGCGGTTTGGTTTTTTTGCTCACCGGACAATTCTACGTTGAGGTGATCGGTTAACGCATAATTCACTTGCAAACGCGGCTCGACGATAAAAAGCGACCATTTTTCAAAGTAATTCCCTCTTGCTCCAAGTCGGGCGAACAAGCGATTATTTTTGGAGTGGTAGTCGATTTCTGCAATCAACGCATGGCTTCGCAAGACTTCTTTAACCGTTCGGGTGAATTGCGGAATATTAATATCGTCAAAACTGCGGATGCCGATTTCGTTGTATTGGTAACCATTGGCAAGCGTAACGGTTTCTGACAGTTGATGGGCGTTTTTAAACCGAATGCCATTGTCTAACACCGTGTTTTCCTGCAACAAAATTTGGTTGTTTTCCACCGATTGGTTGTTGGCATCCAATAGATAATAGGAACTGTACACACTGAGTTCGGAACTATTTTTGGCGTTCCAATTGGTTTTCCACGTTAAATTGCCACCCAAGGTTTGCTGATCCAATTGGCTATTTTTGGAAAGGATTTGGTTGTTGACCAATGTACTTTCGTTAAACGTTAATTCATTGGAAATGGCCAACGCATCAAAAAACAGTTCGCTTTTTTGACCTATTTTTTGATGGTATTGCAGCGTGACATCATAAAAATAGAAGTCTTCTTCGTGGTTGTAATTGATGTCTTGGTTGTTCGTCACATCAATCACTTCCGTATTTTGAAAAATCCGATTGAAGTAATTTTTGTAGGTTGGCGAAGCAAGCATATCCGTAAACGAACGCCGTGCAGCGACTTCTATGGTCGATTTTTCGCCGGTTTTTACTTTGGTATAGAGTTCGGCATTAATCATATTGACGCCAATGGTGCTGTTGGTATTTTCCACCGAATTGCTTCGGGACGAAATATCAATGACACTCGAAACACTTTCGCCATAAAAAGCCGAACTGCCGTTTTTGGACAGTTGAATCGTGTGAGCCAAATTGGGATTTAAAGCCGAAATTAATCCGTAAAAATGGCCGGTTTGAAACAACCGAATGCCGTTCCATAAAAATAAATTTTGGTCGTGCGTACCTCCGCGAACATTCACGTTGGCAATAGTTTCATCGGTACTGATGATGCCCGGAATTTGCTGCATGGTTTGCAATACATCGGGTTCCACCAAACCCGGAAGAATACCAAATTTTTTGGGTTTGATTTCAAATGTACCTTCGGTTTTTTTGCGGATACCGGCCGTGAGGTAGAGTTGAGCCACTACTTCTTCCAGTTCCTGAACAATCAAGTTTAATGGAAAAGTGGGACAATTATCTACATAAATTTCGTCGACAAATAGGGTTTTGGATGCATAACTCACATGGTTAATTTCGATGGGATTGGAGGAAACCACCGGAAGTTGAAAGAAACCTTTTTCATCGGAAAGCACAAAAACATTGGTGCCCGAAATGCGAATGGTTGCATTAGAAATAGGTAAGTTGGATTCACTATCTACCAAATAACCACACAGCGGTTTGTCGAGTTTTTGATTGTTGGAAATGGTGATTAGTTCATCATTCACAAATTTAAACCGAAGTTTTGTTTGGGTTTGAATGTAATCGATTTTTTGCTCTAACGTATTTTTTGAATCAGGAGCCAGAATTTTGAATACAAGTAGTTCTTCTTCAATATAATTAAATGTAACGTTGTGCTGTTTGGCTATGTCGGTCAAAATTTCCTTTAACGGCAATGCCTCGCTCGGGTCTTGACCAAACAGGTTCAAAACCCAAACGAGTGAGAAGAGCAGGGTAAGCCCCCATTTGTTTACATTCATTTACCTACTGTAAAATAAATTCGGTATCATTAGTTTTACTTATTTGTAGATGGTAGGTGGTGGCAATTATTTCCAAGGCAACATCAAGCTCATTCATTGGGATGGTTCCGGAGAAAGCTTGGTTAGTAGGTTTTCCTTTGTATTTAATTTCAATGTTGTATTGTCGGCTGATTTCATCCAAAATGGCTTGTAAATTTTCTTGCGAGAAATTCACTTGTTTTTTTAGCCATTCCGGTTCAAGACGGTCGGTTTCACCCGCAATGATTTTGGTTCCGTTGGCAAACGATACTGTCATGCCTTGGGTTAAAATGATTTCCTGGTTTTGGTAATTCACTTGCACTTTTCCTTCATAGCAAGTCACGTCTAGGCGAGTTGCACGACTTTTTACATTGAATTGTGTCCCTAAAACGGAAACAGTTCCCAACTCGGTAGCGACTTCAAATTTTTTCCCTTTGGCTACTTTAAAATAAGCTTCGCCATCCAGTTTTAGTTTTCGTTCGTTGTTCCAATTCCATTTTTTGTATTCCACAGACGAACCGGAATTCAGCAACACACTGGAGTTGTCAGGTAATAAAAATTCAGTGGTAACACCTTTCGCCGAAAACTCAGTGAAATTAGCAAAATTTTTCACCGCCACCGTGATTCCGAATCCTAAAATAAACACCGCAGCGATGCGAAGCAGCACTTTTTGAAACGAAATTTTCTTGGCTTTTTTGTGTTGTAAAATGGTTTGCAACATTTTATCCTCATTAAAATCAGGTGTTTTTAATTCGGCAGAATAGTGTTTTATTTTTTGGTAAACGGCAAAATCAGCAGAGGCTTCAAAAGCTTTTAGCTCTTCGCCTTTCAATTCATTGTTCATCCATTTTGCTAAGGTGTAATTTTCTTCCATAATCGGATTTTTATCTAAAACAGTTTGGATTTCAAAAACCCTACTTAAAAAACTCAATTTCTTTTCGCAATTCTAATAATGCCAAATGCATTCGTTTTTCTACGGCTTTCACGCTGATGCCTAACACATCGGCAATTTCGCTGTATTTTTTTCCGTCAATACGGTGCATTAAAAAGCAAGTGCGTTGTCCTTCGGTTAATTTATCGATTGCCTTTTGCAGTTTTTGTTTGAATTCTTCTTCTTCAATGAGATAGTCAGGGCTTTCGAAAGTTTTGTCTTTTCCCGGTGAACTTTTGGCGTATTCCAACACTACTTTTTGATGAGCAATTTGATTTAAAGTAGTGTTATTGGCAATCGTATATAAATAAGATTTGGCTTTATCCAACGGAACTTTTTCGCAGTTTTCCCATAATTTGATAAACGCTTCTTGCGTTACATCTTCGGCTTGTTCGGCATTTCCGAATTTATAATACATGAAATTGCGTAGGGCTTTGACGTGATTTTTGAAAAAATTCGAAAAGATGAGTTCTTCACAAATTCCTGAAAGTGATTTACTTTTCATTTACTTTTATAAAACTTTTGTGAATTTATAAAAAAAAAAGAAAACCAAGGTAGGGTAGTTTAATTTTAATTTGTTTACTAACCAAAGGCATCCACTATGAAAACAATTTTACTGTATAGCGTTTCGATTTTGAGTGTACTGTTTTTCAATTCTTGTCAGGAAGAAGAAAATACAGTTGTTCAAGATACAACACAAAATTTAAATGGAGCATCGCCCACTTCTAAATTTTTAGCGAGAGCGTCACAGAATAATACATCTGTGGATAATATCATGGACGGAACGAGCGTGTTTCGGGTGAAATTACCGGTTTCCATCAACTTGAATAACGTTGATGTAACGGTTTCAACCGAAGCAGATTATGCAACGGTTGCCGATTTAAAAAATGCGTCGACCTCGGATGATGATGTGGTAACGTATGTGTTTCCCATTACGGTTTCACTACGAAATTTTGAGGAGATTACATTGAATAATGTAACGCAACTGAATACTATTATTACTCAAAATGAAGACCTTAGCGATATCAGTTGTGTGACGATTATTTATCCGATCACAATTAATGAATACGATAGTTCGAATCAACTTGCTGATATTGTAACGATAGCCAGTGATTCACAACTGATTAATTATTTACTTAGTTTAAACAGTGGTGTTTTCTTTTCGATTAATTACCCAATTTCGGTGATTAATCCAAACAACCAAACGGTTGTGATATCATCGAATGCAGAGTTGACAGATGTTATAGAAAGTGCTATCGGACAATGCGGTGCTAATTCCGGTACAACGGATGATTTTATTGATGTTTTAACTTCGGGTAATTGGCGAATTTCGTATTACCATAATGGCGATGAGGACGATACTAGTGTATATAACGGTTATGTGTTTACGTTCAATACTGCCAATACCATCACTATAACCAGAAACAGCTCAACCTTTAACGGAACTTGGCTTTTTTATGAGGAAGATGGGGTTGATCTTTTAGAAATTGATTTTGAAGATGATCCGTTGGATGATTTAGATGATGATTGGGAATTGTTAGAATTTTCCTCAACCTTAATTCAATTGAAAGAGGAAGGCGATGACGAATACTTGAGTTTTACTAAAATTTAAAATAATTGACATGAAGACGCTTTTTAGAAACTTTCTTTTTGGGAAAAATAACATCGTTTATTTTCTCACGCAGGCGGTGATTTGGGTTTTTAATGTGCTGTTGATATATTCTTATTTTTTTAATTTCTTAACCTAAACCTATTTAATATGAAAAAGTTTTTTTTAATTCCTTTGTTATTCGGTGTATTTATGCTGAATGTTGCTTCCACTTGTAGTAATGACGACGATGATAGTAATGACGACGATGACAACAATTCATCGAGTGTCATTATTACACAAACACAAAACACATTGGTGAACGGAGCTTGGCGAGTGACTTTATTTTCTGAAGACGGTTCGAACCAAACGTCACAATTTTCTAATTATGATTTTGTTTTTGGAACGAATGGTTCACTCACAGCCGATAACGGTAGTACGACCATGAGCGGAACCTGGACCACCGGTACGGATGACAGTACGCCGAAATTCATTATCAATTTTAATGCAACCAACGGTCCATTTGAAGAAATAAGCGAAGATTGGCGAATTTTATCAGCTACCGCCACTAGAGTAGAACTCAAACACGTAAGTGGAGGAGACGGAAGTATTGATTTGTTGACTTTTGAGAAGAATTGATTTAGTTATTTTGTTTACTTGAAAAGCCATTCGTAAATGAATGGCTTTTTTGTGCTTAAGCTTTCCAACTAAACGTTCTCATTTTTTAAGGTTTAATTGTATTAGCATTTACTTTTTAGAAATGATAGTTTTAATAGGTTTTGATTCACTTAGCCATGATTTTCTTTAAATAAATGAAACGACCTATACACATAACGAAAACTATGTTTCTATGTGGTATAAAAATAATGAATTTGCCTAAAACAGATTAAAAAAAAGCTGCAGGATTAGTGCAGCTTCTACGCATAGTAGGTTAAAAGTGGTATTTGGAAACTAACTAACTTTACTCATCTAACATATCGGTGTACTCTGAAAAGAGGCTTTGTCTACAACTCTTAGGTTGTTGTTGGAACATTCGCTTCATTATTACAAAAAAGGTTGAAAAAATAACTGTTAACAGGGCTAAAAGTATTTTTTTGTTTTAAATGGGGTGTAAATTTTGCAGTATATCTATTAAACAATTTATTTTTGATTTACCCTACCGGCAATTTTAAAAAATTACTTAACGTCATTTTTTGTTGCTTCTTTGCTTTGTGTTATCTTTGCACTTCATTCAAAGAAAATCCCCATTATGTTTAGTAATTTAAGCGATAAACTCGATAAAGCTCTTCATATTTTAAAAGGTCACGGTAAAATTACCGAAGTCAATGTGGCCGATACTTTAAAAGAAGTTCGTCGTGCCTTGTT
Organism: Flavobacterium sp.; assembly: GCF_041392085.1. Lineage (GTDB taxonomy): Bacteria > Bacteroidota > Bacteroidia > Flavobacteriales > Flavobacteriaceae > Flavobacterium. The sequence goes on along the minus strand of NZ_JAWKMW010000007.1, from coordinate 79,682 downwards.
AGATGCCGATGTAAATTTTAAAATTGCCAAAGATTTTACCAATACCGTAAAGGAAAAAGCACTGGGTCAAAACGTATTAACTTCGTTACAACCAGGGCAGTTGATGGTGAAATTGGTAAAAGACGAATTAACCGAATTAATGGGAGGTTCTGAGGTAGGTATCAACCTTTCCGGTCATCCCACTGTAATTTTAATGTCAGGTTTGCAAGGTTCAGGTAAAACCACTTTTTCTGGTAAATTGGCTAATTTTCTAAAAACTAAAAAAGGCAAAAAACCGCTTTTGGTAGCGTGTGATATTTACCGTCCGGCAGCGATTAATCAGTTGCATGTGGTAGGTGATCAAATAGGTGTGGAGGTATATTCGGAACCGGAGAACAAAAATGCAGTAGATATTGCTCAAAACGCGATTAAACATGCTAAAGCAAACGGATTTAATGTCGTAATTGTCGATACAGCCGGTCGTTTGGCCATTGATGAGCAAATGATGAATGAAATTGCCAATGTGCACAAAGCCATTCAACCGCAAGAAACGTTGTTTGTAGTGGATGCCATGACGGGTCAAGATGCGGTAAATACGGCAAAAGCCTTCAATGACCGTTTGGATTTTGATGGTGTTATATTGACTAAGTTAGATGGTGATACACGTGGTGGAGCCGCTCTATCGATTAAATCGGTAGTGAATAAACCGATTAAATTTATTGGTACGGGTGAAAAAATGGAAGCCATTGATGTCTTTTATCCTTCCCGTATGGCCGACAGAATTTTGGGTATGGGAGACGTTGTTTCGCTAGTAGAACGTGCTCAAGAGCAATACAATGAAGAAGAAGCACGCAAGTTGCAAAAGAAAATTGCCAAAAACGAATTTGGTTTTGATGATTTTCTGACTCAAATTCAGCAAATTAAAAAAATGGGTAACATGAAGGATTTGGTGGGAATGATTCCCGGAGCCGGTAAAGCCCTTAAAGATGTTGAGATTGAAGACGATGCATTCAAGCACATTGAAGCTATCATTCATTCGATGACACCTACCGAAAGAAGTAAACCCGCCATTATTGACGGAAAGCGTAAAATAAGAATTGCCAAAGGTTCGGGAACTAAAGTAGAGCAAGTGAACCAATTGATGAAGCAGTTTGACCAAATGAGCAAAATGATGAAGATGATGCAAGGCGGTGGCGGAAAAAACCTCGCCAGAATGATGGGTGGCATGAAAGGCATGCGATAATTTTACATAAGCACAGACGCGATTTATCGCGTCTTATTTTTTTTATGACACAACTAAAACAACATGAACATGAAATTATTAGACGGTAAAAAAGTTTCCAATGACATTAAAAATGAAATAGCCGCCGAAGTGCAAAAAATGAAAGAAAATGGCGAAAAAGTACCACACTTAGCGGCTGTGATTGTGGGGAATGACGGAGCAAGTTTAACGTATGTAGGCAGTAAAGTAAAAGCCTGTGAGCGAGTAGGCTTTGAAAGTACGCTGATTAAAATGCCCAATACCACTTCGGAAACGGAATTACTCAAAAAAATAAAAGAATTAAACGAAGACGATAACATAGACGGCTTCATTGTGCAGTTGCCATTACCAAAACAAATTGACACCCAAGAAGTGTTGATGGCGATTGACCCCAACAAAGACGTAGATGGATTTCATCCGGAAAACTTCGGAAAAATGGCATTGGATATGACGACTTTTATTCCGGCTACACCGTTTGGTATTCTAGAGTTGTTAGAACGTTACGGCGTGGAAACACAAGGAAAACATACCGTTGTTATTGGAAGAAGCCATATTGTAGGAAGACCGATGAGTATTTTGATGGGAAGAAAAGGATTTCCCGGTAATTCTACCGTTACCCTTACGCACAGTTACACTAAAAACATTGCACAAATTACTACACAAGCCGATATTATCATTACGGCTTTAGGTGTGCCCAATTACCTGAAAGCCGAAATGGTGAAAGATGATGCGGTAGTAATCGACGTTGGTATTACACGTGTTACCGACGATACAACCGAAAAAGGATATCGCATTACCGGCGACGTTGATTTTGATAAGGTGAGTAAAAAAGCTTCGTTCATTACACCTGTTCCGGGTGGAGTAGGACCCATGACCATTGCAATGTTGTTGAAAAACACTTTGTTGGCAAGAGAGCAGAAACGATTGAAAATGAGATAAATAATAAAACCCAAGTGATGAGCTTGGGTTTTTTAGTTTTAATGATTATCTTAGCTTTAAATTTTATAATATGAATTTAGAAGCTCGAAAAATAGAATTTGTTCAGGAATTTTTAAAACTTCAAAGTGAAGAAGCTATTTCTCGTCTTGAAAAAATTTTAAGAAATGAGAAGAAAATGTCAGAAAAAAGACTAGTTGAACCAATGACTCAAGATGAATTGAATAAGCGAATTGACCAATCTGAATCAGATTTCAAAAACAATAGATTTAAAAGTAGTGAGGAACTTTTAGCTAAGTATTTGTAATGAAAATTATCTGGTCTGAATTTGCTGAAACTCAACTTGATGAAATTTATGCCTATTACGAAAAGGAAGCAAGTGCTAGAGTAGCAGGGAAAATTATAATTGGAATTATAAACGAATCCAAAAAATTAATAAAATCTCCTTTAATTGGACAACAAGAAGGATTGTTAAAACATAGAGAAATTGAATATCGCTATATTGTATTCAAAAACTATAAACTAATTTATTCTGTTGACGATACAAATGGATTCATTAAAATTGCTGATGTTTTTGATACTCGTCAAAATCCACCAAAATTAAAACGAACAAAATAAATCAGGATAGAATTACAATTGTCTATTTATTATATTCAATGTTAATTTGAAAAGTTTATAATAAGAAATGGGGATATTTACCAAAGTTCTTAAAATAAAAAAGATTAATTAAATTTAATTACTTTTTTTCTTATTCACAATCGGTCTCCGAACCTCCACTTTCGGTAAACTTGCTTCTTCGGTTTTACTCGAAGGTTCAATCAATTGGTTTAATTCTTTTATTTCAGCTTCGGTTAAATCACGGTATCTTCCCACCGGAATATCCAAGGAAATGTTGATAATTCGGATACGCTTTAAAGCGGTTACTTCGTAACCCAAATACTCACACATTCTACGAATTTGTCTATTTAAACCTTGTGTGAGGACAATTCGAAAAACATATTTACTGATTTGTTCTACTTTACATTTTCGGGTTATAGTATCCAAAATAGGCACACCATTGCCCATCCGTTGAATGAATCGGTCCGTAATAGGACGATTTACCGTGACAACGTATTCCTTTTCATGATTGTTTCGGGCACGCAGAATTTTATTCACAATGTCACCGTCATTGGTCATAAAAATTAATCCCTCGCTGGCCTTGTCTAATCGGCCAATCGGAAAAATTCGCTCTTTATAGTTGATGTAGTCAACGATATTATGACGAACATTTTGGTTGGTGGTGCATTCAATGCCAACGGGTTTGTGGAAGGCTAAATAAATAGGTTTTTCACGGTTTTCGCGTATGAGTTTACCATCCACACGAACTTCATCTGTCTCTATAATTTTTGTACCCATTTCAGGAACAATTCCATTGATGGTTACGCGACCTTCTGCTATTAATTTATCCGCTTCACGACGGGAGCAGTAACCGGATTCGGATAAAAATTTATTGATGCGTTTTCCTGAATCTTCCATACAACAAAAGTAAATTTTTTTATGGATTTTTAGGGGAAAAACAGTGACTTTCCATCTAAAAGAAATTTAGTAACTTGCCAAAAAAATACTCATCCTATTAACTTTGGGTTTATGATAAGAAAAATACTTGTTCTGTTTAGTTTTTTTGTTTCAATGCTGTTAGCCGGTCAAACAAGAAAAAATCAGTTTTATATTCATGATAATAGCGACAAACACGACTTGCATGTTTCTTTTCAAGCGGATGTTGTTTTGACAGATATGGAGTCAATTTTAGCTCTTTATCCCGAATTAACGGCTCTTTTTGATACATTTCAATTCAATTTTGAGAAGACGATTTCTTTTTCTCCGGAAAAATGGACTGATTTAGAAGAGAATGCTAAATTGTTTGCCGGAAATTCTTTAGCTGTTCACCAATTAAAAAACATTTTTAGGGTTGTCGTTGATGATACTTCCAACGAAAACTTACTTCTGTTGGCAACTGAATTTGAAAAATATGATTTTGTTAATTATGCCAGTTTAATTTCATTAGAGCCCATCACCCCACCGTTTGATATACCACCTACAACGCCCGATTTTATGGTTAATCAAACCTATATTGGTCCAAATCCTGGTTTAAATATGCAATATGCATGGGATTTAGGCTTGAAAGGTGCCGGTATTCGTGTGCGAGATGTGGAATATGGTTTTAATGGTAATCATGAGGATTTAAATGAAGTTAATGCTACTATTGCTGCCGGGATGACGATTTCTTCTGATGCCACAGCAACTTATACAGAACATGGTACAGCTGTTATTGGTATAGTTATAGCAGGAAATGACGGCTATGGTATGACCGGCTTAGCTTATGAAGCAGCAGAAATGATTCTTTACCCCGAATGGCAGGAAATTGGTTATAATAGAATTTATGCGGTTAATCAATCCATTCAAAATTCCACCGTTGGGGATGTTATTATTTATGAAATGCAAGAAAATGGTCCGGCATCAGGGACTTCAGATTATGTGCCGGCAGAATATAATAATGTAGTTTGGGATTTGACGAAGGCTGCAACCGATGCAGGTATTGTTATTGTAGCCGCTGCCGGAAACGGCAATCAAAATTTAGACGGTAGTTTATTTATGAATTATACGAATCGAGGCAATAGCGGGGCTATTATTGTAGGAGGTGGTACTCCCAATCTTGCTCACAACAAAATTTCGTACAGTACGTACGGTTCAAGAGTAGATGTACAAGGTTGGTCGCAGAATGTATTCTCGTGCGGCTATGGCTCTTTGTTGATGTTAAATGGTGATATCAACCAAGGTTATGTCAGTTTTTCCGGAACTAGTTCGGCTACACCTATGGTAGCGGCTTGTGCCATTGTATTGCAGTCGTATCACCATAGTTTAACCGGCAATTATTTAACCGGCCAAGAATTACGAACCATTTTAAACGAAACAGGTATTGCACAAGGGAATCCTTCTGCCGGTAATATTGGTCCTTTCCCAAATATGGAGGAAGCCGTACAACGGGTTTATGATGAATATTTGTTGGGATTGGATTTGGTTGATGAAACAGCATTTTCGGTTTATCCTAATCCGGTGCAAAATGAACTGAAATTTATAACCAAGCAGAACTTATCAGATAATGCTAATGTTACTATTTATAATGCGTTAGGACAATCTGTTTTTGAACATAAGATGCCCAGCAACAAGTCTATAGCTATTACTCATTTACCGAGCGGAATTTATTTTGTTAAAGTAACCGAGGGGAAATATGCTACAACCCAAAAAATAATTAAACAGTAAGCAAAAATTTCTCGATTTGTTGATACAATGCTTCGTCGTGCATACTATGCCCTAATCCTTTTGTTTGGATAAATTGCACGTTTTTCCAAGAGGATTCAATTTTTTTACTTTCTTCAAATTTTACTGAATTGTCATCAATATCATGCGACAGCATACCGGGGATAGACAACGAAGAAGCAAATTTTTTTCCCGAAAAATCAATTGGATTGATATTGAAACGCTTCATAAAATACTGATGCATCAACTGAATAACGCGGTTGTTTAATCCGAGTAGATTAGCATAGTTTCTGATGATTATTTCTAAATCAGAGGGAGAGCCTAACAGCACCATTTTTTGTAATGAGGTAAATTGGTAATGATGCTGAAAATACAGACTGGTTAATCCGCCGGCTGAGTGACCAATAAGTATTTGCGGTTCGTATTTTTGAAATACAGTTTGTATGAAATGAGCATACCCAAGCACTGTAAATTCTTTTCCGGAAGATAAGCCGTGAGCCGGAGCATCAAGAGCCAAAATAGTATACCCCGCTTTTTGCAGAAACGGGAAAAGCGGCTCCCATCGAGCAGCATTACTTTCCCAACCGTGTGCTAATAACACTTTTGTCTCATTCCCTTTCCATTTATAAATCGGAAAATGATGCTCTTCCACTTTAATGATTTCAATTTCTGCTTTTTTCAGTATAGCCGGAATAGACTTCGGGTCTAGTTTTCCATCACGTGGTTCACTAAAAAATTTATAAGCTAATCTTGTGGCTTTTTCAGGAAAAAAATAACTCAGGAGGTTGATGTAGCAACCCACTGTTTTAATTAATAAAGTTTTGAAAATTGAACCCATAAAAAAAACCCCTGAACGGGGTTTGTATTTTAGATGTTAGCAAAAATGCTTTCCATTTTATCTTTTTCTTCTGCGGCTAAAACATTATCCACTAATATTCTTCCGCTATGCTCATCGGTTAAGATTTTTTTACGAGCGGCAATTTCTACTTGTGTTTGCGGCGGAATGGTAAAAAATGATCCTGCGGAAGCACCTCTTTCAATCGAAACAACGGCTAAACCGTTTTTAACGCTATTTCTAATTCTGTGGTAAGCCATTAATAGTCGCTCTTCAATTTTAGTAGCATATTCAGCAGAGAGTTTAGTTAAATACTCTTCTTCTTTCTGTGTTTCAGCCATGATATCGCCTAATTCCGCTTTTTTGTGCTCCAAGTGTGTTTGTTTTGCACTTAATTTTTCTTGTGAGTCAGCTACTTGTTGTTTTTTGTATTCAATAGAAGCTTTCAGTTCTTTGATGTGCTTTTCGTTCAATTGAATTTCTAATTCTTGGTATTCAATCTCTTTGGTTAACGAATTGAATTCTCTGTTATTACGCACATTTTTTTGTTGTTCGGTATATTTTTTTATACCTTCTTTGTGAGCTTCAATTGCATTTTTTTTGGCTCTGATTTGCTCATCAATTTGTTCTAAATCAGTTTTAAGTTTTTCATTTCTAGCCTTTAGACCAGCTACTTCATCTTCTAAATCTTGCACTTCAAGTGGCAATTCACCTCTAACATTTCTGATATCATCAATTCTTGAGTCGATTAACTGCAAGTCATAGAGTGCTCTCAACTTCTCTTCAACACTCATTTCTTTTACGTTTGTCATAGTCTAAAAGTACTTAACTGGATTTGTATTTTGTTCTGATAAAATGATTGCAAAATTAGGAATTTTTTTGATAAGAAAATCAACAATATAATTTTTTGTGTAACGTTCACTTTCATAATGCCCAATATCAGCCAATATTAGCTGATTTTCAGCCTCATAAAATTGATGGTATTTAAGATCTGCCGTAATAAATGCATCGGCTCCCTGTTGTTTAGCATGGCCAATTGCAAAACTACCTGATCCGCCCAGAACGGCTACTTTTTTTATTTGTTTATTTAATAATGTACTATGTCTGATACTTTCACAGTGCATTTTTTCTTTTACAAATTCAAGAAAATCATTTTCATTCATATCGTTTTCCAAATCACCAATCATGCCTAATCCTATGTTTTGGTGAAGGTTTTGTAACTCATAAATTTCATAAGCCACTTCTTCGTAAACATGATTTTTGAAAAGAGCTTTTAAAATTTTGGTTTCCAAATGTTTTTCAAAAGTAACTTCGATTTTAATTTCATCGTTTTCAACAAATTCAAAACGTTCACCAATCTCGGGATTGCTGTTTTCATTTCCCATGTAGGTTCCAATTCCTTTGGAATTAAAACTACAATCTTCATAGTTGCCAATTTTTCCGGCTCCGGCTTCAAACAAAGCATTACGTAGTTGTTGGTAGTTTTCGGGAATTGTGTAGGTTACTAATTTCCGGATGAATTTTTCTTTAGGAACCAATATTTTGGTGTTTAATAGCCCTAATTGATTAGCTATTATTTTATTTACACCATTTTGATGATTATCTAAAGCGGTATGAACTGCATAGATGGCAATATTGTTTTTGATAGCTTTGATTACCACACGTTCTACATATGTTCTTCCTGTTATCTTTTTTAAACCTGAAAATAAAATAGGGTGAAAGCAAACAATTAGGTTACACTTTTTTTGAATGGCTTCGTCCACAACATACTCTAAGGCATCATGGCAGACTAAAATTCCCTCAATTTCTTGTTCAGGATTTCCTAAAAGTAAGCCCACATTGTCGAAATCTTCGGCGTAAGTCAGCGGAGCAAGTTCCTCTAAAATGGGGAAAATAGATTGAAGTTTCATTGCAAGTGATTAGAAAACAAAGGTATTAATTAATGTTTTTAAAGAGCATAAATTAACCCGGAATTTGTTCTTCAACAATTTTAGTTGCTGTCTTATCATAATATGTACAAAGCATAGTATTGAGGTTTACGGTCCATTTTTCTATTCCCGATTTTGCACAATCAGAGCAAAAAGTATGATAATCTGTTTTGCCTTCTTGATGGGCTTTTAGGTCATTTTTGAATTGATTTTCCTCAGTATCATCAGCTATTGCTAGTGCTTCATGTTTAGCTTCAGAAGTAACATTGAAATTATTTTGACCATAATAATTGGAATGACCATCCGAAACATACGTATCATAAGCAACCACTCCTAGTTGTTTAAGTTCTTGAATATAAGCAGGAAAATCAGCTCCTGATTTTACTTTGCTGTGTGCATTTTTAATTTGTTGTAGTGTAAACATAATGTATTGTAGATTGAGAATTTAACCGGCATTGTCGTAGGCTTTTTTTATCCAATTGATAATTTCCGAATCTATTTCATTTCTGTCGGATATGTTAATTTTATGCGAACACATCGCATTGGCTGAATTAATTTCTTCTAATTTACCTTGAGCTTGTTGACCTTTTAAATTAATTCCGATCTCAAATCTGGTTTTGGTTGCGGGTTGCAGCATGGCAAATTGTTTTTTTCTACGCAAACTTACGTAAGCATTTTTGGGAGCAATTTCTACATCATTACCAAACGTTTTTATTTCTTTTATTAATTGGTCATAAATTGGTTTAAAGTGTTCTTTACCTTTGTATTGGTTGCTGATTAAATCGTTGGGATTAGTGGCAGAGCCTGCATCAGAGCCTTTTGCTTTATGAGCTATAAGGTTTGCAAAACCATGTGTTAACTGGTGCGATTGTTTGAGAAATGAAACCATTTCCCCATGTTTGGCAAAGTTTTCTTTCTTTACTATTTTAATCCAATCCTCCAATGTTTTACCGGTATTTTTATGTAGGTTTTCAATCATTGTTTGTGTTGCTTTGTCCATAATTATGTCGTTTTTTGTTACTACAATTTTTGCGTCAATAGATAGCATTGTGCCGATTGTTCTGGAATCTTTTTTGAATTAAACATAATCAATTCAATATTGTCGCTACGATAAACCCTTTTATAAAAATACAAAATATTTCAGCAAATATCCCTACATTCGTAACATGATTTTTTTGCGAAAAATACTTTTTCCTATTGCCTTATTATATGGTTTGGTTACTGCCATTCGAAATTGGTTTTATGATAAAGGAATTCTTCCGTCTTATGCCTTTACTGTTCCTATAATCACAGTTGGTAACCTTAGTGTTGGCGGTACGGGTAAAACACCACAGATAGAATATTTAATTCGATTACTTTCTCCAAAGTATAAAATTGCTGTTTTAAGCAGAGGGTATAAACGTAAGTCTTCCGGCTTTTTGTTGGCTGAGTATTCTTCTACCGCTGAAACCTTGGGTGACGAACCTTTTCAATTGTATCAAAAATTTCCGGCCATTCAGGTGGCTGTTGATGCCAACCGTAAAAACGGAATTGAAAAATTAATGGCTTTACAGAATCAACCTGATGTTATTCTACTTGACGATGCTTTTCAACACAGAAAAGTGAAAGCAGGTTTTTCGATTTTATTAACAGCGTATAACGATTTATATGTGGATGATTTTATTTTACCTACTGGAAATTTACGCGAAAGTAGAAGCGGAGCAAAACGAGCAGATGTGGTGGTTGTTACCAAATGCCCAACTAATCTTTCAGAAACGGAACAAAATCAAATTAGAAAAAAAATGCATCTTCGTGCCAATCAAAAATTATATTTTTCGTCTATTCAATACGATAAAATGTTGTATTCTGAAAACGAAAAATGCACTGTTGATTCCGTATTCAATACAGATAAGTTGTTAGTGGCCGGAATTGCAAAGCCTAAACCTTTTTTTAAGTATCTACAAGATGGTAATGATGAGGAATTGCCATTTCCTGACCATCATCATTTTACTGTAAGTGATATTCAATACATACAAAAAAAATCAAATAATAAACCCATCATTACAACAGAGAAAGATTTTGTTCGCTTGAAAGGAAAAATAAATCCGGCTCAATTGTTTTATTTACCCATACAAAGTGTTTTTCTGTCTGAAGGTGAAAATTTCAACAAACAAATCATTCATTATGTGGAACAAAGTACAGGAAACCGTTCGGTTTCTTAAAGATAAAACGAATTATTCACCCGAAATTGGTATCATTCTTGGTTCCGGATTGGGCACGTTTACAGAAGACATCGCTATAGAATTCACCATTCCGTATTCCGAAATTCCTAACTTTCCGGTTTCCACCGTGCAAGGTCATAAAGGTGCGTTAGTTTTTGGTAGAATTGGTAGTAAAAGTGTAGTTGCGATGCAGGGTCGTTTTCACTTTTACGAAGGTTATGATATGCAGACGGTTACTTTTCCGGTGCGAGTCATGAAGTATATGGGGGTTCAAAACCTTATTGTTTCCAATGCATCCGGAGGGGTAAATCCAAATTATAAGGTTGGAGATATCATTCTTCTCAAAGACCATATCAATCTTTTTCCCGATCATCCGCTACGAGGACTTAATGACGAGCGGTTTGGTCCCCGATTTGTTAACATGAGTGAACCTTATTCCAGAAGGATGAATCAAAAAGCTAAAACGATAGCTCTAGAAAATAACATTGAACTCAAAGATGGTATCTATTTAGGATTGCAAGGGCCAACTTTTGAAACTCTTGCAGAGTACAAAATGGTTAAAATTCTTGGTGCAGATTGTGTTGGAATGTCTACCGTGCCGGAAGTTATTGTGGCTCGTCATATGAATGTTGAGTGTTTGGGTGTTTCCGTGATTACCGATATGGGCGATGAAGAAAATATTGAAGAGGTAAACCACGAGGAAGTTTTGGAAGCCGCAAAAAAAGCGGAGCCTGCAGTTCGAAAATTAATCAAAGAATTTATTTTACATTTCTAAAATTTCCACAATAGCAGTAAATAAAGTTAAGAATGATTAACTTAATTGGTGTGCGATAACTTTGTAAAAACTATCCGGATTAAACGGTTTTGTAACCACATCATTCATGCCATAAGAAAGCAACATTTCACGGTTTTCATTCAACGAAATGGCCGTTAAAGCAACAATTGGAATTTTTTTGTTGAACAATCTGATTTTTTCAGTCGCTAAAGTTCCGTTCATTCCGGGAAGGTGTACATCCATTAAAACAAGGTCATAACCATTGGTTCGTATCATTTCGATGGCATCTTCGCCATTGTCGATAAGCTCACAGTTGATTTTTTTATTTTCCAACATTTTCTTGGTAATCATTTGGTTGATTTTGTTATCTTCTACAATCAACACTTTTTTGTTATCAAAGACACTTTCGTCGTATTGTTTTTTAACTTCTGTAAATGTTTGTTGACCTAATTCAAAATCAATATCAAACGAAAATGTAGACCCAATTCCAACAGCACTGGTTAACTTGATTTCTCCGCCTAACAAATTAACCAATCGTTTTACAATGGCTAATCCCAATCCCGTTCCGCCATATTTTCGGTTAATTTCAACGGAACCTTGTGAAAAACTTTCAAAAATTGTCTGTTGTTTTTCGGGAGGAATTCCGATTCCGGTATCTGCAATCTCAAAGTGTATTGAGGAAATGTTATTCTCATTTTTTATCATTTTAGCCGCAATATTTACTTTTCCGTTGTGGGTAAATTTTAGAGCGTTATTTATTAAGTTGATAAAAATTTGAGAGAGTTTCGTTGGATCTCCGATTAGATTTTCAGGTATGGATTGGTCTAGTTCTAATTCAAAGTCATTATTGTTTTTACTGGCTAAATCTTTAAATGAATTATGTAAATCACTTAATAATTGTTTAATGTTAACGTTTATACTTTCAATTTCTATGTTTTCGCTTTCAACACGATTAATCTCTAAAATATCATTAATAAATGTGAGTAAATAATCTCCTGAAAATTTAAGCGATGTAAGGTATTGTAATTGTGATTTTTTAGGGTTTTCTTCAATTAACAAATGGGTGATACCATTAATAGCATTTAAAGGTGTTCGTAATTCATGACTTACGGTTGAGAGAAATTCTGCTCTGGCTTTAGACGCTTTTTCGGCTTTTTCTTTCGCCATTAATAATTCGTGGTTTTTGTCTTGTAATAGTTTATTAGATTGACTTCTGATAATGTTATTTTTGTATAACGATAAACTCAACAATGATAGAATTGAAATAAGGGCAATACTTAAAATACTGATTAACTTAGAAAATTTATTCGCTCGTTGCTGTTCTTTATTTTCCCGGTCCATTTGGTCAATTGCTTTAAGTCGCTCTGCTTCTTTAAAACTTAAGAAATCTTCCGTTCCAATTCTTTTGCTGTTTAATTCCTGAATACTATCTCTAATTCTCAGGTGTTGTTTCATGAATTTAAATGAATTATCAATATCTATAATTTTTTCATACACTTCACTTAGTGTACGTGCTACTTTTGCCTTGAGTTCTAAATTTTTGTTTTTAGCACTTAAATCAAGAGCTTTGTTTAGATAGTTTAACGAAAGATTGTATCGATTGTTTTCTGCTTCAATTAATCCAATTTGGTAAAGTGCTTCTGCTTTTGTTTTAAAATGGTCTTCTTCGTCGGGATTGACGATTATAGTATTTAAAATAGATAAGGCTAATTGATTTTCTCCTTTTGCATGATAAACAATTCCTTTTTGAAGGTTAATCATTTCTGTGGCTTCAGGAATATTGATAGTTTCGTAAATTTTCTCTGCTTCCTTAAAGTAAAATTCTGCCTTTGCGTATTGTTTTTTTTCAACATAACACAAACCTAAATTATAGTAGGTATAGGCTAGATTAGAAGATGGTTTTTGATTGTTGTAAAGGGAAATACTTTTGTTATACGTCTGAATAGCATCGGAATATTTCCGTAATTCAAAATAGACATTTCCAAGAAAAGAGTAGGCATCTGCTTGAGCCTGATAATTTTTTTGTGCTTCTGCAAATTCAATTGCTTTTTGAATATAATCTTGTGAACTACGGTAATTGTTATTTTTTTTGTGAAAATTAGCCAATTCAATGAAATAATTTGTACTGTCTAATTCTTCTCCTTTATTTTGGGAAGGTTTTGTTTGAGAAAAAACCGATAGAGTTAGAAAAAGAATAATTAATGTAAAATATTTCATACCAAAAATGGTTATTTTTAAGGGATAAAAATAACTATTTATTTGAAATATACCCAATTAAGTCAATAATTCTCGATGAATAACCAATTTCATTATCATACCAACCTACTACTTTTACCATTTTATCAATTACAGAGGTAAGTTGTGCATCAAAAAGACAAGAATTTGGATTGCCGATAATGTCAACAGAAACAATCGGATCTTCAGTATAGGCAAGAATTCCTTTCAAGTTTTTTTCTGCTGCTGTTAAAAAAGCAGCATTGATTTCTTCAATCGAAACGGCTCTTGAAACATAGCAAGTTATATCGGTAAGCGAGCCATCAGGTACCGGCACCCGAATGCCACTACCACCTAGTTTTCCATCTAATTTCGGAAAAATTTTAGTTAATGCTTTGGCTGCCCCGGTTGTAGTTGGAACAATCGACTGAGCTGCTCCACGTGCTCTTCGTAAATCTTTGTGCGGTTGATCGTGCAAACTTTGGTCGGTGGTATAGGAATGAACAGTAGTGATATAGGCTTGTTCAATTCCGCAAAGTTCATCAATAATTTTAATCATTGGAGCCGCGTTGTTGGTAGTGCAACTCGCATTTGAAATGATTGTCTCGGTTCCGTCTAAAATGGATTCATTAACTCCTAAAACTACTGTTTTAATACGTTCATCTTCAGGAGGAGCAGATAGAATTACTTTTTTCGCACCGGATTCAAGGTGAGCCTCAGCGGCTTCATATGTTTTAAATTTTCCGGTGGATTCAATTACAAAATCAATACCGTTCCAATTTAGGTTTTCGATATTTTTTTCTGAGTAGAATGGAATTTTTCTTCCTTCAATAATCAGATGTTTTTCATCAAAGTTTATCTCTTCTTTTAAAATGCCATGTATACTATCATATTTAAGTAAATGAGCCATGGTTTTAACATCTGCTAAATCATTAATGGCCACCACTTCAATGGTAGGATGGTTTAACAATAAACGGAATAAATTTCTTCCGATACGACCGAAACCGTTGATGGCGATTTTTGTTTTCAAGGTAATTTTTTAGTTTCAAGTTTCACGTTTCAGGTTAGTATAAGAAACTTGAAACCTAAAACGTGAAACAAAATATTACAAAATATGTTTCTGAGCATGATAAGATGATCTAACCAACGCACCACTTTCCACATGACGGAAACCTAATTCTTTTCCGATTTCTTCGTATTTTTTGAACTGTTCCGGAGTGATGAACTCTTTTACCGGTAAATGTTTTTTGCTTGGTTGTAAATATTGACCAATCGTCACGATGTCAACATTAACAGCTCGTAGGTCTTTCATAGTTTCAATGACTTCTTCTTCTGTTTCGCCTAAACCTAACATAATTCCGGATTTGGTTCTTCGAATTCCTTTTTCTTTTAGGTAACGTAAAACTTCTAAACTTCGGTCATATTTCGCTTGAATACGTACTTCGCGAGTTAAGCGACGTACCGTTTCCATGTTGTGTGAAACTACTTCAGGATTTGCTTCAATAATTCGGTCGATATTTCTTTCCACTCCTTGAAAATCAGGAATCAAAGTTTCTAATGTAGTTTCCGGGTTCATTCTTCGGATAGCAAGAATTGTTTCAAGCCAAATAATAGAACCCATATCTTTTAAATCGTCACGATCTACACTCGTTATCACCGCGTGTTTGATTTTCATGATTTTGATGGAACGAGCCACTTTTTCCGGTTCATCCCAATCTACAGTTTCAGGACGACCGGTTTTTACTCCACAAAATCCACAGGAACGGGTGCAAATGTTTCCTAAAATCATGAAAGTGGCTGTGCCTTCGCCCCAACATTCTCCCATATTCGGACAACTACCGGAGGTGCAAATGGTGTTTAGTTTATATTTGTCTACTAATCCACGAAGTTCCGTATATTTTTTTCCGGTTGGTAGTTTAACCCGTAACCATTTTGGTTTTCCTATTGGTGGTTGAACGCTATCTAAAACACTTTCCATGTTGCAATTTTTAGAATGACAAAGATAGAAAAGATTGAGTAATAAAGCCTTGATTTAACTAAAATTGAACATTTGTTTTTGAATCTGACGCTTATTGTAAAATTGGAGAAAAGAAATTATTTTCCCTGAATAATTTCTGCTAACAATTTTTTTGCTCTGAGGAGTTTAATTTTTACATTACTCAGAGGTTCGTTTAATTGTTCTGCAATTTCCTGATAACTCATTTCTTGAAAGTAGCGAAGTTGAATTACTTCCTGATAGTGGGGTTTTAGTTCCTTGATGTAACTTAATAATCGGGAAAGGTTTTGTTCAGTAATTATTTTATCTTCAACGGTTGGTGTTGTATCCGCTACACTGTACATCGGATGGTTTTCTTCGTCGGAGATTTCAACAAAAGGGGAAATTTTCTTTTTCCGTAAAGCGTCAATGTGTACGTTTTTTGCAATAGCAATAAGCCATGTGTTGAATTGAAATTCCGGATTGTAATGTGCTATTTTATCAAATGCTTTGGCAAAAGTTTCGATTGAGATATCTTCAGCATCCGTTTCGTTTTCTGTTCTTTTGAGCATAAAACCATATACTTCGTTCCAATACATATCTAAGAGAGATGTAAAGGCAACTTGATCACCATTCGTGGCCTTTTCTATGATTTTTTTTATTTCCAATGGACAGGTTTTGAAAAGAGATTTGTGAAAAAGACATTCAATTGTGTGAAAATTAATGCTATTTCCATGATAGGGAACCAATAGATAACGTCATTTTCATTTAATTTATTGGCAGCATAACCTAAGGATAGCCAAGAAAATAAATATCTGAACAAAACAATAGGCAGCACAATAATCCACTGATGTTGAAAGGCCAATAGAATAATAGCTAAAGACAAGAACAAAATTTGAGATAAGAAAAATAAACCCAATTGAAAACGGTCAAACCACTTGTAATAGGTAGCAGTTGAAACATGTCTTCTTTTTTGATTAAACCACTCTTTAAAGTTTATTTTTGGTCTGGAGTAGGTGAAACTTTCTTTAGAAAAACAAACTGTTGTGTTTTCAGCATTTGCTGCTTGGTTTACAAATAAGTCATCGTCACCGGAACGCAATTTCATATGGTCTATAAATCCGTTTACACGAAAAAATTCATCTCTTTTATAAGCTAAATTACGACCAACACCCATGTAAGGTTTTCCCATTTTTGCCCAACCAAAATATTGAGTAGCTGTTATTAGGGTTTCAAAACGAATTAATTTGTTTAAAAAAGAACCATTTACTTTTTCATACGCACCATAACCTAAAACAATAGTTTTTTTGAGGGTAAAATTAGAGCTCATTTCCTTAATCCACTCTTTCGACGTTGGATAGCAATCGGCATCAGTAAATAATAAATAGTCGTTTTTGGCAGCCTTAATTCCTAATGTCAGTGCAAACTTTTTGTTTCCCCAAAAGGCTTCATTGTTCTGTACTTTTACTAATTTAATGTTTGCATACTGTTTTTCAAATTCTTCAAATAATTCTAAAGTATTATCTGAGGAAGAATCATCAATAAGTACAATTTCAAAATCAGGATAATCTTGTTGTGCTAATAAAGGAATAAATTTTTGTACATTACTACTTTCGTTTTTTGCACAAACGATGACTGAGATAGGTATTCGTTTAGGATTACTTTTTTGAACTTTAGCAAAAGAAAACTTTCCAAAAACAACTACATAATACAGTAACTGAATGACCGTAATTCCAATCAAAGCATAAAACAATATGTCAAACATAATGTGTTTTTAAAATTTAGGAATGAGAAGGTTCAGAACAATCTTTCATTTGTTCGGGCGTTTTTCCACAAAAGCTACAGTTTTCACCATCTTTATTAAGATATGGACTTTGACTGGCACATGTTCCGGAAAATTTACCGTCTTTTTTTGACCAAATTTTTATGGCTATTCCTGCAAAAGCGATAGCTAAAAGTCCGATGGTTAGAAGTATCAATTTCATTGTTCAATTGAATTTTTTTGAGTTGCAAAGGTACAAAAAAGAGTTTGTTTAATAGGTTGAAATGGGATATTTTTATATAATATTAACCTCTGCTTCAATTGCAATACCATAGGTGTTTAAAATCGTTTTTTGAATATTTTTAGCTACGGCTAAAATTTCTTGTCCGGTTGCGTTGCCGTAGTTAACTAGGACCAAGGCTTGGTGTTTATGAATCCCCGCATCGCCAAACCGCTTGCCTTTAAATCCGGCTTGTTCGATGAGCCATCCGGCGGGGACTTTTACCTCTGATTCTGATACCATATAATGTGGAATATCTGGAAATTTTTGCTGAATTTTTTCAAAATTACTTTTCAAAATCACCGGGTTTTTAAAGAAACTTCCACTGTTTCCTAATTCTTTTGGATTGGGTAATTTGCTTTGGCGAATAGCGATTACAGCATTACTTACGTCTTTCAAACTTGGGTTTGTGATGTGTTGTTTTGCTAATTCAACTTCAATTGCACCATAGGATGTGTTGATTTTATGATTGCGTTTGGTTAGTTTAAAAACGACTGAGGTGATGATAAATTCGTCTTTTATTTCGTTTTTAAAAATGCTTTCGCGGTATCCAAAGTTGCATTTTTCATTTGTAAATACTAATAATTCTTGTGTTTCAATGTGAATGGCTTCACACAAAACAAATGTATCTTTTATTTCAACACCATATGCACCAATATTTTGAATTGGCGTTGTTCCAACGTTTCCGGGAATGAGTGAAAGGTTTTCTAATCCTCCAAAATTTTGATCGATGGTCCACAACACAAATTCATGCCAATTTTCGCCGGCTTGACTTTCAACCCAGACAAAATCGTCGTTTTCATCGATTATTTTTTTCCCTTTTAAATCTAAATGAATCACCAAAGCATCAATGTCTTGTGTAAGCAGCATATTACTTCCACCACCCAAAATAAACTTTTTAGTTGTTGGGTATTTCTGTAATACATCTATCAATTCTTCTGTGGATTGAATTGAAACGAATTCTTTTGCTTTGGCTTCAATACCAAATGTATTATAATTTTTTAGGGAAAAATTGGTGTGAATACGCATGATATAATATTATTCAACAGTTTCTAAAGCTCTGTTTAAAAAATCATTTAAAGGTTTTAAGGCAATGAGTTTTTGTGCTATTTTTTTTGCAAAATCGGTATCTAAAAATAAATCATCCTTTATTTTTTGTGTAGCCGTAAAGCTTTTTAATTTTAAAAATTCGATAGCAGGATGATTAGGATCATAATCTTTGGGTGCTTTTTTCAACACATTTGCATCATCACGGTCGAATGCTCCAAATTCTTTTTTAAAAGCAGCATTAGATGAAATTTTTTCTAAATCTTCATAAAAAAAGGCAATTTCTTTTCGCACTTTTTTCAACTCTTCCGATTCCGGACAGTATAGTCCACCGGCAATAAAACTACACCCTTTTTCGAAATGAATATAGTATCCGGGAGAATTTTTAAGATTTCGATTGGTAGAAAGCCAAATGCCCATATTGCTTTTGTATGGTGATTTGTCTTTGGAAAAACGAATGTCTCGATTGATTCTAAAGGTACAATTTTTGACTTCTAAATTGGCTAACGCAGTATCTAATGGCTTCATTTCCTGAAGAATTTCTGCGATTAAATTTTGATATTCTTTTTTAAAAGTTTCATACCGCTTTTTATTTTCGTGAAACCATTCTTTGTTATTGTTATTCTTTAAATCTTCAATAAATTGAAGTGCTTCTTTACGTGCCATTTTTCTCTATTTAGGAAATTGGTAATAACTTTTTCAATTGTTCGGTAAAGATATTAATTTACAAGTGAAAAAGTTTGTAAGTCTGAAGAGTAGATTTTACAATTTTTTCAGTTCGTTCCGAATGCGTATCTGAAATGAATAATTGCCCAAATTCCTCCTCGTTAACCATTTCTACAATTTTGCCCACTCGGGTTTCGTCTAATTTGTCAAAGATATCATCTAGTAATAAAATTGGTTTTTGTCCGCTTTGCTTTTTGAGAAATTCAAATTGAGCTAATTTTAAGGCAATTAGAAATGATTTTTGTTGACCTTGCGAACCAAATTTTTTGATGGGATGACCGGAAATTTTAAAAGATAAATCATCTTTGTGAATGCCAACACTAGTATATTGTAGGGCTCTGTCTTTTACTAAATTTTCATCTAAAAGAGGTAAAAGATTTTTTTCAAAAAGATGACTTTCGTATACCAATTCTACCTCCTCGGCTGAATCGGTTATGGTTTGATGGTGTTTATTGAAGATGGGTAAAAATGCTTGAATGAATTCTTTCCTTTTTTCAAAAATCGATTGCCCCAATTCGTTTAATTGTTCGTTATAAATCGCTAAAGTACCTTTTTCGAAAACATGATTCAGAGCAAAATACTTTAGTAATGCATTGCGTTGCACAATTATTTTTTGGTACTGAATCAACTGATTCAAATAAACCTGATTTAATTGCGAGATAACGCTGTCCATGAATTTTCGTCTTGTTTCACTTCCTTCCACAATTAAATCAGTATCTGCAGGAGAAATAATGACTAGTGGAATAAAACCAAGGTGTTCTGAGAATTTGTCATAGACTTTTCCATTTCTTTTTAAAACTTTTTTTAACCCTTTTTTTAAACTGCAAACAACTTGTTCGGTTCGGTTATTTTTGATAAATTCACCATCAATCACAAAAAAATCTTCGCCGTGTTTGATATTTTGAATCGCTGTTGGGTTAAAATAACTTTTTCCATAAGCCAAATGATAGATAGCATCCAGTACATTGGTTTTTCCTACACCGTTTTTCCCAACAAAACAATTGATTTTACTATCGAATTCAAATTGAACTTCTGAGAAATTTTTATAGTTGAAAAGAGAAATTTGTTTTAAAAACAAGGGAATAATTTTTATTGGTTTATGAGAATTTCATTTTAGTACTGCAAAAATAAAGTGTTTTAAAGGAATAATAAGGAGTTTGGTTTGTAAGTTGTGAAAAATATTCAAAAATATCCAAAAAAATGACTTTCAAATATCAATAAAAATTTTATTTTTGCGGCTCATTAAATTAAATATAAATGGCAACATACAATAAAAGAGGCTTTAAAGCACCTAAACCAAAAGAAGTAGAAGATATTGAAGAGAATGTAGATATTGATGCACAAGACAGTACTACGGCAGAAGTTTTCAATACGTTAGACGTAGGAGCTTCTAAAGCTGAGGAGTGGGTAGTGCGAAACCAAAAGTATATTTTTGGTATTGTAGGAGCTATTGCTTTGGTTACAGTTGGTTTCCTTTTGTATCAAAAATTTGTAGTTGAACCCAAACAATTGGAAGCTGCAGACGAAATGTTTGTGGCTCAACAAAATTTTCAAAAAGCAATTGACGCAACAACCGGTCAAGATAGTTTATTTAATTTGGCTTTAAACGGTGCCGAGGGAAAATACGGTTTTGTTAAAATTGCCGAGGAATATGCCGGAACAGATGCCGGAAATTTGGCCAATTATTATGCCGGAATTGCTTACTTGAATACAGGAAAGAATACAGAAGCGATTACTTACCTAGATAAATTTTCTTCTGATGATATGATTTTAAGTACTTTAGCTCAAGGAGCTATCGGTGATGCTTTTGCTCAAAAAAATCAGTTAAAAGAGGCGTTGGATTATTATAAGAAAGCGGCTGAAATGAATGAAAACGATTTGACAACTCCACGATTTTTGTTAAAAGCAGGTCAAACAGCTTACACTTTAGGTCAGAAAGCAGAGGCTTTACAATTTTTTACTCAAATTAAAGAAAAGTACGAATCAGCTCCGGAAGCCAGAAATATTGATGGTTTAATCGGAATGGTTCAATAATCATGGCAACCGAAAATAAAAATTTATCCCATTACGATAAAAGTGCACTCCCAAACGTTAGTCAACTTTCGTTTGGGATTGTTGTTTCTGAGTGGAATGAAACCATTACAGAAGGACTTTTTCAAGGTGCTTTTGATACGCTTTTGGATTGCAATGTAAATCCAGAAAACATTATACGTTGGAATGTTCCCGGTAGTTTTGAATTGATTTACGGTTGTAAAAAAATGATGGATAAACACCCGGATTTAGCTGGAATTATTGCCATTGGGAGTGTAATTCAAGGTGAAACAAAACATTTTGATTTTGTATGCGAAGGTGTAACACAAGGCATCAAAGATTTGAATATTTTAGGAAAAATGCCCGTTATTTTTTGTGTGCTAACAGATAATAACATGCAACAATCGCTAGACAGAAGTGGTGGTAAGCATGGTAACAAAGGGGTTGAGGCTGCGGTTGCGGCAATTAAAATGACTGCTTTATAAAAAAAAATATTTTATTTTATAGATTAAAGCCAAAGTCGTTTGATTTTGGCTTTTTTAGTTAAAAACTAACAAAACTTTCACACGGTTAAATTTTCTAGTCATTTTAGAATTTACTAACTTTGGATGATAATAGGAAAAAATGCTGAAAAGATCATTATTCAAGTTGCCCAAGAACAAAAGTTTTAATTACACTCCTCGTTACTACGAAGGAAAGGAGCAGGGTAATCTGTATGATTTTGATTCCAAGTTTCACAAAAATCGTGAAACGGTAAATTATAATGATTATCGCTCACATTGGAATGAGGCTAGAAGTGAAAGTCGCCATCGCGGAAACAGAGAAGTTAACTTTAGGCTTATAGCCATTGTTTTAGCATTAGTACTATTGTTTTTATTCGTAATCGATTTCGATTTATCCATATTTAGACAACGATAATGTCGAGTATCATTCAACTACTTCCCGATCACGTAGCCAATCAGATTGCCGCCGGTGAGGTTGTTCAGCGACCTGCTTCTGTGGTGAAAGAACTTTTGGAAAATGCTGTAGACGCTAAAGCAACCGACATTAAATTAATTGTAAAAGATGCAGGGCGTTCACTTATCCAAGTGATTGATAATGGTCTGGGTATGAATGTAACTGATGCCCGAATGTGTTTTGAACGGCATGCCACTTCTAAAATTCGTCATGCCGAAGATTTATTTTCGCTTTACACCAAAGGTTTTAGAGGAGAAGCATTGGCTTCTATTGCTGCGATAGCTCATGTGGAACTCAAGACTAAACAAGAACAAGATGAGTTGGGAACTCATATTATTATAGAAGGAAGTAAATTTATTTCTCAAGATCCTTCGGTTTTGCCAAAAGGAACTTCTTTTGCTGTAAAGAATTTATTTTTCAACATACCTGCCCGACGCAATTTTCTGAAATCGGAAACGGTAGAACACCGTCATATTGTAGATGAATTTCAACGGGTTGCGTTAGCACATCCGAATATTCATTTCACGTTTATTCATAATGGTAGTGAATTGTTTAACTTACCATCATCTAATTTGAGACAGCGAATTGTAGCCATGTTTTCGGGTAAAACCAATGAAAAATTAGTGCCTATTTCGGAAGAAACTGAAATTGTAAAAGTACTAGGATTCATCTCGAAACCTGAGTTTTCTAAAAAAAGTAGAAGTGAACAATTCTTTTTTGTAAACAACCGATTCATCAAAAGTGGTTATTTGCATCATGCGGTCATGGCTGCTTATGAAGGTTTGCTGAAAGACGGCATGCAACCCGGCTATTTTATTTATTTGGATGTGCCGCCAAATACTATCGATATCAATATTCATCCCACCAAAACGGAAATTAAATTTGACGATGAACATTCGCTTTATGCAATTTTGCGTTCCACTGTGAAACATAGTTTAGGGCAATTTAATGTAGCTCCGGTGCTGGATTTTGAACGCGACCCAAATTTGGATACACCCTATCATTATCAAGAAAAAGATGCGTCGATACCGTTGATTCAAGTGGATGCTAATTTTAATCCTTTTACTCAAGATAAACCTTCCAAAACGTATACTGGTGCTGTATATAGGGATAAAAAATCTGAATCAGCTAATTGGGAAAGTTTGTATGTGGGTTTAAAAAATGACACTCAAGAGATTGAGCATATTACGTTTGAACAAGATGCAGTGACGAGTTCGTTATTTAACGATAATGAAATTGAAGAAAGTAAGAACCGCACTTACCAAATTCATAAGAAATATATAGTCAGTTCCATTAAATCGGGCATGATGGTCATCGATCAACAAAGAGCTCATCAGCGGATTTTGTATGAACAATATTTAAAAAATATTACGGTACAACAAGCC
This sequence comes from Flavobacterium sp., assembly GCF_041392085.1. Taxonomy (GTDB): domain Bacteria; phylum Bacteroidota; class Bacteroidia; order Flavobacteriales; family Flavobacteriaceae; genus Flavobacterium. The sequence continues at coordinate 56,093 of NZ_JAWKMW010000007.1, read as the reverse complement.
TCAAGCCAACAATTATTATTTCCCTTGGAATTGTATTTTTCTGTGAATGAAATTGAATTAATCAGCGATTTAAAGATGTCTTTAGAATATATAGGCTTTGTTTTTGATTCAATTGAAACCGATAAATTAATTATTTCCGGAATTCCGGTTGCTGTGTCAGAAAGCGAAGTAGCCATTGTTTTAGAAGAATTAATGAACGATTTACAAAGCGGTATACCCGACAGCAGTTTTAGTTTAAATGATAGTATTGCTAAGTCTATGGCGAGAAGTTTAGCCGTTAGAACAGGAACCTATTTAACCGAAAAAGAACAGGAAAATATTGTAAATGGTTTATTTGCCTGCAAAGAACCGGATGTCTCTCCTTTTCTTAAACCCACTTTCATCACGATTAGCGTAGATGATTTAGATAAAAAATTTGCGATATGATGCGAATGACCGAAACAGTAAAGCAATTAGTAATCATTAATGTTATTTTTTATATTGGTTCCAACACCATTGCTCCTGCAGCAAATGATTTATTAGCAATTCACTTTCCTCTGAGTAATGAATTTGCTTGGTGGCAACCTTTCACACATCTATTTATGCATGCCGAAATGCCTAATTTGATGCACATATTCTTTAATATGTTTGGATTGGTTATGTTTGGTTCTGCTTTAGAACATTTTTGGGGATGGAAAAAGTTTCTTTTCTTTTACATTTCCTGTGGATTGGGGGCAGCATTGATTCATTTAGGGATGGAGTATTATCAATTTCAAAAAGTTTTAGAATCTGCAGCTGATTTGCAGTTGTCTTCAGATACAATTAAACAAATTATTAATGTACCATTTAGGGAAGGCAATGTTTATAAAGGTGAGTTATTGGCCGAAAATATTAAACCTATACTTGAACCGCTTGGGAAGTATGATTTGTTGAATGAAGTAAACTTTAAAGCACTTTTTGATGCTGCCATCATTGCAGATGGTAGAGCAGTAGGAGCATCGGGAGCTTTGTACGGTATATTAGTTGCGTTTGCTTTTATGTTTCCAAATGCAGAACTGATGATGATTTTTATCCCAATTCCTATTAAAGCGAAGTACTTTGTTCCGGTATTAGTTTTAGGTGATTTGTTTATGGGAATTAGTGGCAATTCAATTTTTGGCGGCGGCGGAATTGCTCATTTTGCTCATGTTGGCGGTGCTGTGACCGGACTTTTGATGATGTGGATGTGGAAAAAAAATCAATTTAATCATAAACGTTGGAATTAATCCGAAAAAGCTAAACGAATGGGTATAGTAGATGAAATAAAACAACAATTTAGAATGGGTGGTGTAAACGAAAAGTTAATCTACCTAAATGTATTTCTGTTTGCAGTACCTTGGATTTTAACCGGAGTCTTGTCTCTTTTTGCTATTGTTTTTAATTTTACCCATTACATCAGTTTGTCTTCTAATCCGAGCGATTTGTTATGGAAGCCATGGTCTATTTTGACCTATGCTTTTTTTCATGCTGATATTTTTCACATCTTGTTTAATTTAATCGTGTTGAATTTTGCCGGGCGTTTGTTTCTAACTTTTTTTACACAGAAACAATTGTTAAGTTTGTATTTATTGGGGGCTATTTTTTCGGGTTTTATTTTTATTGTAAGTTATTTGGTTTTTCCTGCTTTAATAAAACAAAATGCTGCATTAATTGGAGCTTCAGGAGCTATTATGGCTGTTCTTTTTGCAACAACTACCTATGCTCCTTACATGCAAATTCGTTTGTTGTTGATAGGAACCGTCAAGCTTTGGCATATTGCCTTGTTTTATTTGATTATTGATTTGATTAGTTTGTCTTTTAGTAATGTAGGTGGACATATTGCTCATTTGGGTGGTGCTTTATTCGGCTATTTGTATAGTTCTCAGCTTAAAAATGGTAACGATATTACAAAACCGTTTACTTCTTTTGTGGATGGGTTGGTCAATTTGTTTCGTAGCAGAAAATCCACTCCTTTTAAAAAAGTGCATAAAAATCAAAACTACACAAGGTCAAAGCCAGCTTCAAAGGATAAAACGCAACAACAAATTGACGAAATTTTAGACAAAATCAGTAAGTCGGGTTACGATAGCTTGACAAAAGAAGAAAAGGAGTTTTTGTTTAAAGCAGGGAAGAGCTAATTTATTAAGAGTCTCACGTTTAAGTTGAGATTGTTGTTTGTACTAAGAAAATGACAATAAGAGAAAAAATTTAGTAGCAAAAAGCGTGATTTGACATCTGCTAATTTTAAGGTTTTGGGATGGTTAACAGAAGTAAATGAAAATATTAGGTTGGTTTAATAAAGTAATTTTATTTTTTAATATAGTGCTCACTATATTGACGTTTATTGCTTATATTTTACCTTTTTTGGCTCCAAAGTTGTTCCCGATTCTTTCTGTTTTGACACTTTTTTTACCTCTGATGTTGATTTTGAATTTATTGTTTTTTGGATATTGGCTTGTTCAGTTTAAAAGACAAATGCTATTGTCGGGAATTGTTTTGCTATTGGGAATCACTTTTATCAACAAGTTTTATAAGTTTTCTGAAGCAAAGTCACCTATTGAGGAAGAGGATTTTATTGTGATGAGTTATAATGTCCGTTTATTTAATCTCTACGATTGGATAGAGCGTGACGTAAGTATGCTTATTTCTGATTTTATTAAAGAACAGACTCCCGATATTTTGTGTATACAAGAGTTTTCGAATCAAAACGAAGTTGATTTTCGCGTGTACAGGCACAAGTATATATTCATCGAAGGAAAGAATACGAAACTCGGTCAAGCTATTTTTTCAAAATACCCCATTGTAAATGAAGGGGTAATTTCATTTCCTAACTCTACAAACAATGCTATTTATGCCGATATAAAACGCGGTAAAGATACTATCCGAGTGTACAGCATACATTTGCAATCAATAAAAATTACACCTGATGTTCATGAAATCGATGAAAATATTCAAGGTGTTTCGCAAGATAGGTCAAAACGAATGCTTCGCCGAATGAGCAGGTCGTTTACTTCACAACAGCAACAGGCAGAAATCATTAAAAAGCACAAAGCAGATTGTAACTATCCACTCATTATTTGTGGTGATTTGAATAATAGTCCGTTCTCTTTTGTTTACCGTAGTGTAAAAGGTGATTTAAATGATGCCTTTGAGGAAGCCGGTTTCGGGTTTGGATCAACCTACAACTTTAAGTATTATCCTGCTCGAATAGACTATATTTTTACAGATAAAAAATTCAAAGTAAAACAATTCAATTCTTTTTCCAATTTTAAGAATTCAGATCATTTTCCAATTGTTTCCCGCTTGGCTTTTGAAAAAGAAAACTAGCACTATAATTGTTGATTTTTTAAATAGTCTAACGCATACCTACCTTCGTTAAAAAGAAGATCTAAAACACTTAAATTATTCATAAAGCCATGCTTTTCACCGAATACCTGTGTGTAGGGCTCACATTGTGTGGTGTCTTTTTTTCCGTTGGCTAACCAACGAAAATCAATACAATTGTTTACTTCATGAAAATATTCAAAGGTTTTTTCTGGTGATATAGTAACACCTAAACATTGATTGAGAAGTTCAAAAATTTCCACATTCAAATCAAGTAAGTAGGTATGTTTTTTTTGAAAAATAGGAGTAATATCGTCTTCAAAATATTCAAAGAAAGGTGAAGCTCTGTAGGCTGCTTCCAGTGATTTGAAATGTTGTTTTTGCCAATTAAATTCCGATTCAATTTTAACATCTTTGTACTTTTGATGGGTAACTTTGTTATGTTTAATTGGTATGTTAAGCATTTGAATTCCGTTAGGGCTATAAATGTACATTCGGTTGCGGTTGGTTTGTTTTTGAAAATTGTCTTCCATTTCAAACACCACTTGCTCGGCTTGAACCATCGCTGCATAATGACTGATGGATGGAAAATAAGTTGGGTGAACAAGTACTTTCATGAATTACGAATCAGTATTTTTTTTCTTTCTTTTTCGATAGAAATCAAAAATAAACCAACCGGCAAGAAGTATAACAAAGTAATGAAAATACGAGACAGGATTTCCGTTTCCACCAACAGTTGTAAAAAGCCTATTCCAACGAATTTTATCCAAAGCTTTACTCCATGGAATATTTTGGTCTAAGCTCATCCATATAAAAACAGGCTTTCCAACTATGTGATCGGCGGGAACATAACCCCAATAACGACTATCTTCTGAATTATGTCGGTTGTCACCCATCATCCAGTAATAATCCATTTTAAAGGTATACTCTTTAACCACATTGCCATTGATGCGAATTTCATCGCCACTCACTACTAAGTCATTTTTCTCATAGTCGGTGATAATCATCTTGTAGAATGGTAAAGTTTCTTTGTTTAGAGCTACTGTTTTTCCGGCTTGTGGAATATAAATAGGTCCAAAGTTATCCGTACTCCAATCAGGTTTTGTATGCGGAAAAATGGTTAAATCACCAATGTTTTCAATATTTTTAACAACATTCTTTACAATCGGATTATTGCGTAAGCGTTGCACATTTTCGTCTGTTAAAGCTTTAAAATAATATTGATTTTGAGCTATTTGACCAAATGGATCTGTGATTTGAAGTTCATTAATTAGATACTCTTGATTAAAGTTAGAACCGTTTGTTTCAACAGTATATGAATATTGTAACTTTTGTCGGTCATGCAATGGTAGTAGCTTTCCATTCACATAAACATCGCCATTTTTAATTTGTAAACTATCGCCGGGAGTTCCTAAACAACGTTTTACATAATTTGATTTTTTATCCAAAGGCTTGTCAACTCTTCGGCCTGAATTATCTCTAAATTTATATACCGTATCGATAGGCCAGTTAAAAACAACAATGTCATTTTTTTCAATTTTTTCCATACCCGGAAAACGGAAAGAGGGTAGTTGTGGCCAACTTAAATATGATTTTGTTCGCACAATTGGAATAGAATCATGCACCATCGGAAGTCCTACCGCTGTAGTTGGTGTTCTGGCACCATAATGAAATTTACTTACAAACAAGAAATCACCTACTAATAGCGATTTTTCTAAAGAAGATGTTGGAATCACAAACGGTTGCATCACGTAAGTATGCACTGTAGTAGCCACAACTATGGCAAAGAGAATCGAACTTATAAAATCTGCCGTGGTGTTTTTGGGGTGTAAAGAACGGTCTTTAATATGGGTTACATCTTGCGTGTAATTAACGTAATAAATATATAGCCCAAGCGAAACAACACCTAAAATTGTATCTATTTGAGAATTTTTTCCGAAACTTCTTAAAGTTTCTACCCAAATAACTGGAAACATAATCAAATTGACAATCGGGATAAATAATAAAAAAGTATACCACCAAGGGCGATTAATAATTTTCATTAAAACAATGGCATTATAAATAGGGATGGCTGCTTCCCAAGATTTTCGACCTGCTTTTTGATATAATTTCCAAGTTCCTAAATAGTGTACTATTTGTAGCACTAAGAAGAATATAAACCATTGATATAATGTCATTTTTACTGTTTTTTATTTTCGTTTTTAATTCTAAACGGAACCCAAGTTTTTAATTAGTTTTCAAATATAGAAAACGTTACTAATTTAACGTTTATTTATAATTATTTTGTGTTGTGACTTATTTTAAATCTAATACATCTTTCATTGTGAAAACCCCTTTTTTGCCAATAATCCATTCGGCAGCAATTACAGCACCTAAGGCAAAACCATTACGGTTATGGGCAGTGTGTTTGATTTCTATGGTGTCTACTTCAGATTGATAGAAAACACTATGCGTTCCTGGGACATTGTCTTCTCTTTTGACATCAATAAACAACTCATCTGCTTTAGGAGTTTCTATGTTCCAGTTATTTTTGTAGGTATGATTAATGATGGCATTTGCAAGGGAAATAGCTGTACCGCTCGGTTTGTCTAATTTTTGGGTGTGATGAATTTCTTGCATCGTAACATTGTATTGGTTGAATTTTGACATCATTTTTGCTAAATAATCATTCAATTCAAAAAATAAATTTACACCTAAGCTAAAATTTGAACCGTATATAAACGCTGCGTTTTTCTCCTCGCAGAGGTTTACCATATGATGATAATTTTCAAGCCACCCGGTTGTTCCGGAAACTACAGGAATTCCTTTTTTCAAACAGGCAGAAATATTATTTACCGCAGCATCCGGAACACTAAAATCGATGGCGACATCTGAATTTTCTAAACCATCATAGGAATCAGAACTTCCTTTTCTGAGCACAATCTCATGACCTCGTTCTAAGGCAATTTGTTCAATTACCTTTCCCATTTTTCCGTATCCTAACAGTGCAATTTTCATTAAAATCTATAATTCAAAGTTATGCCAATGCTGTATTTGTAATCTATTTCATTTCTGTTGAATTCAGGAGAAAGCGATAAGTTGTCATTAACATTAAACTGCATTAAATGAGCATCTACATTGGCATCAATAATGTTAAGCACATAAAAGCCAATCATTACGGCGGTTGAAATATCTCTGTTTCTCTCAAATGTTCGTTGTGCATTGATTAAGACAGCATCTGAGTAAACTCCGTAATAACGGTCGTCTGTATATCCTTCTAAACGTCTTTTGTAAATGTTTCTGAACTCTTTGTATTTTTTATTGTTATCATTATAAAAATAATAGCCAATTGCTAACCCACCGTACACGATAGGTACTTTCCAATATTTTTTATTATAAATTTGACCCAGACCGGGAATTACTGCAGAATAAAATGCTGCTTTTGCAGGAGTTAAAGGGTCTATTGGTTTAATCGTTGTTGAGTCTTTTGTGATTTTGACATCTTCAAACTGAACTTGTGCAATAGCAGAATTTATTCCTAAGAGGAAAAAAGAAAAAAATATGATTCTGGTAATAATCACTTTCGCTATCCTTTAATTAAGGCAATAATCCGTTGAAAATCGGCTTGAGATTTAAAAGGGATGGTAATTTTTCCTTTTCCTTTTTCATCAATTTTTACATCAATTTTTGTTCCCAATACAGTTCCAATATCTTTTTTCTCAGTATCAGAAACGATAAATGCAGCAGCAGATTTAGTTGCTCTTCCTGATTTAGGTTTTGCACCTTCTTGGTAATTTTTTACTAAGGTTTCGGTTTCACGAACGGAAAGATTCTGGCTAATGATTTTGTGATAGATATCCGATTGAACTTCTTCATCTTCAATGGTAATTAACGCACGACCGTGTCCCATTGAAATAAAACCATCTCTAATTCCGGTTTGAATGATTGGGTCTAATTTCAGTAAACGAAGGTAGTTGGCAATAGTAGAGCGTTTTTTACCTACTTTTTCGCTCATTTGTTCTTGCGTTAATTGAATTTCATCAATCAAACGTTGATACGAAAGAGCTATTTCGATAGGATCTAAGTCGTGACGTTGAATATTTTCGACCAAAGCCATTACCAAAGACTCGTTATCGTTTGCAATTCGAATATAAGCGGGAACAACAGTTAAACCCGCTATCTTAGAAGCACGAAGTCTTCTTTCACCGGAAATTAACTGGTATTTATTAAAATCTAGCTTTCTTACGGTTATAGGTTGAATGACACCTAATTCCTTGATAGATGATGCCAATTCTAGAAGCGTTTCCTCGTTGAAATTACTTCTCGGTTGGAAAGGATTTATCTCAATCGCATCAATGTCAAGCTCAATAATATTTCCCACAACTTTATCAGCATTCTTGTCATTTACTGATCTGATGTCGTTTTCCGGATCTTTCAATAAAGCCGATAGTCCTCTTCCTAAGGCTTGTTTTTTGTTGGCTTGTGTCATAAATTCTAGCTATTTTTTTTGATAATTTCTTCGGCTAAACTCAAATAATTGTTGGCACCTTTACTCGTAGCATCAAAATTAATAATGCTTTCGCCAAAACTGGGAGCTTCACTTAATTTCACATTACGTTGAATGATAGTTTTAAAAACCATATCGTTAAAATGCTTTTGTACTTCTTCTACCACTTGGTTGGATAAACGCAAACGTGAATCATACATAGTCAACAACAAACCTTCTATATCTAATTCCGGATTATGCAGTTTTTGTACACTTTTGATAGTGTTTAATAGTTTTCCCAAACCTTCTAAAGCAAAATATTCACATTGAATAGGAATTACAACACTATCAGCGGCTGTTAAGGCATTTAAGGTTAATAAGCCCAGTGATGGAGCACAGTCAATTAAAATGTAATCATATTGATCTTTAATAGAATCCAAAGCTTCTTTGAGCATGTATTCTCTGTTTTCTTTATCTACTAATTCAATTTCAATAGCTACCAAATCAATATGTGCGGGAATAACATCCACGTTGGGAGCAGAACATTTTACTACAGCTTCTTGAGGTGTGTTGCTGTGCTCTAAAACCTGATAGGAACCAATTGAAACAGTATCCACATCTATACCTAAACCAGAGCTGGCATTTGCTTGCGGATCAGCATCAATTAATAAAACTTTTTTTTCTAAAACACCTAAAGAGGCGGCTAAATTCACTGTGGTTGTGGTTTTTCCAACGCCTCCTTTTTGATTCGCAATTGCAATAATTTTGCCCATTGATTCAATTAAATTTAAGCCGTAAAATTACGATTATTTACGGTTTTTTCAAGTTCAAGTTGTTAACAAATGTTAATTGTTTTACGTATTATTATTTAACTGGGAACAAATAAATTATTTCCTTTTTTTTGCTTTAATCATCGCTTCCAACATATCCCACATTTGCTCCGGAATTTCCTCTAATAAGTTAAATTGTCCGGCACCCTTTAACCATTCGCCACCATCAATTGTGATGACATCGCCATTGATATAAGCAGAAAAGTCCGAAACTAAATAAGCGGCTAAGTTGGCTAACTCCTGATGGTCGCCCACTCGTTTCAACGGTACTTTTTTAGCCATATCAAATTTTTCGGCTAAATCTCCAGGTAATAATCTGTCCCACGCACCTTTGGTAGGGAATGGCCCAGGAGCAATGGCATTACTACGAATGCCATATTTTGCCCATTCTACAGCTAAACTTCTGGTCATGGCTAATACTCCGGCTTTGGCAGTAGCACTCGGCACAACATAGCCTGAACCTGTCCAAGCATATGTTGTGACAATATTTAATATCACAGCACTTTCTTGCTTGGAATCAATCCAGTTTTTCCCAAAAGCTAAGGTGCAGTTTTTGGTTCCTTTTAAAACAATATCAATAATCGTATCGAAAGCATTAGCGGATAATCGTTCGGTTGGAGAAATAAAATTTCCAGCGGCATTATTTAATAAAGCATCTACTTTTCCAAAGGTTTTAATAGCCTCATTCCGCATGGCTTCCACTTGTTCATAGTGGCGAACATCGCATTGCAATGGTAAACAGATTCCGCCCGTTTCTTTTTCTAATTCGGCTGCGGTGTTTTTTAATTTTTCTAGATCTCTAGAGGTGATGGCTACTTTAGCTCCCAATTCTAAAAAGTATTTGGTCATCGCTTTTCCAAGTCCGCTACCGCCACCGGTTACTACAATTACTTTGCCTTCTAAGGCGTTATCACGAAGCATTTTCGCAGAAAAATTCATAGTTTTCTATTATATGTGTTGTTAATCCAAATTTTAAATAAGGGGTCAATAAATTCAATTTTTTTTTCAAAAGTATCTATAATTTCTTTTTGAATGAGTGCTTCTTTAGATCGATTAACACTGGCAGAAGAACTTAAATTATACTTTTTTATTGTTTTTTTACCACTCAATTCTTTTTCATCTGCCGCTAAAGCTTTTAATAAATTAAGTTGCAAGTTAGAAAGACCGTCAACTTCTTTACTGAAAAACAATTCATACTGCAGCAGTAGTTTTTCTAAAGCATTATCAATATCATCTTTTGTACAGGTCTTGTTAGCTTCTAACCAAACCGCATTTGCTAATTGTTGTACAAAATACGAATGATTTTCCACTTTTTGAATCAAAATTTCAGCTAATTCTGGAGAAATATTTTTTTTAGTGGATTTGAATTTTTCTTGAATATATTTCTGCCAATGTTGAGTTTCAATTTTTGATAATAAAATAATTTCACCAAATTTGTAAAAAGGCATTGATTTATTTTCAAAAAGTTCAGCCATCATATGCCTTTTACTACCATATAAAACATAACTGCAATGTTGGTGTTTTTGCCAAGCGGCTCTAGCTTTTTTTTGAAAGTTTAATGGTTCGTCAAAATAAGAAAGGTTTTGAAATTCATCCAAACAAATAACGAGTTGAATTTTTTTTGTTTTAGAAACTATTTCGGGTAAATCTAGAATTTCTTGCGGATTTTTTTTTACACTTTCCCAATCAAATGAAATTGAAAATTCCTGATTTGGGTCTAATCCAAAACTAAATTTTGGTAGGATTTGTTTAAAAAATAATTTGGCATTTTCAATTCTTTCTTCCCATTTTGAATAACTCGCTTTTAAAATTTCAGTTGCAAAATAATTATAAAATTCTTCTTCGTTTCTTACATTATATAAATCGATAAAGCAAAATTTGATGTTTTTTTCATCTTTTGTCATATCACGAGCTATTTTTGAAACCAATGATGACTTTCCCCAGCGGCGTGGCGAAATTAATGTGAGGTTAATTTTTGATTTTATATTTCTCTTCAGGTAGTCTAGTTCGCTAGTTCTGTTGACAAAAAAATCGTCTTCAATTATTTTTCCATATTTGAATGGTAAGTTCATCTTCAATCATTTGAATACAAAAGTATACTATTTTTTAAAAATAACAAAATAGTAACTAATAAAATAGTAACTAACAAAATTGTTACATTGTTTGTTGTTTGGTTTTCTTTAATTTTTCCACTGCCTTCATCAACATTTCGTCATCTTTGGCAAAGCAAAACCGAATGCGTTTTAAGTCGGTTTGGTTACTGTAAAAGGCCGATAGAGGAATGGTTGCTACACCAAATTCGGTCACCAATCGTTTGGTAAAATCCAAATCATTTTCTTCTGAAATATTTTGATAAGATGCGGTTTGAAAATAGGTTCCTTCGCACGGCAACAATTCAAAAGACGTTTCTTTTAAAAGGTTTTGAAAGAAGTTTCTTTTTTTAAGATAAAGTTGAGCCACTTCATTCGCATCAAAAACGGTCAAGTATTCATTAATCGAAGCTTGAGCCAAACTATTCACGCTAAAAACCAAATATTGATGTACTTTTTTTACTTCTTTTAAAAGATTTTCAGGAGCGATTAAGTAACCTATTTTCCATCCGGTTAAATGAAGTGTTTTCCCAAAGGAAGAAATAATCAAACTTCTGTTTTTCAATTTTTCTCTGGTGTTGATGGAAATATGTTTATTTTCAAACGTAATGAATTCATATACTTCGTCTGATAAAATCAATAAATTGGGATACTTTTCGATGATTTTTTCCAAATGAATAAAATCATGTTCTGTCCAAATTTTTCCCGAAGGATTATGCGGATTATTCAAAATCAGCATTCTGGTTTTTGTCGTTAAATGCTGACTAATGGCTTCAAAATCGGGAGAATAATCTTCTTTTAACGCTATCCGAATGGGTTTGGCATTACTCAATACAATTGGCATTTCATAACAATCATAACTTGGGTCGAGAATGATGACTTCATCTTGCGGTTGCACGAATGCTTGAATGGCAGCAAAAATTGCTTCGGTTGCTCCGGCGGTGATTAAAATTTCGGTTGACGGATTCACTTTTCGCTGATAATGTTCCAACGTCAATTGAGCAATTTTTTCCAATAACGGCGGATAACCGGACATCGGAGCATATTGATGAATGTCGGTTTTGGCCAATCGAGCTACAATTTCTGTCATTCGCACATCAATCGGGAAATTCGGGAAACCTTGTGAGAGATTGATGGCTTGATAATCGGCAGCCATTTTAGACATAATAGTGAAAATACTGATCGGCGTGTTGGGAAGTTTTAACATGGATTTTATTTTTTTACCATATAAGTCATATAAGTTTTAAAGTGACTTAACTTATATGCCTTATATGGTTAAATTTAGTGATTTTTCTTTACAAAGTTTCGTTTCAAAAGTGAATACACCACCGAATCCCAAAATTTCCCCTCCCAAAATTCATTTTCTAAAAAATGAGCTTCTTTCACAAATCCGTTTTTTTCTAACACTTTGGCAGAAACATAATTTTCCGGATCAACTACTGCTTCTACAGAATGGAAATTTAATACCTTAAAACCATACTCCAAAACGATATTAATTGCTTCACTTGTAATTCCTTGGTTTTGATATTCCGGTAACAACATATACCCAATTTCTGAACGATAATTTTCAGGTTGAATGCGATAATGACCGATCACACCCAACAATTTCGGATTTCCTTTTAACGTAATCGCCCAATTGATTCCAGTGTTGTTTTCAATTTTTTCGGTAATCATCGCAATGTGTTCCAATGCCATTTCGGGAGAAGTCACCAACGGTCGCGGAATAAATTTCATCGTTTCCGGATTGCCACGCAGTTCCATTACTTCATTGACATCATCCACAGTAACCGCTCGTAATAACAAACGATTGGATTCGAGAGTAGGGAAAGGGGTGAAGGAGAGGGTGAGCATTTTTTTTTAATTTTTTGTAAAGATAAAAAAACACCAACCTTTCAGTCAGTGTTTTATAAAATTCTATTAGTTCTGTCAACTGCGACTGAATACTAATCCTCCATTAAAACCTCCAAAATACTAATCGCCGCTTCACTAATTTTCGTACCCGGTCCAAAAACCGCAACCGCTCCAGCATCAAACAAAAATTGGTAATCTTGTGCAGGAATTACGCCACCTACAATGACCATAATGTCTTCGCGACCGTATTTTTTAAGTTCTTCAATCACTTGTGGTACTAAGGTTTTGTGTCCGGCAGCCAAGGAAGAAACTCCTAAAATGTGCACATCGTTTTCCACGGCTTGTTTGGCAGCTTCTTGTGGGGTTTGGAATAACGGACCAATGTCCACATCAAAACCAACATCGGCATAACCGGTCGCCACTACTTTTGCCCCTCGATCGTGACCGTCTTGTCCCATTTTGGCAATCATAATGCGGGGACGACGGCCTTCTTTCTTGGCGAAAGCATCGGCTAATTGTTTCGCTTTTTCAAAGCTTTCATCGTTTTTAATTTCTTTACTATACACGCCACTAAAAGTTCTGATTTGTGCTTTATAACGTCCGAAAACGGCTTCTAAGGCATCACTGATTTCGCCTAGCGTAGCTCGGTTTCGGGCTGCTTCTACGGCTAAAGATAATAAATTTTCCTGACCTGATTTTGCCGCTTCTGTCAATTTGGCTAAACTGGCTTTTACTTTTTCCGTATCGCGAGAGGCTTTTATTTGTGCCAATCGTTCTAATTGTTGCTTGCGTACCATTTGGTTATCCACATCCAAAATCATCAACGGATCTTCTTTCTCTAAACGGTATTTGTTTACGCCAACAATAATATCTTGTCCGCTATCAATTCGAGCTTGTTTTCTAGCTGCCGCTTCTTCAATTCGCAATTTTGGTATGCCGGCTTCAATGGCTTTAGTCATACCGCCCAATTCTTCTACTTCTTCTATCAATGCCCATGCTTTTTGGGCAATTTCATCAGTCAAACTTTCCACATAATAACTTCCTGCCCAAGGGTCAACCGTTTTACAGATTTTTGTTTCCTCTTGCAAAAAGATTTGCGTATTTCTGGCAATTCGAGCTGAGAAATCGGTTGGTAAGGCAATCGCTTCATCCAACGCATTGGTATGTAAGGATTGTGTTCCGCCAAAAGCTGCGGCAGCCGCTTCAATACATGTTCGAGCCACATTGTTAAACGGATCTTGTTCGGTCAAACTCCAACCCGAAGTCTGGCAATGCGTACGCAAAGCCAATGATTTTTCATCTTTCGGATTGAATTGTTTAAGCAATTTTGCCCACAACATTCGACCCGCCCGCATTTTGGCGATTTCCATAAAATGATTCATACCAATGGCCCAGAAAAACGAAAGGCGAGGAGCGAAGGTGTCAATATCCATTCCGGCTGCTAATCCGGTTCGAATGTATTCCAAACCATCGGCTAAGGTATAAGCCAATTCAATATCGGCGGTTGCTCCGGCTTCTTGCATGTGGTAACCCGAAATCGAAATCGAATTGAATTTGGGCATATTTTTACTCGTATATTCAAAAATATCGGCAATAATTTTCATCGAAGGAGTAGGTGGGTAAATGTAAGTATTTCGCACCATAAACTCTTTCAAAATATCATTCTGAATGGTTCCCGAAAGTAAATGTGGAGCCACACCTTGTTCTTCAGCAGCCACAATATAAAAAGCCATAATCGGTAAAACGGCACCGTTCATGGTCATGGAAACCGACATTTCGTCTAACGGAATTTGGTCAAACAAAATCTTCATATCTTCCACCGAATCGATGGCAACACCGGCTTTCCCCACATCACCCACCACACGTTCATGATCAGAATCATAGCCTCTGTGTGTGGCCAAATCAAATGCTACTGAAAGTCCTTTTTGTCCGGCAGCTAAATTTCTTCGGTAAAAGGCATTACTTTCTTCTGCAGTAGAAAATCCGGCATATTGACGAATGGTCCAAGGTCTGCGAACGTACATTGTGGCATAAGGACCTCGTAGGTTGGGAGCAAATCCGGCACCGAAATCAAGGTGTTCTAAATCTTTTACATCATCTTTTGTATAGAACGATTTGAGTTCGATGTTTTCTGCTGTTAGAAAGTGATCGGTATTTAGTTTCGAGTTGGCAGTTTGTGCTTTTAAACAGTTACTGCTTTCTTCTAATTTTATATGTTGGATGTTTTTTCTCATGATATTTTTTCTGAAGATAAACGTTCCTGTTCTAATTTTTCCGCCAATCGTCTTTCAATAATCGGCGTTACTAATGTTTTTCTTGGATTAGTTTTCATAAATGGAAATAATTCCAAGTCATTCGCCATTTTGTCGTTTTTGTTCGGATATTTATTAGTTCCCAACAAAACTTCTTTTCCGGAATCAAAAAGTTCTTGTTCTTTTTGAGCACTTTCATTGATTTTTCGTTGAATTGTTCCTTCAATTAATTGTGTGATGAATCCGCCATTGGCCTCGATATCTTTAAATAGAGCCAAGGCTTTTTCAGCTAATTGTTCCGTTAAACTTTCAATATAATAGGCTCCGTCAGCTGGATTATGCACTTGATTAAAATAACTTTCGTGTTTTAAAACCAACAATTGATTGCGGGAAATTCGGTCACCAAATTCATTGTCTTTGTGATAAATGGCATCATAAGCTAAATTCGAAATGGCGTCTGATCCACCTAAAATCGCACTCATGCATTCCGTTGTAGTGCGAAGCATATTGACATTGTAATCGTATAATGTTTTGTTGCGTTTGGTAGGTCTCGCGATTATATGGCAATCAAAATCATGATTGAATTCCTTGGCTAACGTATTGAAAAGCAAACGTAAAGCTCTCAATTTAGCAATTTCAAAAAAGTAATTGGTGCCAACAGAAACTTCAAATGTAATAGGCGATGAAATGTTTTCAATCCGATTGAAATATTCATTCACATGTGCTAAAGAATAAGCCAATTGCTGCACAATATTCGCTCCTGCATTTTGATACAAATCAGTTTTACAACTTAAAAAAAGAATTTTTAAATTCGAAATTAATTTCAATTCACTAAAATCTTTTTCTAATGAAGCAAACCAATTTCCATCTTTGGCCAATTGACCAATTGCATCTTGTAAAATGATGATTTTAAATTGATTTTGAGTAGAAAAAACACCAACTTTTTTGACAAATTCAGCAGAAAGAAATAACAAGTTAAAATAATAAGTAACGTTCTCTTTAGGGAGATTTTCCATTAATTCATCTAAAGAAACCGCTTTACTTTCAATCGTAAACCGAACCGATTGAGCACCTCTTTTCAACGAATCAACTGCTCGTTCATTCGATTTTTTTACATCATAAACATAAATATTCTGAATGATTTTAAATCCATTCAAACCCGAAGATTCGTAATTAAAATCACGTTCATCACTGTGATAAAAAGGTTTTACTTTAATGCCTTCGGGACTTTCCCAAACGAGTGTTTCGTTAAAATCTGCACCTTTGAGTTCATACTGAATTTGTTGTTTCCATTGTTTCGATGAAATCGGCTCAAATTCGTTGAATAAATTTTCTGCCATAATTTATAGCGATTTGTTATTTTCTTCTTCAATCATTTCCTCTTCAAATTCAATAATATAAATATCTTCGCTGTCGCGTTTCATATAATACTTTTCGCGGGCGTATTTTTCAATTTGATCAGGATTGTTTAGTCGTTTGATATCAAGACTATCTTTTTTAATTTCTTCTTGATAATATTTTTTATTGGTTTCCAATTCATCGAGTTCTTTATTCAAAAATCGGTGTTCCAAATAGGAGTAGTTATCTAAAAAAAGCATCCAAACGGAAAAAAAAATTAAAACTAAAACATATCGGTTTCCGACATATTTAAACCAAGGATATTTTTCTTCTAAACGTTTGAAAAACTTCATAATTAAAGAATTCGTTGGTTAATTACAGCCCGAACCACGTCAATGGCAACTGTGTTGTATTTGTCATTCGGAATAATTATATCGGCAAATGCTTTAGTGGGTTCTATAAATTGTTCGTGCATTGGTTTTAAGGTAGTTTGATAGCGATTTAAAACTTCATTCATATCACGACCTCGTTCTGCAATATCACGTTTTAATCTACGGATTAATCGTTCATCAGAATCGGCATGCACATAAATTTTTATATCAAATAAATCGCGAAGTTCAGGATTGGCTAAGATTAAAATACCTTCCACAATCATCACTTTTCTAGGATGGGTTAATATAGTATCATCAGTGCGGTTGTGTGTTACAAATGAATAGACCGGCTGTTCAATTATTTTACCCGATTTCAATTCTTTAAGGTGTTGCACTAACAAATCAAAGTCAATTGCTCTAGGATGATCAAAGTTGATTTTAGTACGTTCTTCATAACTTAAGTTATGTGTTTCTTTGTAATACGAATCTTGAGAAATAATGCCTACCTCAGTTTCGGGAAGTTCATTCATAATTTGATGAACAACCGTTGTTTTTCCACTTCCGGTGCCACCAGCAATGCCAATAATCAACATATATTTTGTTTATTTAACTGAAACAAAGTTAAAAATTATAATGGCAGTAATATTGTTTTTCAAGATTAATTTTCAATAAAATATTCTGATAATTATTTAAGGTTTTATTGAATAGTTTCCAATTCTTACAATTAAGTCAGATGATTAAAAACAAAAAATCCCTTACACTTCGTGTAAAGGATTTTGATTGTCGGGGTGGCAGGATTCGAACCTGCGGCCTCCTGCTCCCAAAGCAGGCGCGATAACCGGGCTACGCTACACCCCGCATTCAAAACTTGAATGAGGCTGCAAATATAGAACTAAAATTAGTTTTACCAAACCAATTTTTTAAATAAAATAAGGCTATTCAAAAATTATTAAAACTAATCAACAATTAAGAATTCATTTTTAATTAAAACTTACATTTGCAATCAAATTTAGAAACCAAAATTATGTCAGATTCAATAGAAAAAGTAAAGTGCTTAATTATAGGTTCCGGCCCTGCTGGTTACACAGCGGCCATATATTCTGCCAGAGCCAATATGTATCCGGTATTGTACCAAGGAACCCAACCCGGAGGACAATTAACGACAACTAACGAAGTTGAAAATTTTCCCGGTTATCCTGATGGTGTTACCGGACCTGAAATGATGATTCAATTACAAGAACAAGCCAAGCGATTTGGGACTGATGTTCGAGATGGTTGGGTGACAAAAGTTGATTTTTCAGGACCAATTCATAAAGTTTGGGTAAATGACTCGAAAGAAATTCATTGTGAAACGGTAATAATTTCCACTGGAGCCTCTGCTAAATACTTGGGATTGCCATCAGAACAACATTATTTACAAATGGGTGGCGGCGTTTCGGCTTGTGCGGTATGCGATGGATTTTTCTACCGCAACCAAGAGGTTGTAATTGTTGGTGCTGGTGATTCGGCTTGTGAAGAAGCTCATTACTTATCAAAGCTATGTAAAAAAGTAACAATGTTGGTAAGAAGTGAAAAATTCCGTGCATCTAAAATCATGGAAGCAAGAGTTCGTAAAACGGATAATATTGAAATTTTAATGAACACAGAAACGGTTGAGGTTAAGGGTGACGGACAAGTAGTTAGTTCTATTTTAGTGAAAGAAAGAACTACCGGAAAAGAAACTGAAATTCCTGCTACAGGATTTTTCGTTGCCATTGGTCATAAACCCAATACAGATATTTTTGCTGATTATTTAAACTTAGATGAAACAGGCTACATCATTAATGTTCCCGGAAGAGCCTTAACCAATGTAGAAGGTGTTTTTGTTGCCGGAGATGCTGCCGATCATGTTTACAGACAAGCTATTACAGCTGCCGGAACAGGTTGTATGGCTGCTTTAGATGCTGAGCGTTATTTGGCAAGTAAAGAATAAATTAATAATAGCTAAAACAAAAAAATCCAACTGAAAAGTTGGATTTTTTTGTTTACTTAAGTAGTTTTTTGTTTAGTGATGATTCATCCGCAAATCGTTTTATTTCTATCGTTGCATTACCGTATAAATTTGTTTCAGATTTACCGGAGGATTCTAAAACAAGTTGATTAACAACTTGAATACTGCTTTTAGAACTTGATTCTGCAATGATAGCGGCCGTTTGAGAAACTAAATTTTTACCCATAAAATCTGAATTATTGTCCATTCTTAACTTTAAATCATTGATGTCACCTTCAATGGTTGCTGAAGCTCTCTGGTACATATCACATTTAAAATTGGAAGATCGTACTAAGGCTTTAATATCAGTGTTTTTACTTAATTCGAAAATGACATTTTCTGATTTTAAGTTGAGTTCAATTTTTGATTTGTCATTGGCTATTAGTGTGAAATTAGCACAATCAGCATTTAAAAACAATCGGGCACTATCGTAGCATTTGAATGTAACATGATTGAGTTTTACATCAGACAAGGCAGTTACATTGGCATCACCTTTAGCAACCAACATTTTAAAATCATCAGTATAAGTTATGCGGATACTTGTTTTTTTTGCCCCGGAAATATTATGTGTTAATCCAATTCTAAGGTTAGTTCCATTTAATTTAATATCGAAAGAATCATGTGTGTTATCATCTGCTTCGATTTCTACAGTTGGCTGATCACCTTTCACTATAAAAACATCAATTTCGTCTTCCACTTCAATACTGTCGAAAGCACCAATCTCTTTTTG
The DNA here is from genome assembly GCF_041392085.1 of Flavobacterium sp. Classification (GTDB taxonomy): domain Bacteria; phylum Bacteroidota; class Bacteroidia; order Flavobacteriales; family Flavobacteriaceae; genus Flavobacterium. The sequence goes on along the minus strand of NZ_JAWKMW010000007.1, from coordinate 36,816 downwards.
TGAAATGGTAACAATTTTAGAGGCTTTGAGTTTTTCTTTTTTTTGACTCCATGTTAGGGTTGAAAAAAGAAAAACTACGATTAAGATAATATTTTTTTTCATTTTATAGTGGTTTATGGAACAAATATAAAAAAAACATCCCGAGTATTAATCGGGATGGAAGACAATATGTAGTAATTTATTGATAATCTGAAGCTTTTTTTCTGTATAACATTAATTAGACCGAACAGAACCTCCGGATGAGGTTACTTTTGATATTGTTTTGGGTGTGCTGTGGTATCTGATGTCGCCTCCACTTGATGCTTTTGCATTTAAACTTAAGATTGGATTAACATTGATAGAGCTTCCACTTGATGATTTTGCTGTAACATCATTGGCTAATAAATCATTGGCTTCAATTTCACTTCCGCTTGATGATTCTGCTTCAAGTTTAAGTGCTTTTCCTTTTATTTGAATATCACTTCCGCTACTGGTTTCACAAGTTATTCTTTCTGCTTCTACATCAAGTTTTATTTCACTTCCGCTAGAAGCTTTTGTTTCTAGTTCACTAACAACAAGAGTGTTTTTACTTTCTATCAAAGCACCACTTGAAGTTCTGAGTGATTCAATATTGGGAAGTGTAACAAATACTTTTTTGGATTTGGTGTTTTTTACACTTTTTTCCAAAGCAATCCTCAAAGTCCCGTCAACAATGTCGGTAGTAATGTAGTCTATTATGTTGTCATCAGCTTTTACCTGGATAGATTTAGCATTGCTTTGGGTAACTTCAACATCTATTCCGTGTGAAACTTCAATATTTGTGAATTCTCCAGACACAGGACGGTTAACGGTTGTAACATTTCCGTTGCCTTTAACCGCATCACCTAAATCAATTGAATATTGACAGGAGTTAAACAATAAAGCTGTGATAAAAACGATAATAATTCTTGTAAGGTAAACGATAAATTTAATCATGATTAATTTGTTTTTATGATTACACCATCTTCATTAATCTCTAAACCTTTGAATTTTCTTTTTTTCTCCGATTTATTTGTTTCTTTGATATGTATTCCATCAGTGCTTATTGTTACTGTTGAAGTCAAAGAATCTTCGGAAACATCCAAATCTATATCATTGTATTCGTTTTCTTCAATAGGGCAGTTTAAGCATTTCATTTGATCTTTACCAACTCGGTAAATGTAATGGTCAGAACTGTAATGAAGATTAAAAAAACCATTGTTTGATTCATCAAAACGTTGTACCGAATCATCCGGTCTTACAATAGTTCCTTCCGGTAAGTATAAATACAATTCAACTTCTTGGTTTCGGTATTTATTTTTTAAATCTGTTATGAAATAATTGTCTAAAATTAGTTTATTATTTTCAAATTTAAAAGTATAATTTATTTTTTCTGCTCTTTTTTTAGCTTCTGTGATGGATTTTCCTTCTGCTCTTTTTTCAATTTGTAAATAGGGTTGAACTTCGTCAGTATAAATCAATTCGATACTTATTTGATTGGAATAAATTATGTCGTTACCATTTTCATCTTGTGTCACTTCAAACTCATTAAAATGAAAGTCTTTTGCATAATAATCATTAAATTTGAATTGAATATCCAAGGTGTCATTTGGTATTAAATTGAGTGTTTCTTTTTGCACAATTTTTCCATTGTATGCAATTTCAGTTGCTTGTTTTATCCCGAATGAAATTAAGATTGCTATGGCAATTAACCATAAAGCTAACAAGGTGTATTTTGCAACATTCCCGATTGATTTCATATTCGTAATCAATAATTTTAGTCCTAAGATTAAAAGAAAGAAAAACGGAATTCCAATGGCAAGTATACTCAATATAACAACCAACCAAATAGGAAATTCACTTACAATAACCGCATCATAATAACTTTGCCAAGGCATATCTACAAACGTTGTAGAGCCAAATGTAAATCCGCCAATTATTACAGCTCCTAGCACAAAAATGGAGAACATCAAAATTATGGCACCAATGAATTTAGCAAAAATATTAAATATGGTCATGAACACTTCACCAATGGCTGAACCTACTTTTTCAGCTCCAGATTTGGCTGAATTTCCCATTTTTTCATAATCAGCATTTTCTACTTTATCTGTTAAGGACGCAAACTCTTCCCGCACTTTTTTTTCGATGTTACTCAAATTCACCGGTTCACCGGTCATTTGGAGTTTCTCGGTTGTAGTTTGTGCTTTTGGAATTAAAATCCATAGTAGAATGTATAAAAAGATTGGAAACCCAACACCCGCAATTACAATTAGTACCAAGGCTAAACGAATCCATAAAGCATCTATACCAAAGTAGTGACCCAATCCGGCAGAAACCCCACCCAAGATGTTTTTATCAATATCACGATATAGTTTTTTAGAAGATTTTGAATTAGTATTGAAATTAGATTGAGTAGTTTCTCCTTCTTCTTCAATTCTGTAATCTTCCGGTTGACCCATTACGGCAATCATAGCATCAACATCTTTTAGATTGATTACGTGTTTATCTGCTTCTTTATTTTCGGTGAAAATTTCCGAAATTCTCATTTCAATATCTTTCATAATCTCATCTTGACCTGATGAATTAGAAAGCGAACGTTTTATAGCATCGAAATAACGATTTAATTTTTGAAAGGCATCTTCGTCTATGTGAAAGAATAAACCTCCTAAATTTATATTTACTGTTTTGTTCATGACGATTAGTTTTGATTGGTTATGGTGTTCACGGCGTTGGATAATTCTGTCCAAGTGCCATTAAGTTCAGTTAAAAATTGTTTTCCTATTTCGGTTAGTGCGTAGTATTTTCTAGGCGGTCCCGAAGTTGATTCTTCCCAACGGTAGTTGAGCAATCCGTCATTTTTTAATCTGGTTAGGAGCGGATAAACTGTACCCTCTACAACCAACAATTTTGCGTTTTTTAGGGTGTCTAAAATTTCAGAGGTATAAGCTTCTTTTTCCTTTAAGACAGAAAGTATGCAGAACTCTAAAACACCTTTTCGCATCTGGGCTTTTGTGTTTTCAATATTCATAATTCATGATAAGATTTTTAGTTTAACTGATTCGTTTTTTTAATTTGATTGATTTGCCTTTCGGCTGATGATTGATTTGATGATTGAAACTCTTATTTAATAAAATTGATTGTAAATGGATATTTATAAACAGATCCTTCGTTGGCTCTTACTGTTCCTAAAATAACCAAAATGAATTCTGCAATTGTCCATATTCCAAGAACTGACAAAGAAACAATACCAACTGTGATTAAATCAATCGGGATAACCTCACCGCCAGCATTTTCAATTTCAACGTAATTTGCTATTGAACCAATAAAAAAGATACCTAATACGATGGTAATAAGAATACTGTACGCCAAAATACTCAAATGAAAATTGACAACTGCTTTTCCGTTTTCATCAACATATTCTGATTGATGTTTCTTAGTTTGCCAAATAATCAAGGGAACTACTATTCCTGCAAAAGGAGTAAGATACTTTGCAAATGCACTTAAGTGCAATAATGCCGCTGTTGTTTTTTCGTTTTGTGGTGTCATAATTAAAAGTATATAATAATATCCTATGCAAATATATGTCTAAAAGAAGGTATTGTGTTACGCATAGTACTAATATTTAACAAAATATTAACAAATTTGTAATTGTAAAATAAAGCATATATTTACCAAAAAAATTAGTATTTATGCAGTTTACGGTAGGAAAGATTAATTCATTTTTGTTTTTTAAATTACCCTCTGCTTTTTGGTGTGGTGTTCGAGCAAAATCATTAGACAATAACCAATGTACTGTGACAGTTAAGCACAGATGGTTTAACCAAAATCCGTTTAATTCGATGTATTTTGCGGTTCAGGCAATGGCTGCAGAACTCTCAACAGGAGCTTTAGTGATGTTTCAAATCAAGAAGAGCGGAAAAAAAATTTCTATGTTAGTAGCTAACAACAAAGGTAATTTTACAAAAAAAGCAACAGGGAGAATCACTTTTGTTTGCCGAGACGGACATTTAATTGAGCAAGCCATTCAACAAACTATTGCTACTGGTGAAGGTCAAACATTTTGGATGAAATCCATTGGTAAAGATGAAAAAGGTGATCAAGTTTCTGAAATGGAATTCGAATGGAGTGTGCGTGTAAAACAGTAATCCTTAGTATTAAAAACGTAAAACAACCCTTAAACTAATCCTAATTAACTTTACTTTTTAAGTGATTGCTTGTAACTTTGTATAAAAATAGGTTATGAAGATATTAGTTACAGGTGCTACCGGTTTGGTTGGAAAGGAGTTGACTGCCCTGTTATTAGAAAACGGAAATGAAATTCATTACCTCACTACTTCTCAATCAAAAATCGAGAGTAAACCAAATTATCAGGGTTTCTTTTGGAATCCCGAAAAAAGTAGTATCGATGAAAATTGTTTAATAGGAGTTGAGGCCATCGTTCATTTAGCCGGAGCCACTGTTTCTAAACGATGGACAACTAGTTATAAACAGGAAATCATAGAGAGCCGGACACTTTCTTCTAATTTACTTTACTCGTGTTTAAAAAATCATCCCAATGAAGTGAAACAAATTGTTTCGTCCTCTGCAATTGGAATTTATCCCGACAGTTTAACACAAGTTTACACCGAAGATAATAAATCTGTTGATGATAGCTTTTTAGGTCAAGTTGTAGTAAAGTGGGAGGAAAGCGTTGATGTCTTCAGTCGGCTAAATATCAAAGTCTGCAAACTTCGAACCGGTTTGGTGTTGGCCAAAAAAGGTGGAGCATTAACCGAAATGCTCAAACCAATCAAAATCGGATTAGGCTCTCCTTTTGGATCAGGTAAACAAGTACAGTCGTGGATTCATGTGGAAGATTTAGCCTACATGTATCTTTTCGCCATTCAAAATCAATGGGAGGGAACTTATAATGCCGTTGCCCCAAATCCGGTAACCAATACAGCACTTACCAAAACCATTGCTAAAAAGCTAGGTAAATCGTTGTTTATGCCTAATATTCCAAAATTTGCGATGAAATTGGTGTTAGGAGAAATGCATCAATTACTTTTTTCAAGTCAAAACGTGAGTGCTACCAAAGCAGAAAAAAACGGATTTCAATTTCGTTATCGAGAAATAACTAAAGCAATAGATGATTTATTAACATAAAAAAAGCTCCTCAATTCGAGGAGCTTCCGTGTTATAAGTAAGACAAAAAAATATTATTTTGTAGCAGTAACACTTACTTTTAATTCAATTTCGTCATCAACAAATTTATCTTTCAAATTGTCAAAAACAGATTTTGATGCATAATTTACATTCCATTGTGTTCTGTCAATTTTAAATGATTCACTGTTTAATGTTAAAGAATTTTCATCCATAGTAATTGTTGCAGGAAAAGATACCGGCTTAGTAATTCCCTTTAATGTTAAGTTACCAGATACTGTTGTTACCGCATCAACTGTCTCAACAGCGGTAATCTCAAAAGTTCCTTCGGGGAATTTTTTAGTATTGAAGAAATGGTCTGCGTCTTCTTCTTTTCCTAATCCTTTCAAATGACCTTCTAAATCTTCTTTTCCGTCTCCGGCAGCTAAATCTAAAACAGTAATACTGTTCATATCGATGGTAAATTTACCGCTTTCCACTTTTCCATTGTTCATTGCTAATTCACCATTAGAAAGTGCGATAGTCCCATTGTGTTTTCCTGCAGGTTTAGAACCTATCCATTCAATAGTTGACTGAGTAACATCCACTTTGTAAGTTGTTGCTGCTTCGGTGGCTACAGCAGCATCTACGACAGGCTCTGTACTCTCTGTTTTATCATTTTTACAAGAAGTTAATGAAAGTGCAGTTAAAATAACTAAGCTTAAAATGGTTTTTTTCATAGTTTTTATAATTTAAGTTTCAACAAAAATAAAAAACCATAAAGCAGTTTGGTCTTAAAGAAATATTAATTTTTTGCTACTTGATTTTGTTTAATCAAAGACAATAAAAAATATTTACGTGACAATTTGACATTTTTAAACAAATGGCAGTACTTTTGCAATCCAAAATTAAAGGTAGAATGTTTAAAAAAATCTTTAAAAAAATGAATCAAGAGAACACCGAAAATATTGAAAAGGAGATCATTGAAAACGAAGTTTCAACAGAACAGAATAAAGAACAAGTTGAAATACCGGTTGTTGAAATGACTAATGAAGAAAAACTAGAGGAAGAATTAGCCAAAGAAAAAGATAAGTTTCTACGCCTTTTTGCTGAGTTTGAAAACTTTAAGAAAAGAACAGCTAAAGAGCGAATAGAATTATTTAAAACAGCCAATCAAGAAGTACTACAGGCTGTTTTGCCTGTATTAGATGATTTTGACAGAGCGTTGATTCAAATTTCTAAAAGCGATACTACCGAAGAGCAAGTGCTTTTAAAAGGAGTTGAATTGATTCATGAAAAATTAAAATCAATCCTGGTTTCGAAAGGATTGGAACAAATAGAAATCAAAACCGGAGATGATTTTAATGCCGATTTTGCAGAAGCCATTACACAAATTCCGGCTCCATCAGAAGAATTAAAAGGAAAAATTGTAGATGTTATTGAAAAAGGGTATAAACTGGGTGACAAAATTATCCGTTTTCCAAAAGTGATTATCGGGCAATAAATAGTTTGTTTACTTATTGCTTGGAAATTAAAGAAAAATATGGAATTTTTTAAAATATGAAAAAAGACTATTACGAAATATTAGGCATCTCAAAAGGTGCTTCTGCTGAAGAAATTAAAAAAGCCTATCGCAAGAAGGCAATTGAATTTCATCCCGATAAAAACCCGGGCAATAAAGAAGCGGAAGAAAACTTCAAAAAAGCGGCTGAAGCTTATGAAGTACTGAGCGACCCCGATAAAAAAGCCCGTTACGACCAATATGGTCACGCTGCCTTTGAAGGCAATGGCGGATTTGGCGGCGGTGGCATGAATATGGATGATATATTCAGTCAATTTGGAGACATTTTTGGAAGTGCTTTTGGTGGCGGTTTCAGTGGGTTTGGTGGCGGATTTGGCGGTGGTGGTCAACGTAGAATGAAAGGGAGTAATTTGCGAATTAAAGTAAAATTAACCCTAGAAGAAATTGCCAACGGTGTTGAAAAGAAGGTCAAAGTAAAACGAAAAGTTCAAGCTCCCGGTGTTTCCTACAAGACGTGCGGTACTTGCAATGGTTCCGGTCAGGTATTGAGAGTAACAAATACTATTTTGGGTAGAATGCAAACCGCAACTACTTGTAATGTCTGTGGAGGTTCAGGGCAAACTATCAATTCTAAACCGACTCATGCGGATGCACATGGAATGATTTTGGAAGACGAAACGGTTTCCATCAAAATCCCGGCTGGAGTAGTGAATGACATGCAATTGAAGGTTTCCGGAAAAGGAAATGATGCTCCGGGCAATGGTATCCCGGGAGATTTAATTGTAGCCATTGAAGAACTTGAACATGAATTTTTGAAAAGGGAAGGCGAAAACCTTCATTATGATTTGTATATCAGCGTGGCTGAAGCAGCATTAGGTGTTTCTAAAGAAATTGAAACGGTTGGGGGTAAAGTACGTATTAAATTGGAAGAAGGAATTCAATCCGGTAAGATTTTGCGTTTAAAAGGGAAAGGTATTCCAAGCATCAATTCCTATGGAAATGGCGATTTGTTAGTGCATATTAATGTTTGGACTCCCAAGACGTTAAATAGAGAACAACGCCAGTTTTTTGAGAAAATGCTAACCGATGAAAACTTCATCCCACACCCCGAAAAATCAGATAAATCTTTTTTTGAAAAAGTTAAAGATATGTTTTCATAATTTGAAAAAAATATTTACATTTGAACTTTACTAGGAAACTAGTAAATTCTTTTTCATAGCAATTTTTCCCATCCTTGTGCAAATAAGGGTGGGTTTTTTTTTGGTTTTAAATTACCATGAAGATTCAAATCCACATGTTAGTTTAAGAAATTGTAAAAGCAGTATGCATTTATTTTTTCACAATTTTAACCGTAGAATTAGAACTGTCATTAACCTTTAAAAAATAAACACCATCCGTTAAATGGGAAAGATCATGAAGTGTTTTTAGTGCGTTGAGGTTTGCTTTCATAACCTTTCTTCCCGTGATATCAATTAAATAGATGGATTTTCCAATGTGCTCTTCTGAAGATTCAATCGTGATGAAATCATGTGTTGGATTCGGGTAAATTTGTATTGCTTTTTTGGGATGATTTACTTCTCCCAAAGTTAAAGTAGTCACTATAACAGTTTGAGTATAAGTAGCCGTTTTTCCACATGATTCTACCGTTAATTCGATGGTAAATTCTCCGGTTGAAGTATAAGTATGTAAAGGATTTGTGTCTGTAGAAGTCGTTCCATCCCCAAAATTCCAGAGATACGAAGTAGCATTTTCAGAGGTGTTGGTGAGCGAAAATTGTCCGCTACCCAATTCTTCAACCACAAAATTAGCCATAGGGTCATATTCGCCAATGTGCCATTCTAACAATTGATCAAAAACAATTACTTTAGCCGCCGTTCGAATAGCTGTGGCTACTTCATTGGTAAGTCCGGCAAAAAAGGTAATTTGCTCAGGATCTTTTCGAAATAAGGTGGCATAAAAACTACACGCAGCCGCATAGGTTCCGGCAACAGATGGGTGACTTCCATCACCCGAATACAATTCGATAGTGGGATAATTTTCTCTGATGTATCGCCAAACGGCACCTACCGGAGAAAGAATCGCATTGTTTTGTTCCGCCATAAAACGATAACGTTCGTTCAATAAATCATCCATACCGGTGTAGGTGCAAACCGGTGGCCAATTGGCACAATTGGAAGCATCGCCGTTTTTTCTTCCCCACGTCATGTAAAAAACGGTTTCCGCACAGGGGTTTTGTTGGTTGATGAGATTATTTAACTGTTGAGCATACGGATATACTTGGTTTTCTACTTGTGCATCCGGAAAGGAGGGGAGTTGACTTTGTTCTTGTAACACCACAAAATCCCAATTGCCTTGAGCTATTTTGTTGAGCGAAGTAGCATTGGTGCTGTGACCCATAAAGGTGTAACCGCCGGGTGTGTAGCTGTCATATATCAAATCATCACCGGTGGAGTTAGCGACATTGTCTATCATTTGTGGTAAATTATTGGAAGCGGTATAACTGTTGCCCAAAAACAAGGTACGTTTCGTACTGTTTTGTCCGCACACAATGGAAAAACAACCTAAAAAAATCAACCCAACTAAGTGTAATTTTATCTTCATATTCAATGGATAATCATTTACAAGGCGGAAGGTACAAAAAAATGGGTTGAAATAAGTTTTAGAAAGAGTTTTTGAGTTTGCTCGAATTCGTGAGATTTCGTTGAACGGAGATTAACAATCGTAGAGCTGTGTTCACCGTGTCATTTCGACCAGAGGGAGAAATCACATAAAGTAGTTAACGAATTTTGCTTTGTGTTATGTGATTTCTCCTGCCTCGAAATGACACGAGCAGGTTGAAATCAATGCGAAGCAGATTATTTCTTTGCTTCTCTCCCTTTAAATTTTTTATTTTCAAAAACTAAAAAGTTCTGCATGTGGAGGATATCTCGATTGTTTTTGATTTCAATTTCGTAATATTCTTGACCATCAATAATTAGAGGATTTAGCCAATCAATTTCAACAAAATCAGGTTGTGACTTTTTTACCATTTCTATATCCGATTCGATGATCAAACTATCTGCCCAATCAATCGTTTCATTGTAGTAATTTTTACAACTAACAAGTGAAAAAAGAAGGATTGTTATTATATAATGAATAGTTTTTTTCATAGTTTTTTGCTCCGAAGTCGGGAGACTTCGGAGAGCGGGGGGTACAAAAAAATGGGTTGAAATGATTTGTGGAGTGAGCGGTTTTTGAGTTTGTTTAGAAGTTGGGGGAGTTCGGAGAGCGGAGAGCGGAATGATTGTGAGGATATAGTAAGTTTGTTTTTTCATAGTTATAGTTTTTTACTACTAAGTATAGAGACTTCAAAGAGCAAGGGTCGGGAGACTTCGGATAGCGGGAGGCTGACCGTTTTCTATATAATTGGATATGCTGTTTTCGGTTTTCCATTTGCAAAAATGAAAATAACTTTAATTCCATTAGCTGTTATACCACCAAATTGGGATTTCTTATTCTGTATTGGAAACCTATATAAGTAAGCAATTTCTAATTCAGCTAGAAGATTTCCCAAATGCCAATTTAGTGGGAAAATAGTTGTTCTTTTTTTTAGCCACTTTTGCGTATCAGTATCTAATTTAAGAATATCAACATCTAAAACACCTTTGTTATTTACAGTGTGAACTTTTGTAATTTTAGTGTTTTTAGGATTAAAGAAATGTAATCCTGAAATCTCCTCTTTTTTGAATTCAGGTTTTATTGCGTGTTGAATAAAATTGTATAATTCTTTGTCAAAAGTTTTCCCTTTTGGAATTAGGATTACTCTTTCTAATGTCTGAATATTTTTAGGTAAAATTAATTTTGAAGCTGTTCTTGAGTTTTTTGTCTTTAATTCCGAGTAAAAATTAGATTTTTCGATAAGCTCATTCAAGTTAGAATATGGACCTTCAAAATCTCCACCTATTCCTATGTATGGATTTTTTTCTAATGTTTTAAAAATGAATTTATCTGTCTGAATTTTATCTTTTCCATACATTCCATTCTTTCCGATGTAGTATTTAAAACTCATTTATTATGCGGTTTTGAAGTGGTTTGCCTCTAACTTTAATATATCTGATAAAAACTTTCGTATGTACACCAAATTTTGGGTAGAGTGACGAAGTTTTTTTTTAAACTAAAATACAAAAATTCCTCATAAATTAATATTTCTTCACAATTTTTAAAACAAAACTCAAATCTCTTCCCTAGTACCCAACCCGCGTGAGGACTTGCAGCGAAAAGCCCGACCCCGTTGCTAAAACTACTTTCTTTTAGAGATTTGATTTCCTGCAACGGGGGCACGCCCAAACAAAAAAAAATGTACTTAATTTAGGCGGTTCTATTTCGGTTTTGGCTGTTATTTCTTATATTTACCAAAACTCGAAAATTAGTATGAGCAACATCTTAGAAGTTAGGAATGTAGTGAAAACATATGGCGATTATACGGCCTTAAACAACGTTTCGCTTTCGGTTCCTAAGGGAAGTATTTATGGACTTTTGGGTCCGAATGGTGCCGGAAAAACGTCTTTAATTAGAATCATTAATCAAATTACCATGCCCGATAGTGGCGAGGTGTTTTTGGATGGTGAAAAACTAAACCCGAAACACATTCAACACATTGGTTACTTGCCCGAAGAACGCGGTTTATATAAATCGATGAAAGTAGGCGAGCAGTGTTTGTATCTCGCTCAGTTAAAAGGTTTGTCGAAACAAGAAGCCAAAAAACAATTGGATTTTTGGTTTGAAAAACTCGGTATTCAAGGTTGGTGGAACAAGAAAATTGAAGAACTTTCCAAAGGAATGGCTCAAAAAGTGCAGTTTGTGGTCACGGTTTTGCACAAACCCAAATTGCTGATTTTTGACGAGCCGTTTTCAGGATTTGATCCGGTGAATGCAAACATCATTAAGGACGAAATTCTGGAGTTGAAAAAACAAGGTTCTACCATTATTTTTTCGACGCATCGAATGGAAAGTGTGGAAGAATTGTGTGATGATATTGCCCTGATTCACAAATCCAATAAATTGATTGAAGGCAAATTGACCGATGTAAAACGCGAGTTTAGAACACACCAATTTGAAGTAGGCATTTTAACCGCCAACGTAGAAGGTTTAATGTATGATTTGACGCAAAAATTCACGGTGAATCCGGCTGAGTTTAAATCGCTCAATGACGATTTGAAATTAGAAATCGGTTTAGGTACTGCCAATCCGAATGAATTGTTGAGTATATTAACGCAACGCGGACAAGTGACGCATTTTGTGGAGAAAATTCCAACGGCCAATGAAATTTTTATTAAAACAGTAAGTCAAAACTAATGAGTATTTTAAGCTTAATAATTAAGAGAGAATTTATTGCCAAGGTTCGCAACAAATCGTTTATAGTGATGACGTTTTTGAGTCCGCTATTGTTTGTAGGAATTGCTGTTTTTGTTGGTTTTTTGGCTTCGATGAAAGCCGATTTAAAACGCATTGCCATTCACGACGAAGGCGGCAATTTTGTGAAAGAATTTGTCAACGATGAAGAATATGCTTACTATGATTTGTCTAAAATCGATTTGCAATTGCTGAAAGACAGTGTGCTGGGTGAAAGTTATGAAGGATTGATTTACATCCCGAAAACGGATAGTTTATCAACAGTGCAAAATCAAGTACAGTATATTTCGAATGATAGTCCGTCGATGGATTATATTTTTGACATAGAAGATGTGATAGAGAAAAAAATAACGCAATTCAATTATGAAAAATTAGCCATTGATACGGCTCGAATTAATTTAGCAAAAGCTAAGGTTGACATTGTCTTGAAGAAAGCTTCAGGAGAGGAAACCGTGAAAGGGTTAAATGAAATTAAGCTAGTTTTAGGAGGTGTTTTTGGTTATTTAATCATGATGTTCATCATAATTTACGGCAATTTTGTCATGCGAAGTGTCATTGAAGAAAAGACAAATCGCATTATTGAAATTATTATTTCTTCCGTAAAACCGTTCCAATTGATGATGGGGAAAATCATAGGGAATTCAATGGCGGGCATCTTACAATTTTTGATTTGGACGGTGTTGGGATTGGTATTATTCTTTATTTTTTCTACGGTTTTTGGTCTGCAAATGGGAGCCGCTACGCCGGTCTCCGGAGAAGTTGTTGCGACCGCCAATCCGACCGGTTTGATGGCAAAATTGCCTTTGTATATTGAAGAGTTGAAGAGTTTGCCATTAGTTACTTTGTTGGTCTCATTTGTGATTTATTTTGCCGGAGGTTTCTTTTTATACAGTTCTTTTTATGCCGCTATTGGTGCGGCTGTAGATAACGAAACCGACTCGCAACAGTTTTTGTTACCGATAATTTTACCCTTAATTTTAGGAGTTTATATTGGATTTTTTACCGTATTGAATGATCCGCACGGAACGGTGGCAACGGTGTTTTCAATCGTACCACTCACATCACCGATTGTAATGTTAATGCGAATACCATTTGGTGTGCCGCTATGGCAATTGCTTTTATCTATGGTTTTACTTTTTGCAACTTTTATAGCTGTAGTTTGGTTTGCAGCGAAAATTTACCGTGTGGGTATTTTGATGTATGGAAAAAAACCTTCTTGGAAAGAATTGTATAAATGGATGAAGTATTAGTATGGAAATTATTCAAGATATTATAGAGGTTTTTAAGTTAAGTTTAATAAAAACTAAAGATGTTAATTTAACTGTAGGGGCGGTTGTGGCACTTGTTGTTGCTTTTGTGGTAACAAGTTTTGTGCTCAAAATGGTTCGAAAAATTATTACTCGAAAACTACCCCTTGAAGATAAAAATAAATTCATCAGTATTTTTCAGTTCATACAATACTTGGTGTATTTATTTGTGATTATGTTTACCTTAAATGCTTCAGGAGTCAATATTAGTGTATTGCTTACCGCTTCTGCAGCTATATTTTTAGGATTAGGGTTTGCGTTGCAGCAATTGTTTCAGGATTTAATTTCGGGTATTTTAATTATTTTAGACCAGTCACTCCACGTTGGCGATATCATTGAAATTGATGACAAAGTGTGTCGTGTTGAAAAAATAAGCTTACGTTCTACAAAAGCTATAACACGAAACCAACGCGTTATGGTAATTCCCAACCATAAGTTTTTAAGCGATATTTTGTTTAACTGGACACAAAACAGCACAGTAATTCGTGAAAGCGTCACTGTTGGTGTAGCGTATGGTTCAGATACAGCATTGGTAAAAGAAGTTTTGATTCAATGTGCAAAAAAAAGTAACAGTATATTAAAAACATACGAACCTATTGTTATGTTTGAAAATTTTGGTGATTCTTCCTTGGATTTTATACTTTACTTTTTTGTGGATGATGCATTTGCGTCTCCCAATGTTAAAAGTGACTTGCGTTTCGAGATTGATAAACAATTTAGAGCGAACAATATTTCGATTCCATTCCCTCAAAGAGATGTACATTTGATTAGTAAAACGAATATTGAATAAAAAAAAGTATGCCAAAAATATTAATTATTGAAGACGAAGCAGCCATTCGAAGAGTATTGTCTAAAATCCTTTCGGAGGAAAGTGATACCTATCAGGTTGAAGAAGCCGAAGACGGACTTTCCGGAATAGAAAAAATAAAAAATGAAGACTACGATTTAGTGCTTTGCGACATCAAAATGCCCAAAATGGATGGTGTAGAAGTACTTGAAGCGGTTAAAAAAATAAAACCTGAGATACCAATGGTCATGATTTCCGGTCATGGTGATTTGGAAACAGCCGTGAATACAATGCGATTGGGTGCGTTTGATTACATCTCAAAACCACCTGATTTGAACCGGTTATTAAACACAGTTCGCAACGCCTTAGACCGAAAACAATTGGTGGTTGAAAATAAAATTCTGAAGAAAAAAATCAGTAAAAATTATGAAATGATTGGGCAATCGGAGCCTATTAATCAAATCAAAGAAATGATTGAAAAAGTTGCTCCAACCGATGCTCGTGTACTCATTACAGGGCCTAACGGTACCGGTAAAGAATTAGTAGCTCATCAATTGCATGAAAAAAGTGAGCGGTCAACTTTTCCGATTGTTGAGGTAAACTGTGCGGCTATTCCTTCTGAATTGATTGAAAGTGAATTGTTTGGCCATGTAAAAGGAGCGTTTACATCTGCTGTAAAAGACCGAGCCGGAAAATTTGAAGCAGCTGATGGCGGAACCATTTTTTTGGATGAAATTGGTGATATGAGTTTAGCAGCTCAAGCTAAAGTTTTACGAGCTTTACAGGAAAATTTAGTGCAACGGGTTGGTGCCGATAAAGATATTAAAGTGAATGTTCGGGTGATTGCCGCCACTAATAAAGATTTGAAAAAAGAAATTGCAGAAGGCCGTTTTCGAGAAGATTTGTACCATCGGTTGGCGGTTATATTAATCAAGGTTCCAGCTTTGAATGACAGACGAGATGACATTCCATTGTTAATTGAACATTTTGCGGCTAAGATTGCAGAAGAACAAGGCAATAGTGCCAAAAATTTTTCTGTGAATGCCGTTAAGTTATTACAAGAGTATGATTGGACAGGAAATATAAGGGAACTTCGCAATGTGATCGAACGTTTGATTATTCTTGGTGGAAGTGAAATTTCTGAAAATGACGTGAAGCTTTTTGCAAGTAAATAGAAAGATTGAATAGTGAATAGTAATTAGTGATTAGATGCTAATTACTATTCACTATTCACTAATCACTAAAAAATATGCAACTAAAAAAAATAAACGCCAATCTCCAAAAAGCATTGATTGAAAATGGTTTGGCTGAAGCGAATGAAATGCAGTCGGAAACTTTTGCTATGCTCAAAAGTGGAGTAGATGCTGTTATTCAATCACCAAATGGGAGTGGTAAATCGACAACTATTGTTCTAAATGTGATTCAACGTTTAGAAAAACCTATAGGTGAAAGTACACGAGCATTAATCCTGGTTGAAAATAAAGAAAAAGTAATTGAAATGGTTGAACTTTTTCAAAGACTCGGACACTATACCAATTTGCGAGTGATTGGTGTTCATGAAAAAGGAGATATCGATTACGATAAAAACCAGATTTCTCTTGGAATGGATGTATTAATTGGCACACCAAGTAAAGTAAACGATTTGTTTTCTTCCGCCGGTTTTAACGTGAATACTGTTAAAATGTTTGCGATTGATGATGCAGAAATACTTTTTAAAGGCAGAATGGATGCAATCGTTCTTCGTTTGTCATTAAGTGTAGAAAAAACACAATATATCTTCATGTGTTCAAAATTAACAGATAAAGTAGAAACAGTTGCTGATAAAATAATGATAGAACCTGTCTTCTTTGAATCGGAATAGGTTATGTTGTCTTTAGTCTGACATTTGTTAATATATAACATAAAAAACTAATTACTATTTACTAACGACTAATTACTAATAGTATGGGCATGATGAAAATATTTTCCGGAAGTGAAATTTTGGCTTCCGCTTTGAGAAAGAAAATAGAAGAAGTTGGAGTAGAAGTACTTCAAAAAGACAACATTCAATCCGCTCGTTTGGGTGGTTTTGGTAATTTAGATTTGGCCGTAGAATTATTTATTGACGAACGCTATTATGCCAAAGTAGCTCCGGTGATAGAAAAATTTAGAATGAGTATTTAAGACTAAATTATCTGAAAATCTTCAAAGAGTAAGCTAAAAACGAAATAAATATGCCAAAAATACCAATAAAAGCAAAAGAAAAACGCAAGTTGGTTAATTCTGCAATATGACCAATAACCGGTGGACCAAGTAAAAATCCTATAAAACTTATGCCGGTAACAATGGTTAAAGCTTCTCCGGTCGGAATATCAGTATTTCGACCAGTTGTACTGTAAATAATAGGAATTACATTTGAGACTCCAAACCCTACTAACATAAACGCTAATATACACGGAATCAAATATGGAAGAGCTACAGCAGTATATAAACCGGTAGATATTGTTATACCACTTGCTATTAATATTTTCCTGGCTCCAAATTTTCTTACCAGAATATCGCTCAAAAACCTTCCGGAAGCCATCGTAATCATAAAAGAAGTATAACCTAAAATCACTAAAGCTCCCGGTGCTTTAACAATATCTTTAAAATAAATACCGCTCCAATCAAACATAATGCCTTCACTAGCCATGCAGCAAAATCCGATTACACCCAACCAAATCAGATTTTTATCCGGAATTTGTAACTTAAATTTGGGTCCTGAAATTTCTTTTGCAACCGATTTTACTTTAACCAAATAACGATAATTAGCCAATATTAGTAATACTACCAAAAGAAAAATTAGTAAAAAATGTTGATGAGGAGTAAGTTCAAGTGCCATCATCCCAAATCCAACTAAAGCACCACAAAATCCTGCTAAACTCCACGAACCATGGAAAGAACCCATTATAGGTTTTCTGAAAACTTGTTCGGTATAAACTCCTTGTGTATTAATAGAAATGTTGCAAAAATTTCCACAAACTCCAAAAACATATAAAGCTAATGCCAATTGCCATGTTTCAGTAACTAATCCGATATTAGTTAAGCTAAAAGCATAAAAAGGTAATGCAAAAAGTAATACTTTTTTACTCCCGAAACGAGTTACAATTTTTCCAGAAAAAGGCATAGCGGTTAATTGCCCAACGGGTAGTGCAAAAAGAATGGTTCCTAACTCACCTTCACTTAGCTGCAATAAAGCTTTGATGTCTGGAATACGACTTGCCCAAGAGGCAAAACAAAAACCCATACCAAAATAGAAAAAACTCATAGACAGACGAATTCGGTTCAGATAAGATTTTTTCGCTTTTCGATAATTTTTTTTGTGTTTTTGAGGAGGAATAAGCTTTCCTAAAAAGCTGTAGTCAATTAAAGGCATACAAAATAATTATATGTTTGGGCAAAATTAAGTAAAAAATAAGGGATTAGTTTGACAAGTAAGTTCATTTGTGAACTTATTATCTACTTCGCAATTAGCATTGATAAAATTTATGAAATTCAAAATAAATATTCTTTGAAACAGTATTTTCAAACGTAAGGATGCAGCAATTCGATTATCTTTGCAACTTTTAAATTGTGAAATCGAATTAATAATATGATAACAGTAAATGATATCGCCGTTCATTTTGGAGGAACCACCTTGTTTAGTGAAGTTTCTTTTGCGATTAACGAGAATGATAAAATTGCCTTAATGGGAAAAAACGGAGCCGGAAAATCTACACTTTTGAAAATTATTGCAGGGGTAAGTAAACCTTCAACCGGAAACATATCGGCACCAAAAGAAGCCGTAATTGCTTATCTACCACAGCATTTGTTGACTAAAGATGATGCAACTGTAATGGAAGAAGCTTCTAAAGCTTTTGCAGCAGTTTTTGAAATGAAAGTAGAAATAGATACTATTAATGAGCAATTGACGATTCGAACTGACTATGAGAGTGATGACTATATGAAATTGATAGAGCGAGTTTCAGAATTGAGTGAGAAATTCTATTCTATTGAAGAAGTGAATTATGAAGCTGAGGTAGAAAAAGTATTAAAGGGTTTAGGCTTTGAAAGAGAAGATTTTACAAGACCCACTTCTGAATTTTCGGGTGGATGGCGAATGCGAATCGAATTGGCTAAAATATTATTGAAAAAACCGGATTTGATATTACTGGATGAGCCCACCAATCATATGGATATTGAAAGTATTCAATGGTTGGAAGAGTTTCTAATTAATTCGGCGAAAGCGGTAATTGTGATTTCGCACGACAGGGCTTTTGTAGATAACATTACCAATCGAACCATAGAAGTAACAATGGGTCGCATTTACGATTATAAAGCCAAGTATTCTCATTATTTAGAATTGCGAAAAGACAGGAGAGCACACCAATTGAAAGCCTACGAAGAGCAACAAAAAATGATTGCCGAAAACATGGAATTTATTGAGCGTTTTAAAGGAACCTATTCCAAAACTTTACAAGTGCAATCTCGGGTAAAAATGTTGGAAAAATTGGTTCCAGTAGAAATTGATGAAGTAGATAATTCAGCTTTGCGTCTAAAATTTCCACCTTCAGTACGTTCGGGTCAATATCCGGTTGTGGTGAAAGATTTACATAAATCTTATGGTGATAAAGTTATTTTTAAAGATGCCAATATTGTAATTGAAAGAGGGGAGAAGGTAGCTTTTGTTGGTAAAAATGGAGAAGGAAAGTCTACCATGATTAAAGCCATAATGAAGGAAATAGAAATAGATGGAGGTAGTGTTGTAATCGGTCACAATGCTCAAATTGGGTATTTTGCACAAAATCAAGCCTCTCTATTAGATGAAAATATGAGTATTTTTGAAACCATAGATACTATTGCAGTAGGCGATATTCGTACGCAAATCAAAAATATTTTGGGAGCTTTTATGTTCCAAGGCGATGATATCACTAAAAAAGTAAAAGTACTTTCGGGAGGTGAAAAAACGCGTTTAGCCATGATTAAATTGTTATTGGAGCCGGTTAATTTGTTGATATTAGATGAACCTTCTAACCACTTAGATATGAAAACCAAAGACATTATCAAAGAAGCTTTAAGAGATTTTGATGGTACTTTAATTTTGGTTTCTCACGATCGTGATTTTCTGGATGGTTTGGCAACTAAAGTATTTGAGTTTGGCAACAAACGTGTGAAAGAACATTTTGAAGACATCAAAGGATTTTTGGCGATGAAAAAAATGGAAAGTTTGCGAGAGATTGAGAAGTAATTTGTTTTCTTTTTTTATCAAATAAAAACATCCCGTTAAAACTAACGGGATGTTTTTGCAATGTAATTAACGAGTATTTATAAAGCAGTAATAATGAATTGGCTTCTTCTGTTTAATTGGTGCTCTTCTTCTGTACATTCCACACCATCTGCACATTTGTTTACCAATTGAGTTTCTCCGTAACCTTTAGCTGTTAATCTCTCCGGAGCAATTCCGTTTTTAATTAACCAATCACGTGTAGATTTCGCTCTTCGGTCTGATAAAACTTCATTGTAGCGATGTGTTTGACGACTGTCAGTATGCGAACGAATATCAATTGTCATTGTTGGATATTGATTCAATACATCTAAGATTTTAGCAATATCAATGGCTGCATCCGGTCTGATGTTCCATTTGTCTAAATCAAAATAGATTAAATTAATTCCAAAAACATCTGCTAAGTCACCACCAATCGGAATACTTTTAATTGCTTTTTCCAATTCAATCGGAAGTTCAGTCGTACCACTTTCTTTAGCAATGATAACAGGAACCTCTTTTGTAGTATATTCAGGTTGTTCTGCACGAACATAATATTTCTTTTCACATTCTACTTCGCCAAAGTCATAACGACCGTCAGGACCGGAAACAGTTTCTTTTAACTTGTTGAAGTTTTCATCAAACAAAGTCAGTTTTGTGTTAGGTAAAATGGCTCCGGTTTCTTCATCGGTTACTATTCCGGCCAATAATTGTTCACAATCAAATTGTAATTCTTTTGTCTCAAGGAATTTATAAATATCATCATTTCCTACTCCATTTGGTCGGTTCGAAGATAAGAATCCCCTTTTATTGGCTTTATTAATAATCAATGCAAAATCATCATAAGGACTATTAGCCGGTTCTCCGATATTATGCACTTGTGTAAAAGTACCGTCCTTTTCTAATTTAGAAACAAAAATATCTAAACCACCTAAGCCTGGATGTCCATCTGAAGCAAAATACAATTCATTATCTGAAGTGATAAATGGAAATGTTTCACGACCTTCGGTGTTAATATCTCCTAAATTCACAGGAGTACCATACGAGTCCTCCGCTAAGATATCTACTTTGTATATATCTGAAAGGCCTTTTGTTCCGGGCATGTCAGAGGCAAAGTATAATGTTTTTTCGTCAGCACTAAGCGATGGGTGTGCTACCTGATAGCTGTCGCTGTTAAAAGGTAGTTCTTTAATGTCTGTCCATTTTTCATCCACTAAAGTAGCTTTGTAAATTTTTAATAAAGTTACTTTGTTGGCGTCTTTTCCTTTTTTACCGTCTAAATAATTGTTACGTGTAAAATAGACAGTTTTGCCGTCTTTCGTAAATGCGGGTGTAGATTCATGGTATCTGGTATTTAATTTTTTTCCGTATCTGTCTGTATTCGAAAGAGCACCTTCTGCACTCAAATCAGCACCATACAGATTAGAAAAGTACTGATCAGTCCAAGTGTGTTTTCTTTTGGAAAAGTTACCTGTGTCACGAGTTGAAGTAAAAACTACTTTATCCATGAAAAAGGCAGGGCCATAATCAGAATATTCAGAATTGACACCAGCATCTTCAATATCATACCGACCGGAATTCTTTTTGATAATTTCGCGGTAATCTTTCTGTTCTTTGGCTAAAATGCCACGTTTGTCATTGCCACTTTTCTCATTAAATTTTGCCATCATTTCATCGGCTTTAGAATAATTACCAATTGCTTTTAATGATTGGGCATAACGGAAATATATTTCGGCATCCACATCTTGAGACATTGCAAAAAGTTCACTGTACCATTTTTCAGCGTTAACTAAGTCAGCATTAAAATAGTATGCGTTTCCAATTTTTTGCAACATATCCGGATTTTTATATCCTTTTTCTGCGATTCGCTCATAGGTTTTAATCGCATCAATGTAGGCATATTTGTCATAGTTCTTGTCAGCTTTTCTTTCTCCGGCTTTTTGTGCAAATCCGTTTAGAGCTACAAAGCTGAAAAAGGCGATATATATAAATTTTATTTTCATGACTGTTGCTTTATTAGAAGAATCTAGGTGATACAATTTTACTGTGTTTTTTGAATAATTCAAAGCGTAAGAAAATCTCATGAGAGCCAGAATTGAATCTTCGTAAACGTGTTGTTTCATGATCATAACCATAACCGATGAATAATCCGTCTGTAATTTGGAAACCTGCCATTGCACTTACGGCAGCATCCCATCTCCATGCCGCTCCAAGCATAAACTTGTCATTGTATAGGAAATTGGCTGAGACATCCACTTGAAGTGGAGCACCTTCAACTGCTTTGGATAACAAGGCGGGCTTAAATTTTAAGTTATACGATAAATCAAAAACATAACCGGCAATAAGATAAAAGTTCATTCGCTCAGCATTAATAGCTACATCATTGTCACTGTATCTTTTTGTTTCAAAAAAGTTAGGTACAGAAAGACCAACATACATCTTATCTGAATGAAAATAAACTCCTGCACCTAAATTAGGTGTAAACTTATTATCTAAATTTTGGAACTGAGGATCACCTTGATCTTGAGGGTTTAATTTATTTACATCTAGATTAAACAAGTTTGCGGTTCCTTTTATACCAAATGATAGTTTGAAGGTTTCAGAAGTTTTAACAGTATACGATACATCTGCAGAAATTGCATTCTCGTTAGTAGGTCCTATTTTATCGTTAACAAACGAAAGTCCAACTCCTAGATTACTATTGTTTATCGGAGTGTTAATTGAGGCAGCATTGGTAACCGGAGCACCATCTAAACCAACCCATTGGGTGCGGTGTAACCCGAAAATACTCATTACTCCTCTTGATCCTGCGTAGGCTGGATTCACATTGATGGTGTTATACATGTATTGCGTATATTGAGCATCTTGTTGGGCAAGTGCTGCAAAAGCTGTAAACATCAAAGCGATTAATAAAAATTTTGTTCTCATTTTGTTTCTTTTTTTAGAAACCTGAGGGCGGGGTAACCCTCAGGAGTTTAATTTTATCTTGTTAGGTATAAATATCCGGATTTGTTTACAACATTTCCATCAACAGTAGTATAATTAATGATATAGAAGTAAGTTCCTGTAGGTAGTTCTGCATTTTTGTTTAAAGTTGCTCTACCTTCTGAGATGCCTTCAAATCTTCTATCATTGTTATTATAGTTTTCTACCTCGTACACTAACACGCCCCAACGGTTATAGATTTCTACAGTGTTGCTTGTATAACATTCAGTGTTTTCAATGTTTTCAATTGAGAAATACTGATTCAATGCGTCTCCATTTGGTGTGAAAGCGTTGTGAATTACAATCGCGTCACATGGGAATACCAAACAATCATCGTTTACATTCATTGTAACTTCATAGATTCTTGGACAATCACCTTCAGTAATTTCATACTGCAAGATATAATTTCCAATTGCAGAAACTGCACTCGGGTTAAAGATATTTCCGTTCAATGCTCCGGTATTATTTATATCAACCCAAACTCCTCCAGTTGTTCCGTCAGGAAGTAAAGTATCTAAATCTACAGTTGTTATATCACCAATACATGCTTCAGTATCAATTCTTGTTAAGCTGTTTTGAATAGAGACCTCAATTGTTTGGATAAAAGTAGATAAGTTCCCGCAGTTATCCGATACTTCCCAAATTCGCTCAATCGTGTAAGACGTTGATGTTTCATTAATTATGTTCTGAGTGAAAATTGGTTCATTAACAGTTGAACATGCATCGGAGAACGTTAACGTTGGAACTTCAGGAATCGCATCACAATTTACGGTTAAATTCTCTTCAAATTCTGAAGAAACAGGACCTGTTGTGTCTTGAACTACTATTATTTGAACGTGGGAAACATTATTTCCACAACTGTCCGAAGCAACCCAAGATCTTGTTATGATTGATTCACCTGCACACTCTCCTGGTTCAATTGTTTCAGTAAGCTCCACAGTAGCTGTACCGCAA
The DNA here is from genome assembly GCF_041392085.1 of Flavobacterium sp. Classification (GTDB taxonomy): domain Bacteria; phylum Bacteroidota; class Bacteroidia; order Flavobacteriales; family Flavobacteriaceae; genus Flavobacterium. The sequence goes on along the minus strand of NZ_JAWKMW010000007.1, from coordinate 13,492 downwards.
CTATCAGTTGCTGATAAAGTAACAGCCGCCGGTATTTCATTACATTCTACTGTAATGTCAGACGGTAATTCCTCAACAAAGACTGGTGCAATCGTATCTTGTACTGTTACAGTTTGCGTATGTGAAGTTGAATTTCCACATTCGTCCATTGCTACCCAAGTTCTCACCAATGTATAAGATCCTTCACAGATAACATTTTGTGTTTCAACACTAAATTCAACTGTAGCTGTTCCACAACTATCTGTGGCAGTTAAGGTTGCTGGTGCTGGAATATCATTACATTCTACTGTTACATCAGCAGGAAGTTCTTCTACAAAAGCAGGAGCAGTAGTATCTTGAACAGTGATTGTTTGTGTATGAGCAGTTTCATTACCACAAAGGTCAGTCGCCGTCCAAGTTCTGGTTACTACATATGTATTAGCACATTGTCCTTCTTGTGTAGCTTCAGTGAAGCTAACAGTAGCCTCACCACAGTTATCGGTAGCCGTAAGTGTAGCAGCTGTTGGTACAGCGTCACATTCTACTGTTACATCAGCAGGAAGTTCTTCTACAAAAGTAGGAGCAATAGTATCGTTTACAGTAATTGTTTGTGAAATTTCGACAGAGTTACTACATGCATCAGTGAAAGTCCAAGTTCTTGTAATCACAAGGGAGTTCGGGCAATTACCGGGAGTTGTAGTATCTACACCATTTACAGTTATTTCACCGGCACAATTATCTGTAGCAGTCAAAGAAATAGTAGCAGGTACTTCGTCGATACAAGAAACTGTTACTGCCTCAGGGGCCATAGGGGCTACCGGGTCAGTACTATCTTGAACAGTGAAAGTAGCTGAAGTAGTGGCTGTATTTCCACAAGCATCAGTAGCGGTGAAAATAACAGTTATAGCTGTAGAACAATCGTTCGACAAGGCATTGAAATCATTAGTCCAAGTTATATCAGAACAGTTGTCAGTAGCAGTGGCACCACCATTAGCAGCTAACCAATCTTCAACAGCACCTTGGTTACCTGAACCGTCACATTCTACAACAATACTAGCTGCATTAGAAGTGATTTCAGGAGCAGTAGTATCTTGAACAGTGATTGTTTGTGTATGAACAGTTTCATTACCACAAAGGTCAGTCGCCGTCCAAGTTCTGGTTACTACATAATTATTAGCACATTGTCCTTCTTGTGTAGCTTCAGTAAAGCTAACAGTAGCCTCACCACAGTTATCGGTAGCGGTAAGTGTAGCAGCTGTTGGTACAGCGTCACATTCTACTGTTACATCAGCAGGAAGTTCTTCTACAAAAGCAGGAGCAGTAGTATCTTGAACAGTGATTGTTTGTGTATGTGTAGTTTCATTACCACAAAGGTCAGTCGCCGTCCAAGTTCTGGTTACTACATAATTATTAGCACATTGTCCTTCTTGTGTAGCTTCAGTAAAGCTAACAGTAGCCTCACCACAGTTATCGGTAGCGGTAAGTGTAGCAGCTGTTGGTACAGCGTCACACTCTACTGTTACATCAGCAGGAAGTTCTTCTACAAAAGTTGGAGCAGTAGTATCTTGAACAGTGATTGTTTGTGTATGAGCAGTTTCATTACCACAAAGGTCAGTCGCCGTCCAAGTTCTGGTTACTACATAATTATTAGCACATTGTCCTTCTTGTGTAGCTTCAGTAAAGCTAACAGTAGCCTCACCACAGTTATCGGTAGCAGTAAGTGTAGCAGCTGTTGGTACAGCGTCACACTCTACTGTTACATCAGCAGGAAGTTCTTCTACAAAAGTTGGAGCAGTAGTATCTTGAACAGTGATTGTTTGTGTATGAGCAGTTTCATTACCACAAAGGTCAGTCGCCGTCCAAGTTCTGGTTACTACGTATGTATTAGCACATTGTCCTTCTTGAGTAGCTTCAGTAAAGCTAACAGTAGCCTCACCACAGTTATCGGTAGCCGTAAGTGTAGCGGCTGTTGGTACAGCGTCACATTCTACTGTTACATCAGCAGGAAGTTCTTCTACAAAAGTAGGAGCAATAGTATCTTACATTGTTTGTGTATGGTAGTTTCATTCCACAAGGTCGTCGTCAAGTTCTGTTATAATATGATTACACATTGTCCTCTTGTAGTTCAGAAAACATAGCTCACACAGTTATCGTAGCAGTAATTAGCGGTTTGACTACATCATGTACATCACTTAAATCTTCTACAAAAGAGGGCGTGTATCTTACGTATTGTTTGATAGCGTTTATTACCAAAAATCGCGTCCAAGTTCTAGTATGATGTTTCCATCCTTCTGTTTGTATAACATCATTAAAAGTTAGGGTGACATCACCACATGCATCTGTGGCAATAGTTGTTTACTGGTAATTGTTTGTGAAATTTCGACAGATTACTACATGCATCAGTGAAAGTCCAAGTTCTTGTAATCACAAGGAGTTCGGGCAATTACCGGGAGTTGTAGTATCTACACATTTACAGTTATTTCACCGGCACAATTATCTGTTAGCAGTCAAAGAAATAGTAGCAGGTACTTTTCAATTAAGAAACTGTTACTGCCTCAGGGGCCATAGGGGCTACGGTCGATACTATCTTGAACAGTGAAAGTAGCTGAAGTAGTGGCTGTATTTCCACAAGCATCAGTAGCGGTGAAAATAACAGTTATAGCTGTAGAACAATCGTTCGACAAGGCATTGAAATCATTAGTCCAAGTTATATCAGAACGTTAATCATGCTTATTGGCACCACCATTATGCTAACCAATCTTCAACAGCACCTTGGTTACCTGAACCGTCACAACAATACCATTGCATTAGAAGTGATTTCAGGAGCAGTAGTATCTTGAACAGTGATTGTTTGTGTATGTGTAGTTTCATTACCACAAAGTCGAGTCGCCGTCCAAGTTCTGGTTACTACATAATTATTAGCACATTGTCCTTCTTGTGTAGCTTCAGTAAAGCTAACAGTAGCCTCACCACAGTTATCGTAGCGGTAAGTGTAGCAGCTGTTGGTACAGCGTCACATTCTACTGTTACATCGGGAAGTTCTTCTACAAAAAGTTAGACAGTAGTATCTTGAACAGTGATTGTTTGTGTATGTGTAGTTTCATTACCACAAGGTCAGTCGCCGTCCAAGTTCTGGTTACTACAATTATTAGCACATTGTCCTTCTTGTGTAGCTTCAGTAAAGCTAACAGTAGCCTCACCAGTTATCGGTAGCGGTAAGTGTGCGCTGTTGGTACAGCGTCACTCTACTGTTATCAGTAGGAAGTTCTTCTACAAAAGCAGGAGCAGTAGTATCTTGAACAGTGATTGTTTGTGTATGTGTAGTTTCATTACCACAAAGGTCAGTCGCCGTCCAAGTTCTGGTTACTACATATGTATTAGCACATTGTCCTTCTTGTGTAGCTTCAGTAAAGCTAACAGTAGCCTCACCACAGTTATCGGTAGCAGTAAGTGTAGCAGCTGTTGGTACAGCGTCACACTCTACTGTTACATCAGCAGGAAGCTCTTCTACAAAAGCAGGAGCAGTAGTATCTTGAACAGTGATTGTTTGTGTATGAGCAGTTTCATTACCACAAAGGTCAGTCGCCGTCCAAGTTCTGGTTACTACATATGTATTAGCACATTGTCCTTCTTGTGTAGCTTCAGTGAAGCTAACAGTAGCCTCACCACAGTTATCGGTAGCCGTAAGTGTAGCGCTATTGGTACAGCGTCACATTCTACTGTTACATCAGCGGGAAGTTCTTCTGCAAAGTAGAGCTAGTATCGTTTACAGTAATTGTTTGTGAAATTTCGACAGGTTACTACATGCATCAGTAAAGTCCAAGTTCTTGTAATCACAAGGAGTTCGGGCAATTACCGGGGTTGTAGTATCTACACCATCTACAGTTATTTCACCGGCACAGTATCTGTAGCAGTCAAAAAATAGTAGCAGGTACTTCGTCGATACAAGAAACTGTTACTGCCTCAGACCATAGGGGCTACCGGGTCAGTACTATCTTGAACAGTGAAAGTAGCTGAAGTAGTGGCTGTATTTCCACAAGCATCAGTAGCGGTGAAAATAACAGTTATAGCGTAGAACAATCGTTCGACAAGGCATTGAAATCATTAGTCCAAGTTATATCAGAACAGTTGTCAGTAGCATTGGCACCACCATTAGACTAACCAATCTTCAACAGCACCTTGGTTACCTGAACCGTCACATTCTACAACAATACTAGCCGCATTAAGTGATTTCAGGAGCAGTAGTATCTTGAACAGTGATTGTTTGTGTATGAACAGTTTCATTACCACAAGGTCAGTCGCCGTCAAGTTCTGGTTACTACATAATTAGCACTTGTCCTTCTTGTGTAGCTTCAGTAAAGCTACGGTAGCCTCACCACAGTTATCGGTAGCGGTAAGTGTAGCGACTGTTGGTACAGCGTCAACTACTGTTACATCAGCGGAAGTTCTTCTACAAAGCAGGAGCAGTAGTATCTTGAACAGTGATTGTTTGTGTATGTGTAGTTTCATTACCACAAAGGTCGAGTCGCCGTCAAGTTCTGGTTACTACATAATTATTAGCACATTGTCCTTCTTGTGTAGCTTCAGTAAAGCTGTGGAGCCTCACCACAGTTATCGGTAGCGGTAAGTGTAGAAGCTGTTGGTACAGCGTCACCTCTACTGTTACATCAGCAGGAAGTTCTTCTACAAAGTTGGAGCAGTAGTATCTTGAACAGTGATTGTTTGTGTATGAGCAGTTTCTTACAAGGTCAGTCGCCGTCAAGTTCTGGTTACTACATAATTATAGCACATTGTCCTTCTTGTGTGCTTCAGTAAAGCTAACAGTAGCCTCACCACATCGGTAGCAGTAAGTGTAAGGCACTGTTGGTACAGCGTCACACTCTACTGTTACATCAACGAAGTTCTTCTACATTACAAGTTGGAGCAGTAGTATCTTGAACAGTGATTGTTTGTGTATGAGCAGTTTCATTACCACAAAGGTCAGTCGCCGTCCAAGTTCTGGTTACTACGTATGTATTAGCACATTGTCCTTCTTGAGTAGCTTCAGTAAAGCTAACAGTAGCCTCACCACAGTTATCGGTAGCCGTAAGTGTAGCAGCTGTTGGTACAGCGTCACATTCTACTGTTACATCAGCAGGAAGTTCTTCAACAAAAGTAGGAGCAATAGTATCGTTTACATTAAGAATTTGTGTATGCGTAGTTTCATTGCCACAAAGGTCAGTAGCTGTCCAAGTTCTTGTTATGATATATGCATTTACACATTGTCCCTCTTGAATAGATTCAGCGAAGCTAACAGTAGCTTCACTACAGTTATCCGTAGCCGTAAGAGTAACAGCAACAGGTATTTGACTACAATCAATTGTAACATCAAAATCATTAGGAAGTTCTTCTACAAAAGTAGGGGCTGTTGTATCAATTACGTTAATTGTTTGACTAGCTGTTGATATATTACCAGATAAATCAGTGGCTGTCCAAGTTCTAGTGATTGAATAGTTTCCATCACAATTACCATTTGTTATAACATCATTAAAAGTTAGGGTGACATCACCACATGCATCTGTGGCAATAGGTTGTGTAAACTCTGGAGTATTTGGACAATTTATTGTAGATTCTCCAGGCAGTAAACTAATTTCTGGTACAGTATTATCAACTACATTTACAGTTACCACAGCTGAACTACAATTGCTCGGGTTTATGATTTCACAAATAGTATATTCATAAGTATATTGGCCCGCTTGAATTCCTGAAGAGATACTAATATTACCTTCACCATCGATAGAGATGTTTGGATAATTTCCTGAATTAATTGTAAAATTGACATTACTGATGTTTGCTTGATCGTTATTCAAAGAATCATTTTGAAGAACATTGCCTATAATGCCATTTGTTAAACACTCAATAAAATTGTAATTGTCATTTTGGGCAATTATGGAAGCTTGACTCACCGTGATAGTAACAACAGCCGTATCACAGTTACCCGGATTTAAGTTTTCACAGATTTGGTACGTTAAGGTGTAAGTGCCTGCAGGAGTACCAGCGGCTACATCCACAGAACCATCAGGGTTAAGTGTAAGAGCACCTGTTGGATCAGGCGTAACTAAAGTTAAAGTTACATCAGCAGGGTTTACCGGATTACCGTTAAGTGTATCGTTATCAAAAACATTTACCACACCGTTTTGACCTGAAGCACCATTAACAGGTCCTGCATTGTCATCCACAGCATTGATAGGTTGACAAGCAGAAATTGTAAATTCAAAATAACATCCATCTGCATTAAATGGAACTGCAAAATAGGTAGCAGTGTTTCCGGCAGTAACAGGGAAATTTGTAATTGGATTTGCACCTGGTTGAACTGGATAAGCAGAGTAAAATAATGATCCCGGTGGGAATGCCGAAGCTAATTCGGTTGCAGTAACATTTGTTTCACCGTTACAATAGTAAAAGTTTTGAACCAAAGGAACATTTGAACAATTTTGAGCAACAAAGTTACCAGCAATAATATTGACAGTAATAGGTTGATAAATAGGTTCACCCTGACAACTTCCGGAGTTATTATATCCTAAAATTAGGGGTCTGTCTTTAAATGGGATTCCAGTCACAGCACCGGTTCCGTTGGTTAAACCATTCACCAGTATATTGTTAGAACAATTTGGATTAGAAAGAATAGCACAATTGTCAGTTGCTCTCAACTTGAATCTGAGAGAGGCCAACAAAGTTTGCGGATCTGCTGGCAGAGGTAATGTTCCAAAATCCCAAACTATTGAACCTGTAGCTCCTAGATTAGGATCGAAATAAAGGTTGTTAGGAGTTGGATTAGGAGTAAAAAATATTGAACTATTCAAACTTCCCGGAACAAACGTAGAAGTGAATGGAATAGGAATTACCAATCTGTAATTATTAACAGCTTCAGTTCCAAGGTTTTTAACATCAACACCAAATTCTACTTCTTGTCCGGGTTGTGCATTGTATGGACCACCTGTTGTTACAGGAACACCACCAATATTTTGTACAGTTAATAGACCTTCAATTTCAGGAATGTAGGCGTCAACAGACATTGTAATATTAAAAATTACAAAAGTATCTTGAGTTGTTCCATATCTGAAACGTGTAGATGTTTGGTTATTTGTAATGACACTATTGTTTGCATTAGGAATGTCAAACATACTGATATCCAAACCGGTATTATTTAATAGGTTAGGATTTCGTGTATTCCCTCCGGTAAAAATTGAAGAATTAAAAAAGTTATTCGTTCCATTTCCACCATGATTTAAAGTAACCCAGTTTGTATTTGGATGATTTCGAATTTGAAAATAATCACCACTAATAGCTCTGTCTCCTTCACCAGCCATCATACCTAGTTTCATATTTACCGGGCCTGCCTGAACAGTATTAAATCCTGAAACAGGAATTTCAAAATCAGCAGTGATACTACCGGCAACATAGGAATGACCATCAAACACAGTCACATCTCTCCATTTCATTTTATCATTTTCATAAACAACAACCATACCCCAACCGCCATAATAACCTGTACCGCCGCCATTTCCTTCAACCAAGGCAATATCGGCTACGTGATAAGCACCTAAGCCATTTGTTCTCACATAATCTGTAACTTCAATATATGCCGAATACATAAAACCATCACTGCTGTCCGGATAATAAATATCATCAGCTTGAGCAGTTAGCGTAGTGTACGATGCAGAATTAGGCCCTTTTATGGAAACTTTTCTTTTGTCAAAGGTTTTAGATTCTACTACAGTACCTATGATTGTGCCGGCAACATTGACATTAGCAAATGAAGAATTTTGAGTGTTTGTAGTACTTAAATTAGTAGCAGTATCTCTCACTAAACTATTTATAGTGAGATTTACAGTACCATCAACAATTACATAGGGTGTGTTAAAAGTAGCTGTACCAGTTGAACCTGAAGTTGTGTAACTAACAGGAACGTTTGTTGCTCCACCTCCATTAACAGATACAGTAACTCTATTTGCCCCTGTATTATTAGAAAATCTAAAGACATAAGTATTCCCTCCACTTGTAAAAGTATAGATTGGACTTCTGTTTGTATTGGAAGGGTTATCTCTACTAATGCTTAATGTGTAGCTTGTATTTTCAATTGCTTGGTTGTGACCAATGGTAGCATTTTGATTAATTATTTGAGTTCCACCAGGAACATTTCTAGTTACAGTAAAAACAGTTGGACTTGTAGCAGCGTCGGAAGCTCTACCTGTCCAGTATAATCCTGCGTAAACAATGTTTGAACACGCTGGGTTTGCACCATTCTCTGTCGAAAGATTTAATGTAGCTGACGATGAATTCCAAGTTGCAGGATCATTATCAATATCAATATAACGCATGTTATTGGCATTTGAACCATCATCTGCGTAATCTACAAGTGTCAAGTTTGAATTACCAATCATGGTAAAATCACCTTTTACATTGTAAATGGTCTTTTGAGGTGTGTAAACAGATGTCCTTTGTGTAAAAGGAACTCTCACCTGAGCATTCACATAAAACGAATTACCTAACAATACCAATAATAATAGTGTCAGATAATTTGATTTTAGGTTTAGTTTGAAATTTGAGTACATATTATTCATGTTATTTCTTTAACAAATTATTTTCTTAACAGTAAGACTGTTAGGATGGCTTTTCAACGGAATATAAAAGTGTATAATCAGCCTTGTTATTTTTAATCAAATTATTTAGCATGTCAATAGAACAATCAAAACTAACTTTGATAAGGATCGTTCTAACTGACGGGTAATTTGAAAACTGAGATAAATCAACGGGTACAGAAAGTTCTTCTTTTTTGTTGATTTTAACAGTTATAAGTTCTACTTGACTCATATCTACATTCAAATCTCTAAGTTTTGAAATAGATTGTGTGTCAACAAACAATACTTTTGCAGGTTTTCCGTAAGCATTTGCAGTACCATTGTTTACGTAGATTGCAGGGTGCAAATCTTTAATCAATGATTTTACAGAAATAGTTCTGCTAAGGCTTGTTGATTCTTTTTTTGGTTCTTTTTTTAAGAATTCATTTACTTCAATCAGTTTGAAATCCTGTGAAAAACCTAAGAAAGGAAGAACCAATAACAGCATTAAAAAAAATCCAAAAGAAGTTTTTGTTTGCTTTGTCGTAGCTTGATTTTCCATAATTTTAAATTTAAATTTCGAATTCATGATTTTTGACATTTTGAGTTAAGTTTTTTTCTCATAATAATTAATTAGTTGATTTGGGCTGATGAATTTTGATAGACTTTTACAATTTACCCATTTTATCGAAGGCTAAACTATATACAATATGATTTTTTTATTCATTTCTTCTGTAACTAACCAAAAAACTCGATAAGTAGCACTTAAAATGCTGTTTGTGGAGTTTTTTATCGGTGAATAACCTCTCATTTTTCTTTTATTTAATCCCTTTTTTACGTTAATTTATTCTTAAATTCTTGTCGAATGTATAAAGTTGTTTCCATAAAAAAAAATTTTTTATCGATAAAATGCATAAAAATACCGATAAAAGGAGTTAAAATGAAATAACTGTAGGATAATACGTTAAAAAATATTTATTAACAGGTCGTGTTAATAAGTTGATGTAGTCTTATTCAAATTAAAAACCAACTGAAAATTTAATAACATATTTCTAATTATTAGTTATTTATTTCACTTCAATGAATACCGATATATCAAAAAAAATATTTCTATTATGTTTTTTAAATAATTTGTATTAAATTGGATTAACTTTAGATGTACTAATCCTTTTAATTATGAAAAACTTAATTTTAATCAGACATGCAAAATCCAGTTGGGATGCTCCTGTACATGATAAAGAAAGAGTTCTCGCTCAACGAGGTGTACGCGATGCTCATTTGGTTGCCAATAACATTTCTAATTTTATACCGAAAACAAACTTAATTTGGAGTAGTACTGCAAAAAGAGCTTCAGAAACAGCTGTAATATTTGCTCAAATTCAAATGTGGCCATTAGAAAGTATTGTTTTCAAAGATGAGTTATATACTTTTGATTGCTCTAAACTTGAAAAAACAATAAAATTGTGTGATGATAGTTATGAAAATGTTATTCTTTTCGGACATAATGAGGCAATAACAGAATTTGTTAATAAATTTGGAGACGTTTTTATAGACAACGTACCCACTGCAGGATTTGTTTCACTTTCATTTGATACTGATAGTTGGTCTTTCATCCGTAAAGGCAAAATCAATAAAATACTTTTTCCAAGAGATATAAAAAATGATTAAAGCTATAGAATACCGATATGTTGACAGAGAGAAAAGTTGGTTGTGTTTTAATGCCAGAGTGCTTCAAGAAGCGGCTGACCCAACTGTTCCATTATTAGACAGGCTACGATTTTTAGGTATTTTTTCCAATAACTTAGATGAATTTTTTCGCGTTCGATTTGCTGCAATTCGAAGGTTATCACTAGCCGGTCAAACCGGCGAAAAGCTTTTAGGGGGCATTTCTGCTCAACAGTTACTGAAAGATATAACCGATATTGTTATTAAACAACAATCGGAAAGTTTGCGTATTCTTAATGTAATTGAGAAAGAATTAGAAAAAGAAGGTGTTTTTATTATCAATGAAAAAGAAATTTCAAAAGAACAGGAAAATTACATTCGTGATTTTTTTATTCAGAAAGTCAGTCCTGCTTTAGTAACAATCATTTTAAATGATTTATCAGAATTTCCTTTGCTAAGAGATACGTCTGGCTATTTAGCCATTAAACTTGTAATGAAAAATGAATCGGTTGAAAAAGCATCTTTTTTGGGATTTAAAAAAGCGAAAAAAGATATTCGATATGCTGTGATTGAAATTCCTAAAACAATTAACCGTTTTGTCGTGTTGCCTTCCAGTGGCGATAAACAGTTTATCATTTTATTGGATGATGTTATACGCTATAATTTACAGAGTATCTTTAATATTTTTGAATACGAAAGTATTACAGCTCACATGATTAAGATTACACGTGATGCTCAATTGGAAATAGATAGTGACATTAGTAAAAGTTTTGCAGAAAAAATTTCTGAAAGTGTAAGAGATAGACGTATTGGTGAACCTGTTCGGTTTGTTTACGATCAATCAATTGATAAAGATACATTAAAGTTTTTCTTGGAAAAAATGAATATTGATTCAACGGATAGTATTATTCCAGGCGGAAGATACCACAATCGTCGCGATTACATGGATTTTCCAAATTTAGGGAGATATGATTTATTGTATCAACCCAAAACTCCTTTACCGGTAGAAGGCTTAGGTCTTGATGGTAGTATCATCAAAAAAATCAGTGAAAAAGATTTTTTGGTCAACGCTCCATACCAATCATTCGCCTATTTAATAAAATTCTTGCGTGAAGCAGCTCTCGATCCAAAAGTTGTCAGCATCAAGATTACTTTATACCGTCTTGCCAAAAATTCTCAAATTATCAGTTCGCTCATCAATGCTGCCAAGAACGGAAAAAAAGTAACGGTTCAAATCGAACTACAAGCTCGTTTTGACGAAGCCAGTAATATTTCCTATGCCGAACAAATGCAAACCGAAGGAATCAACTTAATTTTTGGAGTGAAAGGGTTAAAAGTACATAGTAAAATTTGTGTTATTGACCGCTTGGAAGATAAGAAAATAAAACGGTACGGATTTATTTCTACCGGTAATTTCAATGAATCTACTGCCAAAGTTTACACAGATGTAACGTTGCTTACAAGTCATCAGCAAATTTTAAAAGATGCAGATAAAGTATTCGATTTCTTTGAAGTCAATTACCGTGTGCATCGTTACAAACATTTAGTTGTTTCCCCACATTATACCCGAAATAAAATGTATAAACTCATTGATAGAGAAATTATGCATGCTCTTTCAGGTAAAGAAACTTACATTAAATTAAAAATGAATAGTTTGTCAGATACCCGAATGATTGATAAGTTATATGACGCGAGTAGAGCAGGGGTTAAAATTCAATTGATTGTTCGTGGTATTTGTTGTTTGATTCCGGGCGTGAAAGGCATGAGCGAAAATATCGAAGCAATTAGTATTGTGGATAATTATTTGGAACATTCCCGAATTTTTATTTTTGGAAACCACGGTAAACCCGAAGTATTCATTTCTTCAGCCGATTTTATGACTAGAAACATCGACGCTCGCGTAGAAGTGACTTGTCCGATTTATGACGATAACATTAAATTAGAGCTCATCGAAAGTTTTGATGTGGGTTGGAAAGGAAATGTAAAAGCTCGTTTTCACTCAGAAAGACTAGATAATAAATACCGTGTGCGAGATGAAAATCACCGCGTTTTCAGAGCTCAGATTGAAACCTATAATTATTACCGAAACCAATTGGAAGTAATTACAGAAAAAATATAAACCCCAAATTAAAAAAGCATAAATGATTACAATAAAAAGATACGCTGCCATCGATATTGGTTCCAATGCCATGCGATTGTTGGTGTCTAATATCGTGGAACAAGAAGGAAAAGATGCACAGTTCAACAAAAGTTCTTTAGTACGAGTACCAATCCGTTTAGGTCAAGATGTATTTACAGTTGGTGAAATATCCGATGAAAACATCGAGCGAATGATTGATGCCATGAAAGCCTATAAATTGTTAATGAAAGTACACAAAGTAGAACAATACAAAGCTTGTGCAACTTCGGCCATGCGAGAAGCTGATAATAACAGCGATATTGTAGAATTAATTCTTCGTGAAGCAGATATAAAAATTGATATTATTGATGGCAAAAAAGAAGCCGCCATTATCGCATCTTCCGATTTAAAAGAATACATCGCTACCGATAAAACCTATTTGTATGTAGATGTAGGCGGTGGAAGCACCGAATTCTCCTTGTTCTCTAATGGAAAAATCATCGCTTCTAAATCTTTCAAAAACGGAACGGTGCGTATGTTGAATAACATGGTCAACGAAGTGGTTTGGGTGGAAATCGAAAAATGGATAAAATTAAATACAGAACCTTTTGAAGATGTCACGATGATTGGTTCTGGGGGAAACATCAACAAACTTTTCAAAATGACCGGAAAACAGCAAGATAAACCGCTTACTTATTTGGGTTTAAATGCTCAATTTGCTATGCTCAATAAAATGACTTATGACGAAAGAATATCCGAGTTAGGTTTGAATCCCGATCGTGCCGACGTAATCATTCCAGCTACAAAAATCTACCTAAATGCCATGAAGTGGAGTGGTGCTCGCCATTTATACGTTCCTAAAATTGGACTTTCGGATGGAATTGTGAAGGCGATGTATTACGGGAGGATCTAAACATCCAAATCAAACGTTTTTCGCAACAACTCTAAATTCGGATTAATTTCATTCAACCGATTAAATTTATCCTGCGGTGTAAAAGCCCGTTTGTTCTCCATTTTCTCATTTACAACCAACTCAATTTCAATATCGTGGTTATGAAGCATACCACGTAAATACCCTAATAATTCATTTTTTGTTCGTTCAAATTCCAATCGCGTTCCTTCGTTAGGC